>NZ_JASAOI010000022.1 GCF_029953285.1 Yinghuangia seranimata | reverse complement strand
ACACCGTGTTGACCGGGCGCTTGTACGGCGGCAGCCCCGTCACGTCCGCACCACCGATCAGCACCTGACCCGACGACGGCTCCTCCAACCCCGCGATCATCCGCAGCGTCGTCGTCTTCCCGCACCCGGACGCACCGAGGACGGCGAAGAACGACCCCGCGGGGATCGTGAGATCGGTCGGCTGGACGACGGTGTTGCTGCCGAAGCTCTTGCTCAGGCCCACCAGATTGACGTCACCGGAGGCGCCGGCCCGCTGCTGCTCGCTCATAGTTCAAGTGCCTTGCTACGTAGCCGGAAGCGACGGGACGGCGGCCGAAGCCGCCGTCCCGCTAACGGCCGGTGCGAATGCTGGTCGTGTGTCCGAGGGGAGGGCCCCTCGGGCCTCTACCGGTCTCCGAAGATCGTGCGGTGCCAGTCCTTCTCGGCCACCGCGGTGATGTCGTACATCACGTGCTTGACGTTGGTGTACTCGTCGAACGAGTACTGCGACATGTCCTTGCCGAAGCCGGACGCCTTGTAGCCGCCGTGCGGCATGTCGCTGATGATCGGGATGTGGTCGTTGACCCACACGCACCCGGCCTGGATCTCGCGGGTGGCGCGGCCGGCCCGGAACACGTCGCGGGTCCACGCCGAGGCCGCGAGGCCGTACGGGGTGTCGTTGGCGAGGCGGATGCCCTCCTCGTCGCTGTCGAACGGCAGCACGACCAGGACCGGGCCGAAGATCTCGTCCTGCACGATCTCCGAGTCCTGGGCCACGCCGGTGACCAGCGTCGGGCGGTAGAACGCGCCGCTCGCCAGGTCGCCGCCGGGGATCTCGCCGCCGACCACGATCTTGGCGCCGTAGCCGCGGGCGCGGTCGATGAAGCCGGCCACCGACTCCTGCTGGCGGCGCGACACGAGCGGGCCGTTGTCGGTGGACGGGTCGAGCGTGTCGCCGTGGCGGACCGCGGCGTACAGCTCGGCGACACCCTCGACGAACGCGTCGAACAGCGGCCGCTGGACGTACGCCCGGGTCGCGGCCGTGCAGTCCTGGCCGCTGTTGATGAGCGACGCGGCGACCGCACCGTGCACCGCGGCCGTGAGGTCGGCGTCGTCGAAGACCACGAACGGGGCCTTGCCGCCGAGCTCGAGGTGCATGCGCTTGACGGTCTGGATCGCGACCTCGGCGACGCGCTTGCCGACGCCGGTCGAGCCGGTGAACGAGATCATGGACACGTCGTTGTGCGCCATGAGGTACTCGCCGACCGTGCGGCCCTTGCCGGTGATCACGTTGACGACGCCGTCGGGGATCCCGGCGTCGGTGCACGCCTGCGCGAACATCAGCGAGGTCAGCGGGGTGATCTCGGCGGGCTTGAGGACGATCGTGTTGCCCGCGGCGATCGCCGGGAGGATCTTCCACGCCGCCATCTGCAGCGGGTAGTTCCACGGCGCGATCGAGCCGACCACGCCGATCGCCTCGCGGCGGACCGAGGAGGTGTGGTCGCCCGTGTACTCGCCGGACGCCTTGCCCTCCAGGGAGCGCGCGGCGCCCGCGAAGTAGGAGACGTTGTCGATCGTGCCCGGCACGTCGAACTCGCGGGTCAGCTTGATCGGCTTGCCCGCCTGCGCGGTCTCGGCCTGCGCGAAGTCCTCGGCGCGTGCCTCCAGGATCGCGGCGAGCTTGTTCAGCGCGCCGGCACGCTCCATCGGGGTGGCACGGGACCACTCGGGGAAGGCGTCCTTGGCGGCGCCGACGGCGGCGTCCACGTCCGACGTGTCCGCGAGCGTGACGGTCTCCACAACCTGGCCGTTCGCCGGGTTGGTGACATCGAAGGTCTCACCGGACGATCCGGGCCGCAGACGGCCCCCGATGAACTGGTGACCCTCGGCGAAGTCCTGCATTCGGCCCTCCACTGGCGCTCCCTGCTCGAATCCGGTGGACTGCGCTGTCGGCAGCCCCGACGTCCCCCGGCGGCCCGCGGTCGCGATCCGCCCCAAAGGGGACTTGTGGCGGCCACCCGACGGATGGTCTCCACTGGATCGGCCGTTGCTCGCGATGGAATCCGTCGTCGGGTGCCATTCTGGCTGATGTATCCATCGGATCGGCGCGTGTTCCGCGTCAGCGTAGGACGATGCCGTCCCGACACCAGGTGCCGCAACTGCCACGACGACAGCCCGGGCCCATTCGGCTTTACACATCGGCAAACCCGGGGTGTCGGATTTGCGACCGAGGCGCACGTTAGGGCGCCCGGTCGACCACAGCACGAAACCTGTCACGATGGAAGTGGTGCGCCGCAGCGCATTTACAGGGTGTGGAGGTAGCTCAGGTGTTTCCCACGGTCGCCGACGTAGTGGCCCTTGATGCCGTACGCCGCGGAATGCCGCAGGTCGTGGCCGGCGAGCGCGGGCTGTCCCGCCCCGTGCGCTGGGTGCACATCAGCGAGCTGCCGGACGCCGCCAAGCTGCTGCGCGGCGGCGAGCTCGTGCTCGCCACCGGCATCGCGCTGCCCGAGGACCGCGAGGGGTTGCAGCGGTACGTCCGGGACCTCGCCGAGGTCGACGCGGCCGGCCTGGTGATCGAGCTGGGCCGCCGGTACGCCGACCAGCTCCCCCGCGCCCTGGTCGCGGCCGCCGAGCAGGCCGGCCTCCCGGTGGTCACGCTGCGCCACGAGACGCACTTCGTCGGCATCACCGAGGCCGTGCACGGCCTGATCATCGACGCGCAGCTCGCCGAGCTGCAGGCGTCCGAGGCGGTCCACCAGGCGTTCAACGAGCTGGCCGTCGAGGGCGCCGAGCCCGGCGACGTGGTGCGGCAGGCGTCGCGCATGTCCGGGCGCCCGGTGGTGCTGGAGAACCTGGCGCACCAGGTGCTGGCGTACGACGCGGCCGGGGTCCGCGCCGAGTCGCTGCTCGACCACTGGGAGGACCGCTCCCGGCAGGTGCGCCTCGGGGCCCGCACCGGGTTCGACGAGCGCGCCGGGTGGCTGGTGACGATGGTCGGCGCGCGCGGCCACGACTGGGGCCGGCTGATCCTCGTCGGCGACGGCACCTCGCCGCCCGCCCAGCAGACGATGCTGCTCGAGCGCGCCGCGTCCACGCTCGCGCTGAACCGGCTGGTGGTGCGCGACCGGGAGACGCTGGAGCGGCAGACGCACCGCACGCTGCTGTCCGGCATCCTGACGCACTCGTACACGGTCGCCGAAGTCACGCTGCGCGCACGCGCGTTGGGCGTGAACCTGGAGGGCCGGCGGCTGGTCGGCGTGGTGCTGCGGCTGCGCCGCGGCGTGACGCCGGCGGCGCTGGAGTCCCAGGCGCGGCTGCGGGACTTCACCGAGACCGCCGCGGCGGCCGTCCGCGAACGGCGGCTGCACGCCCTGGTCGGCGGGCTCGACGACGACAGCGTCGGCCTGCTGGTCGCGCTCGGCGCGCAGGACACCGAGGACGCCGCGCTCGAGGGCTTCGCCGCCGCGTTGCGCAAGCTGGCGCCCGACCTGGCCACGGACATCGTCATCGCGGTCGGTTCGTCGGTCGGCGCCGTCCGCGACGCGCGGCGCTCGCTCCTCGAGGCCACCCAGGTCGCCGACGCCGCACTCCACCAGGGCGGCGGCGCCGCGTTCTACCGGCTGCCGGACGTGCGGCTGCGCGGCCTGCTCCACCTGCTGCGCGACGACGCGCGCCTGCAGACGTACGTGGAGCGGGAGTTGGGCCCGCTGCTCGCCTACGACGCGCAGCACGGAACGCAGTTGGTCCAGATGCTCGGCGTGTACCTGGAGAACGGCCGCAACAAGTCCGCCGCCGCCGACGCGGCGCACCTGTCACGGCCGTCGTTCTACGAACGACTCCACCGCATCGAACGCGTGCTGTCCGTCGACCTCGACCAGGTGGAGAGCTGCCTCTCTCTGCACGTCGCACTGTTGGGCCTGGAGGCGCTGCGTCGCTGACGCGCCCGCGGGGTCACGCGGGCGCGCCCGCCGCCGACGGGCCGGCCGCGGGCGCGGAGCCGCCGGTCGCGACCGGGTGCAGGTTCCGCAGCGCCCACTGGAACAGCTCGGTGTCGCGGGGGTACGTGTCGTTGGTGCTGAACAGGTCGACCTCGACGTAGAGCCCGTTCTCGATGAACGCGGCCAGCACCGCGTGCCGCGGGACGCCCGCCTCGACCCAGGTGTACTCCCACACCACGCCGGGGTTGCCGCGAATCGTGCGCTGTTCGAAGGAGATCTTCGTGTAGTCGGCGAGCACCGCGGGCGCCTTGGCCTCGTCGTCGCGCCACGCGCCCAGCAGGTCGTCGGTCTGCTTGAACGCGGTGCGGGCGGCGAGCACGGACAGCCGTCCGGGCGCGACGTAACTGATGGTCAGGTCGCGCTCGGCCCGGTTCCACCCGTCGGGGACCGGCCAGGTGAAGCGCTTCTCGTCGACGGTGTGCGTCGGTGTCGACGGGGCGGCGGTCGGCTCCGCGGTCGGGTACGGGGCGAACTGCGGCTTGGCGCTGACGCTCGGGGACGGCGACGCCGCGCTGTTCGACGGGCCCGGCGAGGCGGACTCGGCGCCGACAGCGGGCGGGTTCGCACCCGAGGCCTTGTCCTTCGCGCCGCCTCCCCCGCCGCTGAGCAGCACGGCGGCCACCACGATCGCGGCGACGGCGGCCGCCGAAGCGGACAGCACGACCGGACGGCGGCGCCACCACGGGCGCGGCTGCGGCGCGGTCCCGCCGGTCAGGATCTCCGTGCCGTCGGGCGGCGCCGCCGGGACCTCGTGCGCGGGCGGCGGCGCCGGCACGCGCGGGTAGCGCTCGGTCGGGGCGCCCGGGTCGGCGACCGGGACCGTGGCCGGGACGGTCGCCACTGGGGCGTCCGGCACCCGTGTCTCGGCGTCGGCGAAGCCGGGCACCGCGGTCGCCGACGCGACGGGCGTGGCGGCGACCGGCGTGGCCGCGACCAGCGGGGCGAGCGCGGTCGGGCGTTCGGCCTCGGGTGTCGTGTCGCGGGGCGGCAACTGCCCGCGGTTGTCCACCGGCGGCGAGGTCACCTCCTGCGTCGGAACGTCGGTCTGCCGCAACGCGTCCACCGCCAGGACGGCTTCGAGGCGCTCCAACACCTGCGCGGCGTTCGGCCGGCCCTCCGGGTCGCGGAGGAACAGCTCGCGCAGCAGCGGCGCCAACGGGCCTGTCTCCGGCGGGACTTCGGGTGCGTTGATGACGATCGCGGCGAGTGTGGCGACGGGAGTCGAGCGGCGGAACGGGGACGTCCCGGTCACCGCGGCGCACAGAGTCACACCGAGCGACCACAGGTCGGACGCCGGTCCGGCGTTGTCGCCGTCGATGCGCTCGGGCGCCATGAACTCCGGTGAGCCGACCATCATTCCGGTGCCGGTCAGGCCGCTGGTGCCTTCGAGCGCGGCGATGCCGAAGTCGGTGAGCACGGTGTGCCCGTCCGGCTCGATCAGGACGTTTCCGGGTTTCACGTCGCGGTGCAGGACGCCCTGGTCGTGCACCGTGCGCAGGGCCCGTGCGAGCTGGACGCCGATCGCGGCGGCGTCCTTCGGCGACAGCGGCCCGTCCTGGTCGACCACGGCGTCCAGGGAGCGCGCGGCCAACAGTTCCATGACGATCCACAAACGGTCGTCGTCTTCCACGTAGTCGTACACCCGGACCACATTCGGGTGATTGATGCGCGCCGTGGCGCGCGCCTCGCGCAACGATCTCTCGCGCCGATTCCGGTCCTCGTGGTCGTGGCCGAAAACGATATTCAGGACTTTGGCCGCGACCGGTCGGTCGAGCAGCTCGTCATGGGCCCGCCAGACGGTCCCCATGCCTCCGCTGCCGATGACACTGACCAGCCGATACCGGCCACCGACCAGATCCCCGCCCTCGGCTCTCCCCTGCCCGCGCGGCATCCCACCCCCAGCTGCCCCTGTGCCGGCCGACCCCCTCGGGGTCATCCGCCCGGGCGAAGTGCGACGGATTTCCCGGGCGGTCCATGGTAAAACAAAGCGACGCGGCCAATGGATATCGGGTGGGAAAATCAAGATCTAATCCGGGGCCAATTCAGCGGAGGGGGCTGAAGCGTGGACATCCCACGCAGATTTCGATCAGAAAGAGTCAAGAGAGCGTCGATTCTTGTCGCCTTTCCCATCGGTCTGGCGCTGACCCTGCAGGCGGGCCTCGCCCTCGCGAACACCGGGGAGCCCGGCGACCACTGGCATCACCCAGGTGGGGGGCACAGCAGCAGCCGGACCAGCCTGCCGGGCGGACCCGGCGGCGAATCGGGCGGTGGCGAGGGGGGCGGCGAGTCGGGTGGCGAGCACCCGCCGCCGAGTTCGAGCTCCAGCAGCACGCGGTCGACCAGCGCTTCGCCGCGGACGTCCGCCAGTTCGTCACGGTCGTCGAGCGCGTCGTCGTCCTCGAGTTCGTCGTCCGCGAGCTCCTCGGCCAGTTCGTCGGCCGGCTCCTCGGCGAGCACGTCCGCGAGTTCGTCGGCGAGCAGCAAGCCGCCGACCACGAGCGCACCGCCCACGACCGCGCCGAGCAGTCCGGCGCCGACCACGACCGCGCCGCAGGCCAAGGTCTACGGCGTCGGCGTCTCCCGGCAGGTCACCTTCGACGGGACCACGGGGCGGGGCAGCATCCCGTTCACGGTCACCAACACCACCGACCGCGTGCAGCCGGCGCGCGACGTGTACGCGGTCAGCACCAACCAGCTGGAGATCCTGTCGGTCGCCGGCTGTGAGCCCGGCCCGAAGCTGTCGGCGAACTGGCGTGACAGCTTCAGGTGTTCGCTCCCCTCGCTGAAACCGGGCGAGTCGCGGACGTGGACCGCGCAGGTGCGCTACCTGCCGGCCACCACCCGCGCCGACACCCGCGCGGCACGCGACGCGGTGCGGCTGCCGCTCGCGGAGGACCCGAACCAGGACGTCTCGACGTTCTGCGTGCTCGTGGTGCCGAAGGGCGCGACGAACCTGAACGTGATCCTCGGCCAGGACGGGCCGCTGCGCTTCGTATTCGGCAGCAACGACCCGAACGTCATCGGCTTCACCGTGACACCGGGCGAGGGTTCGGCGAACGGCGGAGCGGGCGGCACCACCAACGTCGGCAGCACCAACGTCGGCACCGGCGGGAACGGCGGGAACGACGGCAGTGGGGGGAACAACGGCAACGGCGGGAACAACCCGACGGCGCCGGGTTCGCTGCCGAAGACCGGGGTCCTGCCCTGGGAGCTGTCGATCGCGGGCGGCGCGCTCGGCCTGCTGATCCTCGGCTGCGCGATGGTCGGCCTCGCCCGCATGCGCATGCGGGACGCCGAACCGGTCTGATCCACAGCGCACAAGGCACGAACACCCCGCGGTCCACCGGGACTTCCCCGGTGGACCGCAGTGGTGTCAGCGCGCGACGAAGCGCAGCGCCTTGCGGATGGCGGGACGCTCGACGTAGTCGGCCAGGGTGCGCCGCCCGCGGACGATGCCCTCGAAGGCCGACCAGGCCTTGGGGATGTGGGACACCGCGTTGTGGAAGAGCGCGGGCCGGCGCTCGAAGGCGGCCAGCATCAGGCGGCCCGCCCTCATCTCGCGGCCGAGGGTGGCCTCGATGCGCGTGCGGTAGGCCTCGGTGGCCTCCTTCACGTCGGCGTCGTCGCGGGCGGCGGCGATGAGCGCGGCGGTCTCGCCCGCGGCACGGCCGGAGCGGAGCGCGTACGAGATGCCCTCGCGCGTCCATGGTTCCAGCAGCCCGGCGGCGTCGCCCGCGACCAGCACGCGCCCGTTGGAGAGCGGCGAGTCGTCCGCGCGGCAGCGGGTGAGGTGGCCGGAAGTCACCGACGGGCGGAAGCCCGCGAGGCCTTGCCGGGCGATGAAGTCGCGCAGGTAGGCGCGGGTCGCCTCGCCGTTGCCGCGGGCGCAGATGACGCCGACGGTGAGGGTGTCGTCCTTGGGGAAGATCCACGCGTAGGAGCCGGGCAGCGGCCCCCAGTCGATCAGCACGCGGCCGCGCCAGTGGTCGGCGATCTCCGGCGGCACCGGGATCTCGGACTCGAGGCCCAGGTCCACCTGGTCGAACACGACGCCGACGTACGCGCTGGTGCGCCCGGCGCTGCCGTCCGCGCCGACGAGGGCGCGTGCGTGCACCGTCTCGCCGCCGGCGAGGGTCAGGCGGACGCCGTGGGCGTCTTCGTCGACGCGCTGGACGGTGGCGTCCTCGCGCACGTGCGCGCCGGCCTCGCGTGCCGCGGCGACCAGGCCGGCGTCGAACTCGGGGCGGTTGACCAGGCCGAACATCTCGCCCTTGCCGCGTACCCGCTTGGTGCGGGTCCAGCGGCCGTTCATGCTGAACGTGCAGGCGTACACGAGCTCCTTGAGCGGTGCGCGGAAGCCGGGCGGCAACGCGCCCGACGACGGGCCGATGAGGCCTCCGCCGCAGGTCTTGTAGCGGGGCAGCGAGGCCTTCTCCACGAGCAGGACGCGGCGGCCCGCCGCGGCGGCTGCGTGTGCGGCCGAGGCGCCGGCCGGTCCCGCGCCGACGACCACGACGTCCCAGACGTCGGCGGCCTCGGCGGCGCCCGGCACCGCGTCCGCGGACCGGTCGGGCGCGGGGTCGGACGGGGGCGGCGTGGGGCTCGTGGTCATGGGCCGTCAGCCTATCGGGCCGGGCCCCGCGACCAGGCGGGGCGCCCCGCGCGCGGCTCCGACAATATGACCGATTTGCTCCGTAAGATCGCCAACCGTTCCCGACGGCTGGAGGTCCGGTTGAGCAGCATCGAGTCACTGGTCGTCGTGGTGGTCATGGTCGCGCTGGCGCCCATCGTCACGGCCGGGCTCGGGCGCTGGGTGCGGGTGCCGACGGTGGTCGTCGAAATTCTGCTGGGCGTGCTCGCGGGGCCCGCCGTGTTCGCCTGGCTCACCACGGACGACCAGCTGACGACCGAGCTGTCGAACTTCGGTCTGGTGATGCTGATGTTCCTGGCCGGCTACGAGGTCGACGTGCCGCGTATCAAGGGCGATCCGCTGCGCGGCGCGACGGTGGGCTGGTTCGCTTCGCTGGCGCTCGGGCTCGGCGCGGGCATGGCGGTCGGGTACCCGGCCGGCGGGACGATGACGGCGTTGTCCGTCGGCCTCGCGCTGACCACCACGGCGCTCGGCACGATCCTGCCGATCGTGCGCGACTCGGGGATCCTGCCGACCCGCATGGGCGGCCAGATCATGGCGATCGGGACGGTCGGGGAGTTCGCCCCGATCGTGGCGATCGCTCTACTGCTGAGCGGCCGGCACCCGGGGGCCACGGTGGTGGCGCTGGCCGTCTTCGCGGTGCTGGCCGGCGCGTGCCTGTGGCTCGCCGTCAAGCCGAATCCGCGCTGGCTGGACCGGCTGGTGGTGCGCACGCTGCACTCCAGCGGGCAGCTCGCGGTGCGGCTGGCGCTGCTGCTGACGATCTTGCTGGTGTGGTTCGCGGACGAACTCGAACTGGACAACCTGCTGGGCGCGTTCACCGCCGGGCTGGCCATGCGGCTGTCCCTCAACGACGCGCCGCGCGACCTCGTGGAGACGATCTCGGCGAAGCTGGACGCGATCGGCTTCGGGTTGTTCGTGCCGGTGTTCTTCGTGATGAGCGGGGTGCGCTTCGACCTTCAGGCGCTGCTCGACCGGCCGGTCCTGTTCGGGTTCATCCCGCTGTTCCTGGTGCTGTTCCTGGTGGTGCGGGGCGTCCCGACGTACCTGCTGACGCGCCGCGGCGCGGTGGCCCCGTACGCGAAGGAGCTGGCGTTGTTCGCGTCGACCGGGCTGCCGCTGGTCGTGGTGATCACGAACATCGCCGTCGACAACGGCTACCTGAAGAGCTCGTCAGCGGCCGTGCTGGTGGGCGCGGGCATGCTCTCGGTGCTGGTGTTCCCGCAGCTGGCGCTGCGCGGCCGGACGTCCCGGCCGGAGGACTTCGGCGCTGCCGACGACCTCCCGCCGGGCGACGACGAGGAGCAGGTCCTCAAAGGCCGATGATGCCGCCCCAGGTCTTCTCCCAGCCACGGCTCTCGTCGACGCCGACCTCGCGCATGGTGTGCAGCCGAGCCTGCGTCTCGGCGCTGGGGAACATCAGCTCGTTCTCGGCGAGTTCCGCGATGTCCTTGTCCTCGTTCTTGGCGAGGATCTCGCGCGCGGCCGGGACCGGGCAGATGTACTGGACGGACGCGGCGAGCTCGGCGGCGATCTGGGGGTCGTAGTAGAAGTTCATGAGCGCCTCGGCGTTCGCCTTGTGCGACGCCCTGTTCGGCACCATGAGGTTCTCCGACCACAGCTCGGCGCCCTCTTCGGGGACGACGAACTCGATGTCGGGGTTGTCGAGCTGCAGTTGCAGCACGTCGCCCGAGTACGCCATGCACGCGAGCACGTCGCCGGACGCCAGGCCGGACGTGTAGTCGTTGCCGGTGAAGCTGCGGATGTGCTTTTTGTCGACGAGCTTCTGGACCCGCTCCATCACCTTGTCCACGTCCTTCTCCGTGAACTTGGTGACGTCGGAGCCCTCGCCGATCATCAGCAGCGTGACGGCCTCCATGAAGCCGGAGAACAGCGTGACGCGGCCGGCGAGGTCCTTGGCCCACAGGTCGGCGACGTTCTTGATCTCCCGGCCGACCAGCTTCTTGTTGTAGGCGATGCCGGTGATACCGCTCGCCCACGGCACGGTGTGGTCGCGCTGCGGGTCGTAGCCGGGGCTGCGCAGCGTCTCGGCGAGGTTGGCCTGCACGTTGGGCAGGTTGGCCTTGTCGAGCTTCTGCACCCAGCCGAGGCCGACGAAGCGCGTGCACATCCAGTCGGAGATGACGATGAGGTCGCGGCCCGGCTCCTTGCCCGCCTGGATCGCGGGGTGGATCTTGCCGAAGAACTCGTCGTTGTCGTTGATCTCCTCGGTGTACTTCACGTCGATGCCGGTGGCCTCGGTGAACTCGTCGAGGGTGGGGTGCTTCTCGGCGTCGTCTTCGTCGACGTCGATGTAGAGCGCCCAGTTGGAGAACCGCACGCGCTTGTCCGACTCGCTCTTGTCGACGCCGGTGCGCTCGTCCTCGGGCACGAACGCGGAGGGCACGCCGCACGCGCTGAGCGCGCCGGCCGCCGCGAGGGCGCCGCCGCCGCGGAGAACCGTTCGCCTGCCGATGTTCCGGCCGCCGATCCGCGAGGTGGGCACGGCTCGGTTGCGGATCATGCGGTGGCTCCTCGTTCTGACGTGCTGTGGACCTCGTGCATCCTCGCGCCCGCCTCGCACCGCCGACAACGAGCACGGTGTCAGGCGTGGGCCGGAGGGCTTGACAGGCTGCCGAGCGCCCCGGAAACGACGACGCCGCCCCCGCGTGCGGCGGGGGCGGCGTCGGTCGGCGCGGCCGGGCCGTGCGGCCCGGGCGGCAAAGCTGCGCTGGTCAGCCCTCGATGAAGGACATCACGTGCTTGATGCGCGTGTAGTCCTCGAACCCGTAGACGGACAGGTCCTTGCCGTAGCCGGAGTGCTTGAAGCCGCCGTGCGGCATCTCGGCGACGAGCGGGATGTGCGTGTTGATCCACACACAGCCGAAGTCGAGCTTCTTCGACATCCGCATCGCGCGGGCGTGGTCCTTGGTCCACACCGAGGACGCGAGCGCGTACTCGACGCCGTTGGCGTTGTCGAGCGCCTCGGCCTCGTCGGAGAACTTCTGCACGGTGATGACCGGGCCGAAGACCTCCTTCTGGATGATCTCGTCCTCCTGCTTCAGCCCGGAGACGACGGTCGGGGCGTAGAAGTAGCCCTTCGCGCCGACCCGGTGGCCGCCCGCCTCGACCTTGGCGTGGGCCGGCAGGCGCTCGATGAAGCCGGCCACGTGGGCGAGCTGGTTGGCGTTGTTGATCGGGCCGTAGTAGGCGTCCTCGACGTCCGGGCCGCCGGTCGTGAAGCCGTTCGCGTTGGCGGCGAGGGCGGCGACGAACTCGTCGTGGATGCTCTCGTGCACCAGCACGCGGGTGGCCGCGGTGCAGTCCTGGCCGGCGTTGAAGTAGCCGGCGCCGGCGATGCCCTCGGCGGCCGACGCGATGTCGGCGTCCTCGAACACCACGACCGGGGCCTTGCCGCCCAGCTCCAGGTGGACGCGCTTGAGGTCCTTGGCCGCCGACTCGGCGACCGCCATGCCGGCCCGCACCGAGCCGGTGATCGACGCCATGGCCGGGGTCTTGTGCGCGACCATCTGCGCGCCGGTGTCGCGGTCGCCGGTGACGACGTTGAACACACCGGGCGGGAGGATCTCGCCCATGATCTCGGCCATCAGGACCGTCGACTCCGGGGTGGTGTCGGACGGCTTGAGGACGACGGTGTTGCCCGCGGCGATGGCCGGCGCGAACTTCCACACCGCCATCATCATCGGGTAGTTCCAGGGGGTGACCTGCGCGCACACGCCGACCGGCTCGCGGCGTACGAACGAGGTGTGGCCCGCCATGTACTCGCCGGCGGACTTGCCCTCCAGCAGGCGCGCGGCGCCCGCGAAGAAGCGGATCTGATCGACCATCGGGGGGATCTCCTCCGAGGCCGTCAGGCCGAGGGGCTTGCCGGTGTTGCGACACTCGGCGGCCACCAGGTCGTCCGCACGCGCCTCGAAGGCGTCGGCGATCTTCAGCAGCGCGCGCTGGCGCTCGGAGGGCGTGGTCTCGCTCCACGTCTCGAACGCGGTGGCGGCCGCGCTCATGGCCGCGTCGACGTCCGCCGCGCCGGAGAGGGGGGCGGTGGCGTACACCTCGCCGGTGGACGGGTCGATCACGTCCATCGTCCGGCCGTCGGCCGCGTCGACGAACTTGCCGTCGATGAAATTACGCAGGGTCCGCAGATCGCTCATGTCCCCAGTCTCCTCTGGCTTTCCTCTAAGTGGTCGTACGCCGTCCCTGGCCACGCGGGAGGATGCCGGGACGTTGCGGTATCCGGGTGAACCTTCCGCCGGTGAGCAGGGACCCTGCCGTCACCGTCCCAAGCGTAACCCCATACCTGCCGGGATCATCAGCCTGAACCCGACAGGACAACTGAATCAGTTGTCACCAAGACGAAAGTCAACGGATTCCCTTGCGAAAGACCCGACTCATGAGGCAGAGTGACGACGTGGCCAGTCGAGACAGGAACCCGGGCGGATCGCTGGACTCCGTGTCCATGGCGATCATCGAGCAGCTCCAGGAGGACGGACGCCGCTCGTACGCCGCCATCGGGAAGGCCGTGGGCCTGTCCGAAGCGGCGGTGCGCCAACGCGTACAGCGCCTGCTCGACCAGGGCGTCATGCAGATCGTCGCCGTGACCGATCCCCTGACGGTGGGTTTCCACCGCCAGGCCATGGTCGGCATGCGCGTCGAAGGCGATATCGAGCCGGTCGCGGACATCCTTGCGACGATGGACGAGGTGGCCTACGTCGTCATCACGGCGGGCTCGTTCGACCTGATCGCCGAGCTCGTCTGCGAGGACGACGACCACATGCTCGCGATCATCAACAAGAGGATCCGAGCGATCCCCGGAGTACGGAGCACCGAGAGCTTCGTCTACCTCAAGCTCCGGAAGCAGACCTACACATGGGGTACCCGATGACCGAACAGTTCGACACCGCCGCTTTGTCGAAGAAGGCGTACGACCACCTGTGGATGCACTTCACCCGCATGTCGTCGTACGAGAACGCGCCCGTTCCCACGATCGTGCGCGGTGAAGGCGTCAACATCTGGGACGCCAACGGACGCAAGTACATCGACGGCCTTGCCGGACTGTTCGTCGTACAGGCCGGCCACGGCCGCAAGGAGCTCGCCGAGGTCGCGCGCAAGCAGGCCGAGGAGCTCGCGTTCTTCCCGGTGTGGAGCTACGCCCACCCGAAGGCCATCGAGCTGGCCGAGCGCCTCGCGAACTACGCGCCGGGCGACCTGAACAAGGTCTTCTTCACCACCGGCGGCGGCGAGGCCGTCGAGTCGGCGTGGAAGCTGGCCAAGCACTACTTCAAGCTCAAGGGCATGCCGACCAAGCACAAGGTGCTCTCCCGCACCACGGCTTACCACGGCACGCCGCAGGGCGCCCTGTCGATCACCGGCCTGCCGGGCCTGAAGGCCCCGTACGAGCCGCTGGTCCCGTCGACCTTCCGGGTGCCGAACACCAACATCTACCGCGCGCCGGCCTTCCTGGCCGACCAGACCCCGGAGGCCTTCGGCCGCTGGGCCGCGGACCAGATCGAGGTCCAGATCCTCAACGAGGGCCCCGAGACCGTCGCCGCGGTGTTCGTCGAGCCCGTGCAGAACGCCGGCGGCTGCTTCCCGCCGCCGCCCGGGTACTTCCAGCGGGTCCGCGAGATCTGCGACAAGTACGACGTCCTCATGGTCTCGGACGAGGTCATCTGCGCGTTCGGCCGCCTGGGCACCATGTTCGGCTGCGAGAAGTTCGGCTACGTGCCGGACATCATCACCTGCGCCAAGGGCATGACCTCGGGCTACTCCCCGATCGGCGCGATGATCGTCTCCGACAAGCTCGCCGAGCCCTTCTACAAGGGCGAGGAGATGTTCCTCCACGGCTACACCTTCGGCGGCCACCCGGTCTCGTCGGCGGTCGCGCTCGCCAACCTGGACATCTTCGACCAGGAGGGCCTCAACAAGCACGTCCTCGACAACGAGGGCAAGTTCCTCGCGACCCTGCAGAAGCTGCTCGACCTGCCGATCGTCGGCGACGTCCGCGGCAACGGGTACTTCTACGGCATCGAGCTCGTCAAGGACAAGGCCTCCAAGGAGACCTTCAACGACGACGAGATCGAGCGCGTGCTCTACGGCTTCCTGTCGAAGGCGCTCTTCGACAACGGCCTGTACTGCCGTGCCGACGACCGCGGCGACCCGGTCATCCAGCTTTCCCCGCCGCTGATCGCGGACCAGGGTACGTTCGACGAGATCGAGCAGATCCTGCGCGCCGTCCTCACCGAGGCGTGGACGAAGCTCTGATCCGCCCCCGGGTGACCGGGACCCCCCAGCAACACTGACGAACCCTCAGCGAATGTGCCGTCGACGCGCCGCCCCTGTGCGCGTCGACGGCACATTCGCGGTTGTGCGACAGCACGATCCGCGGGTTTTCCACAGGAGGAACAGGACGTTGGCCACGGCACCACTCGCACCCGGCTCCACCGACCGCACCCGCGTACGCCGCCTCCCCGAGAAGGCGGTGTCCGAGCGCGACGTCCTGCACCGCGTGCTCGACGCCGGGCTCGTCGGGCACGTCGCCGTCTCGGACGACCAGGGCCGCCCGTACGTCCTGCCCGTCGCGTACGCGCGCGACGGCGACCGCGTCCTCATCCACGGCTCCACCGGCAGCCGCCTGTTCCGCGCCCTCGCCGCGGGCGCCCCGACGTGCCTCACGGTCACGCTCCTGGACGGCCTCGTGGTCGCCCGTTCGGCGTTCGAGTCGTCCATGAACTACCGCAGCGCGATGGTCTTCGGGATATGCGAGGTGGTCGAGGGCGACGCCAAGGCCGCCGCGCTCGACCTGCTCACCGACCACCTGCTGCCCGGGCGCCGCGCCGACCTGCGCCCGCACAAGAAGAAGGAGCTGGCCGCGACGCTCGTGCTCGCGCTGCCGCTCGACGAGACGTCCGTCAAGGTGTCCGCGAACCACCCGACCGACGACGAGGACGACCTCGACACCCCGGTCTGGGCCGGCACCGTCCCGCTCGGCGAGACCTACTACGACGCGGTCCCGGCCCCGGACCTCCGCTTCGACCTGCCGGTTCCCGAGTACGTGAGGGCGTGGCGCCGGTGAGTGCCGCCTACCGTGACCTGTCCCTCTGGTTCGACACGCTCGGCGAGGACGTCACCCCCCGCCCCGCGCTCGCCGGGGACCTCGACGTCGACGTCGCGATCGTCGGCGCCGGCTACACGCGCCTGTGGACCGCCTACTACCTCGCCGAGGCCGACCCGTCGCTGCGCATCGCCGTGCTGGAGCGCGAGGTCGCCGGCTTCGGCGCGTCCGGACGCAACGGCGGCTGGTGCTCGTCGCTGTTCCCCGCCAGCCTCGCCAAGGTCGCGCGCGGCAGCACCCGCGAACGCGCCGTCGCCCAGCAGCGCGCCATGAACGCCACCGTCGACGAGGTCGGCCGCGTCGTGGCGGCCGAGGGCATCGACTGCGGCTTCACCAAGGGCGGCACCGTCATGCTCGCCCGCACACACGTCCAGACCCGGCGCGCGTGGGCGATGGTCGAGGACGAGCGCTCGTGGGGCTTCGGCAAGGAGGACGTCCGCTACCTCGACGCCGACGAGGCCCGCGCCCGCGTGGGCGCCACCGACGTGCTCGGCGGCGTCTACACCCCGCACTGCGCGGCCATCCAGCCCGCCAAGCTCGCCCGCGGGCTCGCCGAGGCCGTCGAGCGGCGCGGCGTGACGATCTACGAGGGCACCCCCGTCACCCTGATCGACGACGGCGCGGCGGTCACCCCGCACGGCACCGTGCGTGCCGAGGTCGTGGTCCGCGCGACCGAGGGCTACACCCCCGAGCTGCCCGGCTTCACCCGGGACATCGTGCCCGTGTACTCGCTCATGATCGCCACCGAGCCGCTGCCCCAGGAGGTGTGGGACGAGATCGGGCTCGCCGAGCGCGAGACGTTCTCCGACCTGCGCCACCTGATCATCTACGGGCAGCGCACCGAGGACGGCCGCCTCGCGTTCGGCGGCCGCGGCGCTCCGTACCACTTCGGCTCACGCGTCCGGCCCGAGTACGACCGGGACGAGCGGGTGTTCGCCGAGCTCAAGTCGGTGCTCCGGCAGCTGTTCCCGCAGACCGCGGACGCCGAGATCACCCACACGTGGGGCGGCGCACTCGGCGTCTCGCGCGACTGGTACGCGAGCTGCGGCATCGACCGTGGACGCAGGCTGGCCTGGGCGGGCGGCTACGTCGGCGACGGCGTCGGCACCACGAACCTCGCCGGGCGCACGCTCGCCGACCTGGTCCGCGACCAGTACACCGAGCTGACCCGACTGCCGTGGGTGCAGCACCGCTCGCCGCGCTGGGAGCCCGAGCCGCTGCGCTGGATCGGCACCAACGTCGGCCTGCGCGTCATGACCGCGGCCGACGGCGAGGAGCAGCGCACCGGCAAGGACTCCCGGCTCGCGAAGGCGTTCGGGCGGTTCCTCGGGCACTGAGCCGCGGCGTCAGGCGACGTCGGCGACGAAGCGCTCCCGCCAGCGCTCGATCCACTCCGGGCGCGCACCGGCCTTCACGAAGAACTCGGAGGCGCCGCCGTAGCGCTCCGCGACCGCGTCGAGGAACGCCTCCATCGACTCGGGAGCCGCGTCGCGCAGCGCCGCGGCGGCCGGTGTGCCCGGCTTGAGACGCGGCTGGGCCGGGATCCGGTCGATGCGCCGGAACATCTCGCGCAGGTGGATGCGGGTGGCCGCGTAGTCGTCGACGATCGCCTGGCGGTGGGTGTCCACGACCGCCAGCAGCAGGGCGACCAGCACCCCCGTGCGGTCCTTGCCGGCCGTGCAGTGCACGAGCGTCGGCGCGGCGCCGTCGGCTGTCAGCAGCCGCAGCGCCTGCACGAACGCGTCCTTGCCGCGCTCGGCCATGCCCAGGTAGAGCCGGCCCGCGCCGCGCACGTCGACGTCGGCCAGGTCCAGGTCGGTGTCGTCGCCCAGCACGTCGACCTCACCGGCGGAGATGTCGCCGACGCCACGGGCCTCCGCGTCCTGCGCGGCACCCGCGCGCCGGCCGAGGAGCGGCATGCGGTGCCGGGTGACGCCGTCCCACGGCACCACCGGCAGGCCCTCGCCCTGCGACCGCAGGTCGAACACGTGCCGCACCCCGTAGACACCGGACAGGCGCGCCACGCCCTCGTCGGTCAGCAGGTCCGGTGTCTCGCAGCGCATCAGGACGCCCGACCGGGTCGTGCCGCCGCCCGCGACCGGCAGCCCGCCCACGTCCCGTGCGTTCAGCTGGTCCGGCAGTTCGAGCCAGGCGATCTCGTGCATCGGTGCTTCCCCGTCCTCCCCCGCGCCCCCGGCCCGATCGGGCCCCGACGGCCCATCATCGCCGGAGCGGGCGGCACTGGCCAGCGTCATCCGTAAGGGCCTCGCGCCGTCCCCGGGTGGCCCAGTCCCCCACCCGGCCGGAGCAGTCGGGCACCCGGCCGTGCCCTCTCAACGGCGCGGCTCGTTGCACTGGACGGGTCAGGGGCGGACAGTCCTGTCCCGGAGGTAACGAAATATGGCTCTTTCTCCCCGGTCGGCCCTGTCGCCTCGCTCGGCACGGTCGACCCGGTCGGCGGCTTCCGACGAGCCCGTACCGCACACCACGGCCACCGGTTTCGCGGTCGCCGAGGACGGTACCCGCAATCCCGACAACGACGTCCTCCGCGCCCAAGACGTCACGGTCACCCGCGGCCCCGTGACCATCCTGCGCCGACTGTCGGTCGGCGTGCGGGCGGACGAGACCTTCGCGGTCACCGGCGCGCCCGGGGCCGGCAAGACCGCCCTGCTGGCGGTCCTGTCCGGCGTCCTCGCGCCCGACGCCGGCCAGGTGTGGTTCAACAGCCGCCCGCTGCACACCCTCGGCGACCGTGCCCGCGCGGAACTGCGCCGCACGCACTTCGGCATGATGGACGGCCGCGCCCGGCTCATGCCCGAACTGACCGTGCTGGAGAACGTCGCGCTGCCGCTGCTGCTCGAACCCTCCTCCCGGGACACCGCGTTCGCCGCCGCCCGGCACTGGATGGGCCGGCTCGACGTCCTCGACCAGGCCGACCGATGCCCCCGTGAGCTGTCCACCGCACTGCTGCGCCGCGCCGCCGTCGCCCGCGCCCTGGTGGTGCGCCCCGACGTGGTGTTCGCGGACGAGCCCGCGCTCGGCCTGGAGTCCGCCGAGCTGGACCACCTCATGCGCATCCTGGTCACCGCGTCCCGCTCGCACGGCATCGCGCTCGTGCTGGCGACCGACGACCCGCGGGTCGCGGCGCACGCCGACCGGCAGCTCGAACTCCGCGACGGACGCACCGCCCCGGCGCGCACCGACGCCTGACGACGGCCGGAGGGCCATGTGATCCGGATCGTGCTCGGCAATCTGCGCGGCGGTCGGCCCGCTGACCACATCAGGGTGTTCGGCACCGCGTGCGTGGCGGCGGTCGGCACCGTGCTCCTGCTGTGCGTCATGGCGTACGCGTCGGCGGCCGACACGCACGGCATGGTGCGGCCGCTGTTCGCCGGGCTGCTCGTGCTGGCCGTCACCGCGCAGCTGACCGCGGTCGGTTCGCGACTGACCGCCTCGGCCCGGGCGGCGCGGACCGAACTGCTCGTCGGCCCCAACTCCGAGCCCGAACAGGTCCGCCAACTCGCGGCCACCGAGGCCGGGTTGGCCGGCTCACTCGGCGCGGTCGCCGGACTGCAGGCGCACTTGATCGCCCGCGCCGTGTTCGAGCGCGGCGTTCCGGGCGGCGGCGTGATCCGCGACATGCTCGCGGTCGGCGGCGAAATCCCCGTGCTCGGACTGGCGTTCGTGCTCGGGGTGGTGCCGATCGCGACCATGGTCGCGTCCACCCTGGCGCTTCCCGAAGCGACCCGTGCCCCCGCTGTTCCGCGCCCCGCGCGCACGGTCACGCTCGGCGCGGCGGGCCCGGTGCTCCTGGCGGCGGGTCTGACGTCCGAACTGCTGCCCGACGTGCTCGCCGGGCCGGTGCGGCTGCCGGGCGACCTGGGTTCCGTCCATCCGTTCGCCGCCGGCGGCTACGTGCTCGTGGTGGCCGGCACCGCCCTGTCGGTGCCGTGGCTGGTCCGCCAGGTCTCGGGCGCGGTGGCCGTGCGGACCCGGCAGCCCGCGCTGCTGTGCGCGGCACGCCGCGTGGAAGCCGACACGACCGCGCTCACCGCGCCGCTCGGCCTGCTCGCGATGACCACGACGCTGCTCGTGACCTCGCGCACGCTGCGCACCACCGTGCCCGGCGCGGCCGCGGGCGACCTTCCGCTGCTGGCCGTCGTGACCGCCGCGACCGTGTGCGGGGCGGCCGGCCTGCTCGCCGTGCTCGTGGAGACCGCGCGGGAGCGCAAGGACGCGGCCCGTGCCATGCACACACTGGGCGCCGACGCGTCGGTCGACCGGCTGACGCGGGTGCTGGGTGTGCTGCTGCCGCTCGCGGTCGCGTGGGGTGGCGCCGCTGTGGCCGGGGTGGTGGCGACGTGGCCGCTCGAGTTCGGCGGCGACCGGCCGGCGCTGCCGGTGTCGGCACGGGCGGTGTCGGCGGGGGTGACCTTCGCGGTGACCCTCGCGGCGGCGGTGGCGCTGGCGATGGTGCCGGTGTCCCGGCGCCTCGCGCGCGACGGCGTCCACGGCTGGGGGCGGCCGACGCCTGCGGTCCCGCCGCCGAGCGGCTGACCGCGAAACCCGAGAAGCCCCGAGGACCCCGAGCAGTCCGGGAAACGCGAGAACCCCGGGAAACACAGCCGGACCGTCGCGGCGTCCCCTTCCGCGACGGCCCGGGCGTGTTTTCGCCTCCGGGGGCCACGCACTGCCCCGGGACGCTTCTCCGCCGGGCCGGCCCGCCTGCCTGCGGGCGGCCTGGTCGTACCGCCGCCTCGGGCGCCCGTACGGGGGTATCGGACGCCTGCCGGCCTCGGCACTGACTCAACTGTCGCGCATTCGACCTAAGGGCGAAGTAAGCGTCCGGGCGGTTGGCCGCGAAAGCCCCGGGCCCGCGAACCCGCGAGGGCTCAGACCTCGGCCGCCGCCAGCTGACCGCAGGCGCCGTCGATGTCCCGGCCCCGGGTGTCGCGCACCGTCACCGGCACTCCGTGTGCCTCGAGCAGCCGCACGAACTCGTCCTGCCGCTGCTGCGTCGACGCGGTCCACTTCGAACCCGGGGTCGGGTTGAGCGGGATCAGGTTGACGTGCGCGTTGTGGTGCCGCAGCCGCTTGCCCAGCAGGTCGGCCCGCCACGCGTGGTCGTTGATGTCCTTGATCAGCGCGTACTCGATCGACACGCGGCGGCCGGTCCTGGCCTCGTACCGCCACGCCGCGTCCAGCACCTCGCGCACCGGCCAGCGGGTGTTGACCGGCACCAGGGTGTCGCGCAGCTCGTCGTCGGGCGCGTGCAGCGACACCGCGAGCGTGACGTTCAGGCCCTCGTCGGTCAGCTTGTCGATGGCGGGCACCAGGCCGACCGTCGACATCGTCACGGACCGCTGGGAGATCCCGAGGCCGTCGGGGGCCGCGTCGGTGATGCGGCGCACCGCGCCGATGACCGCCTTGTAGTTGGCCAGCGGCTCGCCCATGCCCATGAAGACGATGTTGCTGACCCGCCCGGGACCGCCCGGGACCTCGCCGCGCTGCAGCGCCCGGGCGCCCGCGACGATCTGCTCGACGATCTCGGCGGTCGACAGGTTCCGGGTGAGCCCCGCCTGGCCGGTCGCGCAGAACGGGCAGTTCATACCGCAGCCGGCCTGCGAGGAGACGCAGATGGTGGCGCGGTCGGGGTAGCGCATGAGGACCGACTCGACGAGCGTTCCGTCGAAGAGCTTCCACAGCGTCTTGCGGGTCGCGCCGCCGTCGCAGGAGATGTCCCGCACCGACGTCATCAGGTCCGGCATGAGCTCGCCGGCCAGGCGCTCGCGGAGCGCGGCCGGCATGTCCGTCCACTGCGCGGGGTCGTCGGCGAGCCGCGCGAAGTAGTGGCGCGACAGCTGGCCGGCCCGGAACGGCTTCTCGCCGAGGGCGGCGACCGCCTCACGGCGCTCGGCGGGCGACAGGTCGGCGAGGTGGCGCGGCGGCTTGGCGCGGCGCGGGGCGACGAAAGTGAGCTCTCCAGGCTTGGGCATGATGCATCCAGTGTCTCAGGTCCGCACGGGTGCCCTGTACACCCGCGCGGATCGGGGCCCGGACGTGCGGAAGCCCGGCCGCCCCTCGGGTCGGCCGGGCTCCGTCGCCTCGGTCGCGCGCCGCTTCCGCGTCGCGCGGCTCAGACGAAAGCTTCCAGCAGCAGCCACACCGCGGGAGCCGACGCCAGCAGCGAGTCGAGCCGGTCCATCAGCCCGCCGTGCCCCGGCAGCAGGTCTCCCATGTCCTTGACGCCCAGGTCGCGCTTGATCATGGACTCGACGAGGTCGCCCAGCGCCGCCGTCGCCGCGACCACCGCGCCGAGCAGCGCGCCCTGCCACCACTGTCCGTCCAGCAGCAGCGTCAGGCACAGCGCGCCCGCGACCGCGCAGGTCAGCACCGCGCCCGCGAAGCCCTCCCAGGTCTTCCCCGGGCTGATCTTCGGCGCCATCTTGTGCTTGCCCAGCAGCACGCCGGCCGCGTAGGCCCCGGTGTCGCTGCACACCACGACGATCATGAACGTCAGCACCCGCTTGGCGCCGTCGTCGTCCGCCAGCATCAGCACCGCGAAACCGGCCAGGAACGGCAGGTAGAAGGCGGCGAACACACCGGTCGCCATGTCCCGCAGGTAGTCCTCGGGACCCTCGGTCATCCGCCAGACCATCACCGCGAGCGCGGTCAGCGCGGTGGCGATGCCCAGCCCCTCGGGGCCGCGCTCGTACGCCGCGATCAGCATCGCGACCGAGCCCACCGCAAGCGGCACGATCGGCAGCCGCACCGAGCGCTGTCCCTCGTGGCCGCGCGCCAGCGCGCCGGAGAACTCCCACAGGCCGACCAGCACCGCGGCCAGCACGATGCCGACGAAGACCACCGGCACGGTCAGCAGCGACCCCACGATCACGCCGCCGAGCGCGAGCGCGACACCGATCGCGGCCGGCAGGTTGCGGCCCGCGCGGCTCTTCTTGGCCGGCTTCTCCTGCCCGGTCACCGCGGTCGCCGCCGGGGCGGCCGCGGTCGCCGTCGACTCCGGCGCGCGGTGTCCCGCGTAAGCGTCGTCGTGCGTACGGCTCTCATCGTGAAGGTGTACCCCGTCCGCGGAGTCCGGGTGCTGCTGCGCCTGGGTGGAAGCGAGGCCGTGGCCGTCGGACCAGCCGTGGTCGTCGGCCGGTCCGCCGTCCGGGCAGGTCGTGCCCGCCGGTTCGGCGGGCATCGCCGGGATCACCTGGGTGCGCAGCGCGTCCGCATCCTGCGTGCCGTAGGGGGCCGGGGCCTGCACGGCCTGGCCCGCCCACGGGTCGTACGGTTCGAACGGGCCGGTGCCGGAGCGGTGGTCCGGCTCCGCTGCGCCGCCCCAGGGAGAGTTGTTCATCAGACCTCGAGCAGCTCGGCTTCCTTGTGCTTCAGCAGCTCGTCCACCTGCACGACGTAGCGGTGGGTGAGGTCGTCGAGCTCCTTCTCCGCACGGCGCACGTCGTCCTCGCCCGACTCGCCGTCCTTGACGAGCTTGTCGAGCGTCTCCTTCGCCTTGCGGCGCACGCTGCGGATCGAGATGCGCGAGTCCTCGGCCTTGCCGCGCGCGACCTTGATGAACTCCTTTCGGCGCTCCTCAGTCAGCTGCGGGAAGACGACGCGGATCACCTTGCCGTCGTCGGTCGGGTTCACACCCAGGTCCGAGTCGCGGACGGCCTTGACGATGGCGTTGGTGGAGCCCTTGTCGAACGGCGTGATCAGCACCATGCGGGGCTCGGGCACGGCGAACGAGGCGAGCTGGTTCACCGGCGTCATCGCGCCGTAGTAGTCCACCACGATCTTGTTGAACATCGCCGGAGTCGCGCGTCCGGTACGGATCGCCGCGAAGTCATCCTTGGCGACCGCGACGGCCTTCTCCATCTTCTCCTCGGCCTCGAGGAGGGTCTCATCGATCACGTCTCGGCTCCTGTCCCGGTCCGGTGTCGCCGTGGATCAGCCGTTGGTACGGCTGATCAGAGTGCCGATCTTCTCACCCCGCACGGCGCGGGCGATGTTGCCCTCGACCAGCAGGTTGAACACGACGATCGGCAGTCGGTTGTCCATGCACAGGCTGATGGCCGTGGCGTCGGCGACCTTCAGCTCGCGGGCGAGCACCTCGGCGTGGTCCAAGCTGTCGAACTTGACCGCGTCGGGGTTGGTCTTCGGGTCGGAGTCGTAGACGCCGTCCACGCCCTTGGCCATCAGGATGGCGGACGCGTCGATCTCCAGGGCCCGCTGTGCGGCGGTGGTGTCGGTCGAGAAGTACGGCATGCCCATACCCGCACCGAAGATCACCACGCGGCCCTTCTCCAGGTGCCGCACGGCGCGCCGCGGAATGTAGGGCTCGGCGACCTGGCCCATCGTGATCGCCGTCTGCACGCGCGTCTCGACGCCGAGCTTCTCCAGGAAGTCCTGCAGCGCCAGGCAGTTCATGACGGTGCCGAGCATGCCCATGTAATCCGAGCGGGCCCGGTCCATGCCGCGCACCTGCAGCTCGGCGCCGCGGAAGAAGTTGCCGCCGCCGATGACGATCGCGACCTGCGTGCCCAGCCGGACCACCTCGGCGATCTGGCGGGCGATGCCCTGCACGACGTCCGGGTCGACCCCGAGGCCGCCGCCGCCCGCGAACGCCTCGCCCGAGAGCTTCAGCAGCACCCGGCGCTTGTAGGCCTCCGCGTTGTCCGGCAGCACGGCCGACCCCTGGGCGGACTGCGACGACGAAGAGGCCCCCGCCGTTTCGGTTTCCTGCACGGGTCCCTCCACGGAAGTGGCCTCCTCGTCGTTCCCGGCGTCCGGGGCTCGGGTTCTCCGGCCCAGGACGCCTCTTCACCGCTGGTGATGCAGATGTATCAGGCGACGCTCAGAAGGTGCGAGCGTCAGACGCCGACGCGGAAGCGGGCGAAGCGCTTGAGCGACACGCCGGCCTCGTCGAGGATCTTCTGGACCGACTTCTTCTGGTCCTTGGCGAACGCCTGCTCCAGGACGACGTTCTCCTTGTAGAAGCCCGTGACGCGGCCCTCGACGATCTTCGAGAGGGCGGCCTCCGGCTTGCCCTCCTCGCGCGCGGTGGCCTCGGCGACCTTGCGCTCGTTCTCGACGAGCTCGGCCGGGACCTCTTCGCGGGTCAGGTAGGTCGGGGAGAACGCGGCGATGTGCTGCGCGACGTCCTTGGCGACCTCGGCGTTCTCGCCGGAGAGCTCGACGAGCACGCCGACCTGCGGGGGCAGGTCCGGGCTGGTCTTGTGCAGGTAGGCGGCGACGTAGCCGTCGGCGAACTGCGCGAAGCGGTCGAGGACGATCTTCTCGCCGAGCGTCGCGTTGGCCTCGTCGACGTAGGCCTGGACGGTCTTGCCGGCCTCGATCTCGCTCGCCAGCAGGGCCTCGAGGTCCGCCGGGGAGGTCTTGGCGACGTGCTCGGCGATCGCGTTGGCGACGGCGATGAACTTGTCGCCCTTCGCGACGAAGTCCGTCTCGCACTTGAGCTCGAGGAGCACACCGGCCGAGGTGCCGTTCAGGACCGCCACGACGGCGCCGTTGGAGGCCGAGCGGCCCTCGCGCTTGGTGACGCCCTTCTGGCCCTTGACGCGCAGGATCTCGACGGCCTTGTCCAGGTCGCCGTTCGCCTCTTCGAGGGCCTTCTTGCAGTCCATCATGCCGGCGGCGGTGAGCTCGCGGAGCTTCTTGACGTCCGCGGCGGTGAAGTTCGCCATGTCAGTTCTCTTCTTCTCGCGTGAAGTCTCGCGGTGTGGTCTTCGGGTGTTCCGCGCGGGCGGCGCGGGCCGCGCCCTGGGTCGCAGAGCGCTCGGCGCCGCTCGCACGAACGCGAGGGGTACGCGCGGATTCCCGGCGTACCCCCCGCATTACGGCGTCAGGACTGCTCGGACTCGACGACCGTCTCGGTCTCGGCGGTCTCCTGGACCTCGGCCTCGGTCGCGGCCTCGGCCGCGGGGGCCTCGGCGGCGGGCGCCTCGTCCTCGGCCTTCTTCTCGCCCTGGAGCTGCTGCAGCTCCCACTCGGCGAGCGGCTCGCCGGCGGCGACCTCGGCGCCCTTCGTGTCGGCGGCGGCGCCACCGGCACGGGCCATCAGGCCCTCGGCGACGGCGTCGGCGATGACGCGGGTCAGCAGGGTGACGGAGCGGATCGCGTCGTCGTTGCCCGGGATCTTGTAGTCGACCTCGTCCGGGTCGCAGTTGGTGTCGAGGATCGCGACGACCGGGATGTTGAGCTTCCGCGCCTCACCGACGCCGATGTGCTCCTTCTTGGTGTCGACGATCCACACCGCGGACGGCACGCGCTGCATGTCGCGGATACCGCCGAGGGTCTTGTCGAGCTTGTCCTTCTCGCGCTTGAGGACGAGGAGTTCCTTCTTCGTCATGCCCGAGCCGGCCACGTCGTCGAAGTCGATCTCCTCGAGCTCCTTCAGGCGCTGGAGGCGCTTGTAGACCGTCGAGAAGTTGGTGAGCATGCCGCCCAGCCAGCGCTGGTTGACGTAGGGCATCCCGACGCGGGTCGCCTGCTCGGCGATGGCCTCCTGGGCCTGCTTCTTCGTGCCGACGAAGAGGACGGTGCCGCCGTGCGCCACGGTCTCCTTGACGAACTCGTAAGCCCGGTCGATGTAACCCAGCGACTGGATGAGGTCGATGATGTAGATGCCGTTGCGCTCCGTGAAGATGAAGCGCTTCATCTTCGGGTTCCAACGGCGGGTCTGGTGCCCGAAGTGGACGCCGCTCTCCAGCAGCTCCCGCATCGTGACGACGGCCATGGCCGTACTCCTCGTGGTACGCCCCGCGAACGTGCCCGGGGCCTGCTCGGTTGTCCGCGCCGACGGGTGCCGACGCGCCTGACGCCCCTGACACCGCGCCGGGAGACGTGCACCCGGACCGAGAGGTGTCCCACCGGACCCGACGTCGACATTTCCGCTGGTCACAAGGTGACCGGCGATGCGCCGGAGGATCCGTCGGTGGGCGTGCGAAGTCGACCTGGAGGTCCAGGTCGCTGTCGGAAGTGTACGGGACCCGGCGACCAGGGGGCCAACCACCGGTCACCGGGCCCGTGCGGGACCCCGCGGCTAGCGGCGGGCGCTGCCCGCGGCCACGTACTGGAGGTCCTGGGTGCGCGGATCGGCGCGGACCTCGAACGTGGTCGTGACCGCGGCGACGGAGGTGCCGCCGCGTGTGACGGCGGCACTCTGGGCACCGTACGCGAGCGGCACCAGGTAGGCGCTCACCCCCGCCGGGGCCTGGTTGTCCTTGGCCTGGCCTCCCGACTGGACCCGGACCGTCGCGGGGCCGGTGAGGAACGCCAGCGCCTCGACCGTGTCACGCGGTGCCAGCGTCCCCGGCCTCGGCGCCATGAACTGCTGCTGCCCGGCCGCGGCGGGCCGGGTTCCGGCGAATTGCAGCCGGTGGGTCACATAAACGGTGTCGCGGGTGATCACCGGGCGGCCGCCCGTCTTGAACCACGTCGCGTAGTACGTGGAAATGTCGAGATAGACGCGGCCATTGTGGACGGAGGGCGCGAATTGCGTGCCCTCTGAATAGTCGTTCCACGTGGTCAGCTGCACCCAGTCGGCGCCTTTACCGATCGCACCCTCCCAGGTCGCGCGCAGATTCTCGGTGTTGCCGGCCTCGTCGAATATCGCCTGGTTCGGCCGTTCGTCCTGGACCGACACCGGCTGCATCCAGATCTTGCCCATGCCGTGCGCCTTGGCGGCGTCGCCGCCGATGCCGCCCTGGGCGTTGGGGCTGCGGTTGCCCCAGACCGAGAAGCCGTAGCTGACCTGCGCGAAGGCCTGCGCGTTGGCGTTGAGGTTCAGGAACACCGGGACCAACGCGGTCTTGCGGCCTTGGCGTTCCATCGCGGCCGCGAAGTCCGCCCACCACGCGGCCGGACGCTCCTCGGCCTTGAACGGCGAGACGACCAGCCGGCCGTCGTCGAGCCGCTGCATCGCCGGGGAGCCGGCGAGCGGGGCGAGCGCGGCGGCGAGGCCCGCGGCGTCCAGGCCCTTGATCTTGCCGGCGGTCATGTCGGGCATGAGGATCACGCGGAAGCCCGGGTCGACCCGTTCGGCGGCCTTCACCAGCGCGTCGACGCGCTTGCGGTGCTGGCTGCCGGGCGTGAGGTCGAGCAGGTCGACGGTGAACCCGTCGATGCCGGCCGAGACCGCGGTGCGGACCTCCGATTCCATGTCCTGCAGCTCCCAGTCCCCGGAGAGCGGGGCGCGCGGCAGCGGGCGGTCGCGCAGCAGGCCGCCGTAGGCCTGGTGCCTGCCGCCTTCGCCCGCCGGGTTGAGGTAGTTGCGGGCGTAGTAGTCGTCCGCGGGTGCGGCGTTGTCGAGCGAGACCGGGTACGGCGTGAAGTAGTGCGCGAACACCTTGTGCGGCGATGAGCGCAGCGCGGCGGTCGACGGCAGCGCGAACGGCAGCCCCGCGGTGGCTCCTTCCGGTGTGCCGGGCGCCGTCGCGGTCGCGGTGGGGGTGCCCGGCGTGGTGGGTGTGCCCGGGCCGGTCGGTGTGCCTGGCGTGCCGGTCGCGGATCCGCCGCCGGGTTTGGTGGTGGTCGGGCCGGACGGCGCCGATGTGGACGGCTTTGCGGTGCCGCCGGCGGGCGGCGGCTTGTCCGGGTCGCAGCCGGTCACCGCCGCGAGTAACGCGGTGAGCGTGAGAGCGGCGGCTGCCGTTCTCACGCGGCGGTGCCGGGCACGGGCTGTTCCGATGAGCATGGCGCCCCCGTTCATCGTGGCCAATGCGGGAAGCCCATGAATTTAGGCGGGAAATGCGCGCCGCGGATATCCAGGCTGCGCGACCGCGGGTGATTCAGGCGCGGCGGGCGGAAGACATTAGCCGAAGGGCCGTGCGGGGATCCCGACTTATCCACAGAACTCGAGCAGGGAAACCGTTTCTCCCCAGATTTCGGCGGACGATCGGACGTTGTGCGGAAATCGGCGCATCCTCGACGGCATGACGCACGAATCCCGCACCCCGTCCGACTCCGAGCCCCCTGTCGAACCCGCGCTCCCCGGCCGCGACGGTTCCTGCCCCTGGTCCGGTCCCGGGCGCGATCCCGAGTCCGATCCCGGGCCCGATCCCGAGCCCGATCCGGAGTCCACCCGGATGAGTGAACGCGCGCGCTCGCGCCGGACCACCGCGATCGGCGCCGTCACGGCGTGCGGTGTGCTGGCCGCCGGGGCCGGGCTGCCGGCGCTGGCCGCCGCGCACGTGCTGCCCACGGGCGGGCCGCCGCGTGCGGCACCGCTGGTGTCGGTGGGGGCGCGCTGGGTGTGGCCGCTCGATCCGCGCCCGGCGGTGCTGCGGCGGTTCGCGCCGCCGGCCTTCGACTGGCTCGCGGGGCACCGCGGAGTGGACCTCGCGGCGGCGCCCGGGCAGCAGGTGCGCGCGGCCGGGGCGGGCGTCGTCGCGTTCGCCGGGGTGATCGCCGGACAGGGCGTGGTGACGGTCCGGCACGGGTTGCTGTCGACCACCTACGAGCCCGTGACGGCGTCCGTCGCGGCCGGCGCGCGGGTCGCCGCCGGGGATCCGCTCGGCACCGTCGCGGAGGGGGTTCGGCACTGCGCCGAGGTGTGTCTGCACTGGGGGCTCGTCGAGGGGCCCACCGGCGCGGCCGCACACGGGCCGCCGCACTACCGCGACCCGCTGCGACTGCTGGGCGGAGGCGTCCGGTTGTACCCGCCGTTCGGGCCGCTGCCCTCGGCCGCGCGCTCAGGAGGCGCGGGCCGACGGCGCGCGCCCAGGCACGCCGGGCCTCGACGGCCCTTCCCCGGGCAGGTGCTACGCCGTGGGCGACAGCTCGTCGGCCGGCTGGTCCACGGCGGGCTCGCCGGCTTCGTCGGCGGGCTCCGGCGCGGGCTCGGGCAGCCGCACCTCGGCAACGCCGCCGAGGACCAGGCCCAGCGTCGCGGCGGTCACCTCGCGGCCGTCCGCCCCGCACTCGATCCGGCGCACCGCCGCGTCGACCATGCCCTGCACGAGCGAGGCGACCAGCATCGGGTCCGGGTGGCCGAGGTCGGCCAGCGCGCTGACGACGAGTTCGACGATGCGCCCGTGCGCCGCGCGGATGCGCTCGCGCGCGCCCGCGTCCAGCTCGCCGGTCGAGATCGCCACGACCACGCGGTGCGTGCGGTCGCCGACCAGCTCCAGCTGGCGGTGGACGTACGCCGCGATCTTGCCGGCCGGGTCCTCGACGGCGGCCATGGCGTTCTCGACCTCGGCGACCCAGGCCGGCAGGTCGACGGCGCACAGTTCCTCGACGACCGCGGCCCGCGAGCGGAAGTACTCGTAGACCGAGGACCGGGCGAGCCCGGTGCGCTCGGCGAGTGCGGGGAAGGTCAGTGCGGCGAATCCGCCCTCGTCCAGCAGGGCGCGGGCGGCGTCGAGCAGGGCGGCGTGCTGCATGGCGCGGTGCTCGGCGACGGAGGCTGCTCGTATCTTCGGCACGGGATCACTGTAGAGCGTCGACACGGCCGGGTTTCAAGGGCGCCCGCGCCATCGACGTGCGACGAACCCGCCGGGGAGTCCCCGGAAGGCGCCCCGCAGCGATCCCGTGCGAAGTCCCCGTCAGCGGGTGTCGGCGGTGCCTCCGCCCGTGCCGTGCGCGCGGCCGTCGAGCACGGCGGCGCGGCCGGCCTCGAGTCGGGCGACGGGGAGCCGGAACGGCGAGCACGAGACGTAGTCGAGCCCGGTGTCGTGGAAGAACCGCACCGAGTCGGGGTCGCCGCCGTGCTCGCCGCACACCCCGAGGCCCAGGCCGGGGCGGGTGGCGCGGCCCTCGGCGGCGGCGAGCGCGACGAGGCGGCCGACCCCGTCCCGGTCGAGGGACTCGAACGGCGAGACGCCGAAGACGCCCGCGTCCAGGTAGGCCGCGAAGAACGACGCCTCGACGTCGTCGCGGGAGAACCCCCACGTGGTCTGCGTGAGGTCGTTGGTGCCGAAGGAGAAGAACTCGGCGGAGCCGGCGATCTGCCCGGCGGTCAGCGCGGCGCGCGGCAGCTCGATCATGGTGCCGATCGGGAGGTCGAGCGGGACACCGTGCTCCGCGCCGACCTCCGCGAGCACCCGCAGCGCCTCGTCGCGGACGATCTCCAGCTCCTGGACGCCGCCCACCAGCGGGACCATGATCTCGGGGTGCGGCGCGCCGCCCGCGCGCAGCCGGTCGGCGGCGGCCTCGGCGATCGCGCGGACCTGCATGGCGAACAGTCCGGGGACGACCAGGCCGAGGCGGACCCCGCGCAGGCCGAGCATCGGGTTCTGCTCGTGCAGCCGGCGCACGGCGTCCAGCAGCGCGCGGTCCTCGTCCGACCCGGTGCCGCGCTCGTCGGCGAGCGCGACCTTGACCGACAGCTCGGTCAGGTCGGGCAGGAACTCGTGCAGCGGCGGGTCGAGCAGCCGGATGGTGACCGGCAGGCCGTCCATCGCGGCGAGCACCTCGGCGAAGTCCTGGCGCTGCAACGGCAGCAGCGCTTCCAGCGCGGCCGCGCGCGAGTCGTCGGTGTCGGCGAGGACGAGCCGCTCGACGTGCTTGCGCCGCTCGCCGAGGAACATGTGCTCGGTGCGCAGCAGGCCGATGCCCTGCGCGCCGAACCTGCGGGCTCGGGCGGCGTCCTCGCCGGTGTCGGCGTTGGCGCGGACGCGCAGCCGCCGCACGCGGTCGGCGTGCCCGACGATGCGGTCGACGGCGGTCAGCAGCCCGTCCTGTCCCTCGCCGTCGGGCGTCGCGCGGCCCTCGAAGTAGTCGACGACCGGGGAGGGCACCACGGGGACCTCGCCGAGGTAGACCTTGCCGTTGGTGCCGTCGACGGAGATGACGTCGCCCTCCTCGACGACGACGCCGTCCCGTGCGGTGAACCGCTTGCCGCGCGGGTCGACGGCCAGCGCCTCGGCCCCGCACACGCAGGTCTTGCCCATGCCGCGGGCCACGACGGCGGCGTGCGAGGTCTTGCCGCCGCGGCTGGTGAGGATGCCCTCGGCGGCGACCATGCCGGCGAGATCGTCCGGATTCGTCTCCCGGCGCACCAGGATGACGCGGTCGCCACGGGCCGCCCACGCGACCGCGGTGGCCTGGTCGAACACCGCGCGGCCGACCGCCGCGCCGGGGGACGCGGCGATCCCCTCGGCGACCGGTTCGGGCGCGTCCGCGTCCGCACCGTCGGACGCGGCGGCGAAGCGCGGGAACATCAGCTGCGCGAGCTGCGCGCCCGAGACCCGGCGCAGGGCCTCGTCGTCGTCGATCAGGCCCTGGTCGACGAGCTGCGCGGCGATGCGGAAGGCGGCCTCGGCGGTGCGCTTGCCGACCCGGGTCTGGAGCATCCACAGGGCGCCGCGTTCGATGGTGAACTCGATGTCGCACAGGTCGCGGTAGTGGCCCTCGAGGATCTCCATGATCTCCAGCAGCCGGTCGTAGGACGGCTTGTCGAGCCGCTCGAGCTCGGCCAGCGGCACGGTGTTGCGGATGCCGGCGACGACGTCCTCCCCCTGCGCGTTGGCGAGGTAGTCGCCGTAGACCCCCTGTTTGCCGGTGGCGGGGTCGCGGGTGAAGGCGACGCCGGTGCCGGAGTCGGCGCCGAGGTTGCCGAACACCATCGCGACGATGTTCACGGCGGTGCCGAGGTTGTCCGGGATCCGCTCCTGGCGGCGGTAGAGCCGGGCCCGGTCGCCGTTCCAGGAGGCGAAGACCGCGCGCACGGCGAGGTCGAGCTGGGCGCGCGGGTCCTGCGGGAAGTCGCGGCCGGCCTCCTTGGCGACGAGGGCCTTGTAGGCGTCGACGAGGGCGCGCAGGTCGGCGGCGTCCAGGTCGAGGTCGGAGCTGGCGCCCTTGGCCCGCTTGGCGGCGTCGAGGCGCTCCTCGAACAGGTCCCCGTCGACGCCGAGGACGGTCTTGCCGAACATCTGGATGAGCCTGCGGTACGAGTCCCACGCGAAGCGCTCGTCGTCGGCCTGGGCGGCGAGCCCGGCGACGGAGGCGTCGGTCAGCCCGATGTTGAGGACGGTGTCCATCATCCCGGGCATCGAGAACGCGGCGCCGGAGCGCACGGACACCAGCAGCGGGTCGTCCGGGTCGCCGAGGCGGCGTCCCATGCCCTCCTCGAGGGCGCTCAGGTGGCGCTGGACCTCGTCGTGCAGCCCTGCGGGTTCGGCGCCTTCGGCGAGGTAGGCGCGGCAGGCCTCGGTCGTGATGGTGAAGCCGGGCGGCACCGGCAGCCCGAGGTTGGCCATCTCGGCCAGGTTGGCGCCCTTGCCCCCGAGCAGGTCCTTGAGGTCCTTGTTGCCCTCGGAGAAGGCGTAGACGAATTTCGGCGTGTTCGGCACGGGTTTCCCCCTCGCGCACGATGGAGAGCCGCGTGACCGCCTGGACGGGGCCGAGGGAGGCCCCGTTGTTCGAACCGGCGGTGTCCGCGCGGCCCAATTGCCCTGATGGCCGGGAGCGTACCCGTCCGTGCGGTACGGAAAGGTCCTCGTATCAGGATCACGCCACGTGCGCGGGTCGGCACGTGGAGCCGCTCAGCCGCCCGAGTGGTCGAGTTCCGCGTCGGTCGGCGGGAGGGCGCACTCGGGGTCGTCGAGCCAGCCTTCGGGCAGCACGACCTTCTTGCCGCCCGCGGTGCGGCCGCGCGGGCCGTCGGCGCCGGTCGGCCAGGGCTGGTCGAGGTGGAGGCCGGCCAGCAGCGCGTCGAGCTCGGCGAGGTCGCCGACCATGGCGAGGCCGCGGCGCATCTCGGAGCCGACCGAGAAGCCCTTGGTGTACCAGGCGACGTGCTTGCGGAAGTCGGTGACGCCGCGTTCCTCGCCCATCCACCCGCCGAGCAGCTCGGCGTGCCGGCGCATGACGGCGGCGACCTCGCGCAGCGCGGGGCGGGCGCGCCGGTCGCTGCCCTCGAAGACGGAGACCAGATCGCGGAAGAGCCACGGTCGTCCCAGGCAGCCGCGGCCGACGACGACGCCGTCGCAGCCGGTCTCGCGGAGCATGCGCAGCGCGTCGTCGGCGTCCCAGATGTCGCCGTTGCCGAGCACCGGGATGTCGACGGCCTCCTTGAGGCGCGCGATGGAGGACCAGTCCGCGGTGCCGCCGTAGTGCTGCTGCGCGGTGCGGCCGTGCAGCGCGACCCACGTGACGCCCTCGTCCTGGGCGATGCGCCCGGCGTCGAGGTAGGTGAGGTGGTCGTCGTCGATGCCCTTGCGCATCTTCATGGTGACCGGGAGGTGGCGGGCGTTCTTGACCGCGGAGCGCAGGATGTCGCGCAGCAGGTTGCGCTTGTAGGGCAGTGCCGAGCCGCCGCCTTTGCGGGTGACCTTGGGGACGGGGCAGCCGAAGTTGAGGTCGATGTGGTCGGCGAGGTCCTCGTCGACGATCATCGCGACGGCGCGGCCGACGACGTCGGGGTGGACGCCGTAGAGCTGGATGCTGCGCGGGCGTTCGGTCTCGGCGAAGCGGATGAGCCGCATCGTCTTGTCGTCGCGCTCGACCAGCGCGCGCGTCGTGATCATCTCGCTGACGTAGAGCCCGGCGGGGCGCGCCTCGGTGGCCTGTTCGGCCTGCTCCTGGCACAGCGTCCGGAACGGCGCGTTCGTGATGCCGGCCATCGGCGCCAGGACCACGGGAGGCCACACCTCGACCCCGCCCAGCCGCAGCGGGGCGAACTCGGTCGCCGGGTTCCCGGCGGTGGTGGTGGCGGACGAGGTCATGGCGGTCTGCTCCGGTTCGGCGGCGGGCGGATCCACCCATTGTCGCCTACGGCGGCGGGCGCCCGCCGCCCCGGTTTTTCTCAGATAGAGAAAAACCCCTGGCGCGAGGTCGGTGAGCCCTGCCACGATGGGTCGTGTCAGCCGGGCAGCCGCACGGACGATCGCATCGGGGACGGGTCATGGGCATGGAAACCGCGCGGGTGGGTGCCGCAGGGGCGGCCGACGAGGGCGTCGAGGAGCAGGCCGGCGCACGGCACGGCGAGCCGCGCGACGCCGACGCGCTGCGGGCGCTCGTCGAGGCGGGGCGGAAGGTGAAGTACCTGTTCTTCTGGGGCCACCAGGCACCGGAGGACGGCAGGGTGGGGGCGGCGTGTCTGAGCCAGTGGGCGCCGACGCCGTTCACGGTCGACGGCGTGACCTATGCGACCGCCGAGCACTGGATGATGGCCGGCAAGGCCCGCCTGTTCGGGGACGCCGCCGCCGAGCGGCGGGCGGTCGACGCACCGCATCCGAAGGCGGCCAAGGCGGTCGGGCGCCAGGTCCGCGGTTTCGACGAACGCACGTGGTGCGACGCGCGGTTCGAGCTCGTGGTGGCGGGCAACGTGGCCAAGTTCGGGCAGCACCCGGAGCTTCGCGCGTTCCTGCTCGGCACGGGCGGCCGCGTGTTGGTGGAGGCGAGCCCGCTCGACCGGATCTGGGGCATCGGGCTGGCGGCGCAGGACGAGCGCGCGCCGCGTCCGGACCAGTGGCGGGGCCTGAACCTGCTGGGTTTCGCGCTCATGGAGGCGCGGGCGCGGCTGCGGGCGGAGGACCTTCCCGAGGGGCGCTGAGGGGGTCCGCCCCACGCCGCCACGGGGGGTGGGCGTGGGGCGTTCGGCGCCGGGGGCCGGCGGCCGTCGCACTCGGGGAGTGTGCGGCGGCCGCGGCCCCCGTCAACCGTTGATCGGTCGGCCGGTCAGCAGCCGAGCAGACGCGGCGCGAGGAACTCCTGCACGCGGTCCAGCGAGACGCGCTCCTGGCCCATCGTGTCGCGGTCGCGGATGGTCACGGCGTTGTCCTCGAGGGTGTCGAAGTCGACCGTGATGCAGAACGGCGTGCCGATCTCGTCCTGGCGGCGGTAGCGGCGGCCGATGGCACCCGCGTCGTCGAAGTCGACGTTCCAGAACTTCCGCAGGTCGGCGGCCAGGCCGCGGGCCTTCGGCGACAGGTCGGCGTTGCGCGACAGCGGCAGCACCGCGGCCTTGACCGGCGCCAGGCGCGGGTCGAGGCGCATCACGACGCGCTTCTCCATGACGCCCTTGGCGTTGGGGGCCTCGTCCTCGTTGTACGCGTCGAGCATGAAGGCGAGCATCGCGCGGTTCACACCGGCCGCCGGCTCGATGACGTACGGCATCCAGCGCTCCTTCGTCTCCTGGTCGAAGAAGGAGAGGTCGGTGCCGGAGTGCTTCGAGTGCGTCGTCAGGTCGAAGTCGGTGCGGTTCGCGACGCCTTCGAGCTCACCGAACTCGTTGCCGCCGAACTGGAAGCGGTACTCGATGTCCGCGGTCCGCTTCGAGTAGTGCGACAGCTTCTCCTTCGGGTGCTCGAAGAAGCGCATGTTCTCCTCGCGCAGGCCGAGGCCCGTGTACCAGTTCCAGCGCTCCTGGAGCCAGTACTCGTGCCACTGCTCGTCCTCGCCCGGCTTGACGAAGAACTCCATCTCCATCTGCTCGAACTCGCGGGTGCGGAAGATGAAGTTGCCCGGCGTGATCTCGTTGCGGAAGCTCTTGCCGACCTGCGCGATGCCGAACGGCGGCTTCTTGCGCGCGGCGTCGGCCGTCAGCTTGAAGTTCACGAAGATGCCCTGCGCGGTCTCCGGGCGCAGGAACGCGCGGCCGGACTCGTCCTGCGTCGGGCCGAGGTAGGTCTGCAGCAGGCCGTTGAACATCTTCGGCTCGGTGAAGGCGCCCTTGGTGCCGCAGTTCGGACAGTTGAGGTCCGCGAGGCCGTTGGCCGGCGGGCGGCCGTGCTTCGCCTCGTACGCCTCTTCGAGGTGGTCGGCGCGGTACCGCTTGTGGCACGAGGTGCACTCGGTCAGCGGGTCGACGAACGCCTCGACGTGGCCGGACGCCTCCCACACCTCGCGGGCGAGGATGACCGAGGAGTCGAGACCGACGATGTCGTCGCGCGAGGTGACCATCGACCGCCACCACTGGCGCTTGATGTTCTCCTTGAGCTCCACACCGAGCGGTCCGTAGTCCCAGGCGGCCTTCTGGCCGCCGTAGATCTCGCTGCACGGGAAGACGAACCCGCGGCGCTTGCTCAGGCTGACGATGGTCTCGATCTTGTCGGCGGCCACAATGCTCTCTTCGGTGCGACGATGCGGTCAGTGACGTGTGCGCAAAGGGTACCGGCGGTGGGGGTACCGGGTTCAATTCCGTTCTCCCCCGGATACCGCACCGCGTACCGCGCGGACGGGCGGGAGTCCCGCCGCGGCGCCCGCCCCGGCCATCCGCAATTGACAATCATTGTCAGCAAAGTTGAGAATGATTGTCATGAACATACGCCGTGCCGTCCCGGCATCCCTGCTCGCCGCCGCCACCGCGTCGACGCTCCTGCTCACGGGGTGCGGCAAGGACGACAAGGCGTCCGCGAGCTCGGGGGACGGCGGCGGCAAGGTCGACGTCGTCGCGGCGTTCTACTCGCTGAAGTTCCTCGCCCAGCAGATCGGCGGCCCCCAGGTGAAGGTCACCAGCCTGACCAAGCCCGGCGCGGAGCCGCACGACCTCGAGCTCAAGCCCCGGCAGGTCGCGTCCATCAGCGACGCCGACCTGGTCGTCTACCTCAAGGGCCTGCAGCCCGCCGTCGACAAGGCCATCGCGCAGAACCACCACAACGGGACCGTCGAGGCCACCAGGTTCAGCCCGCTCGAGGACCACGGCCTCGAGGTCGACGGCACGCACGACCACGCGCACGGCGCGGGCGACGGCCACGACCACGCCTCCAAGGCCGGCGGCGACCCGCACATATGGCTCGACCCGACCCGCATGGCGGCGATCGCGGACGGCGTCGGCGAGGGCCTCGCCAAGGCCGACCCCGCGCACGCGGAGGACTACCGCAACCGCACGGCCGAGCTCAAGGCCGAGTTCGAAGCGCTCGACAACGACTTCAAGGCCGGCCTGGCCACATGCCGGCGCAAGGAGTTCGTCACCAGCCACGCCGCGTTCGGCTACCTCGCCGAGCGCTACGGGCTCGACCAGATCGGCGTCAACGGCGTCAACCCCGAGTCGGAGCCCTCCCCCGCGCGCATCGCCGAGCTGCAGAAGCTGGTCAGGGACAAGGGCGTCACCACCGTGTTCTTCGAGACGCTCGCCAGCCCCAAGACCGCGCAGACCCTCGCCCGCGACACCGGAGCCACCACGGCCGTCCTCGACCCGCTGGAAGGCGTCGAGGACGAGGCCAAGGACGACTACTTCTCGGTGATGCACGCCAACCTCGACGCACTGCGGAAGGCACTGGGATGCGCGTGACCCGCCCCGACACCGCCATAGCTCGAACCAGCGCGCCGACCGCACAGGTCGACGCCGCCCCCGTCGTCCGGATGACCGGCGGCACCGCCGAGCTCGGCGGCCGCCCGGTGCTGCGCGGCGTCGACCTGAAGGTGTTCCCCGGCGAGGTCGTCGCGCTGCTCGGCGCGAACGGCTCCGGCAAGTCCACCGCGGTCCGCACGCTCGTCGGCCTCGTCCCGCTGACCGGCGGCCGCATCGAGCTGTTCGGCACACCGCACGGCCGCTTCAAGGACTGGGCGCGGATCGGCTACGTCCCGCAGCGCACCACCGCCGCGGCCGGCGTTCCCGCGAGCGTGCGCGAGGTCGTCGCGTCCGGCCGGCTCGACCGCCGCCGCATGTTCCGCCTCGGCCGCGCCGACCGCACGGCCGTCGACGAGGCGCTGGCCGCCGTCGGCATGCTCGACCGCGCCGGCGACGGCATCGCGCACCTGTCCGGCGGCCAGCAGCAGCGCGTCCTGATCGCCCGCGCGCTGGCCCGCCGCCCCGACCTGCTGATCATGGACGAGCCGATGGCGGGCGTCGACCTGGCCAGCCAGGAGGTGCTCGCCGAGACGCTGCGCAGGCAGAAGCAGGAGGGCCGCGCCGTGCTGCTCGTCCTGCACGAACTCGGGCCGCTCGAACCGCTCATCGACCGCGCCGTGGTGCTGCGCGACGGCTGTGTGTGCCACGACGGCGTCCCGCCCGAGGCGCTCGGCCAGCACGCGCTGCCCGGCCACGACCACGTCCACCCGCACGCCGACGACCACGCGCACGCCACCCCGGGACTGCTGACATGAGCCTGCTCCAGTACGACTTCATGCAGCGCGCGCTGCTCGCCGCCCTGCTGGTCGGCATGACCGCGCCCGCCGTGGGCGTCTACCTCGTGCAGCGCCGTCAGGCGTTCATGGGCGACGGCATCGGCCACATCGCGCTCACCGGCGTAGGCCTCGGCCTGCTGCTCGACCGCTCCCCCGTGCTGCTCGCGGTGCTCACCGCGGCGGCCGGCGCGGTGGTCATCGAGCTGGTCCGCGAGCACAGCAAGGTGAGCGGCGACCTCGCGCTGTCGGTGATGTTCTACGGCGGCATCGCGGGCGGCGTCATGCTGGCCAGCCAGTCGGAGGGCAACAGCAACCTCGACGCCTATCTGTTCGGCCAGTTGACCTCCGTCGCCCCCGAGGACATCCAGGTCATCGTGATCCTCGCGATAGCGGTCCTCGCGGTGACCATCGGCCTGCGCCGCCCGCTGTTCACGGTGTGCCAGGACGAGGAGTTCGCGCGCGTGACGGGCCTCCCGGTCCGGGCCCTCAACCTGCTGATCGCGGTGACCGCCGCGGTCACCGTCACGGTCGCCATGCGCGTCGTCGGCCTGTTGCTGGTCAGCGCGCTGATGGTCGTGCCCGTCGCGATCGCGCAGCAGCTCACCCGCACGTTCGCGGTCACCATGGCCACGGCGATCGCCGTCGGCGTCGCGGTGTCGGTGAGCGGCACGACGCTGACCTACTACGTCGACGCGCCGCCCGGGGCGACCATCGTGCTGATCGCGATCGCCCTGTTCGTCCTCGTCGGACTGCTCACCGCGCCGCTGAACCTGCGCCGCGCGGCACGGCGGGCAGCGGCGGTTTCGTCGGCCGAGGTCGACGTGGACGTCGCCGCCACGGTCGGGGCGCAGCGCCGTGACGCCTCGACCGGCTCTTCCGGCACAATGTCGGGGACGAGCCCCGCCCCCACCGCCGTCGAGGAGGAGCCCCGGTGACCACCGCGAACAGCCCGGCCCGAGGCAGATCGACCCGGCAGCGCACCGCGGTGTCCAGCCTCCTCGACGAGGTCGAGGACTTCCGCAGCGCGCAGGACCTGCACGACCTGCTCAAGCAGCGCGGTGAGTCCGTCGGGCTGACCACGGTCTACCGGACCCTGCAGTCGCTCGCCGACGCGGGCGAGGTCGACGTGCTGCGCACGCAGGACGGCGAGGCGGTGTACCGGCGCTGCAGCCAGGGGCACCACCACCACCTGGTGTGCCGGGTGTGCGGCCGCACCGTGGAGGTCGAGGGCCCGGCCGTCGAGCGCTGGGCGGGCCGGGTCGCCGCCGAGCACGGCTTCACCGACGTGTCGCACGAGCTGGAGATCTTCGGCACGTGCGGGCCCTGCACGCTGGCCGCCCGGGGCTGAGCACGCCCGCGCCCCGAGCGGGTCGGCGGCCTACTCGTACGGGTCCTTCGGGGTCGCCACCTTCTCGACGCCGGTCGCGGTCATGGCCGGGGTCGCGGTCTCCGAGCCGGTCTCGCCGTTCTTGAACCACGTGCCCGTGACCTGCACCCAGGTGTCGGCGGGCGGCGCCGGGGCGTCGCGGACCTCGACCTTGCGGGCGACCGCGTCGGCGGCGCAGCAGCTGATCACCAGCCGGGTGACGTACCAGGTGCCGTTCTTGCCCGGGGTGACGAAGCCGATCATCCGCACGTTGCGGCCCTTGAGCGTGTCGGCGGTGTCCCACACCGCGCGCACGCCGAAGTCGCCGAGCGTCATGTCCAACGGGTCGCCCGGCGGCAGGGCGGGGAACCCGGCGTCGACGGTCTTGGCCGCGGGCTTGGCGACCGTGTTGTCGGAGCGCGCCGCGGTGTAGGAGCCGAGCGCGGGCGGCGCGATCAGGAACAGCGCGAACACCGGCAGGCACAGCAGCCAGGCGATGCGCGGGCCCTTGCTGTGGTCGTGGCCGTGGTCGGACGCGCGGTCGTCCGGGGCGGCCTCGTGTGCGTCGTCGCTCCCGTGGCCGTCCTCGTGCCCCTCCGCGTGAGCGTGAGCGTGCTCGTGGTCGTGCTCGTGGTCGTGCCCGTGGTCGTGCTCGTGGTCGTCGTGGCCGGCCGCCTCGTGCTTGCGCAGGATGCCGTCGCGCACGACGCCCGCGAACCCGAGCAGCAGCACGGCCGCTCCGGCCGCTATCAACGCGGGCCGCAGCCCGGCCTTCACGTACCGCAGGTAGATCTCGGCGCCGAAGGAGATCCGCAGCAGCGCCGCGCCGATCAGGACCAGGACCACCGACTGGACGTCGCGCTTCACAGCAGCCACCACCCCACCGCGATGCTCGTCACCACGGCGGTGACGAACGTGGCCGACGAGAACCGGGCCGCGAAGCCCTTGCCGAACGTGCCCGACTGGAGCGCGATGAGCTTCACGTCCACCATCGGGCCGACCACCATGAAGGCGAGCTTGGCGGTCGGCGAGAAGCCGGACAGGCTGGCCGCGACGAACGCGTCGGCCTCCGAGCAGACCGCGAGGATCACCGCGAGGAAGGCCAGCGCGAGGATCGAGAACCACCAGTGCCCGGACACCGCGTTGATGATGTCCTTCGGCACCGTGACGTTGAGCGTCGCGGCCGTTATGGCGCCGATGACCAGGAAGCCGCCGGCGTGCAGGAAGTCGTGCTGCATGCCGGTCCGGAAGTCCTCCCACCGCGACCCCGAGCCGGCCTCGGTGAAGCGCCGCGGGATGCGCAGCCACTCGGCCTTGCCGAACCGCACCCACAGCCATCCCATGAGCACCGAGGTGGCGAGCGACGCCGCGAAGCGGGCGAGCACCATCTCGGGCCGCCCGGGGAAGGCCACCGCGGTGGCGGTCAGCACGATCGGGTTGATCGCGGGCGCGCTGAGCAGGAACGCGAGCGCTGCCGCGGGTGCCACGCCGCGCGCCATGAGGCCGCCGGCGACCGGCACGGACGCGCACTCGCAGCCGGGCAGCACGGCGCCGGCCGCGCCCGCGATCGGCACGGCGAGAGCCGGGTTGCGCGGCAGCACCTTGCTGAACAGCGACGCCGGGACGAACGCCGTGATGGCCGCAGAGATCACCGTGCCGAGGACCAGGAACGGCAGCGCCTGCACGGAGATCGCGACGAACACCGTGCTCCACGCCTGAACCGCGGGCGCGTCCAGCTGACCGGCGATCCAGGACTGGCCGACGATCAGGAGCAGCAGCCCCACGACGAACAGCTCGAGCTGCCCGGGCCGCCATCGGGCACCGCCTCCCGAGGCGCGGGGTGACGCGCCTCGTCGAGGGCGGGTCACCTCGGCGGGTGGGCTTGCGGGGGTGCCGCGTACCGGCATGGTCTGCTCGGACATGCCGTTCATGCTGGCATCCGGATCGCCGTGCCATCGGCACATCCGGCCGCTCGTACGAGCGTTTTGCAGCGGTTTTGCCGGACCTTGTGGACCGGGGCACCGCCTGTGATCAGGGCGTCTCGGGCCGCGGGGCGGCCGACACGACGTTCGGCAGCGCGCCGCCGTAGCGCCGGTCGCGGGAGACGTAGCTCTCGACGGCCTTGAACAGGTGCGTGCGGTCGAAGTCGGGCCACAGCACGTCGTCGAAGACCATCTCGGCGTACGCGGACTGCCACAGCAGGAAGTTCGACGTGCGCTGCTCGCCGGACGAGCGGATGAACAGGTCGACGTCCGGCATGTCCGGTTCGTCGAGGTAGCTCGCGAACAGCTCCTCGTCGATGTCCTTCGGGTCGACGCGGCCTTCCCGCACGGCCTCGGCCAGCGCTGTGGCGGCGTCCACGATCTCCGCGCGGCCGCCGTAGTTGATGCACATGGCGAGGGTGAGGCGCGTGTTGTTCTTGGTGCGCTCCTCGGCGATCTCCAGCTCGCGGATGACGCTCTTCCACAGCCGGGGCCGTCGGCCGCACCAGCGGATGCGCACGCCGAGCTCGTCCATCTCGTCGATACGCCGGTGGATCGTCTCGATGTTGAAGCCCATGAGGAAGCGGATCTCCTCGGGCGAGCGCTTCCAGTTCTCGGTGGAGAACGCGTACGCCGACACGTACTGGACGCCGATCTGGGCGGCGCCCTCGACGACGTCGAACAGCGACGACTCGCCCGCGGTGTGCCCGTCGGTGCGCGCCAGTCCGCGCTCCTTGGCCCAACGCCCGTTGCCGTCCATGACCAGCGCGACGTGCTTGGGCACGGCGTCCTTCGGGAACGCCGGGGCCTGGACGCCGCCCGCGTGCGGCTTGGGGTCGCGGTACTCGTGCGGCTGCCGCGCCGCCGTCGCCTGGGCGGGTCGGCGCGACCCGCCCATGAGGAAGGAGAGCACTCCCCGACGGCCGCGTGCCTGACTCACGATGATCGCTCCACCAGTCTCAGCGAGCGGATGCCCCGCTCCAGATGCCATTGCAGATACGCGGCCACCAGGCCGCTCCCCTCCCGCCGATACCGCGTCTCGCTGGCGTCGGCGCCCGCCCAGTCGCCGGTCAACAGCGCTCCGAGCAGGTCGAGTGTCTCCGGAGAGGGTACGACGGATCCGGCCGGACGGCAGTCGCCGCATACCGCTCCACCGCCGGGGACGGAGAAGAACCGGTGCGGACCGTCGAGGCCGCAGCGTGCGCAGTCGCCGAAGCTGGGCGCGTATCCGGCCACCGCGAGCGAGCGCAGCAGGAAGGCGTCCAGCACCAGCGCGGGTTCGTGGGCGCGCGCGGCGAGGGTACGCAGCGCGCCGATGAGCAGCAGGTACTGCTGGAGCGCGGGTTCGCCCTCGTGGTCGGTGAGGCGTTCGGCGGTCTCGAGCATCGCGGTGCCCGCGGTGTACGCCGCGTAGTCGCTGACCAGCGGGGCGCCGAACGCCGCCAGCGTCTCGACCTGGGTGATCGCGGGCAGGCCGCGGCCGGGGAAGTCCGAGCCCTTGACGAAGAACTGCACGTCGACGTGACCGAACGGCTCGACGCGGGCGCCGAACTTGGACTTGGTGCGGCGCACTCCGCGGGCGACCGCCCTTATCCGCCCGTGCTGGCGGGTGAGCAGCGTGATGATGCGGTCGGCCTCGCCGAGCTTCTGGGTGCGCAGCACGACACCCTCGTCGCGGTAGAGGCTCATGCCTCCATTATTGACCCCGCCACCGACGGTCCCGTCGGCGCGCGGGGGCGGTTCTCACAGCGGCATGTGCCCCGCGGCCTCGTCGAGGACCCGGTCTATCTCGGCGCGGGTGAGGCCGAGGCGGGCGCCCGCGCCGAGCAGCATGTCGAGTTCGAGCGTCCGGTACGGGCCGTCGGCGAGCGCGACGCGGGCCGCGACCGCGACGAGCCGGGCGCGGCCGCCGGGCGCGAGGTGTGCCGCGAGGGCGTCGAGGGCCTCGACGCCGTCGTCCTCGCCGGCGTGCGCGTACAGGTCCGCGCCGAGCAGTTCGTCGGTGTACGCGGTCACCCCCACGTCGCGGACCGCGGCCACGGCCGCGGCCCGCGCGGCGGGTGACGACTCGCCGCCGGCGACCAGCGCGCCGACCGCGAGCGCGCGCGTGACGTCGCGCAGCAGGGCGGTCAGCCGCCGGCCGGTCGGCACGGTGAGCACGCCGGGGTCGAACCCGAAGCGGCAGACGGCGCATTCGACGCTGCTGGCGGGTCGGGAGACCGGGAGGACGGCTATCCCGCACACGAGCAGGAAGCGCCGCCCCACGCCGTACTGATACCGCCGGTCGCCGCCGCACTCGGGGCAGAAGAACTCGCCGTCCTCCAGCACGGTCCGGACAGTCCGGACACCCACGATGACCACCATGGCGTGGCTCCCCTGCACCCGTCGGCCGCCGACGCGTCAACGCGTTCCCACGTTCGATGGTCGCACAGTTTTCACCGCACGTCATCAGTTAGGCACAGAGAGCAACGAACCATCTCCCGTCCGCGGCCCTGCACTTGCCGAACGGGCCTGGTGGCGCGAATGGTTCCCGTGGGTCAGTACGGGCGGTCGCCGAGGATCGCGGCGCGCTCCATGACGCGGATGTGCGGGTGGTAGTCGTTCACCGCGTAGTGCACGGTGGCGCGGTTGTCCCACACGACCACGGAATCCGGCGACCACCGGAAGCGCGCCTGGTACTCGGGCGCGGTGGACTGCTTGAAGAGGAACGCGAGGAGCTCCTCGCTCTCGTCGTCGGGCAGTCCGACGATGTGGTCGGTGAAGAACTCGTTGACGAACAGCGTCTTGCGGCCGGTCACGGGGTGGGTGCGCACGACGGGGTGCTCGACGGGCGGGTACTGCTCGCGCATCTTCGCGAAGGCGTCGGGGTCCATGCCGAGCCCGAAGGTGAACGCGAAGTCGTGGACGGCGGTGCGCCCTTCGATGCGCTCCTGGACGTCGGCGGGGAGGTTGTCGTAGGCGGCGGCCATGTCCGCCCACAGCGTGTCGCCGCCGTACTCGGGGACGTCGATCGCGCGCAACACCGACCCGAGGGCCGGTTCCTGACGCCAGGTCACGTCGGTGTGCCAGACGTTCTCGACGCCCGCGGAGTCGGCGCCCTTGCTGAACCGCACGACCTCGGGGACGTCGCCCTGGGCGAGGAACGGGTGCACTTCGAGCTCGCCCCACAGGCGCGCGAACGCGCGGTGCTGCGCGGAGTCGATCGGCTGGTCGCGGAAGAACAGCACCTTCCATTCGACGAGCGCGCGGTCGAGTTCGGCGAACAGCTCGGGGCCGACCGGCTCGCGCAGGTCGACGCCGTGCACCTCGGCGCCGATCAGCGGGCCGTACGGGCGCAGCTCGAACAGCTCGTACGGGGCGCTCTCGACGCCCGCGGGCAGTCGGCGCAGGACGCGCGGGCCGAGCGCGGTGCGGCGTTCGCCGAGCCGGTTGCGGACGGTGCTCATGGGACCTCCCGAGGATGTCCGGCGGCCTCCCGGGGCCGCCGCCTGCACGGAGGTTAAGACAGTTGACTTAAAGTGGGAAGGGGCACGGAGTTTCCGGCAACAACTCGGCAACATCCGCCGGAAAACGCGACGGCGGCGACCCCGGGAGTTCCCGGGGCCGCCGCCGTACCGCCGACGATGCGTCAGTTGACGCTGCGCGCCGCCCGGTTGACCGCGCTCACCACGGCCTTCAGCGACGCACGCACGATGTTCTCGTCCACGCCCACGCCCCACAGGACCTGGCCGTCGACGGCGCACTCGACGTACGCGACCGCGCGCGCGTCCTCGCCGCCGCTCATCGCGTGCTCGGTGTAGTCCAGGACCCGGACGTCGAAGCCGATGTCGCCCAGGGCGCGGACGAAGGCGTCGATCGGGCCGTTGCCGACGCCCTCCAGGGTGGCGTCCTTGCCGTCGACCGCCATGTCCACCGACAGCGCGTCGCGGTCGTTGTCCACCGACTGGGTCGAGTGCGCGCGCAGCGCCAGGCGGCCCCACGGGGCGTGCGGCGTCGGCAGGTACTCGTCCTGGAACACCGACCAGATCTGCGCCGGCGTGACCTCGCCGCCCTCGGCGTCGGTCTTGCCCTGGATGATGCGCGAGAACTCGATCTGCAGGCGGCGCGGCAGGTCCATCTTGTGGTCGGCCTTCATCACGTACGCCACGCCGCCCTTGCCGGACTGGCTGTTGACGCGGATGACCGCCTCGTAGGTCCGGCCGACGTCCTTCGGGTCGATCGGCAGGTACGGGACGCCCCACAGGATCTCGTCGCGCGACACGCCCGCGGCCGCCGCGTCCTTCTCCAGCGCCTCGAAGCCCTTCTTGATGGCGTCCTGGTGCGAGCCGGAGAAGGCCGTGTAGACCAGGTCGCCCGCGTACGGGTGGCGCGGGTGGACGGGCAGCTGCGTGCAGTACTCGACGGTGCGGCGGATCTCGTCGATCTCCGAGAAGTCGACCATCGGGTCGACGCCCTGGCTGAACAGGTTCATGCCCAGCGTCACCAGGTCCACGTTGCCGGTGCGCTCGCCGTGCCCGAACAGGCAGCCCTCAACGCGGTCGGCGCCGGCCATGACGGCCAGCTCGGCGGCGGCCACCGCGGCACCGCGGTCGTTGTGCGGGTGCACGGACAGCGCGATGTGCTCGCGGCGCGACAGGTTGCGGCTCATCCACTCGATCTGGTCCGCGTACACGTTCGGCGTGGAGCGCTCGATGGTGGCGGGCAGGTTCAGGATGATCTCGCGGCCGGCCTCGGGCTGCCAGACGTCCATGACCGCCTCGCAGACCTCCAGCGCGAAGTCCAGCTCGGTGTCGATGAAGATCTCGGGCGAGTACTCGTAGCCGAACGTCGTCTCGGGGCCCAGGTGCTTCTCGGCGAACCGCATGACGTGCCCGGTGCCCTCGACGGCGATGGCGCGGCACAGGTCGCGGTCGACGTTGAAGACCACGCGGCGGAACAGCGGCGCGGTCGCGTTGTACAGGTGGACGGTGGCCTTCGGCGCGCCGACCAGCGACTCGACGGTGCGCTCGATCAGCTCCTCGCGGGCCTGGGTCAGCACCGAGATGGTGACGTCCTCGGGGACCGCGCCTTCCTCGATGATGCTGCGGATGAAATCGAAGTCGGTCTGCGACGCGGCCGGGAAGCCGACCTCGATCTCCTTGTAGCCCATGCGTACCAGCAGGTCGAACATGGTCCGCTTGCGCGCCGGACTCATGGGGTCGATCAGCGCCTGATTACCGTCGCGCAGGTCGGTCGACAGCCAGCGGGGCGCGGTGGTGATGGTCTTCGACGGCCACGTGCGGTCCGGCAGCTCGACGCCCTGGAACGGCGCGTACTTGTGGATCGGCATGCCGGACGGCTTCTGGCCGACGGTCGCGGCGGTGATCGGCGTGGGCCGGTTGATGGAGGACATGCGGCAGGCTCCTCGAGCTGGATTCGGCGCTGCGGCGCGGTGGCGCAACGCGACGGCGGTCGTGACTTGCGAGAACTTCCTCGATGCCGGCGCGCGAATCCTGGGACCCGTAAAAGGCAATGCCTCTACCCCGCGGCGAGGGAGGCCGGCCCACTTCTCATCAGAAGGGCGAGCCCTCGCCGCGGCGGCTAAGAAGAAGCAGCCACTGACGCATGATGTACGCAACCCTACCTGACGGCCCTTGGCGGGACCCAGCCGATCCCCTCAAGGCGTGGCGCATCTCACTTTCACGTGGCCTTTACACGCATCGGGGTGAGAATGGACGCGGAGAGACACGGCGCCGCCTTCACCTCCCCTTTGAGAGGGCGGCGCCTTTCCATGCCCGCTCCGCGTCCCCCGAGCCCCCGGCTCCGCGGCGGGTCAGAACCCGAGTCGGCGCAGCTGCTTGGGGTCCCGCTGCCAGTCCTTGGCGACCTTGACGTGCAGGTCCAGGTAGACCGGCGTGCCGAGCAGCGCCTCGATGTGCTTGCGGGCGCGCGTCCCGACCTCCTTGAGCCGGGAGCCCTTGGCGCCGATCACGATCGCCTTCTGGCTGGGCCGCTCCACGTACAGGTAGGCGTGGATGTCGACGAGCGGCTTGTCGGCCGGGCGGTCCTCGCGCGGAATCATCTCCTCGATGACCACGGCGAGCGAGTGCGGCAGTTCGTCGCGCACGCCCTCGAGGGCGGCCTCGCGGATCAGCTCGGCGGCCATGATCTGCTCGGGCTCGTCGGTCAGTTCGCCGTCCGGGTAGAGCGGCGGGCCCTCGGGAAGCAGTCCGGCCAGCAGGTCGGCGACGAGGCCGACCTGGTTGCCGCCGACGGCCGACACCGGGATGATCTCGGCCCATTCGAAGCCCAGGTCGCTCGCCATGGACTGGACGGCGATGAGCTGCTCGGCGAGCGTCTTCTTGTCCACGAGGTCGGTCTTGGTGACGATCGCGACCTTCGGGGTCTTGCGGACCTCGGCGAGCTCCTTGGCGATGAACCGGTCGCCGGGGCCGACCTTCTGGTCGGCGGGCAGGCAGAAGCCGATGATGTCGACCTCGGCCCACGTGGTGCGCACCAGGTCGTTCAGCCGCTGGCCGAGCAGCGTGCGCGGCTTGTGCAGACCGGGGGTGTCGACCAGCACCAGCTGCGCGTCGGGGCGGTGCACGATGCCGCGCACCGTGTGCCTGGTGGTCTGCGGACGCCCCGAGGTGATCGCGACCTTGGTACCGACCAGCGCGTTCGTCAGGGTGGACTTGCCCGCGTTGGGGCGGCCGACGAAACACGCGAAGCCGCTGCGGTGGGCCGGGACGCGCGCGGCGCCGGCGGGGGTGGAGCGATCACTCATGGGTCTCATTGTCCCCTAGCGGGGGCCGGGTCCTGACCGCTCCCGACCGGTACCGGCGCTGGTGGTCAGGCGGGCGTCGACGAGACGACCGTCCCGTCGGGTCCGGCGAGCAGGATCGGGGTGCCCTCGCCGCCCAGGTCGCGCACGGCGTCGAGGTCGGCCTGGACGACCGCGTCGCCCTTGGACACGATCGCGGCGGCCTCCAGGCCCCGCGCGCCGCCGGCGACGGCCATGGCGACGGCGGTCTGCAGCGCGGTCAGCTTGAGCGAGGGCAGGTCGACGGTCGAGGCGACGTACGTGCGGCCGGTCTCGTCGCGCACCGCGGCGCCCTCGGGGGCGCCGTTCCGGGCACGCGTGGAGCGGGCCAGCGTGACGATCTTGGCGTCCTCGGGGTCGACGGTGGTCCCGCTCATCGTGCCTCCTGCGTAACGGGGAAGATCCGCACGAACAGTACCGCCCCGGGGTACGGGGACTCCGTACGCCCGGGGCGGTCCGGGGGTGCCGCCCACCCGTCGCCCCCCACCGCCCGTATTCGAAAGCGCTTCGCGCTTGCCCCTCCCGTGGGGAACGCAGGCGGCGGCTCAACGGGCCTGAGCTCAGGCCCCAGCTCAGGCCCCCGCGGCCTGGCCGACCTTGTCGATCTGGCCCTTGGCGAACTGCGTGGGCTCGGCGGGCGGCCCGTCGGCCGACACCGCGGCGACCTGGACGCTGACGGTGCCCTTCACGGCCACGACGAAGTACATGTACTTGCGGCCGTCCTTGGCGTCGTCCTGGAGCCGGAAGGAGACCGAGTCGGCGCCGTACTTGCCCGTCTGCACGGTGGTGACCGTGTACTTCTCGACGGTGCCGTCCTTCTGCGTCTCCGTGAAGGACGGGCAGGCCTTGAGCGCGGCGGCGTAGCTCTCCACGTACTGGCGCAGGGACGCGTTGGACTGGCTGTCCAGGGCGATGGCGACCGCCTCGCGGGGCTGTCCGCCGTCAGCGGGCGCCTTCACGTACGTCTGCACGATGTGGCCGACGGACGTCGCGTCGAGGGAGTCGTACACGAGGGTCTTGCAGCGCGGGTCGGAGACCTCCGAGTCCTTGGCCTCGGTGTCCCGGCTCTGGTCGGGGTCGCCCGGCGTGTAGCCCGCCGGGATCTCCTGCGCGTTGAGCAGCGCCGCGGTGAGGTCGTCCGTGCTGGGCTGCTTGGCGTTGGCGCCCGCGGCCGGGCTCTTGCCGCCGGTGCCGGGCTTGGCGGTGTCGGCCTTGCCCGCGTCCGGGGACTTGGACGGACCTCCCCACAGACCCCCGGAGTTGCCCGCGTCGGACGACGCGGACGAGCCGGCCGAGGCGTCGGCCTTCTTGTCGTCGTTGCACGCGGTGAGCCCGGCGAGGGCGAGGCCCAGGACGGGGACGAGCGCGAGGCGCGCGGCCTTGGCGCGGCGCGGGACGGACGTGGTCGTGCGCGTGGTGAACGGCACCGTGAACCCCCCAGTTCGGTGTGATGGGACAGCCGTCGAGGCGGCGCGGCGCCCGGCCCCCCCTGTGGTTCCGGCCCCGCCACTGCCACCTGACGGCCTGTTACGTCACACGCTAGCGCCTGGAGATCGCCTTTCCGCCCGTTGTTACCCGCTCGGCACACTGCTGTGACCGGCGGACGGACCGCGACCGCGCGCCGCTCAACGTCCGATCTGGAGCTTGACCTTCTGGACCTGCGCGGCGATCAGCGGCGCGTAGGGCGTGGTGTCCGGCTGGTCGGTGCCCGGCCCGTACATGAACTCCGCGACCGTGTCCCCGACCCGGATGAGGACCACGTTGCGGGCGAACGGCTGCGCACCCTGGACGCCGCTCACGGCGACCCGGTAGGCCACGGTCTCGTCGCCGAGCATCGGGGCGCTGTCGAGGGGCGTCACGGCCCACTTCTCCGGACCGGCCGACTGGGTGACGGTGAACGGCGCGGCGCAGCCGGCCATCGCCTTGTCGAAGGACGCCAACAGCGTCGTGGCCGTGCCGCTCTTGTAGCTGGACAGCGTGACGCCCATCTCCGTCGGCGACCCGGCCGCGCTCCGGCCCGCGTACCCGCGGCGCACCCAGGCCAGGGGGTCGCCCGCGGTGTGCGTGAACTCCTGGGTGAACACCGCGCAGTCGGGCCGGTCGGTGGGCGCCGCGGTCTGGGCGTCCTTGCCCTTCGCGCTGTCGGTGCCGTCTATCTGGAAGCCTGCGAGGGGCATCGCGCTCTTGTCGAGCAGTGCCCCGGTGAGCTGGGCGGTCGTCGCGGGCGCGGTGGCCTTGGGGACCGTCGCGGGCGCCTTGTTGGTGGCGCCCTGGGTCGGCTCGCTGCGGGGCGGGGGCGCGGAGCCGGTGGCGACGGGGTCGGGCTGACCGGCGACGGTGGCGCCGGGCGTGCCGCCGGACGTGGCGGCCTTGTCGTCGCCGCTGTCGCAGGCGGCGGTGCCGACGAGGACGAGCCCGAGCACGGGGAGGACTGCGAGGCGGCGAAGATTCGCTGCGGCGGTGTGCATGGGCAGAAGTTACGGGCGCGCGCGGGGACCACGGCGGACTGTTACCAGGACGACACACGGCCGGGACAACTCCTGTACCGTGCGCGGCGCCCGCGATTCGGCCGCGTCCGGGCCCGGACCCGGTCAGCCGTGGCCGTGCTCGTTGTCGGCGTCCTCGTCGTCGCCCTCGGCCGGCGCGGCGCGCTCCACCACGATCGTGCCGACCTGGTTGCGGCGCCCGGACGGCCGGTCCGCGACCAGCCGCAGTCCCTCGACCTCGGCGGCCGCCCCCGGGATCGGGACCCGGCCGAGCTGCTTGGCGAGCAGGCCCGCGACGGTCTCGACGTCCTCGTCGTCGAGTTCGATGCCGAACAGGTCGCCCAGGTCGTCGATCGGCAGCCGCGCGGTGACCCGGAAGCGGCCGTCGCCGAGGTCCTCGACGGGCGTGGTCTCGCGGTCGTACTCGTCGGTGATCTCGCCGACGATCTCCTCGAGGATGTCCTCGATGGTGACCAGCCCCGCGGTGCCGCCGTATTCGTCGACGACGATGACCATGTGCGTGCGGCTGGCCTGCAGTTCGCGCAGCAGGTCGTCGGCGGGCTTGCTGTCCGGGACGAACGTCGCGCGCCGCATCACGGTGTCGACCCGCTCGTGCGCCCAGCGGTCGTCGGTGCCCCCGGCGGCGTGCGCGGCCAGGTCCTTGAGGTAGACGATGCCGACGACGTCGTCCTCGTTCTCGCCAATCACCGGGATCCGCGAGTAGCCGGAGCGCAGCGCGAGGCGCAGCGCCTGCCGCACGGTCTTGTGGCGTTCGATGAACACCATGTCCGGGCGGGGCACCATGACTTCGCGCACGATGGTGTCGCCGAGCTCGAGGACGGAGTGGAGCAGCTTGCGCTCCTCGTCCTCGATCAGCGACTCCTTCTCGGCGAGGTCGACGAACGCGCGCAGCTCCGCCTCGGACGCGAACGGGCCCTCGCGGTAGCCCTTGCCGGGCGTGACAGCGTTGCCGATGAGGATCAGCAGCGGCGGCAGCGGGCCCAGGATGCGGGCGAGCACGACCAGCACGGGCGCGCCCGCGATGCCGACCGCGACCGGGTGCTGGCGGCCGATGGTGCGCGGGGAGACGCCGACCACGACGTACGACACCACGACCATGACGCCGATCGACGCCAGCACCGCCTGCCACCGGCTGTCGAAGCCGTCCAGGAACACGACGGTGATCAGCACGGCGGCGGACACCTCGCACGCCACGCGGATCAGCAGCGCGAGGTTGAGGTAGCGCGCCGGGTCGCGGACGACGGTGAGCAGCCGCCCGGCGCCGCGCCGCCCGGTGCGCACCAGTTCCTCGACGCGCGGCCGGGAGATCCGCGCGAGGGCGGCCTCCAGGCACGCGAACAGGCCCGCGACCACGACGAGCACGACGGCACCGACGACGAAGCGAAAGACCTCGTCAGAGGTCACGGCCGCTCCCGTCGCCGCCGCGTTGCACGGCGGGCATCAGCCGGTCCCGGCCGCGCCGCGCCGTTCGCGCCAGGCCGTGAGGATCTCGCCCTGGAGCCCGAACATCTCGCGCTCCTCGTCGGGTTCGGCGTGGTCGTACCCCAGCAGGTGGAGCACACCGTGCACGGTGAGCAGCTGCAGCTCGTCGTCGGTGCCGTGCCCGGCCGTCTTGGCCTGCCGGGCGGCCACCTCGGGGCACAGCACGACGTCGCCGAGCAGGCCCTGCGGCGGGTCCTCGTTGTCCTTGCCCGGACGCAGCTCGTCCATGGGGAAGGACATGACGTCGGTCGGCCCGGGCAGGTCCATCCACTGGATGTGGAGCTGCTCCATGGCGGCCTCGTCGACGATGACGACGGACAGTTCCGCGAGCGGATGAATGCGCATCCGGTCGAGGGTGAAGCGGGCCACGTCCACGATGGCGTGCTCGTCGAGCTCGTACCCGGACTCGTTGGCGATGTCGATGGACATGGCCGTCAGTTCACATCCCGTTCTGCGTTGCCGTTGCTGGTCGTGCTGTGGATCTGGGCGCGGCGGCCGCGCGAGCGGGGCACCTCGCGGCTCTCGCGGTCGGCGTCCCACCGGCCGTACGCGTCGACGATGCGGCCGACGAGCTGGTGGCGCACCACGTCCTGGCTGCTGAGCGGGCAGAACGCGATGTCGGCGACGCCGTCGAGGATGCGCTGGACGACGCGCAGGCCGCTCTCCGTGCCGTTCGGCAGGTCGACCTGCGTCACGTCACCGGTGACCACGATCTTCGAGCCGAAGCCGAGGCGGGTCAAGAACATCTTCATCTGCTCGGCGGAGGTGTTCTGCGCCTCGTCGAGGATGATGAAAGCGTCGTTGAGCGTGCGGCCGCGCATGTACGCCAGCGGGGCGACCTCGATGGTGCCCGCCGCCATGAGGCGCGGGATCGAGTCGGGGTCGATCATGTCGTGCAGCGCGTCGTACAGCGGGCGCAGATACGGGTCGATCTTCTCGTACAGCGTGCCCGGCAGGAAGCCGAGCCGCTCCCCCGCCTCGACCGCGGGGCGCGTCAGGATGATGCGGTTGACCTGCTTCATCTGCAGCGCCTGGACGGCCTTGGCCATCGCCAGGTACGTCTTGCCGGTACCGGCGGGGCCGATGCCGAAGACGATCGTGTGGCGGTCGATCGCGTCCACGTAGCGCTTCTGGTTGAGCGACTTGGGACGGATGGTACGGCCGCGGTTCGAGAGGATGTTGAGGGTGAGCACCTCGGCGGGCGCCGCGTCGCCGCCGGAGCGGAGCATCGCGATCGAGCGCTCGACGGCCTCCGTGGTCAGCGGCTGGCCGGTGCGCAGCACCAGCATCATCTCGTCGAACAGCCGCTTGATCAGACCGATGTCGGCGCCGGGCCCGGTCGTGGTCACCTCGTTGCCGCGCACGTGGATGTCGACGGCGGGGAACGCCTCCTCGACCACCCGGAGCAGCGCGTCGCCGGAGCCGAGCAGCGCGACCATCGGGTGCTTCGCCGGAATCACGATCTTGGCCTGCGTCGGCGCCAGGTCCTCGGCGGCCTCGGAGGGCTCGGCCGGGGCGCCGCCCGCGGCCTGCGGGTTCGCGGCGCTGTCGGCGGCGCCGCGCGCGTGTCGTGTGGAAGCCATGGGCGGCCTTACGGCCTGATCACGCCTACTTTCCGTTGCTCGGGGTGACGGATGTTTCCGAAGTCAATGGTAGCCCGTGGGCCTTGCGGGGCCTTGGTGGTTTTCCCCCGGATGATCACGGCGGCCGGGGCGGTGGTCACGCGGGGGCGAGGCCGTCCGGTGCCGGGAGGCCGACGCGGTCCGGCAGCCCGCGGACGGCGGCGGCAAGGTCCGGGGGCGCGAGGGCTCCGGCGACGAGGTCGGCCAGTGCGTACGGCGTCCCGGCACGATCGGTGAGCCGGACCGGGTGACGTTCGTGTAGGCGCCGGCGAGGACGTCGGCCCGCCTTTCCGCCACGGTGCGCGCGGCGATGCCTCGGTGGCGGGCGGGGCGGCGCGCAGAGCCGCGAAATGCGCCGCGGCGTCCGGGGTCGGCGAGCAGCTGCATGCATCCGCCGTGCAGGTCCTTCGGCACCCGGCCCACCTCGACGGCGAGCTCGACGTACTCCCGAGCTCGTGCGCCACGACGGCGCGGAACCGCGGTTCGTCGAGGGCGGCCATCAGCGGCGTGCCTACGAAGAGCACTCGGCGGCCGGGCAACAGGCCCAGCAGGCGGGGCCTTTCGAGCGCACCGGCGTTGAGCCTCGCATCTAGGCGGATCTCGTCGGGAACGCGGGTGCGGACGACGCGCGCCAGCTCGGTGACCGTCCCCCACAGTTCGGGCTGCTCCGATGCGGTCGCGCGAGGGTCAGCGGCGTTTGGGGACGGGGACGCGGTCGAGGTCGGCGGCCACGGTGATCTCGCCGTCGAACTCCTTGCGGGCGTCGGCGAGGAAGGCGTTCGGGTCGGTGTAGCGCTGGGAGAAGTGGGTCAGGACCAGGAGGCGGGCGCCGGCTTCGCGGGCTGTGGCGCCGGCTTCGCCTGCGGTCATGTGGCCGTGGGCCTGGGCGAGGTCGGCGTCGGCGGTCAGGAAGGTGGACTCGCAGACGAGCATGTCGGTGCCCTCGGCGAGTTCGGCGACGGCGTCGCAGTTGCGGGTGTCCATGATGAACGCGAAGCGCTGGCCGCGGCGGGGTTCGCTGACCTGGTCGAGGGTGACGGTGCGGCCGTCGACCTCGACCGTGCCGTCGCGCTGGAGGCGGCCGACGTCGGGGCCGGCCACGCCGTGGGCGGCGAGGGCTTCCGGGAGCATGCGGCGGGCGTCGGGTTCGGTGAGGCGGTAGCCGTACGACTCGACCGGGTGCGACAGGCGCCGCGCCTCGAGGGTGAAGGAGGGCAGTTCGACGTGGACGGCAGGCCCGTCGAGCGGGTGCTCGCGCAGCACGGCGGCCTCGTGGAAGGCGCTGGCGTAGTGCAGCCGGTCGAAGAAGTCCTGTCCGGAGGCCGGGAAGTAGGCGGTGACCTCGTGCGCGACGCGGTCGAGGGAGAGACGCTGGATGATGCCGGGCAGCCCGAGGCAGTGGTCGCCGTGGAAGTGGGTCACGCACACGCGGGTGATGTCGGTGGCGGCGACGCCCGCGTAGAGCATCTGCCGCTGGGTGCCCTCGCCCGGGTCGAACAGCAGGCCCTCGCCGTCCCAGCGCAGCAGGTAGCCGTTGTGGTTGCGGTGCCGGGTGGGGGCCTGGCTGGCGGTGCCGAGGACGACGAGTTCGCGTACGGACATGCGGATCATTCTGGCGGGGTCGGCCGGTCGCGGTGCGGTCGGTAACGTCCCGGAGGCGGAGCGATCGCGGGGGTGGGCGGGTGGGCGTGACGTTGGTGGTGCTCTACAGCACGCGGCTGGAGGCGTGCCGGGAGTTCTACGCGGGCCTCGGCCTGGTGTTCGCGCGGGAGCGGCACGGCACGGGGCCGGTGCACTACGCGGCGGTGCTCGAGGACGGCTGCGTACTGGAGCTGTATCCGGCGACGACCGTGCGCGAGACGGGTGCGCTGCGGCTGGGCCTCGGTGTGGAGTCGGGGCCGCTGCCGCCGGGCCGGCATGTGCTGCGCGACCCGGACGGCAGGACGGTGGAGGTGCTCAGGCGCTGAGGCGCCCGGCGGCGCGGTGCGGGGCGACTACCCGGGCGGCCACTGCATGCCGCGGCCGCCGAGCAGGTGGGCGTGCACGTGGAAGACGGTCTGGCCGGCGCCCGCGCCGGTGTTGAACACGATGCGGTAGCCCGGTTCGACGATGTCCTCGGCGTTCGCGATCTCCGCCGCGGCGGCGAGCAGCTTCCCGGTCAACTCGGGCTCGGCGGAGCCGAGTTCGCCGACGTTGGCGTAGTGAAGGCGCGGGATGACCAGGATGTGGACGGGCGCCTGCGGGTTGATGTCGCGGAAGGCGAGGACGTCCTTGTTCTCGTAGACCACGGTGGCGGGGATGTCCCCCGCGAGGATCTTGCAGAACAGGCAGTCCGCCTGGGGTTCCCCGGCCGCCATGCGTTCCTCCTCGAGTGTGCGGATTCGGCGTCAGGCTACCGGCTTCCGGGGGCGCGGCCCGGCGCTCGGGTTTGCGGCGGCGGCGGGCGAGACAAGGTGTGCGGCATGAACGGCGAGGATTCCCCTGGCGGCAGCCGGTACGTGGCGCTGGCCGCGATGCTCTTCGCGGTGTCGATGACGTTCATCGACCAGTCGATCGTGTCGATCGCGGCGCCGGACATGGTGCGCGAGCTCGGCCTGTCCGCGTCGGGCGTGCAGTGGGTGGTGAACGCCTACCTGCTGGCGCTGGCCGCGACGTTCGCGCTCGGCGGCCGGCTGTCCGACACGCTCGGACACCGGCGGATGGCGCTGATCGGCATCGTGGTGTTCGTCGCCGCGTCGGCGCTGTGCGGCGCGGCGCCCACGGGCGACGCCGCGCAGGCGTGGCTGATCGGCTTCCGGGTCGCGCAGGGCGTCGGAGGCGCGCTGATGTTCCCCGCCGCGCTGGCGATCGTGGTGTCGGTGTTCCCGGTCGCCGAGCGGGGCCGCGCGCTGGCGCTGTTCTTCGGTCTGTCGGGCGGGCTCACGGCGCTCGGCCCGATCCTGGGCGGCTGGCTGACGCAGTGGACGTGGCGTGCCATCTTCTGGGTGAACGTGCCGGTCGGGATCGTCGCGGTGGTGCTGACGCTGCGCGCCCACATCCGCACCGCGCACCGGCACGAACCGCTGGACTGGCGCGGCGCGGTGCTCATCGCGGCCGGCATGGCGCTGAGCGTGCTGGGGCTCCAGCAGGCCCAGGACTGGGGGTGGCACAGCGCCGCGACGTGGGGGTGCATCGTGGGCGGGCTGGCGCTGCTCGCGGTGTTCGTGGCGGTCGAGCTGCACACGAAGCTGCCCCTGATCAGGATCCGGGTGTTCCGCGACCGGGCGTTCGCGGTGGACAACGCGGTGCTTTTCTTCGCGATGACCGCGTTCGTCCCGGTGTTCTTCTTCGCGTCGGTGTACGCGCAGGTGGCGCTGGGCTCGACGGCGGGCGAGGCGGGGTTGTACCTGCTGGTGTTCGTCGCCGGGTTCGGGCCGGCCTCGCAGCTCGGCGGGCGCATCCTCGACAAGCGCGGCGCCAAGCCGACCGTGCTGCGGGGCGCGCTGCTCGCGGCGGCCGGGTTCGCGCTGTGGGCGCACACGGCGACCGACCTGTCGCTGGGCGCGCAGTGGCCGTACATCGTGATGGCGGGCGCGGGCATCGGGCTGCTGCTGGGTCCGGCGTCGACGGACGCCGTCAACCGGTCGATCGGCGCCTCGTACGGCGAGGTCACCGGGATCACCCAGACGGTGCGGAACTACGCGTCGAGCTTGGGCTTCGCCGCGCTGGGCACCCTGCTGACGCACCAGATCGTGGACGGTGTCACCGAGACGCTGCACGGCGCGGGCCTGACCGGCGCCGAGGCGGGCGACGTCGCGCACGGCATCGCGAAGTCGATCAGCGGCGCGGGCGGCGGGCACGACACCGCCGGGGGCGCCTCCGACCCGGTCGGCGCGCTGGTGCAGCGGGTGTGGCCGCAGATCCAGGCCGACTACGCGGAGGCGACGCAGGCGGTGCTGTACGCGATGGCTGCGGCCCTCGCGGTCGCGTTTCTGGTGGCGCTGCTGCATCCGGGGACGCGGGTCACCGACGAGGGCGGCGGTGTGGAGGAGGGCTCCGGTGCGGACGCGGGTGGCGTCCGGTCAGGCCCAGCGGCCTGAGCGGGCGAGCAGGACGGAGGCGGCCGACACCCCCGCCGTCGACGTCCGCAGCACGGTCGGGCCGAGCCGGTACGCCCGCGCGCCCGCCTCCGCGAACGCGGCCAGCTCCTCCGGCGCCACGCCGCCCTCCGGCCCGACCACCAGCACGAGGTCGCCGGCGCCGGGCAGTTCCGCCGTCGCCAGCGGCACGTCGGCGGACTCGTGCAGCACCCCTGCGAACGCCGCGTCGCCGAGCAGCGCGGCGACCTGACGGGTCGTCATGAGCTCGGTGACCTCCGGAAGGTGCGTGCGCCGCGCCTGCTTGCCCGCCTCGCGCCCGGTGGCCCGCCACTTCGCGAGCGACTTCGCACCGCGGTCGCCCTTCCACTGCGTGATGCAGCGGGCGGCCGCCCAGGGGACGATCACGTCGACGCCGACCTCGGTCATCGTCTCGACGGCCAGCTCGCCGCGGTCGCCCTTCGGCAGCGCCTGGACGACGACCACCCGCGGCGTGGGGGCAGGCTCGTCCACGCGCTCCACGACGTCGACGTACAGCGTGTCCTTGCCCTCGACGACGGCGACCGTGCCGCGCACCGACAGGCCGCGGCCGTCGGTCAGCACGACCTCTTCGCCGACCGCGATGCGGCGCACGGTGACGGCGTGCCGGCCCTCCGGTCCGTCGAGGACGACGCGGCGTCCGGTGCGCAGGGACGGGTCGTCGGTCAGGAAGACAGGTGCGCTCACGGTGCGGGCTCCGGGGAAAGTGCGGCGGGCGGGGTGGCGGAAGGGACGGGGTGGACGACGGGTCGCGGTGGCCGGGGCGGGGCGGCGTGCGCCTGGTGCCGTCGGGAGTCACAGACGGGGTGAATCGGGGTCGCTGGTCGGGCACGGGTGGGTCGGGTCGGAGGCCGGTGTCGCGCGGCGGGCAGGTGTCCGGCCGACGGACCGCGCTCTGGCCGGTGTCCCGACGCGGTCGGTGTGCGGGGCGGCTTCGCCTTGGAGCTACGGCGTGGCACGGCCGCCCGGCAGGTCGTCGGCGCCTGGAAGCCTGCGCAGGTCCGGGAGGATGCCCGCGGGCGCGGGGCCGGGCGGCTCGGCGGGGGTGCGCCACGGGCCGAAGACCTCGCGCAGTTCGGCGGCGAGGCGGGCCAGCACGTCCGCGGCGGGCTCCTCGCGCGCCAGGCGCCAGCCCTGTCCCGCCCACAGCGCCATGGCCTCGGGGTCCCCGGCGGCGGCCGCGGCGCGGCGGACGGGGGCGGTCGCGTAGTGGACCTCGGGGTAGGCGGCGGGCGCGTACGCGTCGTGCTCGGTGAGGAACCGGTTGACCAGGCCGCGCGCGGGGCGGCCCGAGAAGGCGCGGGTCAGGCGCGTCGCGGTGAAGCACGGGTCGGCGAGCGCGGCCTTGTACGGGGCGGGCGCGGCGCACTCGGGGCAGCGCAGGAACGCGGTGCCCAGCTGCGCGGCGGACCCGCCCGCGGCCAGCACCGCCGCGATCTGACGGCCGGTCATGAGGCCGCCCGCGGCGATGAGCGGCAGGTCCGTCACGGCGCGGACCAGCGCCAGGAGCGTGAGCAGGCCGTAGGGCTCGTCCGACGCGTTGTCCCACCGGCCCTGGTGCGCGCCCGCCTCGGCGCCCTGCACGACCAGCACGTCGGGCCGCACGCCGGCGGCGAGTTCGGCCTCGCGGGCGGTGGTCACGGTGACGACTGTCGCGGTGCCGGCGGCCCGGAACGCGTCCACCAGCTCGACCGGCGGGCAGCCGAACGTGAACGACACCACCGGCACGGGCTCGGCGAGCAGCAGCGCGGTCTTCGCGTGCCAGTCGTCGGAGACGCCGTACGGCGGGACGTCGCCGAGCTCGGCGCCCAGGCGCTCCGCCTCCGACGCCAACCGCGCCCGGTAGACGGGTAGTTCGCGGTCGACGACGCCCGGATCCGAGGCCCCGGGCACGAACAGGTTGACGCCGAACGGCCGGTCGCCGACCAGCTCCCGGAGCTCCCTGACCTCGGCCCCCATCGCCTCGGCGGTCTTGTACCCGGCCGCCAGGAACCCGAGCCCGCCGGCCCGCGACACGGCCGCCGCCAACGCGGGCCCGGACGCCCCGCCGGCCATGGGCGCCTGGACGACCGGCACCGGAGTCCGCCAGACCGAGTCCGCGCTCACGGCCCCGCCTTCCAGGAGATCGGCTATATGCAGCTACGACCGTACGCCCGACACGGGACGGGGTCGAACACGGCGAGGGCCGGGCCCGCACGTGTGCAGGTCCCGGCCCTCGTCGGTGGTCACCGGCCGTTGAAGGCGTCCTTCAGGCGCGAGAACAGCCCCTGCTGTCCCGGCGAGAACTGGCCCGTCGGGCGTTCCTCGGCGCGGAGCTTGGCCAGGCGGCGCAGCAGCTCCTCCTGCTCGGGGTCGAGCTTCGTCGGGGTCTGGACCTCGACGTGCACGATCAGGTCGCCGCGGCCGCCGCCGCGGAGGTGGGTGACGCCGCGGCCGTGCAGCGGGATCGACTGGCCGGACTGGGTGCCCGGGCGGATGTCGATCTCGGCGACGCCGTCCAGCGTCTCGAGCGGGACCTTGGTGCCCAGCGCCGCCGCCGTCATCGGGATCGTGACGGTGCAGTGCAGGTCGTCGCCGCGGCGCTGGAACGTCGGGTGCGGGACCTCGGCGATCTCGACGTACAGGTCGCCCGCCGGGCCGCCGCCGGGGCCGACCTCGCCCTCGCCGGCCAGCTGGATGCGGGTGCCGCTGTCGACACCGGCCGGGATCTTGACGGTCAGCGTGCGTCGGGCCCGGACGCGCCCGTCTCCCGCGCACTCGGGGCACGGCGTCGGCACGACCGTGCCGAAGCCCTGGCATTGCGGGCACGGCCGCGACGTCATGACCTGGCCGAGGAACGACCGGGTGACCTGGCTGACCTCGCCGCGGCCGCGGCACATGTCGCAGGTCTGCGCGGTGGTGCCCGGCGCGGCGCCCTCGCCGTTGCACGTGTTGCAGGTGACGGCGGTGTCGACCTGGATCTCCCGGGTCGTGCCGAACGCCGCCTCCTCGAGTTGCACCTCGATGCGGATCATGGCGTCCTGGCCGCGCCGGGTCCGCGAGCGCGGTCCGCGCTGGCTGGCCTGGCCGAAGAAGGCGTCCATGATGTCGCTGAACCCGAAGCCGGCGCCGAAGCCGCCCGCCGCGCCCGCGCCGCCGAGCGGGTCGCCGCCCAGGTCGTACATCTGCCGCTTCTGCGGGTCCGAGAGGACCTCGTAGGCGGCGTTGATCTCCTTGAACCGCTCCTGCGTCTTGGGGTCCGGATTGACATCCGGATGCAGCTCGCGGGCCAGGCGGCGGAAGGCCTTCTTGATCTCCTCAGGCGTGGCGTCTCGCCGAACACCGAGGACCTCGTAGTAATCAGTGGTCAACTACGACTCCGCGAGAATCTGTCCGACGTACCGTGCCACGGCGCGTACCGCTCCCATCGTTCCGGGGTAGTCCATCCTGGTCGGCCCGAGGACGCCGAGTTTGGCCAGGGCTTCGTCGCCGCTGCCGTACCCGACGGACACCACCGAGGTGGCGGCCAGTCCCTCATGCATGTTCTCGTGCCCGATCCGCACCACCATCGCCGGCTCGGTGGACTCACCGAGCAGGCGCAACAGCACCACGTGCTCCTCGAGCGCTTCGAGGACCGGGCGGATCGTCATCGGGAAGTCGGTGCCGAACCGGGTGAGGTTGGCGGTGCCCGCGAGGACGACGCGCTCTTCCTGCTGCTCGACGAGGGCGTCGAGCAGGGTGGCGAGGACGGTGGTGACGATCGGTCGTTCTTCGGCGTGGAAGGACTCGCCGAGGTCCTGGACGAGCAGCGCGACGTCGGCGAACCGCTTGCCGACGACCCGGGCGTTGATCCGCGCGCGCAGGTCGGCGAGGAGGTTCTCGCCGAGCGGCGCGGGTGAGTCCATGACGCGCTGTTCGACGCGGCCGGTGTTGGTGATGAGGACGAGCATGATCCGCGTCGGCGCGAGGGTGAGCAGCTCGACGTGCCGGATCGTGGAGCGGGTGAGCGAGGGGTACTGCACGACCGCGACCTGGTGGGTCAGCGTGGCGAGCAGCCGCACGGTGCGCCCGACGACGTCGTCGAGGTCGAGCGCGCCGTCGAGGAAGGTCTGGATGGCCCGTCGTTCGGGCATGGACAGCGGTTTGATGTTGGCGAGCCGGTCGACGAAGAGCCGGTAGCCCTTGTCGGTGGGTACGCGCCCGGCGCTGGTGTGGGGCTGGGCGATGTAGCCCTCTTCCTCCAGCACCGCCATGTCGTTGCGGATCGTCGCCGGGGACACTCCGAGGTTGTGCCGTTCCGCGAGCGCCTTGGAGCCGACGGGCTCCTGGGTGGCGACGTAGTCCTGCACGATGGCGCGCAGCACGTCGAGCTTTCGGTCGTCGAGCACCGTGCGCACCTCCTGACCTGCCTTTGGCACTCCTCTTGCTGGAGTGCCAGTGTACGGCGACGCCGATCCGTCCGTACCCTGCCGTCTGTGGAAGGGTCGAGGGATGGTACACGCGGAAGGTGACGAGCGGGCCGTGTGGCGGCTGTTGGCGCCCGGAGTGTTCGTCGCACAGGTCCCCTCGCTGAAGCTGAACGTCACGGCCGTCGCCGGTGCCGAAGGGTTCGTGCTCGTCGACACCGGGTCGTACGAGCGGGAGACGCGCGGCCTGCTGGCCGGCCTCTCGGACGTCCTCGACGAGCACGGCCTGCCCGACCGCGCGGTGATGGTGGTGAACACGCACGGTCACTTCGACCACTGTTACGGCAACGCCGAGGTGCTGCGCCGCCACCCCGAGGCGCTGGTGCTGGGGCACGAGGGCCTGCCGCGCTATCTGGCGCGGTACGGCGAGGAGGGCCGCGCGGACGCGGTGTCGTACGGCATGCCGGCCGAGGACATGGCGGCGGTGCGGATCGTGCCGCCGAACCGGCTGCTCGCCGTGGGCGGCGCGCACCGCGTCGACCTGGGCGGGGTCGAGGTCCAGGTGTACGCGCCGGGCCGCGGCCACACCGGCTGCGACCTGGTCGTGCGGGTCCCGTCGGCGGACGTCCTCATCGCCGGGGACCTGCTGGAGGAGTCCGCGCCGCCGTCGTACGGGCCCGACTCGTTCCCCGCCGAGTGGCCGGCGACGCTGGCCCGCGTGCTGCGGCCGCCCGCCGGCCTGATCGTGCCGGGGCACGGCGCGGTGGTCGACCACGCCTTCGCGCTCCGCCAGATGGAGTACGTCGAGGCGCGGCGTGCCGCGCCGCCCGAGGCGCCGCCGTCGCAGTAGCGTCCTCTTCCATGCGCAGCAGGAGTTACGGCCCGGACCTGACCCCGCCGTGGAAGAAGTCGAAGCCGGTGCCCGAGGTGGAGGCCGAGCGGGACCTGGTGGTCGAGGAGGCCGAGTCGGGCTTCTGCGGCGCGGTGGTACGGGTCGAGAAGACGCCCGAGGGCTTCACCGTGACGCTGGAGGACCGGCACGGCAAGCTGCGGGTGTTCCCCATGGTGCCGCGCGGGTTCCTGCTGGACGGCGCGGTGGTGACGCTGGTGCGCCCGCGTGCCGCGCAGCCGGCACGGCCGGCCGGCCCGGTGCCGCCTGGCCGTACCGCGTCGGGGTCGGTCGCGGTGCCGGACGCGCGGGCGCGGGTGGCGCGCGCGGGACGCATCTACGTCGAGGGCCGGCACGACGCCGAACTGGTCGAGCGCGTCTGGGGCGACGACCTGCGCATCGAGGGCGTCGTCGTGGAGTACCTGGAGGGTGTGAACGACCTGCCCGCGGTGGTCCGGGAGTTCCGGCCAGGCCCGGGGCGGGCCCTCGGCGTGCTGGTCGACCACCTGGTGCCGGGGTCGAAGGAGAGCCGGATCGCCGCCGAGGTGGCCGCGGGCCCGTACGGCGCGCACGTCCTGGTCACCGGGCACCCGTTCATCGACATCTGGCAGGCGGTCAAGCCGTCGGTGCTCGGCATCGGGGTGTGGCCCGAGGTGCCGCGCTCCGTGGCGTGGAAGGACGGCGTCAACGCCGCGCTCGGCCGTACGACGAGCACCGGCGAGACGTGGCGGTGGATCCTCGCGCACGTGAACTCGTACCAGGACCTGGAGCCGGCGCTGCTCGGCCGCGTCGAGGAGCTCATCGACTTCGTCACCGCGCCGGAGTGACCGGGCGCCGCTCAAGCTGAACCGGCCGTAGCCGCAGGTCATTCCGGCAACGGCACGTTCACAACTCTCTGCAAAAGTCGTCGGTACTTCCCTATGCCGCGATTTCGCCCAGAGGAGCACCGCCATGTCCCTGTCCACATTCGCCACCAGCCGTCGCACGGTGCTGCGCGCCGCCGGAGCCGGCGCCGTCGCACTGGGCCTGGCCGGGTGCAAGTCGGCGGTGGACGAGAAAAGGGACCAGGCCGCTCCCGCGGGCTCGGGCGGGGCGCCGAAGCGCGGGGGGACGCTGCAGATAGGCAGCATCAGCGACCTCACCCCGGCGTTGCTGTTCACCCAGAACTCGCTCACCGCGCTGCACCGCCTGGTCTTCAACACGCTGACCGGGTACGACCCCAAGACGCTCCAGCCGCAGCCGCAGCTCGCCACGTCGTGGCAGGTCGCACCGGACGGCACGAGTGTCACGTTCCAGCTGAGAGAGGGCGTCAAGTTCCACTCCGGGCGCCCGTTCACCGCGGACGACGTGGTGTGGGCGATCCAGAACCTGAAGGACCCGAAGCGCAGCGCGCAGCTGAGGGCCACGGCGGCCGTGGTGTCCGACGTCTCGGTCAAGAGCCCGACGGAGCTGACGCTGCGGCTGGCACATCCGGTGAGCAACCTGTTCGACCTGTTCGAGTTCATGGTCATCGCGGACAAGGAATCCGTCGAGGACGCCGTGGCCGGCAAGAGGATCGTCGGCACCGGGCCGTTCGCCCTCAAGAGCTGGACGCCGGGTGCAGGGCTGTCGTTCACGCGCAACCCCGACTACTTCGTCCCGGACCGCCCGTACTTCGACGGCGTCGAGGTGCGGATCATCCCGCAGGCCGACGCGCTGCTCGTGGCGCTGCGCAGCAAGCAGGTCCAGCTCGCCATCGGTCTCAGCGGGCGGGACGTCCAGCCCGTCAAGGACGACGGCCAGTTCAGCATCCGGCAGTTCGACCACGGCTCGGGTGCCGTGTACGTGGGCGCCAACGTCTCGGTGAAGCCGCTGGACGACAAGCGGGTGCGGCAGGCGGTGTCGTTCGCGGTCAACCGCGACCGCATCCTGCAGCAGGCGCTCGGCGGGTACGGTCTGGCCTCCTCGACGCCGTGGCCCAAGTCGTCGCCGGCGTACTCGGACGCGACCGCGAAGCGCTACGCGTACGACCCGGCACGGGCCAAGGCGCTGCTGGCGGAGGCCGGAGCGGGCGAGCTGAGCCTCCCGCTGGCCCACCTGGCGCTGCCCAGCTACACGGTGGCGGCGCAGATGGTGCAGTTCGACCTGCAGCAGGTCGGCGTCAAGACCACGCTGGAGCCGCTCGACGCGGCGAAGTTCCAGACCCAGCTGATCAACCAGACGATGCCCGCGCTGTGGGTCGGCGGCCACGGGTTCGCGCAGGTGCACCCGTCGACGCTCGCGGTGAGCGCGTACCCGTTCAACGAGGCGAAGAACACCTCGAAGTTCTCCGACCCGCAGTACACGGAGATCGTGCAGAAGGCGTGGAACCAGGCGGACGCCGACAGCGCCGCGGCGAAGGCCGCGTACCAGGACCTCAGCGAGGTGCTGCTCGACCGGCAGTTCGTGATCGACCTGGTCGTCCTGGCGAACCTGTACGCGTCCACGAGCAACCTTCAGGGCGTCACGCAGAACCTGTACGCGGACACCGTCCTCGACGACGCCTACCTGGCGTGATGCGGCGATGACCGGCTACCTGCTGCGGCGGCTGCCCTCGGCCTTCGGGGTGCTGCTGCTCGCCTCCTTCGCGATCTTCCTCGTGCTGCGCGCCGTGCCGGGCGACCCCGCGGAGACGCTCGCCGGGTCCGACCCGTCGCCGGCCGCGGTGGACGCCATCCGGCACGACCTCGGCCTGGACCGCCCGCTCCTCGCGCAGTACGCGAGCTGGCTCGGCCACGCGGTGCGCGGCGACTTCGGCCGCTCCTACCTGATCGGCGGATCGGTCTCCGACCTGCTCGGGCAGCGCATCGGCAACACCGTCGAACTGACCCTCGGGGCACTGGTGTTCAGCGTCACGCTGGGACTTGTGCTGGGGGTGCTCGGCGCGACGGTGAAGAACCGCTTCGGACAGACGCTCCTGTCCGCGTTCAACTCCGTGTCGCTGGTGGTGCCCGGCTATGTGACCGGATTCGTGTTCGTGTTCCTGTTCGCGGTCACGTGGCAGGTGCTGCCTGCCGGCGGCCACGAGTCGATCCTCGCGGACCCGCAGATCGGCTTCCAGTACGTGCTCATGCCGGCCCTGGTGCTGGCCCTCCCGGTGTCGGCGATCCTGTCGCGCTATGTGAAGGACGGCATCGAGCAGGCGCTGAGCGAGGACTACGCGCGCACCGCGAAGTCCCTCGGCGTCCCGCCGCGCCGCCTGCTGTGGCGGCACGCGCTGCCGAACGCGCTGCCGCCGGTGCTGACGGCGCTCGGCATGCAGATCGGCGTGCTGCTCGGCGGCGCCGTGGTCATCGAGGCGGTGTTCGCGTGGCCCGGCCTCGGCACGCTCGCCGAACAGGCGGTGACTCGCCGGGACTACCCCGTGGTGCAGGCCCTCCTGCTGTTCCTGGTCGCGGTGTTCGTGGTGGTGCAGCTGCTCACCGACATCGCGTACGCCCTCCTCGACCCGCGTGTCCGGCTGGGGTGACCGCCATGACGACACTGACCGCCGTCCCCGCGTCCGCCGCCGTCCGCAGGCCGCGGATCCGCAACCGCTACCTGCGCGGGCTCGCCACGCCGCGCGGCGTCATCGGGCTGGCCCTGGTCGGGCTGGTCCTCGCCGTAGGGCTGGCCGCGCCGCTGCTGACCTCGTACGACCCGGACTTCCAGACCGCGGACGCCCTGGTCTCCCCGGGGACGGGCGACCACCTGTGGGGTACCGACGAGATCGGCCGCGACCTGCTGAGCCGGCTGCTGTACGGCATCCGCTCCGACGTCCTCGTGGTGCTGGCCGCCGTGCCGATCGCGGCGCTGGTCGGCTGCGGGCTGGCACTGCTCGCCACCGCGCACCGCGCGGCCGACGTGGCCGTGCAGCGGCTGTTCGACCTGCTCCTGTCGTTCCCCGGCCTGATCCTCGGCCTCACCGTCACCGCGATCATGGGCGTCGGGCGCGGCACGATCATCGTGGTCATCGCGCTCGTCGAGACCCCCGCGTTCGGCCGCCTGCTGCGCGGCGCGATCCTCGTGCACCGCGACCGCGAGTACGCGGTCGCCGCCCGGGTCGGCGGCGCGGGCCCGCTGCGGCTGCTGACCCGGCACGTGCTGCCGAACGCCGCCGACCCGGTGGTCGTGCACGTCGCCCTGGCCATGTCGGTGGCGGTGATCCTCGAAGGCGCGATGAGTTTCATCGGCATCGGCATCCGCCCGCCCGAGGCGTCGCTGGGCAGCACGCTGGCCGCGTCCCGGCCCTACCTGGAGGACCATCCGGCCTACGCGCTGGGGCCGTTGGCGGTCATCACCGCGCTGGTGGTCGGCCTGAACCTGATCGCGGAGGCACTGAACCGAGGAGCCCGACGATGACCGTCTCCGTCGAGAAGCCGGTCGCGCCCGCCGCGGCCCCGACCACCACGCCCCTGCTCAGCGTGCGCGGCCTGCACGTGGCGTTCGACTCGGAGCGCGGGCCCGTGCACGCCGTGCGCGGCGTCGACTTCGACCTCGCGCGCGGAGAGACGCTCGCCATCGTCGGCGAGTCCGGCTCCGGCAAGTCCACCACCGCGCTCGCCCTCAACCGCATGCTGCCCGCCGCCGGGCGCATCACCGCCGGGTCGGTGCTGCTGGACGGCGCCCTCGACCTGGTGACGGCGTCCGAGGCCGAACTGCGCGAGGTGCGCGGCGCCCGCATCGGGATGGTCTTCCAGGACCCGATGACGTCGTTGAATCCGCTGCTCACCGTGGGCCGGCACCTCGACGAGGCGATGCGCGCGCACGGCGTCGACCGCCGGCGCCGTACCGCCCGCGCGGCCGAACTCCTGGACCTGGTGGGCATCGCGGAGCCCGCGAAGCGCCTGCACGACCACCCGCACCAGTTCTCGGGCGGCATGCGGCAGCGCGTGATGATCGCGCTGGCGCTGGCGAACGAGCCGGATGTGCTGCTCGCCGACGAACCGACGACCGCGCTCGACCCGACCGTGCAGGACCAGATCCTCACCCTCGTCGAGGACCTCGGCCGCACCCTGGGCACCGCCACGGTGCTGATCACCCACAACATGGGGGTCGTCGCGCGGTCCGCGGCACGCGTGCTGGTGCTGTACGGGGGCCGGGTCGTCGAGCAGGCGTCCACGGCGGAGGCCCTGGGGACGCCGGAACACCCGTACACCATCGGTCTGTTGCGCGCGGTGCCGCGTCTCGACGCGCCGTACGGGACCCGGCTCGAAGGCATCCCCGGCACCCCGCCCGACCTGGCCGCGCCGCCGGTCGGCTGCGCGTTCGCCGACCGCTGCCCGCTGGCGGGCGACCGGTGCCGCACGGAGCAGCCGCCGCTGCGGACGCTCCCCGGCGGACGCACGGTGGCGTGCTGGGTCGAGGACGCGCCGGCCGTTCTCACGGCGGCCGGCAGTCGGTCCGCCGCTGCGGCGAAGCCGAAGGCGCCCCTGGCGGAGGTCGCGGACGCCGCCCCGGTGCTCGCCGTCTCGTCGCTCGGCAAGGTCTTCCGGTCCCGCCGCAACCGGGTCGTCGCGCTCGACGACGTCTCGCTGGAGCTGTTCCGCGGCGAAACGCTGGGCGTCGTCGGCGAGTCGGGGTCCGGCAAGTCGACGCTGGTGCGCACGCTCGTCGGCGTCCACTCGGCCACGTCCGGGCGGATCCTGTTCGAGGGCCGCGACATCACCCGGCCCGGCCGCGCCGACCAGCGCGCGCTGCGGCGCAGCGTGCAGATGGTGTTCCAGGACCCGTACGCGTCGCTCAACCCGCGTCTGACGGTCGGCGCGATCGTCGCGGACCCGCTGGTGTCGCAGGGCATCGGCACGCCCGCGGAGCGCCGCCGCCGGGTCGGCGAACTGCTCGAACGGGTCGGCCTGGACGCGTCCGCCGCGGACCGCCTGCCGCGCGACTTCTCCGGCGGCCAGCGGCAGCGCATCGGCATCGCCCGCGCGCTCGCGCCCGAGCCGTCCGTGCTCATCTGTGACGAACCGGTGTCCGCGCTCGACGTGTCGGTGCAGGCCCAGGTGGTCAACCTGCTCGCCGACCTACAGGCCGAACTCGGCCTGTCCATGGTCTTCATCGCGCACGACCTCGCCGTCGTCCGGCAGGTCTCGCACCGCATCGCCGTCATGCGGGCCGGGCGCGTCGTCGAGACCGGGCCCGCCGAGGAGCTGTGCGCGCACCCGCGCCACCCGTACACCCAGGCGCTGCTGGCCGCCGTCCCCAGTCCCACCCCCGTGTCGGCGCGCGCCGCCGCGTAAGGAGCACCACCCGTGAGCGAGCACACCGCACACACCGGGTCCTCGGACCCGCGCCGCCGCGACCCGTACGCCGGATTCCCCGGCCGGGTCGGCCGCACCTTCGCCGAGTCCGCGCCCGCGTGGCCCGAACGCCCCAAGGCCCGCGCGGGCGCGCCGAACGTCGTCGTCGTGCTCATCGACGACATGGGCTACAGCGACACCGGGCCGTTCGGCTCCGAGATCCCGACCCCGGCGCTGGACGCGCTGGCGGCGCGCGGCGTCCGGCTGACGAACTACCACACGATGCCGCTGTGCTCCCCCGCCCGCGCGGCACTGCTCACCGGCCTGAACCCGCACCGCGTCGGGTACTCGTTCGTCGCCAACGCCGACCCCGGCTTCCCGGGCTACGCGATGGAGATCGCCGACGACATCCCGACCCTGCCGCAGCTGCTGCACGACGCCGGATACGCCACCTTCGCCGTCGGCAAATGGCACCTCGTGCGCGACTCGGCGTCCAACGCGGCCGACGACCGCCGCAACTGGCCGCTGCAGAAGGGCTTCGACCGCTACTACGGGGTCCTGGAGGGCCTCACCAGCCTGTTCCACCCGCACCAGCTGGTGCGCGACAACAGCCCCCTCGACATCGACGAACTGCCGTCCGACTACTACTACACGGACGACATCACCGACGAGGCCATCGGCATGATCACGTCGTTGCGCGCGCACGACGCCGACAAGCCGTTCTTCCTGTACGTCGCGCACAACGCCGTGCACGGCCCCCTCCAGGCCAAGGCCGCCGACATCGAACGCCACAGCGGGCGCTACGACGACGGCTGGGACGCGCTGCGCGACACCCGCTTCGCCAAGCAGCTCGACGACGGCCTGTTCCCCGACGGCACCCGGCTCCCGCAGCGCAACTTCGAGCGGGGCCACGAGGTCGGCGCCTGGGACGACGTGCCCGAGGACGCGCGCGCCCGCTACGCCCGCTACATGGAGGTGTACGCGGCGATGGTCGACAACATCGACCAGAACCTCGGCCGGCTCACCGCGGTCCTCGACGAGCTCGGCGAACTCGACAACACGATCATCGTGTTCACCTCCGACAACGGCGGCACGGGCGAGGGCGGCGCGGAGGGCACCCGCGCGTACTTCAAGCGCTTCGTCCACCACCCCGGACTGCCGGAGGAGTGGAACGGCGACGTCGACCGCGACCTCGACCTGATCGGCGGGCCGCGCAGCCTCGTCCACTACCCGCGCGGCTGGGGCATGGCCTCCAACACGCCGTTCCGGCTCTACAAGGGGCAGACCTATGCGGGCGGTGTGCGCGTCCCGTTCGTGCTGTCGTGGCCCGCCGGGCTGTCGCGCGGGGACGGCGACGGCGGGGTGCGCCCGCAGTACCAGTACGTCACCGACGTCCTGCCGACGCTGCTCGAACTCGCCGGCGTGGAACGGCCGGACGAGCGCCGCGGCGCGCCGACGCAGGAGCTGGACGGCGCGTCGTTCACCGGCGTCCTCACCGACCCGTCGGCGGTCTCCGCGCACACCGAGCAGTACAGCGAGATGACCGGCAACCGCAGCTTCTACAAGCACCCCTACAAGCTGGTCACCCAGCACCGGTTCGGCGCCGAGTACAGCGACGAGGAATGGGCGCTGTACGACATCGAGGCCGACCCGACCGAGACCGACGACCTCGCCGCCGACCGCCCCGACACCGTCAAGGAGCTGGCCGCGGCGTGGGAGGCGGCCGCGTGGCGCAACGGGGTCTTCCCGCTCACCGACGCCTCCGGTCATCTCGTGCTGCGCGGTCCCGACGAGGCCGCGCTCCGCGAGCCTGTGCGGATCCTCGCGGGCACGCCCGAACTCGAGCGCTACCGCTCGGCGAAGCTGGTCTCGTTCCGCGACTTCGAGGCCGCGATCGAGATCGGGCGGCACGGCGCCGACGACGCGGGCGTCCTGCTGTCGCACGGCGACCAGGGCGGCGGCTACAGCGTGTACGTCGAGGACGGCCACCTGTGGTTCGCCTACAACGAGTACGGCGAACTCCACGAGGTCGACGCCGGCGAACTCGCCCCGGGGCCGCACCTGGTGGTGCTGCGGGCACAGACCCGGCCGCGGTTCCGCTGGGACTTCGTCGTCTCCGTCGACGGCGAGGACACCGCCTGGCTGGAGGGCGTGCACCTGCTCATCGGCATGGCGCCGCTGCAAGGCGTCAGCGTCGGCGTGGACCGCAAGTCCCCGGTGTCCTGGCCGGTGTACGAGCGGCACGGCGCGTTCCGCTACAGCGGCGCGCTCCGCGCCGTGACCTACACACCGGGCGCACCCGCCGCGTACGACCCGGAGACGGTGGTCCGCACGCTCCGCGAGGCGGCCGCGACGTACGAGTGAGCGCCGCGTGATCCATCTCGCGCGCCCGCGCGGTCCCGGGACCGTGCGGGCGCTATCGTCCCGTCGGGTGACCACTGAACGCATCCCGCCGCCGCTCGTCGGCGATGAACGCACCATGCTGCGCGCGCACCTCGACTACCACCGCGCCACGCTCGCCTGGAAGTGCGACGGCCTGGACACCGAGCGGCTGCGGGAACTGTCGATGCCGCCGTCGACGCTGTCGCTCCTCGCGCTCGTCCGGCACATGGCCGAGGTGGAGCGGACCTGGTTCCGTCGCGTCATCAACGGCGAGGACGTCCCGCTGGTGTGGTCGGACTCGTTCGACTTCCAGGAGGCGTACGACGCCTCGGAGGCCACCCGCGAGGAGGCCTTCGCGGCCTGGGAGGCGGAGGTCGCGCACGCCCGGCGCATCGAGGCGGCCGCCCCGTCGCTCGACGTGACCGGGTATCAGGCGCGCTGGGAGGAGGACGTGTCGCTGCGCATGGTCATGCTGCACATGATCCACGAGTACGCGCGGCACAACGGGCACGCCGACTTCCTGCGCGAAGGTGTGGACGGCACGGTCGGCGCGTGACCGTGCCGCGCGGCGGCCGCCCGCGGTGATCCCCCCGGTGATCCCCCCGAGGCCGCCGCCCGCGTGCCGTCCCGGGAACGCGGGCGACGGCGCCCGGAAATCCGTGCGCCACGGCCGTCAGGAGACCGGCAGGGCCATCCTGGCGATCGAGTCGTCGTCGCAGGTCGCCCAGAACGCGCCGACGACGTCCTCCAGGTGCGTCATGGACTCGGCCCGGAACAGCACGTCCTGGTAGTGCGTGATGTCGTACGTCGTGGTGCCCATCGCCGCCAGGTCCAGCGGGCGGATGTCCATGCCGCGGAACTCGCGGATCTCGCCGTACGACGACAGGATGCCCGCGCCGTACGCCTTCAGCTCGTCGCCCTCGGTCATCACGCCGAACTCGAGCGTGAACCAAAACACCTTGGAGACGAACTCCAGCGCCTCCCGCGACTCGACCCGGCGCGCGGCCTCGCCCGCCAGCCGGTACAGGGCCGCGAACCGGTCGCTGGCCAGCGCGTTCGCGTGCCCGATGACCTCGTGGATGACGTCCGGCTCGGGCGTGTACAGCGGCACGCTGTGGTGCCGGATGTACTGCGTGGAGTGGAAGTACGAGTCGGCGAGCGTGCCGTAGAACTCGCGCAGCTCGACCAGGCCCGCCGCGGGCAGGTAGCGGAAGCCCGTGAGCGGCTCCAGCCACTCGCTGACCTCCTGGAGCTGCGGGATGCGGTCGTCGGGCAGCTTCAGCCGCTCACAGCCGTGCAGGTACTCGGCGACCGCCAGCTCCCGGTGCGCGACCGCCAGCTCGGCGGACACGATCCGCCACACCTCGTGCTCTTCCGGCGTGTAGTCGACGACGGGGATCGGCTCGCCGGCCGTGTGCGCGAGCGCGAGCTCCGCGATCCGGTTCCGCCGTTCGCGGTACACCAGGTCCGCGAAGCCCGGGTGGCTCTTCGACAGCTCGACCTCGATGCTGCCGTCGGCCCGCCGGGTGACCGGAGCCAGGTACTGCGCTTCCTCGAACATCGCCGCCTCCTCGTGGGGCCGGACCGATCCGGTGCCTGATCCGGTTGGTAGACCGGGTGACTGAGGAGAACCGCACAGCGGCACCGTGCGGCCAGGGGGCGTGACGGGTGCCGTCCGCCCCGCTATGTCCAGTATGCGCCGTGCGGCCGTGGGTGACGGCTCGACCGGTCGCGGCCCGGACGGGCAGCGGTGCATCTGCGAGGGATCGCCTCGACTGGCTCCATCGGATACCCGGCGCGGCGCCCGAGGCAAGATCCACCGGAAGAAAGGTGGACTGGCCCGACGGATCCGGCCACCCCGGGTGCGACGGGAGGGACGGGAGCGGCGCGACAGGCGGGGTGCGGGGCGGAGCGGCCTCGAATGTGGGCGGCGGGGCGGGCGGCGCCGGGGGCGACGGGCTGGGCGTCAGCGGTGCTGCCGGCCGGCGAGCTTGTCGAGCTGGGACCGGACGATGGTGGTCGGCAGCGGCGGGGCGTTCTTGGCGGGCTCGTTGACGGTCGAGGCGACCAGCAGCACCGAGCTGCTGCGGACCACGGTGTACGGGATGGCCATGGGGCCCGCGTCGGTCGTCAGCGTGAACGTGAAGGCCGTCGCACGGTCGCCGAAGCCGGGCGGGTCGGTGCGGGCAGCCGACGCGGGGGCGAGGCTGCCGTCAGCCTGACGGACGCCGAACGTGCCGCAGCTCGGCAGCGCCCGTTCCGCGGCGTCCAGGAGCTTGTCGGCCTCGCCCTGGCGGTACTGCTGGAGGTTCAGGTGCGAGCCGCCGGTGTCGGCCTCGCTGCCGAGGTACAGGCCGGCGTCGGCCTGCCCGGTCGGGGCGACCTTGGCCGAACGCCCGGCGACCAGGTCCAGCACCGGCTGGCACTCCTTGCGGTCGGTCTGCGGGACCTCGCCCGCGCCGACCTTCTGGCCGCCGCCGACCAGCTGCCAGCCGGCCGGGAGCTCGGGCTGGGTGAGCAGCGCCGAGGCCAGCTGCGTGTCCGACAGCGCGTCGGGGGCGGGCTCGGCGCGGTCGTCGTCCCCGCCGCACGCGGCCGCCGCGAACAACGGGACGACCGCCACGAGGGCGGCGGCACGGACACGGCGGCGGGACACGGCGGGCATACGGCTCCTGGGGCGGGGCTAGCCGCGCTCGGCGGCGGCGAGCTTGGCGAGCTGGGCGCGCACGATCGCGTCGGGCACGGCGGCGGGCTCCGGGCCTCCGGGGTCGAAGGCGCTGAACTGCACGACGACGTTCCCGGAGCGCACGAAGGTGGACGGGAGGGTGAAGGTGTTGCCGCGCAGGCTGACCGCGATCGTGCCGCGCAGCGCCTGGTCGCCGAGGTCGGGCGCGTCCTGCATGGCCACGGCGTAGCCGGTGGTGACGCCCTGCGCGTCGCGCGCGCGGAAGTCTGGGCACGCGGCCAGCGCGGCCCTGGCGGCGTCGAACAGCGCGGGCGCGTCGCCGGGGCGGTAGGTGCGCATGCTGATGGAGAACAGCGCGTCCTCCTTGCCGTCGGCGACCAGGCCGACCGCGCCGTACCCCGTCGGGGCGACCCCCGCGCCGGACCCGGTCATCAGGTCAGCGAACGGCTGGCACTCGGGCCGCTCGGTCCGGCCGGTGTCGTCGTCGGTGGCCTTCTCCCCGATCGACCACCCGGGCGGCAGATCCGCCTGCACCAGCCGCACCCCGGGCAACGCCTCGGGCGCCAACGAGGCCCCCGCCTCGGCCGCCTGACCGGGAGCACCCACCACCGACGGAGCGGACGCCGGCGCAGGCGCACTCGCAGCGACCGGCACGGTCCCCCCGCCCTTCCCCCCGCCGGCGGCACACGCGGCCACGACGACCAGCGTCGGGAGTGCGGCGGAGGCGAGCAGGCGACGGGAGGTGGTGCGCATGAAACGGTCCCTCGACGGACGGTGCGGTCGGCGGCAAGTTAGGCATCATCGCGCACAAACCCCCACGCCCGCACCCGAGCCCCCACCGCCCCCACCCCTCCGACGAGCCCACCAGCCCGACGAGACCCCTCCGCGAGCAGAGCCGCGACGAGGCCGCACCAGGCCCTCCGACCCCTCCTTCGGCCTAAGCACCCCCTCACTCGCTGCGCTCGCTCCGCCGCGTTGCCAGGACGGCCGTCAGAGCCCGCTGTCCTCCAAGTGCGACCGAGTACGGGTTGGGCGCCGATGTGGGTGCGAGGCTCTGACCGCCGCAGAGGACCCGCTGCTGTCCGGGGATCCTGCCGGGGCCACGCCGCCGGGGTGGTTGGGGTGTCCGTGGTCGTCGGTGTGGGCAACGCGCTCGGTTCCGCGGTCGCTTCGGCCGCGGTCGGCGGGGCCCCTCAGCCGCCGGCGAGTCGGGCGGCGATGTGCGCGCACGCGAGGCTCTGACTACCGCAGCGGCCCGCACCGGTCCGCACGGAGCGGTGCCTGTGCGCTGGCCGCCTCGTTCCGTCTGTCGCGGTTATCCCGCCGGGGTCGGGGCAGTCGTCGGCGGGGCTGGGGGCGTCCCCGGGTCCGGGGGCGGTGTCGCCGGGGCGGTCGGAGCGCTCGGGGCCGCGGGCGGGTTGGCCGCGGGCGGCGGGGAACCCTCGGGTGCCGTCGGGGACTTGGTGTCCGTCGGGGCGGCAGGGGCGGTCGTCGCGGGCCTGGTGTCCGTCGGGGCGGCGGGGGTGCTCGTCGGGGGTGACGGGCGGCCGTGCGGGGGGAGTTTGGCGAGTGCGGTGCGGACTATCGCGTCCGGGATCGTGACCGGGGCGTAGGCGCTCGGGTCGGACGACATGAACTGGGCCACCACGTCGCCGATGCGGACGATCGTGTACGTGACGGTGCGTTCGGCGCCGCGGCGGCGGGTGGTGACCGTTCCGTGGAGGGCTTCGTCGCCGAGGCCTGGGGCGGGGGTCAGGGTCTGGCGGTAGTCGGCGTCGCCGCTCGGGTCGCGGACTTCGAACGTTTCGCAGGTTGGGAGTGCCGTGCGGCCCGCGGTGAGGAGGGCTTCGGCGGCGCCGCGTTCGTAGGAGCGGAGGGTGATCGCGAAGGTGCCCGCCGGGGCGAGTTGGGAGACGAGGCCGGTGCGGGCCGTGGCGCCGGGGCGTATTCGGTCGCCGCCGCCTTGGACGAGGTCGGCGACCGGCTGGCATTCGGGGCGGGACGCGGGGCCGGTCCGGTCGTCGGGGAGCTTGGTGGTCGGCGTCCACCCGTCGGGCAGGTCCTTCGCGGTCACGAGCGCCGCGCCCAGCGGATCGCGCACGGCCTCGGCCCGGCATCCGGCGGCTCCGGCGGCGGCCACCGCGACGGCGGCCGCGCTCGCGGCGAGGCGGCGCAGCGGCGCGGAAGGGGCGGGCACCGCGGCTCCTCTCGTCGGATGTCCGTTGCGGGACAACTACGAAACAACGCAGTCGGGGCCGCATCATCGCGTACGACGACGCGGCCCCGCCCGTCGGGTCAGCCCTTGCGGGCCGTGGCCACCTTGTCGACCTGCGTCTTGAGGATCGTGTTGGGCAGGTCCTTGGGGAAGTTGCCCGTCGTCGGGTCGCCGACGCCGCTGATGCCGACGAGCGCGTTGCCGCTGCGCACGATGGTCAGGATGCCGCTGGGGTTGGCCTCGGAGGGGTTCTTCATGGACTTCTCGTCGCCGTAGGTCAGCAGCAGGCTGAGGGTGCCGTCGCCGAGCTTGCCGACCTTGTCGGTGGTGACGTTCAGCTCGAACAGCGTGACCACGCCCTTGGCGTCCTTCGCGGAGAAGTCCAGGCAGGGCGTGCTGGTCGAGTTGTCGGCGACCGCGGCGGCCTTGTCCAGGAGTTCCTGGGCGGTGCCGGGCGCGAATTCGGCGAGCTGGACCGTGTAGACGCCGGTGTCGCCGGGGCCCTTCATGGTCTCGGTGGCCTGGGCGACGGGGTTGCGCTTGCCGTCGCCGGAGAGCAGGTCGTAGATCGGCTGGCAGACCGGCGGCGTGATCTTCGCCGGCTGCGTTCCGCCGTTGGCCGCGGGGGCGACCGACCAGCCGGCCGGGAGGTCCTTCGCGGTGAGCAGTGTGGTCTTGAGCTTCGCGGCGTCGAGGGCCTTGCCGGCCGGGGCCTTCGCGGTGTCGGACGGGGACGCGGCGGGGGCGGGCGCGCTGGAGGCCGGGGCCTGGGCGGGGGCGGACGCGCCGGCGTTCTGGGCGGTGCTGTCCTTCTTGTCGCTCTTGTCGTCGGAGCCGAACTTGCAGGCGGTGCCGAGGAGCAGGAGGGGGACGACGGCGGCACCGGCCAGCCGCATGCGGGCAGAGCGCATCGGTTCGTGGTCCTTCGTTCAGTGGGGGGACGACATCTGCATCGATTCCGACCCGAATCGGTCGGAAGTGGTCGCAAGATGTTCAACCGCGTGATCGTAGCGAGGGGATTTGGCTGCGGTCCGGGTGTCGACCCCTGTGGCTCGGACTTGGCCGGCGCTTGGCCGTACCTTGATCCGCACCCGCACTCCTCCGTGGCTTTTCGGCCGCCTGGATACGGCTCGCGCCCGTCGTGACGCCCACGTTGACGCGGGTAACTCGCACTCGACAGACTGACCCCCTCTGGGGGGAGCCATGCACGTGGGAATGTCTCATGGGCCGGACGGATCCCGGTCCGAGGTCGGGCGCGACGAACGCCTCGACACGATCGAAGCGCTCACCGAGGTGTCCGATCACCTCGACTTCGCGCTGCGCCTGGTCCGCCGCACCGTCGCCGACCGCGACCGGCTCGCCGAGCTCACCAAACGCGTCCAGGCCGTCGAACAACGCCTCAACGACGACCGCTACTACCTCGCGGTCATCGGCGAGTTCTCGGCCGGAAAAAGCACCTTCATCAACGCGCTGCTCGGCGAGGACCTGCTCCCCACCTCGGCGCTGCGCACCACCGCCGCCGCGACCCGGATCACGCACGGACCCGAGTTCACGCTCGAAGTCCGGTTCCGCAACGACGGGATCCGCTACATCTACCCCGCCGGCCGCACCGCGGGCGCCGCGAGCCCGCTCGGGCGCATGCTCCTGCACCTCGCGCCGTACCTGCGCGTGCCTGACGACACCGCCGGCATCCTGTCGCTGCTGACCGCCGACGAGCGCATCGCGCCGCACCTCGCCTACCTCGAGGTGCGGCACCCGGCCACGCCGCTGCGCGACGGCCTGGTGATCATCGACACCCCCGGCACCAACGCCGAGGTCGGGCACACCGACATCACCACCGAGGTGATGCGCGAAGAGGCCGACCTGGCCGCCGTGCTCAGCCCGTCGGCGTCGCCCGCGTCCACGTCGCTGACCGACTTCCTGACCGACGCGCTCGACCCCGCGCTGCTGCGCCGCTGCGTCTTCCTGGTCACGAAGATGGACCACGTCGAGGACGACGAGCACGACGACCTGCTCAACCACGTGCGCCGCCGCTACGCGCGGATGCTCGGCGTCGACGACGTCGTCGTCGAGGGCGTCGCCGCCGACGCGGTGCTGCGCCGCGCCACCGGGCGGCCGCTGCGCGGACCGGAACAGGAGTACTGGGCCGACGCGTTCCCCGCGTTCCTCGCCCGGCTGCGGGACGCCATGCAGCGCCAGCGCATCATCGCGGTGTCCGACCACCTGCTGCGGCTGCTGGAGGACGTGCTCGGCGAGCTGGGCACGGAACTGGCCGACGCGCAACGGCGGCTGGACACCGAGGAGGCCGAGCTCGGGGCGGCGCGCATCTCCGACCTCGCCGGCTTCGCGTCCCGGCTCGGCGTCCGCGCCGGCCTGCTGGTCGACGCGGGCGCGGAGAACGCCCGGCGCGCGGTGGGCGCGATGGCCGCGCAGTGGCAGCAGTACATCCACCGCGCGATCGACGACGCGATCGACGCCGCGCCGCATCCCGACGCGGTACGCCGGGTCATCCGCTCCGACGTGCCCGACCTGATCCGGCGCGACCTGCCGCGGATCGGCGACGTCGTGCAGAAGGCCGTGACCTCGGCGCTGGCCGACGGCGCGCGCGAGGCCGAGGGCGTCGTCGAGACGGCGTTCGAGGCCGAGTACGCCAAGCTCGACCAGGAGGCGGTGCGCCTCGCCCGGCCCAAGATCACCGTGGTGTCCGGGCAGCAGTTGGCGAAGAACGCCCTTCAGGCGTACGAGTCCAACGTCTCGGGTGTCACACAACAGCTACGGGCGGTTCGCCGCCAGGCAACAAGATCAGGACCGATCGGCTCCGGAGTCGACCAATGGTTCGCCTCCCCGCCTCAGCCGAGCGGGCCTCCCCAGCCCCCCGGGGTGCCCGCGAAGCCGACCCTGCCGCCACCCCAACCGCCGGGCGGATCAGGGCAATTCCGGCCACCTATTCCGGACAGACCCCCCGCATATCCGCCTCAACCGCCGGTCGCGCCTCCCCCGCCTCCGGACGCCCAAACACGCGGTGGTCTCGGGGGGTTCGCGGCCCGGATCGCCGACTCGCTGGCGACCACGGACATGCACGCGCTGCGGAACCACGCGCGGGCCGAAATGCATCAGACTCTCCAGACGGTCGCGACCGGGCTGGCCCGGCAGATCGGCGAGGCCATCGAGACCGCGACCGAGCACTACGCGGAGACGGTGCGGGCGCACGTGGAGCAGTACCGGGCCACGTACGAGCGGACGGTCGCCGAGCTGGTGGCCGAGCACCACCGCAGCGAGGCCATCCTCGCGGCGCGCAGGACCCTGCTGCAGGACGCGAGCAGGCAAACGGAAAGGCGGCGCGCGACGGTGAACGCCCAGCGCGAACGCCTCACTACTCGGGGGGGTTCCCGAATATGACCGAGCACTACCACGACGACGCCTACGACGGTCTCGACAGCGGTGGCTACGACGACACGTCGATGGACCACTCGTTCGGCGACGAGCCCGGCAACGACCAGCTCTGGGAGACCGGTTCGATCGGCGGCGACCTGGACCAGATCGACTTCAGCGACGACGTCCCGCCCGGCTCCGACTTCCAGCCGAGCGACCCGGCCGCGAACCTCGACGGCGACATCTCCGGCCCGGCGCTGGACGACCCGGCCGCCAGCCTCGACGGCGACATCTCCGGGCCCGCGCTGGACGACTCCTCGGTGTACAACCCGGCCGACTCGGAGGCGCAGGGCGACCTCAACCCGGACGGCTCGCCGGTCGAGCCGCCCGAGTGGGCGACCAACCCGAGCCACACCGACCCGTGGATCCAGGACCAGGTCGACGACGCCGCCGCGCACGGCCTGAACCCGGACGGCACGCCGCTGGACGTCGTCGAGCCCGGCACCGACGACCCGTACGGCGACCCGTACGACAACACCGACCCGGGTGCGCAGCAGGACCTCCAGGACCAGACGGACGCGCAGGCCGCCGGGCACGACCCGAACGACCCGAACGTGGGCCTGGACCCGTCCGACCCGAGCTACGACCACTACTACGCCGAGAACGGCCACGTCTACGACGGCCCGACCGACGTGTCGGACGATCCGTACGCCGAGCCGGTCCCGCACGACGGTCACGCCCCGCACGACGGCCCGGCCCCGCACAACGGCTACGAGGGCTACGACCCCGAGCAGATGCCGACCGAGTACCCGTACGAGGACCCGTTCGCGACGGACGGCTACGACCCCGGCTACGACCCGTACGGCGACCCGAACTACAACCCGTACGAGCAGGGCCCGTACGGCGGTGACTTCGACGTCTACGACGGCTGCTTCGGCGACGCCTCGTACGACGCGTACTCGATCTACATCGACGTGGACGTCACGATCGACGGCGACGTGTACTCCGGCGACCCGGCCGACATTTCCTACGACGGCAGCGCGGACGCCGACACCTACGCCCCGGTCGACGACTCGCCCGACACGCACGAGGCGGCGCCGGTCGTCGCGCCCGAGCCGCACGAGGCCCCGGCTCCGGCCCACGACACGCACGAGGCCCCCGCGCCGACGCACGACACGCACGACTCGCACCTGCCGGTCGAGCCGCACTACGACGGCCACGACCCGGCCGCCGACGCGCCGTACAACTCGTTCGAGATCTCGCACTACTCGCCCGAGTGGGCCCTGGCCGACTTCGACGGCTCGGGCGACCCGGCGCACGCCGCGCAGTTCTTCCACGGTGTCGAGGACCCGGCGCACGCGCCGCTCGCCGTCGAGGGCGGCATCGTCGAGGCGATGACCGGCGAGCCGTACAACGAGCAGGCGTTCCTGCAGCAGGCCCAGGCCGGCGGCCTGTGGGACCAGGCGCAGGGCGGCATGCTCAACACCGACGTGGGCGGCCTGCTGGAGATGCACGGCATCGAGACCACGACGGTGTACGACGCGAACGTCGACACGATCATCAACGCGCTGGACCACGGCGACCAGGTCATCGCGGTCGTCGACACCAACGAGACCGGCGACGCGCTGCACGACGCGGTGACCGGCCAGCCGATCGAGCAGAACCCGCCGCTGATGAACACCGTGTGGGTGACCGGCGTCGACGTGCAGCCCGACGGTTCCGCGTACGTCATCGTGAACGACCCGAGCTGGCCCGAGGGTCAGACCCAGGCCATCGCGCTCGAGGACTTCACCAACGCGTGGGCCGACAGCGGCAACCAGACCGTGATCGCGCACGCTCCGGCCGCCGCCGGCAGCTGACGCACCTAGGGGCTCGCGCCGGGGACGCCCGGGGCCGGCTCCAGGCGGTCGTGGGGGGGGGGGGGGGGGGGGGGGGGGGGGGGGGGCGGGGCGGCGCGGGGGCGGGGGGGGCCGCGGGCGCCGCCGCGCCCCCCCCCCACGCCGCCGACCGGGCCGTGCGGCCCGGCGCTCCGCCCCCACGTCCGCGCACGTCCCCGTACCGCGCGGCACGCCCCCCAGCGTCCCCCGACGCGCGCCGACCGCACCCGCCCGTATTCGCTCCAACCAGACTTAATTGGGAGAGGAACACCTCCGTGACCATCGACCGTGAGGCCGTCAACGCCCGCGTCGCCCAGTCCCAGCCGCGCCGTCAGGCGGGTGTGGCCGGCCTGCTCGGCGGCATCCACCGCAGCGCCGAACTGAGGGGCTGGCTCAAGGGCGGGTCGATCGCCCTGCCGCCGGTGCCCGAGCGGGTGGACGGCGCCTGGACGCTGACCGCGCTCGTCGCCGTGGGCCGCCGCACCCCGCAGGCGCCCGTCATCGACGTCTCCCCCGCGTGGGGCGCCGTCTCGTGGGAGTGGCCTTCGCAGAAGGTGCTTTCGCACGTCGCGCTCGCCGACAACGCCGACGTCGCCGCGATGCTCGCCAAGGGCGCCGGGCACGAGTCGGCGTGGAACCTGTCCATGCAGGCCGAGGCGCTGGCCGCCCGCGCGCGGTTCTTCCAGACGCTGACCCGGTTCGTGTCCGAGCCGGTCGAGCGCGACCTGAAGCTGCTCACCCGCGCGTATGCGCAGGTGCTGCCGCGCGCCGCGTACCCGATCTACCACGTGCTGGTGCCGAGCACCCGGGCGTGGCTGCAGGTGGCGCCGAACGGCGCGGGCCGCGAGGCGCGTTCGCGTTCGGCGGCCGGGTCCGCCGACGCCGGCTCCGCAGGTCTACCCGGCCCGTCGAGGACCGCGCCGCAGCGTCCCGCTGCGACGCAGGCGGCCCCGGCCGGTGCCGCGCCTCGGGGGGCGGGGGCCCCGCCCGCGCGTGCCACCGGTCCGTCCTCGGCGGGCGTTCCACCCCAGCGGGCCGTCGCCGCGGCACCCGCGGCGCGCACCGGGCAGGCGGTCGGCTCCGCCGGATCGCCGGGCCTGGTGAAGTCGTCGGGTGCCGCGCTCAGTACGCCGATCGCCGAGGCTCAGGAGCTGGCCGACCGCTTCGGCCTGTCCCAGGTGAGCACGGAGATCGACCGGCTGCGCACGCGGATGCGCCGCCCGGGCTTCCGCATCGCGGTCATCGGCGAGTTCGGGCGCGGCAAGTCGTCGCTGGTGAACCGGCTGCTCGGGGCGAAGGTGGTCCCCGAGGGCCGGCACACGCGCGTGCCGGTGGTCGTCGCGCCCGGCCCGGAGGCCCGCCTGGAGCTGCAGTTCGCGGACGGGCGCAGCGAGCCGCGGCCGGCGCTGGCGTCGTCGTGGGACGCCGTCGAGGCGGCTGCGGCGGCCACCGGCGACGACGCGCTCGTCGGCGTGCGGGTGCTCGTCGAGGACCCGGAACTGGCGCGTCTGGACGTCGAGATCGTCGACACGCCGGGCGTCAACGCGGGGCTGGCCGGCGACACCGACGACGACAAGGCGCAGGACCTGGTCCGGCGTACCGTCGCCGCGAGCGACGCGGTGTTCATGGTGGTGTCGGCGAGCGCGCCGCTGGGCATCTCGGAGACCTCGTTCCTGGAGGAGGAGGTCATCGCCCGGCACGTGCCGCGGATCACGGTGGTCGTCTCCAAGCTGGACACCGTCGACGAGGACGAGCGCGAGGACATCGTCGACTACCTCGGCGGCCGGGTGCGGCGCATCTCGCCGGTGCTGGAGGTGCTCGCGGGCCCGCACCGCGAGGACTCCGCGCCGATCGCCGCGGTGCGCGCGCGACTCGAGGAGTACGCGCAGTCGGGCGGGCGCCGCGCGATGCGCGCCCGGCAGACCGCGGGCCAGCTGCTGGCGCTGCTCGAGGAGATGGGCGAACTGGCCCGCGGCGGTGTCGCGGACAGCGCGCTCAGCGAGGAGGACAAGCGGCGCGCGGCCGAGGAGGCCGAGGTCCAGATCGACAACATGACCGCCGAGTGGGGCAAGGTCCGCGTCGAGCTGCAGAAACGCCGCAGCACCACCGCCGAGAAGTTCCGCGAGCACCTGGCGACCTCGCAGGAGGAGCTGATGGGGGTGCTGAGCTACGAGATGGAGCGCACCCCCGACCCGAAGACGTGGTGGGAGCGCGACCTGCCGTTCCGGCTGCGCCGCGAACTCACCGGCATGGCCAAGAAGTACGAGGGCCAGCTGCACTCCAGCGTGCAGGCCGACCTGCAGTGGCTCGACGCGCAGATGAAGCGGCACTTCGGCAAGGGCACCCAGCTCAAGGTCGACAAGGCCGAGCAGTTGTCGACCGACTTCGAGCTGAACGAGGCCGAGGACCTGGGTCTGAAGGACCTCAAGAGCCGCAAGCTGGCGTGGCGCATCGGCCCGAGCGGTATCGCGGTGCTCGGCATGCTGCTGATCCCGCTCACCGGCGGTCTGTCGATGCCGATGGGCGCGGGCATGGCGGCGTCGGTCGGCGGCATGGTGCTGGGCGAGGTGAAGTCGGGGTCGCTGACCGACGGGCAGCGCGCGGCGGCCGCGAAGGCGCTGGAGCCGGCGGTGGAGCAGGTGCTGTCCGGGTTCTCCGAGCAGGTCTCCGAGCGGCTGTACACGCTGTACGCCGGGGTCATGGACGAGGCGGTGCGGGGCCAGAAGGCGTGGCGCCAGGACCGGCTCGCGGCGCTGAACAAGGCGGGCACGGACGGGCCGAACTGGCCGGAACTGTTCAACCGCACCCAGGAATTGATCACCGGGGTCAGCGCATTGATCGACGGGGAGACCGCGGGCGCCCGCTGACCGTCCTATGACCGTATGATCCGCAGGTCCGCACGCACGGGGACCGGACCGCGGCAGCGGTCCGGCGGGCGCCGCGGAGGGAGGGAGAGCAGTGGAAGGCAATCGCATGCCGCAGGGCACCGGCGGCGGATACAGCGCGTGGCGGGCCCGCCAGGAGACCCTGGTGGAGCTCATCGACCGGCTCACGCCGATCATCTCCGGGCTCTCCATCGGCAGCGGCGTCAAGAAGCTCGCCTCGGTGCGGACCCGCGCCGCGTCCGAGGCGTTCAAGGTGATGATCGTCGGCGAGTTCAAGCGCGGCAAGAGCACGGTCATCAACGCGATGCTGGGCGACAAGGTGCTGCCGTCCTTCGCGCGGCCGTGCACCGCGATCATCAACGAGGTGATGTGGGCCGACGAACGCTCGGCCCTCATTTACCCGCTGGAGCCGGACGGCAGCGCCGGGGACCCGATCCCGATCAAGGTCGAGGAGATCGTCGACTACGTCACCATCGGGGCCGACGACGACAACACGCCCAACCCGTACCAGCGGGCGGTCGTGCGCTGGCCGCTGGAACTGTGCCGCAACGGCGTCGTGGTGGTCGACTCCCCCGGGCTCAACGAGGCGCCCGAGCGTGAGCGCGTCACCCTGCAGTACCTCGAACAGGCCGACGTGCTGGTGTTCGTGGTGGACTGCCAGGCCGCGATGTCGCGCAGCGAGCAGCTGTTCCTCGACGTGCACGTCAAGGCGCGCGGCCACGAGGACGTCTTCTACGTCGGCAACAAGATCAACCTGGTGGAGGACGAGGAGCGCGAGGACGTCAAGCGGGAGATCCGCAAGCGCCTCGGCCCCTACGTGTCCCGCCCCGACCGGGTGTTCTTCGTCAACGCGCGCGCCGCGCTCAACGGCCGCCGCAAGGACGACCCGGCGCTCGTCGGCGAGTCCGGCATGGTGGAACTGGAGCGCGCGCTGGAGGAGTTCCTCACCCGCGAGCGCGGCCGCGCCAAGATCCTCTCCCCGGCGCGCGAGCTCAAGTACCTACTGATCGAGGCCCGCGAGCAGATCGACCGGCGCGAGGCCCTGCTCACGCAGAACGTCGACGACCTGCGCGCCACCTACGAGCGCGTGCAGGTCCCGCTGACCCGCCTCGAGCAGAACCGGCGCGTCATCGTCGCGCAGATGGAAGGCCACCTGCGGGAGACCCGCGGCGAGGTCGAGGACGCCGGACGCCGGTTCATGAACCGCGTGATCGGCCAGGTCCCCGGCTGGGCCCGCGAGTACGACCCGCAGAACACGCTCGGCGCCAACCCGTTCAAGGCGCGCGAGAAGATGGAGGCCGCGGTCAAGGAGATCTCCGACCACCTGTCGGGGCGCATCCAGGTCGCGTTCGCCGAGTGGCAGGAGAAGGAGCTCAAGCCGCTGCTGCAGCGCCGCGTCGAGGACCTGGAGCGGTCCATCGACGACGACGTGAAGCAGTTCGTCACGCGCATCGACGAGATCCGCGCCTCGCTGACCCGCGACGAGGCCGAGACGCAGATCATGAAGGTCAACGAGAAGGCCGCGCCGCTGGAGCGCCTGCTCGCCGACGCCGTCTCGTTCGTGCTCGACCCGGGCACCGCGCTCACGGGCGGCAAGTTCAGCCTCCGCACGATGCTCACGACGCTGCTCCCGCAGATCGCCGTCGGCGCGATCGCGGTCTTCGTCGGCCTGGGCCCGGTGGCGATCTTCGCGATGCTGCTGGGCGGCAACCTGTTCCGCGGCGCGCTGCAGCTGAACAAGGCCAACCAGCGGATGAAGGAGCAGGTCGCCGAGACCGTCGTCGAGGAACTGCGCGGCCGCGTCGAGCAGGACGTCACGAACCTGGGCGACGAGGTCACCAAGCAGCTCCGCACGATGCGCGACGCCATCGCCCAGGGCCTGGACGCCGAGATCAAGTCCATCCGCGACGAGGTCGGCCAGGCGCTCCAGACCAAGGAGCAGGGCGAGGAGGACGCCAAGAAGACCGGCGCCGACCTGCGGCGTTACGCCGGGGAGCTGAACCGCATCGACGAGCAGCTCGCCGACCTGATCATGGACGTGGCGATCTAGGTCCTCGCGGGACACCTTCGGGTTGCGACCGGGCAGGCCCTTCGGGGTCTGCCCGGGCCTGTTCACGCCCGCTTCGCGCGGCTCAGTCGACGAGGTCGCGGACCACCGCGTCGGCCAGCAGGCGGCCCTTCAGCGTCAGCACCGCGTGGCGGTCGGCGAACTTCGCCGGATCCAGGAGGCCCTCGGCGACGGCGTGTTCGGCGGCGGCCAGGCCCTGTTCCTTGAGCAGCGAGAGCGGGCAGCCGTCCTTCAGGCGCAGTTCGAGCAGGATGCGCTCGACGCGGCGGTCCTCGTCGCCGAGCAGCTCGCGGCCGTGGGCCGGGGACTCGGCGGCGCGCAGGCGTTCCGCGTAGGCCTTCGGGTGCTTGACGTTCCACCAGCGCACGCCGCCGACGTGGCTGTGCGCGCCGGGGCCGGCGCCCCACCAGTCGGCGCCGGTCCAGTACAGCTCGTTGTGCCGGCAGCGCGCGGCGCCGTCGGCGGCCCAGTTGCTGACCTCGTACCAGCCGAGACCGCCGGCGGTCAGGGCCTCGTCTGCCATGAGGTAGCGGTCGGCGAGCACGTCGTCGTCGGGCGCCGGGAGCTCGCCGCGCCGGATGCGGGTCGCGATGCGCGTGCCGTCCTCGATGATCAGCGCGTACGCGGAGACGTGGTCGGGCTCCGCGGCCAGCACCGCGTCGAGCGAGGCCTGCCAGTCCGCGTCGGTCTCGCCGGGCGTTCCGTAGATCAGGTCGAGGTTGATGTGCTCGAACCCGGCGGCGCGGGCTTCGGCGACGCACTCCTGGGCGCGGCCCGGGGTGTGGTGCCGGTCGAGCACCTGGAGCACGTGCGTGCGGGCGCTCTGCATGCCGAAGGACAGCCGGGTGAAGCCGGCCTCGCGCAGCTCCGCGAGGTACGCGGGGTCGACGGACTCGGGGTTGGCCTCGGTGGTGACCTCGGCGCCGGGGGCCAGGCCGAACTCGTCGCGGATGGCGGCCAGCATCCGGCCGAGGTCGGCGGCGGGCAGCAGCGTGGGGGTGCCGCCGCCGAAGAACACCGTCTCGACGGGGCGGTCGGCGTCGCCGAGGACGCGCCGCGCGAGGCGGATCTCCGCGACGGCGTCGTCGGCGTACCCGGCCTGGGACGCGCCGCCGCCCAGTTCGGCCGCGGTGTAGGTGTTGAAGTCGCAGTAGCCGCAGCGTGACGCGCAGTACGGCACGTGGACGTAGAACCCGAAGGGCCGCCCCGGGCGGCCGTCCGCGGGCAGGCCCTCGGCCACGGCGGACGCGGGCAGGGAGCCGTCGAGGGGCGCGGGCAGGCCGTCGGGAAGAGCGGAGGGCATGCGCCCAGTGTCCACGACGAGGCGGGCGGGGCCCAAAACCGCTGCGCGGCTCCCCGCCCGCCTCGTCGCACGTTGTCCTGGCGCCGCGCGGCCGCGGCGGGGTGTCAGGTGACGAGCGTGCCCTCGTACATGCCGTCTATGAGCCCGGAGTAGGTGCGCTCCACGACGACCCGCTTGACCTTGAGGCTCGGCGTCAGCTCGCCGGTCTCGACGCTCAGGTCGCGCGGGAGGACCTCGAACTTTTTGATGGTCTGCCAGCGCTGTAGATCGGTGTTGAGCTGCTCGACGTAGCCCTCGATCAGCGTCCTGACCTGGGGCGCCGCGACGAGCTCGGGGTAGGCCAGGTCGCCGAGGCCGTTGCCGGCGGCCCAGCCGGCGAGCGCGTCGGCGTCGAGGGTGATGAGCGCGGTGCAGAAGTTGCGGTTGTTGCCCAGGACGAGGATGTTGCTGACGTACGGGCACAGGCCCTTGAAGCGGCCCTCGATGTCGGACGGCGCGACGTACTTGCCGCCGGACGTCTTGATGAGGTCCTTCTTGCGGTCGGTGATGCGCAGCGATCCGTGCCCGTCGATCTCGCCGATGTCGCCGGTGTGCAGCCAGCCGTCGGGCTCGAGGACCTCGGCGGTCGCCTCGGGGTTGTTGTGGTAGCCGGACATGACGGACGGGCCGCGCAGCAGCACCTCGCCGTCCTCGGCGATCTTGATCTCGGTGCCCGGCAGCGCGAGGCCGACGGTGCCGATGTGGTTGTCGCCGAGGCGGTTGACGGTGCTGCCGGCGCTCGCCTCGGTCAGGCCGTAGCCCTGGAGGATCGGGATGCCGACCGCCTCGAAGAACTCGGCGACGTCGTCGGACAGCGCGGCGCTCCCGGAGATGCAGCCCTTGAGGCGGCCGCCGAACAGGTCGCGCAGCTTGCCGAAGACGAGCTTGTCGGCGACCGCGTTCTGCACGGTGAGCAGCAGCCCGGGCTGCTTGCCGGCGCGCAGGAGGCGGACGCGCTTGCGGCCGACGCCGACCGACCACGTGAAGATCGCGTACTTGGCGCCGCCGCCTTCCTTCGCGCGCGTGTGCACCGTGTTGTAGACCTTCTCGAACACGCGCGGCGCGGCGGCCATGAACGTCGGCTTCACGATCGGCAGGTTGGCCACGAGCCTGGGGATGCGGCCGTCGACGGCGGTCGGGTAGCCGATGCGCAGCTGCCCGGAGATCATCACCTTGCCGTAGCAGTGCGCGAGCGGCAGCCACAGGTACTGCAGGTCGTTGCCGTCGCTGATGGCGAGCTCGGACTGCGCGGCGGCCTGGTAGGCCCAGCAGTCGTGGGTGAGGCGGACGCCCTTGGGGCGGCCCGTCGTTCCGGATGTGTAGATGAGGGTGGCGAGCTGGTCGCGGTCGATCGCGGCGACGAGCCGTTCGACGAGCTCGGGGTCCTTCTCCAGGACCCCGCGGCCGGCCGCCTCCAGGTCCTCGAGCGTCATGACCCAGTCGTCGTCGGCGGCGGTGTCCTCGGACGCGGCGGTTCCGCCGGATGCGGCGTCGAACACCACGAGGCGGCGCACCGCGCTCAGTCGTTCGCGTTCACCGCGCAGCTTGGCGGCCTGCGCGGCGTTCTCGACGAAGACGATGGTGCTGCCGGAGTCCTCGAGGATGTAGGCGGCCTCGTCGGCGTTGGTGGACGGGTAGACGGTGGTGGTCGCGGCGCCGGCGCACACGATGCCGAGGTCGGCGAGGACCCACTCGACGCGGGTCTCGGACACGATGCCGACCCGGTCGGTGGGCTCGACGCCCAGGCTGTGCAGGCCGGCGGCGATGCCTTTGACGCGGGCCTCCGTGTCGGCCCAGGTGAGCGACTTCCACTCCTCGCCGCCGTCGGGCGTGGGCGAGGGGAAACGGTACGCCTCGCCGTCGGGGGTCGCCGTCACACGGGCGAGGAAGTCGACGGCTATGGACGCGGGGCGGTTCTCGATCGCGGCAGCTGAATCACTCACGTCGGCCTCCGAGACCCCGAATGGGGTGATGCGTGGTGGAGTGCTGTACCTCACGCCAATTGATGATCCGTCAACGTAGTCCGCCGGAGGTCTACGCGGTAGTAGCCGCGGGCGCCGGAACGATTTCTGTGGCCGGGCAACGAAAGCGGGCGAAGGCGGGGCGGACGCCGGGTCGCGGCGGGGCCGGAACGCCGGCGGCGGCAGCCATCAGGATTCCGCATCTCCGCTATAAGCAACTTATGGGACTAATCCGGACGTTCATGGTTAACCTCATCGCCGTCCGGAAGCCGCAAGGACCCCCGGACCGAACCCTCGCACCGGAACGCCTGGTCCCGCCCTCCGGCCGCGCGACACCAACCCCCAGGGCGGGAGCGTGCGTTCGGGGCGTCCCTCCCGGCAGGCCCAGGGCCGGTCACGGCAGCCTGCCCCGCCCCCGAGCGCGCATCAGCAGGCGTACGGGAGAAACCCACGCATGTCCTCAAGCCATATACGCACGCCCCGACGCGTCCTGACCCGGGTCGGGGTCACCGCGACCGCCGTCGCCGCTGTCATGGCGGTCTCGTCGGTCGCCACCGCCGAGGCCGCGCCCGCCGCGCGCCGCGCGCCGGTCACCGCCAAAGCGTCGCCGTCGGCCGCGGACGTCCTGTCCGTCGCGGCGTCCCTCAAGGGGACGCCGTACCGCTACGGCGGCAACGGGCCGAGCGGGTTCGACTGCTCCGGCTACACCAGGTACGTCTTCGCGAAGGCCGGCAGGAGTCTGCCGCGCACCACATCACAGCAGTACGCCGCGTCCCGGAAGATCCCGCTGGGCCGACTGCGGCCCGGCGACCTGGTCTTCACCCGCAAGGGCGGCGCCATCACGCACGTCGGCATCTACGCCGGCAACGGCATGGTGTGGCACTCGCCGCGCCCCGGAAAGACCGTCCGCCTGGAGCGGATGGACTGGGCGATGGGCAGGAGCGTCGTCGCGGGACGGGTGACCTGACGCCCGGCTGACGTCCGAACCCGGGAACGACGGAGGCGGCCTCCCCCTTCCTTTGGGGAGGCCGCCTCTTCGCCGTTCGGCGCCGCGAAGTCGCCGGGGACTACTTCTTCTTGTCCCCGCCGCCGTCCGAGTCGGTGGACAGGGCGGCGATGAACGCCTCCTGCGGCACCTCGACCCGGCCGACCATCTTCATGCGCTTCTTGCCTTCCTTCTGCTTCTCGAGCAGCTTGCGCTTGCGGGAGATGTCGCCGCCGTAGCACTTGGCGAGAACGTCCTTGCGGATCGCCCGGATGTTCTCGCGCGCGATGACCCGCGCGCCGATCGCCGCCTGGATCGGCACCTCGAACTGCTGCCGCGGGATCAGCTCGCGCAGCTTCTTCGTCATCTCGACGCCGTAGTTGTAGGCCTTGTCCTTGTGGACGATCGCGCTGAACGCGTCCACCGCCTCGCCCTGGAGCAGGATGTCGACCTTGACCAGGTCGGACATCTGCTCGCCGGTGGGCTCGTAGTCCAGCGACGCGTAGCCGCGCGTCTTCGACTTCAGCTGGTCGAAGAAGTCGAACACGATCTCGGCGAGCGGCAGCGTGTAGCGCAGCTCGACGCGGTCCTCGGACAGGTAGTCCATGCCCAGCAGGCTGCCGCGGCGCGACTGGCACAGTTCCATGATCGCGCCGACGTACTCGCTGGGCGCGAGGATCGTGGAACGCACCACCGGCTCGTGCACCTCGGCGATCTTGCCGCCGGGGAACTCGCTCGGGTTGGTCACCGTGTGCTCGGTGCCGTCCTCCATCACGACGCGGTACACCACGCTCGGCGCGGTCGAGATCAGCTCGAGCCCGAACTCGCGCTCCAGGCGTTCGCGAATGATCTCCAGGTGGAGGAGCCCCAGGAAGCCGCAGCGGAAGCCGAAGCCCAGCGCCACCGACGTCTCCGGCTCCCACACCAGCGCCGCGTCGTTGAGCTGGAGCTTCTCCAGCGCGTCGCGCAGCTCGGGGTAGTCCGAACCGTCCAGCGGATAAAGGCCGGAGAACACCATCGGACGCGGGTCCTTGTAGCCGCCCAGCGCCTCCGTCGCGCCCTTGTGCATCGACGTGATGGTGTCGCCGACGCGGGACTGCCGGACGTCCTTCACACCGGTGATGATGTAGCCCACCTCGCCGACACCCAGGCCGTCGGCCGGCTTCGGCTCCGGCGAGATGACGCCGATCTCGAGCAGCTCGTGCGTCGCGCCCGTCGACATCATCTGGATGCGCTCGCGCTTGGTCAGCTGGCCGTCGACGACACGCACGTAGGTGACGACACCGCGGTACGAGTCGTACACCGAGTCGAAGATCATCGCGCGGGCCGGCGCGTCCTTCACACCGATCGGCGCCGGCACCAGGCGCACGCACTCGTTCAGCAGCTCCGCGACGCCCTCGCCGGTCTTGCCCGACACCCGCAGCACGTCGGACGGCTCGCAGCCGATGATGTGCGCGAGCTCCTCGGCGTACTTCTCCGGCTGCGCCGCCGGCAGGTCGATCTTGTTCAGCACCGGGATGATCTGGAGGTCGTTCTCCAGCGCCAGGTACAGGTTCGCAAGCGTCTGCGCCTCGATGCCCTGCGCGGCGTCGACCAGCAGGATCGCGCCCTCGCACGCCGCCAGCGAACGGGACACCTCGTACGTGAAGTCGACGTGGCCCGGCGTGTCGATCATGTTGAGGATGTGCGTCCGGCCGTCCTCGGCGGTCCACGGCAGCCGCACCGCCTGCGACTTGATGGTGATGCCGCGCTCACGCTCGATGTCCATGCGGTCGAGGTACTGCGCGCGCATCTGCCGCGCCTCGACCACACCGGTGATCTGGAGCATCCGGTCGGCGAGCGTGGACTTGCCGTGGTCGATGTGGGCGATGATGCAGAAGTTGCGGATCAGCGCCGGGTCGGTACGGCTGGGCTCCGGCACGTTCACGGGGGTCGCGGGCACGCAGGCTTCCAGGTTCTCGATCGTGGAGTGAGGGGACGGACGGACCAGCGGACTGCTGATGAGGCTCGCTGGGTGGGGCTACTTGCTCGGGCTTGCGGTGTGACTCGGGTCCTACGGGTCCTACGGGTCTTACGGGTGTTACCGGTGTGGCTGGACGGTGCTCGGTCGGGCTCGGCACGCGGCCGCGCTCGGGGCCGGAACCGCCGCCGGAACCGCGCTCGCGACGAGCTCGGACCGACCGCGTCACCGGCGACCGCAACCGTGTAGACCATCATCGTCCCATGCGCGTCGACTTCCGGTCTCTCCCGGCCGAGGTGTATGCCGCCCTCACAGACCGACTGGGCGCTCCGGTCGCGTCCGCGACCACCCGGCCGGGCGGCTTCAGCGGCGGCGTCGCGGCCCGCGCCGTGCTCACCGACGGCCGCACGGTCTTCGTCAAAGGCTGCCCCGTCGACCACCCCGTCGTCGCGCAGTACGAGGTCGAGGCGTGGTTCGGCCGCCGCCTCGCCGACTGGACGCCGGGCCCGCCCGCGCCGGCGCTGCTCGGCGAGCTCACCGCCGCCGGCTGGTACCTGCTGCTCTTCGAGGACGTCGACGGACACGACGCCCGGCTCGCCGACCCCGCCGACCTCGCCGCCTGCCTGACGCTGTGCGACCGCTTGACCGCGACGCCCTACCCCGCGGCGTGGGCACACCGCATCCCGCCCGTCATGGTGTCGCTCGGCCACCTCACCACCGGCTGGCGACGGATCGCGGAGGCCCCGCCGCCGCGGCTGGACGCGTGGGCGCGCTCGCACCTCGACACGCTGTGCACGCTGGAGGCCGCCTGGCCGCGCTGGGGCGAGGGCGGCGTGCCGGCGCACACCGACCTGCACGGCGGCAACGTGCTCGTCCGGCGGGGACCGGACGGACCCGAGGCGGTCGCCGTCGACTGGACGCGGCCCTCGGTCGGCGCGGCCTGGGTCGACCCGCTCCTGTTCTGCCTGCGCGACCCCGACGTACCGGAGCTCCCGGCATGGTTCGGCGCGCGGTACGACCTGCCGCGTGCCGGCCTGACGGCCTTCCTCGCGGGCGCGGCCGGTCACTGGACCGACGCCGCCCGCCTCGAACCGCCTCCGTACGCCCCCGGCCTGCGCGCCTACGAGGCCGCGCGGGCGGCCAAGGCCCTGCGGTGGCTGCGGGCGGCCTTGGACCGGCCCTTCCGCCCGCGCATGTGACTCATGTGCTTTCCCTGCCCCCTGTGACTCGTGTCCTGTGTAGAGGAGACAAGCGAAGATGACCGTGCTCGAACACGCCCTGCTGAACGTCGGGCCGGGCCGGGAGGACGCCTTCCTGGCCGCCTTCGCCCAGGCCCGGCCGCTGATCGCGGCGCGGAAGGGCTTCCTCGACCTGCGCCTCGAACGCTGTGTCGAGCACCCGTCCCGGTTCCTGCTGCTCGTGCAATGGGAGACCCTGGAGGACCACACCGAGGGCTTCCGCGGCTCGCCCGAATACCAGGAGTGGCGGGCGCTGCTGCACCACTTCTACGAGCCGTTCCCCGAGGTCACGCACTTCACCACCGCGCTGTGACCCGGCGGGGCGGATCGCCCGGTTTGAGGACCCCCGACCGCCCCTGCTAGCCTGACCCACTGCGTGTGCCACTTGTCTCAGCCACGCAAGTCGTCAGTTCACGGAGGGCCCTCTCCCCGACGTGAGCGCAACACGTCCAAAAAGACGAGGCTTTTACCCGTGGCTAACATCAAGTCCCAGATCAAGCGGATCAAGACCAACGAGAAGGCCCGCCAGCGCAACAAGGCGGTCAAGTCGTCGCTCAAGACCGCTGTGCGCAAGGCGCGCGAGGCCGTCGAGGCCGGTGACCTCGCGAAGGCCAACGAGCTGAGCCGCGAGGCCGGCCGCAAGCTCGACAAGGCCGTCACCAAGGGCATCATCCACAAGAACCAGGCCGCCAACAAGAAGTCGGCGCTGGCCAAGAAGGTCGCCGGCCTCCAGGGCTGAGCCACCTCGGGTCGGCCGCCGCGGCGGCCGGTCAGTGGAACTGACGAAGGCGCCGCCCCCGCAAGGGGGCGGCGCCTTCGGCGTTCCCGCATGTACTCGGAAGCTGCCCGGGCGCTGTTCGGCAGCTGTCCGGCGTCGACCCGGCGACCGCTCGGCGTTGCGCAGGCCGTGGGCTCAGCGCTCCGCCGGCCGTCGGTCAGCTCTTGGCGGCGAGCAGCCGGGCCGCGACGGCCCGCAGCGTGTCCCGAACCTTCGCGGTGTCCTTGACGGAGCCGGTGTACGCCACGGTCACGAGCTTCTTGCCGTCCCGCGCCACCACCCGCACCTGCGTCGCCGCCGAGGCCGTCGCGGGCGGGGCCACACTCACCACCGCCTCGTCTCCGACACCGCTGAGCGCCGCGGCCGGGCCCACCGCCCGCGTCGCACCGTCCCGCTCGACGCCGTACTGGCGCTGCGTGTTCGCCGTGCCGCTGGTGGACTTCTTCTTGCCGTTGGTCCGCGTGGTCGTCTTGCCGTAGCTCTTCCACTGCATGTCGAAGAACGCCCCGCCCGCGGTGGCGGCCTGGAACAGGCACTGCGCGGACGTCGCACTCGCCATCGCCGCGGTCGACTGCGCCCGCCCCTGCCCCGTCACCCCGAGCGCGGCCAACTCGGCAGGCAGCACCTGCGCACACGGCTCCTTCGGCGGCTTGGCCGCCTTGTCCCCCGCGCTCCCGCACCCGGTCACCCCGACCAGCACCACCCCCGCCGCCGCACCTGCCACCCATATCCGCTGGGTCCGCCGCACAAGCCACTCCCCTCGTAGTCGGCGCACAGCATGGCAGCTCGGAACAACACCCCGTCAGAGACCGAAGAGTTGGCCGCCAGCGGGCCGCCGACACCACGAACCAGCCCAACGTGCCGCCCCCGCCACGGGGTGCGAGTCACCCGGCGACAGAGGCCTGACCCCGTTCGCGTCCGACGAGGGCCACAGCCCGACCTCATGCTCGACGCGGCGATCGGCGCGGCGCGGCGCGGTGCGGCCGAGCGTCGGCCCTCATAGGGGTATCCGCTCCCCCGAGCCTCGTCACTCCGGCGGGTCCTACGAAGCCGTCGGACGAAGCGGGGCCGTCGATCGGTGCCGTGCGGCCGAGCATCCGCCCTCGTAGGGGCATCCGCTCCCCTCCAGCCTCGTCACTCCGGCGGGTCCTGCGAAGCCGTCGGACGATGCGGGGCCGTCGATCGGTCCGGTGTCGTCGATCGGTGCGGTGTCGTCGAGGCCTGGCCCGTGCGGGGCGAGTCGGTCGCTGGTGCTGAGTGTTCCGCTGGGGCCGGCCCCCCGTTGGGCACTCTGTGGCTTGTCGGGCGCGGACGGCGGCAGGTGCGCGGTATCCGGCGTCCTCCGGCCCTCGCGCGTCGACGGCGGCCGTCGGCAGGTCCGCGGGTGGCGCGTCGGGGGTCAGGTGTTTCGGACGGTGGCTACGGTGACCACGGCCTTCTCCAGGGCGTAGGCCGGGTCGGAGCCGCCGCCCTTGACGGCGGCGTCGGCTTCGGCGACGGCTTGGAGGGCGCGCACGATGCCGTCCGGGGTCCACCCGCGCATCTGTTGACGGACGCGGTCGAGCTTCCACGGGGGCATGCCGAGTTCGCGGGCCAGGTCTCCTGGGCGGGCGCCGCGGGGGGCGCCGCCTAGGCGGGCGATGTTGCGGACGCCTTGTGCGAGCGCGCTCGTCACCAGCACGGGGGCGACGCCGACGGAGAGGGCCCAGCGGAGCTGCTCCAGCGCCTCCGCCGCTCGGCCTTCGACGGCCTTGTCGGCGACGTCGAAGCTGGAGGTCTCGGCGCGGCCCGTGTAGTAGCGGGCGACGATCTCCTCGTCGATCACGCCGTCGGTGTCGGCGGCGAGCTGGCTGCACGCGGCCGCGAGCTCGCGGAGGTCGTTGCCGACGGCCTCGACGAGGGCCCGGGCAGCGTCCTCGGTGACCGAGCGACCGGCGGTGCGGAACTCGGTCTTGACCAGTGCCAGCCGGTCGCCGGCCTTGGTGACCTTGGCACAGGCGACCTCGCGCGCACCCGCTTTGCGGGCGGCGTCGAGCAGGGCCTTGCCCTTGGGCCCGCCGAGGTGCGTGATCACCAGCACCACTTCGTCGGCGGGCGCGCCCAGGTACGCCTTGAGCTCATTGACGAGGTCGGTGCCGAGGTCGTGGGCAGCGCGCACGACGATGACCTTGCGCTCGCCGAACAGCGACGGGCTGGTCAGCTCCGTGAGCATGCCGGGCTGCAGGGCGCCCGGCGCGAGGTCGCGGATGTCGGCCTCGGGGTCCTCGGCCCGCACGGCGCGGGTGACCGCGGACACCGCCCGGTCGACGAGGAGTTCCTCCGGGCCGACCACGAGGGTCACCGGGGCGAGCGGGTCGTCAGCAGCTTTCCTGGCCATCACGCACAGCATCGCACGCTCCGGCGACAGCTCAGGCCACTGCCCGCTCGCCGACGCATGTTCACGTTCGGACGCGCTTCGCGCCTGTCAGGTCGCTGTTGTCGTGTCGCCGATCCGGCACGGAGCGTCAACCGGCCTGGCGCGGACGTCCAACCACGGGCCCGGGCCGTACGCGACAGTCGTACGGCGAGCCGGTTGCCGGCCGTGGCCTGGGAGCGCCGCGGCACGTCGCGCCGTGCCGCCCGGCGCCCTGGCGGCGCGTCGGCCCCGCCGACGCCACGGTTGCATCCGCCCGTGGGCGCCTACGGCCCCGGGCCGGGGGAACGATTGCGCCCGTACCCCGCCCCGGGGCCGCCTCACGAACGCGGTCAGGCGGTCAGGTGGTCAGGCGGGCACAGCCCCGAACAACCCGCCGTCGACGACGAGGTCCTGGCCGTTGACGTAGGACGCGTCGGACGAGGCGAGGAAGGCCACGGCCGCGGCGACCTCCTCGGGACGCCCGACCCTGCCGGCGACGGACGGTGTCCATCGGCGCGTCCACGGCGACAACGCGGCTGGCGCCGACAGCCCGTGATTGTCGGCGCACGGACTGGAGCACGCCCTGGAAGCCCGCGGTCGGCGGGGCTCTGCGGCGGGGTGGCAAGGCCTGGATCGCCGGCGGGGGTTGGCCTTGGGCGATGACGCGGTGGCGGCCACGGGTCGCGATGTGGAGGGTTGCGGGGGTGGTGCCGGTCAGGGCCACGGATCCGTCGCGGTCGGTGCGTGGTGTGCGGGTGGCGCTGCGGGCGAGCACGGCCAGGGTCGACGCCGCCGGGTGACCGTAGCGGTTGCCCGCGCCGACGGAGACGAGGGCGACGCGTGGGTGGAGGCCCAGGAGCAGGGACGGGTCCTGACGGGCCGAGCCGTGGTGCGGGACCTTGAGGATGTCGACCGTGGTCCCGGACAGTTCACCGCGGAGCAGGTGCTGGGCCTCGGGTTCGATGTCGCCGGTCAGCAGGGCGGTGAGGCCGCCGAGACGGGCGAGGACCACCAGGCTGGCGTTGTTGGGGACCGAGCCCGGCTGGCGGCGGACCGCGTCCGGGTCGCGGGGCGCCAGCACGCGCCAGGTCAACCCCGCGCCGGTGGAGCGGACTTCGCCGTACGGCGCGGGCTGCAGCGGGACGTGCGCCGCGCCGGTCCAGCGCCGGACCCGGGACACCTCGCCCGGCGGCTCGGTGATCGGCGTGGTCTCCACCGCCCCGACGGAGCGTCCGCCCAACGCCCCCGGCAGGCCCTCGACGTGGTCGGCGTGGAAGTGCGTGAGCAGGACCAACGGCAGCCGGTCGACGGAGAGTTCGCGGAGGCAGCGGTCGACGGCCCCCGGGTCCGGCCCGGCGTCGACGAGGATGCCCGACCGGTGCCCCGCGTTGAGGACCAGCGCGTCGCCCTGGCCGACGTCGCACATGGTGAGCACCCAGCCCGGTGGCGGCCAGCCCGTGAGCGGGCGGACGAGCGCGGCGGGACGCAGCAACGCGGCGCACAGGACGGCGGCCGCCGCGCACAGCGGCAGCGGTCGGCGGATCAGCACCCGGGCGACCGGGACGAGGGCCGCGGTGGCGACGGCGAGCGCCAGTCCGCCCCACAGGCCGCCGGGCCAGCCGATCGTGGCGCCGGGCAGTGCCGCGCCGGTGCGGGCGACCGCGACGATCCAGGCGACCGGCAGCGCGGCGAGGTGGGCGAGCAGGGCGGCGAGCGGCAGCCACACGGCGGCGGTGAGCAGGACCAGGAAGCCCAGCACCGTGGCGGGTGCGACGGCCAGTTCGGCGAGCAGGTTGCACGGGACGGCGACGAGGCTGACCCGCTCGGTGAACATGACGACGACGGGACCGCAGACGGCCTGCGCGGCACACGGCACCGCGACGGCCACCGCGAGCTTGTGCGGCCATCCGCGCCGCACCAGGGCGTCGGACCAGCGCGGCGCGAGCAGCAGCAGCGCGCCGGTGGCCAGGACGGACAGCGCGAAGCCGAAGCTGCGGGCCAGCCCCGGGTCGAGCAGAAGGAGCACGAGGGCCGCCGCACACAGGGCCGACGGCGCGTGCCGTCGGCGCCCGCCGAACAGCGCGGCCAGCGTCACCAGGCCCATGACGGCGGCCCGCAGCACGCTCGGCTGGGGCCGGGCCAGCACGACGAAAGCGAGCACGGCGCCGGTGCCGAGGACCGGCAGCAGTCGGCCCCGCACTCCGCCGATCCGGAGCACGAACAGCGAGGCGCCGAGCAGGATCGTGATGTTGGTTCCGCTGACGGCGACGAGGTGGGTGAGCTCGGCGGTTTTGAAATCCGCCGCCAGGTCCGGGGCGATGCCGCCGGTGTCGCCGATGACCAGGCCCGGCAGCAGCCCCCGCGCCTCGGCGGGCAGCCCCGCGCACGCCGCACGCATGCGGTCGCGCAGCCGCCCCGCCCAACGCTGATAGGCGGCGGGCTCCGACACGACGCGCGGCGCGGCTTCGGTGCGGAACACGGCGACGCTCTGCGCCCCGGGTCTGGGCGGCGCGAATCGGCCGGTGGTGTCGAGCGTCGTCGACGGCAGCAGCCGCGCCCACGCGCCTACGGCGGGCCCGCTGACCAGGAGGGTTACGGGAGTTCGCGTGCGGGTGGCGGCTCGCGATGGGGCAGGGGTGACGCGGTCGACGCGGACGCCGATCCGTAGCGCCGCGGAAACTCCGCCGGGAGCCTTGGCGGCGACCGGTACCGGGTCGTCGACGACCGTCAGCCGGACCGTGGCGGCGGCACCGCGGCTCGCCAGATCCGGGATCGGGCCGGTGCGTTCACCGGAGACCTGGAGTGCGGCGGCGGCTCCCCCGGCCGCGCAGCACAGCAGCGCCACGGCCACCGTCGCGTGCACCGCGCGCCGACGGGAGGGGGCACGGACGGCACCCGGGCGTTCGCGGACGACGAGGACGATCGCACCGACCGTGCAGCCGGCGGCGACGGACCAGGTGACGGCGGGTGGGGCGACGGGCGCGGACCATGCGGCACCCCAGGCGGCGAACGCCCCTGGCAGGAGGCGGAGATCGACGGCGGCGGGTGGTGAAGCCGCGGGGGTGCGGGCGGCGGTGCCGCCGGTCGCGTTCATACCCGGACCCTCGGGCGCAGGTCCTGGAGCCGGCGTTCGCCGATACCGCGGATCTCGCGGAGCTGGTCGACCGACGAGAACCTGCCGTGGTCGCGGCGCCAGTCGAGGATGTGGGCCGCCATGACCGGGCCGATGCCGGGCAGCGCTTCGAGCTGCTCGACGGTGGCGGTGTTCAGGTCGACGACGGCGCGCGGATCGGCGGCCGCCCCGGAACGCCCGGGCGCGGCGGCAAACGGCGGGGTCGCGCCCGGGACGCCGACGGGGATCTGCTCGCCGTCGGTGAGCTGGCGGGCGAGGTTGAGCGTGCTCAGGTCGGTGCCGGGGAGCACGCCGCCGGCGGCCTTCAGCGCGTCGTCGACCCGGGAGCCGGCGGGCAACGTGAAGAGCCCCGACCGGGCGACGTGACCGACGACGTGGACCGCGACGGGCCCGCCCGCCGACGAGGCCGGAGGCCCGACGGGTGAGGGCTCGGCCGCCGACGAAGCGCCGTGCCAGGCCGCCTTCGCGGCGGTGGACGGAACGCCGGAGGAGGAGGCGGCGACCGGCGGCGGCACGGCGACCTCGTGCGGCCGCGCCTGCCACCATCCGACGACCGCGAGCACGACGGCGAGGAGTGCGAGGACGGCGACGGCGAAGACGGCGCGGCGGTCCACACCCACCCGAAGTGCCTTGACGCCCGGCGGAATCCGATCGGACAACGCACCGACGAGCCGCTCCCCCGTCGCGAGCGGAACCGGCTCGTCCTCGACGGAAGACCGCTCAGGTGGCGGAACCCACGGGGCCTCGGGCGGTGGATGCCCATCCGAAAGGGAGTACGCCGAGTCGACCGAGGCCGGGTCGACAACGGACGGATGCCGCGGCGGCGGGACCCCGGGCCCGACGGGCTGACCGGGCTCGGCGGCCCCGGTCGCCGGAGTCGTCGGCGGAAACAGCGCGGCGAGGCGGGAAAGCGTGGGCGGCGTCGCGGAATTCGTCATGCATCGAAGCTAGGCCCGGCCCGCGGCGCGAAATGACGAGAAGCCCCGCGAGGACCAAATCTGTGGAAAAGCCGCAGGCGCGCAAGCCACCTGTGGACGACGGCTGCCCGGCACACGGAGCGGAAACCCGCGCCGACGCACGCGGAGTTGCGGTGGTGGGCGCGGAAGCGCACGCAGGGGCGAGCGCGGGCACGGGGGTGCACACGCAAGAGCAGGAACGCGTGACGAAGCAACGACGAGCGCCAGGGCCCTCGCCGAGCTCGGCGCAGGCACGGGCACAGGAACAGGAACAGGAACAACCGTGGGCGTGGGAGAGATGCGCCCGGGGATTGCGACGTGCCCTGAGCAGGCGCGGGAACGCACGCAGGCACGAGAACAACGGCGGGTGCACGGCCTCGGGCGGCCAACCCGCCCGCTCCCCGCCCTACTTCGGCGACACCACCACAGCCAGCAACCCCGGCCCCGCATGCGCTCCGATCACCGCGCCGACCTCGCTCGCGTACATCTGATCCAGCAGCGGCAGCCGGTCCTTCAGCCGGTCCGCCAAAGCCTCGGCGCGTTCCGGGCTGGCCAGGTGGTGGACGGCGATGTCGACCGGGTCGTCGCCGGCGGCTTCGATGGCGATTTCTTCGAGGCGGCTGATCGCCTTGGCCGCCGTGCGGACCTTTTCCAGTGGGGCGACGCGGCCGTCGGAGACGTAGAGGAGCGGTTTGACCGCCAGTGCGGCCCCCATCAGGGCCGCCGCGGCGCCGATGCGGCCGCCTCGGCGCAGGTATTCGAGGGTGTCGACGTAGAAGAACCCGTGGGTGGCCGCCGCACGCTTCTCGGCCGCCGCGGCCGCTTCTTCCGCCGAGGCCCCGTCCGCGACCGCCTCCGCCGCGGTCAGGACCGGGAAGCCCATCGCCATCGCCAGGGTCCGCGAGTCGACGACCCGTACCGGGACGGGCGATTCGCGTGCGGCGAGCAGTGCGGCCTCGTAGGTGCCGGAGAGTTCGGCCGAGAGGTGGACGGACACGATCTCGCGGGCACCCTCGTCGGCGATGCGCCGGTATGTCTCCGCGAACGTCTCGGGCGCCGGCCGCGACGTCGTCACCACGCGCTTCTGGCGCAGCGCTTCGGCGAGTCCGGCCGGTGTGGCCTCGGTCCCGTCGTCGAGCGGCCGGCCGCGCAGCACGACCTTGAGCGGGACCACGACGATGCCGTGCCGCTCGACGACCTGGTCGGGCAGGTAGGCCGTGGAATCGGTAACGATCGCGACTTCGGTCGTCATAGGGCTGAAGCTACCCGTCGGCGAAGGGACAAGGAACGAAGAAAGCCGGTCGTGCCCGGGTGTCGGCCCCGCCGCCGGGCACGCCTTCGTGCCCCGTTTCGGCGTTTCGTGACCGGATCAGCCCGGCCCCGGCTCACGGCCCGAGCGCCTCCTTGGCCGACTGCGCCGCTTCGCGGAGCGCCGAGACCTCGTTCTCGACATCGCGGCCGAGCCGGTCCAGCTCGTCGCGTTCGAACGCCCGCTCGCGGTCCTGCGCCGCCCAGCGCAGCGACCCCGCCGCGTGCTGGACGCGCTCGGCGCGCTCCCGCAGTACCGGAAGCTCACGGGCGACGCGCGCCGGGTCGGGCTCGCGTTCGAGCATCCGCAGGTCGGTGTCGAGGCCGTCGGCGAGCCGTTCGAGCCGGTCGAGCAGCCGCAAAGCCTCGGAGAGTTGCGCGTCGCGCGTGTATCCCGCGTCGAGCACGCGCCGGGTGTGTTCGAGGGACCGTCGCAGGGCGTTGCGCAGCCGGGCCGCCTCGCCCGCGCCGCCCATCCTGGTGTAGCCGCGGGCCCGCGAGGCGGCGTCGTCGACCAGCCCGCGCAGCCGCGGGGCGTGCCGCTCGATCCGGCGCCGTACCGACCGCCGTACCACCACCGCGAAGATCACCACCACACCGATGAAGACGAGCAGGGCCGCGACCCCGGCGCCCAGCACGAGTGCGACGGCCTGCATACCATCGGAGGCGAGTGACACGGTTGGTCTCCTCCCAGGTCGCCACCTGCGAATTCCAACACTAGCGCCGTATGGCGGCCAGGCGTTCACGCCGGACGAAATCCCCCCGTTCCCGGGCGATCCGTCACAGCGCGGAAATCGACCGGACACCGCGTGGAAACGGCCGGTCGCTCCACCGCCCCGACTGCCCGGGAATCACGCGAACAGTCGACACCGAGGGCAACCCGGGCGGGTACGCCGCGGGGCCCGCACCGGTCCGGAGACCGGGGCGGACCCCGCAGCGTGTCCGATCAGCTCGGGACGATGTTGACCAGTTTCGGTGCCCGCACGATCACCATGCGTACACCCGCGCCGTCCAGCGCCGCCTGCACCGTCGGGTCGGCCAGCGCCAGTTCGCGCAGGTCGTCCTCGCCGATCGCGGGCGGGACCTCCAGGCGGGCCTTGACCTTGCCCTTGATCTGCACGACGCAGGTGACGGTGTCGTCGACCAGATAGGCCGGGTCCGCCTCCGGGTAGTCGAGGTGCGCCAGCGAGCCCTCGTGGCCCAGCTGGGCCCACAGCTCCTCGGCGATGTGCGGCACCAGCGGCGCGACCATCAGCACCAGCTGCTCGGCGACGCCGCGCGGCACCGCGTCCAGCCTGGTCAGCTGGTTGTTCAGCTCGATGGCCTTGGCGATGGCGGTGTTGAACCGCATGCCGTCCAGGTCGCGGCGCATGCCGTCGATGGTCTTGTGCAGCGCGCGCAGCGTCGCCTCGTCCGGCTCGGCGTCGGAGACGCGCGGCAGGCCGGTGCCCTCGTCGACGATGTTGCGCCACAGCCGCTGCAGGAAGCGGTACGAGCCGACGACCGCGCGGGTCTCCCAGGGGCGCGACATCTCCAGCGGGCCCATGGACATCTCGTACAGGCGCAGCGTGTCGGCGCCGTACTCGTCGCACATCTGCTCGGGGGTGACCGAGTTCTTCAGCGACTTGCCCATCTTGCCGTACTCGCGCTTGACCTCCTGGCCGCCGTGGAAGAACTTGCCGTCCTCCTCGGTGACCTCGTCGGCCTGCACGTACACGCCGCGCGAGTCGGTGTAGGCGAACGCCTGGATGTAGCCCTGGTTGACCAGGCGGTGGAACGGCTCGAACGACGAGACGTGGCCCAGGTCGAACAGCACCTTGTGCCAGAAGCGCGAGTACAGCAGGTGCAGCACCGCGTGCTCGACACCGCCGACGTACAGGTCGACGCCGCCCGACGCGCCCTCGGTGCGCGGGCCCATCCAGTAGCGCTCGTTCTCGGGGTCGACCAGCACGGCGTCGTTGGTCGGGTCCAGGTAGCGCAGCTCGTACCAGCACGAACCGGCCCAGTTGGGCATGGTGTTGGTCTCGCGGCGGTACGTGCGCGGCCCGTCGCCCAGGTCCAGCTCGACGGTGACCCAGTCCTCGCGGCGCGACAGCGGCGTCTCGGGCTGCGTGTCGGCGTCGTTCGGGTCGAACGTGCGCGGCCGGTAGTCGTCGATCTCGGGCAGTTCGACGGGCAGCATCGACTCGGGCAGCTCGTGCGCGACGCCGTCCTCGTCGTAGACGATCGGGAACGGCTCGCCCCAGTAGCGCTGCCGGCTGAACAGCCAGTCGCGCAGCTTGTAGGTGATCGTCGGCGCGCCGACGCCCTCGGCGGCCAGGTGCGCGTCCATCGCCTTCTTGGCGTCGGGCACCGCCAGGCCGTTCAGGCTGAAGTCGCCCGCCGCCGAGTTGATGATCTTCGCGGTCTTCGAGTCGAACGCGTCGTCCCAGGTCGCCGGGTCGGTCGAGCGGCCGTCCTCCGGCTCGACGACGCAGGTCATCGGCAGGTCGAACTTGCGCGCGAACTCGAAGTCGCGGTGGTCGTGCGCGGGGACCGCCATGATCGCGCCGGTGCCGTAGCCGGCCAGCACGTAGTCGGCGATGAAGACCGGGACGCGGGCGCCGCTCGCGGGGTTGACCGCGTACGCGCCGGTGAAGACGCCGGTCTTGTCCTTGCCCTCGGTCTGCCGTTCGACCTCGGACTTGGCGGCGGCCTGCGCGCGGTACGCCGCGACCGCCTCGGCCGGCGTCGCCGCGCCGCCCTTCCACGCCTCGGGGGTGCCCTCGGGCCACGCCGCCGGGACGACGGAGCCGACCAGCTCGTGCTCGGGCGCCAGGACCATGTACGTCGCACCGAACAGCGTGTCCTGCCGCGTCGTGAAGACCCGCACGGTGGTGTCGGCGTGCCCGTCGAACGCGAAGTCGATGTGCGCGCCCTCGGAGCGGCCGATCCAGTTGCGCTGCATCAGCTTGACCGGCTCGGGCCAGTCCAGCTCGTCCAGGTCGTCGATCAGGCGGTCGGAGTACGCGGTGATGCGCATCATCCACTGCTTCAGATTGCTCTTGAAGACCGGGAAGTTGCCACGCTCGCTGCGCCCCTCGGCGGTGACCTCCTCGTTCGCCAGCACGGTGCCCAGGCCCGGGCACCAGTTGACCGGCGCCTCGGACAGGTACGCCAGGCGGAAGCCGTCGACGACCTTGGCCTGCTCGGCGCGGGACAGGTCGGCCCACGCTCCGCCGCCGGGGACCGCGCGGGTGCCCTTCTCGAACTGCTCGACCAGTTCGGCGATCGGGCGGGCGCGGCCGGCGCCGCCGTCGGCCTCGGTGTCGTACCAGGAGTTGCGGATCTGCAGGAAGATCCACTGCGTCCAGCGGTAGTAGTCCGGGTCGATCGTCGCGATCGAGCGGCGCTGGTCGTGGCCCAGGCCCAGGCGGCGCAGCTGGCGCCGCATGTTGGCGATGTTCGCCTCGGTGGTGACGCGCGGGTGCGTGCCCGTCTGCACCGCGTACTGCTCGGCGGGCAGGCCGAAGGCGTCGTAGCCCAGCGTGTGCAGCACGTTGTAGCCGGTCATGCGCTTGAACCGGGAGTAGACGTCGGTCGCGATGTAGCCCAGCGGGTGGCCGACGTGCAGGCCCGCACCCGAGGGGTACGGGAACATGTCCATCACGAACATCTTCTCGCGGCCCGCGACCTTGTCCGGCTCGGCCAGCGGACCGGCCGGGTTGGGCGCCTCGAAGGTGCCCTCCTCCGCCCAGCGGTCCTGCCAGCGCAGCTCGATCTCGCCGGCCATCGCGGCCGTGTAGCGGTGGGGCTCGGTCGGCTCGGCGGCCTGCGTCGTCTCGGTCATCGTCCTCAGGGCTCCTGGGTGCACACGTCGGCGCGTCGTTATTGCGGGGGCTTGTCCGGAAATACAAAAACCCCTCGCTCAGGAGGGGTCGCCGCGCCGAGGTGGGCGAGAGCCTGGTCTCGCCCGCCCGCTCAGCGCGGCCCGGTAAGCAGCAGTACGGCACGCATGGGGACAGGGTACCGCAGCGGGTGGGCGGGGCTTCGGGATATCCCGGTCCGGGCGGGACGCCCCTGGCGGGTTCACAGCAGCGAGACCACGAGCAGCACCCGCGCGAGGTGGTAGGCGACGGCAATGGTGGCGCGCGCGTAGGGCGTCGGTTCGCGGAAGCGGTTCCAGCCGGCGACCGCGTCCGCGCAGTAGTAGAGGAACGCGCCCGCGACGGCGGTGGGCTGCCCGGTGGCGGAGGCGGCGACGACCATCACGGACAGCACTCCGACGTAGAGCACGACCGGGACGGTGAGCGCCGGTTCGGCCGCGCGGGCGCCGAGGACGAGCCGGACCGCGTACGCGAGCGCGGCGACCAGCACGACCACGATCCCCGCCGCGGCCCACAGCCAGGACCACCCGACCTGCTGGAAGCCGACGATGTAGGCGATGTGCGCGCCCAGCGAGACGGTGACCGCCGCGGGGAACCACCGGTTGCCGTCGGGGGATATCAGGTCGCGGGCGAGCGACAGCACGAGTGCCGCGAGGAAGGCCGCCTGTTCGGCGCGGCTGGCCGGCTGGACGACGGCGGCGAACGCGATCAGGGCGAGGGTGACCGCGGGTCTGGTGCGGCGGTCGGTGCGCGAGGCGCGCGCCAGGTCGTCGGGGCCGACGTAGACGGCCTCCTCGTAACCCGGCGGCGGCGCGTACCCGGCCTCGGCGTAGCCGGTCTCCCCCGGCCCGGCGTCGGTGTGCCCCGTGTCCGCGTACGCCGCGAGCGACGCCCCGCCGCCCGCGCCTTCGGATGCCCCGGCGACCCGTCCCCCGCCGGCCGCCCCGGAGCGGAGCCGCAGCGCGGTGCCCACGTCCACGCGGGCGAGCGCGACCCAGTCGACGACCGCCAGGACGGCGGCCACCGCGAGCAGGGTCCACGCGAGGGGGGTCATGATCGGCGACCATACTGAGTGGTAACCGGTGAATTCGCCTCTCCGGGCGGTACGTCACGCAACCGTGATGCGCCTGAGTCCGGGCCGCGTCTTCGCGTCAGGGGCGTGCGTGGCCGGTTCCGGACGGCGCGCGGGGGCTCACACCGCGGCGGCCGCTCCGGCCGGTTGGGCGCCCGCGGCGGTCGCGTCGACCGGCGTGCGCTCCTCTGTTCCCGGCTCCGCGCCGGTGTGCGCCCACGCGGTCGCGGCGGCGACCAGCCCGGTGAACGGCGACAGGTCGGGGTCGACCTCCGGGTGCCACTGCACGGCGACCGCGAACGGCTGGCCGGGCAGCTCGACCGCCTCGACGGTCCCGTCCGGCGCGCGCCCGGTGACCACGAGGCCGGCGCCGAGTGAGTCGACGGCCTGGTGGTGGTAGGTCGCGACGTCGATCTCGGTGCGGCCGTACAGCTGCGCGGTGCGGCTGCCGTCGACCAGCGTGACGGCGTGCCGACCGTACTGCCCGGGCGCGGGCGCGTGCCGGGTGTCGCCGAGCCGGTCGGGCAGGTGCTGAACGAGCGTGCCGCCGCGCAGCACGTTGAGGACCTGGAGGCCGCGGCAGATCCCGAGCACCGGCATGCGGCGCGCGAGGGCGCCTTCGGCGAGCGCGAACTCCGCGGTGTCGCGCGCGGGGCGCACCCAGCCGGTCAGCTCGTGCGCCGCGCTGCGGTAGCGCGCGGGGTCGACGTCGCCGCCGCCCGCGACGACCAGTCCGTCGATCCGGTCGAGCGCCTCGGCGATGTCGGGCACCGACGGCAGCAGCACGGGCAGGCCGCCCGCCGCCGCGACGCGGTCGACGTACGCCTGGGGCAGCAACGTCGCCTGGACGTCCCACGCGGCCCACTTCGCCTGCTCGCTGTAGACGGTGATGCCGATGACGGGACGGGACATGCGCGAAACCACCTGTCTGACGGTCGTGCGGTGGGGACGGGCGGGCACGGGGCGCTCGCCAATACGGGCAAGTATGAGCGGATATAGAAACGTATGTGTCGGCGCCGCACGCGTTGTTCGTCACGCGCGGCTCGCCGCCGGGCGGTGGCACGGGGGTGGGTTCCGGCCGCCGCCCGGCGCAAGGCCGGCGGCGAGGGGCAGGCGCGGATCCCCCCTACGGGCCCGGGCCTGCCCCTCGTCGTCGCGGGCCGGACGCGAACCCGGCCCGCGTGCCGCTTACACGGGGGTGACGTACGCCCCCGAGATGCCGCCGTCCACGAGGAACTCGGCGGCCGTGATGAAGGACGCGTCGTCGGAGGCGAGGAACGCGACCGCCGCGGCGATCTCGTCGGCCTCGGCGAAGCGGCCGGTCGGGATGTGCACCAGACGGCGCGCGGCCCGCTCGGGGTCCTTCGCGAACAGCTCCTGGAGCAGCGGCGTGTTGACCGGCCCAGGGCAGAGCGCGTTGACGCGGATGCCCTCGCGGGCGAACTGCACGCCCAGCTCGCGGGACATCGCGAGCACGCCGCCCTTGGACGCGGTGTACGAGATCTGCGACGTCGCGGCGCCCATGCGGGCCACGAACGACGCGGTGTTGACGATCGAGCCCTTGCCCTGGCGCTGCATGTAGGGGATGGCGTACTTGCAGCACAGGTACACCGAGGTCAGGTTGACCTCCTGCACGCGGCGCCAGGCGTCGATGCCGGTGGTGAGGATGGAGTCGTCGTCGGGCGGCGAGATGCCGGCGTTGTTGAACGCGACGTCGACCGAGCCGTAGGCGTCGAACGCAGCCTGGTACATGGCCTCGACGTCGGCCTCGTCGGTGACGTCGGCCTTGACGTACAGGCCGCCGACCGCGTCGGCGGCCGCCTTGCCGGCCGTCTCGTCGATGTCGACGCACACCACGTTGGCGCCCTCGGACGCGAGGCGCTTCGCGGTGGCGAGCCCGATGCCGCTGCCGGCGCCGGTGATGACGGCCGTACGGCCTTCGAAACGCTTCACTTGGTCAGTCCTCCACGGTGCTGGTGCCGAGCGGGTGCTGGGCTGGTGCTGGGCTGGTGTGCCAATGGGTCAGTCGTTCGCGATGAACACGTTCTTGGTCTCGGTGAACGCGGACAGCGCGTCGGGGCCGAGCTCGCGGCCGAGGCCGGACTGCTTGAAGCCGCCGAAGGGCGTCCAGTAGCGCACCGAGGAGTGCGAGTTGACGGACAGGTTGCCGGCCTCGACGCCGCGGCTGACGCGCAGCGCGCGGCCCACGTCGCGGGTCCACAGGGAGCCGGCCAGGCCGTACGCGGTGGCGTTGGCGATGCGCACCGCGTCGTCCTCGTCCTCGAACGGGATGACCGCGGTCACCGGGCCGAAGATCTCGTCGGTGACGGTGCGGTCCAGCGGGTCGGCCGGGGTGAGGACCGTCGCCGGGTACCAGAAGCCCTTGCCCTGCGGCGCGGTGCCGCGGATCGCGACCGGCGCGTCCTCAGGGACGTAGCCGCGCACCCGCTCGAGCTGGCCCGCCGAGACCAGCGGCCCCATCTCGGTCGCGGGGTCGTTGGGGTCGCCGGCCTTGACCGCGAGGATGTGCGGCTCGAGCAGTTCGAGGAAGCGGTCGAGCACGTCGCGCTGCACGAGGATGCGGCTGCGGGCGCAGCAGTCCTGCCCGGTGTTGTCGCAGAACGACATGGGGGCGGCCGCGGCGGCCTTCTCCAGGTCGGCGTCGGCGAACACGATGTTGGCGCTCTTGCCGCCGAGTTCGAGCGTGACGCGCTTCATCGTGCCGGCGGCACGCGCCATGATCTCCTTGCCGACCGCGGTCGACCCGGTGAACACGATCTTGCGGACGTCCGGGTGGTCGACGAGCGCGCGCCCGGCCACCGCGCCGCGGCCCGGCAGCACCTGGAAGACGCCCTCCGGCAGGCCCGCCTCCAGGGCGAGTTCGGCGACCCGCACCGCCGTCAGCGGGGTCAGCTCGGCCGGCTTGGCGACGACCGTGTTGCCCGCGGCGAGCGCCGGGGCGAGGCCCCAGCCGAGGATCGGCAGCGGGAAGTTCCACGGCACGATCAGGCCGACGACCCCGAGCGGCTCCTGGAACGTGACGTCGACGCCGCCCGGGACCGGGATCTGGCGGCCCGTCAGGCGCTCGGGGGCGCCCGCGTAGTAGTGCAGGACGTCGCGGAGGTTGCCGACCTCCCACCGCGCGTTGCCGACCGGATGCCCGGCCTCGGCGATCTCCAGCGCGGCCAGTTCGTCGGTGTGCGCGTCGACGACCTCGGCGAAGCGGCGCAGCAGGCGCGCGCGGTCGCCGGGGCTGACGGCCCGCCAGGCGGGGTACGCGGCCGCGGCCTTGCGCACCGCGCGGTCGACCTCGTCGGCGTCCGCCATCGGCACGGAGGCGACCAGCTCCTCGGTCGCGGGGTTGATCACGTCGAAGACGTCGTCGGCCATCGCGGCCCTTTCTCGTGTCTGGTGGTACGGCACGGGGTGCCGCGGAAGCGCTGCGGGAGCGGGCGGCTACATGCGCTCGAAGCCGCGGAAGAGCTCCCAGTCGGTGACGGCGGCCTCGTACGCGGCGAGTTCGACCTTGGCGGCGTTCGCGTAGTGCGCGTGCACCTCCTCGCCGAACACGGTCCGGGCGAGCTCGCTCTTCTCCCACAGGTCGAGGGCTTCGCGCAGCGTGGTCGGAACGGTCTCGGCGCCCGAGGTGTACGCGTTGCCGGTCTGCGGTGCGATGAGCGGCAGTTCGTTCTCGATGCCGTACTGCCCGGCGGCGATCATGCCGGCCACCGCGAGGTACGGGTTGACGTCGCCGCCCGGCACCCGGTTCTCGACGCGCAGCGACTGGCCGTGGCCGACGAGGCGCAGCGCGCACGTGCGGTTGTCGACGCCCCACTGCACGGCGGTCGGCGCGAACGTGCCGGGCTGGAAGCGCTTGTAGGAGTTGATGTTCGGCGCGTACAGCAGGGTGAACTCGCGCAGGGTGGCGAGCTGCCCGGCGAGGAAGTGCTCACCGGTCTTCGACAGCCCGAACGGGCCGTCGCCCGCGAGCACCGGCGCCGTGTCGGTGCGCAGCGACAGGTGGATGTGGCAGGAGTTGCCCTCGCGCTGGTTCGGCTTGGCCATGAAGGTCAGGCTCATGCCCTCCTGCGCGGCGATCTCCTTGGCGCCGTTCTTGTAGATGCTGTGGTTGTCGCAGGTGGCGACGGCCTCGGCGTACCGGAAGGCGATCTCGTGCTGGCCGAGGTTGCACTCGCCCTTGGCCGACTCGACGTACATGCCGGCGTCGGTCATCTCGTTGCGGATGCGGCGCAGCAGCGGCTCGATGCGGGCGGTGCCCAGCACGCTGTAGTCGACGTTGTACTGGTTGGCCGGGGTGAGGTCGCGGTAGCCGCGGCTCCACGCCTGCTCGAACGTGTCGCGGTAGACCACGAACTCGAGCTCGGTGCCGACCATGGCGCGCTGCCCGAGGGCGGCGAGGCGGTCGGTCTGGGCCTTGAGGATCTGGCGCGGGGACGCGACGACGGGGGTGCCGTCCTCCCACGCGAGGTCGGCGAGCACCATCGCGGTGCCGTCGTTCCACGGCACGGGGCGCAGCGTGCTGAGGTCGGAGACCAGGACGAAGTCGCCGTAGCCCTTCTCCCAGGAGCTCATCGCGTAGCCGTCGACGGTGTTCATGTCGATGTCGACGGCGAGGAGGTAGTTGCAGCCCTCGGTGTTGTGGCTGAGGACTTCCTCCATGAAGTAGCGCGCCGAGAGGCGTTTGCCTTGCAGCCGGCCCTGCATGTCGGTGAAGGCGACCAGGACGGTGTCGATGACGCCGTCCGCGATCTGGGTGCGGAGCCGGTCCACGTCGTACGGCTGGCCTGCTGCCATCGCCGCCCTCCCCTGGGTCACACCGTTCTCCCGTCGTCCGTCATGCTCGTACGGTCGTTCCCGGGCTATCCAATCTCATTGGTCTAACATCAGTCCATTGATCTGAGGAAAGATTTTCCCGTGCCGGAACGCGGACGCTGCGAAGGGGGTGGGCCACATGCCGGCTGACGCCGACGAACGTGCCGACGAACGTGCTTCCGAGTCCCGGGAGTTTCCCGGCTGGAACGATCCGACGGCCGAGGCCGTGCTGCGGCCCGTACGGGCGGGCAACGCCTTCGAGGAGACCGTCGAGCGGCTGATGGCCGCCATCAAGCTCGGCGTCGTGCCGCCGGGCGCGCGCTTCCCCGCCGAACGCGACCTCGCCGCGCGGCTCGGCGTCAGCCGCATCACGCTGCGCGAGGCATTGCGCGCGCTCCAGCAGGCCGGACAGGTCGAGGTGCGGCGCGGCCGGTTCGGCGGCACGTTCGTCACCGGCCCCCCGCCCGCCCCCGAGCCCGGCGAGGCCCGGCGGCGCGCCGAGGACATGGGGCCGGCCCTGGACGACGCGCTGACGTTCCGGCAGGTCCTCGAGGTGGGCGCGGTCCAGGTGCTCGCGGCGCGCGGCCTGACCGACACGCAGCGCGAACTGCTGCTGTCGAGGCTGGCGGCCGTCGACACGGCGGCGCCCGAGGACTACCGGCGGCTCGACACCGCCTTCCACCTCACGCTCGCCGAACTGGCCGGATCGTCCTCGCTCACCGCGGCCGCGGCCGACGTGCGCATGCGGCTCAACGACCTGCTGAACGCCATCCCGGTGCTGTCCCGCAACATCGAGCACAGCGCGGTGCAGCACCAGGCGATCGTGGCCGCCGTCCTCGACGGCGATCCGGACGCGGCCCGCCTCGCCGTGATCGAACACCTCGACGGCACCGCGGCGTTGCTCCGCGGCTTCCTCGGCTGACCCCGGAACGACCGACGCGCCCGGCCCCGAAGCCACGGAGCCGGGCGCGTCGCTCCGGGCCGGCTACTTCTGGCCCGACGCCTTCAGCGACTGCTCCTTGAGCTGCTGGAACGCCTGCTCGTTGAAGCCGAACGGCGTGATGCCGATCCCGGTGACGTCCTGGTACGTCGTGGCCGGCGTCATCGCCAGGCACAGCACGGCTTTCTTGCCGCTCCCCGACCAGTACAGGGCCGAGATGACGCCCTTGGCGTCCGCCTCGCTCGTGCACAGCTTCGTGTCGGTCGTGTCGTCGTGCCGCGAGGCGACCTTCCACCGCGCCTTGTCCGTACCGCAGTCCACGATGTCGGGCATCTGGCTGACGGTGATCACGCCGCTCCACTGGCTGAGGCAGTCGCCGACCTTCGCGTCGGTCGCGTCGTCCTTCTTCGTCAGGTAGCCGACCACACCGAGGACGACCAGGACCGCCACGATCACACCCACGACGACGGCGACCCTGCGGCCACGCCGACGCGGCGGCACCGGCACCCCGCCGGGGAAGCCCCCGGGCACCTGCCCCGGATACCCGCCGGCCCCACCCTGCGGCGCACCCCAACCGGGCTGCTGCGGCTGACCGTACGCCTGCCCACCCTGCGGCTGCTGCCCACCCTGCGGCCAGCCGCCCATCGGATTGCTCATTGTGTGCCCCCCAAGTCGTCGAGCGCCCCACGAGGCGCTGTCCAGGACACGGAAAAGTCGTCCACGACGTTCACTTGGGGGTCCCGACGACGCTTCGGGCTAGCCGACCGTCAGGTTGTAGGTGACGTTCAGCTTGAAGGAACCCGTCACACCGGAGATCGTCAGCTTGTGCGCGCCGGGGCTCAGCGGAGCGAGGCTGAACCACAGCCCGCACGCCTGCTCGGTGACGGGCGCCGCGTCGCCGGTGACGGGGTTCCCGGCGACGCCCTGGAGGGTGACGGTCTCGGGGCCGAGCTTCTTCACGTCGGCCGGCTTGCCGTCGAGCACGACCTCGCCGTCCGCCGCCGCGACGAACTCCTGGCACTGCGCGGGGTCGTCGGTGTGCATATTCAACAGCGGCCCGGCGATCGGCCGTCCGGCGGGCACCGTGCACGAGCGGGTGACCTCGCCGCCGAACGTCCCGGCGACGAACCACACGTCGCCCGGCTGCCCGGTCGCGCACCGGGCTCCGGTGGTGTCCGCCACCGGGTTCGTCGCGCGCGGCTGCCCCGCCGCCCAGGTCCACCAGCGCTCCTGCAGCTTGGCGACGTCGGGGCCGGCCGCCGCCCCGGGCAGCGGCTGCTCCGCCGTCGCCGACGCGGGCGCCGACCCTGACGCGGCCGGCGCCTTGTCCCCCGACCCGCTGTCGCACGCCGCCACCAAAAGCCCGCACGCCACCAGCGGACCGACCACCGAGCCGAAACGTTTGATCACGGCCGCCATCGTAGGCGCGCCACGGCCCTGCGGGGCCAGGTCCGGTCCAGTCTCCTCGCACGCGTGCAAGGAGATGTCGCAGGCATGCAAGCTAGGCTCGATGTGACCAGACGAGGAGGCCCGCATGACCGTCCAGCCTGTGCACCACGAGAGCCGCGGTCTGCCGTCGCTCGACACGGTCGGCGACATCCGCGCAGCGTTGCACGAGGGGTTCGGGTTCCCCGACGATGCTTCGGACTTCGAGGCCGACTTCGCCCGTGCGATCGACGGTTCGGCGCCGGACCTGGCCGACGCCGCTCGGGTCGTCGCCGTCTACAAGGGGCACATCCTGTTGCGGCAGAATCCCGACCTGGACGCCGCGATCGCCGAGGGCGTCGAAGCCGCGCTGGCCGCGAAGGAGTCCGCCGTTGACCGGCCGTGAGGTTGTCGCGGTGACCACCAAGCGCGCACAGGTGGCAGCCGAGCAACTGGGCCCGGCCGCCGTCCGCGCGGTCGGGGCTTTACGCCGCGATCTGGCCGAGAACCCGAGGCTCGGATTGCTGCGAGGTGCCCGGGACGGCGCCGAGGTGTACGTCACGCACATCGAGCGCACGGCGGAGACGCCGGCCGTCACCGTGGCCTACGTCTTCGCGCCGGACCCGCCGCCGCCCACCGTCGCGATCGCGCTTGTTCAGCCGCACAGCAGCGCCGACGTGGGCGACAACTGAAAACCCGAGAAAACGACGAAGGCCGCCTCGGAGAGGCGGCCTTCGGTTTCCGGGTGGAGCTAAGGAGACTTGAACTCCTGACCCCCTGCATGCCATGCAGGTGCTCTACCAGCTGAGCTATAGCCCCGGGTGGCCGCTGACGCGGCCCATTCACTTGTGAGGTGGAGCTAAGGAGACTTGAACTCCTGACCCCCTGCATGCCATGCAGGTGCTCTACCAGCTGAGCTATAGCCCCTCACCTGATCAGCCGGTTTCCCGACTGGCCAGGCATTACTTTACATGGTCGGGCGGGCATCTTCCTAACCGATACCCGTGTGGGGAAAACCGCAGGTCAGTAGCGTCCCGCAGGGGGCACGGCGCCCGCCGTCATGCCGCCGTCGACGACGATCTCGCCGCCGGTCATGTAGGACGAGGCGTCCGACGCGAGGAAGGCGACGACCTCGGCGACCTCCTCCGGGGCCGCGATGCGGCGCAGCGGGACACCGGGGAACTTGCCCTCACCGCGTTCGACGCCGGCCTTGGCGATCATCGGGGTGTCGATGACGCCGGGGTAGACCGAGTTGACGCGCACGCCGTACTCGCCGGTCTCCAGGGCGACCGTCTTGGACAGGCCGCGGACCGCCCACTTGGTGGCGCCGTACGCGGAGTGTGACGGGAGCCCTTCGAGGCCGGACTGCGAGGAGATGTTGACGATCGAGCCGGAGCGCCGCTCCTTCATCGTCGGGAGCACCGCCTGCATGCCAAGGAAGACACCCTGGAAGTTGACCTTGAAGATGCGGTCGAGCCCCTCGAGGGTCTCGTCCGCGAAGGCCTTGGTCCAGTAGATCGCCGCGTTGTTGACGAGCACGTCGACCGTGCCGAACTCGGCGAGCGCGACCTCGACCACGCGGGCCCAGTCCTCGGGGGAGGACACGTCGTGCCGGACGAAGCGCGCCGCGTCGCCGAGCTCGGCCGCGACCTTCTCGCCCTCCTCCTCCAGCAGGTCGGTCAGCACGACGCGCGCGCCGCGGGCGACGAACAGCCGGGCCTCGGCCTCGCCCTGTCCGCGTGCCGCGCCGGTGATGACGGCGACCTTGCCGTCCAGCTGGTCGGCGAGCTGTGCCATGGGACCGCTCCTTTCCTCGGAAGTGCTCGTGGGTGGCGCCGACGGGTCAGGCGAGTGCCTTGCGCAGCGCCTCGGTCGCGTCGGCGAACGCGGTGACGGCGGCCGGGACCAGCGCGCCCATGCTGATCGAGCCGTGGAACATGCCCTCGTAGACGCCGTACGCCGCGGGGACGCCGGCCGCGGCGAGGCGTTCCGCGTATGCGACGCCCTCGTCCCGCAGCGGGTCCAGCTCGGGCGCGACCACGAACGCCGGCGCGAGCCCGCTGAGGTCGTCGGCGGTCCCGGGGGACGCGTAGGGGTGCGCGGGGTCGCCGTCCGGCCCGATGTACTGGGCCCAGAACCAGGCGAGTTGGGCCGCGGTGAGGAAGTAGCCGTCGGCGTTCTCGGTGTACGACGCGGTCGCGCGCCGGTGGTCGAGCACCGGGTACATCAGCAGCTGGAACGTCGGCTGCTCGGCGCCGCGGTCGCGGGCCATGAGCGCCACCGCCGCGGCGAGGTTGCCGCCCGCGGAGTCGCCGGCGACGGCGACGCGCGCGGGGTCGCAGCCGAGTTCGGCGGCGTTGGCGCGGACCCAGGTGTACGCGGCGTACGCGTCCTCGGCCGCGCCGGGGAAGCGGGTTTCGGGCGCGAGCCGGTAGTCCACCGAGACGAACACGGCGCCGGTGGCGTTCGCCAGCGCGCGGCAGGTCTGGTCGTAGGTGTCGAGGCCGCACAGGACCCAGCCGCCGCCGTGGAGGAAGACCACGGCGGGGAGGGCCTCGGCGTCGGTGCTGCCGGCCGGCCGGTAGACGCGTACCGGCAGGTCGCCGTCGGGGCCCGGGACGGTGCGGTCCCCGACGTGCGCGACGGGTATCGGCGGGGCGGGCGACTTGGGCGCGGCGGCCAGGATGCGGCGGGCCTCGGGGGCGTCGTCCAGCGTGGTGCCGACGGGCGGGAACGTCGCGGTCATCATGTCGATGAGGCCGCGCACCGCCGGGTCCAGCGGCTTGCCGGTCATGGAGTCGCTCATCGGGTCCGCGTCAGCCTTCCACGACGTTCTGCACGGTGGGACCGACAGTCCAGCCGCCGTCGACGGCGAGCTCGGCGCCGGTGACGTACGAGGAGGCGTCGGAGAGCAGGTACGCGACCGCGGAGCCGACCTCCTCGGCCTCGCCCGCGCGCCCCATCGGGGTCTTGGGGTAGTTGCCCTCACCGGGCTGGATACCGACGACCGCGGTCATCGGCGTGTAGATCATGCCGGGGTGCACCGAGTTGACGCGCACCTTGAACGGCGCGAGCTCGATCGCGGCGGTCTTGCCCATGCCGCGCACGGCCCACTTCGCGGCCGAGTAGGAGCCCGTGTAGGGCAGGCCCATGAGCCCGGCGGCCGAGGATATGTTGACGATCGACCCGCCGCCGTGCGCCTTCATGAACGGGATGACGGCCTGCATGCCGATCCACACGCCGGTCAGGTTGATCTTGATGACCCGCTCGAAGTTCTCCAGGCTCTCCACGTCGAACGGGCCGCCCGCGGTGACGCCGGCGTTGTTGACGAGGCCGTCGACCGCGCCGAACTCCGCGACGGTGAAGTCGACGACGGCCTGCCACTGCGCGGGGTCGCTGACGTCGTGCTTGTGGAAGCGCGCCGCGTCGCCGAGCTCGGCCGCGGTCTTGGCGCCGAGTTCCTCCTGGACGTCGGTGATGACGACCTTGCCGCCGCCCGCGACGACCTGCCGTGCCGCGGCGGCACCGAGGCCCCCGGCCGCGCCGGTGATGATGACGACCTTGCCCGCGAGGTTGGGGCCCTGCAGTTCCGCCATGGTGATCGCTTCCTCGGTGTCGTGCCTGCACTCACATGCACAGTACAACTAAAAGGCATATGACAAAAAGGATGAGTGCTACGTCATTCAGCACGCATGGGCGGCACGATGCCGGACATCGACCCGCCGTCGATGACGAACTCCGTGCCGGTCATCCACGACGACGCGTCGGACGCCAGGAAGACCACCAGCTCGCCGATGTCCTCCGGCTCGCCGACCCGGCGTAGCGGTACCGCGGGGAAGCCGCCGCGCCCGCGCTCCACCGTGCGGCCGAGCATCGCGGTGTCCACCGCGCCGGGGTGCACCGAGTTGACGCGGATGCCGTCCTCGCCCAGCTCCAGGGCCGCGGTCTTGGTCAGGCCGCGCACCGCCCACTTGGACGCCCCGTACGCGGCGTGCCGCGGGATGCCCTGCAGGCCGGCGAGCGAGGAGATGTTGATGATCGAGCCGCCGCCGCGCGCCTTCATGGCGGGCACCACGGCCTGGATGCCGTGGAACGCGCCGAACAGGTTGACCTTCAGGATCCTGTCCAGGTTCTCCGCGGTCTCCTCCATCAGCAGCGCGTGCCGCAGCAGGCCGGCGTTGTTGACCAGCACGTCGACGCCGCCGAACTCGGCGACCGCGGTCTCGACGACCCGGGCCCAGTCCTCGGCCGAGGAGACGTCGTGCCGGACGAACCGCGCCGCGCCGCCCAGCTTCTCGGCCGCCGCGCGGCCCTCCTCCTCGAGGACGTCGGTCATCACGACCCGCGCGCCGCGTTCGACGAACAGCCGGGCCTCGGCCTCGCCCATGCCGCGTGCGGCCCCGGTGACAACGGCTACCTTGCCGGAGAGGGTGGTCATGGATGCGGGCCTCTCATCGTGAGCGCGAACGGTCGTACGGATTACACATGGGTCGGGCCGCCCGTTCCAGTCCTCCGCACCGGAACGGGCGGCCCTGCCTGATGTGGCGTCAGGCCCCGTGGGGCTGCGCTCAGTTGCCCAGCGAGCTGCCGTACTTCTTGCGGAAGTGCGGGATGACCTCTTCGCCCCAGATGCGGATGGTCTCCATGCACGCCTCCTGCGGGACGGTGCCCATCTGGATCAGGCACATGATCTCGTCGGCGCCGGCGTCGATCAGCTTCTGGACGTAGCCGATCGCGTCCTCGGCGGTGCCGTAGGCGTGGTTGAGGTTGTAGGTCGCGGTCGCGTTGACGGTGACCGGGATCTGCGCCTCGTGCAGCATCGCGACCTGCTGCTCCGCCGCCTCCTGCATGACGGCGACCTCGTCGCGGCCCTCGACGACGGCCTCGTCCGGGATGCCGGACTTGCCGCCGGAGAACCAGTGCGCGATGGACTGCGCGAAGAAGCGCTGGCCGCGCGCGCCGATCTGGCGGGCCTTGGCGCCGTCCTCGGACACGATCGTCGGGCACAGCGCCACGAGGTGGTTGTTCTGCACGGTGGAGACGAACTGGCTGCCGTCGCGCGCCTCGACGGCGTCGCGGTAGATCTTGTTGAGGTTGGCGACCTCTTCGGGGCCCGCGAAGCCGAGGACCAGCGCGCCGACGCCCATGTTGGCGGCCTCGACGAGGCTGGGCTGCTTGCTGCACGCGAGGAACAGCGGCGGGTGCGGGGTCTGCACGGGGCGCGGCAGGATCGGGTGCGGCGGGATCTGGAGCAGCTCGCCGTTGTACTCGAGCTCGTCCTTCTGCCACGCGGCGCCGATGATGCGCAGCGCCTCCTCGACCTCGGCCTTGGTGGTCTCCACGTCGGCGCCGACGAGGCTGGTCTCCTGCAGCGTCCCGCCGCGGGCCGCGCCGACGTCGAGGCGGCCGCCGGACAGCGTGTCGAGCATCGCCATGCGCTCGGCGACGCGGGCGGGGTGGTTGAACTTGAACGGCATGCAGACCGCGCCGTGCGCGATGCGGATGCGGCTGGTGCGCGCGGCGACCCAGGTCAGGAAGATCTCCGGGGCACTCATGTGCGAGTACCACTTCGTCGAGTGGTGCTCCACCGCCCACACTCGGTCGAAGCCCATCTCCTCGGCGTAGACGGCCTGCTCGACGGAGTCGAGGATGACCTGACGCTCGTGCTCGGCGGTCGGGTTGGCCATCTGGGCCTCGAAGATCATCGAGAACTGCATGCCGTGCTCCTGGGGTCCGGGGAATACTCCAATTAGATGTATGACTGACTGCTACGTCAAGAGGTGAGCTGACGTAGAATCAGCTGGGTGAAAGGGAGGGACACACGATGAAGGACGCGTCAGCGCCACAACAGGAGCTGCCCAAGCTGCCGAACACCGCGTGGGCGGTCCTCGGCCTGCTGTCCTTCCCGGGCGAGCGGTCCGGGTACGACCTGAAGAAGTGGGCCGATTCGTCGCTGCGCTTCTTCTACTGGAGCCCCGCGCTCAGCCAGATCTACACCGAGCTCAAGCGCCTCGAACAGCTCGGCTTCGCCGTCTCGCGGATCGCGTCGCAGGACGAACTGCGCAACAAGCGGCTTTACTCCATCACCGACGCCGGCCAGCGCGCGCTGGCCGCGTGGGCCCGCGAGACGCCGGCCGGCCCGCCGGTGCTCAAGCACGGCGTCGCGCTGCGCGTGTGGATGGGGCACCTGTCCGAGCCCGACGAGCTCCGCAAGACCCTTGAGGAGCACCGCGACTGGGCGGACCGCACGCTCGCCGAGGTGCAGGCGTCCGAGGACACCGCGCACGACCGCTGGCCGTTCCCGGCCCTGGTGCTGCGCTGGAGCGAGCGCTACTACCAGTCCGAGCGGGACCTGGCCGAGGGCATGCTGGCGGACCTGGACGAGCTGTTCGCGAAGGGCGACGTGCACGTCGCGGAGCGCCCGGGAGGACGCGGCTGACCCGCGGCTGAGCCACGACACGCGACGAGGGGCGGCACCCGGCCGGGTGCCGCCCCTCGTCGTCTCTGCGTGTGGCTCCGTGGAGGAGCTCAGACCTCGTCGCCGAGCACCGGCTCGGGCAGCGTCCCCGCGTTGTGCTCCAGCAGCCGCCAGCCGCGCGCGCCGGGGCCCAGCACCGACCAGCAGCAGTTCGACAGCGCGCCCAGCGCGCCCCAGCTGTCCTCGGCCAGACCGATCATGCGGCCGATGGCGCACCGGATCGCGCCACCGTGCGACACCACGACCAGCGTGCCGTCGTCCGGCAGCTTCGCGGCCGCCTCCTCGATGACCGGCACCGCGCGGTCCGCGACCTCGGTCTCCAGCTCGCCGTCGCCGCGCCGCACCGGCTCACCGCGCCGCCACGCCGCGAACTGCTCGGGGAAGCGCGCCTCGATCTCGGCGTTGGTCAGGCCCTGCCAGTGCCCCGCGTACGTCTCGCGCAGGCCCGCGTCGACCCCCACCGACAGACCGGTCAGCCGCGCCAGCTCACCCGCGGTGTCGGACGCCCGGACCAGGTCGGACGACAGGATCGCGTCCGGCTTGAGGGCGGCCAGCAGCCGCGCCGAGCGCTGCGCCTGCGCGACCCCGGCCTCGGTCAGCGGAATGTCGGTCTGCCCCTGGAACCTGCGCTCCAGGTTCCACGGCGTCTGACCGTGCCGCCACAGCAGGATGCGGCGGCCGCCGCGCCCGCTCAGCTCGCGTCCTCGAACGCCGCGCCGGCCTCCGCGCGCTCGCGGTTGACCCGCTCCACGCTCTCCGGCAGCTCGATCTTGGGGCAGTCCTTCCACAGGCCCTCGAGCCGGTAGTAGGCGCGCTCCTCGGCGTGCTGCACGTGCACCACGATGTCGATGAAGTCGAGCAGCACCCACCGCGCCTCGCGGTCGCCCTCCCGGCGGACCGGCTTGGCGCCGAGCTTGCGCAGCCGCTCCTCGACCTCGTCGACGATGGCCTTGACCTGCCGGTCGTTGGGGGCGGACGCGAGCACGTAGGCGTCGGTGATGCCGACCACCTCGCTCACGTCGTACGCGACGGTCTCGGTGGCGAGCTTCTCGGCGCACGCCTCGGCGGCGGCGGTGACGAGCTCGATGGCGTGCGGTGTGGCGGTCACGATCGACTTTTCTTCAGGCGACGAGGGACGCCTTCCAGGTTCTCACACCGCGCGGGGTGGCCGCCGCCGAGTAACCGGCGGCGGCCGCCCCGAGCCGGGTCCTACTGCTTCGGCGGGTCGAACTTGAAGTCCTGCCCCAGCGTGATCACGACGTCCGCGAGCATCTGGCCCTCGGCCTTCTTCGCGGCGGTCTCCGGGACCCCGAGGGTGAGCGCCATCTGGCGGGCCACATCGGCGTGTGCGTCGTCGGAGTACTGGATGAGCGTGGTCGGCTTCGGCTTCGGCTCGGCGACACCGCCGGGCACGTAGGTGTAGCCGGCGTTGATGATCTTGATCTTGGCGGCGTCCTGCGCGCCCTTGCCGCCGTTCGCGTCGCCGATCATGACCCGCGCCGGGCCGTCCGCCTTGGCGACCTTCACCGTGCCGCCGAGCAGCTCCTTGACCACCGGGCCCGCCGTCGCGACGTTGAGCATGCCGTCCGGCTGGATGGGCAGCGCGCCGGACTTGAACTTCTGGGTCTGGACGGCCTGGCCCATCTGCGTCAGCAGCTCCGCCAGCCGCGCGTCGGGCAGCGACGGGTCCGCGATGTTGGCGAGGTTGCGCAGCAGGTCGTTGACGTACTGCGCCTTGGTCGGCAGGCCCTTGAGCACCGCCTGCATGACCTTGCCGAACCGCTCGGCGGACCGCGACGGGTCGTCGCCCTGCGGCTGGAAGGCGGCGTACGCGCGGGCCATGATGCCGTTCATCTTGTTCGGCCCGGCGGCCACGACCACCTTGCCGTCGGCGCCCTTGACCTCGACGTCGGCGTTGAGCTCGATGCCGCCGACGCCGTCCACCAGCGCCTGCAGCACCGGCTCGTTGACCACCCACGAACCGTCGATCCTGACGCCGAGCAGACCGGCGAGCGCGTCGCGCGTCGCACCGGTGCCGTCGCTGGCCATCAGCTGCCCGACCGGGACCGGGCCGGCGCCCGCGGTGTTGACGATGGTCCCGGACGGCACGGTCAGCATCGTCGCGGTGCCGGCCTTCGCGTCGCTGCCGAACACCGCGCCGGCCAGTGCCTGCCCCTGCGAGCCGCGCAGCTGGATGAGCACGGCGCCGCCGGTCGCCTCCTTGGCCGCGGCGGACGTGCTCTTGAACCACGTGTCGTAGGCGAAGTAGCCGCCCACCCCCACGCCCGCGACCGCCAGCACGACGAGCAGCACGATCGCGCGGCTGCGCAGCATGCGGCGCCGCTCGTCGCGGCGCTCGCTGCGGGTCTCGGCGAACTGCAGCCAGTCGATGACGTCCTCGGACTCCTCCGAGTCGTCGTCGACGAAGTCGAACTCGTCGGCCGCGTAGCCGACCCGCTCGCTGGGGCCGGACGCCGCGGTCCCCGGGCGCCGAGGGGCGCCGGGCCGGGCGGGGCGCTGCTGGCCGGGAATCGCCGTGCCGGACTCGCCCGGACGGCGGGCTCCCGCGGCTCCCGCTGCTCCGGGCGCGGCGGGTGTCGTGCCTGGCGCGGCGGCAGTCCCGCCCGTCGGGACCTGGACGCGGAACGACCCGGTGGTCTGCGTCGCGCCGGTCGGGGCCCCCGCTCCGGTACGGCGCACCTGCGGTTCCACCGGCGCTCCGGTCGGCGCCGCGGCGCCGGGCGCGGCCGCGACGGCACCCGCTCCGGGCGCGCGCCGCCCGTCGAACGCCGCGTAGGCGCCGGAGTCGTCGCCCCCGGGTGCCGCTGCCGGATAACTGGGCTGCTGCGGGACGCCGCCGTAGGCGCCCGAGTCGGGCGCGGGCACCGGCTGTTGCTGTTGCTGTTGCTGTTGCTGCGGGATCGCGCCGTATGCGTTCGGGTCGCCGCCGCCCGGCGCCGCGTAGCCCGGCTGCTGCGGGGCGGTGTAGCCGCCGGAGCCCTGGCCGGTGTCGTAGCCGTAGCCGTCGCCTATGCCCGGGGCCGGCGGGTAGGCCGTGCCGTAGCCGGGCGCGGCCTGCCCCTGGTCGTAGCCGGTGCCGTAGCCGGGGGTGCTGTCGTAGCCGGCCGGGGCGGCCGGGTAGCCGCCGCTGTCGGCCGGCGGGGCGTAGCCGTACGGGGACTGCTGCCCGTAGCCGGACTGCTGGTAGCCCTGGTTCTCGTACGCGCTGGGGTATCCGGGTTGCGCGCCGTACTGCGCGCCCTGGCCCTGGTCGTAGCCGTACGCGGGGTCCTGGGGGTAGCCCTGGCCGGGCGCGCCCTGGCCCTGGTCGTAGCCGTAGCCCGGCGCCGCCGGGTCCGGTTGTGCGCCGTCCTGCCGGTAGGGCCCGCCCTCGTAGTGCTGCCCGTCCCGCCGTTCGCCGTTTGCGGTCACGTCGCCCCTCGGTACAGCCCTCGCTTGCTGATGTATTGCACGACGCCGTCCGGCACGAGGTACCAGACCGGTTCGCCGTCGTGCTGGCGACGGCGGATGTCGGTGGAGGAGATCGCCAGCGCGGGCACCTCCACCAGGCTGACGCCGCCGTCGGGGAACCCGGGGTCGGACAGCGTGTGCCCGGGCCGGGTGCAGCCGATGAAGTGCGCGAGCTCGAACATCTCCGCGGCGTTGCGCCACGAGAAGATCTGCGCCAGCGCGTCGGCGCCGGTGATGAAGAACAGCTCGGTGCCCTCGCCGGCTTCGCGGCGCAGGTCCTTGAGCGTGTCGACGGTGTACGTCTGGCCCGGCCGGTCGATGTCGACGCGGCTGACCGTGAAGCGCGGGTTGGACGCGGTGGCGATGACCGTCATGAGGTAGCGGTCCTCGGCCGGCGACACGTCGCGGCCGGTCTTCTGCCACGGTTCGCCGGTCGGCACGAAGACGACCTCGTCGAGCTGGAAAAGGCCCGCGACCTCGCTCGCGGCCACGAGGTGGCCGTGGTGGATGGGGTCGAACGTGCCGCCCATGACGCCGACGCGTCTGTTCCGCTGTGCCGTGCCTTCGTCCATGGGCGGCCAATCTATAGGGCCCGCTTCCGCTTGAACACGCCCGCATGCGCGCCCCCGCGGGACGTGTCGCGGCGCGAGTCGTACGGCTTCGCGGCTATTCGCCCGCGGTGCGTGGATCCGGTACGCCGCCCAGCGGGAGCTGTCCCGCGGCCGCGCGGCGCGCGAGCACCCGGCGCAGCACCACCTCGGCGACCTCGGCGACCTCCTCGGCCTCGGCCTCGGTCAGCTCGTCGAGCGCGGCCTGGAGCGCGCGGATGCGCGGGCTCGACGCGGTGCGGATCTCGTCCGTCCAGTAGCCGGCGTCGTCGCGGGCCGCCTCTATGAGCAGGTTGGGGTGCACACCCATGCCGCCGGCGAGCGCTTCGAGCGTCCCGCGCTCGACCATGCGCCGGGACTGGCCGCTGCGGCCGAGCAGCGAGTAGACGGTGGTCCGGCTGACGCCCGCGGCGTCGGCGAGACGGCGGGCGTTGCGCCCGGGTTCCGCGTCGATCCAGCCCTCGACGAGCTGCTTGAGCCGGTCCATCGCTCCCGTTCCGCCGTTGCTGACGGGATGCCCGCACGCGCCCCGATGCACCGCGCGACACCTGTCGACACGCAGCGTACCTGGCGGGTCCGCCAGCGGCCGACACGCGGTACGCACTGCGTGGACAGCGGATACGCAGACCGCTAACGTGGTGCCTGTGATCGAACGACAGTTCGAATCACTGGGCGAGATCGAAGAGTGTCCGACATGAGCAATGCCAACCCCGGCACCCCACCGGAGCCCGCCTACGCCCGGGCGCTCGACGCGCTGCGCGAGCTCGACGTGGAACTGGGCCGGCTCAGCCGGGCCGACCGCACGGCGGCCGAACTGCGGGCGACCGTCGCGGCACTGCTCGACTCGATCCACACCGCCACACCCCACGACGACGGCACCACGACGCTCGTGGTCGGCACCGACGCGTGGCAGCGGCTGCGTACGGCGGCCGGGGCCGGCTGACCGCCCCGCGTCCGCGACCCACCCTTCGCCTCCCCCGCCCGCACCCCGCGTCAGGAGGAACCCATGACCCGCACCGCCGCCGGCCCCCGGCGACGCACCCCGCGCGGCGAAGGCTTCGCCGCCCAGGCACGCCGCGCCGTCGACGCGCTGCTCCGGCAGTTCCCGGAACTGCGCGAGGAGTTGGGCCGGGGCGGCGTGCGGTCCCCGGCCTACCGACTGCCGCTCCCCGCGCCCGCGCCCGCGAACCGGCACGCCGCGGAGGCGGTCGAGGACCGGGCCGCGGCCGTGTGGAACACCCGGCGCGGGCTCGTGCCGCCGGGGCCCGGCGGCACACCGGTGGACCTCACCGTCCTGGAGACCGAGCTCGACATCACGACGAGCCTGGCCGAACTCGAGGAGGCCGTGCACGACCGGTTCGGCCTGCCCGAGCCGCGCACGGCGGACGTGCCGACCCGGCTCACCCGGCTGCACGGCCGCCTCGACACGATCGCGCGCGACCCGGACCTCGCCGCCCACGTGCTGTCCGAACTGCGGCGCATGGCACGGCGATGCGCGCGGGCGCTCGGCGACACCGAGCCGATCCGCCGCATCCGGCCGCGCTGCCCGCTGTGCGACTCCGTCTCGCTGCGGGTGTTCAGCGCCCGGCACGTCGTGCTGTGCGTCAACCCGGGGTGCCGCTGCGAGGACGCGTCGTGCGCGTGCCACCACGCCGCGGGCGCCCGGCACCGCTGGGAGCGCGCGGCGTGGGCCGACCTGGCCCTGCTGGTCGGCTGCACCGTGGCCGACCTCGACGAGGCCGCCGCGTGAACACCGTTCCCCCGCAAGGGGGTTCCATGCAAGCCGTGGACCTGGCCGGCACCCGCGCCCTGGTGACGGCGGGCGAGGCCGCGGCCGAGGTCCGGGTCGTTCCGGCGACGATCCGCAAGTGGGTGCAGCTCGGGCACCTCGCCCCGGCGGGCAAGCGGGGGCGGGAGCACCTCTTCCGGCTCGAGGACGTCTTCCGTGCCGAGCGGGCCGCGCACCACCGCTTGGAACCGGCGCCGGCGGACGGCGTCGACGCGGGCGACGGGGTGAGCGACGGGCGGCCTGACCGAACACCCCACTCGAACAAACTTGCGAATCCGGCGCGCGTCGATCACACTTGAGGCAGCGGCGAAGCTGTGCCCACCGAGGGGGCCTCAGCTTCGCCGTTTCCCTTTTCCCGTCCGCCCCGCGGAAGGAGCACACAGATGGCCGGCCCGCACCCGCACGGTCTCCGCGTCACCGGCACCGGGCGCGTCCTCGTCGCACCGCTCGGCAGCACGCCGCCGACCGGGGTCGAGCGCGACTGGGACGCCGCATGGCGCGACCTCGGCCACACCTCCGCCGACGGCGTCCTGTTCACCGACGCCGGCCGCCCCGGCCGCGCGGACGGCTGGCGTTCCGTCGGCCCCGCACGGTTCGTGTGCGCGGACCGCGGGCTGGGCCTTCGGTTCGCGCTCATGCGCACCGACGCCGCGGTCCTGGCGCTGCTCGTCGGCGCGACCCCTCCCGCACCCGAAGGCGTCATGCTGGGCGTCGAGTTCGCCGAGACCGACGCGAGCGGAGACACCGGGCCGGCCAAGTACCGCTTCGTCATACCGCGCGGCCGCATCGTCCGCACGACCGGCGCCACTCCGGCCCGCGGCTCCGTCCTGCCGTGGGGCGTGACGTTCCGCGCGCTGCCCGCCGCGGACGCCGCGCCACCGGCCACCCTCCTGATGAACGACCGGGCGTACGCCACCGTCTGACGCCCGGTCACCCCGGAACCGCAACGACCACCTCGGAAAACGAACGGCCCGACGGCAGCCCGCCGCCGGGCCGTTCGGCGTTCCCGCACCACCCTTTCCAGAAAGCGACCGGCCCATGGCGACCCCGTTCCGCGCCCTCGTCTGCGACCTGCGGACCGACGACATCCTCGACTCCTTCCCCCTCGACCACGTGCGCTTCGACGACCGGATCGGCGGCGGGGGAACGCTGACCGCGCGCGTCGAACTCGGCGCCGACGCCGACCTCGCCTTCCGCACGGACACCGCGCTGCTGCCCGCGCGCACCGCCGTGTGGATCCAGCGCGACGGCGACCTGTGGTGGGGCGGCGTGGTGTGGCGCACCACCCGGCACACCGGCGACGACGGCCCCGAGTTCCTCGAACTGCACGCCGCGACCTGGGACAGCTACCTCGACCACCGGATCCTCTACGCGGGCCTGCCCGGCGACCCGGCCGAGCAGCTCGCGCTCGCCCGCGAACTCGTCGAACACGCCCAGGCGCAGCCCGGCGGCGACATAGGCATCAGCGTCGCGCCGTTCACCGCCTCGGGAATCGAACGGCAGCCCGCGTACGACGACTTCGACCTGGTGCACATCGGCGAGGCGCTGCGCGGCCTCGCCGCGCAGGACGACGGTTTCGAATGGCACATCACGAGCGCCCGCGAACCCGGCAGCGGCTACCGCATGAAGCGCCTCGACCTCGGCTATCCGGTGCTCGCCTCGGACCTGCCCGACCTGCGCCTCGACGACCCCGGCGCGGTACTCGGCTACGCGTACACCAACGACGGCGCCCGCCGCGCGACGTTCTGGCGCAGCAGGGGCGCACGCTCCGGCACCGGCCGCCTCATGTCGCACATCTGGGAGGTCGCCGACGTCGTCGATCCCGCGGAAACCGACACCACGACGTGGCCGCGGCTGGACGGCGCGGCCGAACTCCCCGGCTGCGCACGGCGCGAGGAACTCGACACCGCCGCCAAGCAGGCCCTCCGTCGGGCGTGGGACCCGTCCCCCGTCCTCGATGTGACGGTGCGTCTGGACGAACGCCCGACGCCGTCGCTGATCGGCCGTCATGTGCGCCTGCCGCTCGGCACCCTCGGTGCCGACGACGCGCGCGACGGCCGGCTCCGCGTCGTCGCCGCTGCGGTCGAGACCCCCGCGGGGGACGAGCCGGAGACCGTCCGGCTCACGCTGGGCGCCGCGGCCTGAACCCCGACGAACCCCGTGGATTTCGGAGGCACATGATGTTCATCCCCGCACAGCGCGGCACACGTCGCGCCACCCGCGACGGCGGCTCCGGCACCACCGGGCGCGTCCCACGCCCGCGCGTCCCCGGGCCCGCCCCCTCCGAACCGCCCGCGGAACCGGCCGCCGGCCCGGAGGGGAGCTGACGGCCGGTACCGCGGGCACGCGCGCGGCTCCGGCCGTCACGGGGGTGCGGCCGGGCCGCGTCGGAGGTCAGCCGGTCTCGGGGGTGACCGTCCAGTCGCCGTCGGCCTCGATCTCGACCAGGCAGGGGCCGGCGGGAAGGATCGACTCGCCGTCGTACGGGCCGATGGTGTTCGCGAGCGAGGCCAGGTACGGGTCCTCGGCGCGGTCGGGCGTCTCGGCGTACACGCGCACCATGAAGTTGCTGTGGCCGCCGTGCGTCATGGCCACCACCGTGCGCGGGCCCGTCCAACGCAGCACCTCGGGGCCGTGGCCGGTGGCCGGGCCGATCAACCACGGTGCGGCGGTCGGCGGTTGGACGGAGATCGTCCAGGCGCCGTCGCTTTCGATCTTGAGGCGTTCGGTGCGGGTACCGCGCTCGTCGAGCAGGACGCGGCCGGTGTACGCACCGATCTCGTTGACGAGCAGCTTGTCCTGCTCCAGCGCCGTGTTCAGCGTCCAGACCGCGAAGTTGCCGGCCCCGCCGCAGGTGATCTCCGCGACGACCGGGCCCGACTCGACCGGACGGGTGATCCGCAGGATGCGGTCGCCGCTGCCCTCGTAGGTGGCGACGGAGGGAACGGGGGCGGGCGGAACCGGCGGCACGGGCTCCGCGACGGGCTCGGCGGCCGGTTCGGGCTCGGGCTCGGACTCCGCCGCGGGCTCGGGCTCGGACGCGGACTCCGCGGCGGGCTCGGCCACCGGCTCCGGCTCTGCGGCGGGCTCGACGGCGGGCTCGGGCTCGGACGCGGCGACGGGTGCCTCAGGCGGCTCGGCGACCGGCTCGGGCTCTGGCTCGGGCTCGGGAGCCGCCTCAGTGTCCGTCCCGCCGCCCAGCAGGGCCCTCGGGTCCGCGCCGTGGTCCCGGACGAGTTGTTCGAGTCCGTCGCGGTAGCCCTGCCCGACCGCGCCGAAGCGCCAGCCGTCGCGCCGGTAGACCTCGCCGAGGATGAGGGCGCGCTGGCCCTTCATCTCGGCCGCGGTCATCGCGAAGCCGGCGATCTCCACGCCGTCGGCGACCAGCACGAGGCCGCCGGAGTCCAGCGCGATCTCGGGGCCGACCGAGGCGACCACGAACAGCAGCCGGTGGACGTCGTCGGCGACCGCGTCGAGGTCGAGGTCGAACGCCGCGTCCGCCCCGCCGCCCTCGACCAGCGCCACGGCACTGGCCAGCGACGCCGGACGGGCCGCGCTGACCGGCGGCCGGTGTCCCCCGATCCGGCCCGCCTCGTCCAGCGCGAAGCAGAACGCGGCGATCTCGGTGCCGCGTGCCGCCGCCGTGACGTCGATCCGCAGCGCGGTCGCCGGTGTCAGGTCCGCGAGTCTGGCCTTCTCACCCATCGCGAAGGTACGCATTCCGCCCTCCCCTGACCGCGCGCCCCACGCGGTCCGCCCCGAAGATTAACGCGCCGGGGCGGCGAAGACCCGGGAACGGGCCCGGACAGCACGAAGCCGGGGCCCGCCGCACGGCCGGTCCCGGTTCGGTGCGCCGTGGTGCGTCGGCGGCTCAGCGGTCCTTGTTGAAGGACAGCGTGATGATGAGCAGGACCATCAGCGTGATGAACGCGCCGAGCCCCGCGCCGAGCGGGCTCAGGTTCTCGTGGTTGCCGCCGTGCTCGCCGCCCTCGGAAGCGAGGCGGGTGAGGACGGTCATGGCCTGCTCGGTCATCTGGTCAACCCTTGTGTGTCTGGTGGTGGACGGCGGCCGCCGCCCCTCGGCGTGCGCCGGGCATGCGGTCGCGCACGACATCGTACGGAAGTCCCTCACGACACGCGCGCGCAGGATCGCCGGATGGCCGATGCGCTTAGGCTGAACAGTTGATGCGGCGCAGGTCGCGCGGGCCCGGCCGCACAGGTCCACTGGTCTGCCACAAGGGGGATGGATCCATGGCCGATACGACGAAGCAGCCCGGTCCCGGGGATTCCGAAGACGGCGTCCCGGCGCGTACCCGCACGCGCTTCCCGGGCATATCGTCCCGAGCGTACGAACACCCCGCCGACCGCAGCGCGCTGGTGGCGCTCCGGAAACTGAACGGCTTCGACGCGATCCTCAAACAGCTGTCGGGGCTGCTCTCCGAACGTGCCGTCCGGCTGATGTTCCTGGCCGGCGCGGTGCGGACGAGCGACCAGCAGTTCCGGCGGCTCCACGACCTGGCGCGCGACGCCGCCTATGTGCTGGACATGCCGCGCGTCCCCGAGCTGTACGTGATGCTGGACCCGCAGCCGAACGCGATGGCGATCGGCATGGACAAGCCGTTCATCGTGGTGACCAGCGGCCTGGTCGAGTTGCTCGACGACGACGAGATGCGCACCGTGGTGGGCCACGAGATGGGCCACATCCTGTCCGGGCACGCGGTGTACCGCACGATGCTGCTGATCCTGACCAACCTGGCGGCGAGCGTGTCCGGTATTCCGTTGGGCACGTTGGGGATTCAGGCGGTGATCGCGGCGCTGCGCGAGTGGTTCCGCAAGTCGGAGCTGAGCTGCGACCGGGCGGGGCTGCTCGTCGGGCAGGACCCCGAGGCGTCGATGCGCGCGCTGATGAAGATCGCGGGCGGATCGCAGCTGCACGAGATGAGCACGGACGAATTCCTGGCCCAGGCCGCCGAGTACGACGCGGCCGGGGACCTGCGCGACAGCGTGCTGAAGCTGATGAACGTGTTCGGCCGCTCGCACCCGTTTCCGGTGGTCCGGGTCGCGGAGTTGAAGCGCTGGTCGGACGGCGACGACTACCGCGCGATCCTGGCCGGCGACTACCCGCGCCGCGAGGACGACGGGGACGCGTCGGTGCGTGCCGAGGCCAAGGCGTCGGCGGAGTCGTACCGCGACTCGGTCCGGCAGACCGCGGACCCGCTGTTCGGGCTGCTGCGCGACATCGCGGGCGGCGCGGCGGACGCGGGCGGACGGCTGCGCGACCGGTTCGTGCCGCGGCCGAACGACGGTACGGCGACCGCTCCCCCGTCCGAAGCCGCGGCCGCGGCGGACGGTTCGCCCGACGAGTCGGGCAACGGGCGGGCAGGGTCCCAGGACTGACGCCGCGTCATGCAGGTGCGGCGGCCTGGCCGCGATCGGTCGCGGATCAGACGGAGACGGCCAGGACGCCGCACAGCGTGCCGGTCGCCATGCCGGGGCGCAGCGGATCGGCGCCCGGCGGTGTGGCACCGGGCACGGCGAGCAACGGCGAGGTCGGCAGCGGGGGCACGCCCTGGCCCGGCGCACCGGATGCGCTCGGCGCGCTCGACGCACCGGGCGCGGCGGGACTCTGCGTGACCCCGGCCTGCGCCGGGTCGCCGAACACCGGCCTGAAGAACGCCGACGAGTCGACGGCGCACGACTGCGGCGCGGCGACCGTCACGATGCGCCGCACCCGCAGCCGGCCGTGCCGCAGGCCGTCCTCGGTGACCTCGAACTCCCACGACCGGTGGACCACAAAGCGCGTCCAGACCTGGGTGTCGACCTGGTGCACGGCGTACACGAAGACGCCGTCGACGCCGACCAGCAGCTCGCCGGTCGCCGCCTCGACCGCCGAAGTCCCGCCCTGGACACGGACCCTGGTGTCGGCCACCACGATCTGCGCCGGGTCGAAGCGGGTCACCCAGCCGGTCGCGGAGTGCACGTCGTCGTCGGCCGGGTGGTCGAGCGCGTCGATCAACTGCCGGTGCTGGTCGGGGTCCAGGCCCACGGCGGCGGCCCACGGCCGTACGCCGCGCCACACTTCGGTGTCCAGCTGTGTGCCGGTCACGAAGTCGCGGACCATCTCCATCGACGCGCGGATCTGCGCGGCACTGAAGTTCCGGGTCCCGGACACGTCGGGAACCACGATGCCCGCGCGGCCGTCACGCCACTCGGCGGCGGCGCTGCCCGCGAAAGGGTCCGCGCCCATCGGGCCGCTGCCCACGTGTACGCCGTCGGCCGGCACGAGCGAGACGCGGACCAGCACCGTGGGCCCGTACCCCGCCCGGGCGTTCGGCGCGGCGCCCCGCCGTGCGCCGAGGTAGAGGGCGCCGGCCAGCACGAGGACGACGGACAGCAGCAGGACGCCGACCCGGATCGTGGCGATGGGCACGCCGAAGACGCGGCGCAGGCGCCGGGGGCCTCGCCCGGTTCGCATCCGCTCCTGCGCCGATGGTTCGTGGAGCACCGCGGCGCGGACGAACGACTCGTCGAAGACGACGCGGAATTCGTCCTCGCCGTCGGGCCCACCCCCGCGGCGGCCTTCAGGGGGATCGCCCTGACCCGACATGACTCCATGGTAGGTGGCGGCGCGACCGTCGGGAACTGCGGAAATCCCCGACGGGAAAGATCTTCTGACGGGTGGTCAGGGCGGCTAGATACGGGAGGCCGTGCCGCACGCGTCCGGGTCCGGGCCGGTCGCTCCCGGGCTCGGCTGCGGGCCGCCGGGCGGCTGCGTGTCGAGCGGCTTGGTCCGGTCGTACGGGTCCGTGGTCGGCCCGGTGGCCGGTGTGCCCGGGTCGGACGCGAACGTGGGGTGCATGAAACCGTCGCCGTACCGCGCGCAGTCGGAGTTCGTGAGGTCGCGGTCGGTCAGGTGCAGCCACAGCGTGCCGTCCTTCGTGGCCCGGTACTTGCCACGCTTGAAGAGCTTGGTCGTGAGCGTCCGCCGCACCAAGGCACGCGTCACCTCGGTCGAGCCGGGCTTCGCGACGGGATAGACGAACGAGTAGTCGGCGTCCACGGTCAGCACGCCGTCGTCGTCCAGCTTGTAGGACATGATGCCGGACACCTTCACGACCGGACCGACGAGTTCGATCTCCTTCGGGTCGAACCTCGTCACCCAGTTCAGCGCATTGTCGTCACGGCTCGGTGTGGTGAAGGCCTTGCGGAAGGCCGCGACGAGGGGGTCCGCCGGGTCGATCAGGTCCACGAGGCCCGTCGGGAACTCGCCGCGCAGCGTCGCGGGGTCGAGGTTGGCCAACTCCACCATGCGCTGGCTGCGTTCGAGCGCGGTGCGTACCTCGGCCGCCGTGTAGCCGGCCACCGGCTTGGCCTCCGGCAACGCCAGGCCTGCCGCCCCGTCGGCGTAGTTGATCGCCGGGGAACCCGCGAACGGGTGGTCCCGTGTGGGCACGTCGGGGTCGATCGGCTTGAGGTCCGACGGCAGCGGCGCCGCCGCCGAAGCCACTCCGCTCACCGAGGGCTGCGCGGTCATCGGGTCGGACGAGTAGCCAGCGGCGTCGTCGCTGTTCCCGCCCAGCAGGTCGCGGAAGTAGCCCTGGTTGGTGCCGACCAGCAGGATCAGCGCGAGCAGGACGAACCACACCGCGATCTTCAGGTTGGTGCGGTCACGGCGTACGGGACGGCCCCACGGGTCGCGGCGGCGCTTGAAGAACGTGCGCCGGCGACGCGGCATCCGCGTCACGTTCGACGAGTCCGCCGCCTCGCGGAAGCCGGTGTTCTCGGGCGGAGTCTCCCGCCAGCGGGCGGCGAGCATGCGCGCCCGGGCCGAACCCTCCGATTTCCCGGCCCCCTTGATGAAGTCCTCGTCGAGGACCAGTCCTTCGAACGGGTCGTCCGCGGACGGGGTCTGATCCCCCGTCACGTTCGGCTCGGAACCGTCCCCCGCGGGCCGCCGAGGCCCGCCCCCACCGCTCTCGCGCTCAGACACGCGGCGCAACCTATCGGATGGCGCCGACAGCCGAGCGGCCGGGTGGCCCAGATCACGTTTACGGCGGCGGAACGGTCAGCCGCAGTCCGGCCTCGGCGTTGTCGACCGGGCGCAGCCCACCGGCACGAACGCGGCGTTGACCGGCGTGCTCGCCGCGGGCGAGGGCACCCGGTCTCCCGGCTGCGGTACGGGCGTCCCCAGCGTCGGCTGCGGCCCGGAGGGGCCCTGCCCGCCGCGGCCCGGCGCCACCGCCGTCACGGCCATGGCCACCACGCCGATGCCCATCAGCAGCGCGAGCACCCACGCCACGGACTGCCGCCACCACGCGGTGCGCGGCGGCCCGGCCTCGTCCCCCGGCGGCGGGTTCGGCACGTGCCTCGGCTTGACGCCGCGCAGGTCGCCCGGCGCCCGGTGCACCAGCGGGTCGAACCCCGGCTGCGGCGGGAACACCCCGTCCCCGCCCGGCGGCGCCTGCGGGGCAGCGCTCAACAGCCGTTCGGCGGCGGTGGGTTCATGGATCAGCGCGGCTCGCACAAAGTGCTCGTCGAAGACCACGGAGGACAGTTCGTCCTCCGCGCGCTCGGGGTCCTCCCCGAACTCCGGTGGGCCGTCCGGATGATCTGGCCCTCGCGAATCGGGCACTCCACCACACTATTACCGTGAGCCCCTCACGGGGAACGGATTCGCGGGAACCCCTCGAAGCAACCTCACTGCGCCACCCGCCTGACGAACCGTCAGACCTGCCCCGAAGGATGGCAGTCGCTGTCGTCCGGCGCCGCCCCGGCGGTGGGGCTCGGGCTCGTGTACGGGTCGAGGGTCGGACCGGTGAGCCGCGGCCGGTCCGGGTTGGTCATCGCCGGATGGACGAAGCCGTCGTGCTTGCCGCACGACGTGTTGAACACGTCGACCTCGGAGCGCTGCAGCCACAGCTTGCCCTCGGGCGTCGGGAGCGCGCCGGTCGTGGCGTACGACACCTCGATGGTGCGACGCACCAGGGAGCGGTCGACCCGGCCGCCCTTGCCGCCCGCCGGGGTCAGCGCGTACACGAAGTCGACGGTGCCGTTCACGACCAGGTACCCGTGCTCGTCCACGTGGTAGTCGAGGGCGCCCTTGACCTTGACCGCGGGCCCCACCACCTCGACCTCCGCCGGGTCGAACCGGGTGACCCACGTGGTCGCGTCGTGCCCGGCGCCGGACCCGGCGATCGCCGCCTCGATCTTCTTGCGCTCGTCGGAGCCGGGGTGGTCGACGATCGTCAGGAAGGCGGTGGGCGTCTCGCCGCGCAGGGTCGCCAGGTCGAGGTTGCCGGCGGCGAGGAGCAGGGTCGTCAGCCCGGTCACCTGGCGCACCTGGTCGGCGGAGTAGCCCTGGACGTCCTTCGCCTCGGCGACGGTGATGCCGGCAATGCCGTCGGCATAGTCGGCCGCCTTCGAGCCCGCGAAGGGGTGTTCCAGGGACGGTTTCTCGGCGGTGGCCGAGGGGGCGGGCGTGCCGGGGGCGCCCATGCCCGCCGTGGACGGCGCCGCGAGCGGCGGCACGGGGTGCCGTGTGTCGTCCGACCGGGCGTCGAACAACGCGTGCAGGCCGGCAGTGACCAGGGCCGTGGTCACTACGCCCACGCCTATTTGCAGGATCACCGGTAGGCGACGGTGCTGGGCGCGTTCCGCCTGCGCGGCCTGTTCGGCCTCACGCCAGTCGGGTTGCGGGGGCGGTTGTTCCGTAGGGGACGGTTCTCCCGTCGTCTGCGACACGCGCGCACTGTAGCGAACCCATTGATTGAATCAAAGAATCGATCAACGGGTTGTTCTCCGGCGGGGCGGCGGTCAGCAGCTGGGCTGGGTCGGGGCCGCGTCGCGGAGGTGGCCGTCGCCGGTGACGACGTACTTGGTGGAGGTGAGCTCGGGCAGGCCCATCGGGCCGCGGGCGTGCAGCTTCTGGGTGGAGATGCCGATCTCGGCGCCGAAGCCGAACTGGCCGCCGTCGGTGAAGCGGGTCGAGGCGTTGACCATGACCGCCGTGGAGTCGACGAGCCGCACGAAGCGGCGCGCCTCGGCCTGCGAGCGGGTCACGATGGCCTCGGTGTGGCCCGAGGTGTGGCGGCGGATGTGCGCGACGGCGTCGTCCAGCGAGTCGACGACGGCGGCGGCGATGTCGTACGAGAGGTACTCGGTGTCCCAGTCCTCGTCGGTCGCCGGAACGACGTCCGCCGAGTACTTCTGCACGGCGGCGTCGCCGTGCACGGTGACGCCGGCGTCCTTGAGCGCGGCGAGCGCGACCGGCACGAACGCGTCGGCGATGTCGGCGTGCACGAGGAGCGTCTCGGCGCTGTTGCACACCGACACGCGCTGCGCCTTCGAGTTGATCAGGATGTCGACGGCCATCTGCAGGTCGGCGTCCGCGTCGACGTACACGTGGCAGTTGCCGACGCCGGTCTCGATCACCGGGACGGTCGAGCCCTCGACCACGGTGCGGATCAGGGACGCGCCGCCGCGCGGGATCAGCACGTCGACCAGGCCGCGGGCACGCATCAGCTCGTTGACGCTGTCGCGGCTCTCGCCGGGCACCAGCTGGACCGCGTCGGCGGGGATCCCGGCCGACACGACCGCGTCGCGCAGCACGGCCACGAGGGCGGTGTTGGAGGCGTACGCCGACGACGAGCCGCGCAGCAGGACCGCGTTGCCCGACTTCAGGCACAGCGCGGCGGCGTCCACGGTCACGTTCGGGCGGGCCTCGTAGATGATGCCGACGACGCCGAGCGGCACACGCACCTGGCGCAGTTCCAGGCCGTTGGGGAGCGTCGAACCGCGGACGACCTCGCCGACCGGGTCGGGCAGGCCGACCACGTCGCGCACGTCGGAGGCGATGGCGGCGATCCGCTCCGCGGTCAGCGCGAGCCGGTCGATCGTCGACTCGGGCGTGCCGTTCTCGCGGGCGCGCGCCACGTCGACGGCGTTGGCCTCGACGATCTCGGCCGAGCGGGCCACCAGGGCGTCGGCGACGGCCAGCAGCGCCGCGTCCTTGACCTTGCGCTCCAGTGGCGCGAGCAGCGCCGCGGCTTCCCGGGCACGACGGGCGGTGTCGAGGACATCCGAGGACGTGGAGGAGGCTGCGCTGCTGGTCATGCAGCCAGCCTACCGAGCCCGCGCGGTGACCCGGCCGGGATTTCCGCCAGGCGAGACGGCCCGTCACCCGCGGGGGTCGGGCCGCTCACCGCACGGCACACGGGCGGGTCCCGGAGCGGGCATGGGACGCAGGTGCGCGGACAACGGCGCGTACGTCTTCCGCAGCGGCGCCGCGACGGCCCACAATGCTCCCCTGGCACGGCCCAGGGACCCCCCTGGCCCACACCTGACCAGGACGAACGGAGCGGAACGTGACTTCGGAGAAGGCCTTGACCCCTGCCGTCCGCGCGCGCCGGCACGGGCTCGCCGACCTGCTGGCCCGGTCCGCCGCCCGCACCCCGCCGGGTTCGCCGAGCGCGGGGTGGCCAAGGGCGACCGCGTCGTCCTGCTGGCCCGCAACTCACACGGCTTCGCGACCGCCTACTTCGCACTCGCCCGGATCGGCGCCGTGTCGGTCCCGGTCAACTTCATGCTCAACCCCGACGAGGTCGCCTACGTCCTCACCCACGCCGGCGCCACCGGCGTCGTCGCAGGCGCCGACCTGACCGCCACGGCGGACGCGGCGCTCGCCGCCGCGGGCCTCACCCCGCACGCGCTGAACGTGCGCGCCGTGATCCCGGCCGGCGACACCGCCGGGGCCGAGGGCTGGGAGCCGTTCGCCGCGCTCGGCGCGTCCACCGCCCCGTGCCCCGACGTCGACCTGGACGACGACGACCCCGTCCAGATCATGTACACCTCCGGCACCGAGTCGCGCCCCAAGGGCGCCGTGATGACCAGCCGCAACCTCATCGCGCAGTACACCACCGCGATCGTGGACGGCGGCATGGCGGCCGACGACGTCGAGATCCACGCCCTGCCGCTCTACCACTGCGCGCAGCTGCACTGCTTCCTGACGCCCGACATCCAGCTCGGCGCCACCTCGATCATCCTGCCCGCGCCCGATGCCGCGACGATCCTCGCGACCGTCGAGGCCGAGAAGGTCACCAAGCTGTTCTGCCCGCCGACGGTGTGGATCTCGCTGCTGCGGCACCCCGACTTCGACACCCGCGACCTGTCCACACTCCGCAAGGGCTACTACGGCGCGGCCGCCATGCCCGTCGAGGTACTGCACGAACTACGGCGCCGCCTGCCGCAGTTGGCGCTGTACAACTTCTACGGCCAGACCGAGATGTCCCCCGTCGCCACCATCCTCGGACCCGCCGACCAGGAGCGCAAAGCCGGCTCCGCCGGCCGTGCCGGGCTGAACGTCGAGACCCGCGTCGTCGACGACAACGACGAGCCGGTCCCGCCGGGCACCGTCGGCGAGATCGTGCACCGCGGCCCGCACACCATGCTCTGCTACTGGAACGACCCCGACCGCACCGCCGAGGCCTTCCGCAACCAGTGGTTCCACTCCGGCGACCTGGGCGTCCTGGACGACGAGGGCTACCTCACCGTCGTCGACCGCAAGAAGGACATGGTCAAGACCGGCGGCGAGAACGTCGCCAGCCGCGAGGTCGAAGAGGTCATCCACCAGCACCCCGCCGTCGCCGAGGCCGCCGTCTTCGGCATCGCCCACCCGTACTGGATCGAGGCCGTCACCGCCGTCGTCGTCGCCAAACCCGGCGAGAAGATCGACCCCGACGACGTCATCGCCCACTGCCGCACCCGACTGGCGGGCTTCAAGGTCCCCAAGTACGTCGCGGTCGCGGAGGCGCTGCCGAAGAACCCCAGCGGCAAGATCCTCAAGCGCGAGCTGCGGGGCGGCTACGCCCACCTGGCCGACGAGGCCTGACCCCGGCCCCGGCGGGCCCGGCACCCCGGGCGGGCCCGCCTCCTGAGGGCGGCGTCAGAACGGCTGGACGCCGCCCGGGATGACCGGGCCCGTGTTCGGGGACTTCGCGCGGAGCTGCCATATTCCGCGGTCGACGACCTCCAGGCCGATGATCTCCCACTGCGGGAGGCCGGCCGAGCGGCGGTGTTCGCCCCACAGCCGGAGCGCGAGGGCGGCGGCGTCCTGGAGGTCGCGGGCCTCTTCCCAGTAGCGGATCTCCGCCTGATCGGTGGCGTACCGGCCGGCGAGGAGGAACGGGTGGTCGTGGGCCAGGCGTTCGAGCGCACGGCGGATGTCGTCGGGTGGGACGGCCTGCCCGGCGACGGTGAGGGTGATGTGCCACATCCGGGTCTCCTCGATCCGGATGGTGGCCTCGTCGGCGCGTCCCTCAGGCCTGTCGTCCGGTCGCACCGACGGCGCGGCCTCCCACGGCAGTTCCCTGCCACGTCCCTGCACCGGTCCGCCTCCCGTCGATGACACGGGACGGCGCCCCGGCGGCGCATCCGCCGCCGGGCCCCGCACAGGTGCCGCTCCCGTGTCGCGTACGTCAGCGGCGCAGCAGCACGAGGTCGTCGCGGTGCACGACCTCGCGCTCATACGCCGGTCCCAGTTCCCGGGCCAGCTCGTGGGTGGAGCGGCCCAGGAGCCCGGGGAGTTCCTTTGCATCAAAGTTGACCAGTCCGCGGGCGATGATGTTGCCGTTTTCGTCGACAAGGTCGACCGGGTCGCCCGCCGCGAAACCGCCCTCGACCGCCGTGATCCCGGCCGGGAGCAGCGACTTGTGCCGTTCCGCGACCGCGCCGACGGCGCCCGCGTCGAGCACGAGCCGGCCGCGCGCGGTGGTGGCGTGCGCCAGCCACAGCAGCCGGTCGGCGCCGCGTGCGCCCGTGCGGTGGAAGAACGTGCCGGTCTCCTTGCCGGTCAGCGCCTCGGACGCGTGCCGTGCGGCGGTCAGCACCACGGGGATGCCGGCGGTGGTGGCGATGCGCGCCGCCTCGACCTTGGTGACCATGCCGCCGGTGCCGACCCCGGCCTTGCCGGCCTTGCCGATCTCGACGCCCTCGAGGTCCGCGGCGCCGCGCACCTCGGCGAGCCGGGAGGAGGTCGGCTTGGCCGGGTCGCCGTCGTAGAGGCCGTCGACGTCGGACAGCAGCACGAGCAGGTCGGCCCGCACCAGGTGGGCGACCAGCGCCGCGAGCCGGTCGTTGTCGCCGAACCGGATCTCCTCGGTGGCGACGGTGTCGTTCTCGTTGACGACGGGCAGGACGCCGAGCGTCAGCAGCCGGTCGAGGGTCTGGTAGGCGTTGCGGTAGTGCGCGCGCCGGGTCATGTCGTCGACGGTCAGCAGGACCTGGCCGACCCGCAGCCCGTACCGCGCGAAGGACGCGGTGTAGCGCGCGACCAGCAGCCCCTGCCCGACGCTCGCGGCGGCCTGCGCGGTGGCGAGGTCGCGCGGTCGGCGGTCGAGTCCCAGCGGCGCGAGGCCGGTCGCGATCGCGCCGGACGAGACGAGGACGATCTCGGTGCCCTCGGCCCGCTTGGCGGCGAGCACGTCGACGAGCGCGTCGACACGGTCCGCGTCGAGCCCGCCGGCGGCGGTGGTCAGGGACGACGACCCGACCTTGACCACGACGCGGCGCGCGGAGGTGACGTCCTCGCGCCGATCCGGGACTGACATGCGCCGTACTCCCACTCCCCTGACGTCACGTCAGGACACAGGCTGCGTCGAGCTGTTGGTGCGTTCCGACAGTGCCCTGCCGGCGGCGTGCTACTCGCTGAACGGGTCGAAGTCCTCGTACTGCCCGCGGATCGACTCGCGCTCGCGGCGCCGCGTCACGGCCGGGCGCGGCTCCTCGAAGCGGTGGTCCTCGCCGCGGCGGCCGAGCATCTCGGCGCCGGTCGCGACGGTCGGCTCCCAGTCGAAGACCACGCCGGTCTCGTCGTCGCCGATGACCACCTCGGCGCCGGGACGGGCGCCGGCCTCGAACAGCGCCTCCTCGACACCGAGCCGGGCGAGCCGGTCCGCGAGGTAGCCGACCGCCTCGTCGTTGGAGAAGTCGGTCTGCCGCACCCAGCGCTCGGGCTTGGCGCCGCGCACGATGAACGCGTCGCCGCGCCGCGTGACGGTGAAGCCGCTGTCGTCGACCGCGGCCGGGCGCAGCACGACGCGGGTCGCCTCGGCCGGCGGGGCGGCGTCGCGCGCCGCCTGGACCAGCCCGGCCATCGCGAAGGACAGCTCGCGCAGGCCGGCGCGGCTGACGGCGGAGACCTCGTACACCTTGAGGCCGCGGCCCTCGAGCTCGGCGCGCACGAGGTCGGCGAGGTCGTGGCCGTCGGGGATGTCGGTCTTGTTGAGCGCGACGATGCGCGGCCGGTCGTCCAGGCCGCCGTACGCCGCCAGCTCGGCCTCGATCGTGTCGAGGTCGCTGATCGGGTCGCGGCCCGGTTCGAGGGTCGCGCAGTCCAGCACGTGCACGAGCGCCTTGCAGCGCTCGACGTGCCGCAGGAACTCCAGGCCGAGGCCCTTGCCCTGGCTCGCGCCGGGGATGAGGCCGGGCACGTCGGCGACGGTGTAGACGACGTCGCCCGCCGTGACCACGCCGAGGTTCGGGACCAGGGTGGTGAACGGGTAGTCGGCGATCTTGGGGCGGGCCGCGCTGAGCGCCGCGATCAGCGAGGACTTGCCGGCGCTCGGGTAGCCGACCAGCGCGACGTCCGCGACGGTCTTGAGCTCCAGGACGTAGTCGCCGCCCCCGCCGGGCTCGCCGAGCAGCGCGAAGCCGGGCGCCTTGCGGCGCGGCGACGCGAGCGCCGCGTTGCCGAGTCCGCCGCGGCCGCCCTGGGCGAGCACGAACTTGGTGCCGACGCCGACGAGGTCCTCGACGAGCTCTTCCTTGCCGCCGGGCAGCAGGCGCTTGATCACGGTGCCGTCGGGCACCGGCAGCACCAGGTCGCCGCCGTCGGCGCCGCTGCGGTTGCCGCCCGCGCCGGGCTTGCCGCTGGTCGCCTTGCGGTGCGGCGAGTGGTGGTACTCCAGCAGCGTGGTGACGTTCGGGTCGACGACGAGCGACACGTCGCCGCCGCGTCCGCCGTTGCCGCCGTCAGGGCCGCCGAGCGGCTTGAACTTCTCCCGGTGGATGGAGGCGCAGCCGTGGCCGCCGTTTCCGGCCGCGACGTGCAGCACCACGCGGTCGACGAAGGTGGTCACGATGGTCCTCCAAGAGGAGTTGGTACCGACAAAGCCCGAAGGCGGACCGGCTTTCCGGTCCGCCTTCGGGGTCAAGCAAGGGTGTCCCTAGGCAGGCCTTCAGGCCGCCGGGACGATGTTCACGACGCGGCGCCCACGACGGGTGCCGAACTCGACCGCACCGGCGGAGAGCGCGAACAGGGTGTCGTCGCCGCCACGGCCGACGTTGGCACCCGGGTGGAAGTGCGTGCCGCGCTGGCGGACGATGATCTCGCCGGCGTTGACCAGCTGGCCGCCGAAACGCTTCACGCCGAGCCGCTGGGCGTTGGAGTCACGGCCGTTACGGGTGGACGATGCGCCCTTTTTGTGTGCCATGTCCCCTACTTCCCAGTCTCGATGCCGACGACCTTGAGCTGGGTGTGCTGCTGGCGGTGACCCATGCGCTTGCGGTAGCCGGTCTTGTTCTTGTACTTCAGGATGTCGATCTTCTTGCCCTTGGTGTGGTCGACGACCTCGGCCGTCACCTTCACACCCGCGAGGACCCACGGGTCGCTCGTCACGGCCTCGCCGTCGACCAGGAGCAGCACGGGGAGCTCGACGGTCTCGCCGGCCGCGCTCTGGACCCGGTCAGCCTGAATGACATCGCCGATGGCAACTTTGTGCTGCCGCCCACCGGCGCGAATGATCGCGTACACGCGAACCCGCTCTCTGTTCGATCGGAACCCATGACGCCAGCCGATCCCGACCGATGCCGGGCGGCCTCCCCCGGAGTGACTCCGGGAGGGGGGTGCTCAAGGGCTTGGCATAAACATGCCGAGGGTCAAGACTACGGATCCCGTCACCCCCGGGTCAAACCGGGGGTGACGAGGGCGTTGTCCGTACCGCCGGTCAGCCGCGGGAGGTCGCGGAAACCGGCTCGGGAGCCGTCTCCGCACCGTCCGAGCCGCTGCCGGACGCGCCGTCCGGCTGGGCCGCCTCCGGGGAGCCGGCCGGGCGGGTGGCCCGGCGCGGCGCCCTCTTGCGGGTCCGGGCCGGAGCGGGCTCCGGCGCGGCCTCGGGCGTCGCGGCGGGCGTCTCCGCCGCCTTCTCCGCCGCCTTCTCCGCCGCCTTCTCAGGCGCCTTCTCAGGCGCCTTCTCAGGCGCCTTCTCCGGCGTCTCCGACGGCTGCTCCGCGGCGGCCTCGGCCGCCGCCTTGCGGGTCGTCTTCTTCGCCGCGGTCTTCTTGGCGGTCGTCGTCTTCTTGGCCGCCGTCTTCTTGGTGGCGGCCGTCTTACGCGCGGCCCGCTTCTTCTTCGGCTCCTCGGCGGGCGCCTCCTCGGCGGCCGGCTCGGCTGCGGCCTCCTCGGCCGCCTCCTCGCCCGTCCCTTCGGCGGCCGCCTCGGGCTCGGCGGCGGGTGCCTCGGCCGGCTCGGCCTCGGCCGCCTCGACCGCCTGCACGGCCTCCACGACCTCGACCGCCTCGGCGACGGCTTCCGCGACCGCCTCCGCGGTCTCGGCGGCGGTGGGCGCCTCCACGGCCTCGACCGCCTCGACCGCCTCAGCCGCTTCCACGGCCTCGACCGCTTCGGCCGCCTCGATCGCTTCGATGACCTCGACGGCCTCAGCCGCCTCTTCGGCGTGCTCGTGCTCGTCGTGCGTGTGCTCGGCGGCGGCCGCGCCGTTGCCGTTCTGGCCGCCCTTGCCGCGCCGACGACGCCCGGAGCCGCCGCCCTGCTTGGCCTCGGGCGTGTCCATGCGGACGATCACACCGCGGCCGTTGCACTTGTCGCAGTTCTCGGAGAACGCCTCCAGCAGGCCCTGGCCGACCCGCTTGCGGGTCATCTGGACCAGCCCCAGCGACGTCACCTCGGCGACCTGGTGCTTGGTCCGGTCCCGGCCCAGGCACTCCAGGAGGCGCCGCAGCACGAGGTCGCGGTTGCTCTCCAGCACCATGTCGATGAAGTCGATGACGATGATGCCGCCGAGGTCGCGCAGCCGCAGCTGGCGCACGATCTCCTCGGCCGCCTCCAGGTTGTTCCGGGTGACGGTCTCCTCGAGGTTGCCGCCCTGGCCGGTGAACTTCCCGGTGTTGACGTCGACGACGACCATCGCCTCGGTGCGGTCGATGACCAGCGAGCCGCCGCTCGGCAGCCACACCTTGCGGTCCAGCGCCTTCATCAGCTGCTCGTCGACGCGGTACGTCGCGAACACGTCGACGTCGCTCGACCACTTCGACAGCCGCGGCGCCAGGTCGGGCGCGACGTGCGACACGTAGTCGTGGACGGTCTCCCACGCCTCGTCGCCGGACACCACGAGCTTGGTGAAGTCCTCGTTGAAGATGTCGCGGATGACCCGGACCGTCATGTCCGGCTCGCCGTACAGCAGCGCCGGCGCGTTCGCCGTCGCGGCCTTCTTCTTGATCTCCTCCCACTGCGCCTGCAGGCGGCTGACGTCGCGCGCCAGCTCCTCCTCGCTGGCGCCCTCGGCCGCGGTGCGCACGATGACGCCCGCGTCCTCGGGGACGATCTTCTTCAGGATCGTCTTGAGGCGCGCCCGCTCGGTGTCGGGCAGCTTGCGGCTGATGCCGGTCATCGTGCCCTCGGGCACGTAGACCAGGTAGCGGCCCGGCAGCGAGACCTGGCTGGTCAGCCGGGCGCCCTTGTGGCCGATCGGGTCCTTGGTGACCTGCACGAGCACCGACTGGCCGCCCTTGAGGACCGCCTCGATGCGGCGCGGCGAACCGGCCTCGAAGTTGACCTCGCCGGCGTACAGCACGGCGTTGCGGCCCTTGCCGATGTCGACGAACGCGGCCTCCATCGACGGCAGCACGTTCTGCACCTTGCCCAGGTACACGTTGCCGACGTACGAGGTCGCCTGCTCCTTGTTCACGTAGTGCTCGACGAGCACGCCGTCCTCGAGCACGCCGATCTGCGTGCGCTCGCCGGTCTGGCGCACGACCATCACACGCTCGACCGCCTCGCGGCGGGCCAGGAACTCGGCCTCGGTGATGATCGGCACACGTCGGCGGCCCTGCTCGCGGCCCTCGCGGCGGCGCTGCTTCTTCGCCTCCAGGCGGGTCGAGCCCTTGACGCTCTGCACGCCGTCGCCGGCGTCCTCGCCCTCGGTCGCACGGTCGCCGCGGCGGCGCGGCTCGCGGACCTTGACGACGGTGCGCTCGGGGTCGTCGGCGGACGGGGTGTCGCCCTCGGCGCCGTCCCGGCGGCGGCGACGGCGACGGCGGCGGCTCGTGGTGCTGCCGGCCTCGCCCTCGTCCTCGTCGGCGCCCTCAGCGTCCTCGTCGACGTCCTCGGCACCCGCCTCGTCGGCGTCCTCGGACTCCTCGCCCTCGGCGCGCTCGCCCTCGCCGCGGCCACGCCGGCGACGGCCGCCCCGGCGACGACGGCGGGTCGGGCGGTCGCCGGACTCGTCGCCCTCGGCCTCGAGCTCGGCGTCGTGCTCCTCGCCCTCCGCCTCCTGCTCGTCCTCGACGGCCTGCTGCGCGGCACCCGGCCCGGCGACGGTGACGCCGGCCATGCTCGCGGCGGCCTCGGCGGCCGGGTTGCGGCGGGTGCGGCGACGACGGGTGCGCGGCTCCTCGGCCGGCTCCTCGTCCTCGTCCCCGGCGGCGGCCGCGGACGGCGCGGACGGTGCGGCGAACACCGGCGCGGTCGCGTCGGGGGCCTGGAACAGCGGCTGGAAGATCGCGGCACGGCGCGCGCGGGGAGCGGGCTCCGGCTCGGGTTCGGCCTCCGGCTCGGCCTCGGGGGCCTCGGCCTCGGGCGCGGTCTCCTCGACCGGCTCCTCCTCGGCCGCAAGCTCCTCGGCGGGCTCTTCCGCCTTCGGCTCCTCGGCAGCGGGCTCCGGCTCGGGCTCGGCGGCCACACGCTTGCGGGTACGCCGCGTCCGACGCGGGGCGGGCTCCTCGGCCGGGGCGGCCTCCTCCGCCTTGGGCTCCTCGGCGGGCTCTTCCGCCTTCGGCTCCTCGGCAGCGGGCTCCGGCTCGGGCTCGGCGGCCACACGCTTGCGGGTACGCCGCGTCCGACGGGGAGCGGGCTCCTCGGCGGGGGCCGTCTCCTCCGCCTTCGGCTCGTCGGCCTTCGGCTCCTCGGCGGCGGGCGCGGGGGTTTCGGGGGTCTGCTCGGTGCTCGCCGCGGGCGGCCCGGCCGGGCGGGTCGCGGCGCGACGGCGCCGGCGCGGTGCCGGGGCGGACTCGGCGGGGTCGCCGGCCGTGTCCGCGGCGGTCACGGTCTCGTTGGAAGTGGCGGTGTCGTGCGCCTGGTCTCCCTGGCCACGGGCATCATCGGATGCCACACCGTTCGGCTCGTTGTCGAGCATGCGGGTCTGTCTCCCGTCACGCTTCCGGGCGCTCCACAAAGGGCGCCGCACAGAAGCTCGTTCTCGCTCGCCGGCCCCGCACCGGGCGGGGCCGACGAAAGTCTGTCGGAATGCGTCTCAGGCACGGTCGTTCCGGGCCGAGACGTCGACGACGGTCCGCTGCTTCGGTCCGCAGCACAGCCCGCCTACAGTTCCTCGTTCCCCGTCGAGGTCACCGCATGCTCGGGCGCGAGCGGATCGGTCACCGCACCGGTCTCGGCGTCGAGCGGCCCCTGCGCCAGGCGGGTCACCGCGGCGGGTACGGGCGGCGCGAGGTCGGCGACCAAGCGAAGACCGGACAGAACGTCGTCGGGTCGGACGGCGGGTGTGGTGTGCCGTACAACCAGTCGCAGTATCGCACAGGGTCGGTCGCCGCTCCCATCGACACCCGGGTGACCTGCGTCAATCTCATCATCGGACGGTGTGCCCCGCTCGAGGGGCGAGTCCAGGGCCGCGACCGCGGCCCGCGCGTCGAAGGTGCGCATGCCGTTCTTGGTCATCCGCTCGACCTGGACCGACTCAGCGCCCATGAACGCCGCGACCGCCTTGGCGGCCGTCTCCGGCTCGACCTCGGGCAGCCGGATCTCCCACACCGACGCCTGCAGCCGCTCGGCCAGGTTGCCCGGGGCGGCCTCGACGACCTCCAGCACGTCCAGGCCCGGGGGCAGCGACGCGTCGAGCAGCGCGCACAGCTCGGCCGGCTCGCAGCGGCGGGCCACCGACAGCTCCAGGTACTCGGCCTCGCTGGCCACGCCGGTCGGCGCGGCACCCGCGTACGACACCTTGGGGTGCGGGGTGAACCCGGCCGAGTACGCCATCGGCACCTCGGACCGGCGCAGCGCGCGCTCGAACGCCCGCTGGAAGTCCCGGTGGCTGGTGAACCGCAGACGGCCGCGCTTGGCGTAACGCAGGCGCAGTTTCTGGACGGCCGGTGCGGGCGGCGGTCCTTCGGGCATTCGGCGTGCCAGGGCTGCTCAGTCCTCAAGTAGGGATCAGTGTGATCACGGGATGGCTCTGGCTCCAGGGTACGGGGAGCGGGAGGCCTTCTGTCATGGGTGTGTCATCGTCCGCCCCGACGCAGGGCGCGCCGGACGTCACGCAGTGTCGCGCGCACGCTCCGTCCCGCCTCGCTCACGGAGCTCCGCACGGTGCTCCCCGCCGAGCGCAGCGCGGCGACGGCCTCGGCGAACACCTGGCGGAAGGTGCGGCCGACCGCGCGGGCCGCGTCACGCACCGCGTGGCCGACCGGGGTCAGCACCTGGCGGTACAGCGCGACGAACGGCCTGGCCAGCGCGCGCAGCCCGGCCCGCAGGAGCCGGCCGGCCCAGCGCAGCGCGTCCCGCGCGGCACGCAGGACCGGACGCAGCACGTACCGCCACGCGGCCACGAACGGCCAGGCGAGGACCAGGCCGAGGAAGCACAGGACGCGCCACACGACGCGGGCGCTCCACCGCAAGGCGCCGCCGACGACCCGCGCCGTGGCGCCCAGGCCGCGACGCAGCCGGCCGCCGCCCCACTTGACGCCCCGGCCGAGCCGGACGAACGGCCAGACCAGGACACCCGCGACCAGCACGCCGAGCCGGGCGGCGGCACGCGCGGCCCACGCCAGCGGCGGCCGCAGATTTCGTCCCAACCAGCGAAGCGCGAGCCCCACACGAGTGAACGGCCACACGACGACCCGCCACGTCCAACGCAGCACGTGCCCGAGCCCGACGGCGGTGGCTCGGGCGAGCCGGGCGAGGCCGCGGGCGAGGAACACCGCAGGCCGCGCGAGCGCACGGACCGAGCGGACAACCACATCCCGCCAGAGCCACCGCACAACACCGACGAGGAACGAGAGAAACCACGCGAACATCGTCACGAGCGCCGACATGGCGCGCCGAAGCCCGCGGCCGAACCGCCGCAGCCCGCGCGCGAGCCACGAGAGCGGCCGCCGGAGCAGCCGCCCGAACGCCGCCAGCCCCCGCGCGAACGCCCGCCCGAGCCACCGCAGCCCACGCCAGAGCCGCCGGAGCGGCCAGACGAAGCCGCGCACCAGCACGCGCAGCACCCGGCCGACGACCTTCAGCCCACGCCCGAACGCCCGGAACCCGGCGGCGAACCCCCGCCCGATCCAGCGCCCGAGCCACCGCAGCCCGAGCCAAAGCCGCCGCAGGGGCCAGACGAGACCACGGGCCAGAACCCGCAGCACACGCCCGAGCGCCCGGAGACCCCGGGCGATCCACCGGCCCAGCCACCGCAGCGCGGCCCCGAGCCGCCGGAACGGCCACGCGACCCCGCGCCCGAGCGCCTTGAGGCCCCGGACGACCAACCGCCCCAACGCCTTCAGCGGCGCGGCCGCCTTCCGCCCGACCCGGACCAGCCCGCGCCCGACCTGCCGAAACGGCCAGACGAGCCCGGCCCAGAGCACCCGCCCGACGCGCTTGGCCGCCTTCCCGAGGGCGAGAGCAAACGCGCGCACCAGCTGAACGGGCACGACGACGATGATGGCGACGACCCGAAGCGGCCAGACCAGCCACGCGGGCGCGTTCTGCGCCGCGGGCTCGACGGGCCGGCCGCTTTCGACGAGGCCGACAGGCTCGACCTGCTGGACGGGCTCGACGGTTTTGACGAGATCGACGGGCTCGACGTGCTGGACAGGCTCAGTCAGGTCAACGGGCTCGACGTGGTCGACAGGCTTGCCGAGATCGACGGGCTCCACGACCCGGGACGGCTCCCCGGCCCCCGGCTTGCCGAGGTCGACCCGCTCCGCATCGCCCCGCTCGGCCGCGACAGGCTCCCCCTGTCCGCCTCTGTCCTGCTCCCCTGCGGCCATGCGCCCTCCCCCGGAACCCCTGGCACCGGGCAGGACGCCCCCCGCCCGGCCACGGTTCCCCCAAAGCGCCGCAGCCTATGCGACGGTTGCCCCACCGCCGCGATGTGGCTGGAACTGCGACGGCGCTACGGGGTCGACCCGCTCCGCATCGCCCCGCTCGCCCGCGACGGGCTGGACGGGCTGGACGGGCTCGACGGCTTCGACGAGGCCGACCGGCTCGGCGGGGGCGACGGGTACAGGGGCTTGACGAGGCCGACGGGCTCCACCGCAGGGGACGGCTCCCCGCGTGCGCCTCCGTCCTGGTCCTCCACGGCCATGCGCCCTCCCCCGGAACCCCTGGCACCCGGCAGGACGCCCCCCACCCGGCCACGGTCCCCAAAGCGCCGCTGCCTCCGCGACGATGCGGTCGGGGCCGCGACGGCGCTCCGGAGACGTCGCGCACCAACGGGGCACCGGGCTCACGTGGGGACCCGCACACGCAGGCGCTCGATGCGCGGCTCGATCAGCGGCGCCGGCGGCACGGTGTTCGCGTTGTCCTCGAAGAACAGCTCGAGCGCCTCGCGCACCATGGCGAGCGCCTCGGTTTTCGTGCGGCCATGGCTCGTCACCTCGACGTCGAGGCAGCGTGCCACCCACCACGGGTCCTCATACGACAGGACCACCGTCAAGTCCAGCTCGCGGTCGTGCACGGCCTCAACCTACGGCCGTCGCGTGTCCGCAGGCGGCGAAACGAACGGGCCCGGAGGCCTCCCTTGCGGGTGGTCTCCGGGCCCGGGGGGCTCGTCGGGGCTACTTCACGACCGACAGGGGCAGCAGCTTCTGGCCGGTCGGGCCGATCTGGATCTCGGTGCCCATCTGCGGGCAGACGCCGCAGTCGAAGCACGGGGTCCAGCGGCAGTCCTCGACCTCGACCTCGTCGAGGGCGTCCTGCCAGTCCTCCCACAGCCAGTCCTTGTCGAGGCCGGAGTCGAGGTGGTCCCAGGGGAGGACCTCGTTCCAGTCGCGCTCGCGGGTGGTGTACCAGTCGACGTCGACCGGGTCGTCGGCGAGGGCCTTGTCGGCGCAGCGCATCCAGCGGTCGTAGCTGAAGTGCTCGCTCCAGCCGTCGAAGCGGCCGCCGTCCTCCCACACCGCGCGGATGACCTTGCCGACGCGGCGGTCGCCGCGGGACAGCAGTCCCTCGACGATGCCCGGCTTGCCGTCGTGGTAGCGGAAGCCGATCGACTTGCCGTACTGCTTGTCGGCACGGATGACGTCGCGCAGCTTCTGCAGGCGCTCGTCGGTCGTCTTGTGGTCGAGCTGCGGCGCCCACTGGAACGGCGTGTGCGGCTTGGGCACGAAGCCGCCGATGGACACCGTGCAGCGGATGTCGCGGCTGCCGGAGACCTCGCGGCCCTTGGCGATGACCTTCTTGGCCATCTCCGCGATCTGGAGCACGTCCTCGTCCGTCTCCGTCGGGAGGCCGCACATGAAGTACAGCTTCACCTGGCGCCAGCCGTTGCCGTACGCGGTGGCGACGGTGCGGATCAGGTCCTCTTCGCTGACCATCTTGTTGATGACCTTGCGCATGCGCTCGCTGCCGCCTTCGGGCGCGAACGTCAGGCCGCTGCGGCGGCCGTTGCGGGTCAGCTCGTTGGCCAGGTCGATGTTGAACGCGTCGACGCGGGTCGACGGCAGCGACAGGCCGATCTTGTCCTCGGTGTACCGGTCGGCGAGGCCCTTGGCGACCTCGGCGATCTCGGAGTGGTCGGCGGACGAGAGGGACAGCAGGCCGACCTCTTCGAAGCCGGTCGCCTTGAGGCCCTTCTCGACCATCTCGCCGATGCCGGTGATGCTGCGCTCGCGGACCGGGCGGGTGATCATGCCGGCCTGGCAGAACCGGCAGCCCCGGGTGCAGCCGCGGAAGATCTCGACGGACATGCGCTCGTGGACGGTCTCCGCGAGCGGCACCAGCGGCTGCTTCGGGTACGGCCACTCGTCGAGGTCCATGACGGTGTGCTTGGACACCCGCCACGGCACGCCGGAGCGGTTCGGCGCGACGCGCTGGATGCGGCCGTCGTCGAGGTAGTCGACGTCGTAGAAGCGCGGCACGTACACGCCGCCGGTGGCGGCGAGGCGGAACAGCAGCTCGTCGCGCCCGCCGGGGCGGCCTTCGGCCTTCCAGGCCCGGATCACGTCGGTGACCTGGAGCACGGCCTGCTCGCCGTCGCCGACGACGGCGGCGTCGATGAAGTCGGCGATCGGCTCGGGGTTGAAGGAGGCGTGGCCGCCGATGAGCACGATCGGGTCGTCGGCGCCGCGGTCCTTGGCCTCCAGCGGGATGCCCGCGAGGTCGAGCGCGTTGAGCAGGTTGGTGTAGCCGAGCTCGGTCGAGAAGCTCACGCCGAAGACGTCGAACGCGCCGACGGGGCGGTGCGCGTCGACGGTGAACTGGGGCACGGAGTGCTCGCGCATGAGCTTCTCCATGTCGGGCCACACCGCGTAGGTGCGCTCGGCGAGGACGTCCGCGACCTCGTTGAGCACCTCGTACAGGATCATGACGCCCTGGTTGGGCAGGCCGACCTCGTACGCGTCGGGGTACATGAGGGCCCAGCGGACGGCCGCCGCGTCCCAGTCCTTCACGGTCGAGTTCAGCTCGCCGCCGACGTACTGGATCGGCTTCTGCACGCGCGGCAGCAGCGGCTCCAGGCGCGGGAACACCGACTCGACAGACATGGTGCATCCTCCGGGAGGGGATGGGGGAACAGCCTCCCAGCCTAACGCCTGCCCGGAGCGGCTGAGACCGCTGCGACGGGCGGTACGCCGGGGCCCACGGGGACGACGCGCACGCACCGGCACGGGTTCCGGGCCGCCGCCGCAGTAAGTGCGGTGGTCGCGTCGGGCTCGAACGAGACGATGCGCAGCGGCGTCGGGGTCTTCCGGGCGTAGATCTCCAGGTTGTCGGCCCAGTTCCGGCTGACGTACCACATGGGGTCGAGCGCGGACCGCGCCTCTTCCTTGTCGACGGGCACGAGCGGCATCGTGGCGACGTAGTCCTCGAGCCTGCCGAGCTGGTGGTTCATGGCGGCGGCCTGCATGGTGACCAGGGCGCTCTGCCAGTCGGAGCGGCCGTGGCGCAGGACGACCATGGTGAACGTGCCGTCGCCGAGGAGCCGGCGCCGCTGCATCGCGACGAGTTCGTTCTGTGCGGGGCTGACGATGAGTCCGGCGGCCCATACGCGGCCCCAGGTGTTGTTCTCGGCGGGGCGGCCGGACGCGAACTCGGGGCGCCCGAAGCTGACGCCGCCCGCGATCAAGACTCCGGCGAGCGCGGCGGCGAGGGCGGCGGTGCCGCGCCGGAGCCACAGGCGCGCCCCGGTCGCGGCAGGTGCGCGTCGCTGTCTGCCGCGGCCGCGCAGCAGCGTGCCGCTGCCGCCGAGGGCGATCAGGGCGGTCACGAGCCACGCGTAGAGGAGTTTCTCCAGGTAGTAGGAGGACGCCCCGATGCGGACGCGCTGGTAGAGCCACAGTCCGCAGGCGACGCTCGCGGCGGCGGCGACCTGGACGGCCATGAGCCGCTGTGTCGGCGCCCTGCGTGCCGTGGTGACCGTCATCACGACCGTGACGAGCGCGGTGGCGGCGAACAGCAGGTGGCGCGGCGCCTGGACGATCGGGCCCCGCAGCAGCAGGTGCGAGCCCGCGTGGAAGTCGCCGGCCAGGCGCGGCACGGCGATCGGCAGCAGCACGAGCGGGGCGACGCAGAGCAGGGCGGCGGCGGTCGCGACCGGCCGCGTCTTGAGCCGGGCGCGCATGCCCCACAGCGTCACGGCGGCGGCGACGCCGAGGGCCGGCACGTACAGCGGATATGTGAACGCGACGCCGGTCAGCGCGAGTCCCGCGACGACGGTCTGCTCGACGGGCCGGTCCGGGTAGCGCACGAGCAGCGCGACGGTGAGCGCCGTGAAGACGAGGCCGAGCACCTGGGAGTCGAAGCCGTACCAGACGAACGCGGTCATGATGCCGGTCGCGACGAACGTGCCGATGGCCGTCAGGACGAGGACGCCGCGCCATCCGGCGGCGCGGTGCCCGGCGACCCAGCGGGCGGCCCAGACGACGACGAGGGCGAGGAGCGCGTAGCCGCCGAGCAACAGGCCGTAGTAGCGGTGAGCTTCGGCGACGCCGTCGCCCGTGGGGCCGCCGGACGTGCGGAAGGAGTCGACGAGCGCATAGAGGAAGCCGGTGCCGCCGGGGTAGTTCGTCGCCATGCCCGGCACGAGGACGTCGTGGGTGCGGCCGGGGTCGAGGAACGGGTAGCCGTCGAAGCGCAGCACGGCGTCGAACATGCTGAACTGGCGCAGCCGGTCGCCGGTGTCGTTGCCGGCGAAGAACGCGAGGGCGTCGACCGCGGGCCGGTTGACGGTGGGCCAGGCGGCCATGAGCCACGCGCCGAGGCCGGTGCCGAGGACGACGAGGTCGCCGCCGGTCACGCGGCGCGGCAGCGCGGGCGCGCGGCGGGCCGCCCAGCCTGCCGCGACGAGCACGCTCCAGCCGAATCCGCCGACGGCGACCGGGTGCAGGCCCCACGGCCACACGGAGAACAGCAGTCCGGCGGCCAGCGCGCCGCCCGCGACGGCTCCGGCGGCGATGACGAGCCGGTCGAGCAGCGTCCCGCCGGTGCGCAGCAGCGCGGCGGTCCCGACGACGAGCAGCGGCAGCACGACCAGGTCGGCGTGCGCCAGGTGCGCGAGCAGGACGACGGCCCAGCCGGCGGCCAGCAGACCGAGTGCGGCGGTGGTGCGCCGCGACGGGCTGCCGCGCCGCACACGCGGGCCGCCCGGAACCGCCGCGCGTGCGACGGGTGGTGCCTCAACACGGTCGAGCACCTGTTCCCCTCCCAAGAGCCGCCGTCAGATCGGCTTGCCGAGCCGGTCGACGCGGACGACGGTGACGCCCAGTTCGGGGCGTTTCGCGGCGAAGGCGCGCAACTCCCGTTCCACGGACGGGTCCCACACGACGACCCGGAGCGGTACCGGGCTCCCCGCGAGCAGGTTGTGCACGCGGCGCAGGCTCGCGACGGCGCGTTCCGACAGCGGGCCCTCGGGCTCCGCGGCGCCGGTGGGCGCGGGCCGCTTGGCGGTGCCGGGCGCGAGGTCGGTCACGGCGGCGAGCTTGCCGAGCGTCTTCTGCAGCGTCCCGTACTGGTGGTTGAGCATCGCGAGCAGGTTGGACGCGTCGACGTTGCGCCACGGGTCGTCGGAAAGCAGCGAGATGGTGGGCACGCCGTCGCCCGTGTAGCCGGCGAAGTTGAGGACGTCCATGCTGCGCATGGTCAGCGGGTACGGGTAGGTGATGCTCCGGGACGCCCACACCGTCCCCCAGTTCATGTCGGGGCCGGGCCGCTCGCCGCTGTACTCGGGTTTCCCCCAGTGCACGGCGCCGACGAAGGCCACGGCCGCGAGCGCCGTCCCGGCCGCGACGACCGCGCGCCGGCCGCGACGCGTGCGGCGGGGGTCCGGCACGGGGTCGCGGCGCAGCCGCAGCATGACCGGCGCGATACCGACGAGGCACAGCACCGCCCAGGCGTGCAGGGCCTTTTCGAAGTAGTAGAGGGTGCGGCCCACGGACACGATCTGGTACGCCCAGAACACCGCCAGCGCGGCGGTCGCGGCGACCAGCTGCCCGAACATGACGCGGTACGCCGTCGAGCGCCGCGTGCGGCGCCAGGACAGCCCGATGACCGCGGCGATGCCGAGCGCGACGAGGAAGCGCCGCTGCATGCGCACGATCGGGCCGGGCAGCAGCAGGTGGTTGCCGACGTCGAGGGTGCCGATGAGGCGCGGTACGACCACGGGCACCAGAACGAACGGCAGCGCGGCGAGCCCGACGCCGAGGTAGCCGCGCAGGTGGCGGCGCAGCCGTGTGCGGTAGCCGTACGCGCCGACCGCGATGCACAGCGCAGCGGGCACCGCGAACAGCGAGTAGACGGACACCAGGGCGACCACCAGCGCCCCGACCAGCAGCGCGTGGTCGCCGGCCGGCAGCGGCGGCCTGGCGATGACGGCCACGAGGACGGCGAAGAAGGCCAGGCCGAGGATCTCGGCGTCCGACTCGTTCCAGAACTGCGCCATGAGCGCGCCGGTGCACAGGTACGCGCCGACGCCCACGCACGCGAGGGTGCGCAGGCGCTCGTTCACGATGGGGCCGGCGACCCAGCGGCACGCCCACACGGTGCACAGCACGAAGAACGCGTATCCGGCGATCGCGAACAGGTAGTAGTGGTGGAACTGCGCGGTCGACGGGCCGGTGTCCGTGGTGGAGCGTGCGAAGAAGTCGCCCAGGGCGTACAGGAAGTGCATGCCGCTGGGGTAGTTGCTCTCCATGCCGGGCAGGGCGATGGTGCGGGCCTGGCCGACGTGCAGGAAGCCGTACCCGCCGACCTGCTGGATCGCGTCGAACAGCATGAAGTGCCGCATGCGGTCGCCTTGTCCGACGGCGAGCATGTACGGCAGCGACTTGCGGAAGCCCAGCCCGTGCGTGGGCCACCACAGCGTGGCCGCGGCGGCGAGGCCCGAGGCCGCCGCGACCGCGTCCGGCCAGCGAACGCGGAGTGGAAGCGACGGGCGCCGGCCGGTGGCGAACGCGACCGCGACCAGCGCGGTCGTGCCGCACGCGGCGATCGGCGCGGGCGCCAGCCCCCACGGCCAGACGGAGAACACCAGCCCCGCCGCGATCGCCGCGCCGCACAGCAGGACGGCCGCGAACACCAGGCGGTCGAGCAGCGCGCCGCCGGCCCGCAGCAGCGACGCGGTGCCGAGGTAGACGACCAGGAGCGACAGCGGGTCGGCGCCGACGGCGTGCGCGCCGAACGGCAGGGCCCAGGCGAGCGCCAGCAGCGCGGCCCACCGCGGCCATCCGCCGCGCCGCTCCGTGAACCGCCGGACGCGGGCGGTCAGGGCGCGGACGCCGGACAGCCGGTGGAGCATCATGCGGGCTCCCGCGCCTCGGGCACCGCCTTGGCGGTGTTGAGCACGCCCCGGGCGAGCAGCGCGGCGACGGCGGCGCTCACCAGGTCGGCGACGGTGAACAGGATGCGGGAGACCAGCGCGAGCGCGACCGCCTGGCCGCGCGGCATCGTGGTGGCCAGGGAGGCGACGATGACGATCTCGCGGACCCCCGCGCCCGACGGGAGCACGAACGCGAACACGCCCGCGGTGAGGCCGACCGCGATCGCGCCGACGCACAGCAGGAGTTGGCCGAGGTGCGCGGGCGCGACGGCGCGCGCGAGGATCCACAGGTGCAGGCCGAACAGGCTGTACCCGAGCCCCGACAGCCCCGCCACGCGGCCGACGACGCCCCAGGTGAGGCGCAGTTTGACGGGCGGCCTGCGCAGCAGCCGCAGCACGAGTTCCCCGGCCCGCGCCAGCACGGCGGGGCTGAGGGCGACGAACCCGACGGGGAGCAGGACGAACACCCAGGCCACGCCGGGTGCGTCGTCGAGGAGGACGGGCAGCGCGAGGATGCCGAGCAGCATCGACACGACGATCGAGATGATGACGTGCAGGATGGTCGCCGTGAACAGGCGGGCGCGGGAGACCTGCGCCTTGCGGCCGAGTTCGAGCTGGAGCACGTAGCTCCACACCGAGCCCGGCACGTACTTGCCGAGCTGGCTGACCAGCTGGATCTGCGCGCCGGTGCGGAAGCCGACCGGCCGTCCCATGCTGTCGACGAGGACCTGCCACGCCAGCACGCCCACGGCCATGCCGACGAGCAGCACCGCGCCGCTGACCGCCACGGCGTACCAGGGCAGTTCGCGCAGAGTCGCGGCAACGTCGCTCCAGTGCCGCAGGACGATGTACGCGATGCCGCCGACCGCCAGCACGAGCAGCAGCGGCCGCAGCAACGCCACCAGTTTGCCGACCCGGCCGAGCCAGGCCTTGGAACGGGACGGCGCGGGAGTGGGCTCGGGCACGGGACCGGCGGCACCGTCGCGGGCCCGGTCCGCCCGGGGAGTCCCGCCGACGTCGGCCCCGAGGTCGACCCCGAGGTCGGCCGCGTCGGTTCCGGGACGGGCCTCGTCCGGCGCGGCCTGCCCGGCCGCTGAGCCGCTCACCGACGGGCCTGGGCGGGACGCCCGACGGTCGTCAGCCGGGTGAACTCGCGCGGCAGGTCGTAGCCGTCCCAGACGGGGGCGAAGGACAGCGCGGATCCGAACGGCACGATGCGGTCGATACCGCGCCCGGCCACGGCGGTCGCGAACGCGGCGAGCTCGTCGGCGGCGAAGCCGAAGTGGGTGAGCGTCTGGTCGCGGCGGCCGAGCATGGGCGCGAGGTCGGCGAGGCTCGCGAGCGTCGCCGCGGGGAACGCCCCCGCGCCGAGCCAGCCGCGCGGTGTGTCGAGCGGATCGGCGAGGTCGAGGACGGCGAGCGTGTCGCCGGCCCGGAAGTCGAGCCGGGCGGCGCGGCCGACGGCGGCCTCTCCATAGGCGGCGACGCGCTTGTGTACGGCCATCGCGGGGTCGAGGGGTTCGCCGCGCGCGGCGAGCAGCGCCTCGAGGCGGGCGAACAGGTCGGCGCGCGTCTCGGCGGCGTCCGCGTCGGTGCCGACCACGTAGAGCGCGCGCGGCGAGGCGCACGCGGCCTGGTCGAACCAGTAGCTGTCGTTGTAGAGGTCGGCGACGGCGCGGTCGCGCTCGTCGGGTGCGGCGCGCAGCCAGCCCTCCGCGGAGACGACGGCGTACGAGGCGCGGTCGGGGAACGTGAGGTCGCGCGCGGCGGGGGCGAGGGGCGCGCGCCGGACGGCGTCGACCGAGTGGTCGCCGCCCCACACCACGCGCAGGTCGCAGCGCGCCGACAGGGCGGCGGTGGCCCGGTCGTCGCGGTCGTAGGTGATCATCTTCTGGGTCGCGGCGACCGCCGGGTGCGCGTCGGCGAGCGCGGCCCCGAGGCGGTCCAGGACGAGCTCCGCGGCCGCGCCCGAACGCGGCGAGACGCGGACCACGTTGCGGTTGCCGGTGAGCGCGGCGAGCGCCCACGCGTACACGAAGATCGTGTCGACGTTGGCTGGCGGGATGTGGAAGACCAGGCCGCGCGGGAAGCGCATCAGGCGGGCGCCCGCGACGTCGGGCTCGGCGATGCGGGCGAGCTGCGCGTCCAGTTCGGCGCGGCGCAGGAAGAAGCCGAGCGGCGCGAGTTCGGGGTGCCGCCGGACGAGCGCGGGCTCCAGCAGGGTGCGGCCGAAGCCGACGAGGAAGTCGGCGATCCGCGGGTCGCCGACCGCCAGCGGCCCGCCGGGCACGTCGGCGGCCAGCTCGTCGAGCAGTCCGTCGAGTTCCCGGTCGGGTCCCGCGGGACAGCGCTGACGGATCATCATGCGGGCTTGTCTCCCTGGGATTCTGCGTAGGTGTCGCTGCAGCCGCGGGCCTCCGCGCGGGGCAGTCGGCCGAGCACGGAGAACCGCTTGCCGGGCCAGTGGCCGTCGTCGACGCCGTGGACGACGCCGAGGTCCTCGGTGAGCAGGACGTGCCCGGGGTACGACCGCGGCAGCGCGCTGACCACCTCGATCACGCCGGGGACGCCGACCGGCTGCTCGGCCCACGTCACCGGGTCGCGGACCACGACGTCGGCGAAGTCGGGGCAGTACAGCGCGTCGCCGTCGGGGCCTTCGACGAACACGGTGCCGATCTGCTCGACCATGCCGTAGTAGTTGTGGATGCGGGTGAGGCCGGTGTCGGCGGCGAACCGCGCGCGGAACGTCGCGTTGTCGACGGCGCGGTCGGCGAGCTTCTTCCAGCCGCCGGAGTGCACGAGGATGCCCTGCGACAGGTCGAAGCGGTGCCGGGCGGCCACCTCGTACAGGTACTGCCACACCATGAAGGTGAAGCCGAACACCAGGAACGGCGCGTTCCCGTGCGCGGTGAGGAAGCGGGCGACCGCGTCGGGGTCGGGCCGGCCGTCGGCGTCCAGCACGTAGGTGTGGTCGCGGCCGAAGCCGGCCATGCCGAGCACGCCGGCGCCGCGCGCCGAGAACGAGCGGCGGTCCTTCACGACGGACGGCGTGTCCACCATCAGCATCGGCAGCCGCCGCCCGCCGAGCACCGCCTGGAGCGTGCGGCTGAGCGCGCGGGTCTGGTCGGCGGCGGCCTGCCGGTCGAGGTGGATGCGGGACACCTCGGCGCCGGTGGTGCCGGACGAGGTCAGCGTCTTGAACACCGCGTCGGCGGGCACGCTGGCCAGGTCGTGGTGCTTGAACAGCCGGACCGGCAGCCACGGCAGGTCGGCGATGCGCGCGCCAGGGTCGCCGGCCGGCACGCCGAGCGCGCGCAGCACGCGGTCGTACGGCGCGCAGTTGGCCCGGTGGTGCTCGGTCAGCCGGCGCAGCTCGGGCAGCAGGTGCCGCTCGCGGTCGTCCTGCGTGCGGGCGAACACGAAGTCCCGCACGGCGCTCGCTCCGGGGTCCGCCGCGATGGTCATACGCCGGCCTCCAGCGCGCGGTAGTCGATCTTGCCGCTGGCCAGCAGCGGCAGTGTCGGCACGGTGCGCACGTCGAAGCCCGACGCGTGCACGCGCAGCCGTTCGGCGAGGGTGCGCCCGGCGGCGCGGCACAGTTCGCTGTCGGCGCCCTCCAGCCACACCACGATGCGGTCGTCGCCGGGGACCGCGGCCGCGGCGGCGTGCCCGCGCAGCAGGTCCTCCAGGTCGTCGAGGCTGACCCGGGTGCCGAAGACCTTGCCGATGCGCTTGAGCCGGCCGGTGACGGTGAGGAAGCCCTCGTCGTCGAGCCGGCCGAGGTCGCCGGTGGCCAGTACGCCGCCGAGGTCGTCGCCGCGCATGAGCTCGGCCTCGGACTCGGCGTAGCCCATCATCACGTTGGGGCCGGAGTACACGACCTCGCCGACGGCCTCCCCTGCCGCCTCGGCGACAGGGTGGCCCACGCCGTTGCGCCCGGGCGCGGCCGTGTCGAGCGGCCGGATGGCGAACGCGCCGCCGGGGATGGCCCGTCCGGCGGTGCCGAGCTTGTCGGCGAGGCGCTCGGGCGGCAGCACGGCCATGCGCGCGGTGGCCTCGGTCTGCCCGTACATGACGACGAGCCGCCCGCCGACCTTCTCCATGCGGTCCGCGAAGTCCCGGACCAGGGAGGTGCGCAGCCGGCCGCCGGCCTGCGTGAGGGTGCGCAGCGCGGGGTGCCCGGCCGGGTCGAAGCCGATGCGGCGCAGCATCTCGTAGTGGTAGGGGACGCCGGCGAAGCTGGTCGCGCGGTGCTCGTCGACCGACCGCCAGAACTGCCGGGCCAGCACGCCGTTCGACTCGATGAGCACGGTGGCGCCGACCACGAGGTGGCTGTTGAGCACCGACAGGCCGTAGCTGTAGTGCAGCGGCAGGCTGGTCGGGGCCACCTCGCCGGGGCCGAGGCCCAGCGCGAGCGCGATGGAGCGGGCGTTGGCGAGGACGGCGGTGCGCGACAGCCGCACGAGCTTGGGGTTGCCGGTGGAGCCGCTGGTGGTGAGCAGCACCGCCAGGTCGGGGTGCGGTTCGGCGGCGTCCGGGTCGATGCGGACCCAGCCGGCCGAGTCCAACGCGCGGTAGCCGAGTGGGGCGGGGCCGTCGGCGCCGACGATCGCGGCCGGGCGGAAGCGGTGCGCGAGGGTCTCCAGCGCGGTGCGGTCCAGCGCGGGGTCGAGCAGCAGCACCGGGCGGGCGGCGGCCAGCGCGCCGAGGTAGCGCAGCACGCCCGGCAGGTCGGGCGAGGTGAGCGCGAACACGATGCCGGGCGCGAGGCGGGTGTAGCACTCGGCGGACTCCGCGACGCGGCCGCGCAGTTCGGACCCGGTCAGCCGGGTGCCGGAGGCGGCGTCGAGGAGCACGGCGCCGGGGTGGACGAGCTCGTCGGCGAGCGGGCCCGCGGTGTCCCCCTTCGGCCCGCCGCTCGACGGTGCGGGGTCGGACGCGTTCGTCACAGGACCAGGCCTCCGTCGACGCCGAGGATCTGCCCCGTCACGAACGCGGCGTCGGGGCCGCACAGGAAGCGGATCGCGCGGGCCACGTCGTCGGCGGTGCCGACCCGGCCGAGCGGGGTGTCGGCGGTGCGCGCGGCGACCAGGTCGTCGGGCAGGTGGGCGATCATGTCGGTGCGGATGACGCCGGGGGCGACGGCGTTGACGCGGATGCCGTACCGGCCCAGTTCCTTGGCGGCCGACTTGGTGAGCGCGCTGACCGCACCCTTGGACGCGGCGTACGCGGCCTGGCCGGCGTTGCCGCGTTCACCGACGATCGACGCAAGCAGCACGATCGCGCCCTGCCGCTTGCGCATCATCACGCGCGCGGCGGCCTGGAGGCAGGCCAGCGTTCCGGCGACGTTGGTGCCGAGCATGCGGTCGACCAGGTCGTCGCGGATCATGCCGATGAGCGCGTCCTCGAGCACGCCGGCGTTGGCCACCAGGCAGTCGACCGTGCCGTGTTCGCGCGCGACGTCGGCGAACAGCGCGCGGACGGCGGTACTGTCGGTGACCTCCAGCGCGCGGCCGGACACCGGGACGCCGTACTCGGCGGCGACGCGCGCGGCCGCGTCCTTCGCGGCCGCCTCGTCGCGGCCGGTCAGGACGACGGTCGCGCCGGTCTCGGCGAGCGCCCGGGCAGTGGCCAGCCCGATGCCGCGGGTGCCGCCGGTGACCACGCAGACCCGGTCGGCCGGCCGCGCGGCGCGCGTGTCACTCACCGACGCCCAACTCCCGCAGCATGTCGTACGCCACCTTGTAGGCGTTCATGTCGATCACCTGGTCGGTGTCGAACTGGACGTCGAACTCGTCCTCGATCGCGGCGACCAGCGCCATGTGCCCGAGCGAGTCCCACTTGTCGATCTCGCGGTAGCGCAGGCTCTCGATGTCGGTGTCGCCGTCGAGGTCCAGCGCGTACGCGAAGACGTTCTTCAGCCGGTCGTTGGTGGACACGGGTTTCCCCTTTCCTGCCCGTCCCGGGCATGTCGCTGGGTGGTGGACGTCAGGTGTGCGCGGGGGCCGGGCGCTCCCACGCGGCGAGCAGCGCGGCGATGTCGGCGGGCAGGCCGTCGGGCACCGCGGCGCGGCCCTTGACGTACTCGCCCATCGCGGCGGCGGTGTCGCCCTCGATGCCGACCCGGCTGAGGCCGACCTCGTTGACGCCGACGGTGCGCGCGGGATTGCCGACGGCGATGCTGAACGGGCCGACCTCGCGGCGCACCGAGGCGCCCATGCCGACCATGGCGCCCGGGCCGATGCGGCCGAACTGGTGGACGGTGGCGCCCATCCCGATGTTGGCGTGCGCGCCGACCTCGGTGTGGCCGCCGAGTTGCACCGAGCACGACAGGGTGACGCCGTCGGCCAGAACCACGTCGTGGCCGGCGTGGCTGCGCACGAGCAGGTAGCACTCGTCGCCGATCCGCGTGCTGCGCCGGGTGCCCTGGTGCACCGTGACGAACTCGCGGATGGTGTTGCGGTCCCCGATCTCGACACCGGAGCCGTCGAGTTCACCCTCCCAGGCGACCGGGTGCGGGCCGCCGCGCCATTCCGCGGGCGTGCCGATCGTCACGTGCGGGCCGATCCAGTTCCCGTCCCCGATCCGGCACGGCCCGACGATCACGCTGTACGGTCCGATGACGTTGCCGTCGCCGAGGACGACGCCGTCACCGACGACAGCGGTGGGGTGGATGCGGTTGGCCACGGTGATTCCTGACTTTGGGTGGGTTTCGCCGCACGGACCCGGCGCGCCTCGGCCTCGACGTGCTCCTCGTCGAACCGCTGGAACACCCGTGCGGGGTTGCCGCCGACCATGCAGCGGTCGGGAACGTCCTTGAAGACGACGGACAGCGGCTGGACCGTGACGAAGTCGCCGATGACGACGCCCGGCATGATCACGCTGTTGCCGCCGATGAAGCAGCCCTTGCCGATGGTGATCGGCTTGCGTTCGATCAGCTCCGAGCCGGAGTGGTTCTGCAGGGTCATGTTGGCGAGCCAGCTGGAATGCGTGAACACCAGCACGTTGAGGCCGATGCTGGTGTGCTCGCCGATGCGCAGGCCGCCGCTGGCGTCGAGCACGGCGCCCTCGCCGATCCAGCAGTGGTCGCCGATCTCGAGCCGCTCCGGGCTGACGATCTTGGCGCGTTCGCGGATGCGCGTGGTCGGCGGCAGCCCGTAGAGGGCGGCCCGCTCCGAGTCGTTCATGTACTGGCCGACCAGGTCGGTCAGGATGCCCGGCCGGAGCCGGCGGCTGCGCTCGTCATCCAGGAACATCCGCCGCCTCCTCGCGGACCAGGCCGAGCATCCGCTCGAACACCTCCAGGTGCTGCTCGGTGACCCGCTCGAGGGTGAACTCGGCGTGCACCAGCGCGCGCTGCCTGGCCGCGATCGCGGCGCGCTCGGCCGGGTCGTCGAGCAGCCGAATGAGCGCGAGCGCCAGTTCGTCGGCGTCGTGGTTGGACACCAGCACCGCGTTGTCCCAGTTGCGCAGCCGGATGCCCGGGAAGTTGGTCTCGCGCACCGCGACGACGGTGGCCCGTCCGGCCGCCATCGCCTCCAGGCTCGCGGTGCCGCAGCCGCCGCCCGACAGGTCGTGGACCTCGATGTCGGCGGCCGCGAAGTAGGACGGGACGTCGTCCTTCGGCACCGCGCCGACGCACACCACGGCGTCCGCGACGCCGAGTTCGCGGGCCCGCGCCAGGAAGGCGTCGTAGTAGATGTTGCCGACCACCACGAGCTTGGTGTCCGGGTACTTGCCGAGCACGGCCGGGAGCGCGTCCATGAGCAGGCAGCGGTCGCGGAGCGGGATGACGTGCCCGACCGAGACGATCAGCGGGCGGTCGCCGAGGCCGAGCTCGGCCCGGATGTCGCGGCTGGGCGGGCCCTCGAAGCGGGTCGGGTCGACGGCGACCGGGATGTAGTCGTAGCGGTCCGCGGTCGCGTCGTACCGGTCGGCGCAGTAGGTCGCGGCGAGTTCGTCCATGATCACGTAGCGCGGGTCGTAGCGGCGCAGCACGCGGCGCAGGAAGACCCGGTCGATCATGCGGAACGCGCGCGCGTAGAAGGCCCGCGGGCTCTCCAGGCGGGTGTGCACCGACAGCAGCACCGGGACGCCGCGCTTGCGCGCGTAGCGTCCGGTCAGCCAGCTCAGGTCGAGGAACTGGCCGTGCTGGTGGATGACGTCCGGCCGGAAGTCGTCGAGCAGCCGGAAGACCCGGCGCAGGTTGCGCGGCCCGGTGGTGAACGTGATGTCGAAGTCGATCGACAGGCCCAGCTTGGGCATCACGAACGCGGGCAGCCGGTGGATCCGGACGCCGTCGGCCTCCTCGTACGCGGGTGCGCCGCGGTACGCCGCGGTCAGCACGATCACCTCGTGCCCGCGCGCGGCGTACTCCTGGGCGAGTGCGGCGGACAGATGGGAGCTGCCGCCCACGCGTGGCGGGAAGAAGTTGTTGACGACGGCGATGCGCACGGCGGGAGACCTTCGGTGTTCCGGGAGTCGCGGGCTGAGGGGGTGGACGGGGTGCGCGTCAGACGGCGCCGCGCACCAGTTCCGCCATGCCCTGCTCGACCGAGACCAGCGGCTCCCAGCCGAGGACGTCGCGGGCCCGGGAGATGTCGGCGGCGCGCCGCGACACCAGCACGTCGCGCGGGTTGAAGCGCGGCTCCATGGACGCGCCGACCGCGGCGATGAGGATCTTGGCGAGCTGCGCGATCGAGGTGTCGACGCCGGTGCCGATGTTGACCGGCAGGTTGTCGCGCTCGCTCTCGAGCGCCGCGACGACGGCCCGCGCGATGTCGGTGACGTGCACGAAGTCCATCGACTGGTCGCCGCGGCCGTCGATGACCGGCGGCTCGCCCGAACGGATGCGGCGCAGGAAGGTGTTGATGACCGAGGTGTAGTAGGCCTCGGTCTTCTGGCCCGGGCCGTACACGTTGAAGAACCGCAGCGCGACCCACGACAGGCCCTTGGCGCGCTGGTAGAAGCCGAGCAGGTCCTCCCCCATGCGCTTGCTGATGCAGTACGGGGTGAGCGGCGCGAGCTTGTCGTCCTCGTGCATCGGGAGCTTCTCGGGGTCGCCGTACACCGACGCCGAGGACGCGAACACCAGGCGGCGCACGCCGTGGTCGGCCGCGGCGGCGAACACGTTGTGGTTGCCGGTGACGTTGATGTCGATGCTCTCGTACGGGTCCGCGATGCTCTTGTTGATCGACACCGTGGCGAAGTGGACCGCGTGCGTGCAGCCCTTCATCGCGTTGTGCACCGCGGCGCCGTACCGCACGTCCTGCTCGACCAGGTCGACCATGCCGGTCGCGGCGTACTCCTCGACCCGGGCCCGGTCGCCGCGCAGCATGTTGTCGAAGATCCGCACCCGGTAGCCGCGTTCGAGCAGGATCGGGATGGTGTGGCCCGCGATGAACCCGGCACCGCCGGAGAAGAACACGGTGGGGACGGACACGCTGAACTCCTGGTGGCTTGCGCTGGTCGGTGGGTGGGACGGGGTCTCAGCTGCTGTTCTCGACCGCCTTGCGCAGCGCGATGGCGACCCGCTCGACGTCGGCCTCGGACAGCTCGGCGTGCATGGGGACGGCCAGCTGGCGGCGGAACAGGTCGGCGGACACCGGGCAGGTCTCGCGCGCGCCGTACACCGGCTGCACATGCGAGGCGTAAGTGCCGAAGTTGCAGCCGATCTCCTGCTCGCGCAGGTGGGCGGCGACCCGGCCGCGGTCGACGCCGGGGTCGAGCGTCACCAGGTAGGACTGCCACGTGGTGGTGCGGTCGTCCGGGACGCCGGGCAGCGCCACGCCGTCGAGACCGGTCAGCAGCTCGGCGTAGCCCTGTGCGACGCGGGCGCGGGCGGCGAGCAGTTCGGGCAGCCGGGTCAGCTGCACGCGCATGATCGCGGCGGCGATGTCGGAGAGCTTGTAGTTGTAGCCGGCCTCGTCGAAGACCGGCACGGGCAGTTCGGTGCTGGCGGCGCGGTTCCAGGCGCTCTCCAGGCCGAACGCGGCGAGTTTGCGGACCTTGGCGGCGAACGCCGCGTCGTCGGTGACGACGGCGCCGCCCTCGCCGCAGGTGATGCCCTTGCGGCCGTGGAAGCTGAAGGCGGCGACCGGCGCGAGCGAGCCGGCGGGCCGGCCGCGGTACGTGGCGCCGGCCGCGCAGGCGGCGTCCTCGATGAGGAACAGGTCGTGGCGGGCCGCGAGTTCGCCGAGCTCGGCGTAGTCGGCGGGCAGACCCGCCGCGTCCACGGCGACGATGCCCACGGTGCGCGGCCCGATCAGCGCCGCGACCGCGTCGGGGTCGACGGTGCCGGTGTCCGCGCGGACGTCGGCGAACACCGGCGTGGCACCGGTGTACAGCACGGCGTGGCCGGTGGCGGGGAACGTGTAGTCGGCGACGATCACCTCGTCGCCAGCGCCGACGCCGTGCGCGAGCAGCGCGAGGTGCAGGCCGGCGGTGCAGTTGGCGACCGCTACGGCGTGGCCGACGCCGCACGCGCGGGCGAACTCCTCTTCGAACGCACGGCACGCGGGGCCCGCACCGGCCACCCAGCCGGACCGGAAGACCGCCGCCACGGCGTCCAGTTCCGCGGCGCCGAGGCTCGGCCACCCCAGGGGTACGGCCGCTGCCGCCCCGGACTTCCCCGCCATGGCGTCTCCCACTTCCGCGACGTGCGCTGCGTTGTCGGGTGGTCCGCGGCCCCGTGCCCGCTCCGCCGCCCCGACGTCCACCGGAGAGTCGAAACCCCCGGACTCCGAGTCATTAACCGGCGCGTGCTCCCGGGGGTTACTCACTCGAAGGGGCGAAATCCGCAGGAACGCGGCGTACCGCTGGGCGTGGTGCCGCCCCGCGCGGCCCCGGATCCCGTACACGGCGACGGCCGCACGCGCTTCACGGCATGCACAACGGCAGGCGCGCCGGGCCGGTCACGCGGACCGCCCCGCCTGCCGGGGTGCGGCGGGCGGGGCGGGTGGGGAGCGAGGTGCGGCGGAGCGGCCTTCGGAGGGTCAGGCGCGGGTGAACGCGCGGGCGCCGCGCATGTGCACCGACTGGAGCAGTCCGAGGGCGATCCAGATCGCGAACATCGACGATCCGCCGTAACTCACGAACGGCAGCGGCAGGCCGGCCACCGGCATGATGCCGATGTTCATGCCGATGTTCTCGAACATCTGGAAGCCGAGCCACGCCACGACGCCGGACGCGATGATCGTGCCGAACAGGTCGTCGGCGTTCGATGCGATCCGGATGCCGCGCCACAGCACGACGCTGAACAGGAACAGGATCACCGCGCAGCCGATGAGGCCCAGTTCCTCGCCGGCCACCGAGAACACGAAGTCCGTCTGCTGCTCGGGCACGAACTGCCCGGCGGTCTGCTGGCCGTGGAACAGGCCTTTGCCGGTCAGCCCGCCGGAGCCGATCGCCAGCCGGGCCTGCGCGGTGTTGTAGCCGACGCCCGCCGGGTCCAGGCTCGGGTCGGCGAACGCCGCGAACCGGTCGATCTGGTACTGGCTCAGTATCCCGAGCTTCCACACCGCGGCCGCGCCGACCGCGCCGAGCATCATCAGCCCGGCCATCCAGCGGGCCTGCGCGCCGGAGGCGAGCAGCACGCCCAGGATGATCACGCCGATGACCATCGCCGAACCCATGTCGGGCATCAGCATGATGACGCCGATCGGCGCCACCGCGACGACCAGCGACCAGAACACCGCGCGGTTGCCGGGGCGTTCCACGTCGCCGGTGTCGACGCGCTCGGCGAGCAGCATGGCCATGCCGAGGATCACGCCGATCTTGGCAAGCTCCGCGGGTTGCAGCGAGAAGCCCGCGGGCAGCAGGATCCACGCCTTCTGCCCGTTGATGGTCGCGCCGAGCGGGCTGAGCGCGGCGAACAGGCCGAACATCGCGACGATGCCGATGAACGGCACCAGGACGCGCATGCGCCGGTGCCCGACCACCGCGACGACGGTGAACAGCACCAGGCCGATCGCGAGATTCAGCAGGTGCTTCTTCAGGAACGCCTGCGGATCGCCGCCGGTCAGCTGGGTGCGCGGCCGGGTCGCCGACCACACCAGCAGCGCGCCGATCACCGACAGCGCCAGCGCCGAGCCGAACAGCATCCAGTCGAGCCGCCGCACCGGCGCGTCGCGCTCGATCGCACGGGCCGCGAACGACCGGCGCTGCGAGAACGCCGGGCTGAGCTTCTGCAGGGTCGGCGGCCCGCCGAGACCGAACGCCTTGGGCCGGCCGGCCCGCATCTTCAGGCCGAGATTCACACGAACCTCCCCCCTCGGTACGCCACCCGCTCAGGCGGCTGCGCGCCCGGCGCCGCGGCCACCACGCTGGTCCCGGGCCCGCCGTCCGGGGCGGGCGGGCGCGGCGCGTCGAACGTGAACGACGCCGCGGGCACGACCATGCCGTCCGCCTTGATCTGCGGCAGCGCGGTCGGCGGCGCCGGGAGCATCGCCTTGGACGGGTCGATCTGGCCCTTGTCGTCGACGCCGAACAGCGCCTCGTAGATCTTGCGGACGCTCGGCCCGGACGTACCGGAGCCGGTGCCGCCCTGGCTGACCATCATCACGATCGCGTACTGCGGTCCGTCGGCCGGCCCGCCCTCGGTCGCGAACCACGACGTGGACTGCTTGTTCTGCACCGAGCCGGTACCGGTCTTCGCTCCTATCGGCAGCTTGTCCATCGGCCATCCGGCGAACACCCGCGCGGCGGTGCCGTTGACCGACACGCTCTTGAGCGCGGTCTGCAGGTACGCCATGGTCGCCGGCGACACCGGCAGCTTGCCGGCCTCCTTCGGCTGGATCTCCCGGACCAGCTTGCCGTCCGGGGTCACGATCGCCTTGCCGATGGTCGGCTCCCACAGCGTGCCGCCGTTGGCGATCGCCGCGTACACACGCGCCATCTGCAGCGGCGTCACCAGCGTCTCGCCCTGCCCGATCGCGAAGTTGACCGCGTCACCGGCACGGAACTGCCAGCCGTCCAGGCAGTTCTCGTGGTAGACGATCTTCTCCTGCGACGGCGTCTTGGGATCGTTGGACAGCCGGCACCAGGTGTCCTTGTTCTTCTCCCACTCGGCGCGGCGCACGCCCTGGTCGACGATGCGGCCGGGCACCTCGCCCGGGATGTCGATGCCGGTCGGCGAGCCGAGGCCGTACGCGCGGGCCATGTCCACCATCGGGTGGTGGGTGCCCTTCAGGCCGCCCTGCTTGAGCCACATGTCGTAGGACAGCCCGTAGAACACGCTGTTGCACGACACCTCGAGCGCGCGCTGCAGCGAGATGTCGCCGTAGCTGGCCGACTCCAGGTTGTTGAACGTGATGCCGCCGACCGTGATGCCCGACGGGCACGGGTAGTTGGCCTTGAGCGAGTAGCCGTTCTCGGCGGCCGCCGAGGTCGAGATCACCTTGAAGATCGAGCCCGGGGCGAACTGACCCTGTATGGCCCGCGGCACCAGCGGCATGCCGGAGTCCGGGCTGGTCAGCGTCTCGTAGTTCTGCTTGGAGATGCCGCCGACCCACACGTTCGGGTCGTAGCTGGGGGCGCTGGCCATCGCGACGACCCGGCCGGTCTTGACGTCCAGCACCACGACCGCGCCGCCGTCGGCGACGAAGTTCTTGTGCGTGTTGCCCGCGTCGTAGGTCGACCGGGCCCGCAGGATCGCCTCCTGGAGCTGCTGTTCGGCGACCGCCTGGATGCGCGCGTCGATGCTGGTCACCAGGTGGTTGCCGGGCGTCGCGGGGGTCTCCGACACGGTGCCGGTCACCCGGCCGAGGTTGTCGACGGCGAGCTGGGTGACGCCGGTCTTGCCGCGCAGGTCCGTGTCGTACGTGCGCTCCAGGCCGCTGCGCCCGACCTGGTCGGAGCGCTGCAGGTCGTTCTTGCCGGCCGCCTTCTGCTTGGTCAGCTCCTCGTCGCTGACCGGCGACAGGTACCCGAGCGTGCTCGCCGCGTTGACGCCCTCGGGCGCCGGGTAGCCGCGCACCGCGGCCGGTTCGGCGTTCACCCCCGGGAAGTCCTCGCGGTGCTCCATGATGCTGAGCGCCTGCTCGGTCGTGGCGTTCTGGCTGACCGGGATCGGCTGGTACGGGGAGCCGTTCCAGCACGGCTGCGGCACGTTGCGCTCGCACAGCCGGGTCTTGAGCTTGAGGTCCTCCGGCTTCATGCCGAGCACGCCGGCCAGCCGCTCCAGCACCTTGGCGCCCTTGTCGGCCTGGGTCTCCAGCTCGGTGCGGCTGACCGACACCACCAGCGCGGTGTGGTTGTTGACCAGCGGCCGGCCCTTGTCGTCGAGGATCGAGCCGCGCACCGCAGGGGTGACCACGTTGCGCACGTTGTTGCTCGTCGCCGCCTTGGCGAACTCGTCGCCCTGGCGGATCTGCAGGTACCACAGGCGGCCGAACAGCGTGACGATCAGCGACAGGACGAGGACCTGGAGCACGATCAGGCGGACCCGGACGCCGTGGGCGCCGTCACCGCGCGAACGCCCCGCGTTCGTCAGGCTGGGCATCATCGGCGTATCACTCCCACGGGGTCGTACGGCGGACGGAGGAGCCGGCGGTCGGGCGGCGCACGCGCGCCGCCCGGGCCCGCCCGGTCACAGCGGCAGGAGCGGCTGCGGGTCGGTGCGCCGTGCGCCGGCCATCACCAGCGGCACCACGAACGGCGCCAGCAGCGCGTCGTAGATGACGGACGTGATGAGCAGGCTGCTCAGGCCGACGTCGCGCGCCGCGGTGTCGCCCACCAGCGCGCCGACGCCCGCGTACAGCGCCGTGGTCAGTGCCGCGAGGAGCACGACGACGAGGATCGGCGTTATCACCGACTGGCGGTTGCGGGTCGCGAACAGGCCCGCGATGTACCCGGCGACGCACAGCACGAACGCGTAGCGCCCGGCCGCGTGGTCGGCGGGCGGCGCGAGGTCGGCGCACAGCCCGGCGGCGAAGCCGATCGCGCACCCCGCCGTCGGTCCGTAGGTCATGGCCATCCCGACCACGACCAGCAGCAGCAGGTCCGGCACCGCACCGGGCAGGCCGAGCCGGGCGAGGACGCTGACCTGGACGACCAGGCCGACGACGATCAGGACGGCGGCGTACAGCACGCGTGCGGCGCCCATCGCTCAGTCCCTCCCTGTCGGGGTCTTGGTGGGCCGCCCGTTGGCCGACGACTTCCCGGTCGCGGTGGGCGGCGGGGTCGCGGGCGGCACCGCGGCGGCGGGGGCGGCCGGCGGCGCCGGAGCGGCCGGGGCCGCCGGAGCCGCGGGGGGCTGGTCGGCCGCGGCCGGCAGCACCGCGTCGCGCGGGTCGCTGCGCGGCGGTTCGATCACCACGCCGACGTTGTCCAGGCTGGTGAACTTCACGAACGGCTTGACCTCGACGGTGCGGGTCAGCGCGCCGGGCGTCGAGCGGATCTCCGTGACGGTGCCGACCGGCACGCCGGGCACGAACGGCCGGCCGCCCTGCGACCCGAAGGTCACCAGCCGGTCGCCGGTCTTGACCTGCGCCTGCGCGTTCAGCAGCTGGAGCCGCATCGGCCGGTCGCCCTGGCCGGTGGTGATCCCTATCTCCATGGACGCGGCCATGCGCGAACCGACCGAGAAGCCCGGGTCGGTGGCGAGCAGCACGGTCGCGGTCATCGGGCCGACCGAGGTCACCCGGCCGACCAGGCCTTCGCCGTTGATCACGGTCATGTCCGGCTTGATGCCGTCGCGGCTGCCCGCGTCGATGGTGACCGTCCACGAGAAGCCCTGCGCGGGCCCGACCGCGACGACGCGCGCCGGCTCGATCTTGTACTGGCCCGCGGACGCGACCTTGAGCAGCCGGTCCAGGTCGGCGACCCGGTTCTTGTCCAACTCGACGTTCTGCAGCTCCTGGCGGAGCCGCGCGTTCTCCTCCTGGAGCCGCTTCTTCTCGTCCTCGTGGTTCCCCGCGTCACGCACGGCGTCGATCGCACGGCCGACGGGGTCGACCGCGGACGCGGTGGCGCGCTCGGCCGGCCCGAAGACCGCCGACGCCCAGTCCCGGACATGGGAGATGGGCGAGTTGCGGCCGCCGTGGATGTCCACGGTGATCAGGGCGAAGGAGATCGCGAGCAGCAGCACGAGCACCATGCGGCCGCGGCGGGAGTCCTTCACGATGCGCCCGCCCCTTTCTCGGTGTTCTCGGGAGGTACCTTGCGACCCGGCTGACCGGGTGGGGGGCTAGCGGCGCGGCTGCGCGTCGAGGACCTGCTGAAGCGCCTCGTACTCCTCGACGCACTTGCCGGCGCCCAGCGCGACGGAGTCGAGCGGGTTGTCGGCGATGTGGATCGGCATGCCGGTCTCCGCGCGCAGCCGTTCGTCGAGGCCGCGGAGCAGCGCGCCGCCGCCGGTCAGGACGATGCCGCGGTCCATGATGTCGCCGGACAGTTCCGGCGGGCACTTGTCGAGCGTCGTCTTGACGGCGTCGATGATGGTGTTGACCGGCTCCTCGATCGCCTTGCGTACCTCGGCGGTCGAGATGACGATCGTCTTCGGCAGGCCGGAGACCAGGTCGCGGCCGCGGATCTCGCTGTGCGCGTCGTCGCCCAGGTCGTACGCCGACCCGATCGACATCTTGATCTCCTCGGCACTGCGCTCGCCGAGCAGCAGCGAGTACTCCTTCTTCACGAAGTTGATGATCGCCGTGTCGAGTTCGTCGCCCGCGACGCGGATGGACTGCGCCGTGACGATGCCGCCGAGCGAGATGACGGCGACCTCGGTGGTGCCGCCGCCGATGTCGACGACCATGTTGCCGGTCGCCTCGTGCACCGGCAGCCCCGCGCCGATCGCCGCCGCCATCGGCTCCTCGATGATGTGCACGCTGCGCGCGCCGGCCTGGCTGGACGCCTCGACCACGGCGCGGCGCTCGACGCCGGTGATGCCGCTGGGCACGCACACGACGACGCGCGGGCGCGCGAGGTAGCGGCGGCGGTGCACCTTGAGGATGAAGTAGCGCAGCATCCGCTCGGTGATCTCGAAGTCGGCGATCACGCCGTCCTTGAGTGGCCGGATAGCGACGATGTTGCCGGGGGTGCGGCCGATCATCTTCTTCGCCTCGGCACCCACCGCGAGGATGCCGCCTGTGCTGGTGTTCTTGGCGACGACGGACGGCTCGTTCAGCACGATGCCTCGTCCTCTGACGTACACCAGCGTGTTGGCCGTGCCGAGGTCGACTGCCATGTCACGACCGATGAACGACAAATTGTTCGCCATGAAGCAACCAGGGCCTTCCGGGGCTTGAAGCCATGAGGACATTAACCGGCCTGCGGCGGGGAGGCGGGACCGGTCTCAATCGTAGGCGTGCCACACCGAGCGGAACACCTGTCGACCACGATGACGTGATCATCAGACAGAACATCGTGTGCCACGCACGGCATTCGGGTCTTTTTTAATTTTTCGTGCCTAACGGTCCCGCAAACGGCCGATTTCCCGTCAGCGGACGACCCGTCAGGCCAGGCCCGGGAAGAAGTTCTTGATCTCGCGGGCGGCCGACTCCGGCGAGTCCGACCCGTGCACGATGTTCTGCTGCGTCACCGTCGCGAGGTCGCCGCGGATGGTGCCGGGCGCGGCCTTGATCGGGTCGGTCGCGCCGGCCAGCGCGCGGAACGCCTCGATGACCCGCTCGCCCTCGACGACCATGGCGACCGAGGGACCGGACGTCATGAACTCGACCAGGCTCGGGTAGAACGGCCGGCCGACGTGCTCCTCGTAGTGCCGCTCGATCGTCTCGCGGTCCATCACCCGCAGGTCGAGGGCCGCGAGAGTGAAGCCCTTGCGCTCGATCCGGCCGATGACCTCGCCGACGAGACCGCGCCTTACGCCGTCGGGCTTGACGAGGACAAGGGTGCGCTCGGACACGGGGACACTCCTCAAAGGGTTTCTGAACATGCTCGGGCGGCCGATCGGCTCCGATCGACTCAACGCCCCGAGCCTATCCGGGGTCACGGCGCCGACAACCGCCGACGGTCCCCCGGGCACCGGTCCGCACGGACCGGGCCACGCCGGGTCATCCGGCCCGGGCGGCCTTGGCGGCGTCGATCGTACGGCCGACGCGCACACACATGTACCAGATGCCGGCGAACAGCACACCCACGACGAACATCATCGGGACGACGAACCCGGCGGCGATCAACGCGATCTGCAGCGCCCAACCGGCCGAAACCGCCCACGGCGCGGACAGTCTGGCGCACAGCAGCACGCACAGCACCGCCGCCGGCCCGGCGACCGCCCACAACGTCCCCGTGGACACGTCGCTCAACTGCATGGCCACCAGCGCGCCGAGGCAGATCACGATCGCCTCGCCGATCAGGTGCGTCGAACACAACGCCCGCATGTCTCAGCCCTTCCCGTTCCGGCCGCCGGTGAGCAGCACCCGCGCCTCGCCCACCGTGACCACGGACCCGGTGATCAGCACGGCGGCGCCGCCCAGGTCGCCCTCGTCCTCCGCGAGCCGCACGGCCGCGTCGATCGCGTCGTCGAGGCGCGGCACGACCTCGACCCGGTCCTCGCCGAACACCTCGACGGCCAGCGCCGCCAGTTCGTCCACCTTCATGGCGCGCGGCATCGAGTTCTGGGTCACCACGATCTCGGCGAACACCGGCTCGAACGCCTCGAGGATGCCCCGCACGTCCTTGTCCGACATCGCCGAGACCACGCCGACCAGGTGGGTGAAGTCGAACGACTCGGTCACCGCCTCGGCCGCGGTGCGCGCGCCCGCCGGGTTGTGCGCGGCGTCCAGCACCACCGTCGGGCCGCGGCGCACGATCTCCATGCGGCCCGGCGAGGTGACGCCGGCGAACGCCTCGCGCACGATGTCGGCGTCCAGCTTGCCGGTGTAGTCCAGGCCGACCCGCTGGCCGCTGCCGACCCCGAAGAACGCCTCCACCGCGGCCAGCGCGACGGCGGCGTTGTGCGCCTGGTGCGCGCCGTGCAGCGGCAGGAAGATGTCGGGGTACTCCCCCGCGAGGCCCTGCAGCGTCACCATCTGCCCGCCGACCGCCAGGTCGCGGCGCACCACGCCGAACTCCATGCCTTCGCGCGCGACCGTCGCGCCGACCTCGACGCTACGGCGCAGCAGCGTCTCGGCGGCGTCCAGCGGCTGCTGCGCGAGCACCGCGAGCGCGCCCGGCTTGACGATGCCGGCCTTCTCGACGGCGATCTCCCCGGGCGTCTCGCCCAGCTTGTCGGCGTGGTCGACGGCGATCGGCGTGATGACGGCGACCGAGCCGTCGGCGACGTTGGTGGCGTCCCAGGTGCCGCCGAGGCCGACCTCGACGACCGCGACGTCGACCGGCGCGTCGGCGAACGCCGCGTACGCCATGCCGGTGAGCACCTCGAAGAACGACATGGCCATCGGCTGCGATCCGTCGACCAGGTCGACGTACGGCTTGATGTCGCGGTACGCCTCGACGAAGGCCTCGGGGCTGATCGGCGCGCCGTCCAGGCTGATCCGCTCGGTCACCGACTCCACGTGCGGGCTGGTGTAGCGGCCGGTGCGCAGCGAGAACGCGCGCAGCAGCGCCTCGATCATGCGGGCGGTCGAGGTCTTCCCGTTGGTGCCGGTGATGTGGATGACCGGGTAGGAGCGCTGCGGCTCGCCGAGCACGTCCATGAGGGCGGCGACCCGGGTGATCGACGGCTCGATCTTGGTCTCCGGCCAGCGGGAGACCAACTCGGCCTCGACGGCGCGCAGTTCGGCGAGGGCGGCAGGGTCGGTCATGTGGGTTTCACCGGTTCGTCGTGGGTCTGCGATGGGGTCGGCGGTCGGGGCCCCGGGTGCGCGCCGTCCCGCGCGGCGCGCACCCGGCGGGCCTCAGGCCTGCGGGAGGCGGTCCAGCTGGCCGCTGATGCGGGCGATGTCCGCCTCGGCGGTCTCGAGCTGGCCGCGGACCTTGGCGACCACCTCGGCGGACGCCTTGCTCAGGAAGCCCTCGTTGGCGAGCTTCTTGGTGCACTGGTCGCGGACCTTCTCGGCGGCCGCGCGGTCCTTCTCCAGGCGGCGGCGCTCGGCGGGCACGTCGATCGCGCCGGACAGGTCCAGTTCGACGACGGCGCCGGCGACCGGCAGCGAGGTGGTCGCGGAGAAGCCTTCCGCGTCCGGCTCCAGGCGGGCCAGCGTGCGGATCGCCGCCTCGTGCGCGGCCAGCGCGGTGCCTTCGAGGGTCAGCCGCGCGGGGACCTTCTGGCCGGGCTTGAGGCCCTGGTCGCCGCGGAACCGGCGGACCTCGGTGATGACCTGCTGAAGGGTCGTCACCTCGGCCTCGGCGGCCGCGTCGCGGCGGCCCTCCGGGGTCGGCCAGGCGGCGATGACGAGCGACTCGCCGCCGGTGAGCGTGGTCCACAGCTCCTCGGTGACGAACGGGACGATCGGGTGCAGCAGGCGCAGCGTCACGTCCAGGACGTGGCCGAGCACGCGGCGGGTGGCCGCGGCCCCGTCGCCGCCGGCCTGCAGTGTGATCTTGGAGAGCTCGACGTACCAGTCGAAGACCTCGTCCCACGCGTAGTGGAACAGCGCGTCCGCCAGCTTCGCGAACTGGAAGTCCTCGTAGAGCCCGTCGACCTCGGCCACGGTCGCGTCGAGCCGGGACAGGATCCAGCGGTCGACGGTCGACAGGTCCTCGGCGGCGGGCAGCGGGCCCTCGACCGTGGCACCGTTCATGAGCGCGAACCGCGTCGCGTTCCAGATCTTGTTGCAGAAGTTGCGGGACGCCTGGACCCAGTCCTCGCCGATCGGCACGTCGGTGCCGGGGTTGGCGCCGCGGGCGAGCGTGAAGCGCAGCGCGTCGGTGCCGAACGTGTCCATCCAGTCCAGCGGGTCGACGACGTTGCCGAACGACTTCGACATCTTCTTGCCGAACTGATCGCGGACCAGGCCGGTGAGCGCGATGGTGTGGAACGGCGGGGTGCCGTCCATCGCGTACAGGCCGAACATCATCATCCGGGCGACCCAGAAGAAGATGATGTCGTGGCCGGTCAGCAGCACGTCGGTCGGGTAGAACTTGGCCAGGTCCGGCGTCTCGTCCGGCCAGCCGAGCGTGGAGAACGGCCACAGGCCGGAGGAGAACCACGTGTCGAGCACGTCGCTGTCCTGCGTCCAGCCCTCGCCGGCCGGCGGCTCGTCGTCCGGACCGACGCACACCGTCTCGCCGTTCGGGCCGTACCAGACCGGGATGCGGTGGCCCCACCACAGCTGGCGCGAGATGCACCAGTCGTGCATGTTGTCGACCCACGCGAAGTAGCGGCCGGCCAGCTCCTGCGGGTGGATGGTCACCCGTCCGTCGCGCACCGCGTCGCCCGCGGCCTGCGCGAGCGGCGCGACCTTGACCCACCACTGCAGCGAAAGGCGCGGCTCGACGGTGGTCTTGCAGCGCGAGCAGTGCCCCACCGCGTGCGAGTACGGCCGCTTCTCGGCGACGATCCGGCCCTCGGCGCGCAGCGCGCCGACGATCGTGGAACGGGCCTCGAAGCGGTCCAGGCCGAGGAACGGGCCGTGCACGGTGATGTTGCCGCGCTCGTCCATCACGGTCAGGTTCGGCAGGTTGTGGCGGCGGCCGATCTCGAAGTCGTTCGGGTCGTGCGCCGGGGTCACCTTGACCGCGCCGGTGCCGAACTCGGGGTCGACGTGGTGGTCGGCGACGATCGGGATACGGCGGCCGGTGAGCGGCAGTTCGATCTCGGTGCCGACGAGGTGGCGGTAGCGCTCGTCGTCCGGGTGGACCGCGACGGCGGTGTCGCCGAGCATCGTCTCGGCGCGGGTCGTCGCGACCACGATGGCGTTGTCGCCCTCGCCGTAGCGGATCGACACGAGCTCGCCGTCGTCGTCCTGGTGCTCGACCTCGATGTCGGACAGCGCGGTCAGACAGCGCGGGCACCAGTTGATGATGCGCTCGGCGCGGTAGATGAGGCCGTCGTCGTACAGCTTCTTGAAGATGGTCTGGACGGCGCGGGACAGGCCCTCGTCCATCGTGAAGCGCTCGCGCGACCAGTCGACGCCGTCGCCGAGGCGGCGCATCTGGCCGAGGATTTTGCCGCCGTACTCTTCCTTCCACTGCCACACACGGTCGACGAACGCCTCGCGGCCGAGGTCGTGGCGGGACACGCCCTCCTTGGCCAGCTCGCGCTCGACGACGTTCTGCGTCGCGATGCCGGCGTGGTCCATGCCCGGCAGCCACAGCGCCTCGTAGCCCTGCATGCGGCGGCGGCGGGTGAGCGCGTCCATCAGCGTGTGCTGGAACGCGTGGCCCAGGTGCAGCGATCCGGTGACGTTCGGCGGCGGGATGACGATCGTGTAGGCCGGCTTCTCGCTCTTCGCATCGGCCTCGAAGTAGCCCGCGGCTACCCAGCGCTCGTACAGCTTGCCCTCTACCTCGGTGGGGGCGTACTGGGACGAGAGGGTCTGCGCTTCGGCAGCGGCTGCGGAGGAAGGAGTCTCGGTCACAGTAGGCAAGTCTACGGAAGAGCAAGGGGCGCTTCGGCACCGCACGGACCCGCACGGGTGGCGGAGGCGGAGCGGCTCGGCCGCGGGCGGCAAGGGCGGCGGGCGGGCGCCTTCTCGGTCTCGGGGGCGTCCCGGTCGCCGCGGAGCGGTCACCGATGTGTCACTGTGCTGTCACCGCGCCGGGCGATGGAGGAAACCCCCTGGTCGGCGGGCTAATGTTCGTGCCGAGCCGGAGAGCGGCCCGCCGAGGGGGGAACCAAGGCGGATCGCTGTGGACTCCGGCCGACCGCTACTCATCCCTGGGGGGATCCACCGTGTCTACCCGTCTCGTCTCGGGCCGCCTCGCCTCGACCGCCGTCGCCCTTGCCGTCGGGGCGCTCGCCCTGACCGCCTGCAAGATCCCGGGCCAGGACGACGCCAAGGACGACAAGGCCTCGTCGGCCCCGACCGCGACCGCGTCCGCCGCGCCCGCGTCGTCGCCGGCCGCCGACAAGCCGACCGACGCCGCCACCGCCGCGCCCACGGCCACCAAGAAGCCGTCCGCCCCGGCGACCACCGGCGCGTCCGGCACCCACGTGCTGGTCTCGGCGGCCCGCACCGGCGGCTACACGCGGCTGGGCGCCGAGGTCACCGACGTCCCGCTCGACCCGGGAGACATCCAGCCCGGGATGAACGTGCTCGTCGCCGCGTACGGCAAGACCGCGTCGGGACCGCGCGAGGTGCTGCTCGAGGGCATCGACGGCCTGCCCGCCATGGACGGCAAGCGCTTCGAGCACATGATCCGCGAGATGGTCGACTACGTGAACCGCGACGGCGGCAGCGTGCCCCAGGGCGCGACCATGACGACCTACGCCGCGGGCCCGCTCGGCGGAACGCTCGAGTGCATGCCCGCGCAGGACGCGTACCCGGCGGCGATCTGCGGCTGGGCGGACAAGAACACCGTGCTCGTCGCCTACTTCGACAAGCTGTCGGCCGACGCCGCCGCGAAGAAGCTGCAGGAGATGCGCGCCGACCTGGAGAAGTGACGGCGTCCCGCGCCACACAGCGTCACCCGGAGGTGTGACGCGGCGCGGTGCCGCCGGGGGGCGGGCAGCGCGCTGTGACGCGGACGCGAAGGCCGGCGACGCCGGTTCGCGGACCCGCGTCGGACCATCAGTGCCGTCCTGGGGAGTGGCGGCACGGAATCGACGCGGGAGTTGCGAACCGGCCTGCGGGCTTTCGGAAAACAGGGGGACGGCCGAGTGGGGGGTCGTCCCCCTGCCGCGCGTTCGCGCCGGAGTGCGCGGCTGGCCGGTGCCGGACCCGCCCGGTATCGTGCGGGCCGCGCAGTTCGTCCGTGTCGTCCGCTGCCGCCGAGGTGCAGGTGCCGCACGAAGCCGTCCCGTACGACCGGGCCGCTCCTCCCGTCCGGCGCCGCTACGCGCGCCCCGCGCTGGGGCTGCTCGCGGCCGTCGCCGTGGTGTTCGGCGCGCTGGCGCTGATCGGCCGGTGCGCCCGCGACGACACGCCCCTGCGGGTCGGGACGCCGGTCGCGGCGGGCGGGCTGGTGCGTCTCGACGGCGCGGTCGACCTTGCCGACGTGCGCGCGCGGTTGCACGGCGACGGGGTGACGGCCGCCTACGGCCAACCCGGAGCGTCGGCGGCGGACGTCATCGTGGTCGCCGCGGCCGACACCCGCCCCGGCGGCACGGCCGCCAAGCTCGACCGCTTCTACGCCGAACTGCGGGCACACGCCCGGCCCGTCGACCCGGCCGACATCCGCCCGATGGACGCCGGCCCGCTCGGCGGCGTGCTGCGGTGCCACCCGGTCACCTACCTGGCCGGCGGGCTGACGCTGCCGATGTGCGTGTGGGCGGACCGGCACAGCGTCGGCTCGGTGCTCGCGCTGCCGGGCCGCACGGCGTTCGGGACTCTCGACCAACTCGGGGCGCTCACCAGGGAGATGCGTCCCGACATCGAACAGGCGCGGTAGCCACGGCACCGCGCGGGGGAAAACTCCACGAAACGGACGACGCGGCAGCGCCGTCCGAGCATGGGAGAGGAGGGGCGGCGGGGCCGTTCGGCCGCGCCGCGGCGTCTCATGAGCGGAAACGACGGGGACTACCCGGGGTGGGGGCCTCCTTCCGGTAGCGGGCCGCCGCCCGGCGGCTATCCGGGCGGGCCGAGTTCGGGATATCCAGGCGGGCCGCAGATGCCGCCGCCCGGCGGCGGGTACGGAGGACCGCCGGGACCGCCGGGCGGCGGTTACCCCGGCGCGCCGATGCCGCCCGGGGGCGGATACGGCGGGCCCTCGTACCCGTCAGGGCCGCCCGGCCCGCCGTATCCGCCGCCGCGGCCGCCTGGTTCGGCCAAGCGCACCGCCGTCGTCGCGGGCGTGATCGGCGCGGTGGTCGTGCTCGTCGCGGCCGTCGTGCTCGTCCTGGTGCTCAAGAAGGACGACAAGGGCTCGACCGCGCACGGGTCGAACAGCCCGCCGGTCACCGGCACGACGCAGCCCCGCCCGAGCACGTCCGGCGGCAGCAGGTCACCGACGGCGGCACCCAAGGCGCTCACGCTCCCCACGACCATCGACGGGGCGACGCAGCAGGCCGACGCCGACGTGCCACCCGTGGTCCAGGACGTCAACACGGTCTTCAGCCGCGACTTCGACGCCGTGGTCACCAAGGTGTACGGCCCCGCGACCAGCCCGAACGCCAAGATGGTCGTGCTCGGCGCCAAGCGCGGCACCGTCCCGTCCGACTACGTCCGGGCGTTCGTCCCGAAGATCGACAACGCCGTTGAGCAGCAGGTCTCGTGGTCCGACCCGGGGCTCACCCGGTGCTGGACCGCGCAGGGCGCCACGGCCTGCATGTGGGGCGACGACAAGAACGTGCTCTACGTGAGCAGTCCGCAGAGCGTCACGCTGACCGTCAAACTGATCGAGAACATCTACTTCGGCCGCGCCGGCTGACCCGACGCCGACAACGCCGACGGCCCCCGTTCCCGGTGCGGGAACAGGGGCCGCGGCACAGGTTCGTGGCGGTGGCCGGAGCGCTCAGGCGCTCTTCTCGCGCCGCTCGCGCTTGACGATCTCGCGCGGCACCAGCGTCGGGTTGACGTGCTTGAGGACGACGTCGTGGGTGATGACGACGCGGGCGATGTCCTTGCGGGACGGCACCTCGTACATCACCGACATCAGCACCTCCTCCATGATGGCGCGCAGACCGCGGGCTCCGGTGCCCCGAAGGATCGCCTGGTCGGCGATCGCCTCCAGCGCCTCCATCTCGAAGTCCAGCTCCACGCCGTCCAGTTCGAACAGCCGCCGGTACTGCTTGACCAGCGCGTTCTTCGGCTCGGTGAGGATCTGGATGAGCGCCTCGCGGTCGAGGTTGTGCACCGAGGTCAGCACCGGCAGGCGGCCGATGAACTCGGGGATCATGCCGTACTTGAGCAGGTCCTCCGGCATGACCTCGCCGAACGCGTCGGCGGTGTCGATGTCGCGCTTGGAGCGGATCTGCGCGCCGAAGCCGATGCCCTTCTTGCCGACCCGGCCCTCGATGATGCGCTCCAGACCCGCGAACGCGCCGCCCACGATGAACAGCACGTTCGTCGTGTCGATCTGGATGAACTCTTGGTGCGGGTGCTTGCGGCCGCCCTGCGGCGGGACGCTCGCGGTGGTGCCCTCGAGGATCTTCAGCAGCGCCTGCTGCACGCCCTCGCCGGACACGTCCCGGGTGATCGACGGGTTCTCGCTCTTGCGGGCGATCTTGTCGACCTCGTCGATGTAGATGATCCCGGTCTCGGCCTTCTTGACGTCGTAGTCGGCCGCCTGGATCAGCTTGAGCAGGATGTTCTCGACGTCCTCGCCGACGTAGCCCGCCTCGGTCAGCGCCGTGGCGTCCGCGATCGCGAACGGGACGTTCAGCATGCGTGCCAGCGTCTGGGCCAGCAGGGTCTTGCCGCAGCCCGTCGGGCCGAGCAGCAGGATGTTCGACTTCGCCAGCTCGACGCCGTCGCCGCCCTTGCCGCTCTCGCCGGCCTGCACCCGCTTGTAATGGTTGTAGACGGCGACCGAGAGCGCCTTCTTGGCGACCTCCTGGCCGACGACGTACCCGTCCAGGAACTCGCAGATCTCGCGGGGCTTGGGAAGCTCTTCGAACTTCAGCTCGGAGGACTCGGAGAGCTCCTCCTCGATGATCTCGTTGCACAGGTCGATGCACTCGTCACAGATGTACACACCCGGACCGGCAATGAGCTTCTTCACCTGCTTCTGGCTCTTACCGCAGAACGAGCACTTGAGCAGATCGCCACCGTCACCGATGCGTGCCACGAGGTGCATCTCCTTCGCCTGGGCCCCGGTGTGAGAACCGGACCTGGTGCCTGGTCTTTCGACGGTACCCCGCCGCAAACGCCCGTCCCCCGGTTTTGCCCCCACCGGGGGTCATTCGGGTGGGCAACCGCTCCCTCGAACCGCGGTCGCCACCCTGTTACCGCCGGAAACGGGCCCATCGGCCGGTCGAAACCGTTCGACCGGCCGATGCCGCCGTCATCCGGACGACCGGGGCGACTTCCGCGGCGAGGTGATCTCGTCGATGAGGCCGTACTCGCGCGCCTCTTCGGCGGTGAGGATCTTGTCGCGCTCGATGTCCTCGCGCACCTGGTCGAGCGAACGGTTGCTGTGCTTGGCGAGCATCTCCTCCAGCAGCGAGCGCATGCGCAGGATCTCGTTGGCCTGGATCTCCAGGTCCGACACCTGTGCGCGCCCAGTTTCACTGTACGGCTGGTGGATGAGGATGCGGGAGTTCGGCAGCGCCATTCGCTTGCCCGGCGTGCCGGCGGCGAGCAGGACGGCCGCGGCGGACGCCGCCTGGCCCATGCACACCGTCTGGATGTCCGGGCGGACGAACTGCATCGTGTCGTAGATGGCGGTCAGCGCGGTGAACGAGCCGCCGGGCGAGTTGATGTAGATCGAGATGTCGCGGTCCGGGTCCATCGACTCCAGCGTGAGCAGCTGGGCCATCACGTCGTTGGCCGACGTGTCGTCGATCTGGACGCCGAGGAAGATGATGCGCTCCTCGAAGAGCTTCGCGTACGGGTCGTAGCGCTTGATGCCCTGCGACGTGCGCTCTTCGAACTGCGGGACGATGTAGCGGCCCTCGGCACGCCCCGGCATGTACGCCTGGGCGTCGGGCCTCGGGAAGGGGAACGACAGGTCGGTCATGGCTTCAGATCCTCCGGACTGCTGCTGCTGGTTGGCTCGGCGGCGGGACGGGCCCGTCGGATCGCTCAGCTCGCGCTGCCGTTGCTCGGCACCTCGCGGGCGCTGATGACGACGTGGTCCACGAGGCCGTACTCCTTCGCCTCGGCCGCGGTGAACCAGCGGTCGCGGTCCGAGTCGCGCTCGATCTCCTCGTACGTGCGCCCGGAGTGCTCCGCGATCAGCTCAGCCATGCGGCGCTTGAGGCGCAGCAGCTGCTGGGCCTGGATGCGGATGTCCGACGCCGCGCCGCCCAGGCCCGCTGAGGGCTGGTGCATGAGGATCTCGGTGTTCGCGAGCGCGATGCGCTTGCCCGGCGCCCCGGCGGTCAGCAGGAACTGGCCCATCGAGGCGGCCAGGCCCATCGCGACGGTCGAGACGTCGTTGCTGATGAACTGCATGGTGTCGTAGATCGCCATGCCCGCCGTGACGGAGCCGCCCGGCGAGTTGATGTACAGCGAGATGTCCTTTTCCGGGTCTTCGGCGTTGAGCAGCAGCAGCTGCGCCGAGATCGCGTTCGCGATCTGGTCGTCGACCGGCGCCCCGAGGAAGATGATCCGCTCGCGCAGCAGTCGGTTGTAGACCTGGTCGTCGAGCCCCATACCGCCCTGGGGTGCGCGCATGGCGGGCACCGCGAGTCCCGGAGTCACGATCTGCGGATTCGTCACGTATCCACCTGCTCGTTTCCGACGGCAACCCGAGCCGTCCTGAAGTCGACCTTGCGGGGGCACCCGATGCACACGGGTCCGGCCGGGTGCGGCACGGGCCTGCGGTGGTGTCCCCCCTCGTACAGCGACCCTAACGCGCTGATCCGCCGTGACCATCCCCGACGCCGGGCTGTTCGCCCAGAGCGCACCAGCCCGCGCCCATACGCGCGAAGGCGCTCTCGGGGGTATGCGTGAGGGCCCGGCCGCTGGAGGCAGCGGCCGGGCCCTCACACCACGTCACAGGTCGCGAACGGACCGGCGGATCAGTGGTCGTGGCCCTCGTGGCCCTCGTCGTCCGCGTGCAGGTCCTTGCCCAGGTCGACCTCGTTGCCCGACGCGTCGACGGCCTTGGCCGCACCGGCGATCAGGTCGAGCGCCTTGCCGCGCGCCACCTCGCCGACCAGCACCGGCACGTAGCCGGCCTGCATGACCTGCTGGGCGAACTGGTCGGGGCTCATGCCGGACTGCTGGGCACGGGCGATCAGGTGCTGGGTCAGCTCGTCCTGGTTGACGGACAGCTGCTCCTTCTTGACGACCTCGTCCAGCAGGAACTGGACGCGCATGCCCTTGGAGACCGACTCCTCGAGCTCCGCGTCGTACGCCTCGGCGGTCTGGCCCTGGATCTCCAGCCACTTCTCCAGCGAGACGCCCATCATGGCGAGCTGCTGGTCCATCTGGTCCTTGCGCTGCTGGATCTCGTCGGCGACGACCTTCTCCGGCAGCGGGACCTCGACGAGCTCGAGGAGCTTCTCGAGGACCTTGTCGCGGCCGTCGTTGATCTGGTCGTGCGCCTTGGTGTGCTCCAGGCGGGTGCGGACGTCGCCCTTCAGCTCGTCCAGCGTGTCGAACTCGCTGGCCAGCTGCGCGAAGTCGTCGTCCAGCTCCGGCAGTTCCTTGGTCTTGACCGAGGTGACGGTGACCGTCACGTCCGCGGTCTGACCCTCGCCGCTGCCGCCCTGCAGGTCGCTGGCGAAGGTCGCGGTCTCGCCGGCGGACAGGCCCTCGACGGCCTCGTCCAGGCCGTCGAGCATGGTGCCGCTGCCGACCACGTACGAGAGACCCGACGCCACGCCGTCCTCGAGGACCTCGCCGTCGACCTTCGCCTCGAGGTCGAGCACCACGGTGTCGTCCTTGGCGGCGGCGCGCTCGACGACCTTGAGCGAGCCGAAGCGGTCGCGCAGCTGGCCGAGCTGCTCCTCGATGTCCTCGTCGGAGACCGCGAGGTCGTCCACGGTGACCTCGATGCCCTCGTACTCCGGGACCTCGATGGTCGGGCGGGTGTCGACCTCGGCGATGAACTTCAGGTCCGCGCCGTTCGACAGCTCGGAGACCTCGGTGACCTCGGTCACCTCGGGCTGGCCGAGCACGCGCAGCTCGTTCTCCTCGACGGCCTTGCCGTACGACGAGGACAGGATGTCGTCGAACGCCTCGACGAAGACGGCCTCGCGGCCGAAGCGCTGGTCGATGATGCGCGAAGGGATCTTGCCCTTGCGGAAGCCCGGCACCGTGATCGACTGGCTGATCTTCTTGTACGCCGCATCGAGGCTGGGCTTGAGCTCCTCGGAGGGAACCTCGACGGTGAGCCGAACCCGGGTCGGGTTCAGAGTCTCCACGGCGCTCTTCACGGTTGGGTCTCCTTGTTGCGGGCGGCTGTGCTGACCTGTGCTTCTGGTTGCCTTCGGCCAGGCGCGATCGGTTGGTATGCGGGTGCGCTGGGGGCGGTTGTCCGCACCGGACGAATGGTCGGGGCGGGGAGACTCGAACTCCCGATCTCCTGCTCCCAAAGCAGGCGCGCTAGCCACTACGCTACGCCCCGTGGCGCTCGGAAGAGTCTAGAGGACGCCACGCTACAGTTTGCACTGCCTTGTTTGGCGCCCTTGCCTGCGGTCCGCACACGACCCCGGCTGATCCGGTACCCTAGGCACCGAGCGCCCGGCGTGAGCCGGACGCTGTTTCACATGCGGATGTAGCTCAATGGTAGAGCCTCAGTCTTCCAAACTGATTACGCGAGTTCGATTCTCGTCATCCGCTCTCTGAGATATCGGCCCTGACCTGCGGCGACGCGGTGTCGGGGCCGATGTGCGTCCGGGGGGTTCGGCGGCGGAGCCAGGGGGCGCCGGCGAGGGCCAGGACGAGGGCGAGGGTGCCGGCGGCGACCGGGACGAGGTAGCCGGCGGCGGCGCCGTGGCCGTCGACGACCATGCCGCCGAGCGAGGATCCGGAGGCGACGCCGAGGGCCAGACCGGTCATGGTCCAGGAGATGCCCTCGGTGAGCTGGCGCTCGGGGACGAACTGGCCGACGAGGGACATCGTGGTGACCATCGTCGGGGCGATCGACAGGCCTGCGAGGAAGAGCGCGCCGGCGACGTACCAGAGGTTCACGGCGAAGGCGAGCGGCACGAGGCTCGCGGCCATCACGGCGACGCCGACCAGGAAACGGGTGGCGGCGCTGCCGCGCGGCTTGACGAGGCCGAAGGCGATGCCGGCGACGCAGGAGCCGAAGGCGTAGACGGCGAGTGCGGCGCTGGCGAGGCCCTTGTGGCCGTCGTCCTCGGCGAAGGCAACGGTGACGACGTCGACGGAGCCGAAGATGGCGCCGGTGGCGGCGAAGGTCAGGACGAGGACGCGCAGGCCGGCCGAGCGGATGGCGGAGCCGTGGTTCTCGCCGTCGTGGACCCGGACGGGCGGCTCGGTGCGGCGCTGCGCGCAGAAGAGGACCGAGCCGACGGTGAGGAACGTGGCGGACAACAGCACGCCGGCCTCGGGGAAGACCACCGTGGACAGGCCGACCGACAGGATCGGGCCGGCGATGAAGCACAGCTCGTCGACCACGGACTCGAACGAGTAGGCGGTGTGCAGCCGCTGCGGGTCGCCGCGGTAGATGTGCGTCCAGCGGGCGCGGACCATCGAGCCGTAGGTGGGCATGCACCCGATCGGGAGGGTGGCCGCGAAGAGCGTCCAGTCCGGGGCGTCGAGGCGCGCGCAGAGCAGCAGCGCGGCGCAGCCGCCGACGGTGACGACGGTGGCGGGGAGCGCGACACGGCGCTGGCCGTACCGGTCGACGAGGCGGGATATCTGCGGGCTGAAGAAGGCCCCGGAAAGCATCATGACGGCGGTGACGGCGCCCGCGAGGCCGTAGGAGCCGCGCATCTGGGAGAGCATCGTGACGATCCCGATGCCGGTCATCGAGAGCGGCATCCGGCACAGGAATCCCGCGGCGGAGAACGCCAGGGCGCCGGGCGCCTCGAATATTCGGCGGTACGGGGCCAGCACGCGTGCTCCTGGGCTCGGGACGGGAACGATTCTGCGGGGTCTCAGGCTACGCGCGTGGCGGGCGCGGGCCGACGCCAGGATAGTCGTTTGTTTGGATTCAAACGATATGCATGGCGGCTGATGCGGCCAGGGTCACGGGCCGCCGGACCGCTTCGTCCTGGCTTCGTGGCCGGATCTCGGATATGACGAAGCGTCACATCCTGAAGGAGGCGCGCACGATGCTGTCCGGCGAGAAGATCCTGATCACCGGCCCCGCGGGGCAGATCGCCTATCCGCTGACCGAGTACCTCGCCAAGGACAACGAGGTGTGGGGCATCGCCCGGTTCTCCAACCCGGACGACCGCGCCAAGGTCGACGCACTCGGCGTGACCACGCGCGCCGTGGACCTCGGCGCCGCGGACTACAGCGAGCTGCCGGACGACTTCACCTACGTGCTGCACCTGGCCACCTTCCAGGCCCCCGGCCTGGACTACGACGAGGCCCTCCGGGTCAACGCCGAGGGCACCGGGCTGCTGCTCCAGCACTGCCGCAAGGCCAAGGCCGCGCTGGTCATGTCGACCGCGTCGGTGCTCAGGCCGCACGAGGACCCGATGCACGTGTACACCGAGACCGCGGCGCTCGGCGACGCCAACGTCGCGCACGCGCCCACGTATTCGGTGTCCAAGACGGCAGAGGAGGCGGTCGCGCGGTTCTGCGCCCGGGCGTTCGACCTGCCGGTCACCATCGCGCGCATGAACGCGTCGTACGGCCCCAACGGCGGCCTGCCCACCCACCACCTGACCGCCGTCCTCGAGGGCCGCCCGGTGGTGACCCGGTGGGACCCGTGCATGTACAGCCCCATCCACCAGGACGACATCAACACGCAGGCCGCCGCGCTGCTGGCCGCCGCGTCGACGCCCGCCACGGTCGTCAACTGGGGCGGCGACGAGCCGGTGAGCGTCCAGGAGTGGACGGCCTACTTCGGCGAGCTGACCGGGAAGACCGCCGAGGTCCAGGTCGTTGAACAGCCGGGGACGCTGCGCGGGCAGGTGCAGGACACCGCCAAGCGCGCCTCGTTCACGGGCCCCTGTGCGGTGGATTGGCGTGAAGGCATGCGCCGTACCGTGGAGGCCTGGACATCCCGCGAGAACTCGTAGGACCGCATAGCACCGCATCGACGGAAGGACAGCGGCAGTGAGCCTGCTCGACACCTCTATCGCCCGCCTCGACGGCACCCCGGCCACGCTCGGCGAGCTGACCGGCGGCAAGCCCGCGCTGATCGTCAACGTCGCCTCCAAGTGCGGGCTCACGCCGCAGTACACCGGCCTCGAGCAGCTGCAGAAGGAGTACGGCGACCGCGGCTTCACCGTGCTCGGCGTGCCCTGCAACCAGTTCATGGGGCAGGAGCCCGGGTCGTCGGAGGAGATCGCCGAGTTCTGCTCGACGACCTACGGCGTGAGCTTCCCGCTGACCGAGAAGATCGAGGTCAACGGCGAGGGCCGGCACCCGCTGTACGCGGTGCTGACCGAGGCGCCCGACGCCGAGGGCAAGGCCGGCGACGTCCAGTGGAACTTCGAGAAGGTGCTGATCACGGCCGACGGCGCCGTGGCCGGCCGGTTCCGCCCCACGACCGACCCGCACGACCCGGCGCTGGTCGCGGCGATCGAGGCGCAGCTCGCCTGACGCGCCGCCCGGAACGCACGGAAGCCCGCCGCCCCCGGCGGCGGGGGTGCCGGGGTGCCCGCCGCCGCGCCGCGGGCCGCGCCGCCGGCACCGCCCGGACCCCCGCCTCCCGAGGAGGCGGGCTTCCGTGTGTCCAGGCCGCCGCGAGGCGGCGGGCTCAGCTCGGGTCGGCCGAACGGCGCCGGCGGCTGACCCCGACGGCCGTCGCGGCGACGCCGAGCAGCAGCGCCGCACCCGCGCCCAGCACGATCGGCGTGCTGCTCGAGCCGCCGGTCTGCGCCAGCGGCGGCCCGGTGACCTCGGCCGGCGGCGACGCGGGCGGGGCGCTCGTCGTCGGGGTGCCCGGCGTCTCGCGCGGCTTGGGCGGGATCACGGTCTCGCACGGCGGGACGGGCGGCGCGGGCGGCAGCGGCTTGCCCGGCGTCGCGGGCGGCGTGGGAGTCGTCGGAGTGTTCGGCGTGGCCGGGGTGCCGGGGGTGTCCTTGCCCGGCAGGCAGCCGGTGAAGCCCATGTGGTGGGTCTCGGCGCCGGGGATGGTGACGAGTTCCTTGGCGATCACCGAGCCGTTGAGGTGGCCGGGGGCGATCTGCGAGCCGCCCAGGGCGCGGCCGAACTCGACCTTGGCGTACGGCGCGAGGATCGTGCCGGGCCACGACGTGCCGTTCTTGAGCACCGAGGTGGCCTCGGGGAGGTTCCACAGCAGCTTGCTGCGGACGTCCTTGAAGGCCGCGCTGCCGGCGCCGTAGTCGTCGGTCACCCACGCGTTGGCGGCCGGGTCCCACAGGTTGACGTGGTAGGTCGCGACGCCGGTGCGGGCGTTGGCGTCCATGTTGTACGCGCCGCCCAGCACGTTGATCACGGTGGAGGCGCCGGCCGGCACCTTGATGTCGATCTCGGGAGCGTTCTGCAGGTCCGCGGCGTTGACCGCGAAGACGTTGAGCCTGGCGTCCTTGCCCTCGAACAGCAGCGACTGGCCGGGCTTGCCGGGCTCGACCATGGGGTGGCCGACGCTGCCGTTGCGCGTGGTCTCGGCGAGGCCGCGCGAGAGCGTGCGCAGCTTCGCGAACTCGGCCGCGAAGTCGACGGGCGACGCCCCCTGCTTGGCCGCGCCGTCCACCGCGAAGTTGGCGGTGTGCCGGTCGACGAGCTTGCCGTAGACACCGGGTCCGGCCAGCACGACCTGGTTCGCGTACAGCGTCCCCGCGACGACCATCGCGTCGCCGCCAGGCAGCTTCTTCAGGTCGGCGGGGGTCAGCCGCGAGCCTATGGAGAAGCCCTGGTTCGTCGCGCCGTCGCCGAAGTACGCGTCGCCGCCGACCGCGACGGCGCCCTCGGAGTCCGAGTACCGGGTCGCGTCCCCGGCGACGAACTCGGCGTACAGCCCGGCGGTGCCGAGCGGGTTCGCGGCACAGACGGGGGCGGTGGCGGCGGACGCGGACGGGGTCACGGCGAAGGCCAGACCACCGGTCACCGCGAGAGCCGCCGCTGCTGCGGGCATGCGCATGCGGAGGTCTCCAGACCTGGAGCGGAGTGGGAGGGTCGCGAGGGCGACGGGGAGACTCTCCGGCCTGGGCTGATGCACCGTCAACTGCGACAGGACAGGGCGAACCCGGCGGATCAGGAGACACTTCCTTAAGCGCCTCTAAAGGTGTGACGCAGGTCACGAACACCCTTGCGATGCGGGCCGATTCCCGCATTCCGGGCGGCCCGGAACAGCCAGGCCGAACGGCTGAAAAGCGGCCGTCAGCGCCGCCGGATCAGCACCACCGCACGGTCGTCGGCGATGTTGCCGCTCGCCGAGTCGACGATGCGACGCGCGCCGTCCAAGAAGTCGTCGGAGACCAGCTTCTCGGCCTCGCCGAGCAGCCGGTCGATGCCCACGTCGATGTCCTGGCCGGGCAGTTCGACCATGCCGTCGGTGAAGAGCAGCAGCGCGTCGCCCGCCCGCAGTTCGCCCGTGACGCTGCCGAACGTGGCGCCCGGGATAATGCCGAGCAGCGGCCCCTCCGCCTCGCTGACCTCCCAACGCCCCGACGCCGCGACCCAATGCGCGCCGGGCGGGTGTCCGGCCGACAGCAACTGGTACTTCCCCGTCTCCAGGTCGATGGCGACGTGCACGGCGGTGGCGAAGCCCTCGTCCCAGCCCTGCCGCATGAGGTAGTCGTTCGCGGCCGGAAGGAAGCCGCGCGGCGGCAGCGAGCCCAACAGCCCGCCGAACGCGCCGGACAGCAGCAGCGCCCGGGTCCCGGCCGCAAGGCCCTTGCCGGACACGTCGATCAGCGCGATCTCGAGCGTGCGGCCACCGCGCCGGCCCCGCGTGGCCACCACGAAGTCGCCGGAGAACGCGGTCCCGCCGGCCGGCCGTATGACGACATCCGTGTGCCACTGCGCCGGCAGTTCCGGCACCAGGCCGTGCGCGCGCAGCCGGTCCTGGAGGTCGAACAGCATCGACTCACCGCGTACTCCACGCAGTCCGAGCCGCGTCCGCTTGCGCGCTACGAACAACACCATGAAGGCCACGACGGCGACCACGCCGACGGCGCCCGGGGTGACCTGGTCCGGCTCACGGGCGCGCTCCTCGGCGAGCAGCACGCCGGCGCACGCCCCGTAGAGCAGCAGCAGGCTGGGCATGCTCAACACGAGACCGCCGATGATCACCGGAATCACGAGCATCGTGACCGGGAACCACGCGTCGTCGACGTCGGGCAGCAGCCCGCACATCGTGACCACGGCCAGCAGCAGCACCAGCAGGAACCGGTCGGACGGCAGCAGGACATGCCGTCCCCAGAACATCAACTGCCGCGCTCGACGGGCGAGTCGCCGCACTCGCGATCGCCTCGTCTGCGCCATTGCGCGACCCTACCGAGACCGTAGCGCCACGTCGACAAAGTCAGCCAACAGTGATGCGCGTAACCGGCACGTATCAGCAGAAATTCAGTCGCCTTTCGCCGATCCGCCTTGATAGGCAGGCCTGATGAGCAGTGATCCTGGTCACCGATCCCCCATCAGCGTGCGTCCCTCCGACCCCGGGGCATGGGACGCCTGGAACGCGGTCCTGGCACACGCGTTCGGCGAAGAGGAGCCCCCGGAACGCGCCGCCTTCTTGGAGTCCGTCCGCGAGCCGGAGCGGTGCGTCAGCGCCTATCTCGGCGCCGACCTGGTCGGCGTCGCCGCCGCGTTCTCCTTCACCATGACCGTTCCCGGCGGCGCGGCGCTGCCGGTCGCCGGCGTCACCGCGGTCGGCGTGATGCCGACCGCCCGCAGGCGCGGCACGCTCCGTGCCATGATGCGCCACCAACTCGACGGACTACACGAAGGCGACGGGGAGTTCCTCGCCGCCCTCACCGCGTCGCAGCCCGACATCTACGGCCGCTTCGGGTACGGCCTCGCGACCTGGCGCATGTCGCTCCGCACCCCGTCCGGCCCCGGCCGTCTGTCCACCGCGGGCCTGCCCGTGGACGCGGTGCGGATCCGCCTCGCCGACCCCGCCGAGGCGCTGCCCGACTGCCTCAAGGTGTACGAGGAACTGATGCCCGTCCGCCCGGGGGTGATGCTCCGGAGCGGTGGCTGGGAGAAGCGCCACCTGGTCGCCCCGTTGGGCGAGCACGCGTCGCCGCTGCGTTGTGTGCTGGCCGAGACCGACGGGCAGATACGCGGCTACGCGTACTACGCCGTCGCCCCGCACTGGGACCAGGGCGGGGCGAACGGCACCACCGTGGTCCGCGAGGTGTTCGCGACCGACCCGGTCGTCCGGGTCGCGCTGTGGCGGTACCTGTTCGAGCTCGACCTGATGACGTCGCTGCAGGTCGACAACCTCCCGGTCGACGACCCGCTGCTGTACCGGCTCGCCGACCCGCGGGCCGCCAAACCGTCGGTCATGGACGGCCTGTTCGTCCGGCTCGTCGACGTGGGGCGGGCGCTCGCCGCACGCACGTACAGCGCACCGGTCGACGTGGTACTCGACGTCGCCGACGAGTTCTGCCCGTGGAACGCGGGCCGTTGGCGGCTGGTCGGCGACGAGCACGGCGCGCGTTGCGAGCGCACCTCGGACGCGGCGGACCTGGCGCTCGGGGTGCGCGGGTTGGGCTCGCTGTACCTGGGCGGCGTCTCGGCGGCGGCGCTCGCGCAGGCCGGGCGGATCACGGAGACGAGGCGAGGCGCGCTGGCGCACGTGAACCGGGCGTTCGCGCACGACCCGAAGCCGCTGATGGCCTTCGGTTTCTGAACGGGAGCGCGGCTCGGGCCGCGCGCGGTCAGGCGGCTCGCGGCTTGCGCCGTGCGCGGGCCTTGCGCTGGCAGGTCGGGCACCAGAACAGGTTCCGGCCTGCCAGCCCCTCGATGCGGACCTCGGTGCCGCAGACCAGGCACGGCATCCCGGTGCGCCGGTAGACGTACACCTCGCCACCGTGGTCGTCCTTGCGCGGCGGGCGGCCCATGGCCTCGGGGGTGTGCTCGGGGCGCACCGTGTCGATGCGGTTGAGGCGGACGCCCTCGGCCATCAGCTCGACCAGGTCCGCCCACATGGCGTCCCACGTCGCGCGCTTGACCAGGCGCCCCTCGCGGTGCGGGTCGAGGCCGGCGCGGAACAGCGCCTCGGCGCGGTAGACGTTGCCGACGCCGGCCAGCACCCGCTGGTCCATCAGCAGCTCGGCGATCGGCTTGGCGCTGCGCTGGATGCGCGCCCACGCCAGGGCGGGGTCGGCGTCGGGCCGCAGCGGGTCGGGGCCGAGGCGGGCGTGCACGGTGTCCTTCTCGGCGCGGGTGACGACCCGGCAGGTGTTGGGGCCGCGCAGGTCGGACCAGGCGTCCTCGCCGACGATGCGCAGCCGCACGACGCCGACGACCGGACCCGGTCCCACACCGCCCGCGGGGTCCTCGACCTCCGCGAACTCGCCGAACCGGAAGACGCCGGCCAGGCCGAGGTGCACGTGGATCCACTGCTCGCCGGGGAACTCCAGGAACAGGTGCTTGCCGTGCGCCTCGGCGCCGACCAGCTCCTGCCCGTCGAGCAGCGCGGCGCCGTCGGAGAACCGGCCCTGCGGGCTGGACAGCGCGACGGGGCGGCCGGCGAACCGGCGGGCGTGCTCGTTCGCGAGCCGGTGGATCGTGTGTCCTTCGGGCACGGCGGGACCCCTTTCGGCGGCATGCCAAACAAGCGGCGGTACCCCCGAACGTACCGGATCGCACCGACATGCCGACGGCCCGGCACCGGCGCCCGAAGGCGCCCGTACCGGGCCGTGCGGTGAGGGTCGGAACGTGTTCTGCGATGCCTCGTGACGAGGGTTGTGGTGCCGCGTGCGCGCCCGGCGAGGACGCGCCGGGAGGCGTCAGGCCTCGGGCAGCGGGGGCAGCTCGCCCGTCGTCTCGTAGGCGCTCATCTGGTCGATGCGCTTGATGTGCCGCGGCGCCTCGGAGAACGGGGTGTCGAGGAAGACCTGCACGAACTTCGCCGCCTCGTCCTCGGTGTGCATGCGCGCGCCGATGCTGATGACGTTGGCGTTGTTGTGCTCGCGGGCCAGCGCCGCGATGTCCTCGCGCCACACGAGGGCGGCACGGATGCCCTTGACCTTGTTCGCGGCGATCTGCTCGCCGTTGCCGGAACCGCCGATGACGATGCCGAGGCTGCCCGGGTCGGCGGCGACCGCCTCGCCCGCACGCAGGCAGAACACCGGGTAGTCGTAGGCCTCAGCCTGGACGGCGGGGCCGCAGTCGACGGCCTCGTGGCCGTTGGCGGTGAGCCATCCGATGAGGTGCTGCTTGAGGTCGTAGCCGGCGTGGTCGGAGCCGAGGTAAACACGCATGGCAGCAGTCTCTCAGGCCCCCGCGGGGTTCTCACCTCGCGGGGTCCTGTCGAGGGCCGCCGCGGCTTTTCGCATGGTTCGCGGCGGGGTGTCCCGGGTGCCCCGGACGCCCGGTCAGTAGCGGTATCCGCCCGCGCTCGGCGGCATCGACGGGGGCGGCGGGGCGGACGCGGACGGCAGGCTCGCGGCCGCGTAGCCGCTGCTCACGGCCATGACGCACACCAGGCCGACGGCCCAGCCGGTGACCAGCCCGTAGCCGGCGCCCTCGGTGACGACGTTGAGGTACTGCATGAGGGAGCGCTGGCTCTCGTCGTAGCGCGTCAGGCTGTCGCCGGCGATGGTCAGGTACGTGACGCCGTACACGGCGCCGCCGATCACCAGCGCGAACCAGCCGGAGATGAACGTATTGAAGCCGGGCCGCCGCGCGGCGATCGCGATCACCACGCCGACCGCGACGACGAGCAGGATCGCGCCGACCAGCATGCCGGCCATGACCTTGCCCTGGACGTTCTCGAACTTGTCGCTCTTGTCGACGATCCAGTGCGGGAAGGAGATGCGGGCGACCAGCTGCCAGCCGGAGTTCTTGCCCGAGTCGTAGTGATCGAGGAGCTTGTCGTACAGCCACTGGTTGCCGAGTCCGGCGACCAACAGGAAGGCGGTGAGGGTTCCGGCCACCGCCGCGCGCCGTGTCTGCCCCGTATCCATGGCGCGGATGCTAGGCCGTGTGCTCGGGCGGCCGGAAGGCTTTCACAGCTATTGCCGGAAATCCGAGGGCTCTCCGGAAATCCCCGGAGAGCCCTCGGTGTTCGCGGTCTTCCGCGGCGTCAGCCGCGCGGTCCCCGGACCCGGTCGACAACCTTCCAGGCGGTCGGCAGCAGGCCCATCGCCAGGGCGATCTTGAGGGCGTCGCCGAGCAGGTAGTCGCGCATGCCGATGTCGTACGCCTTGGACAGGCTGATGCCCAGGTCGTGCGCCAGGTAGCTGACACCCGCCGCGTAGATGACGGCGTTGCCGAGGAGCATCACACCGGCGGTGCGCAGCGCCCCGCGGTCGGCGCCGCGGCGGGCCAGCGCGCCGGCCAGCGCCGCCGCGCCGAGGAACCCGACGAGGTAGCCGAACGTCGGCATGCCGGTGCCGGAGGTGCCCTCGGCGAACCACGGCATGCCGGCCGCGCCGGCCGCCAGGTAGAGCGCCATCGCGGCGAGCCCGCGCCACGCGCCGAGCGCGGTGCCGGCGAGCAGGACGGCGAAGGTCTGGCCGGTGACCGGCACGGGCGACCCGGCGATCGGAATCGACAGCTGGGCGGCGAGGCCGACGAAGCCGGCGGCGCCGCCGACCAGCACGGCGTCGCGCACGAGCGCGCCGCGGAACGCCTGGGCGGGCACCAGGTCGGCGAGGACGATCGGGTGGGAACTGGGCAGGGCGGTGCTCACGGAGCCTCCACACTCGGGATCAGTTGCGGGACTCCGTGAACGTACCGAAGCGGGTTAACGACCGTTAATGTCGGGGTGCACAACGCACCCGGCCCGGATCTTGTCGAACCCCGCCACAGCCCTCCCCCCGCGCGTCACAGCTGCATGGACTTCACTTCCAGGTACTCCTCCAGGCCGTAGCGGCCCAGTTCGCGCCCGTTGCCCGACTTCTTGTAGCCGCCGAACGGCGCGAGCGGGTTGAACGCGCCGCCGTTGATCTCGACCTGGCCGGTGCGCAGCCGGCGCGCGAACGCCAGGGCCTCCTCCTGGGTGCCCGCCCACACCGCGCCGGACAGGCCGTAGTCGGTGTCGTTGGCGATGCGCTCGGCGTCGGCCTCGTCGGCGTACGCCATGACGGACAGCACCGGACCGAAGATCTCCTCGCGGGCGACGGTCATCTCGGGGGTCACGTCGCCGAACACCGTGGGGCGCACGTAGTAGCCGGTCTCGACGCCGTCCGGACGCCCGGAGCCGCCGGCGACCAGCGTCGCGCCCTCGTCGACGCCGCGCGTGATGTAGCCCTGCACGCGCTCGTACTGCACGGCCGAGACCATCGGGCCGATCTTGCCGTCGAGCGCGGCGGCCGCCTCGGCGGCGATCTCGACGGCGCGCGCGTGGTCGTCGCGGTGCACGAGCATGCGGGTCAGCGCGCTGCAGGTCTGGCCCGAGTTGAGATAGGCGCCGTTGACGCCGGCGCGCACCGCCTTCTCCAGGTCGGCGCCGGGCAGGATGACGTTGGCCGACTTGCCGCCGAGTTCGAGCGCGACGCGCTTGACGGTCGGCGCGGCGAGCTCGGCAACGCGGGTGCCGGCACGTGTCGACCCCGTGAAGGAGACCATGTCGACGTCCGGGTGCGCGGCGATCGCCTCACCCACCACCGGGCCGGTGCCGGAGACCAGGTTGACGACGCCGGCCGGGATGCCGGCCGCGTCCAGGATCTCCAGGAACAGGTAGGCGGCGGTCGGGGCGACCTCGCTCGGCTTGAGCACGACGGTGCAGCCGGCCGCGAGCGCGGGCCCGACCTTGTTGGTGATCTGGTGCAGCGGGTAGTTCCACGGCGTGATCGCGCCCACCACACCCACGGGTTCGCGCACCACGAGGGAGTTGGCGATGCGCTCCTCCCAGGCGAACTCCTCGGCGAGGCGCACGTAGCTGCCGAGCACGCCGATCGGCAGGCCGACGTGCACCCGCTGGGCGAGCGGCGCGGGCGCGCCGAGGTCGCGGACCACGGCTTCGGCCATCTCGGCGGCGCGCTCGGCGAGCAGGTCGCGGACCTTCGCCAGGTGGGCGGCGCGTTCGGCGGGCGGCGTCGCGGCCCACGCCGGGAACGCGCGGCGGGCCGCGGCGACGGCGCGGTCGACGTCCTCGGAGGTGCCCTGCGGCACCGTCGCGTGCACGCGCTCGGTGGCGGGGTCGACGACCTCGATCACCGACGTGCCGCTCGACGGCGTCCACACGCCGTCGATGTAGATGGTGTCGTACGCGGTCACTTCGCCCTGCTGTGCGGCCTGCTCGGTCATGCGGTGTGGCCCTCCTCGTCCGGCTGTTCGCCTCGTCCGCACCGTACGTCGAACGCGCTGAGAGGTCACCCCTCACCCCCGTCGCACACGCTTTCTGCATAGGATCTCTAATTGCAAATGACTTGCAGGTGAGAATCTCTCGGAGGAAGCCATGACGTACACGCTGCCGGAGCTGCCGTACGACTACACGGCGCTGGAACCGGTGATCAGCGGCGAGATCATCGAGCTGCACCACGACAAGCACCACGCCGCGTACGTCAAGGGCGCCAACGACACGCTCGAGCAGCTCGCCGAGGCCCGCGACAAGGACCAGCTCGGCGGCATCGTCGGCCTCGAGCGCACACTGGCCTTCCACCTCGCCGGCCACGTGCTGCACTCCATCTACTGGACCAACATGTCCGGCGACGGCGGCGGCGAGCCCGGCAGGGACGGCGCCGAGGGCGAGCTGCGCGAGGCCCTCGACGAGCACCTGGGCGGCTTCGCGAAGTTCAGGAGCCAGCTGACCAGAGCCACCGCGACGACGCAGGGCTCCGGCTGGGGTGTGCTCGCGTGGGAGCCGCTCGGGCGGCGCCTCATCGTCGAGCAGGTCTACGACCACCAGGGCAACATCGGCCAGGGCGCGGTCCCGCTGCTGGTGTTCGACGCCTGGGAGCACGCGTTCTACCTGCAGTACCGCAACGTGAAGCCGGACTTCGTCGACGCCATGTGGAAGATCGTCAACTGGCAGGACGTCGCCGCCCGGTTCGCCCGAGCGAAGGCCGCCGGCGCGCTGGTCTGACGCGGCACCGACCCCCCGGGAGGACGTGACTCCCGGGCGCCTTTCGGAGTGGTCGTCTTCCCAACGCGGCTTCGGTGAGGCACGCGGCGGGGGCCGCCGCGGCCCCCCCCCCCCCGGGGGGGCCGCCACCCGGGGGGGGGGGGGGCCGCGGACGGGGGGCGGGC
>NZ_JASAOI010000021.1 GCF_029953285.1 Yinghuangia seranimata | reverse complement strand
CCGGGTGCACGTGACTCCCGGGCGCCTTGCGGTGGGGTCGTGTGCCCACCGCGGCTTCGGTGAGGCACGCGGCGCCGCCGGCCGGCTCAACCGGCCGGCGGCGCCGTCCAGACCAGGGGGCGGCTGCGGCCGACGACGGTGTACTCGCGGGCGAGCCCGGCCTCGTGCAGGCGGGCGAGCGGCGTGAAGGACAGCCCGTACTCGTCCTCACCCTTGTCGAAGCCCCAGTCCTTGTAGACCTCGACCTCGTAGACGATGCGCACCACGCCGTCCTCGTCGATGTCGACCCGCCCGGTCATGCGGTACTGCAGCCCGCGCAGCGCCAGCCACCAGTCGAGGTGGTCGCCCTTGCCGATGCGCACGCCGTGCCAGTTCGTCGTGGCGTCGAACTCGGTCTCGTGGCCGCCGCTCGCCCGCCAGCGGGCCACGGCGAGGTCGCGCCACTCCTCCAGGTGCCGGTCGGCGACCTTGCGGAACGGCGCCGTCTCCAGCGGGCCCTCGGGGTCGACCACGAAGCGCTGCCCGCTCTGACCGTAGTAGTGCCGCAGGGTCGCGGCGCTGTGCTTGAGCCCGGTGATCCGCCACACGGCCGCGGTGGGGCGCAGCGCGACGGAGAACGCACGGTCGCGGATGCCGGGGCGGCGCGACCCGTAAGGCGCGTTGCCGTTCGGCGTGCCGGGATCCGGTCGGCCGCGGCGGGCCGTGCGGACCAGCGGTCGGGAGCGGTCGGGCGCTGTCATCTGTCCAGTTTATTGGTCAATGTCACGATTCGTTGAGTCGTGCGCGCTGGGTGTCGCCGTTCGAGCATGGCACGCGCGAGGCCCCGGCGCGGCGGACACGAAAGCGGGGCCGCGGGCGCTTGTGACGCGCCCGCGGCCCCGCTCCGGATCGTCCCGGCGCTGGGCCGGACGGGTGACTCAGTCGAAGATCGGGCCCTGGGTGCGGGTCCGCTTCAGCTCGTAGAAGCCCGGGGTGCCGGCGACCAGGACGCAGCCGTCCCACAGCTTGCCGGCGGCCTCGCCCTTGGGCGCGGGGGTCACGACCGGACCGAAGAAGGCCACGCCGTTGACGGAGATGACGGGGGTGCCCACGTCCTCGCCGACCTGCGTGATGCCTTCCTTGTGCGACCTGCGCAGCTCGTGGTCGAACTGGGTCGAGTCCATGGCGTCCGCCAGCTCGGTCGGCAGCCCGGCCTCGACCAGGGCCTCCTCGATGGTGGCGCGGTCGTACGCCCGGCCGCCGGGGTGGTGCCGCGTGCCGAGCGCGGTGTAGAGCGGGAGGAGCACCTCGTTGCCGAACTTCTGCTCGGCCGCGATGCACACCCGCACCGGGCCCCAGCCCTCGGCCATCAGGTCCTTGTAGCGCTGCGGAAGGTCGTCACGACCCTCGTTGAGCACGGAAAGGCTCATCACGTGCCAGGTGACGTCCACCGGACGCACCTTCTCGACCTCGAGCATCCAGCGCGAGGTCATCCACGCCCACGGGCACAGCGGGTCGAACCAGAAATGTGCCTGGTCACGCTCAACGGTCGTCAAGATCCGATCCCTTCGAATCGCCGATGTGTCACGCGCGGTAACCACGCGAAAAGGCGGTGCGCCGTTCCGATCGACGAACCGTCCTCCCTCCCCCAACCACGCGACCGCGCGGACCATTCCGGGACGCGCCGGACATGAAAGGATCGGCCGCGGGGCAACCCGCACGGCGGACGGCGCCAACATCGCCGAGCCGTGCCCGCAGCGGACAGTGCAGCACTCGAGGACGCCAGGAGCGTGATCCGTGCCCGGTAAGAACCTGACCCGTGACGAAGCCCGCGAGCGGGCCCGGCTGATCGAGGTCGCGTCGTACGACATCGCCCTCGACCTGACCACCGGGCCGACCACGTTCCGCTCCGAGACGGTGATCCGGTTCACGTGCGACCGGCCCGGCGCCGCGACGTTCGCCGACCTGCTCGCCCCCGAGGTGCACGAGGTCCGGCTGAACGACCGCGTCCTCGACCCCGCCAAGGTGTACGACGGCACCCGCATCCAGCTCGACGGCCTCGCCGCGGAGAACGAGCTGCGCGTCGTCGCCTCGTGCGCGTACAGCCGCACGGGGCAGGGCCTGCACCGTTTCGAGGACCCCGCCGACCGCGGCGTCTACACGTACACGCACTTCGAGCCGGCTGACGCGCGGCGCCTGTACGCCAACTTCGAACAGCCGGACCTGAAGGCCTCGTTCACGTTCTCGGTGATCGCCCCCGAGGAGTGGACCGTGGTGTCCAACGCCCCGGAGAGCGGCCGCGAGCCGGTCGCGCCCGGCGTCGCGCGGTGGCGCTTCGAGCCGACCAAGCGCATCTCGACGTACATCACCGCGATCGCCGCGGGCACCTACCACGTGCTGCGCGACGTGTACGAGGGCGACGGCGTGACGATCCCGCTCGGCCTGCTGTGCCGCGCGTCGCTCGCCGAACACTTCGACGCCGACCGGCTGTTCGACCAGACCAAGCGCGGCTTCGCGTTCTTCCACCGCGACGACCGGTTCGGCCTGGTCTACCCGTTCGGCAAGTACGACCAGGTCTTCGTGCCCGAGTACAACATCGGCGCCATGGAGAACCCCGGCTGCGTCACCTTCCGCGACGAGGCCTACGTGTTCCGCTCCAAGGTCACCGAGGCCGCCTACGAGGGCCGCGCGAACACACTGCTCCACGAGATGGCGCACATGTGGTTCGGCGACCTGGTCACCATGCGGTGGTGGGACGACCTGTGGCTCAAGGAGTCGTTCGCCGACTACATGGGCACCGCGGCGGTCGCCGAGGCGACCGAGTACCCGGACTCCTGGGTGTCGTTCGCGATCCGCCGCAAGGCGTGGGCGTACCGGCAGGACCAGCTGCCGACGACGCACCCGATCGTCGCGGACATCCGCGACCTCGAGGACGCCATGCTCAACTTCGACGGCATCACGTACGCCAAGGGCGCGTCCGTCCTCAAGCAGCTGGTCGCCTACGTCGGCAAGGAGCACTTCTACGCGGGCGCGCGGCGCTACTTCGCCCAGCACGCGTACGGCAACACGAGCCTGGACGACCTGCTGTCCGCGCTGGAGGCGGAGAGCGGCCGCGACCTGTCCACGTGGTCGAAGGCGTGGCTGGAGACCACCGGCATGAACCGCCTGGTGCCCGAGGTCGCCGTCGACGACGCCGGGAACGTCACGGGCTTCACCGTCGTGCAGCAGGGCGAGCCGCTGCGGCCGCACCGCATCGCGATCGGCGCGTACGAGGACGACGGCAGCGGCGCCCTGGTGCGCACCCGGCGCGTCGAGGTCGACGTCACCGGGGCGCGCACCGACGTCGCCGAGTTCGCCGGCGCGCCGCGTCCCGCGCTGCTGCTGCTCAACGACGACGACCTGACGTACTGCAAGATCGCGTTCGACGACGTCTCGGCGGCGACGCTGCGCGACCGGCTGTCCGACGTCGCCGACCCGCTGGCCCGCGCGCTGTGCTGGTCGGCGATGTGGAACCTCGCGCGCGACGCCGAGCTGCCCGCCCGCGAGTTCGTCGACCTGGTGCTGCGGCACGCCGCGCGCGAGCCGCGCATCGCGGTCGTGCAGATGGTGCTGGAGCAGGCCGAGTCCGCGCTGGAGCTGTACGCCGACCCCGCGTGGCGCGAGACGGGCACCACCGCGCTCGCCGAGCACGCGCTGGCCGAACTGCGCGCCGCCGCCCCGGGCGGCGACCACCAGCTCGCCTGGGCGCGCTGCTTCGGGCACACCGCGGCCTCCGACGCACACCTGGCACTGCTGCGCGGCCTGGTCGACGGCACCGAGGCGGTGCCGGGCCTGGACGTCGACAAGGAGCTCGTGTGGCTGTTCACCGAGACCCTGGTCGCGGCAGGAGCCGCGGACGGCGGTGACGTCGACGCCGCGCTCGCCCGCGACGACACCGCCGCCGGCCGCCAGCACGCCGCCTCGTGCCGTGCCGCCGCGCCGCGCGAGGACGCCAAGGCCAACGCGTGGGCGGCCGTCGTGGAGTCCGACGCGCTGCCCAACGCCATGGTCGACGCGACGATCCACGGCTTCGCCCGGCTGTCGCAGGCGGAGCTGCTGACGCCGTACACCGAGCGCTACTTCGCCGCCCTGACCGACGTCTGGGCGAACCGCTCGATCGAGATCGCCCGGCGCATCGTCGTCGGCCTCTACCCCATGTGGGACCTGTCGCACGAGCTGCTGCGCCGCACCGACGACTGGCTCGCCGACGACACCCGCCCGCCCGCGCTCCGCCGCCTGGTGCTGGAGCGCCGCGACGACGCCCAGCGCGCCCTCAACGCCCGTGCCCGCGACGCCCGCTGACGGACCGCCGCCCGCATCCCCAGCAACGACCACCGACCAGAAGGAGACGACCGGCGTGCCCGGTACCAACCTCACCCGTGACGAAGCCCGCGAGCGGGCCCGGATCCTCACCGTCGACGGCTACGACGTCGCGCTCGACCTGACCGGCACCGGGGCGACCTTCGGGTCCGAGACCACGGTGCGCTTCGCGTGCGCCGAGCCCGGCGCGTCGACGTTCATCGACCTGATCGCCCCGTCCGTCACCGAGATCACCCTCAACGGCGTCGCGCTCGACCCCGCGAAGGTGTTCGCGGACAGCCGTGTCCAGCTCGACGGGCTGGCCGCGAAGAACGAGCTGCGCGTGGTCGCGTCGTGCGCGTACATGAACACCGGTGAGGGCCTGCACCGCTTCGTCGACCCGGTCGACGGAAAGACCTACCTGTACACGCAGTTCGAGGTCGCCGACGCGCGCCGCGTATTCGCGAACTTCGAGCAGCCGGACCTGAAGGCGACGTTCGCCTTCACGATCACGGCGCCCGGCGACTGGGAGGTCACCAGCAACTCCCCCACGCCGCAGCCGACCGCGGCGGTGGGCTGCGACGGCGCGTCCGTGTGGGCCTTCGAGCCGACGCCGCGGATCTCCACCTACATCACGGCGCTCGTCGCCGGGCACTACCACGCGGTGCGCGACTCCTACACCGCCGCCGACGGCACCGTGGTGCCGCTCGGCGTGTTCTGCCGCGCCTCGCTCGCGGAGTTCCTCGACGCCGACAACATCTTCGACGTCACCAAGCAGGGCTTCGACTACTTCCTGGAGCAGTTCGACTTCCCGTACCCGTTCGCGAAGTACGACCAGCTGTTCGTGCCCGAGTACAACGCGGGCGCCATGGAGAACGCCGGCTGCGTGACGATCCTCGAGGACTACGTCTTCCGGTCGAAGGTCACGGACGCGTCCTACGAGGTCCGTGCCGAGACCATCCTCCACGAGCTGGCCCACATGTGGTTCGGCGACCTGGTCACCATGCAGTGGTGGGACGACCTGTGGCTGAACGAGTCGTTCGCCACCTACGCCTCGATCCGCTGCCAGGCGGAGGTGACGCGCTGGACGCACGCGTGGGCGACGTTCGGCAACCGCATGAAGACGTGGGCGTACCGGCAGGACCAACTGCCCTCCACGCACCCGATCTTCGCGGACATCCGCGACCTGGAGGACGTCGAGGTCAACTTCGACGGCATCACCTACGCCAAGGGCGCGTCCGTCCTCAAGCAGCTCGTCGCGTACGTCGGCAGCGAAGAGTTCATGTCCGGCGTCCGCACCTACTTCAAGCGCCACGCGTGGAGCAACAGCACGCTCGCGGACCTGCTCAAGGCGCTCGAGGAGACCTCCGGCCGCGACCTGTCGGCGTGGTCCGCCGAGTGGCTGCAGACCGCAGGCATCAACACGCTGCGCCCGGACGTCGCGGTGGACGCCGACGGCGTCATCACCTCGTTCGCCGTCCTGCAGGAGGCGCCCGAGGCCTGGCCGACCATCCGCACGCACCGCATGGCCGTCGGCTTCTACAACCGCACCGCCGAAGGCCTCGTGCGCACCCACCGCGTCGAGCTGGACGTCACCGGCCCGCGCACCGAGGTCGCCGAGCTGGTCGGCCTCGCCCGCCCCGACGTCGTGCTGCTGAACGACGACGACCTGACGTACTGCAAGATCCGCCTCGACGAGCACTCGCTCGCCGTGGTGACCGAGGCGATCGGCGAGTTCGTCGACCCGCTGCCGCGCGCGCTGTGCTGGGCGGCGGCGTGGGACATGACGCGCGACGCCGAGATGGCCGCCCGCGACTACCTGACCCTGGTGCTGTCCGGCATCGGGCAGGAGAAGGACATCAACATCGTCGGGTCGCTGCACCGCCAGCTGACCAGCGCGCTCGAGCTCTTCGCCGACCCTGCGTGGCGCCCCGAGGGCCTGGCGCGGCTCGCCGTCGCCGCCGAGGAGCACCTGCGCGCCGCCGCCCCCGGCAGCGACCACCAGCTGGCGTGGGCGCGCTGCTTCGCGACCGTGGCCGCCACCGAGGGCCAGCTGGGGCTGCTCACCGGCCTGCTGGACGGCTCCACGGTGATCGAGGGCCTGGCCGTCGACACGGACCTGCGCTGGACGTTCCTGCAGCGCCTGGTGGCGGTCGGCACGGCGGACCGGCCCGAGATCGACGCCGAGCTGGTGCGCGACGACACCGCGGCGGGCAAGCGGCACGCCGCCGCGTGCGTCGCGGCCCGGCCGACCCGCGAGGCCAAGGACGAAGCGTGGGCCTCGGTCGTCGAGTCCGACGCCCTGCCGAACGCCACCCAGGCCGCGGTCATCGGCGGCTTCGTGCAGCCCGGCCAGCGCGACCTGCTCGCCGAGTACACCGACCGGTACTTCGCGGCGATCGCGGGCGTGTGGGAGAACCGCACGAACGAGATCGCGCAGCAGATCGTGATGGGCCTGTACCCGTCGATCCAGGTGTCCCAGGACACCCTGGACCGCACGGACGCCTGGCTCACCGCGGCCGACCCCGTCCCGGCGCTGCGCCGCCTGGTCGTGGAGAGCCGCGACGGCGTCGCCCGCGCCCTGCGCGCCCAGGCGAAGGACCGCACGGCGGGCTGACCCCGGCGAGCGGCGGCGGCCGGCCCCGACGGGCCGCCGCCGCCGTTCGGCGCGTCACTCGTGGGGATGCCCCGGTGGGGCGGCCTCACCGGGGGACCGGTAGCGTAGGAGCGTGGTCAACAGGAATGCACTGCGTGCCGGCACGGTCGCGGCCGGCGTCACGCTCATGCTGCTCATCTCGTCCCCGGCGTTCGCCCTGACCCGGGACGACGGCGACGACCCCGGCAGCGGCCTCAGCATCGGGGAGACGCTCGGCTTCTTCGTCGGGCTGCCCATCCTGATGTTCGCCGTGATCGCCTTCCTGGTGTGCCTGCCGGACATCATGCGCAAGGGCGGCGCGAAGCGCTGACGCGCGTCCGCCGACCCACCCTCCGCTCCACCCCTCCGCCCGCGTGCCGCGAGGGGCCGTCACAGGCCCCGTAGCACGCGGGCGAGCGATGCCGCGCGGGCGTCCGCCGCCAGGTCCTCAAGCAGGACGCGGCGGCCCGCGCCGTCCGCGACCGGCAGCAGCCAGTTGGGGTACTCCCGTGACGTTCCCGGGAGGTTCTGCGGGCGGCGGTCGCCGACCGCGTCCGGCAGCCACACCCCCAGCATCCGGCTCGGCGTCCTGACCAGCAGCCGGTGCAGCGCCTCGACGGTCTCCCGCTCCCCCGCGCCGGGCCGCAGCAGGCCCCGGTCGTTGAGCAGTGCCACCCACGACGCCAGTTCGTCCGCCGCCTCGGCGCGCGCCGCCTCCATCGTGCCCGGCAGCAGCCCGAGTTCGGCCCACAGGTCGACGTGCTCGCCGGCCAGCCGGGCCGCCGTCGGCGGCAGGTCGTGCGTGGTGACCGTCGCGAACGACAGCTCGCGCCAGTCCTCCGGCGGGACCGGGCCCGCAGCGTCCCGTTCGAACCACAGCACCGACGTGCCGAGCATGCCGCGCTCGACGAGGTAGTCGCGCACCCACGGCTCGACGGTCCCCAGGTCCTCGCCGACCACGACGGCGCCGGCGCGGTGCGCCTCCAGCGCGAGGATGCCGACCATCGCCTCGTGGTCGTAGCGCACGTACGCGCCGCGGTCGGGCCGGTTGCCGCGCGGGATCCACCAGAACCGGAACAGCCCGAGGATGTGGTCGACCCGCACCGCGCCCGCGTTGCGGAAGACCGAGCGCAGCAGCTCGCGGTACGGCGCGTAGCCGGCCTCGGCGAGCCGGACCGGGTGCCACGGCGGCTGGCTCCAGTCCTGCCCGAACGCGTTCATGGCGTCCGGCGGGGCGCCGCCGGTCGCGCCCAGCGCGAGCACCTCGCCGCCGCGCGCGGAGCCGAGCAGCCACGCGTCGGAGCCGTCGGGGTGCACGCCGACCGCGAGGTCGTGGACGACGCCGACCGGCATGCCCGCGTCGCGCGCTGTGCGGTGTGCGTGGGCGAGCTGTTCGTCGGCGACCCACTGGCACCAGCGGTGGAAGTCGACGGCGGGCGCGAGGCGGCGGCGCTCGGCGCGTACCGCGGGCGCGTCGGGGTCGTGCAGTTCGGCGGGCCACGCGTGCCAGTCGGGGCCGTGCTCCTCGACGAGCGCGCACCAGGTGGCGTGGTCGTCGAGCCACCGGCCTTCCGCCGCGAGGAACGCGCGGTAGGCGGCCTCGCGGCCGGGGCTCCTCGGCACGCGGTGGACGAGCGCGAGCGCCTCGCGCTTGGCGGCGCGCACCCGGTCGCGCTGCAGCCGGTCGGCCGTGTGCGCCGCGCCCGCACCTTCATCCAAGTCGCCGGTGCGCAGCCGGAGTTCCTCGGCGACGGCGTGCTCTACCGGGCTGAGGTAGGCGTATTCGGGGACGGCTTCGACGCGCACGTACATCGGGTCGGTGAAGCGGCGGCTCACCGGCAGGTACGGCGACGGTTCGACCGGTGCCACGGGCGACGCCGCGTGCAGCGGGTTGACCAGCACGAACCCGGCGCCGTGCCGGCGCGCGGACCAGCCGGCCAGGTCCGCGAGGTCGGCGAGGTCGCCCATCCCCCACGAGCGCCGCGACAGCAGCGAGTACAGCTGCACCATGAAGCCCCAGGTGCGCCCCGGCGGGGCCGGCAGCCGGGCCGGGCTGACCGCGACGGGGACGCTGACGTGGCGTTCCTCGGCGGCCGACTCCGGCTCGCCGCCCGAGCCGAGGTCGGTGGCCTCGGTCGCGGTGACGCGGGCGTGCAGCGTGTGCCAGCCCAGCGGCAGGTCGGCCGGCAGCGTGTACGAGCGTTCCTGGACGACGGTGCCGTCGACGGCCGGCGGAAGGTTCCGGCCGAGCTCGGCGAGGTCGCGGCGGACGCCGCCGTCCTCGAGTTCGATCCAGAGCTCCACGCGCGCGCCCGGCTCGCAGTGCGCCGCGAACGCCTCGGCGCGGCCCGCGCGTGTGACGATCACCGGCGGCAGCAGCCGGCCCCGGCGCGCCGCCTCGTGGGCGACCAGCGCGTGCCGCACCGCGTCGGGGGTCGAGGCGTCGACGCCTAACGCGCCGAGCACCGCCCGGACCGTCTCCTCGTCGGCGTACACCACGTCACCGCGCCAGCCGTGGTGCTCGGTGGCGACGCCGAACGCCCCCGCGAGCCTGGCCAGGTCGCCGGTGACCGGTACCGCTGCCGCCGTCGCCTTGTGCTCCGTCTCCGTGCACTCCATATCGGCGAGCATCGCATCCGCACGCGCCGAAACGGAGCTCTTCACCGGACACGTCGCCCGAAGGGGCGCTCCGCGGGTGCGGAACGCCCCGTTCGGCGTGCGGTGTCAGGTCACGACACGGTGCCCGTGACGGCCGGATCGGCGGTGCCCTCGATCGGGATGAACCGCTGGTAGTAGCCCCCCACAGGCCCGGTCGGTTCGGTGCCGGGCGGATACGTCGGAGTGGGGCCGCCCACCTTCACGTCCTGCGGGGCGACCGTCTTGATCAGGCCCCCGAGCCCCGTCCGGATCGTCCGGGTCTTCCCGACGTTCTTGCCGTCCGCGTCCAGGCCGGTGACCGACACCGACTCGCCCACGTGGGCGGGCACGCGCGCGATGAAGTAGCGGACGTCGGCGGCGGTCTTCGTCTCCACCGCGTCGGCCTTGATGTCCGGCTTGCCCTCCACCGTGACCCGGACGCTCTTCGCGCCGGCCGGCACGATCCCGTAGATCTCGAACCCGTCGTCGGAGATCCCGGCGATGCTGCCCGTGAACATCGGGGCGTCGGCGAACTTCAGCGGGAGGGTGGGGTCTTCCGCGAAGAGCACGTCTGTGCGCACCTTGCCGGTGGTCACGGTCATGCAGCGGACGTTGGTGTGGTCGAGCCGGGTGGCCGGTTTGCCGGGCCCGACCACGAAGATGTTCCGCTTGACGACGTCGCCGGCCATGGCCCAGCCGCAGTCGGAGCTGCCCACCGACGACGATCCCCAGGTGGCCACGCGGTAGACCGGTTCCGCGTACATGCCGTCGTACTCGTGCAGGACGGTGTCCGTGGTGCCGCCACCGGCGACGACGGCGGGCGCCGCGCCGCCGCCGGAGCCCGCTCGCGCCGTCGAACCGCCGGAGCCGTCCATCAGAACCGGGACGGCCACCGACACGGCCACCGCTGCCGCCGCGGCGCCTGCGATGCCGACCGTCCGCCGACCGCGGCGCTTGCGGACGGCCCCGGAAACCCGTGCGTACGGGTCCGCTTCACCGACGTAGTCGTCGGGCATGCCGACGGCTTCCTTCAGCGTCGCCTCGAACTGTTCGAACTGCCCCATCACGCGTTGTCTCCTCGGGCTCCGAAGGCGGGTACGACCGGCACCGACACGGTGTCGCGGTCCGGGACGGCGTCGAGCCCGTCCGGCAGGCCGAGGACGTGCTGCTCGCGTAGGGCCTTGAGGCCGCGCGAGGCGTGCGTCTTGACGGCTCCGACCGAGCAGCCCAGCATCCGGGCCACCTCGGCCTCGGGAAGGTCGTGGGCGTAGCGCAGCACGACGACGACCCGCTGTTTCGACGAGAGCTTCGCGAGCGCGCGGACCATGAGGTCCCGTTCGGCCACGTGCGCGCCGGGCCCTTCCACGCGGGCCTCGGGCAGCACCGCGGTGGCCCGTTCGCCCCACCACCGGCGGCGGCCGGTGGCTATGGCGAGGTTGACGACGATCCGTCTGGTGTATGCCTCCGGCTGCTCCTCGCGGAGCCTCGGCCAGACCTTCCACAGCCGCACCAGGGCGTCCTGCACCAGGTCCTCGGCCCGCCCCGGATCGTGCACCAGGCTGTACGCGAACCTGGTCAGTGCCGGCCAGCGTGTCCGTGTGAACTCCGCGAACTGCTCTTCCGCCGTTGCGTCCATGCCGCTCCCGCTCGCTCGTCCGTGTCGCATGGAGAATGCGGCGGCGGACGCCCCGCGTTGACAGCGGCGGACACAAAGATGACCGGTGGGGGCGGGGGCCGGCGGGGGGGGGGGGGGGGGCGCCCCGGGGGGGGCGGGGGGGGTGTGGCGGGGGGGGGGGGGGGGCGCG
>NZ_JASAOI010000020.1 GCF_029953285.1 Yinghuangia seranimata | reverse complement strand
CGCCCCGGCGCCCGCGCCCCCCCCCCCCGGGCGCGCGGGCCGGGCCCGCGGGGGGGGGGGGCCCCGCCCCCCCCCACCGGTCATCCGGCCGGAGAGACGGCGACGGCGGCGGACCTGCTGCCTCGTCTGGCAGGATCCGCCGCCGTTATGCGCTTGCCGCCTGGTCGTATGTGCCGTACTCGTCGTGGTCCTGGAAGTCGGCGAAACGACCGCTGTGGTCCGTATGCCGTTCGGCATGCCGGTCCATATGCCGGTTCTGATGCTGATGCTGGTGCTGGTGGTCCGTGCGGCCGAACCCGTACTCCTCGGCCCCGTAGGGCGCGAGGTAGGGCTCCCAGCGCGGGTCCCGGAAACCGGTCCCGATGATGCGCCAGGCGAGGCCGCTCGGCTGTGCGGGCTTGCGGTGCATCCGCCAGCCCAGTTCGGCGATGTAGCGGTCGCTTTTGACGTGATTGCAGCGGCGGCACGCCGAGACCACGTTCTCCCAGGTGTGCTGTCCGCCCCGGCTGCGCGGAATGACGTGGTCGACGCTGGTAGCGGCGCCCCCGCAGTACACGCAACGGCCCCCGTCGCGCGCGAACAGCGCACGCCTGGTGAGCGGCACCTGCCCGCGAAAGGGGATACGGACGAACCTGGTGAGTCGGATGACGCTCGGAACGGGGATCTCGGTGGTCGCGCTGTGCAGGATGCTGCCGGATTCCTCCAGGCAGGTGGCTTTGTTGTTGAGCACAAGAATGAGCGCCCGTCGCACGGAGACCACGCAGAGCGGTTCGTACGACGCGTTCAGGACCAGTGAATGCGGCACGTAATGCCTCCTTTTACGCCTGCGGCACGTGGCTCGTGCCGGGACGATCGGCTCCCAGTGTCGCTGCCTGCCTACCCCGCGCGCTACCAGGAATCTCCCATGGTCACATGCCGTTCACCTGTGTGAGTCGGGTCCGGGAGCGGTCTAGGATCGCGCCATGACGCGCCCGGACTACCCCGTCGCCCCGAGGTCCGACACCGTCGACGTGCTCGCCGGGAGGCCGGTCGCCGACCCTTTCCGGCCGCTCGAGGACGCCGACTCCGACGCGACGCGGGCCTGGTCCGCGGCCCAGGAGGGGCTGTTCCGAGCGGCCCGCGCGGAGCTGTCCGGGCGGGACGCGCTGCGCGACCGGATCGCCGGACTCCTCGCCACCGGAACGGTTGGCGCACCGGTGTGGCGGGGCGACCGCAGCTTCTTCCGACGCCGCCTTCCGGGGCAGGAGCACGCGGTCCTTTTGACGATCGGCCCCGATGGGGCCGAACGGGTGCTTCTCGACCCGATGGAGCTCGATCCGGACGGCACGACGACGCTCGACGACTGGCGGCCCTCGCCGGACGGCCGGCTGCTCGCGTACCGCGTCTCACGCGGCGGGACCGAGGAGTCGGAGCTGTACGTCATGGACGTCGCGACCGGCGCCACGGTGGACGGACCGGTCTCCCGCACCCGCGAGTCGCCGCTCGCGTGGCTGCCCGGCGCCGACGCGCTGTACATCCAGCGCAACCTGCCGCCGGAGACGGTCCCGGAGGGCGAGGCGCAGTACCACCGGCGGCTGTACCTGCACCGGCTGGGCACCGACCCGGACCGCGACGACGTCGAGGTGTTCGGGGCCGACCAGGACAAGACGGCGTTCTTCCGGGCGACGGTGTCGCGGGACGGCCGCCACCTGGTGGTCAGCGCGTCCGAGGGCACCGCGCCCCGCAACGACGTGTGGCTCGCCGACCTGACCGCGTCCACGCCCGAGGCACCGGTGCTGCGGCCCGTGCAGGTCGGCGTCGACGCGCGCACGGGCGTCCACCCGGGGCGCGACGGCCGGCTGTACGTGTTCACCGACCTGGACGCGCCGCGCGGGCGGCTGTGCGTCGCCGACCCCACCGCCGCGGACCTGGGTCCGGCGGGCTGGCGCACGCTGGTCCCGGAGGACCCCGAGGCGGTGCTGGAGGACTACGCGGTCCTCGACGGGCCCGAGCTGGGCGACGCCCCGGTGCTGCTTGCGGCGTGGACGCGGCACGCGGCCGGCGAGCTGACCCGGCACGACCTGGCCACCGGGACGCTCACGGGTCGGGTCGACGCCGCCGCGTCGGGCGAGGACGCGGGGCTGGGCTCGATCGGCGGCCTGTCCGAGCGCCCCGAGGGCGGCTGCGAGGCGTGGTTCGGCTGGTCGGACTACCGCACGCCGTCGTCCGTGCGCCGCTACGACGCGCGCACCGGCGAGGTGACCGTGTGGGCGGAGGCGCCCGGCGCGGTCGACGTGCCGCGCGTGCACGTCCGGCAGGAGGAGTACACCTCCAAGGACGGCACCACCGTGCGCATGTTCGTCATCTCCCCCACCGCCGAGCCCGACGCGCCGCGCCCGACCGTGCTGTACGGCTACGGGGGCTTCGCGATCCCGATGACACCCGGCTATTCGGCGGGCGTGCTGACGTGGGTGGAGGCCGGCGGCGTGTACGCGATCGCGGGCCTGCGCGGCGGCAGCGAGGAGGGCGAGGACTGGCACCGCGCCGGCATGCGCGAGCACAAGCAGCGGGTCTTCGACGACTTCCACGCCGCGGCCGAGCACCTGGTGGCGCGCGGCTGGGCGCTGCCCGGCGGCCTCGGCATCTCGGGCGGCTCGAACGGCGGCCTGCTGGTCGGCGCGGCGCTCACCCAGCGGCCCGAGCTGTACGCGGCCGTGGTCTGCTCGGCTCCGCTGCTCGACATGGTGCGCTACGAGCGGTTCGGGCTCGGCCGGCTGTGGACGGACGAGTACGGCACGGTCGAGGTGCCGGAGGAGCTGGACTGGCTGCTCGGCTACTCGCCGTACCACCACGTCGTCGAGGGCGTGGAGTACCCGGCGGTGCTGTTCACGGTCTTCGACGGCGACACCCGGGTGGACCCGCTGCACGCGCGCAAGATGTGCGCCGCGCTGCAGGCCTCGGGCGCCGGGACACGCCCCGTGCTGCTGCGCGCGGAGTCGAACGTCGGCCACGCCGACCGCTCGGTCACCCGTTCGGTCGAACTGTCCGCCGACACCTTGGCGTTCCTCGCGCGCTGGACCGGCCTGGCGACGGGCTGACGCCGCGTCGGCCCGCGCGGCCGACCCGGCTTCCCGGGGCGGCGATACGGGCATGAACCGGGCATGCGTCGGCATGCGGCTACCGTGGTGGAGACAATTCGTCCCCGCAGAGAGGTCCGTTCGTGTTCGTTCCGGGTATGCCGGCCGTGCTGCTCGCCGACGCCCAGCAGGACGGCAAGGTCTCGTCCTGGTTCGACCGGCACGGCGAGACCCTCGTGGTGACGCCCGTCCGGATCCTCATCATCGTCGTGGCGGCGCTGGTCCTGCGTGCCGTCACCCGCAAGATGATCACGCAGCTGATCGCGCGGATGGCCAACGACGGGGCGAACGGCAGCGGCCGGCCGGTCACCGGGTTCCTGCTCAACGCCGAGCGGCGCCGACAGCGCGCGGAGACCGTCGGCTCGGTCATGCGCAGCATGGCCTCGTTCGTGATCCTCGGCATCGCGACGCTGCTGGTCCTCAGCGAGCTGCACGTGGACCTCGCGCCGCTGCTGGCGAGCGCCGGTATCGCGGGTATCGCGCTCGGTTTCGGCGCGCGCAACCTGGTGACGGACTTCCTGTCCGGCATGTTCATGATCCTCGAGGACCAGTACGGCGTCGGCGACCTCGTCGACGCCGGCCCCGCGTCGGGCACCGTGGTCGAGGTCGGGCTGCGCATCACCAAGCTGCGGGACGCGGACGGCACCGTCTGGTACATCCGCAACGGCGAGATCAAGCGGATCGGCAACCGCAGTCAGGGCTGGGGCACCGCCAAGGTCGACGTGCAGATCGGCTACCGCGAGGACGTCGTCAAGGTGCGCGACCTGGTCGTCACGGCCACCGAGCAGCTCGCCGACGACGAGCAGTGGAGCGAGACGGTGTGGGGGCCGGGCGAGGTCATCGGCATGGAGTCGGTCACGCCGGAGGCCGTGGTGCTCCAGGTGCAGGTCAAGACGATGCCGGGGCAGGAGCAGCCGGTCGCGCGCGAGCTGCGCGCGCGGCTGAAGCACGCGTTCGACGACGCGGGCGTGCGGCTGACCGAGCCGCGGATCGCCGAGCCCCCGGCGGCCGGCGACAACGGCGGCGGCTCCTCGGCGGCCGCCGAGCCCCTTCCGGCCCCGGGCCCGCCGCCCTCCTCCGGCCCGGCCACCTGAGTTTGCCGCGGCCGCCTGATCCCGCCTCCGCTTCGCCCTCCGGATCGGCGCGGCCATCTGCGAGGATGGTCCGGTGAGTGAATCGACGGCGGACCAGTCCCTCTCCTTCTTCGACGCGGTGGGCGGCGAGGAGACCTTCGCCAAGCTGGTGCACCGCTTCTACGAGGGCGTGCGGTCGGACCCGCTGCTGCGCCCCATGTATCCGGAGGAGGACCTCGCGGGTGCCGAGGAGCGGCTGCGGCTGTTCCTGATGCAGTACTGGGGCGGGCCGCGCACGTACAGCGACAACCGCGGGCACCCCCGGCTGCGCATGCGGCACGCGCCGTTCGAGGTGACTCCGGCCGCGCGCGACGCGTGGCTGCGGCACATGCGGGACGCCGTGGACGACCTGGCGCTGGCCGAGCCGTACCGCGCCCAGCTGTGGGACTACCTGGTCTACGCGGCCGAATCGATGGTGAACACACCGGACTGACCCCGCGGTGGGTCGTACGCAAAGGTGGGTGACCGCACGTGGAGGGTGTCGGGCAGCACACGTCGGACGTACGGCTCAGCGCGGCGCCGCCGCCCGCCGACCGCGAGGTGAGCCGGTGGTGGCGCGACGCGGTCTTCTACCAGGTGTACCCGCGCAGCTTCTCGGACGCGGACGGCGACGGGGTCGGCGACCTGCCCGGCATCACGGCACGGCTCCCGCACATCCGCGACCTCGGCGCCGACGCGCTGTGGCTCAGCCCCTTCTACCCGTCGCCGATGGCGGACGCCGGCTACGACGTGGCCGATCCGCGCGGCGTGGACCCGTTGTTCGGCACCATGGCGGACTTCGACCGGCTGGTCGGGCGCGCCCACGAGCTGGGGCTGCGCGTCGTCATCGACATCGTCCCGAACCATACGTCACACGAACACCCGTGGTTCCACGCCGCGTTGGCGGCGGCGCCGGGGACGTGCGAGCGGTCCCGCTACCTGTTCCGCGACGGCCGCGGGCCGGACGGCGACGAACCGCCCAACGACTGGACGTCGCAGTTCGGCGGCCCGGCGTGGACCCGGATCCGTGAGGCGGACGGCAGCCCGGGCCAGTGGTACCTGCACCTGTACGCGCCCGAGCAGCCCGACCTGAACTGGCGCAACCTGGAGGTCCGCGCCGAGTACCTGTCGATCCTGCGGCACTGGCTGGACCGCGGCGTCGACGGCTTCCGCGTGGACGTCGCGCACGGCCTGCTCAAGGCCGTCGGGCTGCCGGACGCGGGCCCGGTGCCGCAGGGCTGGGAGGGCCGGATGAACCACCGGCTGCCGTACTGGGACCAGCCCGAGGTGCACGACGTGTACCGGGGCTGGCGGCGGGTGCTGGACTCGTACGAGGGCGACCGGGTCGCGGTGGCCGAGGCGTGGGTGCCGCATCCCGAGCGGCTGGCCGCGTACACCCGCCCCGACGAACTGCACCAGGCGTTCAACTTCCCCTACCTGATGGCCGGTTGGGACGCCGCCCGGCTGCGCCGCGTGGTGGACGCCTCGCTGGACGCGGCGGGCGGCACGGGCGCGCCGCCGACGTGGGTGCTGGCGAACCACGACGTGGTGCGCGCGCCGACCCGGCTCGGCGGCCTCGACCAGGCGCTCGCGGCGCTGCTGTTCGAACTCGCGCTCCCCGGCTCGGTGTACCTCTACCAGGGCGAGGAGCTGGGCCTCGAGGAGGTCGTCGACCTGCCCGACGAGGCGCGCCAGGACCCGGTGTTCCTGCGTTCGGGCGGCACGGTGCGCGGGCGCGACGGGTGCCGGGTCCCGCTGCCGTGGTCGGACGACGGTCCCTCGCTGGGGTTCTCCCCGACCGGGCGAGCGTGGCTGCCGCAGCCGGCGGAGTGGCGCGGGCGCACGGTCGAGGCGCAGTCGGCGGATCCGTCGTCGCCGCTGAGCCTGTACCGGCGGGCGCTGCGGATGCGCCGCGAGCACCCGGCGCTCGGCGGCGAGGGCTGGGTGCAGTGGATGCGGTCGCCGGAGGGCGCGTTGGCGTTCGTGCGTTCGCCCGGGTTCGTGTGCACGGCCAACCCGTCGGACCGGACAGTGGAGTTCGGGCCGCTCGGCGCGCTTCTGCTGGCGAGCGGACCGGTGGACTCGACGCCGGACGGCGGGCACCTGATCCCCGCGCACACCACGGCGTGGTGGGGCATCGGCGGCTGACGCAGAATCAGTCCGCCTTGCCTACAAGGAAGTTGGCTTCCGCTGCGGACGGTCTACGTGCCAAGGGCGGCCTCCTGGGGGTGAGACCGCCCTTGCCCGGGTCCACGTGCCGTCCCCCCCTCGGGTCGGCACGCGGCTTCCCTCGTCCGGCGGTTCACCACGGGGTTGCTCCGTCGGACTGGATCCAGACTGGCGACGCGTGAGCGGCGCCGCTATGGGCACGGAACGGCGGTTACCTGTCCAGGACACAGGAGTTGCGTGCCGCGCATGTTCGTGCGGATCCGGTGACACTCGGGACGGTCGGCGCCTCCGGGGACGGCGAGTTTATGTCACGCAAAGGGGCGCGCGATAGACCAAGATTCACATCTTGGACCACCGCGCGCCCCTGCTGGTGCGCGTTACCGCCGGTCGACCGTCAGACGAGGGCCTCGTCGCGGTCGCGGCCGGCCTTGCCGACGTCGCCCTGCGGCGTCTCGGGCCGCTTGGCGAGCTGGCTCGGCCACCACACCTTGGGGCCGATGTCGTGCGTCAGCGCGGTCACCAGGACCGAGCGGACGATGAACGTGTCCAGCAGGACGCCGAGGGCCACCGCGAAGCCCATCTCCACGAAGGTGACGAGCGGCATCGTGGTGAACACCGCGAACGTCGCGGCGAGCACGAGGCCGGCCGACGTGATGACGCCGCCGGTCGCGGCCAGCGCGACGATCGAGCCTTCGCGCGTGCCGCGCTGCTGCGCCTCTTCGCGGACCCGGTGCATGAGGAAGATGTTGTAGTCGATCCCCAGTGCGACCAGGAAGACGAAGATGAACAGCGGCATGGTGGTGTCCATGCCCGCGTAGTCGAGCACGTGGTTGAAGATCAGCGAGCTGATGCCCAACGCCGTCGCGAACGACAGGATCACCGTGAGGATCAGGATGATCGGGGCGATGATCGCGCGCAGCAGGATGCAGAGCACGATCAGCACGGCGATGAGGATGAGCGGGATCACGACCTTGTCGTCGTGCTGGGCCGCCCGTTCCATGTCCAGCGTCATCGCGGGGCCGCCGCCGACGCGGGCGTCGGCGTTCGGCACCGGGTGGACCGCGTCGCGGACCCGGTCGACCGTCTTGCGCGCGGCCTCGGTGTCGGGGCCGTCGGTGAGCGTCGCGTAGATCTCGGCGCGGCCGTTCTTGTCCGCGTTGACCCTGACGCTGTCCTTGACCACACCCGGGGTGTTCTGGATCGCGGCCACCACGGCGTCCTTGGCGGGCGAGTTCGCGATGGTCGCGAGCGGGTCGCCGGCGCCCATCGGGAACACCTTGGCGGCGGTCTCCATACCCTTGATCGACTGCGGCTTGTTGGTGAACTGGTCCTGGAACTCCAGGCCGTCCGCCTTGAGGCCGGTGACGCCGATCGCGAACGCGCCGAGGATGACGGCGGTGACGACCCAGACGGTGCGCGAGCGCTTCTGGATGACGTTGCCGACCTTGACCCAGACGCCGTCGGCGTGCGCCTGCTCGGTCCCGACGTGCGGGACGCGCGGCCAGAACGCCCAGCGGCCGAAGATGACCAGGAGCGCCGGCAGCAGCGTGATCATGACCAGCAGGCCGACCGCGATGCCGAGGGCGCAGACCGGGCCCATGCCCTGCGTCGAGTTCATCTCGGCGGACAGCAGCACCAGCATGCTCAGCGCCACGGTCGCGGCGGACGCGACGATCGCCGGGCCGGCGCGGTGCAGCGCGTGCGCCATCGCCTCGTGCCGGTCCTCGTAGTTCCGCAGTTCCTCGCGGTAACGGGCGATGAGCAGCAGCGCGTAGTCGGTGCCCGCGCCGAAGATCATGATGTTGAGGACCGCGTAACTCTGGCCGTTGACCGTGACACCGGCCTTGGTGGCCAGGTACACGGTGGCCCATGCGGCCATCATGGCGAAGATCGCCGAGATGAGCGGCACCAGCCACAGCACCGGCGAGCGGTACGTCAGCAGCAGGATCGCGATGACGACCAGGATGGTGATGCCGAGCAGCGCACCGTCGATGCCCTGGAACGCCTCGGACTGGTCGGCCGCGATACCCGCCGGACCGGCGAAGTAGTGCTCGAGACCCGACGGGTCGTCCTTGGCCGCGTCCTTCATGGCCTTGACGGCCTTGCCGAGGTCCTCCCAGCCGCCGTCGGCGACCGCGACAGGGATCTCGACAGAGGCGGTGGCGCCCTTGTCCTGCTCCTGCGTGCTGTAGACCGGGCCCTTGATGTCCGCCGCGGTCACGCCCTTGATCGCCCGGAACGCCTCGATGTCCGCGGTGATGGCCTGGCGGTCGGCGTCCGTCAGCCCGCCGTCGCGGTGGTAGACCGCGTTGGCGTTGGCGATCGTGTTGTCGCGGAAGTCCTTCTGCTCCTCGACGACCTTGGTGGACTCGGCGCTGCCCGGCAGCCAGGACGACATCTCGTTGCTCTGCGCGTCGCCCAGCTTCATGGCGAGCGGCGAGAGCGCCACGATGACGACCAACCAGCCGATCAGGACGACCCATTTACTTCGACGCCCGCACGGTAGTGCGGCAAGCGTCTTCCAGCTGTTCATCTAGCCCCCACAAACGCGATATGTCGCGAGCTTTTCAGGGACACGATGTATCGCGTTTACGCAAGGTGTCAAGGAAACAATCAGCTAGTTGGAGAATTGATCGGATTGGTCCAGACCATGGCCGCGTTCGCGCAGCTCGCGAACCTAATCCAACAGGTCACAACACGAGCCCGCCAGCCGATTTACGCGGCGGCGGACGGCGTGGGCAACCTCACGGCGCACCGCGGCTGTAATGCATCGGAGACCACGCCGCCAGCCACACGAACCCCATCGCAAATACCAACAAAACAACAAAAAGCGCCCTCCCTCGCAATCGGGTGGCCGCCGCGACGAACAGCGGAAACGCCGTCCACACGAAACGCGGCTTGCTTCCCTGGGCGGACGCCGTGAACGACAGCAGCAGCACCCCGAGCGCGAACACCGTCGCCGGAAGCGGCAGCCGCGTCCGGAACAGCCACACCACGCCGACCGCGGCCAGCACGAAGAACACCGTGTGCACGAGGTTCTGCGCGGGCTCGGCGCTCAGCGCGGGGTCAAGCCACAGCACGCGCTTGACGGTGGCCGCGCCCCAGTCGGTGTGCTGGTCCCATCCCTCGGCCTGGGTCCTGAACCAGAACCGCGCGTCGCCGTAGCGCTGCGTACCCCACGCCAGGTACGCGGCCCCGCCGAGCGGGGAAAGCAGCGGCGCCCACAGGGACTTCCAGTCGCGGTCGCGGTGCACCGCGAGGCCCGCGGCGACGGCACACGCGACGCACAGCGCGACCATGTTCGGCCGCACCGCCGTCCCCACGCCCGCGAGCACGCCCGCGAGCAGCCAGCGCCGCCGGGCGAGGGCGAGCAGGCAGAACGCCGCGAGCAGCGCCGCGAGCGACTCCGAGTACAGGAAGCCGAACACGAACGCGCCGGGGAACACGCAGTACAGCAGCACCGCGCGGTCGGCCACGACCCGTCCGCGCAGGTGCCCGGCGAGCCGCCACACCGCGTAGGCGCTCGCCGCGCCGAGCACGACCGACACGAGCAGCGCGGCGACCACGTACCGGCCGCCGAGCACCGTCGCGACCGCGCGCACGATCATCGGCAGCAGCGGGAAGAACGCGGTGTTGTTGGCCCGCACCGAGCCGTCGGGCGCGAGCGGAAGGTGGGCGGGGTAGCCGAACCGGGCGACGTCCAGGTAGTTCGACGCGTCCTTGAAGACGAAGTGCAGTTGCCAGCCGTGGTATCTGCGCCGCTCTGCCGACGGCACCCGCGCGACGTTGCGGTCGCCTAGCCACGCCCACACGCCGAGCGTGAGCAGCCACGTCGACGCGTACGCCAGCAACGGGAACGCCCAGGGCCGCACCCGCCACGGGAGCCGCTCGCCGAGCGCGCGCGGCGGTGCCGCCGCCGACTCCGCGAGGGACGTGTCGACGGCCGTCTGCGCACTCATGCCACCACCCGGCTGCTCGCTGGCCCCCGTTGCACCGTGCCCATCGAGTGAGACGGCGCGGAGTTACGGGACACCCGCGCGTGGATTCAGGCAGGCACGAGCCGCCGGTCCGTACGGAACCGGTGCGTCAGGCGTGGCGGCGCGGCACGAACAGGCTGGGGCCGCCGGAACGGCGCACCGACACCGAGCCGTACGGCGCGTCCAGCCGCAGCCATCCGCCGACGGACAGGACGCTCGCCTCGGCGCCCGCGTCGACCGAGCCGAGGAAGCCCAGGGACGCCGCGGCGTGCGCGGCGCGCAGCGGCAGCTGGGTGCCCGGAACGCCGGGCAGTGCCTTGCTCCACACCTCTTCGGCCAGCCGGTCGAGCTCAGCCCGGGTGCGCCGCTCGGCCGGCAGTGCCTCGGTCATCGCCCGGAACCGGCCGACGGCCTCGGCGACTTCGCGGACGAGGCCGGCGATGGGCAGCGCCGCGAGCTGGGCCCAGCCGGTGCGCGGCGGCAGCATCGCGCTCCACGGCGGCCCGGTGACCTCGGGCGGGAGGTCGACCACGGCCTCGTCCCGGTCGGCCTCGCCGGCGTCGTGCCGGTGTCCGTGGACGTGCGCGACCGCTTCCGGGTCGTGGGCGGCCAGGACGTCGAGCAGTTGGCCGGCGGACACCGCCGCGTCCAGCCTGGCCGGTTCCCGCAGTTCCGTGGTGCGCAGGGCGATGACGCCCGAGGTGCCGCCGCCGAACGGCAAGCGCCCGAACGTGCCGAGGACGGCGCCGTCGGCGCGCAGATGGACGACCGCGGCCTTGTCGTAGCGCAGCAGCCGGATCAGGTATCCGGCCAGGTCCGCGACACCGGGGCCGTCGGCGAGGTGCAAGGCGGTCATGGTGGCGGTCAGGACTCCAGGAAGCCTTCGAGGTAACGGCGTTCGTCCTCGTTGAGCCGGCGCGGCCGCTGCTCGTCGAGGGAGTAGGGCACGAGGACCGAGCTGGCGCGCGCGTACACGGTCTCGTCGAGGATCTCGTAGCCCAGCGTGAAGCGGGCGGCGCCTATCTTCGACACCCAGGTCTCGATGCGCACCGGTTCGGGACGCCAGACCATGGGGCGCACGTAGTCGATCTCGTGGCGGGCGATGACGACGCCCTCGGACAGCGTCTTGGCGCCCTCGCGCTGGCCGAGCGTGAACATCATGTCGACGCGGGCCTCCTCCAGGAGGCGGAGGTACTGGACGTTGTTGATGTGCTGGTAGGCGTCCATGTCGGACCACCGCAGCGTCGCGTGGTACACGTGCCTGGCCACGTTCGGCCCTTTCTGTCTGTCGTTCGGCGCGGCGCGGCCCCTCTGCGCGGGCGTGGTGCCCGCGCAGAGGGGCCGCTCCGATCCGGTGGCTTAGCCGCGGGTCAGCTTCTTGTAGGTCGCGCGGTGCGGACGGGCCGCATCGGCGCCCAGGCGCTCGACCTTGTTCTTCTCGTACGACTCGAAGTTGCCCTCGAACCAGAACCACTTCGACTCGCCCTCGTACGCGAGGATGTGCGTCGCGACGCGGTCGAGGAACCAGCGGTCGTGGGAGACGACCACCGCGCAGCCGGGGAACTCGAGCAGCGCGTTCTCCAGCGAGGACAGCGTCTCGACGTCGAGGTCGTTGGTCGGCTCGTCGAGGAGCAGCAGGTTGCCGCCCTGCTTCAGGGTGAGCGCGAGGTTGAGGCGGTTGCGCTCACCGCCGGACAGCACGCCGGCCGGCTTCTGCTGGTCCGGGCCCTTGAAGCCGAACGCCGACACGTAGGCGCGGGACGGCATTTCGACCTGGCCGACGTTGATGAAGTCGAGGCCGTCGGAGACGACCTCCCACAGCGTCTTCTTCGGGTCGATGTTGGAGCGGCCCTGGTCGACGTACGAGATCTTGACGGTCTCGCCGACCTTGACGTTGCCCGAGTCCGGCTCCTCGAAGCCGATCAGCATCTTGAACAGCGTCGTCTTGCCGGCGCCGTTCGGGCCGATGACGCCGACGATGCCGTTGCGCGGGAGCGTGAACGACAGGTCGTCGACGAGCACCTTCTCGCCGAAGGCCTTGTTGAGGTTGTCGACCTCGATGACCACGCTGCCCAGGCGCGGGCCCGGCGGGATCTGGATCTCCTCGAAGTCCAGCTTCCGCATCTTCTCGGCTTCGGCGGCCATCTCCTCGTAGCGGGCGAGGCGCGCCTTGCTCTTGGCCTGGCGGCCCTTCGCGTTGGAGCGGACCCACTCGAGCTCGTCCTTGAGCCGCTTGGCGCGCTTGGCGTCCTTCTGGCCCTCGACCTTGAGACGGGTCTGCTTGGTCTCGAGGTAGGTGGAGTAGTTGCCCTCGTAGGGGAAGGCGCGGCCGCGGTCGAGCTCCAGGATCCACTGCGCGACGTTGTCGAGGAAGTACCGGTCGTGGGTGACCGCGACGACGGTGCCGGCGTACTTCTCCAGGTGCTGCTCCAGCCACTGCACCGACTCGGCGTCGAGGTGGTTGGTGGGCTCGTCGAGCAGCAGCAGGTCGGGCGCCTCGAGCAGCAGCTTGCACAGCGCCACGCGGCGGCGCTCGCCACCGGAGAGGTTGGTGACGGCCCAGTCGCCGGGCGGGCAGCCCAGCGCGTCCATCGCCTGCTCGAGCTGGGCGTCGATGTCCCACGCGTTGGCGTGGTCGAGCTCCTCCTGGAGCTTGCCCATCTCGTCCATGAGCGCGTCGGAGTAGTCGGTCGCCATGAGCTCGGCGATCTCGTTGAAGCGGTTGAGCTTCCCGAGCGTCGCCGCGGCGCCTTCCTGGACGTTCTCCAGGACGGTCTTCTCCTCGTTCAGCGGAGGCTCCTGCAGGAGCATGCCCACCGTGTAGCCGGGCGACAGGAACGCGTCGCCGTTGGAGGGCTGCTCGAGCCCTGCCATGATCTTCAGCACGGTCGACTTGCCCGCACCGTTCGGGCCGACGACGCCGATCTTGGCACCGGGCAGGAACGACAAGGTCACATCGTCGAGGATGACCTTGTCCCCGTGTGCCTTGCGCGTCTTGCGCATCGTGTAAATGTACTCCGCCATATTCCCGATCCTAGAGTCTGTCGATGTGCGGCTCGGACACGAGTGCCGACGGCGGCCGACGCGCATTGCCGCCACACAGCCGAGGCGTGCGGAGCACCTGGGTCCCGCCCAAACAGGTTCGAGTGTCCTATGCCGCACGGGGCTCGGGCGAACCGGAGCCGTCGGACGGCCCGGGGATGTGATCCGCGTCGCTTTCGCGGCGCGTGGCGCGGGTGAACCGTGAGGTCCCACGGCTCAGGTCGTGCCCGAGTGAGACGGCCTCCACCTCGACGCTGGTGTGCCACTTCTCATCTCGCAACCAGTCCCGCACGCTCAGTCTTCCCGCGATGACGACCGGGTCCCCCTTCTCGACCGAGCTGAGGGTGTGCTCGGCCAGGCGGCGCCACGCGACCACGCTGTAGAAGCTGGGCTCGCGGGCGCTCCACTGGCCGGTCTCGCGGTCGAAGCGGCGCGGCGAGACCGCGAGCCGGAAGCGGGCCATCGGCACTCCGGCCACGGTGGTCGCGGAGCGGACCTCGCTCGCGACGTTGCCGATCAGGGTCACATAGGTGTCGTTCATGCCGGGCCTCCCCCGCCGTCGGACCCGCCCGCCTCGTGCGGTCCGTGCGATCTCGTGCCTCAACGATCCGGCACGACTGAGGGACGAATCGGACATCGGATCCGACGCGGCGCAATCTGTGGACAACTCACAGCGACCGATCCGCCTGTGGACGACTCAGTGGACGTGCACCGGATCCCGCGCGGCGACGAAAAGCGCATGCGCCTCGCGGTAGCGGTCCAGTTCACTCGTCGCCGGCTCGACCAGGTGCTCGTCGACGACCTCGGCCACCCGGGCCAGCAGGGCCGCCTCCCGTGCCGCGCGCCGCTCGCGTACGGCCTCGGCGTGCCACACGCGCCCCGCGTACGTCGCCGTCACCGCCAGCACCACGCCCAGCACCAGCGGCAGCAGGGCCGAGTACCAGCCGTGCCAGCGTCCGACCGGTTCGACCGACGCGGTCGCGAGGCCGACGCCGACGATGCCGAGCACGGCGAGCAGCACGCCGACCCAGCGCGCGACCACGGCCGCACGCACCCGCGCGGGAGGCCCCGTCCTCCCCCGCGGCATCCCCGCGAACTCGGTCTCCAGGGCGGCCGGGACGCGCCGCGCCCCGTGCCCCATCGCGCGCCGTACCCCGGCGGCCCACGGCTCCGGCAGCCCGCTGGTCAGGTCGGCCGCGGCCTGCCGTACGACGAGGTCCACCTGGTACGGCCGGACGGGCACCGCGGCGGCCGTACCGCGCGCCACCGCCGTCACCCCCGCCGCCGCCCCGAGGCTGTCCAGCAGGTCGCCCCGCACCCGGACCGAGACCGCCTCCGCGCCCGGCACGACGCCGGTGAACAGCGGGTCCAGTCCCTCGGTGACCTGGTCCAGGTCGGCGGACAGCCGCAGCATCGCCGCACGGCGCCCCGCCGCGACCCCCGTCACGATGTCGCGCAGCTCGCGGACCCCCTCGCCGGTCACCGCCGACGTCGCGACGAGGCGGACGTCGGCGAGCCCTTCCTCGGCGAGCAGCCGCCGCAGGTCCGCAAGGCACGCGTCGGCGCCGCCGGCCGGCAGCCGGTCGATCTGGTTGAGCACGACGGTCATGACGTCGGCGTGCCGGGCGAGCGGCCGCAGGTACCGGGTGTGCACGAGCGCGTCTGCGTACTTCTGCGGGTCGAGCACCCAGATCAGGTGGTCGGCGGCCGCGACGAACCGGTCGGCCTCCTCGCGGTGCCCGGTCTCGACGGAATCGTGGTCCGGCAGGTCGACGAGGACCAGCCGGGACAGCACCGGGTCGCGCAGCGGCCCCGGCGCGTCGAGCACCCCGTGCCGGGGGATCTGGCGGGTCGGCGGCAGCCCGAGCAGGTCCATCAGCGGCCGGGCCCCGTCGGGGTCCCAGGCGCAGGCGAGCGCGGTGACGGTGGTGGGCCGCCGCGCACCGGTCTTCGACAGGTCGAGGCCGACGAGGGCGTTGAACAGCGAGGACTTGCCGGACCCCGTGGCGCCGGCGAGCGCGACCACGGCATGGGTCGGCGCGGTACGCAGCCGAACGTCGGCCCGATCGAGCAACGCCCTTGCAGGCAGCAGCTGTTCGGCAGGCAGACGGCCCTCGGAGGCGTCCACCATGCGGTCGAGCGCGGACAGCCGGGCGAGCAACCGCGAGGGCTCCTCCCCGGTTCCGTATTCGGGCGCGGAGAAGGAATGGACGAACCGCTCGGCGGCCACAGCACTCACCCTGCCCGCCTGATCGCGTCCACCGCCTCGCCGAGCCCTTCCCCCGGCCCGGTGCGCAGCGCCGCCACCGCCCGCAGCCGCCGGTCGCGACCGGCGTCGAGGACGGTCGCGGCCCGGAGCCGCAGATCGGCCAGGGCGTCGCGGGGGGTGTCGGCCACCGGCACGGCGCCGTCAGGCGACGCGAGTGCGTCGCCGTCGTCGCGGCCCGACCCGGCTCCCGCTGGAGCACCCGCCGACGTACCTGCCCATACGTCGGAGGGTGCCCCGGTCTCGAAGGCGTCGGCGGTCACTGCGGCAACCAGCAGCGACGCGACGCCTGACGCGTCCTCAGAGGCGGCCGCACGGCACTGCTCGAGCCATCCCGCGGCGGCCTCGGCGGCCAGGTCCTCGACCGGGACGCCGGGATCGCGCACGGTGCCGTCCGCACCGCGTGCTACGACACCCGCCCGGGTCGCAAGGATCAGTTCCGCGCCGCCGAGGCGGGCGCGCCAACAGGACTCGGTGAGGCCCGCGGCCCGTTCGGCGATGTCGCGGACGAGGTCCTCCGCGGCGCCGGCGACCGCATGCGCGACATCGACGGCCCCGGCCTCCGGGCGACCCGCGTCCGCCCAGGCCCTGCACCGCGCGAGGGTTTCCCCGGCGAGCAGTTCGCCGTTCCCGAGAGCCGCGTCGAGATGCCGTGAGGCGGCGGCGTAGGAGCGTCGGACGCATGCGGCGAGCTTGCTCGCGGCCTCGTGCTGCCCCTCGGCCGCGCGTCCGACCACCGCGGAGCGGGCCGGAAGGCTGTCGAGCGCGCCGCCGAGCGTCCGGCGGGCGGCGGTGGCCCGGGCATCGGGATCCGTCGCCCGCCCGTAGAGCCAGTTCCGCACCGGTGCCACCTGGGCGCGGCTGAGCAGCCCTCGGTTCAGCGTCGTCTCCGGAAGCGTGAAGACAGGGACGGCGCCGAGGCCCGCCCCGGCCAGCAGCGCCTGGAAATCGGCGCGCACCTCGTCGAGGTCCGTCTCCGGGACGCGGGCGAGCACCACGGCGAGCTCCGCAGTGCGTTCGCGCGCGACGCGCAGCAGGTGCCACGGCACGGCGTCGGCGTACCGGGCGGCCGTGGTCACGAACAGCCAGACGTCGGCGGCGCCCAGCAGCCGCACCGCGAGCTCGCGGTTGGCGTCGTCGATCGAGTCGATGTCCGGGACGTCGAGGACGGCGAGCCCCGCCGGGACCCGGTCGTCCACCTGCAGCACGAGCGCCGGCCCCGCGTCCGCCGCGCGCGGCCCGGGCGCGACCCGGCGCAGCCCGGGCAGCACGCGCGTCCCCGAGAACCAGGGCCGGTCGTGGGCCCGGCACACCAGCACCGGCACGCGGGTCGTGGGCCGGAGCACCCCGGCCGGGCTGACCTCGCGCCCGACCAGGGAGTTGACGAGCGTGGAGCGCCCGGCACCGGTGGAACCCCCGACGGCGGCGAGCAGCGGCGCCTGGGGGTGCCGGAGCCGGGGCAGGACGTAGTCGTCGAGCTGGGCGACGAGTTCGCGACGCGCACGACGCGCCTCGTCGACCCCGGGAAGCTCGAGCGGGAGCCGCGCCGCAGCAGCGGCGTCCCGCAGCCGCGCAACCGCCTGAGGCAGTTCGGCGCCCTCGGGGCTCACCACGTCATCACCACGCCTGGACAATCCCCGATTCTCCGGGAATATCACCCAGCCGTTTCGGTGACGGCCCGTCAGTTGAACTGACTAATGGCCGCCACCTCACGACAACGGGACCACAGCCCCGTCCGCCGCCGACCGCCGCGCCGCCGCAATGACCTCCAGCACCGCCACCGACTCGGCCAGCGGCACCGGCGGCGCCGCATGATCCACGAGCGCCACGGCCAGCTCCCGGTAGAAGTCCTGGTACGCCCCCGGCAGCGTCTCGACAGCCGTCGAATCCCCCGGCACCCCGAGCCGCCCCCACGCCGAAGGCTCCTCGCTCCCCCACCCGGGCCCGCCAGGCGTCGCCCCCGCCCGCAAGGCCGCCTCCTGGACGTCGAGCCCGTACTTCACATAGGCGGCCTTCGTCCCAAGCACCCGCATCCGAGGCCCGAGATCCGCCGCGGTCGCGCTCATCCACAGATGCGAGCGCTCCCCGCCGGCGTGCTCCAGCGCGACGAAGCTGTCGTCGTCCACCGCCACACCCACCCGACTGCGGTCGAGTTCCGCGTAGACCCGCACCGGTCGGCCGAACAACGCCACGGCCTGGTCGATCAGGTGGCTGCCCAGGTCGTACAGGATGCCGCCGAGCGCGGCGGGCTCCGCGTCCTCTTTCCACCCGCCCAAGGCCGGCTCGGGCCGCCACCGCTCGAAACGCGACTCGAAACGCAGCACGTCGCCGAGCCGACCCTCGTCGATCAGCGCCCGGACGGTACGGAAGTCCCCGTCGTAGCGCCGGTTCTGGAACACGCACAGCACGCGCCCCCGGTCGGCGGCCAAGGCCGCGAGCGCACGCCCCTGCTCCGGAGTGCCGGCGAACGGCTTGTCGACGACGACGTGCAGGCCGGCCTCCAGCGCCTGCCGGGCCAGCGGGGCATGGAAGCGGTTGGGCGCCGTCACCACCGCGAGGTCGAACTCGTCGGCCCGGGCGAACACCTCGTCGGCCTTGGGAAGCACCTCCGCGCCGGGGTAGCGGCCGCCCGCCGCCGCGGCCCGCTCGGGGTTGCCGGTGACCACGGCGGCCAGTCGGTACTCGGGCAGGGTGGCCAGAAACGGCGCGTGGAAGGCGGCGCCGCCGAGCCCGTAGCCGATCAGTGCCGCACGCACCGGGCGGGCCTCGTTCATGTTCGTACGTCCTCGCAGGTCGATGGCCGTAAACCGGGGGCGCCGCACGGACCCGCCCAGCCGCGCACGGGCGCCGGAGCGCACCCCGGCGGCCGCCGCGACGAGCCGTGTCCGCTTTGCCATGAATTTCCCATGGCCAAGCACCCCGCCTGATCACATTCTGGCCGCCAACTGCGTCTGATCAGGTAACGGTCGTGACGGCACGGGCAGTACCACCGCGAAGCGGCTCTATTGTGTTGTGCCGCGACCGGATCCCGTGCATGATCCTCACGCCCAGCCCCCGTAGCTCAGCGGACAGAGCAGGCGCCTTCTAAGCGCTTTGTCGCAGGTTCGATTCCTGCCGGGGGCACACTCGTCTTGGTGACACGCTTGACGTGCCGCGTGGTTGCCGAGTTCCCGCGGATCGCGGATTCTTTGCCAAGCGCTCACCCGCATGCGTGATTTCCGGCACACCCGACGCGCCGCGCGCCCGTCCGAACCGGCCACCGCCGCCGAGTGGCGACGGGCCGCGCCCGGTGATGGGATCGAAGCGTCAGCCCCACCCACGCAAGCCGGAAGGGGGCCCGTCATGGACTCCACCGATCTCAAGGCCCGCGACGTCATGCACGCGGGGGCCCAGTGCGTCGCCGAAAGTTCGACCCTGATGGACGCAGCCCGCATGATGCGGGACCTCGACGTCGGGTGTCTGCCCATCTGCGGTTCCGACGACAAGCTCAAGGGCGTCATCACCGACCGCGACATCGTGCTGCACTGCTGCGCCGAGGGCCGCGACCCCGCGACGGTGCTCGCCGGCGACCTCGGCGGGCGGCTGTACTGGTGCGACGCGGACACCCCGGTGACCGAGGTGCTCGATCTGATGGAGCAGCACCAGATCCGCCGTCTGCCGGTCATCGACGTCACCACGGGCAACCGGCTCATCGGCATGATCACCGAGGCCGACCTCGCCCGGAACGTCACCGACCGGCAGATCGCCGAGTTCGTCGAGAAGGTGTACGCCACGGCCTGAGCGCCGACCGACGTCAGCCGCGGTCGGCCGAGGTGAGTCGAGGTCAGTCCCCCGCGATCAGGAGCCGGAAGCCGTAGTCCACCGCGTCGCGCTCCAGGAGGTCCGCGTGGCGGCGGTGCCACGCGCCGCTGTCCAGGTCGGCGCTGAGCCGGGCCACGCCGTCGGCGATCTGCTCCTCGGTGAGGAAGTGGAACGTCGAGCTGGCCGCCCGCACCGCCGGGTCGAGGTAGGCGTGCGGCCGCCTCCAGAACGCGCACTGCGAGCCGTCGGTGAAGTCGTGCGGGATAGGGAACGGCACGACGGTGTGCGCGCCGAGCCCGGCGGCGACGTCGGCGAGCTTCGGGACGCGGGACTGCTCCAGTTCGCGGACCTGGGGGAAGTACTCGCTGACGATCCACAGCTCCGTGTCGTGGCCCGGGTCCCACGTGTAGAGGACCTGGCGCCGCGACACGCGCCGCATCTCGGCCAGGCCGCGCTGCACGTCGCTCCAGTGGTGCACCGTCAGCACCCCCATCGCGGCATCGAACCGCCCGTCGTCGAACGGCATTTCCTCGGCCCTGCCGAGCACCTTGCGGGTGCCCGGGTGCTGGTCGAGCATCACCTGGGACGGGTCGAGGGCGGTCACCTCGACGCCCTCCGGCTCGTACGACCCGGCCCCCGCGCCGACGTTGAGCACCGTCTCCGCGCCGGCCAGATGGGACGCGATCAGCGCCGCGAGGCGCGGGTCCGGCCTGCGTACGCCCGCGTAGCCGACGCCGATGCGGTTGTAGATGGGTGCGGCCTGCTCGGGCCCGCCGTCGTTCAAGGTCATGTCGCCACCCAATCCCCCGTCCGGGGCTGCGGTCCCGCGGCCCCGGTTCCTTCACAAGATCACGACGAGTCCCGCACATCGGCGTCGGTCGACGGCTCCGCCGGACCGCGCCCGGCGAGCCCGTATCCGGTCGCGACGGCGAGCGCGAGGGTGCCGAGGACCAGGCACAGCGGCGAGTAGAGGCGCCAGTCGAGCCGGACGTACTCGGAGGCGGCACCGCGATGGGTCAGCGGCCCCAGGAGGCCGCGGCCCAGCAGTACCGCGGTCAATCCGGCGATGCCGAGGCCGTGCAGCCGCTTGGGGCCGATCCGCCGTGCGAAGCCGCCCGTGCTCAACGCGAGATAGGCCCCGGCCACCAACGCCACGCCGACGGCCGCGCTCGCCGGTGCGGGCGGGTACTGGGTGCCGGTGACGTGCCGCGCGAACGCGTCCTTGTCGTCGTACGGCCAGGTCGCCCCGGTCGCCCACAGCAGGTGCAGCCCGCCGATGCCGGACAGGCCGACCGCCAACGGGATGCCCGCGACCCGCCGTCGCCGGGCGCCCCGCGACCGTCGACCGCTGCGGGGTCCGTCCGTGGTGGTGTCCAGTGGCGTGTCCCGTGCCTCGTGCTCCGTCGTGCCCGAAGTCATGGCTCCTCCCCCTCCGTTCACAGGAAGACCGGTTCGTTCTCGGCGCGCTCGCGTATCGCGCGCAGCCACACCCGCCGGATCAAGCCGCTGGGGCCTCTGATCAGCAGCCAGTAGGCCTGGAAGGCGCGGCGGCTGCGCTCGTCCGTCGCCCACACGCGTGTCTCGGTGGTCACCGTCGAACCGCGCCGCAGGAAGTTGAACGCGATCTTCAGATGGCCGGGCTCCTCGAACTTCGTGAAGGCGTCCGCGGCCAGGTCGGCGGGCAACGGGACGCGGCCGCGCAAGGCGGCCTTCGCGAGCGTGCCGGCCACCAGTTCGTTGTCGAGCCGGTCGAGGACCGCGAAGCCGCCGGCCAGCATGGAAGCGAGCACCCGCGGGTCCGACTGCGGGTCGCGGCCCATCCGCAGCGCCATCAGCGTGCGGAACACCGGGACTTCCCGCCACGTCACGTCCTCGACCGCGCGGAACACGGTGTCCGCGTAGGCGTCCATCTCGATGGTGTGGTGCTCTCGGAAGTGCCAGGCTGGGAGGACCTCGTCCAAGCGCGACATCGGGCCGGGCCTTTCTCGCTGCGGGAGCGCGTCTGCGTGCCTCGATCCTCGTCGCGCGAGGGGGCGCGTACGTCGCCCGCGCGGACGGTCCCCGCGCTGCGGCGCGCGCTGTACTCCGGCCCGGCGTACAGCGGCAGGACTACTCCGGCAGCACTACCCTTCCGCGCCCTCGTGCGGCCCCGAGGTCTCGCGGCCAGGACGCACCAGGCCCGACTCGTAGGCCGCGACGACCAGTTGCGCGCGGTCGCGGAGCCCGAGTTTGGCGAGGATGCGGCTGATGTGCGTCTTGACCGTGAACGGGCTCATCCCGAGGCGCAGCGCGATCTCCTCGTTCGCGAGACCGGCCGCGATCTCGCACAGCACCTCGCGCTCGCGCTCGGTGAGGGCGTCCAGCGGTACGTCGCCGGCGCCCGCGTCCGGGGTGCCGATGCGCACGTCGGAGCGCGCGAACATCCCGATCACCTGACGGGTGATGCCCGGCGACAGCAGCGCGTCACCGCGCGCGACCACGCGGATGGCCTGCACCAGCTCCTCGGCCTCGGCGTCCTTGACCAGGAAGCCGCTCGCGCCCGCGCGCAACGCCCCGTAGACGTTGGCGTCCTCGGCGTACGTCGTCAGGATGACCACGCGCACGCCGGCGAGTTCCGGGTCGCCGACGATGCGGCGTGTGGCGGTGAGGCCGTCGACGTCCGGCATACGTATGTCCATCAGCAGGACGTCGGGGCGCAGTTCGCGGGCCAGAGCGACGGCCGCGCCGCCGTCCGACGCCTCGCCGACCACCTCGAAGTCGGCCTCGGTGCCGAGCAGCGCGCGGAACCCGGTGCGGACCAGCGCCTGGTCATCGGCCAACCCGATGCGTATCACCGCGCCTCCCCTCGAACGCCCGTCAGCGGCAGCCGCGCCGAGACCCGGAAGCCGCCGGCTTTGGCGCTGTCCGCGCCGTCCGCGCCGCCCGGCAGCGTACCCGCGACGACCGAGCCGCCGACCGACTCGGCGCGCTCCCGCATGCCCGACAGACCGTGCCCGGCGCCGTGGCCGTCAGCCAACCCGGGGCCGTCGTCGACGACTTCGAGGAGCAGGTCGCCGTCCCCGTACACGACGCGCACCCGCGCGGTCGCGCCGTGGCCCGCGTGCCGCAGCACGTTGGTGAGCGACTCCTGCACGATCCGGTACGCCGCGTGCCCGGTCTCCGGCGGCAGCGGCACCTCGTCCCCCGACCGGTCGAGCTCGACCGGCACGCCGGCCTTGCGGACCGCCTCCAACAGCGTGTCGAGGCGTTCGAGCCCGTCGGTGTCCTTGAGGCCCGTGTCGCGCAGCATGCCGACGGTGGACCGCAGTTCGCCGAGCGCCTGTCGGCTTGCGGTACGGATGGCGGTGAGCGCCTCGCGGACCTCGTCGTCGGGGTCGCCGAGCAGCCGCAGCGTGGCGGCCGACTGCACCGCGATGCCTGCCATGCTGTGGGCGACGACGTCGTGCAGTTCACGCGCTATGCGCAACCGCTCCTCGGCGACCCGCCGCTCCGCGTCACGCATCGCCTGCGCCACCCGCGCCTCAGCGGCCTCCCGCCGCACACGGACGACCTCGCCGAACAGCACCGGCCCGCCGAAGATCGCCAACACGACCGCGTAGAAGACCGTGACCGTGCCGACGAACGTGGCCGCCGCGTCGAGGATCCGAGCGATCCGCGGCACCCAGAACCCGCACGCCGCGACGACGAACGCCAACGCCGCCAACGCCGTCCGACGCCGCCGCCCGGCGGCGGCGGTCGTGTAGAGGCACATCATGACCGGCAACACGATCGGCCCGACCGGGTAACCGCGCGCGAGATACGCCGCGAGAATGCCGCTCTCCACGACCAGCGCGACCCGTGGCCGCTTCGTCCTCCACACGAGCATGAGCGCTGCGACGACGAGGAGACACCAGGCCATCCAGTCGACATCACGCCCTTCAAGCCGCGAGGGCGGCCCGCCACCGGTGTCGAGCACATAGACCGGCACCGACACGATGAACACGCCGACCAACTGGATCGGCAGCATCACGAAGGCCAGCGTGAGATCCACCCCGGGCACCCCGAACACCCGCGCGGGAAGCCGCTCGGGAAGCCCGGCCAGCAGACGTATCGGACGCACGTGGCAACGATACGGACAGACGGTCGCAAAGGCGGATGGGGAAGGGGCGACGCGGGGGGAGGAGTAGGGCGCGAGCGTGTCAGCGCGCCGCGCGGGCGGGAGGGCAGGCGGGGAACTGGCCCTAGAGGAGCAGCGCGTGAACGCGTGAGCGTGAACGCGTGAGCGTGAACGCGTGAGCGTGAACGCGTGAGCGTGTGAACTCAACCGCACTTCAGCAGCGCGGAACGCCCCGTGGCTCTCCCCCGCCTTGTCCGTTCGGCGTCAGGCCCATCGCGCGCGCCCTACTCCGTCAGGTTCCCCTCTGGCCCCACAGTCCGTCAGGTTCCCCTCTGGCCCCACAGCGTCAGGCCGACCGCTCGTCCCAGGCCGCCAGGATTGCGCGTTCCTTCTCGCGGTTGATGCCCTGCTGGATCTGGTGGCCTCGGTAGCGCGGGAGGTCGGTCGGCATGCCGGCCGCCTTCAGCCATGCCCACGTGTCGCGCACCGTCTCGCGGACCGGGCGGCACACGAGGCCGTCGGCGAGCGCCTTCGACGGGTCCGGCAGCCATACGCCCGCGAAGTCGTCGCTCGCCGGGGCCCACAGGGGGAGTTCGCTCCACGGCTCGACGCCGTGCTCGAGCAGGAACTCGTCGTCGACCCAGACCAGTTCGGCGTCCGACCCGGTGGCCTCGACACAGTCGGCGAGCCAGTCGCCCATCGTCGTGTTCGCGGGCGAACCGCTGACGACGTACCGGCCTTCGGCGCCGGCCTCGGTGCGGTCGAGGGTGAACGCGGCGAGGTCTCGTGAGTCGATGAGCTGCATCGCGCGGTCGGGGTCGCCCGGCGCGAGCACCCGCCCGCCCTCGGCCATCCGGTACAGCCACGCCGGCAGTCGGCCGACGTTCTCGTACGGGCCGAGGATCAGGCCCGGCTGGACGATGAGCGTGCGGCCTTCGAAGTCGCCCTCGACGGCGCGTTCGCAGCCCGCCTTGAGTATCCCGTAGTCGCCGTCGCCCTCCTCGGCGTCCGGCGCGCACGGATTGCGCGGCGACGACTCGTCGATGCGCTTAGTCGGCCAGTCCTGGTACGAGGAGAGGCTGGAGACGAACGTGTAAGCCCGCGCATGACCGTTCAGCGCCGCCACCGAGTCGCCGACAACGCGCGGCGTGAACCCGCAGACGTCGATCACCGCGTCCCACGAACGCCCCCCGACCAGGCGCTCCAGGTCCTGCTTGTTCTCGCGGTCGCCCCGCACGGCCTCCACACCGGGGACATCGATGCCCGTCCGCCCCCGGTTGAAGGTGGTCACCTTGTGCCCGCGCTTGAGCGCCTCTTCGACGATGCTCCGGCCAAGGAAGAGGGAGCCGCCGATCACCAGAATGTCCATGGGCTGAGACTGCCCCTCTTCAGCGTCCGGAATAAGGGAATTCGCCTTGTGGCGAACGGATTACGCGCTCGGGTGAACGGACTTGCGGCGGTCCCGCGCCGGCGTCCGGCTCAGTGGTCGTCCCAGTGGCCGTCGTGGCGCGCGTGCCGGTGTCCGTCGTGGATGTAGTCGACGTGGTCGCCGTGCGGCACCGCGACATGTCCGCAACCGTCACCGTGCTCGTGGTGGTGCCCGTCGTGCACCGCGTGCCCGGTCGGCGAGCACTCGTCGGTGTGGCCGTCGTGGACGCGGTGGATGTGCCCGTCGTGCACGTAGTCGATGTGGTCGCCGTGCGGCACCGCGACGTGCCCGCAGCCGTCGCCGTGCTCGTGGTTGTGGTGAACGTGCTCCTCGTGCTCGACCGCGCTGCCCATGCGTCGCTCCCCGATCCTGGTTGGGATTACCGCTCGCTCCGGTAGTCAGGGAACGATTCATCCGGGTATGGGACACGCGGGCAACGCGCCGCGCCGCCCGCGCGGGGCCGGTGCGTCACACTTGCGGCCATGCAGATCACCGTCGACCCGCACTCCTCGGTCCCGCCGTTCGAACAGGTCAGGGCCCGGATCGCCGAGCTGGCCCGGGAGGGTGCGCTGCCGGTCGGGACGAAGCTGCCGACCGTGCGCGGTCTGGCCGCCGAACTGGGGCTCGCCGCCAACACGGTCGCCCGCGCGTACCGCGAGCTGGAGGCGGACGGCGTGGTCGAGACCCGCGGCCGGCACGGCACCGTCATCGCGGCCGTCGGCGACACCGCGCAGCGCGAGGCGTCGGCCGCGGCACTGGACTACGCGACGCGGGCCCGACGCCTGGGGCTCGACCGCGACGCGGCGCTGGCCGCGGTGGTGGCGGCGGTGGACGCCGCCTATCTGGACGTCTGAGCGCGCACCGGCGCGGGCGACGTCGTGCCGATTCCGCACCCCGTTCCGCACCCGATTCCGCCCCCGACGCCGTCCGCCGCGACGTGCGGGTTCGGCAAAACCGCTGTACGCGCGGCCCGACGGCACGGATGATCGAGGCATGTCCATGCCCCGTCAGATACCGGCCCGGATCCACGGGGTGGCGGCGCCCGAAGCCGGCGGCGGCGACGCCGAGCCCGGCACGGGACCGGCGCACGACCCCGCACAGACCCTGCCCTATTCGCTGGGACTCGACGATTCCGACACCCCGTACGACGTCATCGACGCCCTGACCCTCGCCGAGTTCGTGTCGGGCCGCCAGCCGTGGGCGAGCACGACCCGGCTCGACCGCATCCGTCCGGGTGCGAAGCTGGTGCCGCGCGGCGCGCGCGTCCTGCGCACCGTCGAGGAGGACGACCGCCGTTCCACACTCGCCGCGGGCGAGGGGTGGACGCTGCGCGCCGTGGTGTGGCGCAGCGGCGGCGGCGAGGTCACGGTGACCGCGGACAACGCCAAGGTGGGGCGCGCGGTCCTCAAGAAGGCGGTCAAGAACGCGAAGGCCGAGCCGCTGCCACAGGACGAGTCGGTGGCGATGGGCTTCTGGTACCACTCGGCGCGGCGCGGCCCGTACCGCACGACCCGTTCGATCGCGGCGGCGCCGTGGGCGCAGATCCGCCGCAACTACGCGGGCTCGGCGGCGACGGCGTTCGACAAACTCATGGCGGTCGGCCGCGACGACGTCGCCGGCCGGCTGATCCTGCTGCACGGCCCGCCCGGCACCGGCAAGACCACGGTGCTGCGGTCGCTCGCGAGGGAGTGGCGCGACTGGTGCCGCATGGACTGCGTGCTCGACCCCGAGGCGTTGTTCGGCGACACCGGCTACCTGATGGACGTCGCGATCGGGCGTACCGGCGAGGAGGAGGAGACCGAGCACACCCGGTGGCGGCTGCTGGTCCTGGAGGACTGCGACGAGCTGATCCGCGGCGAGGCGAAGCGGTCGACGGGGCAGGCCCTGTCCCGGCTGCTCAACCTGACCGACGGGCTGCTCGGGCAGGGCCGCAACGTCCTGGTCGCGATCACCACCAACGAGTCGCTCGGCGCCCTGCACCCGGCGGTCGTCCGCCCGGGACGCTGCCTCGCGCAGATCGAGGTCGGCCCCCTGGACTTCCAGGAGGCGACGGAGTGGCTCGGCACCTCGCAGGGGGTGGGCTCGGCGTCCACCCTGGCGGAGCTGTACGCCCTGAAGAACGGCGCGGCGCCGGTGGAGGCACACCGGGCCCCGATCAGCGACGGCATGTACCTCTGACAACGACGACGCCCGGAGCCGCGCAAACGGCCCCGGGCGTCTTCATGTCTTCTACAGGTCCAGATCCACCACGACGGGGGCGTGGTCCGAAGTCCCCTTGCCCTTCCGCGCCTCGCGGTCGACGTAAGAGTCCGTGACCGCCGCGTTGAACGCCGGGTTGCCGAGCACCAGGTCGATACGCATGCCCTTGTTCTTCGGGAACCCGAGGTCGCGGTAGTCCCAGAAGGTGAACGGCACGTCGTACTTGAGCGCGCGCGGCATGACCTCCGCGAGCCCGGCCTTCTCCAGCTCGGCGAGCGCCGCCCGCTCCTGCGCGCTCACATGCGTGGCGCCCTCGAACAGGCTGATGTCCCACACGTCCTGGTCGGTGGGCGCGACGTTGTAGTCGCCGAGCACCGCGAACGGCCGGTCGGCCGCCGCGTCGGCGACGACCGCCGTGCGCAGCGCCGCGAGCCACTCCAGCTTGTACGCGTAGTGCGCGTGGGCGACCTCGCGGCCGTTCGGCACGTACACCGACCACACCCGCACCGGGCCGCACGTGGCACTGATCGCGCGCGTCTCCTGGACGCCCTCGTAGTCGGGGCCGGCGTCCAGCCCGCGGACGACGTCGTCGATGCCGACCTTGGACAGGATCGCCACGCCGTTCCAGCGCCCGTCACCGTGCGCGGCGACCTCGTACCCGAGCTCCTGCACGGCCTCGAACGGGAACGCGTCGGCGGCGCACTTGAGCTCCTGCAGGCACACCACATCGGGCGCGGCGCCTTCCAGCCACTGCAGCAGACGCGGCAGCCTGGCCCCGACGGAGTTGATGTTCCAGGTGGCGACCCTCATGCGACCGTGACCGACCTTCCATGTGCGTACGTCCGACCCACCCATTCTCCCCCGCCGGACCGACACCGCCGGGTGACGGCACACTGGTCGCCATGACATCTCCCGCCCCGGACCCGATCCGAGAGCTCACCCTGGCGCTGCGCCGGTTCACCGAGGAGCGCGGCTGGCAGCCGTACCACTCGCCGAAGAACCTGGTCATGGCCCTGAGCGTCGAGGCCTCCGAGCTGGTGGAGATCTTCCAATGGCTCACCCCCGACCAGGCCGCCGACGTCATGGCCAACCCCGACGTCGCCGAACACGTCCGCGAAGAGGTCGCCGACGTCTTCGCCTACCTCCTCGGCGTCTGCGACACCCTCGACATCGACCTCGCCCAAGCCCTCCGCGACAAAATCATCAAGAACGCCACCAAACACCCCGCCCCTCAGCCCCCACCGGAGAACTGACCCACGGGCGGCGCCCGCTAGCTGCCGGACAGGGTGCGGTCGAGCAGCGGAATCAGGCTGTCCCAGTGGCGCCGCAGTCCGGCGGGGTCGAAGGCGTCGGTGTCGGACATGGTGAAGCCGTGGACCGTGCCGGGGTAGATCTCCGAGGTGTAGTCGAGCTTCGCGGCGTCCAAGGCTCGGTTGAGCTCGCCCAAGGCCTCGGGTGTCAGGTCGCTTGCGGCGTGGCCGAAGTGGACCTCGGCCGTGATCGCTTTGAAGGCCTCGGGCCCGTCCGCACCCACGGGAGCGTGGAACGCGGCGACAGCGGCCACCTGATCCGGATAGGCCGCGGCGGTACGCGTGGCCAGCAGACCGCCGATGCAGTAGCCCGTCACCGCGATCGGCCCGGCGGCGACCTCGGGTCGGCCGGCGAGGAACCTGAGGTAAGCGTCGGCATCACTCACGATGCGTTCGACGGTGTGCGCCTGAATCAACGGCATCACCTTGGCCAAGAGCTTGGGACGGACGTCGTCTCCGACATGCGCGGGAAGTTCGATCAACGGGGCCGGGCCGTGCCGGTAGAACACGTTGGGGACGAGTACGTAGTACCCGTGCCCGGCCAGCTCGAGGGCCAACTCCCGCACTACGGGACGGATACCGAAGCCGTCCGCGTACATGAGCACCCCGGGGTGCCGTTCGCCGTGGTCGGGAAAAGCCGCGAAGCCGTCGGCGTGGCCGTCCGCGGTGGGAATCTGCAGCGTGGTGATGGGCATGAACGCTCCTGTCGTGGTTTCCCCGGCAGATCCTCGGGGTGGGTAGGCGAACACGTCTGGGAGGAGGTTCGCAGACGTGTTCGCCTACCTGGCGGGGGCCCGGCGGCGGCTCGGCATCGGACGAGGACGCCGCCGGGCCTCCTGGCCTGTCAGTCGCCCCCCAGCGACTGGACGGGCCCCTCGGTCTTCCTAGGCGTGCGCCGCATCACGTGTTCCCAGGAAGGAAGCGAGCAGGGATTCGCGGTCGCCGAGTTCGGCGGCGGTTCCGGCGAGGGCCAGGCGGCCGGCGGTCAGGACGTAGCCGCGGCTGCACAGGCGGAGGGCCTCTACGGTGTTCTGTTCGACGACGAGGACCGGTACGTCGGCGGCGATCTGCGCGAGGGCGTCGTACACCGCGCGGACGATGACGGGTGCGAGCCCGAGGGAGGGTTCGTCGAGGAGCAGCATGCGTGGGGCGGACACCAGGGCACGCCCGATCGCGACCATCTGTTGTTCGCCGCCGGAGAGTGCGTATCCGGCTCGGTCGCGGAGCGGCACGAGGGCGGGCAGCAGGCTGTAGACGTCGTCCTCGGTCCAGCCGTGCCGGCCCGCCGCGGCGATGCGGCCCATGAGCAGGTTCTCGTGCACGCTCAGGGTCGGGAACACCCGCCGCCCCTCGGGGACGTGGATGAGCCCGCGCCGCGCGATCGCCGCCGGGTCGTGCCCGGTGATGTCCGTCCCGTCGAACCGCACGGTGCCGCGCACCGGCACGAGCCCCGAAATCGCGTGCAGCGTCGAGGTCTTGCCGGCGCCGTTGGGCCCGAGGAGGGCGACGGCCTCGCCGGCGGAGACGCTCAGGTCGAGGCCGCTTACGGCGCGCGTGGTGCCGTAGTCGACGGTGAGTCCGGTGAGTTCAAGCATCCTGGGCCGTCCCCAAGTAGGCGTCCATCACGCGGCGGTCCTTCCATACCTGGGCCGGCGTGCCTTCGGCGACGACGCGGCCGGTTTCCAGCACGGTGATGCGGTCGCACAGCGCGTCGATGAAGTCGATCTTGTGGTCGATCACCAGGAGCGCGACGCCGTCGGCGGCGACCGAGCGGAGCAGGACGAGCAGGGCGTGCGTCTCCTGGTCGTTCAGTCCCGCACTGGGCTCGTCGAGCATCAGTACGCGCGGGCCGGCGGCGATGCCGCGGGCGATGTCCAGGAGTCGCTGTTCGCCGTACGTCAGAAAGGCCGCCGACACCTGCGCCTTCGCGGCGAGCCCCACCCGGTCGAGGGCGGCGGACGCCGAGGCCCAGCGGGCCCGTTCGACCCGCAGCATGCGCGGCCGCAGCAGCCAGGCCCCGGTGAGCCCGCGGGCCCGTCGGTCCGGGGTCGCGACGAGCACGTTCTCCTGGCAGGTGAGCGCGCGGTAGGGCTGCGGCTGTTGGAACATCCGCACCAGCCCTGCGCGGCGCGGCCGTTCGGGCGCCCCCAGCCGGACGCGGCGCCTGTCGACCATGAGCACCCCGTGTGCGGGGACGACGCCCGTGAGCGCGTTGAGCAGCGTGGTCTTGCCGCTGCCGTTGGGCCCGATGACGCCGACGACCTGGCCTTCGCCGACGGCGACCGAGACCTCGTCGACCGCCTTGACGCCGCCGAACGCGACGCTGACGCCGTGGGCTTCGAGGACGTGTTCAGGCATCTCCGCCGCCTTCCGCGGGTTCGCGCCGCCGCCGCACCAACGCCCGGGCCCTGCCGCCGAGTCCGATGAGTCCGTCCGGGCAGACCATGATCATCACCAGCAGCAGCGCGCCGTAGACCACGCCCTTGTACTCGTCGAGGTCCGCGAGGAGCTTGGGCGCCCACACGTAGAACCCGGCGCCGAGCACCGGCCCCCACAGTGATCCGGCGCCGCCGAGGATGACCATCAGGAAGATCCCGATGCCGAGGTCGAGGCCGAAGTCGTCGACGGCGACGAAGCCGCGCCAGTCGCCGAGCAGCGCGCCGGAGATCCCGGCCGCGGTGGAGCCGAGCACGTAGAGCGTCAGGTGTACGCGCCGCACGGGCACGCCGGCGGTTCGCGCGACCGTCTCGCCGTCCCGTGCCGCGACCGCCTCGCGCCCCAGCGGTGAACGTTCCAGGAACACCCCGAGCAGGAGGACCAGGGTCAGGACGCCGAGGAACAGCCAGAACACCGACCGGTCGGAGTCGAAGGTGTGCCCGAACAACGACGCGTACGGCAGCCCCGTGACCTGCCCGTTCACCCCGGTGAAGTCACTCGTCCGACTGAAGACCACGACCCCGACCTGCGAGACCGCGAGGGTCCCGATCGCGAACGCGAAGTGCTGGGCCCGGGCGAGCGCCAGCCCGATCACCGCGGCGGCGATCGCGGCCGCCGCGGCGCCGATCAGCGTGCTCTGCCAGAACGCACGCCCGTGCCCGGTCGCGTACGCCGAGCTGTACGCCCCGACCGCCATCATCGTGGTCTGGCAGAACGCGAACCGCCCGCCGAGTCCGAAGATCCAGTAGAACCCGACGCCCGCGATCGAGTACGCGAGCCACAGGTCGAGCAGGTTCGACCCTTCCGCCGAAGTGACCACGCGCGGGGCGGTCAAGGCGGTCACGGCGACGAACACCGCGACGGCCAGGTACTGGTGGCGCCGGTACGCGGGTGGCCGGTCGCCGTGCCGCGCGCCCGCCCCGATCCGCGCGCGGACACCGTCGAACGCGGCGGTCAGCGCGTCGGAGCGCGGCGAGGACCCCGATGAGGCCGTCTTCCTCAGGGCGGAGTCGGCCACCGGCGGCGAAGAAGCAGGCGGCGCTGCGGCGTTGTCGGTCTCGGTCATGCGCGGGCCGTCCTTGGGGCTCACGGCGGGTTCAGAAGCCGAAGGGTGCGGGTTCACAGGCGGGAGGCGGGGGTCGCGACGATGCCTTGCGGCCGGATCACGATCACGAGGAACAGTGCGGCGTACGGCAGCGCCCCGGCGTAGTCGCGCAGCCAGTAGCCGCCCACGAGTTGCTGGATCAGGCCGACGCCGAGGCAGCCGACGACCGCGCCGCGCAGGCTGCCGAAGCCGCCCGCGACGGCCGCCGCCATGCCGCCGAGCATGATCGCGAACCCGAAGTTGAGGTCGAGCACGGTCAGCGGCGCGACCAGGATCCCGGCGAGCGCGGCGAGCGCCCCGGACAGCGCCCAGGCGATCATCGACACACGCCGCACGCGTACGCCGCACAGCCGGGCGGCGTCGGGGTCGGCGGCGAGCGCGCGGACCTGGCGGCCGAACGACGTGTAGCGGAAGACGTACATGAGCAGCGCGACCACGACGGCGGTGACGCCGACGATGAGCACCCGCTGCCACGCGATCGCGGCACCCGCGACGTGCCACGCGCCGTCGCCGACCGGGCTGGGCAGCCGCCGTGGTTCGCTGCCCTGCCAGATGCCGATCGAGGCGCGGATGACGAGGGCGGCGGCGAGGGTCGCGACGACGACGGTCATCTGCGGACGTTTGCGCAGCGGCGCGTACGCGACGCGTTCCAGGACGACGCCGACGCCGGCCAGCAGCACGATCGCCAGCAGCGAGCCGGGCACCACCGGCAGCCCGAGGTCGTCGATCGCCCACCAGGCCAGGAAGCCGCCGAGGGTGAGCAGGTCGCCGTGCGCGAAGTTGACCACGCCGGTGGCCTTGTAGAGCAGCAGGAAGCCGAGCGCGGCCAGGGTGAGCACGGCGGCGTACGCGAGCGCGCCGGCCAGCAGGGCGAGGAACGTGGCCATGGGTACCGCCGGTTCTGGTCGGTCGGGACGGAGCGGTCGGACGAGCACGAACCGCCGGACAACACAGGCGAACTGCGAGAACACTCGGAGGCGTTCGCCGTCGAGAGCGCGCCGGTGGAGCGGGTGGCGGCGTACCCGCTGAGTGGGCCGCCAGGGGACGACCCGATACGCCGCCACCCTGCCTGGGAAGGCCGGATCGCGCGTCCGGGAACGGGAACGGCTCGTTCCCGGACGCGCGGGCGAGCGTGAGGTCAGCTCGACCCCTTCGCCAACTCCGGGATCTTGTAGGTGTCTTCGACGGTTGCCACGCCGTTCGCGTCGTACTTCAGCGCGATCTGCTGGTGCGCGAGGACGTGCGACGGGTCGGCCTTGTACTCGGGCTGGCAGGCGCCTTCGGTCCAGGACAGCTGCTCGAGCGCGGCCTTGATCTTGGCGTGGTCGGTGGTGGTGCCGGCCTTCTTCATCGCCTCGGCCTGCAGCCAGACCGCGTCGTGCGCGGCGGCGGCGAGCGGCGGGGCGTCGGTCTTGTACTTCGCCTTGTAGGCGTCGTTGAAGGCCTTGGTGGAGGGCCGCTGGTCGGTGGACGGCAGGCACGCGAGCACGGCGTGCAGGTTCTCCACCTCCTTGCCCTTGGCCAGGCCGTAGTTGACGACGACGGGCGTCGAACCGCCGCCGACCACAGGCGTGGTGATGTTGTTCTGCGCCATCTGCTTCAGCTGCGCGGCAAGGGTGTTCGGGTACGACCACGAGACGACGGCGGTGCTGTCCTTGAGCGCGAGGACCGCTTCGGTGAGGTCGGTCTGCGCGACCGGGACGAGGCGGGTGGCGCCGACGGTGACCGGGGTGCCTTCGGCGGCCCTCTTGGTGCGGTCGGTGCCGTCACGTCCGTAGCCGAGGTCGTTGCCGAGGACGCCGAGCTTGGTCCAGCCGTTCTTCTGCGCGAGGGCGACCATGTTCTTCGCGGTGGCGCCGTCGTACGGGTTCGTGGTGAACATCCACTCGCTGCCGTTCTTGGCGCCGTACAGCAGCGTGATGTCGTTGTTGACGTTGACGATCGGGATGCGCGCGGCGTCGATGTCGCGCTGCAGCCCCTCCGCCTCGGTGCCGCCGGGGAAGCCGACCATGCCGCTGGGGTCCTTGTCCTTGGCGGCGAGGAAGGCGCTGCGCGCCGAGGTCGGGTTCAGGCCGCTGGGGACGCGTTCGAACTGCAGCGGCTTGCCGAGGACGCCGCCCTTGGCGTTGATCTCGTCGACCGCGACCAGGGCGCCGTTCTGGTAGTCGTCGATCGCGTTGGGGTCCTCGCCCTTGACCTGCCACAGCCCGATGATCTTGGCGGCCGGAACGTCGGCCCCGCCGGACGAACCCGCGGACGAAGGCGCGGACTTGCCCTTGTCGGACTTGTCGTCGTCACCGCAGGCCGCGGCGCTCAGGACGAGTACGCCGACGGCGGCGCCCGCGGCGAGGCGGCGCAGCGCGCGGCCTCTGGGAGGCGAGGAGCTGTTGGAGCGGTCCATGTGGGAGCAACGCCTTTCGCGTCCGCTCCCCGGCCGGCCATCCCCCACGGATGGTGCGCGACAACGTAGGGCACGAGTCGATGTCGCACAAGCCTTGACAGCGAAGCCCGTTCGGGTCGACAGTTCAGGTGCATCAAACAAGCGTTAGGTAGCCAACAAACGCTCGTTAGGTTCTCGCCCGGACAGCACACCAGCACTCCCCGGGCGGCCTCCCCCACGCGTCACGCCCGGTCGTTCGGCGGCAACGCGCCGCCGGCGGCGTCGAACGGAAGACGGAAGGCGGTGCGCCACTGCGGCGGAACCACGACCTCCGGAAAATCCCCGGCCTGCGGTTAGGCTGCGCTCTACCTCACCGGCCGGAGCAGGAAGACACGGACTGATGGCACGCAGGAAGACGGCGCCGGAGGCGCCCGCGCGACGGGAACTGATCCTCGCCCAGGCTGCCGCGCTGTTCGCCCGCAAGGGCGTGGCCGCGACGACCGTCCGGGAGATCGCCGACGCGGTCGACATCCAGGCCGGCAGCCTCTACCACTGGTTCGAGTCCAAAGAGGAGATGGTCGACGAGATCCTGCGCGGAGCCATGGAGGACCTCGACACCTGGAACCACGAGGCGGTGGCGGCGGATCCCGCGCCGCTGGAGCGGCTGCGCGGACTCGTGCACGCGGCGTTCCGCCTCATCGAGACCCACCCGGACGCGTGCACCGTGTACCTGCGGGACTACGCGTACCTGGCGACGCTCCCGCGCTTCCAGCACCTGAACGTCTCGAGCATGGCGGCCCGCGACCTGTGGATCGACACGCTCGAAGCGGGCATGGCGTCCGGCGACTTCCGCGCCGACCTGACGCCCGACCTGGCCTACCGGTACCTGACCTACCCGCTGTGGCTGTCCGTCGGATGGCACCAGACCAGCGGCTACACGCTCGCCGAACTCGAGGAGCAGTTCCTCGGCCTCGTCCTCGACGGGGTGAGCCCGCGCACGGCGCCGACGAAGAACGGCCGGCGTGCCCGGAAGGACACCAAGGGCTGAGGCCTCCCGCACCGCCGGGGAGGGCTCCACCCGGCAGTGCTCCAGCGGGTACGAGCGGCGCGAACGCACCACGCACCACGTACCAGCACCTCACGAACGGAGCCCACCTGTGGAAGACGCGACCGTGCAGGGTCACGCCGCACCGGAATTCGCCGCCGTGGAGCGGGAGTTCCGTACGCACTTCGCCGAACGCGGCGAGGTCGGCGCGGCGCTGGCGGTCCAGGTCCGCGGCCTGCCGGTCGTCGACCTGTGGGGCGGGCTCGCCGACCCGGAGACGGGGCGGCCGTGGGAGCACGACACCGTCCAGGTGGTGTGGTCCGCCACCAAGGGGCTGGTCGCCACCTGCCTCGCGATGCTCGCGGACCGCGGCCGACTGGACTACGCGAGCCCGGTCTGCCGTTACTGGCCGGAGTTCGCCGCTGCCGGAAAGCAGCGCGTGACGGTCGGGGAACTGCTGTCGCACCAAGCCGGACTGCCGTTCCTCGACGAACCGATCCCGTTGTCCACCGTCGCCGTTCCGGACGCCTTGTCCGATCTTCTGGCCGCGCAGCGACCGCACTGGGAACCGGGCACCGCGCACGGGTACCACGCGGTCACGTGGGGGTTCTACGCGGCCGAGCTGCTGCGCCGGATCGACGGGCGCACGGTAGGGGCGTTTCTGAACGACGAGGTAGCGGGACCGCTGGGGGTGCGGGCGTACATCGGTACGCCGCGCGAGGTCGCGGCGACGGTCGCGACGCTCGTCCCCGCACCACCGGCCGTTCCGGCCATGGGGGAAGCCGGAACGACAACCGCCGGAACCGGGGCACGTCCGGGGGGAAGCCCGGATCCGGCGGGCTCGGGGGGAACACAGGGGGGAACGGGGGGAAGAGGGGGCGTGGCGGACCGGGGGGCCGCCACGCCTTCCGGCACGCCCGCTTCCGACACGTCCGACACGTCCGACACATCGGCTTCCGGCGCACCCGCGTGGGACCCCGACTCCGACATGATGCGCGCGATGCTGACGCTGCCCGAACTGGCGCTGCCGGGCGCCGACCACGACCCGGACGTGCTGGCGCTGGAGATCCCGTCGGGGTGCGGGGTCACGAACGCGCGGGCCCTGGCGCGGGTGTACGCCGCGCTGGCCGCCGGCGGCACGCTTGACGGCGTCCGCCTGATGGCACCCGACTCGGTCAAGGCCGCCACCACCACGGCGGTGGAAGGGCAGGACCGCATCCTGGGCGAACTGACCGCGTTCGCCCAGGGGTTCATGAAACCTTCGACGTCGTTCTTCCAGGTCTCGGGGAATCCCGAGGCCTTCGGCCACCCGGGCAGCGGCGGCACGCTGGCGTTCGCCGACCCGGCGTGCGGCCTGTCGTTCGCCTATGTGACCAACGGCCAGACGCTGTCGCACACCGACTGGCGCGCGCTGTCGCTCGTCGACGCCGTGTACCGGGTGCTGGCGGCATGACCCGCTGACGCTCCCCGCTCGTCCGTTCCGCACCACCCAGAGACTCCCGGCCAGGGCCGGCTCCTCCTCCACGCCACCGAGGACGGGGCTCCGGGCCGGGTGGCCGGGGCCCGGTCGGCGACGGAACCGGAACCCTCCCCCTCGATTCCGGTTCCTCTCCCCCGCCGGCCGGGCGCCCGGATCGCAAGGTACGTCCACCCGATCCCCCTTTGGAGGGCGACGCACCATGGCCAGATCCCCCCAGCGGTCGAAGCGGCCGCGCGGTACCACCGGTTCGTTCCTCGTCGCGCTGCTCGCGGTGTTCGCGCTGCTGTTCGGCGCGGCGCCGGCGCACGCGGTGACGCCCGTGCCGCCGACCCAGCCCGGCCCGTACCACGTGGGCACCTACGAGTTCCTCTACTGGACCGGCGGACCCGGCTTCCAGAACGCCCGCGTGTCCTACCCGGCGACGTCCGACGGCTGGCTCAAGCCGGCGGACAAGACCGAGGGCAAGTACCCGGTCGTCGTGCTCGCCCCGGCCTCGTGGGTCGGGTTCGACTACTTCGACTGGATCATCGGGTACCTGACCTCGCACGGCTACATCGTGCTCAGCTACTACCCGCCGAACATCCTGTCCACCGACCCGTACATGCACGTCACCAACATCAAGGCGGGCATCTCGCGGGTCATCAGCGACAACTCGGCGTTCGGCAGCCCGATCAAGGGCATCGTCGACACCACCAAGGTCGCGGCGGCGGGCGCTTCGCTCGGCGGCGCGGGCGCGCTCGCGGCTGCTGCGCAGGACAGCCGCATCGACGCCGTGGTCGCCCTGACGCCGGGCTACGACCCGGCCGACCTCGACACGTACAACCGGGTCGAGGCGGACACCCGCAACATCCACGTGCCGACGCTGATCGAGAGCGGCCAGAACGACTGCATCTCGCCTGGAGCCGGCAAGCGCTACTACAACGACGTTCCCGGCGCGTTCAAGGAGTACGTCGAGATCGCCGGCGCCAACCACGTGCAGTTCCTGGACGAGCAGGGGACGCAGATCGCGATCCCCGGCGTCCCGCAGGACTGCACGCCCGGGGTGTCGTACGACTCGCAGCACGCCACGGGCGACGTCTACGCGACCGCGTTCCTCGAGTACTACCTCAAGGGGCGCACGCAGTTCGGCACCTATCTGTTCGGCGCGCACGCGCAGGCCGACCGCGCCGCCGGCGTGCTGTCGGACCTGATGGTCACTCAGTAACCGTCGGACGACCGGGTCCTGGGGCGTGCGGCGGCGCGCCCCAGGACCACTGCGGAAGCCCGGCGGGGCCCGCACAAAAAGACAGACACCCTTACCTTGTTTCGTCCCGCGCTTCGCCGCACAATGACGCGCATGAGCATCATCTTTGACGCAGACAACCATTACTACGAGGCGCTGGACGCGTTCACCCGCCACCTCGACCCGCGCCTGGGCGACCGCGTCATCCAGTGGTGCGAGATCAACGGCCGCAAGTACCACGTCATCGGCGGCAAGGTGAACCACGCCGTGGTGAACCCCACCTTCGACCCGATCGCGAAGGCCGGCGCCATGGCCGAGTACTTCCGCGGCAACCCCGAAGGCCGCAACCCGCTGGAGTTCCTGCGCGAACGCGAGCCGATCCGCCCCGAGTACCGCGACCCGGCCGCGCGCGTCCAGGCGATGGACGCCCAAGGCCTCGACAAGGTCTGGCTGTTCCCGACCCTCGGCATGATCTACGAGGACGCCCTCAAGCACGACCCGTTCGCCGTCGGACAGCTGTTCCGCGCCTTCAACCGGTGGCTGGAAGAGGACTGGGGCTGGAACCACCAGGACCGCATCTTCGCCGCCCCCTACATCGCCCTCGCCGACCTCGACACGGCGCTCGCCGACCTCGACCGCGCGCTGGAGAACGGCGCCCGCGTGGTCTGCATGCGCCCGGCGGCGCCGACCACCGCCGACGGCCCGTTCACCCCCGGCGACCCCGTCTTCGACCCCTTCTGGGCCCGCGTCAACGAGGCGGGCGTGCCGGTCGTCGTGCACGCCGGCGACAGCGGCTACTCAGCCAACGGCTACAGCCGCAAGCAGGGCCTTTCCACGGACTTCAAGGGCCACGGCAAGCCGTCCGTCACCATGCTGTGGACGATGGAACGGCCGATCTACGACTTCCTCGCGTCGCTCGTCCTCGACCGGGTCTTCCACCGCTTCCCCAACGTGCGGGTGGTGTCCGTCGAGAACGGCTCGGAGTTCCTCGGCGACCTGTTCCGCAAGCTGCGCTCGGTCAACCGCAAGGTCCCCGGCCTGTTCCCCGAGGACCCGGTGGAGACCTTCCGCCGGCACATCTGGATCAACCCGTTCTGGGAGGACGACGTCCACGAGACCGTCGAGCTCATGGGCGCCGACCGCGTCGTCTTCGGCTCCGACTGGCCGCACATCGAGGCCCTGCCCAACCCGCTCGACTACGAGACCGAGGTCAAGGACTTCGACCCCGAAACCCGCGCCAAGATCATGGGCGCCAACACCGAGGAACTGAACACCCCGCGCCCCGCATAAGGGGTGACCGCACGCCCACGGGGAACAGGACCGGAGCGGGGACCGCTCCGGTCCGATCCGTGTTCAGGCGCGCTTGACGGTCACTCCGCCGAGGAGGCCGTAGGCCTTGACGACGACCGTCGGGGCGTCCGCGGGGAGTTCGGCGACGTCTTCGATGTCGCGGCCGCCGAGGAGGGTGAGGCCGCGGACGTCGACGCGGACGTTGTACGGGGCCGTGACGGACACGCCGCCCACGAGCGAGAATTTGGTGAGCACGAACTCGGGCTCGGCGAACCGGGCTTCGGTGAGGTCGAGGGACACGCCGCCGACGAGCGTCACCGACTTCATCTTGGCCGGGACCTCCCACGGGCCCTTGCGCTTCACCCCGCCGAGCGGGCTGACCCACCAGGACGTACGACCGGACGACGGCTTGGCGGAGGCACCGGATGCGTTGCTCATGCGCAGACAGTAGGGCCGCGGGGCACGCGAGGCCCAGGCCGGGTGCGGGACTTTTGCCTGTGCGTTGCCGAGGCGGCCCGGGGATGCGGACGACGTGCCGCGGCAGTGGCGGTGGCGGTGGCGGTCGGAGCGGAACTAGCCCTTGTGCCGCTCGTGGTAGCGGGCGACGCGCGCGCGGTTGCCGCAGCCCGGGGAGCACCAGCCCCGGCGGGGGTGGTTGCGGACGTAGAAGAGGACGCAGCCGGGGCCCTCGCAGGCGCGCAGTGCCGCCGCCTGGGGGCCGCCGAAGACGTCGATGGCGGAGGCGGCCAGGGCGGCGAGCGCGGCGTGGGGGTGCGGGTCGGCGACCTCGACGGCGGTGAGGCGGCCGTCGGCGTCGAGCACCAGGCGAGGGACGCGCGGGGCCGCGGCGGCGGCCGTGTTGACGGTCGCGAGCGCGTCGGCGTCCGGCGCCGTGCCGGTCACGACGGCCTGCTCGACGGTGCGGATGGCGTCGCGCAGCGCCGTCCAGCGCGGGAGGTCCTCGGCGCGCAGGCCGGCCAGCGCGGCGTCGGCCACGCCCTCCGGGAAGCGGCCGCCGTGCTCGACGAGCCAGGCGGCCAGCGTCTCGGGGGTCGCGAGCGCGTCGTGCAGGCCGCCGCGGGTGCCGCGCACGGCGTGCCATGTGTTGCCGTATTCGACGGCGAGCGGTTCGCCCAGTGCCGGGGCGCCGCTGCCGGTCGCTGCGGGGGTGATCGTCACAGTCACGTTCTAATGCTATCTCGCACTCCTATCCATGTGGAAGGGAAAGGGATCAATGGACCACGCCTTTCACCCCGGCGAGTTAGCCGTCCAGGCCCGGGCCGGGGTCGGCGCCCTCGCGGCGCGCGTCGGCAAGGTGGTCGGGACGCGCGTTCCGGCGGCCGCCGCCGAGTTCCTGTCCGCCCAGCGCGTGGCCGCGCTCGGGGCGGCCGACACGGAGGGCCGCATGTGGGCGACCCTGCTGACCGGTGAGCCCGGCTTCCTCGCCGCGGTGGACGACACGACGCTCGAGATCCGCACCCGGCCGGGGCCCGCCGACCCGCTCGCCGCCGCGCTGGCCGGCCCGGCCCGCGTCGGCCTGGTCGTCCTCGAGCCGGGCGTGCGGCGCCGGTGGCGCTTCAACGGGACGGCGCGGCCGAGCGGCGGAGGCCTCACCGTCGCGTTGGACCAGGTGTACGGCAACTGCCCGAAGTACATCAGCAAGCGTGAACCCGCACCCGCCCCCGCCGCCAAGCCCGGCGAGGCCACGCGCGGCACCCGCCTGACCGACGCGCAACGCGCCGCGGTCACGTCCGCCGACACGTTCTTCGTGGCGACCGCCGACGACGCGGGCCACGCGGACGCGTCGCACCGCGGCGGCAACCCGGGCTTCGTGCACGCGCCCGCGCCCGACCGCGTCGTGTGGCCGGACTACCTGGGCAACGCGATGTTCATGACGCTCGGCAACCTCGCCGTGCACGCGGCGGCGGGCGTGGTCTTCCCCGACTGGTCGACCGGCGGCCTGCTGCACGTCTCGGGCACGGCCCGCATCGTCTGGGAGCACGAGCACGCGGCCGCCTTCCCGGGCGCGCAGCGGCTCGTCGAACTGACGGTGGAGGCGGTCGTGGAGGTGCCCGGCGCGACGGGGTTGGCGTGGTCGGCGCCCGAGGCGTCCCGGTACAGCCCCGACCTCGCGCCGGCGCGTCCGCGGCCGGAGTCTCGCCGGGACGACGGGTGACCGGAGCGCCAGGGTGCCCGCCACGGGGCAACGAGGTGTCAATTCGGCCGGGTTGGCCGGGTCTCGACGCCGTCCGCCGCCCGGCGGACCCCAACCCCGCCGCTCATCCGTCAGAACGAGGTATCAGTTCGCGAATACTCCACGCGCGGGATGCCCCAGGGGCGTTCCATCTGCCACTCTTGAAGGGTGCTGTCCGCGCGGTGCGTCGGTCACCGCGACAGCCGGGGGGAGATCCGCCGTGATCATTCACGCTGCACGTTCCGAGGTCTGCGCCGACGCGCGTCCGCGACCGCATCGCTCCAGGCGGGAACCATCGCACGTCCGCGATACGTTGTGGATAGACGAGACCTCCATCCCTGCCATCGTGGTCCATCGCCGCAACGCGACCTGACCACGCCTCGCGCCCCGGGCGCAATGCACGCCTAACTCCCCCCTTGGCGTGCGAGCGCCTGGCCGTTACGCCCTCAGGGGCGGTATCGGGTCCCGGGCGGCGGCCACCCCCCCTGCCGCCGCCCGGGATGTGCACCCGCGTTCCGCGGGCCCCTACTCCGCGATCGGCCGCGACAGGTCGTCGTCCCCGACCACCTGGTAGACCGCGTTGAGGGTCGGCTCGCCGACCATGTGCTTGATGCGCTCGTGGCGGCGCTCCTCGACGGGCGCGAGCCGCTCCATCCACACGGGGATGTCGTCGACGGTCGCGTCCGGGATGAGTGCGATGGTCAGCAGCTCGCGCGGGTCCTCGACGTTGACGGCGCTGATGACGCGGGTGCGCGGGTCGTCGGGGAAGACGTCCTCCGCCGCCGGGATCCAGGCCTTGCGGAACTCGGCGTAGTCGACGCCCTCGTTGAGCTTGCGGGACATCGCGGCGACCAGCATGACGTTCTCCCCCTACGGGTTTTCTTGCGGTGTAAGATTCCGACCTGCCGGAAGTCTTTCTTACAGTGCAAGAATCGTCAAGGGGTGACCGCATGGCCGACCGCAGGGCGCGCCCGCGCGCCGGGCTCAGCCGCGACAAGGTGCTCGACGCCGCGATCGCGTACGTCGACGAACACGGCCTCGCGGCCCTCTCCACACGCAAGCTCGGCACCGCGATGGGCGTCGAGGGCATGACGCTGTACCACTACGTGCCGAGCAAGGCCGCGCTGCTCGACGGCATGGTCGAACGACTGCTGGAACGCGCCGCCGGCGACCTCGCCGCGCGCCGCGACCGGCCGTGGCCCGAGGCGCTGACCGGCGTCGCCCACGCGCTGCGCGCCACGCTGCTGGCGCACCCCGCCGTGCTCGGCGTGATCGCGACCCGGCCGGTCAACTCCCCCGCGGCGTTCCGGATCCTGGAGAGCGCGCTCGCCGTGCAGTGCGAACAGGGCGTGCCCGTCGGGCGCGCCCTGGACACCGTCAACGCGCTCACCACGTTCGTCATCGGCCACACGCTCGCGGAGGTCGGCACCACGCCCGGCCACGAAGCCGACGCGCAGGAGCCGGAGCCGGTCGACGCCGACGCGTACCCGTACCTCGCCCAGGCGCTCGCCACCGGGGAGGGGCTCGACTTCACAAGCCGGTTCGCGACGGCGGTCTCGATCCTGGTGCGCGGCTTCGCGGCGGAGGGCTGAGGGGCGGCGGGGTGTCCGGGGGATCTTCTCCCGGACGCCGTGACGTTCCCGTACGGCGCGCGTTCTGCAGGTCATGAAGACTCGCAAGGTTGTCGCGACCGCGCTCCTGGCGCTCGGTGCCGCCGCCGTCCCGAGCGCCGCGCACGCGGACGCCGCGCCGCTCCTGCCGGTGCCGCTCGAGCTGCCCGACCTGCCGGCCGTCGGACTCCCGGACCTGCCCGAGGTGTCCGCGCTGCCTGACCTGTCGGCGCTGCCCGAGCTCCCCCAGGTCCACGAGCTCGGCGACCTCGCGGGCGTGGGCGAGCTGGCCCGCGTCGGCGAGATCTCGGCGCTGCCCGCGGCCTCCGAGCTGCCGGCCGTCTCCGCGGTTCCGGGCGTGACCCGGCTGGAGGCCGTCCCGGAGACGCTGTCCTCCCTGGACCTGGCCCAGCTGCCCGAGCCGCAGCTGCCCGAGGCCCGCCTGCCTCACGTGAACGTGCCCCAGGTCCCCGACATCCCGTCGCTCACCGAGTTGTACGGCTCGGGCCAGACGACGTTCAGCGACCTCGGCAGGACCGGCTCGAAGATCTCGAGCGTGCCGCGCAACATGGAAGCCATGCAGACCCCGGAGTTCTGGGCCGACGCGACGCAGAACTACCCCGCGACGTACGCCGGCACGGTGAACTGACCTCCGACGCATGCACGGAAGCGGGCACGGCGCGTCTTACCGGACCCGCGCCGGGGGCGGGGCGTCGGCCGCCCCGCCCACCGCCGTCTCACACCGCCAGGCCGAACAGTTCCGCGATCTCGTCGGCCGTGTCCGCCAGCGGGCGCGTCCCGTCGACGGTCACGACGTGGTAGCCGTGCCGGGAGGCTTCCCGCCGCACCTTGTCGTCCCACATGCCGTCGCGGACGAGCCGCTTCCTCAGGACGTCCAGGTCGCCGGTCGCGGCGTGGCGGGAGTACATCACGTCGCGCTTGAACTCCTTGGTGGGCAGCAGGAACACCACGTGCCGCGGATCGGCCAGGACGGGCGCCAGGTGACCCGGCGGGATGCCGAAGTAGTCGACCAGGACCGGGCCTTCGGCGGGCGGGCCGGCGACCAGCAGGTCGTCGACGAGGTGGGCGAAGGTCTCGCCGTGCACGCTCGGGGTCGCCTTGAAGGCCTGCTTGCCCGTCCGTCCCGCCCAGAAGCTGCCGGGTGGCAGGCGGGCGAGCGCGTACAGGTTCGGGTGTTCCGGGCCGGAGCGCGCGATCCAGCCGGGTTCCGCCGGGTCCCCGTGGAAGACCGGGACGCTGTGGCGTTCTCCGAGCATGCGTGCGACCGTGCTCTTGCCCGCTCCTGTGCCGCCGGCGATCCAGCGGATATGGGAAAGCCGTTCGGCGACCGTCAAGTTCGCGGTGTCCGCCCCCGAGAGGGCCGTCTCGATGCGTTCGGGAGACAGCGTCATAGTCGGGAATTTTCCCGCTATGTCACTGCTTGTACCCGAGCCGTCCACCCAGCGTTGGTCAAGCCGGTTCATACCGGCGACACCAGGAACCCCTCGATACGGGACGGGGATTCGACCCAACCGTTCCACCTGACCACCACCGAAACCCCTTCGTCACGTCGCGCCGTCGGTGCTTGGATCACGCCATGGCGAAACGGCTCCTGGATCGGATACTCGTGGTCGACGTCGAAGCGACCTGCTGGGACGGGTCGGCACCCGCAGGCCAAAGCAACGACATCATCGAGATCGGGGTGACCGTCTTCGACATCGCGAGCGCAGAGCGTACCGACAAAAGAGGCGTCCTGGTACGCCCTCAACGCTCGACCGTGAGCGCCTTCTGCACGCAGCTGACCACGCTCACCCAGGAGGACGTCGACGGCGGTGTTTCGTTCGCCGAAGCGTGCGCCCTGCTGCGTGACGAATACCGCTCCCACGAGCGGGTCTGGGCGAGCTGGGGCGAGTACGACCGGCAGCAGTTCGAACGCCAGTGCGCCGCGCTCGGGGTGCCCTATCCGTTCGGCACCCGGCACCTCAACGTCAAGACGCTCTACTCGCTCGTCCACGCCCTCCCGCACGAGCTGGGCATGGCCGGCGCGCTCGCGCACGCGGGCCTGCTGCTGGAGGGCACCCACCACCGCGGCGTCGACGACGCATGGAACATCGCCGGCCTGCTCGGCGGGCTGCTGACGACCGGCCGCGGCTGACGGACCGGCGGATTCGTCCGCTTCAGTGCGCAGACGCCTGGGTATCGGGCGGGAGTGAGCACCGACCACCCCCGCCCCGGCCGTCACTCCGCCCCCATCCCCGGGCCCGTGCCCGATGAGGCGGGTGGAGCCGGCTCCGGACCGGCGGCGGACGGCCTGGACCCCGAGCGCCCGACCGTGCTGCCCGCCGACGTGGTCTTCCTCGGCACGGCGGTGACGATGGACCCGGCCCGCCCCCGCGCGACCGCCGTCGCGGTACGGGACGGCCGCATCGTCGGAGTCGGCGGCCGCGCCGACGCGCACGCCTGGACCGGTCCGGACACCCGCACCGTGGAGCTCGGCGACCGGTGCCTCCTGCCCGGCTTCGTCGAGGCGCACGGCCACGCGGTCGCCGAGGCGCGCCTGTTCGGCACGGACCTGGTGGACATCCGCCCGATGACCGTGCCGACCCCGGACGACGTGGTCGACACCATCCGCAAGACGCTGGCCGCGCGCGGCGCGGAGGGCGCCGCGTTCATCGGCTGGGACACGATCGGCCACGGCCACGGGCTGCCGGAACCGACGCTCGCCTGGCTCGACGCCGTCTCGCCCGACGCCCCGCTGGTCATCCTCACCCAGTCGGCGCACCTCGGCTTCTTCAACACCCGCGCCGCCGAGCGCGCGGGCGTGGACCGCACGACGCCGGACCCGCCCGGCGCCCGGTTCGGCCGCAGCCAGGACGGCACGCTGCTGGGCACGGCGTACGAGGCGGGCGCCATCCGCCGGCTGTTCCCCGCGGCGGGCCATCCGCGGGAGCAGCTGGTCGCCGCGCTGCGCCGCGAGGTGGCGCGGCTCAACCAGGTCGGCGTCACGACGATCAGCGAGATGGCGTGCCTGCCGGAGTGGCGGGACGCGCTGCTCGACCCGAAGCACCGGCTCGACGGGCTCAGCCTGCGCCTGCGGCTGTACTCCCCGGCCGGCAAGGCGCCAGAGCCGGGCGTCCACCCGGGCGAGGGCGACGACCTGATCCGCGAGGTCGGCGTGAAGATCTGGGTCGACGGGTCGCCGTGGGTCGGCACGATCGCGGTGTCGTTCCCCTACCTGGACACCGAGCTGACGCGCAGCATGGGCCTGGGCAGTCGGCCGCGCACCACCACGAACTACTCGTGGGACGCGCTCGCCGAGGTCGTCGAGGCGTACTTCCCGCTCGGCTGGCAGATCGCCTGCCACGCGCACGGCGACCTGGCGATCGACATGGTGCTGGACGTGTACGAGAGCGTGCTGTCCCGCTACCGGGGCCGCGACCACCGGCTGCGCCTGGAGCACGTCGGCGCGATGCGCCAGGACCAGTTCGTGCGCGCCGCCGCGCTCGGCGTCACCGCGAGCGTCTTCATCGACCACGTGTACTACTGGGGCGAGGTGCTCACCGACGACCTGTTCGGCGAGAAGTACGGCGCGCACTGGGCGGCGGCGCGTTCGGCGGTCGACGCGGGGATGCGGATCTCCCTGCACAACGACCCTCCGGCGACGCCCGAGGACCCGCTGCACAACATCACGGTCGCCGCGACCCGCCGGTCGCGCCAGGGGCGGGTAATGGCACCCGAGGAATGCCTGACGGTCGAGCAGGCGCTGCGCGCCGAGACGATCGACGCCGCGTACCAGCTGCTCTGCGACGACATCACCGGTTCGCTGACCCCGGGCAAGTACGCCGACCTGGTGGTGCTGTCCGCGAACCCGCTGGAGGTCCCGCCCGAGGACGTCCGCGGGCTGGAGGTCCTGGCCACGTTCCTGGCGGGACGTCAGGTACACGGCGCACCGCTGGCCTGAGCCGTCCCGGGCGCCCTCGGCCCGGGCCACCCCAGGACCGGCGGGCCTCAGGCGGACGCCGCGTCCGGCGTCGGCAGCGGCGCCGTGCCGCACGCGAGCTGGGCCGCCATCGCCGCGCCGACGATGCCCGCGTCGTTGTGCAGCCCGGCCGGCACGACCTCGGCGCGCACGTGCTTGACGATGTGCGGCAGGAACTTGTCGGCCTTCTTGCTGACCCCGCCGCCGATGACGAACAGCGTCGGTGAGAACAGCATGTCCAGGTGCTGCAGGTAGTGCCGGACGCGGTGCGCCCACTGCTCCCAGGTCAGGTCGTGCTCCTCGCGCACGTTGCCCGCCGCGTGGTGCTCGGCCTCGTGGCCGTGCAGCTCCATGTGCCCGAACTCGGTGTTGGGGACCAGCACGCCGTCGTGGAACAGCGCGCTGCCGATGCCGGTGCCGAAGGTGAGGACCATGACGGTGCCGCGCCGCCCCGCGCCGGCGCCGAAGCGCATCTCGGCGATGCCGGCCGCGTCGGCGTCGTTGACGACCGTGACGGGCACGTGGAGCGCCTCGCTGAACAGCTTGCGGGCGTCCAGGTCGACCCAGCCCTTGTCGACGTTCGCGGCGGTGCGTGTGACCCCGTCGACGACCACGCCGGGGAAGGTGATGCCGATCGGGCCGCGCCACGAGAACCGCGCGACCACCTCGCGGACGACGTCGAGCACCGCGCCGGGCTCCGAAGGCTGCGGCGTGAGCAGGCGGATGCGCTCGTGCAGCAGGCGTCCGGCGGCCGTGTCCACGGGGGCGCCCTTGATGCCGGTGCCCCCGATGTCGATGCCCAGGCAGGTGTCCACGTCGACCATCCTCGTTCGTTCCGGCCGCTTTTCGGTGCACGCCACGTACCGATGCCCGGCCGCGTCGCGGGCCACTCATCGGATTTACGCTCCGGTCGGCGCCGGCTCGTCGCCCGGTCGGCGTACTGGGTGACGCCCGCTCGGCGTATCCCGGGGTTCCTTATGGGCGCGCTGAGTTGCCGGAGCCGGTGCGGTCGCCGAACGTGAGCGGCATGGCGATCATTTGCAGGGTCCGGCGCGGGGCGCGGCGCGCGCTCACGGTCGCGGAGCGCGGACTGGACGCGGCGGGCGTCGCGGGGCGCCGCGCCGGGCGCGCGGTCCGGCACGCGCGCGCGTCGTACCGGCCCGCGATGCGGCTGGCGACCGCCGCGTGCGTGCTGGTGACGGCGCTCGCGCTGGCCGCGCAGGGCGGCGGGCCCGGCACGGCAGGGCCGTGCGGCGACCCGGGGCCGCAGGCCCGTGCCGCCGCGCCGTGGTACCTGGAGTCGTTCGCGCCGGACGGCACGATCACCCGCACACGCGCGCTGCCCGCGGGCATGGTGTCGAGCGGCATCACGGGGCTGCCCGCGTCGGCGACTCCCATCCACGGCGCCACGACCGCAAACCGCTTCACCGTCGTGTTCGTCGGGGACGGCTACACCGCGGAGCAGGCCCCGGAGTTCGCGCAGCAGGTCGACGCGCTGTGGCGGACCCTCCTGGCCACGCAGCCGTTCGACGCCTACGCGCCCTACCTGGCCGCCTACCGCGTCGACATCGCCGCCCCGGGGTCCGGGGTATCGGACGACCCCGCGCGGCCCGCCAAGACGCCTTCACCGCTCGGCATGCACTACCGCTGCCAGGGGGTGGAGCGGCTGCTGTGCGCCGACGACGCAACGGTCGGGTCGTACGCCGCGCTGGCGCCCGCGCAGGACCTGGTCGTCGCGGTCGCCAACAGTTCGACGTACGGCGGTCTGGCCTCGGGCCGCGGCACGGCCTCGGTGGCCGGCGGCGTGCCCGAGACCGCGCAGATCCTGGCCCACGAACTCGGCCACTCACTGGGCGCGTTGGGCGACGAGTACGCCGACCCCAAGGACCTCGGCGGGCACGGCGAGGGCGGCGCGGAGGAGCCGCCGTTCCCGAACGTCACCACCGTGGACACGCCCACCCGCCTGCTGCAGGACAAGGCCAAGTGGTGGCGCTGGCTGGACACTTCGGCCATCAGCACGTACGAGGGCGGGCTGCACCAGGACACCGGCTACTACCGGCCGACCGCCGACTCGCTGATGCGGTCGCTCGGGCAGCCGTTCAACTACCCGAGCGCCGAGGCGCTGGTGAAGAGCCTCTACGGACGGGTGAAGCCGATCGACGCGTCGTCCCCGTCCGAGAACGTGGCAACGCGGCAGAACCTCACGGTCACCACGGTGCTGCCCGCGACGTCGCTCGAGGTGTCGTGGGCGGTCGACGGGGCGGCGGTACCCGCCCTCGCGGGGCGGACGAGCGCGGACACCGGCGCCCTGGGGCTCGCCCCGGGGACGTGGCACAGCGTGCAGGCCAGCGTGCGCGACACGACCGTGTGGGTCCGCGACGAGGCGTACCGCGACGACGCGATGACGCAGACCGTGTCGTGGTGGGTGTGGGGCGGCTGACGCCTCGCCGCACACCCACCACGGGACGTCAGGCCGGCAGGTCCGGCAGGTCCGCCGCGTGCAGCGTGCGCAGTTCCTCCATGCTCGCCTCCGGCATGCGGGCGAGCCGCGACGCGTGGTTCTCGATCATCGTCTCGAACGTGCGGCGGGCCTCGCGCGCGTTGCCGAAGCCCGCGCCGCGCGGCAGCCGGCGGAAGTACGTCAGCAGCGACGAGGACGCCGCGTCGGTCAGCGCGTACTCGTGCTCGGCGACCTGTGTGCCGGTGATCTCGACGAGTTCCTCGGCCACGTAGTCCTGGAAGGTGATGGTGCGCGAGAACCGGGACCCGAAGCCGGGGTTCGCGGACAGGAAGCGCTCCATCTCGTCCGTGTAGCCCGCGACGATCACCACGACGTCGTCGCGGTGGTCCTCCATCAGCTTCACCAGCGTGTCGATCGCCTCGCGCCCGAAGTCGCGCGACGGGTCGGGGGGCGCGAGGCTGTACGCCTCGTCGATGAACAGCACGCCGCCGCGCGCCCGGTCGAAGACCTCCTTGGTGCGCGGAGCCGTCGAACCGATGTGCTCGCCGACCAGGTCCACGCGCGACACCTCGACCAGGTGGCCGGTGCGCAGCACGCCGAGCGCTGCGGCGATCTCGCCGTACAGCCGTGCCACGGTGGTCTTGCCGGTGCCGGGTGAGCCCGTGAAGACCAGGTGGCGGCGGAGCGTCGGGGCCTTGAGGCCGGCCTCCTCGCGGCGGCGGCCGACCGAGATGAGGTCGATGAGGTTGCGGACCTCGCGCTTGACGGAGCCGAGGCCGACCAACGCGTCCAGTTCGCCGAGGAGTTCCTCGGGGCTCCGGGTGGAGGCGTGCTGCGCGTCGTCGCCGCCGGGGCTCGCGCCGTCCCGCGCGCCGGGCAGCGAGAGCCGTTCGGTCAGCGTCGCGACGCCGGCCTGCCGGGACTCCGGCTTGAGCGCCGCGGACGGAGCGCCGCCGTCGCCGGGGCCGTCGCCCTGCGAGGTGCAGTCGGACGCGATCGGCCCGGCGTCGGCGAACTCGAAGCCCGCCTTGGCGTTTCCGCGCGTCGCGCAGCGGGTGAACGACGGCTGGCAGCCCTCGCGCACGTGCACGCCGTAGCCGCGCCCGTTGGCGATCTCGCAGTCCTCGAAGTCGCCGCGGCCGCCGCCCGAGACGCGGATGCCCTCGCCGGTGGCGCGGTCGACGCGGACCCGGCGCACGGTGGGCCCGGCGGCACCGGTGACGGAGACGCCGTCGGTGACGTCCTCGATGACGCAGTCCGCGACGATGCCGCCGCAGTCGGCCTCGGTGAACCACACGCCGGTGGTGCTCTTGCGGATGTGGCAGCCGTTGACCGACACGATCGCGCCCTGGCCGACGACGATCGCCGTCTCCTCCAGGTCGTGGAGCTCGCAGCCCTGCATCGACAGTCCGGTGCCCACGCCGCCGACCCTGACGGCGTCGAGCACGTCGTGGATGCGGCACTCGCCCAGCGCGGCGTCCGCGCCGTCGCCGACCCACACCGCGGGGTGGCCGCCGGTCGAGTCGTGGAACTCGCAGTCGATGACGGACGCGCGGGCCCCGTGGTCGGTCAGCGAGAGCCCGCTGCGGCCGAAGCTGCGCAGCGTGCAGCCGGTGAGCGTGACCTCGGAGTGGCCGTGCACGTCGACGCCGCTGCGGCCGGTGTCGCGCAGCCGGCAGCCGACCAGGGTCGCGGTGGCGCCGCGGTCGACCGAGACGCCGTTGGCCTCGGCGTCGCGGATCCGGCACTCCTCGAGGGTGAACGACGCCAGGTCGTCCACCTGCACGCCGGTGCCCTTGACGGCGGTGATCTCGGTGCGCACGGCGGTGCCGCCGCTCGACTGGCCGCCGACCGAGATGCCGGCCCAGCCGACCCGTTCGATGCGGCAGTCGACGACGCGCGGGGCCGCGCCGCCCGCGACGCACACCCCGCCGCCGCCGACGTCGTGGATGTGGCAGCCGACCAGCTCGGGCGTCGCCTGGTCGCCGGCGAACACCGCGGGCTCGGTGTCGGAGCCGTCGTGGATCTCGCAGTCGGTGGCGGTGCCGCCGCTGCCGGGGCCGCTGAACCGCAGGCCGTGCCCGGACACGTCGCGCAGCCGGCAGCGCAGCAGCGTGGGGCTGCCGCCGTCGCGCACGTCCATGCCTTCGCGGCCGGTGCCGGAGATCTCGCAGTCCTCGAAGGTGCCGCGCGCGAGCGCGGTGACGCCGACGCCTATCCCCTGCGGGTTGCCGATGCGGCAGCGGCGCACCATCGGGTCGGCGCCGCCCCGCAGTTCGACGCCGACGACGGACGCGGCGCGGACCGTCAGCTCCTCGAGTATCGGCGCGCACGCGTCCACCACGACGGCCGACGACAGCACGCCCGCACCGCCGTTGACGGTCAGGCCGTGCACCGCGGCGTCCGCGAGCACCGTCAGCGCGACGCCGTCCGCGGCCTCGAGCACGACGGTGCCCGGTCCGTCCGCGCACGTGAGGGTGACGGGGACGGTGACGACCACGTCCTCCTGGTACGTCCCGGCGGCGACGACGACCGAATCGCCCGGGGTGGCCGCGCCGAGCGCCTGCCCGATCGACGCGTACTCGCCGGAGCGCCGCCGCCAGCGGGTGCTCTGCACCACCTGAAGAACCCGACCCGCCATGGCGTCGCTGCCACCAACCCCTCGGTATCACGTAGTTCGCCCGGTGGGATCACCGTAACCACGCCCACCGCGAGCCGGTGCGCGACCCGTGGGCATGGTCACCTGCACCGTACCTTCCAACGACGCCGGGTCACGCCGAGGTCACGGTAACGCCCCCGGATTGGCGACCCTCTGCTAGCGCGTCGGCGTGGGGGTCGCGCTGCCGGACGGCAGCACGGCCGCCGACTCGTCGCGCAGCTGCGCGAACAGCACGTCGGCCTCGGGGCGCACGAGCGCCACCCGGTTGGGGTCGGGCCGGTAGGTGGTGACGGGCACCGTATCGAACTTCACGTCGCTCTCGGGGATGCCCTTGAGGCTGGTGAGCAGGTCGTACAGGTCGCTGAGGCTGCCGATGCCGGGGTCGGTCGTGATGGCCTTCGTAGCGGCGTCGAGGATGCTGTACAGGCGCGTCGGGCTGGTCAGCAGGCGCTCGTTCTTGACCTTGTGGATCATCGCGGTCAGGAACAGCTGCTGGCGCTGGATGCGCTGGATGTCGCTGCCGTCGCCGATGCTCTTGCGGGCGCGGACGAAGCCCAGCGCCTGCTCGCCGTTGAGCGTGATGTCGCCGGCCGGGACCTGGAGCTTGGCGGCCTTGTCGTCGATCGGCTGGTCGAGGTGGATCGGGACGCCGCCGAGCGCGTCGACGAGCTTCTTGAAGCCCGTGAAGTCGACGGTGATCTGGTGGTCGACGCGGACCCCGGTCAGCTTCTCGACGGTCTTGATCGTGCAGGCGGTGCCGCCGACCTCCATCGCGCTGTTGAACATGCCGAAGTACGGGCGCGAGGCGGTGCCGTCGGGCTTCTGGCAGGACGGCACGTTGACCATCAGGTCGCGCGGGAAGCTGACGCCGAGCGCGGCCTTCCGGCCCTCGGGGACGTGCAGCAGGATCGTGGTGTCGGACCGCTGCGTGTCGCCGGGGTCGGTGCCGTAGGCGGCGTTGGCGCCCTCCCGCGAGTCGGAGCCGACGAGCAGGATGTTGAGCGCGTTGGTGGCGGCCGGGCGGTCCTTGTCGCCGAGCTTGGCGGCGAAGTCCTCGGTCTTGATGTTGCCGTTGAGCCGCTCGTACATCCACCACACGAAGCCGCCGCCGGCCAGCAGCAGGGCGGCCATGCCGCCGGCTATACCGATCAGGACGCGCCTGCGGCGACGCTGCCTGCGGTCGCGCCGGCGGTGGGTGCGCCCGGGGCGGCCGTCGCGCCCCTCGGGGGCGGGACCGCCGGGCTCGGCCGGGGAGGCCTGCTCGTCTTCCTGCACAGGTATCGCTTTCGTCCGGCCCCCGACTGGCCTTGCCGGGCCCCACCCCGTGGTGCGGCGGGAGCCCGGCTACTCCTCCGGAACACGGTCGCGACGGCCTCCGTGGTTTCCGGATTTGTACAACTGTGCCACCAATCACATAAAGCCGCGATCACGAACTACTCAGGAGTATTAGGCCATATGGGCTAAATCGCCCAGGCGGGAAGCGGGGCGTCAGACGCGCGGAGCCTGGCCCGCGCGCGGGGCCGCACGGGTGCCCAGGACGCCCAGGATGACGTCCACGACCCGGCCGAGGCGCTCCAGCTCGCTGCGGTGGAACGCGGGGCCCTCGGTGCGCACCACGAAGAGGGTCAGCCAGGACAGCCCGATGGGGGCCGCGGCGCCGTACACGCCGGCGCCGTGGGCGGTCCGGTCGAACTCCAGCGCGAGCGGGCGCAGCGGGGACACGAGCGGCAGCTTCGGCGCGTTCGGGGCCTGCCAGCTGGAGTGCACGACCGAGCGGCTCTTGCTGCCGCGGGTGGCCACCGCCCATTCGGCGTGGAAGAGCCCGGGGGCGGCGTCCACGAGCGTCGCGACGGCGCGTCCGGGGTCGCGGGCGACCTGGCCGAGGACGTCCAGCTCGGGGGACGTGCCGGGCACCTCGCCCGCCGCCCAGCAGCCGTCCACACGCACGCCCGCCAGCGTCTCCAGGGCCTCGACGAGCCGGCCGACCGGGCCCTCCCCGGGGCACGACACGGTGAACTCGTCGACGGCCCGGCCGGTGTCCCGCTCCAGCACGGTCATCTGCAGGACGTCCGCCCCCGACGCCCCGAGGGCCTGGGTGACCCGGGCGAGCGAGCCGGGCCGGTCGGGCAGCGAGACACGCAGTCGGAAGAGCATGCGGGGACCGCCTCCTTTGTATCCGTCGGATCGGTTCGGGCTGGTTCGGGCGCCGGTGGGTGCGGTGTACCCGGCTGTCCGATCATCCGACCGACCGATTTCGATCATGTTGCCGAGTGATGACACCGGCGTGAGGACTCCATCGTCCCCTCCCCTGCGGGAATGACAACCCTTCGGAAACCGCTTGGGCACGTCGCGGCAACACCCCTGACCCAGGATCCGTTCGCATTACACGCAAACGGAGGACACATGCTCGAAGAAACGTCACGCCGCGGCTTCCTGCGCAGTGTCGGCCTGGCCGGCGGGGCCGGCGTCATGTACTCCGCCATGGGCGCGCTGGGGCTCGCTCCCGTGCCGGTCGCCGGAGCCGAGCCGTACCGCGCGCCGCAGGAGTCCGACTTCCGGCTGACCGGGCGCGGCCGCAAGAAGGTGGTCGTGCTGGGTGCCGGCATCGCGGGGCTGGCGACCGCGTACGAGCTCGGCAAGGCGGGCTACGACTGCCGGATCCTGGAGGCCAAGAACCGCCCCGGCGGCCGCAACTGGACCGCGCGCGGCGGCACCGTCGAGACCGACCTGGACGGGCGCACCCAGCGCGCCCGGTTCTCCGACGGCCAGTACATGAACTGCGGGCCCGGGCGGCTGCCGCAGTCGCACGTCACCCTGGACTACTGCCGCGAACTGGGCGTCGAACTCCAGCCGTTCGTCAACGCCAACGCGGACGCGTACATCTACCACGAGGACGCCGGGCCGCTGAGCGGCAAGCCGATGCGCTGGCGCACCGCCAAGTCCGACGTCTACGGCTACGTCTCCGAACTGCTCGCCAAGGCCACCGACCAGGGCGCGCTCGACACCGCGCTGACCAAGGACGACAAGGACCGGCTGCTCGCCTTCCTGCAGGACTTCGGCGCCATCAAGGGCAAGGCAGACGGCTGGAAGTACGCGGGCTCCGACCGGCGCGGCTACACGGTCGAACCCGGGGCGGCGGAGAACGCCGGCACCGTGCTCGGCCCGGTGCCGTCGCTGTCCGACGTCCTGGCGAGCGGTGTCGGCATGCGGTTCTCGTTCGAACTCGGCTACGACCAGGCGATGATGATGTTCCAGCCGGTCGGCGGCATGGACGCGATACCGCGCGCGCTGGAGAAGGCCGTCGGACGGCACCGGATCCAGTACGAGGCGGCCGCCACCGGCGTCGCCAACGTGCCCGGCGGCGTCGAGGTCACCTGGAAGGACGCGCACGGGAGCGAGCACGCCGAACGCGCCGACTTCTGCGTCGTCGCGACCCCGCCGCACATCGCCGCGCGGCTGCGGCACAACCTCGGCGACGCGGTCACCGGAGCGCTCAAAACGCCGGTGCCGTTCGCGGTCGGCAAGATCGGCCTCGAGTACCGGCGCCGTTGGTGGGAGCTGGACGACCGCATGTACGGCGGCGTGGTGCCGACGACGCTCGACCTGAGCAACATGTGGTTCCCGTCGTACGGCTTCCAGGGCCGGCGCGGCACGGTCATCGGCTACTACAACTACGGCGCCAACGCCGAGGCGTACGGCAGGCTCGCGCACGAGGAGCGCGCCAAGCGGGCGGTCGACCAGGGGGTGAAGATCTTCGGCGACCGGTACCGCACCGAACTGGACGCGTCGTTCAGCGTCGCGTGGCACCGCACCCCGTACCTGGAAGGCGGCTGGGTCGGCTGGCGCGACCAGAACGGGCCCGAGTACAAGCTGCTCAACCAGGCCCAGGGGAACGTCTACTTCGCGGGCGACTGGCTGAGCCACGTCATCGCCTGGCAGCACGGCGCGTTCTCGTCGGCGCGCAAGGTCGTGACGGATCTGCACACGAGGGTGATGGCGGCATGAGCGAGCTGAATCGAGTGAGCAGCGGCCCGGCCGCCCACCCCGCCCGGCGCCTCGGCCGGGCCACCGCCCGCCGCAAGGGCGGGCTCGCTGTCGCCGCCGCGGTCCTGGCGGTCGCGTGCGCGACCGTCACCGGGGTCGGCGCCGCGGACGCCCACGACGAGCGGATCGGCGACAAGGAGGTGCGGGTCGCCCTGCCCGCGGGCCAGTCGAACCCCGCCATCGCCACCGGGGTCGGCCTCGGCGGCGAGGTCGCCGTCTACCAGAGCAGCGGGCTGGGCCCCGGCGCGCTCAACCCGGGCGCGCCCGCCGGGTCCCCGGAGATGTTCACCGACCCCGCGACGACCGCGGGCGCGCAAGGGGTGACGGTCACCGAGGCGCAGTCCCTGGTGGTGCTGAAGGCGATCCAGGACAACCTGAAGGCGGCCGGGCTCACCCCGGCCGACGTGGTCACCATGAAGTGCTACCTCGTCCGGCCCCCGGGCGCGGCGGCGGCCGACTACGCGGGCTGGAACCGCGCGTACCGCCAGTTCTTCGCGAACACCGACCTGACGACGAAGCAGCCGGTTCCGGTCCCGATGGGCACCTCCCCCGCCAAGGCCCCGCTGCTGACCAACCCGGCCCGGCCCGCGCGGGCCACCACGGAGGTGGTCTCGCTGGCGGTGCCCGGCTGGCTGGTGGAGGTCGAGGTCACCGCGGTCTATCCGAAGTCCCGGCGCTGACCGGCTCTCCCGCGCCCGGCCCGGTGTTGCCGGGCCGGGCGCGGGAGAGAGACGATGAAACCTCGGGACAATCACGACATAGCAGGTGAATCAGTCATGGCTGAACACCCCGACGTCACGCTGGTCAAGAACGGCTACGCCGCGTTCAACAGAGGCGACATGGACGCCCTCCGGGGGATGCTGACCACGGACTGCGTGCACCATGTCCCCGGTCTCCACCAGTTGTCCGGGCACCACAAGGGCGTCGACGCCTGCCTGGACTACTACATGAAGATGGGCATGATGACCGACGGCACGATGAAGGTCGAGCTCCAGTCGGTGATGCCCGACGGGCGCGGCCACGCCATCTCCGTTCACCGGATCACCGCGACGCGTGAGGGCCGCAGCATAGACACCCTCGGCTCGCTGTTCTTCACCATCGTCGGCGGCAAGATGAGCGACATCGACGAGTGCGTCGAGGACCTCGACCTGGGGAACGAGTTCTGGGGCTGACGGCCTGACGGGACCGGCCGACCCGCCGGTCCCCTACATCTGCGTCACGCACGCCTGCGTCATGCCGGTCGGACGGTGTCGGACGGTGTCGGGCCGCGTCAGGCCGCGTCGGCGTCGGACGCGTCGGCGTTCTCGGCGTCGCCGCCCTTTCCGCCCTTGCCGGGCTTGAACCGCTTGGGCTTGCGCGTCTTCTCGGCCTTGGCCGCCTTGGCCGGCCGCGCGGAGGCCCCCGCCTTCGGGCCGTACGTCCACCAGTCCAGGGCACGGCGGCAGTTCTCCGTGTCCGGGTGCTCCGCGCCCAGGATGCGCGTGCAGTCCGCGCACAGGGACTCCAGGAGGGCGCGGGCCGTACCGGGGTCGCCCGCCTCGCCCGTCCAGTGCGCGAGGTTGTGGCGCATGACCAGCGTGTCGGGGTGGCCGGCGCCCAGGGCCCGCACGGCGTCGGTCACGAGGGCGCGCAGTAGGTCGCGGGCGCGTACGGCGTCGTCGGCCTCGCCGGCCCACTGGGCGAGGTCGTGGCGGGCCAGCAGCGTGTCGCGGTGCTCGGCGCCCAGGACGGCGTCGCGCTCGCCGGCGATCTCCTCGAGCAGCCGCGCGGCCTCGGCCGGGTTTCCGGCCCGGCCCACCCACTGGGCGTGCTGGTGCCGGTTGGTGAGCGTCTCGGCGTGCACCGGGCCGAGGACGTCGCCGCAGCTCTCGACGACCGGGCGCAGGATGCGTGCGGCCGCGCCGGGGTCGCCGGCCTCGCCGGTCCAGCGGCCCCACAGCGCGCGGGCGTTGAGCGTCTCGGGGTCGTCCGCGCCGAGGAGTTCGACGTAGTCGGTGGCGACGTCGCGGGCCAGCGACTCGGCGGTCACCGCGTTGCCGGACATGCCGAGGCAGAACGCCTGGTTGTGGCGCGCCAGCAGGGTGTCGGGGTGCTTGGCGCCGAGCAGCCGCGCGTACTCGTCCGCGAGTTCGCCGAAAGCGACCGCGGCCTCGGCGGCGCGGCCCTCCTCGCCGAGCGCACGCGCCCACTCGGCGCGCGCGTCCAGCGCGCCGGGGTGGTCCGGCCCGAGCTCGGTCAAAGCGGCCTCCGCCTTCTCGTGCAACGTCTGTATTCGTGCAGCGTCCATCCCCGGAGCCCCTCCCTCGGCCTGCCTCGTGCGGCCGCCCCCGTCCGATTCTCCGTCAGAACGGACGCTGTGGCGTGCATATGCGACGGTACGCGGGTCGGCCGTCGCGGCGTCGGCCGGGGAGCTACACCTGGATGGCCGGTTTGAGCGTCGTCATCGACCACATCCTGCGGCGTGTCACGGTCAGGGTCGACAGCGCGAGGGCGACCACCAGGAAAGCCCCCAGCACCAGGAACGCGCGGTCCAGCACCCAACTCTGCCCGCCCGAGATCGTGACGCGCAGGCCTTCGACGACATACGACATCGGCAGCACCGGGTGCAGCGCGCGGAACATCGCCGGCGTCGTCTCGACCGGGTACAGGCCGCCGCACGAGGTCAGCTGCAGCATCAGCAGCACGAGCGACAGCGCGTCGCCGATCACGCCGAACGCGACGGTCAGGAAATGCTCGATCGCGACGAAAGAGGCCGCCGCGACGGCGAGCAGCAGCAGCGTCTTGCCGACGTCCACGGGGTCGAGGCCGAGCCCGAGGTCGACCACGCCGTACAGGACGTACGCGCCGACGATGCTGAGGAAGGCGGCCGGCAGCCACCCCGCGAGCGCGACCGTCAGCGCGCCCGACCGCCCGGCGAGCGCCCGGGTGTTGAGCGGCCGCAGCATCATGAACGCGATCAGGCCGAACACCCACATGGCGATCGAGAGGAAGAACGGCGCGAGGCCGCGGCCGTACACCTTCGCCGGGTGCAGGTTCTGGACGGCGATCTGGACCGGCGCGGCGAGCACGCCCGCCTCGGCCTGCGCCGCCTGCTGGCTGGGCGGCACCGGCACGGCCGCGGTCAGCTGGTCGAGGCCCGCGGCGAGCTGCTGCGCGCCCTGCTGCAGCTCCGGGACGGGCGCGGTGCCGATGCCGGTCTGCAACTGGCGCGCCCCGGCGGCGGCCTGGCCGAGGTTCTGCTTGAGCGCGGCGAGGCGGCCGTACGCCTGCTGGACGAAGGTCGCCTGTACGGCCTGCGACACCGACGCCTGGAGCTGCACCTTCGCCGACTCGGCCATCTTGCCGACGATGAAGCCGTTGGCGTCGTTGAGCGTCATGGTGAGGTCGGCCTGGCGCGGCTGCGGGCCGCCCGCGGAGGCGAGCGCCGCGCTGAAGTCGGGCGGCACGGTGACCACGAAGTAGTAGTCGCCGTCCTTGAGTCCGTCGGCGGCCTGGGACGCGTCGGCGGCGTGCCACTGGAACGTGTGGTCGGCCAGGATGCGCGCGGTCAGCTGGGCGCCTGCGTCGACGGTCTGGCCGTCGGCCTGGACGGCCCGGTCCTCGTTGACGATCGCGACGGGGACGCGGTTGAGCTTGCCGTACGGGTCCCAGTTGGACCACAGGTACAGCGCGCCGTACAGCAGCGGCACCAGCGCGATCACGATCGGCACGAGGCGCGGGATGGGGCCGCGGAAGCGGCGCAGTTCGAGCCAGGCGAGGCGCAGGGCGTTCATCGGCGCCCGCCCGGGCGGGTGGCCGGCAGGTGCGTGTGGTGGCCGGGCAGGGCCAGGCCCAGGTCGGGCCGCAGGCTGCCGCCCGGCGGCGCCGTCGCGGTGGCGATGACGGTGCGGCCAGTGCGCGCGACGGCGCGGACCGCGTGCCACGCGCGGTCCAGGTCGGTCCCGGCGATGCCGGAGTCGACGTCGTCGACCAGGACGCCGCCGCTCTCCTCGGCGGTGGCGAGCGCGAGGGCGAGCAGGAGCTTCTCGACGTGCGGCAGCCGGCCCGCGAGGGTGTGCGGCGGGCAGGCGAGGTCGACCAGGTCGAACGCGTCGGCCACCGACGTGTCGGTGACGTGCGGGCCGCCGATCGCCCGGCGCTCGCCGACGAGTTCCGCGACCGTGAGGCGTTCCTCGAGCTCGATCGCGGGGGCCGCGCGGGCCACGCTGATCCGGCGGCGCGCCGCCTTGGCGCCGCGCGGCAGGGGCGTGCCGTCGACCGTAATGGTGCCGCGCGCGGTCCTGAAGCGCGCGCCCAGCGCGAGGAGCAGCGCCGTGCGCCCCGAGCCGGCCGGGCCGGACAGGACGGTGAACGACCCGGGCCTGGCGTCCAGGTCGACGTCGGCGACGACGGTGCCTTCGAGCCCGCGCACCGTGACGCCTTCGGCGACGATCCCCACTCCACGCGCAGGCACCTGGCGCGCCTCCTCCGGGCAGCCGACAGAACGGATGCTGGGGGAGGTAACCGAATCGGGACCGCCCAAACAGGTGAAACGGGTGAAAAGTACGACTATCGCCGATGGTTCGGCGAGGCCGGCCGTGGCGAATGCGGCCGACGCGCCCTGCACCCGGTCGAGGTCTACAGCCGGTCGAGGTCGAACTCGCCGTCCCGCACGCCGAGCACGAACGCGTCCCACTCACCCTTGGTGAAGCGCAGGACGGGGCCCTCGGGGTGCGCCGAGTTGCGCATCGCGACCGCGCCGCCGCCGATCTCGGCGGTCTGCACGACGCCTTCGCCGGTGGTGTCCTCGCCATAGCTGATCCACTCGGCGCCGCTGATGTCCCGGCCGTACAGTTCGGCCTTCTCGGCGTCCATCTCCTCTTGAGTGGCCATGGCCGGGTCCCCTCTCTCGGCGGGCGGACGACGCCCGCACCGGTCGCTCATCGGCCAACGTACGGCACTTCGAGGACCCGCGGACCCGCTACGCCGGATTGCCAGCCGCATGAGCGAAGCCGGCCGGAGCCCGAACACGCGTTCCCCGTCCGGGAAAAGCGAAAGGCGGGACGGGGCCACCGGTAAGTGCCGTCCCGCCGTTCGCGGTCCCCTGCGGACCTCCCTGGGTTACAGGGAAACCTCCGTGCTCAGGCGCAGGTCGCCGACGTTGCGGCCGACGCCGACGCGGTACGCGCCCGGCGTCGTCGCCCACCCGCCGGCGGCCTCGTCCCAACGGGCCAGCGTCGCCGCGTCGACGGCGATGCGGGCGACCGCCTTGCCGCCGGCCGCGGCCTCGACCGCCGCGAACCCGATCAGGCGGATCGGCTCGGGCGCGCCGAACAGCTCGCCGGAGACCGGCTCCAGGTACACCTGCACGACCTCGCGGCCGTCACGCGCACCGGTGTTGGCGACCGTGGCCTCGACGGTCAGGCCGGTGGCGGCGTCGCCGTCCACGCTCAGGCCTTCGTACGCCCAGTCGGTGTAGCCCAGGCCGTAGCCGAACGGGTAGGCCGGGACGGCGCCCTGCCGCGCCCACAGCCGGTAGCCGATGTTCGGGCCCTCGGCGTACACGTGCCCGCCGTCGACGACCTCGGTCGACAGCACCGGGACGTCGGCCTCGTCGGCCGGGTAGGTGGTCGGCATGCGCCCGCCGGGCTCGACGGCTCCGGTGAGGACGTCGCCGATCGCCGCGCCGCCCTCCTGGCCGGGCAGCCAGGCCCACAGCACCGCCGCGACGTCGTTCCGCCACGGCATCAGCACCGGGGAGCCGGCGTTGACGACGACGATCGTGTTGGGGTTGGCCGCCGCGACCGCGGTGACGAGCTCGTTCGTCCGCCCGGGCAGCCGCAGGTCCGCGCGGTCGAAGCCCTCGGACTCGATGTCGTCGGTGGTGCCGACCACGACGACCGCGACGTCCGCCGCGGCCGCGTCGGCGACCGCCTGCGCGAGCTCCTCGTCGTCGGCCAGCCGCGGCTTGGCCCAGCCGAGCCCCATGGACGCGAACACCATCGCCTGGTCGGCGGAGTAGCGCGCCTCGACCTCGACCGGCACGCCGGCCTTGGCGGCCACCTCGAACCGCTTGATCGGCGGCCGGAGCAGCGCCTCGATGATGTCGCCGCTCTCGGAGTCGAGCTGGAACGACTGGGTGGCGCCGTCGACGGTCAGGTCGAACGAGCCGAGGCCGCGCACGTCGAGCAGGTGGGTGCCGTCGACGGTCGGCGTGATGCGGGCGCGCGCCGTGATGGACGTGGCGCCTTCCGGCATCGTGCCGGGCCAGAACACCAGGTTCGAGCCGAGGCGGTGGTCGGCGCCGAGCGAGGTGCCGTCCACGGCGCCGAACTCGATGCCGAGGCCGGGCTCGCCGGTCGCCGGGTCGACGGACGCGTCGAGCGGCAGGTCGGGCAGCGCGCGGTGGGTGAACGCGCCTTCCCGCACCGTCAGTTCGACGTTCGGGCCGAGCGCGTTGCGCAGCCCCTGCGGGATGGCGACGACGTGGTCGGGGTTGACGTGCGCGGAGCCGCCGCCCTGTGACGACAGGCGCACGGCGTTGGGGCCGATGAGCGCGACGCGGCGCACGGCGGCCGGGTCGATCGGGAGGGCCGCGTCGCGGTTCTCCAGCAGCACCATCGCCTTGGCGGCGATCGCGCGGATCTCGGCGTCGGCGGTGTCCGGGGTCGTGACGTCGCCGCGCGGCGCGGTGTCGCCGAGCACGCCGACGCGCGCCGCGAGGCGCAGGATGCGGGTGACCTTGTCGTCGAGGACGGACTCGTCGACACGGCCCTCGCGGACGGCCTCGACCAGGGCGTCGCCCCACAGGTCGTTCGGGCCCGGCATCGCGATGTCGGTGCCGCCGAGGGACGCGGCCTCGGTGGAGCGGACGGCCATCCAGTCGGAGACCACGACGCCGTCGAAGCCCCACTCGCCCTTGAGCACGTCGTTCTGGAGCGGCGCGTTCTCGGTCATCGTGGCGCCGTTGACGCTGTTGTACGCCGACATGATGAGCCAGACGCGCGCCTCACGGACGGCGGCCTCGAACGGCGCCAGGTAGACCTCGCGCAGCGCGCGCTCGCCGACCCGGCTGTCGTACGTCATCCGCTCGTTCTCGGAGTCGTTGGCGACGTAGTGCTTGATGGTCGCGGCGACGCCGGCGGACTGCACACCCTCGACGAACCCGACGCCGATCCTCGACGTCAGCAGCGGGTCCTCGGAGTAGCACTCGAAGTGTCGGCCGCCCAGCGGCGTGCGGTGCATGTTGACGGTCGGCGCCAGCAGGACGTGGATGTCCTTGTCGCGGGCCTGCGCGCCCATCAGGAAGCCGACGCGGCGGGCGACCTCGGGGTCCCACGCCGCCGCCTGCGCGGTCGGCGAGGGGAACAGCAGCGAGGTGTCGCGCTCGTCCCACAGGACGCCGCGGACGCCGACGGGGCCGTCGGACATGCGCAGCTTGCGCAGGCCGATCTGCGGCAGCTCCGGCAGCGACCAGAAGTCCTCGCCGACGATGAGCCGGACCTTGTCCTCGAGCGCGAGGCGCCCGACCAGGCCGCGCAGCTCCTCGTCGGAGATCTCGGCGGGTGCGCTGTGCGCGGTGCCGCCAGGGTTGGTGGTCGTCATGGCCGCCCTACCGTCGCTTTCTGGGTCGCTGCTTGGGTCGTTTCCTGGGGCACGGTCCTGCCGCCGCGACCGCGGGCCGCACGGTCCGCTTCACCAGGTTCCACGGCACGGTAACCGTAAAAACCTATAACACGGTAGCTTTGTTATCTGCACGTGACCTTCCCCCTGACGCGCCGCGAGCGGCGCACGGCAGGATGGGAGGCATGGACGCATCAGGGACGACGGCATCCGCCGCCACGCGGACCGGTGAGCGCGGCAGCGCGCCGGCCGGGCGCGGCAGGCGCCAGGGCTACGCGACCGGCGACGCCCGCCGCGCGCGCATCCTCAACATCGCGCTGCAGGAGTTCGGCGAGAACGGCTACCGGGGCACCTCGCTCGCCCGCATCGCCGAGCGCGCCGAGCTCACCCAGGCCGGGCTGCTGCACCACTTCCGCAGCAAGCAGGACCTGCTCACCGCCGTACTCGACCTGCGCGACGAGATGGACGCCGAACGCCTCGACGTCGCGGCCATCCCCGACGGCGCCGACCCGATGCTGCGCGCGCTCGTCGCGCTCGTGGAGCACAACGCGCGGCAGCCGGGCATCGTCCAGCTGTTCACCGTGCTCACCGGCGAGGCCGTCACCACCGACCATCCGGCGCACGCGTGGGCGCGGCAGCGCTATGCGACGCTCGTCACGTCGATCTCGACCGCGCTGCGGCACGGCGTCGAGTCCGGCGAGCTGCGCGCGGACGTCGATCCCGAGGCCGTCACCCGCCAGGTGCTGGCGATGATGGACGGACTGCAGCTGCAGTGGCTGCTCGACCCCGAGCGCGTCGACATGGTCGCGGTGTTCACCGAGTACGTCGAGGCGCTGGTGGAGCGGATCCGGGCCTGACCGGGTCCGGCCCCCCTCGCCGAGTTCGGCGAACGGCGGCCGGTGGCGGACGGCCCTACTGGGCCTGCGCCGGGTCCGCGTCCTCGGCCGCCGTCAGCTCGGTCAGCACGCCCGCGAGGTCCCATCCGGACAGGCTGGCGATGGCCTCGCGGAAGGTGGTCAGGGCGAACAGGTCGCCGCGCGCCGTCATGCGGCCGTCGATGAGCGCCTCGCGGGGCAGCGAGCGGTCGTTCTCCAGGAGCAGGCTGCGCGCCGTCGGGTAGTCCATGTGGATCATCAGGTCCGGGCCCGGCAGCAGGCCGGGGCGCACCAGGACGCGCCCGTGGAAGACGTCCATGTGCAGCTCGGCCGGGTCGTCGCGGCCCGGTACGTCGCTCACCACGATGTCGACGACCGCCGGGTGCGGGGTGCGCTTCTCGGGGTCGGGCGTGATGAGTCTGCTGAGTCTGGAGACCGCGGCTATCCACTCGTCCGACATGAACGGGTAGCGCTCCATGGCAGGCGCCGCGGGCTCGTCGGGCACCGGCGACTCGGCGGCGTTCTCCGCCTCCAGCACCCTGCCGAGCGTCTCGCCCAACTGACGGGTCGCCAGGCGGCGCATGGCCCGGGCCAGTTCACTGTCCACGGCGCGCTGCGCGAGCGGACGCAGCCGGCGGATCAGCTCCGCCATCTCGGGCGCCTCGTCGAGCGAGGAGTCCTTGAGGTAGTTCTGCCACAGGTAGGTCTCGGTGAGCTTCATGAACAGCCCGGCGACCCGCTCCATGTCCGCGCGCAGCGCGCGCAGGTGGTCGAGCACCGCGTGCACGGGGACGCCGGCCGCGTGCAGCTCGGCGCACACCGCCAGTTCGCGGGGACTGGGCACCCGGAACACCGTCAGCGTGTCGTCCTCGGGCTCCAGCAGGCCGAACTGCACCGCGCCCGCGATGACCACCGGATCGGACAGGCCGCCGAACATCGCGGTCAGCTCGCCGCGCGTCATCCGGCCCGGCTCCTCGTCGCTCCACGGGCCGGTCACCTCGGCGACCAGGCCGAGGACGCCGCCGAGACTGCGCCCGTTGTCCCACGCGTCGAGGAGCTCCTTGATGCTGACCAGGCTGTAGCCGCGCTCAAGCAGCTGGCCGATCAGGCGCAGGCGCGCCAGATGGCTGCCGTCGTACAGCGACACCCGGCCCGCACGTCGCGGCCGGGGCAGCAGCCCGCGGTCCTGGTACGCGCGCACGTTCCGCACGGTCGTACCGCCCTCGCGGGCGAGGTCCTCGATTCGGTAGTCCGCCAACCTCGTGCCTCGCGATCTCTGTTCTGTCACGTGACCACAGCACTGCGCAGTTTTCGTGGCTGGCAGCAAAGTAATGCAGGTCGGCGCGAACCTCGATCACGAGCCGGGGGCAAGATTGCCCGATAATTCGGGCAAAGCGCGACACTTCCCCATGTCAGGGGCAGGCAACATGCGCCGGGGTGACCGCCGGGGTGGCGTGGATCGCACGGCAACAAAACGGTCGGGGCTTCGCGCACGTACCGAATTACCTGCGGTAACAGGGAAATCCGGGCGTCAGGGGATGACGACGACGGGGCGTTTGGCGTGCTTCACGAGCCGGCACGCCACCGAGCCGAACAACCGGCTGACGAACCCGGAGGAGCCGCCGACCACGATGGCGTCCGCCGCGAACTCCTTGGCCACGTCCTCGATCTCGTGGCAGATGTCGCCGCCGCGCTCCACCAGGATCCACGGGACGTCGCTCAGGTGGTCCGCGCACGCGAGTTCGAGGCCGAGCGCCTCGGAGCGGTTGTCGGGCACGTCGATGAAGACCGGCGGTTCGCAGCCCGCCCACACCGTCGCCGGAATGCGGTTCGCGACATGCACGATGACCAGCCCTCCGCCGAGCCGCCGGGCCATGCCGGCCGCGTACGCGAGCGCGCGTTCGCTCGCGCCGGAGCCGTCGAAGCCGACGACGACGGGGTGCTGGAAGGCGGGGTCACGGGGGCGCTTGGCGTCGGGACGGAGCAACGGGGTGCCGTCCGGAAGGTCACTGAAGTCGAAAGCAGCCATGGCAATCGGGGCGTCTTTGCTGAGGAGGGACGCCGCAGGGCCCCTCAGGATCAATTAAGAGCCTATGGGTACAGATTACGTCTCGCGGTCGGAATCGGACAGGCCGTGCGGTGGTCGAGGACGCACGATATCCGCCCTCGCGTGCCGACGGGAGCCCCTGAGCGCCCCCAAGCGGCCGTCCGGGTGAAGTCATCGGCGGAGGACGTTCCGGTACGCCAGGGGGAGCGCCCGTTACCCCGCACCCGGCCTCCGCGTTGCACAGGGCGACACCGCGTGTCCGGGCGGCCGCGCCGGCCGGGGCGGCGATCCCGCGCACGTGTGACGCCGACCCCGGGTCGGCGGGGTCCGGCCCGCCCTTGAGGAGCCCGCTAGGAGACCCCGCCGTGCCGCCCACCCGTCTCCCTTCGACGCCCGTGACCGACGCCCGGGCCGACCTGGCCGAAGCGGGCCTCTGGTACGCCGTCGCGACGGGCTGCGCCGCGGTCGCCATGCTCGCCACCGGAGCCGGCCCCGCCGCCGCGGCGGGCGTCGCGGCCGGGCTGCTCGCCGCGGGCGCCGTCGCGTTGCTGGTGATCATTCGAAATTCCCATCACACCGCACGTAACTCGGCATAACTTTCATTCACGAAATTCACCCCTCAAACCGGGCATTCCTCGGCGAAGAGTTCAGACGGTGGGTGTGACCGCCATCACAAACAGGCATATCTACATAACGTCACGTGGAGAACACCATGCATAGACAAGCCCAGAAAGAGTAAGTTCCGATCTTGGGTGACTTGAGTGGCGTGTGTGAACTACTGAGACTCGCCATCAACGACCCCTCCCGCTCCCCCGGTCCTCGGCCGGTGGGGGCCGCGGAGGGCTGAAGGGGGCGATCGGAGCCATGAGCAGGACCGACGATCGGCAAGCGGATCGACGTGTCCGGGTGGGTACGGCGGCGGCCACGCAGAAGGGCGACGCGGAGCAGGTGGCGGCCTCTCCCGAGCCCGAAACCGAGGTGTCCATACCCGCGGCGCGGACCGGCCGGGCCCAGGTGCCGGTACCCGGGCCGCGCGGCGAACTGGGGACCGCGGTCGAGCCGGAGGCGTACCGGAGCGGGGACGAGCACGACCACGGGGACAGACCCGAGGACGACGAGACACCGGGGCGCACCGCGTACTCCGTCCAGAACCCGTACGACGGCGACGCCGACGACTCCGAGGACGCCGACCCGGCGGTGCGCGACGCCGCCGATCCCGGCACCTACGCCGAGTGGCCCGCGGGGCTCATCGGCCGACGCCGCGCCGAGACCATCGCGGTGCTGCTCTTCTCCAACTCGCCGATCCTCGAGAGCTCGATCCCGATCTCGGTCTTCGGCGTCGACCGGCGGGACGCCGGGGTCCCCAACTACCGATTACTGGTATGCGCGGCCGAACCCGGGCCGCTGCGGACCACCGGCGGCGTCGAGCTCATCGCGCCGCACGGGCTCGACGGGCTGCACCGCGCCGGCACCGTGATCGTGCCGGCCTGGCACTCGCCGTCCCGCACCCCGCCCGCGCCCGTCGTCGACGCGCTGCGGCGCGCGCACCGCGAAGGCGCCCGCGTGGTCGGCCTGTGCGGCGGCGCGTTCGTCCTCGCCGCGGCCGGCCTGCTCGACGACCGGCCGGCCACCACGCACTGGATGTACGCGCCCGCGCTCGCCAAGTCGTTCCCGAAGGTGCGCGTCGACCCGCGCGAGCTGTACGTCGACGACGGCGACGTCCTGACCAGCGCGGGCACCGCGGCCGGCATCGACCTGTGCCTGCACCTGGTGCGGATCGACCACGGCTCGGACGCCGCCAACGCGCTCGCCCGGCGGCTCGTCGTGCCCGCGCACCGGGTCGGCGGACAGGCCGCGTACATGGACCTGTCGCTGCCGGAGGAGATCAGCGGCGACCCGCTCGCCACGGTCATCTCGTGGGCGCTGGAGAACCTGTCGGAGAAGTTCGACATCGAGGTCCTCGCCACGCGCGCCTACATGAGCCGACGCACCTTCGACCGGCGCTTCCGCTCACTGACCGGCAGTGCGCCGCTGCAGTGGCTGCTCACCCAGCGGGTGCTGCAGGCGCAGCGGATGCTGGAGACCACCGAGCTCCAGGTCGAGGAGATCGCCCGGCGCTGCGGCTTCCGCTCGCCGGTCGCGCTCCGCGGACACTTCCGCAAGCAGCTCGGCATCCCGCCGGCGGCCTACCGGGACGCGTTCCGGACCCGCGACCCGGACGCGGCGGACGACGAGCTGGAGGCGGCGGCGGAGCGGGGCTGAGCCGGGCCCCGCACCACGGCGGACCGTGCCGTACCGCCGTACCACCCGACCAGAGGTGGTACGGCGGTACGGCCGCGCCCTAGCGTCCTTCCCCTCCTTCCCCTCCTTCCGGGGGAAGGTGTGGGGCGGAGGGCCTAGGCTGATCGGCTATGAATGACCGCTTGGTCTGGATCGACTGTGAGATGACCGGACTCGACCTCGCCCAGGACGCGCTCATCGAGGTGGCGGCGCTCGTCACCGACTCGGAGCTCAACATCCTCGGCGACGGTGTCGACGTCGTGATCCGCCCGCCCGCCGAGGCCCTGGTGGGCATGCCCGACGTCGTGCGGAAGATGCACACGGCGTCCGGCCTGCTCAACGTGCTCGACGACGGCATCACCCTGGCCGAGGCCGAGGCACAGGTCCTCGCCTACATCCGCGCCCACGTGCCCGAGGGCCGCAAGGCCCCCCTGTGCGGCAACTCCGTCGCCACCGACCGCGGCTTCCTCGCCCGCGACATGGCGGACCTGGAGTCGTACCTGCACTACCGCATCGTGGACGTCTCCTCGATCAAGGAGCTGGCCAGGCGCTGGTACCCCCGCGTCTACTTCCAGTCCCCGCCGAAGACCGGCAACCACCGGGCCCTCGCGGACATCAAGGACAGCATCACCGAGCTCAAGTACTACCGGGACGCGATCTTCGTCCCGCAGCCCGGCCCCGACACCGACACCGCCAAAGAGATCTCGGCGCGGTTCACCACCCCCGAGGTCCCGACCCCCTGACCCGCAAAAACAACCTGGGAGCGAGCACCCCTCGATCCCCTGTACACTCTTTCTCGCTGCTCCGGTCGCGAACACGATCGGCAGAAGCGTGGTGGGTGTAGCTCAGCTGGTAGAGCACCTGGTTGTGGTCCAGGACGTCGCGGGTTCGAGTCCCGTCACTCACCCCACCAAGAAGGCCCCCGAGCCGCCGCAAGGCGCCCGGGGGCCTTCGCCGTTTCCCCCGGACAACGTGCTCACGCCAGTACCGGAGTGAGCTGGGTACGGAGTCGACCGTCGCACGCACCGGCCAAACGTCGACACACGCCCAAGCACCCCGCCCATCGACCACCGAGCCGACCAGCCCAACCACGGCCATGTCACGCAGCGCAGCCCACGACCGCGCGCGCCGTTCGAACCCACTCACTAATCACAGAACGGCATCGGAGTCTGTTTGGCGCGCCCAATCGCATTGCGCGGCGTCGCCACCACGGCGTCGCGCTCCCACAACCCACATCCGGGGTTGGGGGTTGGGCGCGCCGAGCAAGGTCGGCGCGCCCAAAACACAACGCAGCCCGCTTGCGCCGCGGGGCCGGGGGGCGCGCCCCGCC
>NZ_JASAOI010000019.1 GCF_029953285.1 Yinghuangia seranimata | reverse complement strand
TCGTGGACGCGCGGACGAACGCCGTTCAGAACAACGACTACCTGCGGTTCCTGAACGAGGTGAAGCGCTACAACCCGTCCGACGCCTGCCTCCAGGCGATCGCGGACCGCACCACGCAGGCCGGATGGCCGGACGGATCCCTCTGGGGCCTGACCGACCCCTCGTGCGCCGACACCCTGACCAAGGCGGCCGCCGACAAGAGCAGCGCGTGGAACGCCCTGTTCTCGTGCGTCCTGAACCAGGCGTTCTCGACGTGCGCCGCCTACATCCCCCCGCAGTGACAGCACCTGGATCCGGCATGTCCACATCCCCTCAACGACGGATCTCCCGCATGGTCGGGACGTCGTGCTTGGCCGCCGCGGTCGCCCTGCCGGCGGCCGCCGTGGCGGCCACGGCGCCCGATCACCCGGCGCGCGCTCCGAACGCGGCGTCCGTGGACACTCCGCCGCCGAGCAGCCAGCCGCCGAGCAGCGAGCCGCCGACCGGCGGCGCCACGTCGCAGGCGCCGAATACGTCGGAGCACTCGGAGGGCCCGCCGACGAGCGGGAAGCCCGCCACCTCTCCGAGCTCCGGCACACCGTCGGAGTTCACAACCTCGTACACGACGAAAACGAAGACGAAGATCACGACGAGTCCACCGGAAGGGCAGAAGTACGACGCAGCGGTGACGCCCGCGGAAGTGGAAGCGGAGATCAAGGGGCTGAACGTCTCCGAGGACGTGAAGCAGAGGCTCCGGGAGGGGCTGGCCGTGGCGGTGAACGCCATCAACAACCCGGCCACACCCCAGAAGGACAAGAACTCCTTCATGTACATCGTGGACAGCATCAACCAGGCGCTGAAACTGATCCAGGACCCGACCACGTCGCAGGCGGACCGCGCGATGTACCTGAAGTACGTGCAGGGGATCAACGAGGCGACCAGACTGACGCAGGACGCGAACCTCTCGGCGACGGACCGGGCCGTCTACCTGCAACTCGCGAGTGCGCTGGCGTCCTACACGACCAACCTCCAGGATCCCGGCCTTCCCGCCGTGTACAAGGGCCTCTACATCAAGATCGCGGACTCGATCACCAACGGCCTGCTGGCGGCGGTGGATCCGAAGACGGCGCCGAAGAAGCCCGAGGACCAGCAGAAGGTCAAGCAGATCCTCCAGGACACGAACACCACTGCCGCGGCCGCGCTTGCGGTCCTCCAGGACCCGAACGCGACGCCGGAAGCCAAGCAGCAGGCCCAGCAGCAGGTCCAGGCGATCGTGGACGCGCGGACGAACGCCGTTCAGAACAACGACTACCTGCGGTTCCTGAACGAGGTGAAGCGCTACAACCCGTCCGACGCCTGCCTCCAGGCGATCGCGGACCGCACCACGCAGGCCGGATGGCCGGACGGATCCCTCTGGGGCCTGACCGACCCCTCGTGCGCCGACGCGCTGACCAGGGCTCTCGCCGACAACGACACCAAGTGGAAGAGCCTGTACATGTGCGTCCAGAACCAGCCGTTCTCGACGTGCGCCGTCTACATCCCCCCGGAGGGGTGAGCGGACCTCCCGCGCGGTGCCTGACGCCGTGCCACGATGGGGGTCCGGGCGCCCCGCGCTATCACCGCGGGGCGCCCGGACCGTTCATGAGTGGTCGTCAGGTACGACCGGTACCGCAGCGGTACGACGGGCTACGGGCGCAGCGGCCCCTCGCACGTGTACCAGGACGTCGCCGCCTTGCCGTTGCTCCACAGCTCCGGGTCGGCGTAGTAGCAGTTCATGTCCGCGAGGTTGTTGGTCGCCGCTCCGGCCCGGGTCAGGATGAAGTAGTCGACCGTCGCGTCCATGTCCTTGTGCACCTGGCCGGGCTGGGTCGAGGCGATGTTCGCCGTGATCATGCCCTTGCAGGTGAACCGCGGGTGCCCGTCGGTGGCGGTGGTCGCGCACGTCGGCGTCGCCCAGGTGGACGTCGCGAACGCCTGCTGGACCTCGGCCGTGTTCGCCGACGCCAGCTGCGCGACCGGGGTGTACGACGCGCTCGGGATGGTGAGCTGGTCGACGCCCGCGATCTGCTGGTCCAGGAAGGCGTCGTACGCCGCCTGGTACTTGGTGCCCATGCGGTTGAGGAAGTCGTCGAACGCGGCGACGTTGTTCGCCCGCAGGTCGCTGTACATCTCGCGCAGCTCGTCCGGGTGGTCGCGGCCGAGCATCGCCCAGAACGCGCACGCGTACGAGTAGTAGCGGAAGAAGTAGCCGGCGTCGTCGTACTTGAAGTGCAGGATCTCGTTGACCGACGGACGGCTGTTGGTCTTCAGGTCCTTGATGATCCGGTCGATCTGCGACTTGCGGACCTTCACGCCCTGGTCGCGGGTCGAGCCGGCGAAGTACTCCGCGGTGCCCTCGTCGAACGACGTGGTGCGGTTGTCGGTGTACCAGGGGGCCTCGCCGAACAGGCCCGGCACGGCGTAGCGGCCGTTGAGGTAGTGCGTGTACTCGTGGCGGAACAGCTCCTCGAGGGTGAGGAGCGAGTCGCGCGGGATGACGCGCTGGTACGTGTAGAACGTCGCGCCGTCCTCGATGTACAGGCCGCCGTTGTTGGTGCCGTAGCCGTACAGGAAGTACTGGTACTTCTTGTAGTCGGCCATGGCCTCGTACAGGCGCATCGTCAGCTTGTGGTTGACGTCGCCGGCGACCGGCTGGTCGCTGCCCACGATCCGCAGGAACTGCGTCTTGACCTGCTTGGACGCGTAGTACAGCTGCTCGACGGTGGCCGCGTCGAGGCCGGTGTGCACCTCGAAGTCGCCGTTGTCGTAGCTGTAGGTGTGCGGGAACAGCTTGGCCTCGAGGTCGGCCTTGCACACGTCGTACTGCTTGCAGAGCCCGTAGTACTCGAGCCAGTGCGCGGTCTCGCTCCACACGACGCCGTACTTGCCGTAGGCGTTCTCGGTGACCGTGAGGAGGTCGGCGAGCCCGGCGGTGACCTCGGCGCGGACCGCCGGGACCAGGCCGATGCGGCCGTACTCGAAGATGCCGTTGCGCAGTAGGCCGCCGGCGTTGGCGTTCAGGTGGGTGTAGCCGACGAACGCCTTGAGCGCGGCGCGGTACGCCGGGTCGGCGGCGACGGCGGCCCGGTAGGCGTCCGCCTCGTAGACCATCCCGTTGTAGACCTGGACCTGGGACTGCAGGGTGACGTTCTGCCAGGCCGGGTCCTGCCAGGCCGTCGTGCTTCCGTTCATGGCGTTGAAGACACCCGCGAACAGCCCGAGTTGCCGGGGGCGCACGGTGTCCGTGCCGGCGGAGATGACGACCTCGAGCATGGTCGCCGCGGAGTTCGTCGTCGCACCGAACGCCTTGGGGTTGGCGCGGTACGCGTCGATCGCCGCGCTGAGCGGGTCGAGCACGGCCGGGACGCGCAGGTTGACGTCGTTCGCGTTCCAGTCGATGTAGAGCGCGGCGTGCGTGAAGTACCAGAGCTCGTAAAGGTTCTGGTTGTCCGTGCCGTCGTAGCTCGGGGCGAGCTGGACGATCCGGTCGAGCACCGCCTTGAGGTGACCCGGTGTCAGGACGCGGGCCAGCTCGGGGGAGTAGGTCCACAGGAACGGCTTGAGACAGGTGGACGCCTTGACGTCCGGCCGCACCAGGAAGTCCGCCAGCTGCTTCGGGGACAGCTGGGAGAACTCGGCCAGGGTGCAGCCCGGTACCGCGGCCGGGGCGGCGAACCGCGAGACCGCCGGCGCCGGGGCGGCCGCCGGGCCGTTGGGGGCCTTGCCGGTCGCGGGAACGTCCTTGCCGGCGACGGTGATCGACCCTGGGCGGCTGTCGGCGGCCGAGCCGGCGGTGCCCTTGCCGAGGTGGTCGACGTCGTCGGCGGTGCCGCCTTGCGGGGTGGCCGTGGTGCCGCCGGCCGGTGCGGCCGACGTGGTGCTGTGGGGTGCCGGTGCGGGTGCGAGCCCGGCGGCGGAGGCGCCTGTCGCCGGCAGAACTGCCAGCGCGAGTGCGGCCAGTGACGCGCTTGTGGCGATCAGCGGCCTGCGGCGCACGCGTATGCCCATTCGTGCCCTTCCAGGGGCGGGGCCGCGGTCGGCGGCCCACGGGTGATGGAGCAGGACGCGCAGAACAATTGCACATGTCACATGTGACAACAACACTGCAGCACCGTAAATCTCTGGTAAACGCCCCGTTGGTTCGCAGGCGAAAACCCTCCATCGCGTTGGTTGTCGCGGGGCGGAGTTCGGCCGTGCCGCGTGGCCGGAAATCGGCCCTGTGTGGTGTGTGTGAGGGCTGCCTGCGAACGGCTAGAGGTCGTACAGCGGATCCGGCGTCCGCCCGCCGGTCTGCTTCGTCACCAGGCGCGCCGTCGCCGCCAACCGGTCGCCGTGCGCGGTGACCTGGCGGCCCGTCACCTGCCGCAGCCCGTTCAGCGTCAACGCGAGGGCGACCTGTCCGTGGGCGTCGAAGACCGGGGCCACGATGGTGGTGATGTCGTACGTCGCGTCCGGCTCGACGCCGACCAGCTCGTAGTCCTCCTCGCCGAGCGCCGCCGCCAGTTCGGCCAGCCGCTCGCGCAGCCGCGGCGCCTCGCGCGGCCGGTCGGCCAGCCGCTCGAGCGTCGCGCCGATCTCGGTGCGCGTGGGGCTCTCCACGGTGATCGAGTAGCCGCGCTCGCGCACGGCCGCCAGCGTCACCGGCAGGTGGACGCGTGCGGTGGCCTGCATGCGGCGGTCCAGCCGGCCCAGCCACGCGTCGACGTCCTCCTGCGCCGACCATGCGAAGAAGACCTGCCCGAGCGGCGGGACCAGCGGCATGCGCTGCCCGACCCGGATGTCCGCCGACGTCAACTGCGGCCGCCCCTCGACCGCCAGGATCACCAGGTCGTCGCCGACCGACACACTGATGATCGCCTCGGTGCTGAACTCCTCCGCCAGCAGCCGCATTTCGCCGCGCGCCAGGTCGACCGCACGGTTGCTGCGCAGCGCCGCGTCGCCCAACGCGACCAGCGCGGGCCCCAGTTCGTATGTCTTGCGGCGCGGATGCCGGACCAGGTAGCCCGCGTCCTCCAGTGCCTGGAGCACCGAGAGCGCCGAGGCGAGGTTGATGCCGAGCGACGCCGACAGCTCCGACAGCGTGAACGTGCCGCCGGGGTGCGCCGCGAAGAAGTTGAGGATGTCGATCGCGCGACCGGCCGCGAGTGCGGGGCGGACCATGGCGGACTCCCTTGCTCTGTGCCGGTGCTCTCGTCAGACTTCTATCAGATTTCAAATCGGTTTTCAGAATATCAAAACCCGAGGAGTTCGCCGATGAAACTGGACGTGCTCTACGAAGTCGACGTCCCGCGCCCCTGGCACGGCGAACACCCGTACGGCCAGCGCCGCGAGGAGCAGCGCGCCTACCGCGAGGCGGTCGAGCAGATCAGGCTGGCCGACCGCGTGGGCTTCAACACCGTCTGGGCCGTCGAGCACCACTTCCGCGAGGGCCGCTCGCACATGCCGTCCTCCGAGGTGTTCCTCGGCCACCTCGCCGGGATCACCGAGCAGATCCGCATGGGCTTCGGCGTCACGCTGACGCCGTTCGGCTTCACGCCCCCGCAGCGCATCGCGGAGAAGGTCGCCACCGTCGACATCCTGTCCAACGGGCGCGTCGAGTGGGGCACGGGCCGCTCGACGCCGATGGAGCAGACCGCGTTCGGCGTCGACATCGCCACGTCCCGCGACGACTGGCGCGAGGCCATTGAGATCGTCTGCGGCATGTGGCGCGAGGAGCACTTCGAGTACCAGTCCGAGCGCTTCACGTTCCCGCGCCGCATGGTGACCCCGAAGCCGTTCCAGGACCCGCACCCGCCGGTGTGGATGGCCGCGACGTCGCAGGGCTCCGCCGAGGTCGCCGGGTCGAACGGCCTGGGCATGCTGTCGTTCTCGATCATGCAGCCGCTCGAGGTGATGGCCGCCCAGGTCGCGGCGTACCGCGCCGCCGCCGCGAACGCGACGCCGCTGACCGACGTGACGACCGACAAGGTCGCGGCCTACACGCTTGTGCACACCACCGGTTCCAAAAAGGTGTCGCAGAAGGTCTGGGACTCGGTCGCCTGGTGGTACAAGAACCTCGCGATGTTCACGCTCGAGTGGGAGCTGCCGCACCTGACGCCCGAGGAGCGGGACCGGACCTTCCCGCTCCTCAAGCCGCTGTTCGAGGGCGAGGTCCCGGTCGAGACGTTCGACGCCGCCGACATGATCGTCATCGGCGACGTCGAGACCTGCATAGAGAAGATGAAGCGCTACGCGGACCTCGGCGTCGACGAACTCATCTGCTACGTCCAGTGGGGCTTCCTGGACCACCAGGACATCCTGAAAACGATCGAGATCCTCGGCAAGGAAGTCATCCCGGAACTGGACAAGTACACCCCGAAGCCGCAGTCCGCACCGGCCTGAGGGGCGTCCGGCCGAGACCTGCCCGACACTGACGCGCGTCAACCCGTCGCGGATTCGGAGCCCCGGGCGCGGAGGTGGTTTGCTTGGTGGCCATCAGTTGTCCGAGTACGAGGAGTGGTCATGGGGCAGGTCAACGCCGATGCGTCGCGCGATGTCGCGGGAGAGCCGGACGCGGTGTTCGCGGCGCTGTCCGACTACGTCGCGACCCGCCCGAAGCTGTTGACCGAGCACTTCTCCGGCTACGAGGTCCGCGAGGGCGGCCAGGGGGCCGGAACCGTCGTCTACTGGCGCCTCCAGGCCACCGAGAAGCGCTCGCGCGAGTGCCTGTTCGACGTCACGCAGCCGGCCGACCGCACGCTCGTCGAGACCGACCGCAACTCCACGATGGTCACCACGTGGACGGTCGTCTCGTCGGGTCCCGGGCGCAGCCGCGTCAACGTCAACACCCGCTGGCAGGGCGCGGGCGGCGTCGGCGGCTTCTTCGAGAAGCTGTTCGCGCCGTCCGGGCTGCGGAAGATCTACGACGGCGTGCTCGTGAAGCTCGACGAGACCGCCTGACCGGTGCCGGAGACGGAAGAGGCCGGGCCCCAGGGCCCGGCCTCGGTCGTTTCCGGCGGCTACGAGTCGTCAGCCGTCGGACGTCCCGGACGTCACGCCACGAGCCACCCCGCCGCCGTCCCCGCGCTGACCGCGGACACGATGCCGAACAGGCCCACCCACGCCGCGCCGGGGATGCGCGTCAGCGTCGCGAGCTGGTCCGCGTCCGACCACTGCGCCTGGCGCCGGCGGCGCATCTGCTGGAGCTCGACGACCGGCCGGATGCCGGCCGCGAGCAGGAACCACACCAGCAGGTAGGCGAATCCGGCCTGCACGTCCGGCTTGGCCAGCCACGACACCGCGAACACCACGCCGCCGACGAGGACGAGCGCGAACGCGCCGTACAGGTTGCGGATCATGGTCAGCATCAGCGCGAGCCACAGCAGCGTGATCCACAGCGTCATCGTGATGTGCCCGTTCGCGAGCAGCGCCGCGCCGCCCGCGCCGAGCAGCGACGGGGTGACGTACCCCGCGAACGCCGTGAGCACCATGCCGAGCCCGGTCGGCTTGCCGACCGAGACGGTCACACCGGACGTGTCCGAGTGCAGCCGTATGCCGGTCAGCCGGCGCCCCGTCGCGAGCGCGGCAAGCGCGTGCCCGCCCTCGTGCGCGATCGTCACCACGGTGCGCAGCGGCCGCCACACCGGCCGGTAGAGCACCGCGAGCACGGCCGCCAGGCCCGTCGCGAGGATCAGCCAGCGCGGCGGATCGGGCTGGGTTCCCGTCACCCGGTCCCACAGTTCTTGCAGCGACACCGTCTCCACGCCCGCTCCGACCTCCCGCCGCGCGCACCGGGCGCATCCTGCACACCCGTGATAATTGACCTTGCCAAGTATTCGTAGTACTCAGGCGTCATGACGACGCACCCCGACGACGAGTTCCACCCGCCGACCAGCGACGACCCGTACTGGACGGAGACGTGCTGGTTCACGTTCACGGTTCCCGAGCGCAAATTGTCGGGCCAGCTGTACCCCTTCTTCAGGCCGAACCAGAAAGTCGCCGCCGGCGGGGCCTACTTCTGGGACGACACGGGCCGCCACATGCACGACTGCCTGTACGCCAAGAACTTCTGGCACCTCCCGCTCCCCGACCAGCCCCTCAGCGACATCCAGCTGCCCAACGGCATCAGCTACCGCTGCCTGGAGCCGCAGAAGGTGTACGAGGTCAAGTACGCCGACCCGGACGGCGGCGACGAGATCTCCGTCGACCTGACCTTCACCGGCGTGCTGCCGCCCCACTACCTCGGCGACAAGCACGTTGACCAGCCCGGCCGCTACACCGGCGAGATCGTGCTGCGCGGCGAGGTGATCCCCGTCGACGCGTACGGCTTCCGCGACCGCTCGTGGGGCGTGCGCTCGCAGTTCGGCCAGGGCCTGATGACCTCGCCGGCCAAGCGCGGAGGCTACAGCTACGCGACCGCGTCCGAGAACGACGCCTTCCACGCCATCACGATGGACTTCGGCACCGGATGCGTGGCGATCCACGGGTACGTGCTGCGCGACGGCGTGTGGTCGAAGCTCGCCAAGGGCCGCCGCGAGGTCGTCGAACGGGACGACGTCAGCGGCTGGGCGACACGTGTCGTCCTGGAGGGCGTCGACGAGCTCGGCCGCGAGCTGCACGCCGAGGGGCGCATGGAGAACCGGCTCGGCTTCTTCCTCAACCCGAACCTGTTCACCGTCAACTGCCTGGCGGAGTGGACCTTCGACGGCGTGACCGCCTACGGCGAGGACCACGAGAACTTCTCGGCCGCCGAAATGCGGCGCTTCAGCCGGGAGTTCCGCGGCGAGAAGGCCTGACGACGCGGTCCGGCCGGCGGCGGAGGCCGGCTGGCGGCGCGGACATGTCCCGATATCGTGGGACCTGTGAGCACCAAGCCGAGACCCGCGCCGCTTGCCGGACGCCTCGGCCGCGGGCCCGACTCCCCGTACACCGCCGCCTGGGTGTGGTGGGCGCCGTACGCCGTCATCGTGCTGGACGTGGTGTGCGAGATCCTGCTGCCGCGCAGCTGGGCCTCCGGCTTCGTGCTCGTCGCCGTCCCCGTGCTCGCCGCCATCACCCGGCCGGCGCGGCTCGTCGCCGCGCTCACGCTCGTCGCCGTCGGGCTCCAGCTGCTGTTCGCCTGGCGCTTCGACCACCTGTCCGAGGTCCACCACGTCGGCATATACGTCGCCACCGGCATCGTCGGCGTGATCAGCGTCGAGCTGTCCGTGCAGCGCGAACGCGACGCGCGGCAGCTCGTCCAGGCCCGCTCGGTCGGCGAGGCCGTGCAGTTGATGCTGCTGCGCCCGATCCCGGCCGCGCTGGGCCCGGTCCGCGCCGCCGGCTACTACCAGGCCGCGGACACGCGGGCGCAGGTCGGCGGCGACCTGTACGACCTGTGCGCGACCCCGTACGGCGTCCGCGTGCTCGTCGGCGACGTGCGCGGCAAGGGCCTGGCGGCCATCCAGCACGTCGGCACCGTGCTCGGCAGCTTCCGCGACGCGGCCCACGAGATCCCCGACCTCGCCGAGCTCACCGACCGCATGGAGCGCCGCCTCGCGCGCGAGGCGGCCGACGCGGGCGACGCCGAGCTGTTCGTCACCGCGCTCTTCCTGGAGTTCCCGCCCGACGCGCCCGAGGTCCGGATCGCCGACCGCGGCCACCCCTCGCCGGTCCTGGTCCGCTACGGCGGCGCGGCCAAACTGCCCACCCGTCCCGGCGTGCCGCTCGGACTCGGCGCGCTGGGCGGCGCCCCGACGGAGGTCACCCGGCACCCGCTCGCGCCCGGCGAGGTGCTGGTCGCGCACACCGACGGGGTCAGCGAGGCGCGCGGCACCGACGGCGAGTTCTATCCGCTCGCCGACCGGCTGGCCGCGCACTTCGGCGGGTGCGACGTGCTCGACCCCGGCGCCGTCGCCGGCTTCGTGCGCGAGGACCTGGCGGAGTACGCCGTCGGCACGCCCGACGACGTGGCCGTGATCGCGCTGGCCCGCGCCGACTGATCCGGCGCGGGCCACCCGCGTCCCGGCGGGTCTCAGCGGGCGAACGCCGCGCGCAGCGCCGCGTACGACCCCTCGACCGCCTCGGCGCAGCCCGGCACGAAGTCCGCGAAGCTGACGAACCCGTGGCACATCGTGGGGGCGTCGTCGAGCGTCGTCGGCACGCCGGCCGCGGTCAGCTGCGCGGCGTACGCGACGCCCTCGTCGTGCAGCGGGTCGTGCCCCGCGACGACGACGTGCGCGGGCGCGAGGCCGGTGTGGTTTTCGGCCAGCGCGACCGCGCCGTACGGGACGAACCGCTCCCGCGGCGTCCGCGAGAAGTACATGTCCTCGAACCACGCGATGGCGTCCGGCGGCAGCAGCGGGTCGGCCTGGTTCGCCTTCTGCGAGTCGGTGCCGACCAGGCCGGTCGCCGGGTACCACAGCAGCTGGAAGGTCGGCTGCGCCGTGCCTCGGTCGCGGGCCATCAGGCACAGGCCGGCGGACAGCGAGGCGCCCGCGCTGTCGCCGCCCACCGCGACACGGGAAGGGTCGCCGCCCAGCTCGGCGGCGTTCTCGCGGACCCACAGGTAGGCCGCGTAGCAGTCCTCGTACGCGGCCGGGAACTGGTGCTCGGGTGCGAGCCGGTACTCCACGGACACGACGACGCAGCCGACCTGCTCGGCCAGCTTGCGGGTCACGCCGTCGTGCGACTCGATGTCGCCGATGCAGAAGCCGCCGCCGTGGAAATAGACGAGCACGGGCAGGCCGACCTCGTCGCTCGGCCAGTAGACGCGCGCCGGAAGGTCGGGGGCGCCGTCGGGGCCGGGGATCGTGCGGTCCTCGACGCGCGGCAGCGGCGTCGTCATCGGGCGCACCGAGAGCCGGCGCCGCATCTCCGCGCGGAACTCGACGGGATCGCCGGCGTACGCCATCGGCGGCGCGAGCGTGAGGAACGCGCTGAGCTGGGCGTCCATAGGCGGCAGCGACATGGTCTCTCCCCGGGGTCCGGCGGTACCGCGATCGTGGCACTCGGTGTCATTCGTGCGGCACTGTACGGCGCGCCCCCTGCAAGGTGAAGCCCCGCGGCGGGATCCTTGAGGGAGTGGACGGGGAACGAGACTCCGACGAGGGGGTACGCGTGGACCACCCGACCAGCGGAACCGGAACCGGCACAGGCGTCGGAACCGGCACCGGCACGTCGACCGAGACGCCCGCCCGACCTGCGGACGGGGGCATCGGCACCACCCCGCCGCGCCCCGACGGCATCCTCAAGGTCAAGGGTGCCTTCGCGTACGCCTCCGACCTGTGGGCCGACGACATGCTGTGGGGCGCCACACTGCGCAGCCCGCACCCGCGCGCCCGCATCACCGCCGTCGACATCGGCGAAGCGCTGGCGCTGCCCGGCGTGTTCGCGGTGCTGACCCACGAGGACGTCCCCGGGCAGAACCTGTACGGCCTGGAGACCGCCGACACCCCCGTCCTCGCCGAGGGCGAGGTGCGCTTCCACGGCGAACCGGTCGCGGTCGTCGCCGCCGACCACCCGGAGACCGCGCGCCGCGCCGCCGCGCGCATCAAGGTCACCTACGAGCCGCTGACCCCCGTGGTGACCGAGGAACAGGCGCTCGGACCCGGCGCGCCGACGCTCAACCCGCACTTCCCCGGCAACGTGGTCGCCCGCCAGCCGGTGCGGCGCGGTGACCCCGACACCGCGCGCGCCGACGTGGTCGTGCGCGGCCACTACGTGATCGGCATGCAGGACCAGGCGCCCCTCGGCCCCGAGGCGGCGCTCGCCGTGCCCGCCGAGGACGGCGGCGTCGACCTGTACGTGGCGACGCAGTATTTGCACATCGACCGTGCGCAGCTGGCCCCGGTCCTGGGGCTGCCCGAGGAGAAGGTCCGGCTGACCCTCGGCGGGGTCGGCGGCGCGTTCGGCGCGCGCGAGGACATCACCCTCCAGGCGCACGTGTGCCTGCTGGCACTGCACACCGGCAAGCCGGTGAAGATGATCTACGGGCGCGAGGAGTCGTTCCTCGGGCACGTGCACCGGCACCCGGCGACGCTCGACTACGAGCACGGCGCGAACCGCGACGGGAAGCTCGTCTACGTCAAGGCGCGCATCGTCCTCGACGGCGGCGCCTACGCGTCCACCACCTCTGCGGTGGTCGGCAACGCGGCCGGCCTGGGCATCGGCCCGTACTACGTCCCGAACGTCGCGCTAGAGGCGATCGGCATGGTGACCAACAACCCGCCGTGCGGCGCGATGCGCGGCTTCGGCGCGGTGCAGGCGTGCTTCGCGTACGAGAGCCAGATGGACCGGGTGGCCGCCGAACTCGGGCTGCACCCTGTCGAGTTCCGGCAGCGCAACGCGCTCGCGCAGGGAGGGGTGACGGCGATCGGGCAGGTGCTGGACGCGCCCGCGCCGGTCGCCGAGCTGCTCGGCATGGTGCGCGCGCTGCCGCTTCCCGCGGAGCCCACCGACCAGCGCGAACTGCCCGGCGGCTACTCGTACTCGACGCGCGGCGAGGGCGTGCGGCGCGGCGTGGGCTACTCGGTGGGCGTGAAGAACGTGGCGTTCTCGCAGGGCTTCGACGACTACTCGACCGCCCGGGTGCGCCTGGAGGTGGTCGCGGGGGAGCCGGTCGCCACAGTGCACACCGCGGCCGCCGAGGTCGGGCAGGGCGGGGTGACCGTGTGGTCGCAGATCACCCGCACCGAGCTGGGCGTGGACCGGGTCGTGCTGCATCCGGCGGACACGCGGGTGGGCTCGGCCGGGTCGACGTCGGCGTCGCGGCAGACGTACGTCAGCGGCGGCGCGGTGCGCGACGCGTGCCGCCTGGTGCGGGACGAGGTGCTGCGCCGGGCCGGACGGTCGGGCGACTGCCTGCTGTCCGGCGGAAAGATCGTCGGCGCGGACGGCCGCGTGCTCGACGACCTCGCGCGGGTGCTGGGCGACACGCCGGTGGAGCACACCGCCGAGTACCGGCACCGGAAGACCGCCGTGCTCGACCCGGTGACGGGGCAGGGCGACGCGTTCGTGCAGTACACGTTCTGTGCGCACCGCGCGGTGGTCGACGTCGACACCGAGCTGGGGATCGTGAAGGTGGTGGAGCTGGCCGCCGCGCAGGACGTCGGGCGGGCGATGAACCCGCAGGCGGTGGTCGGGCAGATCCAGGGCGGCGGGGCCCAGGGTATCGGCCTGGCGTTGACGGAGGAGATCGTGGTGCGCGACGGGCTGGTGGTGAACGGCTCGTTCACCGACTACCTGATCCCGACGATCGCCGACGCGCCCGCGATGCCGGTGCAGATCCTCGAGCTGCCGGACCCGAACGCGCCGTACGGCGTGCGCGGGGTGGGCGAGGCGCCCACGGTCTCGTCGACGCCGGCGGTGGTCGCGGCGATCCGCGCGGCGACGGGGCGGGCGGTGGACCGGATCCCGATCCGCCCGGAGGACCTTCTGTAGATGTCCCGGTTTGTCCTGGGAAGCCCAGGCGTGCCGGTCAAAATTCCATCGATGCTGACTTATTCTGGTCGATTGTGACCAATCAGCACACGCATGACCATCACGGCTCCGATCATCTGCACTATCGGGACGAACCCGATATCCGGGACAAGGGCCTGAGTCACAACGCGATCGGCCTGGTCGGCAGCGTGGTGGTCGCGATCTCGACGGTGGCCCCCGTCTACACGCTCACCGGCGCGCTCGGCCCGACCGTCCGCGAGGTCGGCCTGCACCTGCCGGCGGTCTTCCTCATCGGCTTCATCCCGATGCTGCTGGTCGCGTTCGCGTACCGCGAGCTGAACAAGGTCGTTCCCGACGCGGGCACGTCGTTCACCTGGACGGTCAAGGCGTTCGGCCCCCGGGTCGGCTGGATGACCGGGTGGGGACTGGTGATGGCCACCATCATCGTGCTGTCCAACCTGGCCGGCATCGGCACGTCGTTCTTCTACCTGACGCTCGGCAAGCTCGCCGGCAGCGACTGGGTCGCGTCGTGGGACCACAACAAGGCGATCCACATCCCGACCACCATGGTCTTCATCGCCGCCGCGACGGCGATCAGCTACCGCGGCATGACGGTCACCAAGCGCGTGCAGTACTTCCTCGTCATCCTCCAGTTGTCGGTGCTCGCGCTGTTCATCGTCATGGCGGTCACCAAGGCGCAGGCCGGTGACTTCGACACGTCGCTGTCCTTCTCGGCCGGCTGGCTCAACCCGTTCGGCATCGACAACTTCGCGGCGCTCACCGCCGGCCTGTCACTGTCGATCTTCATGTACTGGGGCTGGGACACCGCCCTGACCATGAACGAGGAGACCGCGGGCGGCCGCAACGTGCCGGGCCGGGCCGCGATGCTCACGCTGCTGGTCGTCGTGACCGCGTACCTGCTGACCGGCATCGCCACGCTCATGGTCGCGGGCGTCGGCGACACCGGGCTCGGCCTCAACACCGACAACGAGAACATCTTCGCCAAGCTCGCCGACCCGGTCATGGGCTCCGGGCTCGGCACGATGCTCTACGTCGCGGTGCTGGCCAGCTCGGTCGCGAGCCTGCAGACCACCTTCATCCCGGTCGCCCGCACCGCGCTCGCGATGGCCACCTACGAGGCGCTGCCACCCGCGTTCGCCCGCGTGCACCCGAAGTACCGGACCCCGGGCTACGCGACGATCGTCGCGGGCGTCGTCACCGGCGTTTTCTACACCGTGATGACGCTGGTCAGCACGTCGGTGCTGCAGGACACCATCGCCGCGCTCGGCCTCATGATCTGCTTCTACTACGCGCTGACCGCGTTCTCCAGCGTCCGCTACTTCCGCCACGACCTGCTGCGCGACCCCCGGGACTTCCTCATCAAGGGCCTCATGCCGCTGGCCGGCGGACTCATGCTCGGCGCGATCTTCGTCAAGACACTCGTGGACGCGTGGAGCCCGGGCTACGGCAGCGGCAGCTCGGTGCTCGGCGTCGGCAGCGTGTTCGTCATCGGCGTCGGCGTCCTGGTCATCGGTGTCGTGGTCATGGAGGTCATCCGGGGCCGCAACCCGCGCTTCTTCCGCGGTGAGGTCCTCAAGGTCGACACGCCCGTGCTGGTGCCCGACGAGGGCTGACCTCCCGCCCCGGACGCCGGAGCGCGGGCCCGGATACCCGGGGCCCGCGCGGCGTGCCGTCAGCGGTTCTGGATGGCGTCCATCGCCACCGCCACGCAGATCCCGAAGCGGCGGTCCATCGTCGGGTCGGTGAACGTCACGAAGTACTGGTCGCGCAGCTTCATCTGCCGCTCGACGTGCAGCACCGGAGCCTTGGTGTCGTCGCCGACGAAGTCGAAGTGGTAGGTCGGCGCCGGCAGGAAGTCGCCCACCACCGGGATGAACCCCCACAGCCGCCGCAGGATCGCGCCGAACAGGCTGCGCTCCTGCCCGGTCGCCCGCTCGGCGCCCGGCCGCTCCAGGTGCCACGTCGAACGGATCAGCGACTTCTTGAAGTTCTTCGAGAACACCCCGAGCGGCGTGCCGTCCACGGCGGTGACGTCGTGCTGTGCGCGCACGTCCAGCACCTGCCGGGCCTTGAAGCGGGCCAGCTCGAACTGCTTGCTCTCGTCCGTGTAGAGGACGACCTCTTCCTTGAGCTTGCCGCGCTTCTGCTGCGCGTATCCGACGACCGCGCCGTGCGAGCCGTCGGGGTTCACCAGGTGCACCACGTACTGGTTGACGATCAGCCGGAAGTTCTGCCGGATGATCAGCTGCGACTGTCCCTGAAGCAGGGCTATGTCCATGAGGGTTTTGCCTCCAAGGCAAGAAAATTGCCACGTGTGGTGCGGCTGGCTAGCGTGATGCTATGCCCGAATCCCCCGGCCTCGGCAAACGCCTGAAGTCGGCCCGACTCGCGCTGGGGCTGACGCTCGACGAGGCCGCGGACGCGAGCGGCCTGTCCGTCCCGTACCTGTCCCGGCTCGAGAACGCGCAGCGCCAGCCGTCGCTGCCCGCCCTCCTGACCCTGGCCCGCGTCTACGCCACCGCGGTCTCCGTCCTGCTCGGCGAGAGCGCGGCCGGCGACGAGCCGGTCGTCCGCGCCAAGCAGGCCGAGCCCTTCCAGGCGCACGGCTGGACGTACTGGCGGGCCGGCAGCCCGCGGCGCGGCATGCAGGCGCTGCGCGTCCGCGTCCCACCCGGACGCGCGCGGGGCCCGGCGCGCGTCCACCCCGGGGAGGAGTGGCTGTACGTCACGGCCGGCCAGCTGCGGCTGACCCTCGGCGACACCGTCCGGATGCTGGCGCCCGGCGACGTCGCGCACTTCGACTCGGCGATGCCGCACGTCATGGAGTCCGCCGACGAGCACACGCCCGTCGAGTTCCTCATGGTGCACGCGGCGCCCGCGATGGTCGGACTCACCGCCTGCCTGCCCCCCGCCACGCACTGACCCACCGACCCCGCCGCACCCCCTCCTGCGCTCCGACCGAAAGGACGCGTGTCCCATGGCGCTGCCCGAAAACGAGAAGAGCCGCGAGAACGGCATGTGGATCCGGCTGTCGATCTACGTGCTCGGCTTCGCGGTGATCTTCGGCACCCTGATGATCGTCGCGGCCGCCAACCGCTGACCGGCACCCCCGAACCGACCGCGCGCACGGACTGATCCCACCGTGCGCGCGGTCCTCAGCGCGACGGCGACGTACGGGCCTGCACGACGTCCCGCGGCGGCTCCCCGACGCGCGCCCCCAGCCACTCCAGCGCCGCCGGGATGCCGGCCGACCAGGTGTGGAAGTTGTGCCCGCCCGACTGCGCGACCACCGTCGTCACCTCGTTCGGCGCCCGGAACTTCAGCGCGAACTTCTGCATGTCCCGCACCGCGTGCCCCTCGCCGCGCGCCGCGAACAGGTACATCCGCAGCGGCCGTTCACGCGGCCGGTCGATCGTCACGATCGGGCTGTTGTCCTTGCGCGCCTGCTCGTCGCCCTTGTACAGGTCGCCCGTCGTCATGTCGGTGATCGCCTTGTAGTAGCCCGACAGGCTCGCGGCCGCGCCGAACCGGTCCGGGTAGCGGATGGCGAGGTTCGCGGCGCAGAAGCCGCCCGTCGAGTAGCCCATGATGCCCCAGCGCGCGGGGCGTTCCGCGGTCCGGAAGTTCGCCGCGACCGCGTCCGGCACGTCCTCCCCGAGGTAGGTCGCGGCGCGCGCGCCGTCCACCGCGTCCACGCACTCGCTGTCCCGCCCCTGCACCGGGTTCTGCTCCGGCAGCACCGCGATGACCGGAGGCACCCGGCCCGAGCCCATCAGCCCGGCGAGGATCCGCTCTATCCGCATGCGCCGCACCCACGTGCTCGGCGTGCCCGGGTAGCCGGACTGCAACTGGATCACCGGGAACCGCTCGTCCGCCCGCGCCGGGTCGAAGTACGCGGCGGGCAGGTACACGTGCGCCGGCAGCGAGTGCCGGGACCTCGCGCCGGTCACCGTCGTCGACACCAGGACGCCGTGCCGGGTGTCGAGCCTCTTGTGCGCCGAGAGCCAGCCGGGGACCCCCGGCCCGGGTGTCGCCGCGTCGGCGCGCAGCCGGTCCGGGCCGTCGACGTGCGGCACGTGCAGCTTGGGCCCCGGCGGCCCGTCGGCGATCGACAGGACGTCCGAGACCGTGCTGTAGAAGTACATCTGGCTGTTGACCGCGGCCAGGATCGTCAGCGTGACCATCAGCTGCGTCACGATCAGCGCGGTGACCCGGCGGGTCCTCTTGAGCCGCCTGCGGTGCCAGGTCAGCACGGTCGCGACGGCGGCCCCCACCGTCGCCAGCGCCATGCCCAGTACGAACCACCAGCTTGTGATGTCCATGTCCCATGCCGGTCGAGCGGCCAGCCCGTAGCCCATCGACCTTCCCTTCCGATCAAGCGAAGGGACCGGCCTGCACCACCGTCCCCCTCATCCCCGTTGTGTGAGGCTCGCTCCATCCTCGGCCGGAACCGGATCGCGGTCATCGGCCGAGGGTCGTGGCCTCCTCTCACCATTTGGGCGTAGGCAAGGCGGCTTTGTCGTCGGGGAAATCCACTGTCTTCGGGCCGCAGCCCTCCCCGATACTCATGTCCGGACCCGACCCCACCCGGACCGGAAGCCGAACCCGGGGACCCGGGAGCGTCGGCGCCGCCTCACCACGCGAAAGGCCTACGGTCGTGACTCAGGACACCGGAGCGACGCTGCTGCTAGGTGTGGTCGGCTCGACCGCGTACGGGCTGGCCGGCGAGGGCTCCGACGAGGACCGGCTCGGCGTCTACCTCGCGCCGCCCGCCGACGTGCTCGGGCTGCGCGGGCCCTCGGTGCTGACCGGTTCGCGCGTCACCACCGACCCCGACGTCACCGTGCACGAGCTGTACAAGTTCACGACCCTCGCCCTGAAGGGCAATCCGACGGTCAGCGAACTGCTGTGGCTCGACGGCTACGTCGTGGAGACCGAGGGCGGCCGCGCGCTGCGCGAGGTCCGGGAGGCGTTCCTGTCGACGGCGGCGGTGCGCGGCGCGTACGGCGGCTACGCCCTGCAGCAGTCCCGCAAGCTGCTGTCCCGGCACGGGGCGGGGCAGCGCGGCTTCTCGTCCGACCTGGCCAAGCGCACCGCCAAGCACGGCCGGCACTGCCTGCGGCTGCTGCGCCAGGCGCGCGGCCTGCTCGCGACCGGTCACCTGGCGATCGACATGTCCGCGCAGCGCGAGGAGCTGTTCGCGGCCGGCGAGCTGGCCGCGTCCGACCCGGAAGCGTTCGCGGCACTGTTCGAGAGCGAGTTCGCCGCGCTCGAGACGGTGGACTCGGTGCTGCCCGAGCACCCCGACCACGCGCGCGTCGAACGCGTGGTCGTCGAGCTGCGCCTGGCCTCGATGCGCTGACTACGGCTCGGTAGCATCTTGACCACGTCAAGCTGAGCCGAGGGAGCCGCCGTGTCCTTGTTCACCTCGCCCGAGGACGCGCGCGCCCGGCTCGCGGCCGGCGACTACCTGGCCGACGCGCACATCGCGACCACCGTCTTCCTCGCCGACGCCCTCGGCAAGCCGCTGCTCGTCGAGGGCCCGGCCGGGGTCGGCAAGACCGAGCTCGCCAAGGCGGTCGCCGCGGCCACCGGCGCCGACCTGGTGCGCCTGCAGTGCTACGAGGGCCTCGACGAGGGCCGCGCGCTGTACGAGTGGAACTACCGCAAGCAGCTGCTGCGCATCCAGGCCACCCCCGAGGGCCAGGACTGGAACGCGACCCACGACGACATCTTCAGCGACGAGTTCCTGCTCGCCCGGCCGCTGCTGACCGCGATCCGGCGCACCGAGCCGACGGTGCTGCTGATCGACGAGACCGACAAGACCGACGTCGAGGTCGAGGGCCTGCTCCTGGAGGTGCTGTCGGACTTCCAGGTCACCATCCCCGAGCTGGGCACCGTCACCGCGGCGCGCCGTCCGTTCGTCGTGCTCACCTCGAACGCGACGCGCGAGCTGTCCGAGGCGCTCAAGCGCCGCTGCCTGTACCTCTACCTCGACTACCCGACGCCCGAGCGGGAGCGCGACATCGTGCTCGCCCAGGTGCCGGGCATCACCGACGCGCTCGCCGAGCAGCTGGTGCGGACCGTGGCGACGCTGCGCGCGCTGGACCTGAAGAAGTCGCCGTCGATCGCCGAGACGCTGGACTGGGCGCGCACGCTGCTCGCGCTGGAGGCGGACGCGCTGGACGAGGAGGCCATCGCGCGCACCCTCGGCGTCGTCCTCAAGCACGTCTCCGACCAGAACCGCGCCGCCAAGGAACTCGGGCTGCCCACCGCAGAGTTGGGCTGACATGGCACTCCTCGAACGGCACGTCGGGTTCCTGGAGGCGCTGCGCGGCGCCGGGCTCCCGGTCTCGCTCGCGGAGGGCCTGGACGCGGCGCGCGCGCTGACCGTCCTCGACCTGGTGGACCGCGAGGCGCTGCGGGCCGCCTACGCGACGACGCTGGTGAAGCGGCCGACGCACCGCGGGACCTTCGACACGCTGTTCGACCTGTGGTTCCCGGCGGCCGTCGGGGACGGTGTCGCCACCCCGCCGGCGGGTGAACGGGCGGAGCGGCCGCTGCGGACGGGCCCGCTCACCCCCGACCCGGTCGCCGAGGCGATGCGCGAGCGATTGTTCGACCTGCTGCTCGACGGCGACGAAGCGGGCATGCGGCAGCTGGTGCGCGAGGCGGTGGCCGCGTACGGGCGCTCGCCGGCGTCGGCGCCGCGGCAGACCTGGTCGGCGTACGCGGTCGGCTCCGCGCTCGACGCCCGCACCCTGATGGCCGGGCTGCTGCGCGAAGTGCTCGCCGGACAGGACCGCGGCGGGCTCGCGGAGCGCACCGCGCGGCGCGCGCTCGAGGACCGGCTCGCGGTGCTGCAGCAGATGATCACCGCCGAGGTGCGCCGTCGGCTCGCCGAGGACGCCGGCGCCGAACGGGTCGCGAAGGTCGCGGTGCGGCCGCCCCTGGAGCACCTCGACATCCTCCGCGCGACCCGCAACGACCTGGCCGAACTGCGGCGCGCCGTCCACCCGTTGGCCCGCCGCCTGGCGACCCGGCTCGCGGTCAAGCACAAGGCCGGGCGGCGCGGGCGGCTCGACTTCCGGCGCACCGTGCGCGCGTCGCTGTCGACCGGCGGCGTGCCGGTGCGCACGTTCCACCGGCCGCGCCGGCCGCACAAGCCCGAGCTGGTCGTGCTGTGCGACGTGAGCGACTCGGTGGCGTCGTTCGCGCACTTCACGCTGCTGCTCGCCTACGCGCTGCGTGAACAGTTCACCAAGGTGCGGGTGTTCGCGTTCGTCGACAACCTCGACGAGGTGACCGGGTTCTTCGCGCCGGGCGTGGACGTCGGCGACGCGATGAAGCGCATGACGTCCGAGGCGGACATCGTGTGGGTGACCGGGCGCACCAACTACGGGCGCGCGTTCGACCTGTTCGCGGAGAAGTACCCGGACGTCGTGGGCCCGAAGACGGCGCTGCTGATCCTCGGCGACGCCCGCTCCAACTACGGGCAGCTCGCGCTCCCGACGCTCGCGAAGCTGGTCGAGGCGGCGCGCCGCGCGCACTGGCTCAACCCCGAGCCGCGGCGCGACTGGGACACCGGAGACTCGGCGGCGTCGACCTACGACCGGGTGGTCCCAATGGTGGAGTGCCGTAATCTTGCCCAACTGGCCGCGTTCGTCGAGGAGTTGGCGTAGGTGCAAGCGGGGGGCGGGATAGGCGGGCCGGGGGACGCCGCCGGCGGTTCGGCGGGACCCCGGGGCGCCGGCACCTGGGACTCGGCGTTGTCGGCCGAGGAGTTCGTGGCGATCAAGGGCGCCGGGTTCGAGCCGGTCGGGCAGGTGCTCGGCACGGCCGTCTTCCACATCGGGTACACGGGCGCCTGGAGCTGCCCGGGACCGTGGTCGGCGCCCGGCGTGACGAGCGTCCGATCCTCGTGGTCGGCGCCGTCGTTCGGGCCGATGGTCGCGACGCTGTACGAGGCGCGCAGGCTGGCGCTGGCCCGCGCGGTCGCGGAGTGCCGCGAGCTCGGCGGCGACGGGATCGTCGGGGTGAAGCTGCGGATCGGTCGGTTCCCGGCCGGGGGCGTGGAGTTCACCGCGCTGGGCACCGCGGTCCGGGCGCACTCGCGCGTCCGGCCGCGCAGACCGTTCACCTCGCACCTGAGCGGCCAGGACTTCGCCAAGCTCGTGCACAGCGGATGGGTCCCCACCGGACTCGTCCTCGGCATCGCCATCGCGACCCGGCACGACGACTGGCGCAGGTTCGGCCGGAACACCTGGCGGCTCGAGAACCAGGAGATCGACGGCTACACCTGGCTGATGAACAGCGCCCGTCGCGACGCGCGGCGGCAACTGGCCCTCGACGCCGGGAAGCACGGCGGCGACGGGGTGGTGCTGGACGAGATCGACCTGAATGTGCGCGAGAACGAGTGCCCCGCGGCAGAAGGTTCGCGCGACGTCGTCGTGGAGGCGGTCTTCGTCGGCACCTCGATCGCCGGGTTCCGCCGCTCCGAACGGGCGGCCGGGCCTGGAACACTGACCATCATGAGACTGGAGCGCGAGCGCTGACATGACCGAGCGAGCAGGGTGGGAACCGGCCGGGACGGGGGAAAGCGCGCAGCCGGCCATGGAGGGCGTCCCCGAGGACGCCATGCGGCGGCTTGCGCAGCTGCGGCCGGGGGAGAAGGGCTCGCTGTTCACGTCGGACCTGACGGTGAACGAGTTCCTGCTGGTGCGCGAGGCCGGGTTCCGGCCGCTCGGCCTGGTGCTCGGCTCCTCGGTCTACCACGTCGGCATCCAGCTCGGCCGGTGGTCGAAGAACCAGGAGCTGACGAAGCTTTCGCAGGCGATGTACCACGCGCGCGAGCTGGCGATGAGCCGCATGGAGGCCGAGGCGAGCGCCTTGGGCGCGGACGGCGTCGTCGGCGTGCGGCTGGACATCCAGTTCAAGGAGTTCGGCTCCGACATCGCCGAGTTCATCGCGGTCGGCACCGCGGTGAAGGCGGACGGCGCCGACCCGGGAGCCGGCGGCACGTGGCTCAACAACAAGGGCAGGCCCTTCACCTCGGACCTGTCCGGCCAGGACTTCTGGACCCTGATCCGTGCCGGGTACGCGCCGCTGGACATGGTCATGGGGTCGTGCGTCTACCACGTCGCGCACCAGCGCCTCGGCCAGGTGCTCAACACGGCGGGACGCAACGTCGAGATCGAGCAGTTCACCCAAGCCCTCTACGACGCACGCGAGTTGGCGATGACCCGCATGCAAGCCGAGGCGAGCGCCCTGGAGGCCGAGGGGATCGTGGCGGTGCAGCTGCGGCAGCACTCGCACACGTGGGGGTCGCACACCACCGAGTTCTTCGCGATCGGGACCGCGGTGCGCCCGCTCCGCGACGACCACGTCATCGACCGGCCGACCATGGTGCTGAGCCTCGATGCCTGACTTCGAGGTGGAGCTGCTGGCCGCGGCGTTGCGCCGGGACAGCGCGGACCTGAACCTCTACGCCACAGTGTTGTCGGCGAACCTCGCCGACTCGCTGCCGCCCGGTGCCGTGACGGTCACGCGCAGGCGTTCGCTGGCGGAGCGGCTGGCCGGCCGCGAGGGCTCGGTCGCCGAACTGGACGTCGCGCTCGGCGAGCAGCGGCTCGCGCTGCGGGTGGAGCACGGCCGGGTCGTCGGGGAGGTCTGCCACGAGGTCCGCGGCGTCGTGCTCTCGCGGCGCCAGGTGGGCCTGGACGAGTGGATCGACGTGCTGGCCCGGGCGCTGGCCGCTGCCGCGGCCTCGAACGCCCGGGCCCGCGAGGCCGTCGAACGCTTCCTGAACTGACCGCTGTTCAGGAGGCCTTCGGGCTCCAGAGCGGGTCGCGGCCGGAGAACGCCAGCAGTGCGGCGGCCGGACCGGCGGCGTCGGTGGGGACCTCGGCGGCGTACTTGCCGAACGAGTCGCGCACGAACGGGATCAGATGGTTGGCGATGTCGCCGAGGCCGTCCGCGAGTTCGTCGGAGAGCGGGAGGTCCTGGCCGGTCCCGCGGGCGATGTCCCACGCGTGCAGCCCGGCGTCCAGCGCGGCGGCCGCGGTGGCGGCGGTGGGCGGCATCGGGCCCATGGGGGTCTGCACGACCTCCTGGTCGCGGACGGCCTCCCACGCGGCCATGGCGGCGGTGAGGATGCCGTCCAGTTCCGCGTACGGGTCGGCGGCGACCGCGTCCTCGGGCTCGAACGGGTCGGACATCGGGCCGATCTGCGCGATCTGTATCAGCAGTGCCTGCTGGTCCAGCCGGGCGTGGTTGAGGACCTGGCGCACCGTCCACTCGTCGCACGGGGTGGCGCTGCCCCACGCGTCGGCGGGGACGCCGCGGACGGCGGCGCGGAGGTAGGCGTGTGCGTCGGCGAGCAGGACGAAGCCGTCGGCTGAACCCATGCGGGAACTCCTCGGTCGAAGTCGGGGACGTGCTCGGAGCCTTCAGCCTAGGCGCGGTCCCGGGCCGCCACGCGATCTTGGGCCGCCCGGTCCGGCCCCGGTGCCGCATGTGGCGGCGGTCACCCTCGAAAGTACGAAACGGTTTCGTTTCGATGGGTGTATGCTCATGGCTATCGGTACGAAACCGTTTCGTTCCCGGTTTTGTGCTCCGCTAGTCTCCATGCGTCCGTACACCGGTGTGCCGAAGGGAGGGGCCGGGTGTCACCCGAGCAGGTCAAGGCCGACAGCGAGCGCCGCAGCAGGCTGACGTCCGAACGCACCGCCGAGGTGCTGGACGCGGTCGTCGACATCCTCCGCGAGGTCGGCTACGAGGCCCTCACGATGGACGCGGTCGCCGCCCGCGCCAAGTCCAGCAAGGCCACCCTCTACCGGCAGTGGCAGAACAAGACCAACCTCGTGATCGCCGCCATGCACCGGGCCAAGCCCGTCTCCCTGACGGTCGACACCGGAAGCCTGGTCGGCGACCTGCACGCCATCGCCCGCTCGCTCGCGCGGTTCGCGCAGCCGGACGGCGAACTGCTCACCGCCATGGGGCACGCCGTCATGAAGAACCCCGAACTCGGCGACGCGATGCGCGAACAGCTCATCAGGCCCGAGCGCGAGGCCTTCGAGGACCTCGTCCGCCGTGCCATCGACCGCGGCGAACTGGCCCACCGGCCCGCGGCCACCGAACACTGCGGGCCGATCCTCGTCCAGCAGGTCATCCACCGTCCGGTCTGCGAAGGCCATCCCGTGGACGAGGACTTCCTGATCTCCGTCGTCGACACCGTCATCCTGCCCGCGCTGCGCAACAGCTGACCGTCCCGGGCCCGCGGACCCCGTCCCGTCCGCGCCCGCCCGGCCCGATCCGGGAATCGGATCGCGGGACGCGCGGTTGAACCGCGCCGTTCCGACATCACCCGGCTGCCCGCCAGCCGGATTTCACCGCACCCACCACCGGGGGTACCGCCATGTCCCAAACCACACTCGACAAAAAGCCGCCGCTGTCCGGCGGCGCGCCGGAGGCCGACTCGCGCCGCTGGTGGGTGCTGGTCATCGTCTCGATCGCCCAGCTGATGGTCGTCCTCGACGCGACCATCGTCACCGTCGCCCTGCCCGACGCCCAGAAGGCGCTGGACATGTCCGACGCCAACAAGCAGTGGGTCGTCACCGCCTACGCGCTCGCGTTCGGCGCCCTGCTCCTCCTCGGCGGCCGCATCGCGGACTTCTGGGGTCGCAAGAAGGCGTTCGTCACCGGCATGATCGGCTTCGCCGCCGCGTCCGCGATAGGCGGCGCCGCCCAGAACGAGGCCATGCTGTTCGGCTCGCGCGCCCTCCAGGGCGTCTTCGCGGCACTGCTCGCTCCGGCCGCGCTCGCGGTGCTGACCGTCACCTTCACCGAAGGCAAGGAGCGCGCCAAGGCGTTCGCCGTCTACGGCGGCATCTCCGCGGGCGGCGCGGCCATCGGCCTGCTGCTCGGCGGCGTCCTGACCCAGTACGCGACGTGGCGCTGGTGCCTCTTGGTCAACGTCCCGATCGCGGTGATCGCGATCCTGGCCGCGATGCCGATGGTCAAGGAGAGCCGCGCCCAAGGCGACACCCGCTACGACATCCCCGGCGCCATCGCCGTCACCCTGGGCCTCGCCGCCCTCGTCTACGGCTTCACCCGCGCCGCCGAGGAAGGCTGGAGCGACGGCCTCACCGTGGCGATGCTGGTCGCGGGTGTGCTGCTGCTGATCGTCTTCGTCTTCATCGAGAAGCGCACCGAGCACGCGCTGCTGCCGCTGCGCATCGTCGCCGACCGCAACCGCGGCGGCTCGCTCCTGGTCATGCTGCTGGTCGGCGCCGCGTTCATCGGCTCGACGCTGTTCATGATCTATTACATGCGCGGCGTGCTGCACTACGGCGCGGTCAAGGCGGGCGCGGGCGCGCTCGGCATCACCGTCGGCGTGTTCATCACGGCCGGCGCCTCCGCGGCGCTGCTGCCGAAGATCGGCCCGCGCGTCCCGCTGTTCACCGGCGCCGTCCTGGCCGCGGTCGGCACCTTCTGGCTGACCTTCGTCACCGTCGAACCGCAGTACGCCACCCACGTGCTGCCCGGCATGGTCATCATCGGCCTGGGCCTCGGCCTGGTGTTCACCTCGGTCGCCAGCACCGCGCTGATCGGCATCGAGGAGCGCGACGCCGGTGCCGCGAGTGCCTCGATCAACGCCGTCCAGCAGGTCGGCGGCGCGCTCGGCACGGCGCTGCTCAACAGCTTCGCCACCACGGCCATCGCCGACTACATGGCCGACAAGAAGGCGCAGCTCGGCCCGGCCCTCGCCGACCCGGCGGTGCTCCAGAACACCGTGGCGCACGCGCAACTCGACGGCTACACCACGGCGTTCGCGTGGGCCTCGGCCATCATGGTGGTCGGCGCGGTGGTCAGCGCGATCTTCGTCAACGCCGGCAAGGACGCCCTGCCGTCGGGCGGCGGCCCGGCCGTGCACGTGGGCTGACCCGTCCGCACACCCTGAGCGCGGGCCGCACCGGATCTCCCTCCGGTGCGGCCCGCGCTTTCGTTCGGGCTCAGGCCCGGGCGTCCAGGCCCCTGCGGACCTCGGCGAGCATGCCCGGGGTGGCGGCTTCGATCATCGCCAGGACGTCCTCGAAGCCGTCGATCCCGCCGTAGTACGGGTCCGGGACGTCGAGGTCGCCGGCCTCCGCGTCGGGGTCGAACTCGCGCAGCAGCCGCACCTTCGCGCGCGACGCCTCGTCGGGGGCGCGGCGCCGCAGCTCGCGGAAGTGGTCCTCGTCGAGCGCTATGACGAGGTCGTAGGCCGGGAACCAGCGGGCGTCGAACGGCCGCGCCGCATGCCCTGTCTCGTACCCGAACTTGACCAGCGTCGCGTCGGTGCGCGGATCCGCCGGCTTGCCCCGGTGCCAGCCCTCGGTGCCCGAACTGTCCACCTCGACGGCACCGTCGAGCCCCTCGTCCTCGACGTGCCGCCGGAACACCCACTCGGCCATCGGGGAACGGCAGATGTTGCCGGTGCAGACGAACGTGATGCGGTACGGATCTCCCATGATCGGCAGAGTACGGGGTGCTCAGCTGAGCGAGAGCGTCAGCGTCGCGGTGTACGTCCCGGCGAGCGGGTAGGCGGGCGCGGCCAGCTTCACGTCGGCGTCGGCCTGGAAGGCGCCGCCGGTGACCTGGACGCCGGTCGCCGTCGGCTGCGCGCAGAGCGTCATGCCCGCGGCACCCCCGAAGTCCGCCTGCGCCCCCGCCTGCGGCCTGCTCGGCGAGTCCGGGTCGGTCACCGCGCAGCGCGGCGTCCACGAGAACGCGCGGCGCGGGATGAGGCCGCCCGTGTCGGACCGGAAGTCGGTGAGCTGGCCGGTCAGCGACCAGCCGAGGACCGAGCCGCGGAAGTCGGCCACGGAGACCGGGTTCAGCTTGCCGGTCATCGTCTGCGCGGTGCCGTTGATGGTGATGGGGGAGAGCGTGATGCCGGCGTCCGTCTGCGTCATCGACAGCGGGCCCGGGTGGACGGCCGCCTGGATCGTGATGTCGGTCAGCACCGGCCCGGTGCCGAACGCCGGGGGCACGTCCGCGGCGTCCGCCTCGCCGTGCATCGCCGCGCGGTCGTCCGCGAGCACCGCGCCCGTCGAGACGGCGGCGTCGGCAGCCGCGTCGAACGCCGACACATAGGCGGCGTGCGTCGGATACAGCGCGCGGAGGGTGTCGGCCGAGAGCGGCGTCGTGGTGCCGGTGAGGAAGCAGAAGTTGCCCGCCCCGGTGTTGCCGTCGCCCGTCAACGTCGCGGTGGGGACGTCGAGTTGCGGTGTGCGGATGCCCCCGAGGGCGTTGCCGTGGGCGTCGCGTGTGATGACGCCCGCGGCCGTCGTCGCGACCCGCGACATCGACGGCGGCGCGCCCGCACCGGCGACCCAGCCGTCCAACGCGCGCAACGCTGCCCGCATCACGTACCGCTGCGGGCCGTCGTTGACCGGCTTGACGCAGCCCAGCGCGCTCGCGCCCGCGAACGCGTCGGCGTGCGCGGTGCCGGGCATCTCCCACAGCCGGTACGACGCCGAGTCGTCCTGGCGCGCGGGGAGGTGGTACGGCACGTCCGTCTCCGACTCGGCGACCAGCACCGGCGCCGTCAGGTCGGTGCGGACGTGCGCGACCGGCACCACGTCCGTCAGCCCGGCGCCGAGCGGCGCCGCGCCGCCGAACCGGCTGTGGATCAGGAAGCCGTCGTACGCGCCCGCCAGCGGCTGGATCGCGTTGACGTACGTGGTCAGCCGGAACGCCGACTGCGACTCGCCGTCCGCGATCAGCCGCCGCGCGGCCGGGAACCCGGGGAGCAGGTCGCCCGCGCCGCCGGTCACGTGCAGCGCGCCGGCGACCTGCGTGAAGATGTCGTACGAGTAGGCGTCGCCGGGATGGTCCAACGCTGCGTAGCGGGCGGGGTTGTAGCCCTTCAGCGGCGGGATGCCGAGCGTGCCGTACGCGCCCGTCCCGGAGATGCCGGCCAGCTGCGCCGAGACGCCGACCCACGCGTACCCGCGCCGCAGCATCTCCTCGGCGTTGTAGAGGAAGTCCGGCGCGGTCTCGAACCCGGCGCTGACGTTCAGCCATTCGACGACCACCGTGCCGTTGAACCGCGCCGGATCACTCGGCGCGCGCACCAGCACGCGCGTCGTGTACGGCGCCGTCGCGTCGGGCGCCGCACCCCACACGCCGGAGGCGTCCCACGGACCCGTCGCCCGGTACGAAGTCGCCGTCCCGGAAAGGAAGTACTCGCGCTGGCTGTACCCGCGCGACGCCCCCGAGTCCGACACCGCGCCCCACGGCTCACCGGGACCCGTCACCGGCCCGCTGACCGTCGGCACGACCACGGACGGCACCGCATGCGCCGCCGGACCGAGCCCCACCGCGGCGACGAGCACCGCGACACAGGCCGACACAACCCCGAAGGTTCCCCCGCGTATACGTCCCACGACGGCGGACCGTAGGGCAGACCCCGCGCACTTACAAGAGCGTGCACGGGGTTCACATCCGATCGGTCAACGGCCGCTGATGGGGCGGCGCCGGCACGCAGTCACTCAAGGCCGATGTACACAGCGCGGACGATCACGATGATGCCTGTGTCGATCTCGTCGAGGTCGCGGTAGTCCTCTTGGTAGTAGACCAGGAGGTCGCCCTCCGCGAACGAAAGCAGCTTCGACACCCCTGGCGGTGGCTTCGGCAGCGTCGGGTACGCGACTTCCGCGGCGGCTGCCAGCCTGGCGGCGACCTCGTCGAGCCGGTCGGCCGCGGTCTTCGGCAGCCCTTCGACGACTAACTCATGGTTCGGTTCGAACTCCCAGACCCACCTGCTCAACGGCCCAGTACCTCGCGTTCGGCGGCGCGCAGCAGCTCACCGAGCGCGGCCGAGGCCGCCCGGGACGCTTCGCGGTTCGGCGCGGCCATGGACAGGTACTCAAGGTCGCGCCATCGCCGGGCGCGTTCCGGAATGCGATGGACGGCCACCCGGATGGACCAGTCCACCAGGAACGCCCGCATCGGCTGCGTGCTCGACGTCCGGTACGCGGCGTTCCATGCCTCGCGGTACTTCTGCTCGAAGAGCGCCGAGTCCTCAGGCGTCAGCCTGGCGACAGCCACCCGCAGGGCATCCGCGTCCATCGGAGGCTGCGGGATTATGGTCGCCCGACCTTCATCGAACGGCTGTGCGGTCATGGCTGCTCCTCCCTGAGCCTGGCGCTGCACGTGCAGGGGATCCGCCCCCACAGTATGCCGCTCGGCTCGTGCGCGGGCGGGCTCGTCAGTCCTCCAGCGCCTTCAGGATCCGCTTGTCGGAGACCGGGTACGGCGTGCCCAGCGACTGGGCGAAGTAGCTCACCCGCAACTCCTCGAGCATCCACCGGACTTGGCGGAGTTCGTCGGGGACCGGGCGGCCCTTGGGCAGGTTCGCCAGGCGGGCGTCGTAGGCCTCCTGGAGGTCGGCGACCTTCAGCATGCGGTGGCGGTCGGCGTGCGGGTCGTTCGGGAGCTTCGCCAGGCGGCGCTCCACACCGCGCAGGTAACGCAGCACGTCCGGCAGCCGGCGCCAGCCCGCCTCGGTGACGAACCCGCGGTGCACCAGAGCCGCCAACTGCGCGCGGACGTCGGTGAGCGCGGGGACCAGCGCGAGGCTCGTGGTGCCCTTCAGCTTGACCTCGAGGGCGTGGTGCACGGTCAGGATCCGCTCGACCTTGACCACCGTGTCCTCGGTGGTCGCCGGCAGGTCGGCGCGGACCTTCGCGAGCAGCTTCGCGAAGCCCTCGGCGTCCCACGCGGGGCCGCCCGCGTCCGCCATGATCTTGTCGACCGCGCACGAGACGCAGTCGTCGAACAGGTCGTTGATGTTCTTGTGCGGGTTGTGGCTGAGCGCCAGCTTCGCGCGGTTCGGCAGCCGCCCCGCGATCGCCTTCACCGGTGAGTTGACGCCCAGCGTCAGCAGCCGGCGCGTGCCGCGCCACATCGCGTCCTGCTGCTCGGCCTCCGTCTCGAAGACCCGCACCGCGACCGTGTCGCCCTCGTCCACCAGCGCCGGATAGCCCTTGACCGGATGGCCGTTCCGGGTGCTCTCGAAGGTGCGGCGCAGCGTGCCCAGGTCGCCCCACTCGGTCAGGCCCGCCCGTTCGACGGTGTCCGCCGCCCGCGACAGCGTCGCCTGCGACTTCGGCTTCAGCCGCAGCTTGAGCTCGGCGAGGTCCTTGCCCTCGGCGAGCATCTTCCCGCGCTCGTCCTCGACCCGGAACGTCATGCGCAGGTGGTCCGGTATCCGCGAGAAGTCCCAGCTCTCCGGCGGCACCGGGATCGCCTTCAGCCGCTGCAGCTCGCGGCCCAGTGCCGCCGCCAACGGCTCCTGACGCGGCGTCATGCGCGCCAGCGCGGCCCGCGCCACGTCCGGCGCCGGAATGAAGTTGCGGCGCAGTGTCTTCGGCAGCGACCGGATCAGCTCCGTCACCAACTCCTCGCGCAGGCCCGCGATCTGCCAGTCGAAGCCGTCCTGCACGACCTGGCCCAGCACCGCCAGCGGAATGTGCACCGTCACGCCGTCGGCCGCGTTGCCCGGCTCGAACTGGTAGGTCAGCGGCAGCTCCAGGCCGCCCTGACGCCACACGTCCGGATAGTCGGCCTCGTCGATGCCGCCCGCCCGCTCGTTGATGAGCATCGACTTCTCGAAGCTCAGCAGATCGGGCTGCGTCGCCCGGGCCTTCTTCCACCACGTGTCGAAGTGCCGCCCCGACACCACGTCCCGGCCGACGCGCTGGTCGTAGAAGTCGAACAGCGTCTCGTCGTCCACGAGGATGTCCCGGCGCCGCGCCCGGTGTTCGAGCTCCTCGACCTCCTCCAGGAGCGCGCGGTTCTCCTTCAGGAACTTGTGGTGCGTCCGCCAGTCGCCCTCCACCAGCGCGTGCCGGATGAACAGCTCGCGGGACAGCTCCGCGTCGATCTTCCCGTAGTTGACCTTGCGCTGCGCGACGATCGGCACGCCGTACAGCGTCACCTTCTCGAACGCCATCACCGCGCCCGCCCGCTGCTCCCAGTGCGGTTCGCTGTGCGAACGCTTCACCAGGTGCTCGGCCAGCGGCTCGATCCACTCCGGCTCGATGCGCGCGTTCACCCGCGCCCACAGCCGCGTCGTCTCGACCAGCTCCGCCGACATCACCCAGCGCGGCGACTTCTTGAACAGCGACGAACCGGGGAACACCGCGAACCGGGTGCCGCGCGCGCCGCCGTACTCGCGCTTCGCCGCGTCGTACAGGCCGATGTGGCTCAGCAGGCCCACCAGGATCGAGCTGTGGATGCGCTGCGCGTCGCCCGGCTGGTCGCCGATCGAGATGCCCATCTGCCGTACGGTCTGCCGCAGTTGGCTGTACACGTCCTGCCACTCGCGGATCCGCAGGTAGTTCAGGAACTCCTGCTTGCACATCCGCCGGAAGCCCGACGACGAACGCTCCTTCTGCTGCTCGCGCAGGTAGTCCCACAGCCGCAGGTACGTCAGGAAGTCCGAGCCGGCTTCCTTGTCGACGAACCGCGCGTGCTGCTGCTGCGCCTGCTCCTTCTTGTCCGCCGGCCGCTCGCGCGGATCCTGGATCGACAGCGCGGCGGCGATCACCATCACCTCGCGCACGCAGTTGTTGCGCTCCGCCTCCAGCACCATGCGCGCCATACGCGGGTCCACCGGCAGCTGCGCCAGCTTGCGGCCCACCGGCGTCAGTCGCTTGCGGACGTCCGTCTGCGCCGGGTCAATCGCGCCCAGCTCCTGCAACAGGTCGACGCCGTCCTTGATGTTGCGCCGGTCCGGCGGGTCGATGAACGGGAACGCGGCGATGTCGCCCAGGCCGATCGCCGTCATCTGCAGGATGACCGACGCCAGGTTCGTGCGCAGGATCTCCGGATCGGTGAACTCCGGGCGCGCGACGAAGTCCTCCTCGCTGTACAGCCGGATGCAGATGCCGTCCGACGTACGGCCGCACCGGCCCTTGCGCTGGTTCGCCGACGCCTGCGACACCGCCTCGATCGGCAGGCGCTGCACCTTCGTCCGGTGGCTGTACCGCGAGATGCGGGCGCTGCCGGGATCCACGACGTACTTGATGCCCGGAACCGTCAGCGACGTCTCCGCGACGTTCGTGGCCAGCACGACGCGGCGGGCGGAATGCTGCTGGAACACCCGGTGCTGCTCGGCCGACGAGAGGCGCGCGTACAGCGGCAGGATCTCGGTGTTCCGCAGGTTCCGCTTCGTCAGCGCCTCGGCGGTGTCGCGGATCTCCCGCTCACCCGACAGGAACACCAGGATGTCGCCCGGGCCCTCGGCCTGCAGCTCGTCGACCGCGTCCAGGATGCCCTGCACCTGGTCGCGGTCCTCGTTCCCGTCCTCCTCGTGCGCGTCGTCCGCGACCAGCGGGCGGTAGCGCACCTCGACGGGATACGTGCGGCCCGACACCTCGATGATCGGCGCGTCCCCGAAATGCCGCGAGAACCGCTCGGGGTCGATCGTCGCCGACGTGATCACGACCTTGAGGTCGGGACGCCGCGGCAGCAGCTGCTTCAGATAGCCCAGGATGAAGTCGATGTTGAGGCTGCGCTCGTGCGCCTCGTCGATGATCAGCGTGTCGTACTGCAGCAGCTCGCGGTCGTTCTGCAGCTCGGCGAGCAGGATGCCGTCGGTCATCAGCTTGACCAGCGACTCGTCCGACACCTGGTCGTTGAACCGCACCTTGTACCCGACCGTCGACCCGAGCGGCGTCTTCAGCTCCTCGGCGATCCGGTCCGCGACCGTCCGCGCGGCCAGCCTGCGCGGCTGCGTGTGCCCGACGAGGCCGCGCACCCCCCGGCCCAGCTCGAGGCAGATCTTCGGCAGCTGCGTCGTCTTCCCCGACCCGGTCTCACCCGCGACGATCACCACCTGGTGGTCGCGGATCGCGGCCAGGATGTCGTCCTTCTTCTGCGACACCGGCAACTGCTCGGGATACGTGATCGCCGGCCGGGCCTCGACCCGCAGCTGCGCCTTCAGCTCGGCGCTCTCCACCTCCCCGGCCAGCTCGACGGCGATGGCGGCCCGTGCTTCGGGGTCGCGAACCCGGCGTGCCCCGTCGATCCGCCGCGCCAACCGACGCTCGTCACGCAGGGTCACACCGGTCAGACGAGCCCGCAGATCAGCGAGCGGAGCGGAGGCAGGCGGCGTATCCATACGGTCACCAGGATAGGCATGGGCACGCCGCACCGAGCCACCGGTTATTGCTCCGGCGCGATGATCGTCTCGATGTCGCAGCGCGCGACGCCGGCGCGCTCGATACGCGCGTCCGTCGTGACGAGGGGCACGTTGTACGCCTCGGCCAATGCGACGTACACCGCGTCGTAGGTCGACAGGTTCGCGGACAGTTCGCGGACCCGGCCCACAAACGGCATGTGCTCCATGCGCCGGATCGGGAGAGCCGCGTATGCCTGGAGTGCCGCTTCCAGGGCCGGCTGCGTCAGTTTGGGCACCCCGCCCCGGACTCCGCGGGCCATGCCGAGTAAGGCCGACATCACCTCGACATCCAATAAATGAGGCGCGAGGAGCATGTCGGCCTTGGCCAACCGGCTGCGAACCGAAGCCCCTACCGCACCTGCGTCGGTGTACATCTGGACGAGCGCGCTGCAGTCGATGACGATCATCGGCCCCTCCGCCCCTCGTCGATGGCGGCGAGAACGTCGTCGTTCGTGATCGGGCCGCTCGAGGCGTTCAGCCTGGCGATATCCGCAGCGCGTGCAGCGGCTTCTTCGAGCGTCGGGAGCGCGGCCTCGCGCTCTATCAAGTCGCGCATGTACGCCTGCAGCGACTGGCGGGCCTGGGCGGCCCGGACTTTGAGGACCGTCAGCGTCTCCTCGGAGACGTCGCGGATGTAAACGGTTGTCATGCAAGCATGATAGTAGCGTTGCTAGCGATTTGCTAGCAGACTCAAGGCCGCAAGACCGTCGGGGAGAGGGCGTACCGCACCATCATCTTCGGCTGCCCCGTGCCGTCGGCGTTTACCGCCCAGACGTCGGCGCGGAGGTCGCCGGGGAGGGTGTAGAGGACGGTGGTGTTGTCGAGCCATTCGGCCTGGTCGTCGAGGGTGCGGGTTTCCGAGGTCGGGGTTTCGGTGCCGGTGCGGAGGTCGAGGGTGAAGAGCTTCCACGGGCGGGACGGGTCCGTGCCGGCGATGCGTTTCTTGTAGGCGATGTGGGTGCCGTCCGGGGAGAGGGAGGGGCATTCCACGTTGTCGTGGATCGTGCGCAGGGTCTTCGCGGCGAGGTCGCCTTCGGCGAGGTAGCGGTGGCCGTCGGTGGAGACGGTCGCGTAGAAGCGGTTCTCGTCGGCGGCGAAGGTCACGCCCCACACGTTGATGTCCGCGGCGGTGTACGGCTTGCCGTCCCGGATGACGGTGAAGGTCTCGAGGTTGTCGTACAGCGTGCCGCTGCGCCGGTCGAGGATCGAGGTGCGGGTCGAGAAGTCGAGGCCCGCGTAGGACTCGCCGCCGACGAACACGGTCCAGGCGACGAGGTTGCCGCCGGGGGAGACGCGGGCGCGGGACGGCGTGCCCGCGGTCTCGTGCGAGTCGACGGGCAGGAGCCGGTTGTCGAGGACGACCGCGTTGTAGGTGTGCAGGGCGGCGTTGGCCAGCTTGAGGCACACGCCGGTGCCGTGGGCCGCGTGGAAGACGAGGCAGGACGTCGGGGAGATCCGCCGGTCGTCGGCCCCGTCGTCCTTGCCGGTGCGGGCGAGGTCGACGGCCGCGAGGTGGTCGCGTCCGGTGCCCGCGGCGGTGGTGCGGAACAGGATGCGCCCGGGCTGGTCGAGCGTGACCTCGGTGATGTCCTGGCTGGGCCCCCCGTCGGAGCGCCCCGCGGCGCGGATCGTGTAGACGACGGCGACCGCCGCGAGGAGTGCGGTGACGATGACGAGGACGAGGGTTCGGGTGGTGCGGGTCATCGTGCGGGCTCCCGGGGGGACGTGTCGTAGCGGTGGGCGGTGAGGGCCGCCGCGGCGCCGGCCGCGGCGAGGGTGACGGCGGCGGCGACGAGGGCTTGGTGGGGGCCCCAGGCGGTCCAGGCGGCGCCGAAGGCGACCGCGCCGAGGGCGCGTCCGGCGGCTTGGCCGGTCTGGACGAGGGCGAGTGATCCGCCGCGCAGCCGCGCCGGGGCGAGCGGTGCCGCGACGGCCATGAGGACGCCGTCGGTGGCGGCGTAGAACACGCCGAGGAGGAGCAGGGGGAGGGCGACGGCGGCGGCGCGCGGGAGCGGGGTGAGCAGGGTGAGGTAGCAGGCGAGGAGCACGCCGTGGCCGAGGAGGAAGACGCGGAGCCGTCCGACGCGGTCGGCGAGCAGCCCGACGGGCACGGCGAGCAGGAGGAACCCGAGCGCGGTGCCGAACGGCAGCAGGGGGAACAGGTGCGGCCGCAGGTCGACGCGCCGCTGGAGGAGCAGGTAGACCATGCCGTCGCCGATGGTCGCGGCGCCGAGGACGAGCGCGTAGGCGCACACCCGCGCGAAGCCGGGCACGCGCAGTACGGCGACGGCCTCGCGCAGCCGCGGGCGGCCCGTCGCGGCCTTGGCCTCGGGCGCGGCCGGGGCTTCGCGGACGTACAGCACCAGCAGCAGCACCGCGAAAGCGGCGAAGCAGAAGCTGACCACGAACACCGCGTCGTACGCCTGCGCCGTGAACCACAGCACGGCCATCGCCGCGAACGGCCCGAGCAGCGCCCCGGTGGTGTCGAACGCCCGGTGCACGCCGAAGGCCCGGCCCTGCTGGTCGGCCGGGCTGGAGAGCGAGATCAGCGCGTCGCGCGGCGCGGTCCGGATGCCCTTGCCCATCCGGTCGGCGGTGATGACGGCGCCGATGCCGGGCACCGAACTGACGGCCGGCAGCGCGAGTTTGCACGCCGCGGACAGCCCGTAGCCGAGTCCCGCGACGGGTTTGTGGCGGCGGGTGCGGTCGGCGATGTGGCCGCCGGCGACGCGCAGGAACGCGGTGGCGCCGTTGTAGAGGCCGTCGAGCATGCCGAAGGCGAGCGGCGACAGGCCGAGGCCGAGGACGAGGTACACGGGCAGGATCGCGGTGACCATCTCCGACGAGATGTCGGTCACCAGGGAGACGAGCCCGAGGGCGATGACGTTGGGCGCGACGACGCGCGCGACGCGGGAGGCGCGGGCGGGCGGCGTGGCGGCCTGCGGCACACGCCCGTCGCGTGCCGGGCGTACGCCGGTCGTCACGTCGCCGCTGCGGCTGGAGGACAGGTACACGGTGCGCTCCTGGACCGTCCGTGGCGGGCCGGACCGGCGGGCCCGGCCCCGGGGGGGGCAGCCGGCCGCGACCCCGGCCGGCGGGCGAGGCGGGGGCGGGCGTCCCGGGCGCGCGGCGCGGGGCGCGCCCCCCCCCCCCCCCCCCCGGCCGGTGTCAGTGCCGGGGGTGGCGGGGTTCGGCCGGGGCCGGGCCCGAGGGCCCGGTCACGGTCAGAACCACGTCACCGTCCAGGTGAACGACGTGCTTCCGGTCGCGCCCGCGCTGTCCTTCGCGGTGACCGTCACGGAGGCGGTCCCGACGCCCCACGCGTTGCCGGTGATCTGGCAGTTGAACGGGTTGAGGAACAGCCCGGAGGGCAGCCCCGTCGCCGAGCACGTGTACGGCGCGGTGCCGCCGGACGCGTTGATCTGCAGGCTCACCTTCTGGTTGAACTTGCTGCTCTGGTTGCCGGGGTTGGCCACCTTGACGCCGCCGGGCGGAGTCACGTCGGTGACCGTCCAGGTGAACGCGGCGTTGGCGCTGCCGGCCGCGTTCGTCGCCGTGACCGTCACGTTCGACGTCCCGGCGGTCGTCGGGCTACCGGTGACCAGGCACCCGGAGCTGATCGACAGCCCGGCGGGCAGGCCGCTCGCCGAGCAGGTGGGCGCGGGGTTGCCGGTGGTCTGCACCTGCAGGTTCACCGACGCGCCCTTGGCGGTGGTCTGGTTGCCCGGGTTGGTCACGGTCGGCGCGGTGTTGCCGCCGCTGGGGTTGACCGTCCAGGAGAAGCCGACCGCGGCGGACGTCTGGTTCGCGGCGTCCTTGGCGGTCACCGTGACGTTCGACGTGCCCTGCGTGGTCGGCGTGCCCTGCACCGTGCAGCCGTTCGACGGGTTGGACAGCCCGGCCGGCAGGCCGCTGAACGTGCACGTGTACGGCGCGGTGCCGCCGCTGACCGACAGCGGCACGTTGACCGCCTGGCCGACGACGGACGCCTGCGGTCCCGGGTTGGCGATGACCGGCGTCGTCGGCGTCGAGGTGTTCCACACCTCGGTGATCGCCGGGACGCTGGACGACTGCCCCGCGGTGCGCAGGCCGTACATGTCCTCGAGGGTGCGCATCGTGTTGTAGTGGTTGTAGTTGGTGCCGTACGTGCCCGGCTTGACGTTCGCGCCGTAGAAGACCGTGGCGATCTGGTTCTGCGAGCGGAACGCGTCCTCGTCCCAGGTGACGATCAGCAGGCTGTTGTGCGTCTTGGCCCACTGCGCGTAGCCGTCGAGGTTGTTCTTGGTCCAGGTGTCACCCGTGGTGGTGCACCCGGGGTCGTGCATGTCGTCGCACAGGTTCGGCACGACGAAGGACACGGTGGGCAGCTGGGTGTAGTCGGTGGGGAAGGCGGACATCTTGTGCGCCGTGCTGATCGGCACGTTGCTGAACGCCATCCACGGGTTGTGCTTGCGCGCGTACTTCGCCGTGGTGCAGGTGGCCTGGTTGCCGTCCCAGTCCTCGTTGTAACTGCCGAACGTCTTGCCGGCGTCGAGCAGCTGCTTGCCGAGGTTGTCGGCGCTGAACGGCTGGCCGGGTTCGGGGCACGAGTCCGACGTGGCGCCCTGGGTGGCGCCCGAGAACATCGCGAAGTAGTTGCCCTGGCTCGGGTGCGACTCGCCGTGGAAGTTGGTGAACGAGGCACCGCCGTTGATGAGCGTGTTGATGTACGGGAGCGAGGAACTCCCGACCACGTCCTCGTAGTTGGTGTTCTCGTGCACGACGATGACCACGTGGTCGAACGTCGGGATGGTGGCGGCGGCGGCCGGACTGGCCGTCATCGCCACGATGCCGGCCGTGGCGACCGCGGCGGTACCGGCACAGAGTGCCGCCACCTTCGCGGACCACGACCGGCGTGCGCGTGTGAGCACGGGATGCCTCCTTGGAGTGAGCGGGTGCACTGCGAACGGGCATTGGTTCGTTGCTCGCGCGCGCCGGACGGAGGCTGCGCCGGGGCGTGGCGGAGGGATGGCCAGCACCGGGGGCATGGTGCGGCAGCCGTCCGGACCGGTCAACGACCGGAATCCGGGGTGCCGCCGCGAGGCACCGAACACACCGCTCTGACCTGCGGGTTCGCGGAGGGGAACACCGCATTCCGACCCAGACGTCATGCACCGATGCCGAATCGGTCCGGGTCGTGGGCGGATTCGGACCGGAAGCGGTCGGGCCTGGGCCGATGTACTGCCGTCATGGATCGATGAGCGACCGGTATTGGACCGGGCGGAGCGCCCGCTCATCTCCTTGGACGCATGGACCGACACGGAAGACTCCGACCCGGGCACGGCGGCCGGGCCGGCCGGACCGCCGTCCGGATCATCCCCGCCATGGTCGTCGCCGCGCTGTGCGCCGCGACCCTGGGGGCGGGCACGGCGCACGCCGCCGACCCGCCCTCAACCGTCTGCAACATCGGAGACTCGCGCATCGGCGAGTCGAGCGGCCTCGCGGTGAGCGTCAAGCACCCCGGGGTCCTGTACACGCAGAACGACAGCGGCAATACGCCCGACATCTTCGCCGTCGACGCGGCGACGTGTCAGACGCGCGCGGTGCTGCGCGTCGCGGGCGCCACCAACACCGACTGGGAAGCCATCGCGATGGGCAAGGACGAGCAGGGCCGCCCGGCCCTCTACGTCGGCGACATCGGCGACAACCTCTCCTCGCGCGGCGACCTGAAGATCTACCGCTTCGTCGAACCCGACACGCTCGCCGACGGGAACGTGACGCCGACCGTGTACTCGGTCGCCTACGCCGACGGCAAGCACGACGCTGAGACGATGATGATCGACCCGCGCGACAACCGGGTCTACATCGCGTCGAAGATCCTGTTCGGCACCGGCAGCAGCTCGGTGTACCAGGGCCCGGCGGCGCTCTCGACGTCCGGCACCAACACGTTCACCCGCGTCGGCGCGTCGGCGCTGACCGGCACGGACGGCGCGTTCGCGCCCGACGGCAGGTCGTTCACCGTCCGCGACTACAACAACGCGTACGTCTACACCGCGCCCGGCACGCTGCTCACGCAGTTCGCGCTGCCGAGCGTGTCGCAGGGCGAGTCGCTGACCTACACGGCGGACGGCAAGGCGCTGCTCGTCGGCTCGGAAGGCGCCAACAGCCCGCTGTGGAAGGTCCCGCTGCCCCCCGAGGCGATCCCACCCGGTGGTGGTGGCGCGCCGACGGTGGCCAACCCCGGCGCGCAGACGTCGCCGGTCGGGCAGCCGGTGAGTCTGCAGCTCCAGGTGACCGGCAGTCCGGCGCCGACCTGTACCGCGAGCGGGCTGCCGGCCGGGTTGTCGGTCAGTCCGGGGTGCCTGGTGTCGGGGACGCCGACGACCGCCGGGACGTCGACCGTCATGGTGACGGCGACCAACTCCGCGGGCAGCGCCAGTTCGTCGTTCACGTGGACGATCGGGCAGGGCGGTCCGGGCGGCGGCCAGGTCTCGGTCGTCAACCCGGGCAACCAGAGCAGCAGGTTCAACCAGAAGGTGAGCCTGAAGATCAGCGCGACGCCGAGCCAGTCGGGCGCGACGCTGACGTACGCGGCGAGCGGGCTGCCGTTCGGGCTGTCCCTCAACTCCTCGACGGGGCAGATCACCGGCACCGCGTGGGGTGTGGGGACGGCGCAGGTGACCGTCACCGTGACGGACAGCGCGGGCAAGTCGGGCACGGCGTCGTTCACATGGGCCGTGACCTGGTTCTGAGCCCTCGACGGCACCGGCCTCCTGAACCTGTAGGGCCGACCGTGTGTCGGCACACGGAACGGGACATGACAACCGTGCAGATGTGATGACCGTTCACATACGCTGGAGTACGGTGCGAACGTGACTCTCCAACAACTGCGTTACCTGATCGCCGTTGTCGAGCACGGGAGCATGACCGCGGCGGCGCACGCGTTATATGTGGTGCAGCCTGCGCTGTCGCGGTCGCTCCAGTCCCTGGAACGCGAGCTGAAGATCGAGCTGTTCGTCCGCTCGGGACGCGGCATGGTGCTCACCCCCGAGGGCGTGCGCGTCGTCCACCTGGCCAAGAAGGTGCTGGCCGGAATCCGCACCATCGAGGACACCGTCCGCACCCAGGGCACCGCCGAGCCCGTCCTGCTGCGGCTCGGCTCGACCCAGACGCTCGCGATCGAGTTCATCAGCAACCTGCTGCCGGCCTTCAACCGGCAGCGCCCGGACATCAACGTGTCCGTCGAGTGCTACGACAGCCGCGACAGCCTGTTCGCGGGGCTCCGCAAGGGCCAGGCCGACCTCGTCCTCGCCGACCTCCCCGTGCCGGGCGACCTGCGCGTCCACGCCGTCCGGCACCACGAGGTCGTGCTGGTCTCGCCGCAGGACGTCCACCTGCCCGACCCGGTGCCGTGGGCCGCGCTCGACGGCCTGCCGATGATCCTGCCGAGCTCCCACGCGGCCCGCCGCCGCGACTTCGAAATGCTTTTCGCCACCCGCGGCATCCGCCCCGAGGTCGCCATGGAGACCGACGAACGCGGCGCGTGGCTCGCCTGCGTGGCGGCCGGCATCGGATCGGTGCTGTGGTACGCCGAACTGGCCACGCGGTTCTCGTCGGCCGTCACCGTACGGTCGTTCACGCCGCCGATGGAGCGCACCATCGGCTTCGCGTGGCTGCGCAAGCCGATCAGCCCGCAGGTGGGCGCGCTGTGCGCGTTCGCGCGGGCGAAGTCGGGGGTGGAGGAGACGGAGTACACGTGAGGCGACGGGCCTACGCCTCCGGGCCCGACCCCCGCCCCGGTGCGCGCTTGCGCCACCACCACAGGACCGCCCCGGTCACGACCACCGCCACGACGGCCACGGTGACCACGAGCGCGGCCGAATTGTTGGCGGTGTGCCTGGACTTCGTCTCCGAGGTCGCGGTCGCGGTGGGCGTCTGCGCCGACGCGGGCGATCCCGGAGCCGGACCCGGCGGTGTCACCGCTGCGGTCGGCGGCGTCGGGGCCGGGGCGGCGGACGGCGCGGCCGGCGGCATCGGGGTCGCGCCCGGCAGGGCCGGCTGGAGCCGCAGCGTCGGCGCGGGCTTTCCGGTCGTGTCGCCGTGGTCCGCCCCGGCGCCGGGTGCGTCGATCCACCGGTCGACACGGCCGTCCGCGTACGCCTGCAGCGTCTTGAACGTGAGCGACGAAGCGTCCGGCAGCTGCCGCACCTTCACCTGGTACGACGCGTCCGTGCCGACCTTGAGCGCGGGCCCGCCGACCGTGTACCCGCCGGTGCTCGGCGCGAGTGCCCAGCCCTCAGGGCCGGTCAGATAGGTGACGTCCGACGGCGCGATGCCCTGCGGCAACTCGACGCGCAACGCCACGATGCCCGTGCTCGTCGACTCGGCCTCCGCCCCGAACGTCAGCGTGACGTCGGTCGCAAGGGCGTGCGAGTCCGAGGCCGACACCTCGTTGTGCGCATACGCAGGACCGGCCAGGGCAAGCACGAGCGCCCCGGCGGCGAGCCCCGCGACCCCGAGGCGGCTGACGGCTGACGAGCGGAAACGGTGCGACATAAGCCGCATCCTCGCGCAGATGGGGCGAGCGCAGCCAACACCGCGGACCGTACGCGCAAGGAATGTCGCGAGGAGCCCCGCGCGCGGCGAGCCCCGCGCGCGGCGACGGTGTGCACGGCGCGCTGCGGGCGGCATCGATGCGCGCAGGGCGTGCGCCGACCGGACGTGGCTGGTGGATCGCTTCGGGTCGTCCCGTGTCGTGGGGTGAGCGCTCGTGCCACGTCCGAAGTGACCCGCCAGACGCGCCGGACCCGGCAGGCCTGACCGGGACGGCGCCAGACGCGCCGGACCCGGTAGGCCGATCGGGACGGCGACAGACCCGCCGGACCCGGCAGGCCTGACCGGGACGGCGACAGACCCGCCGGACCCGGCAGGCCCGATCGGGACGGCGACAGACCCGCCGGACCCGGCAGGCCCGATCGGGACGGCGACAGGCCGACCTGGTCCACGGCTCCGTCTGGCGTCCTGCACGTGGGCGCCCTCCGTCGGCGCCCACGTGCTACCGGGTCAGGCCTGCCGCGTCCCGGGTCAGTCTTCCTCGGCCGGCCCTGCCGCTGCGCCGCCGGTGCCGGTCAGGAACCTCGGGGTGAGCCGGCCGCGTTGGCGGAACGCCGCGACGACGTTCGACCTGACCTCGGCCAGCAGCGGGCCCGGTACGAACGCGACGACCGCCGAGCCCGTCGTGCCGCCGGCCAGGCGGGCGCCGAGGGCGCCGCCGCGTTTGGCGGCGTCGACGGTGGTGTCCGCCTCGGCCCAGCCCGTGCCGTACCCCGGCACGCGGGACAGCTGCGAGGCGGTCAGCAGGCTGAGCGCGCGGGGGAGTTCGCGTTCGCGGAGGAACATCTCCATGCGCTGCGCCCGCTCCGCCTCGTCGCGTGCGCCGCGCAGCGACTCGACGACCGAGGCCATCGGCGTGTGCGTGGTGCCGCGATCGCGTGGGATGACCAGCATGAGGCGGAGCCCCTCGGCGGCCAGCTCGAACGGGAGTTCGCCGGTTGGTCCGGACGGGCCCATGATCAGCGCGCGCTCCTCGCCGCCGTACAGCGACGCCGTGCGCAGCGCGTCCGCGTCGGCCGTGTCGCCGGGCGGCGGCACGACGTTGCGCAGCAGGGCGTCGAGCGCGGCGGTCGGCACCTCCGGGCCGTGGAACGTGGTCCAGGCGAGCGCCGCCGCGCACGCCATCGGCACGGACGGCGCGAGCCCCGCGGCCTCCGGCAGGTCCGCGTGCAGCAGCAGGTCGAGTCCCGCGCCCGGGCCCGCCGTACGGCCGAGCGCGTGCGCGACGGCGGCGATCGGCTCGGCCCAGGCCGGGACGTTCCCCGGCCGCCCGACCGGCACCTCGACGGCGTCCCCCGGCCGGTTCAGCGACCCGACCCGCAGCATCCCGTCGGCGCGCGGCGCGGCCGCCGTGACGACCTGCCAGCCCGCCGCCGTGACGATGCCGCTCCGCCCCGGGATCCCGGCGAGGCGGAACGCGTAGGGCGCCCTCCACACACCGGCGGGCGCATAGCCGTACGCCTGCGCGAACGAGTACGGCACCACGCGCAGTACGGGCGCCGCGTCGCGTTGCTCCATGAGTGACACGGGCTGGTCCTCTCTGTCTGCGGCGTGCTTCGCGCCGCCGGCACCCGATGCGGCGCCGGGCACGCCGGTTTCCACCGCCGGCGCCCGCGTCGCCGCCGACGCCCGGCGCGCCGAGGGCCCGGAGGCGCGCGGCGGCCGGGTCCGGCCGGGGCCGTGCGGTGCGTGCGACGGGGGCGACGGGTGCGCGGCGTGCGTGGTGTGCGTGGTGTGCGCTGCGGGCCGCGCCTCCGGCGGCGGCGCGGGGCGCCGCGTGGGCCGGGTGAACCAGGGGGCGACCGGGTTCACGGGGACGGGCTGGCTGCTGTCGATCAACCGGGCTCCTTGCGGGCGAGCAGGCGGAAGGCGTCGCTTCCGCCGGTGGGTCCGAACCGGCGGGCGACGACGGCGCCGAGCACGTCGCCGACCGCGCCGAGTACGTATGCGGGGACGAGGGCGACGAACACCGCCGTCCGCCACGCCTGTACGGCGGCCGTGGCGACACGGCCGCGTTCACGTGCCCAGGGCCGGGCGGGGCTCGGCGCCACCGCCGTCATGACCTGGGTCAGGGCCGCGACGAGCAGTCCGCTCTGGTGCGCCGGCCCGCGTTCGACCTCGACGACGCGGAATCCGCGCGCCTCAAGGGCGACGGTCAGGTTGCCGAGCGGCATGAAGTGCTGGTGCTGGGGCTGGAACCACGGGTGCCAGAAGCTCCGCAGCACCAGCCGGTAGCGGCACTCGGGGTCCGGCAGTTCGATGAGGAGGTGGCCGCCGGGCTGGATGACCTTGGCGGCGGCGTCGAGCTCGGCCTGCGGATCGCGCGTGTGTTCGAGGTAGTGGTGCATGCTCACCACGTCGTATGAACCTGACAACTGATCGGCGTGGTCCGGGAACTGCCCGACGTAAGCTCTTTCTATCCAGCCGCGGCGCGCGGCCTCCTCGACCCCCGCGCCCAGGTCGAGACCGTCGAAGGCGGTGCTCGGCAGCTCGGCCTTCGCGGCCAGGCACATGTGCGCGTGCCCCGTCCCGACGTCGAGCCAGCGCACCGGCTCGGCATGCCGCTTCACCAGGCGTGCCCGGCCGACGTAGTGCCGCGACATCGTCGCGAACATGGCCTCCGCGCCGTGCTCGCCGAGTCCGTCGTAGAAGTCGCGGTAGTAGAAGTCCAGGCCCGCGAGCGTGAGGCGCGGGTTCTGGAAGACGTGCGCGCAGTCGCGGCAGCGCTCCAGGGTGAACCGCCCTGGCTTGCCCTGCAGCCGGTCGCGCGTACGCAGCCGCACCTCCAGGTGCGGCGAGCCGCACCACGGGCAGGTGTCCCGGCGCGGCTCCAGGAACCGGTCGACGCCGAGGGCCAGGTCGGCGGCGTACCGGGCGCGTTTCTCGGCGAGTTCGTCGGCCGAGACGGCCTTCGGCGCGCGCGGACCGGCCGCCGCGCGCAGCCAGAACACGGCCGCGTGCAGCGGCCGCAGCAGCACCGCCGCGTGCCGGCCGCGCGGCCGCACCGGCGTGCGCCCGGCCAGGACGGCGTACGGCTGGAGCCACCACGCGCCGAGCGCCACCAGGCCCCAGAACGGCGTGACATAGGCCGCGCCGAGGAACGCCCCGAACTCGCCCAACCAGCCCCCGAGCACGGCGGCGGGCGGCGCCCCGAGCGCCCTGGCACGCGCCTTGACCTCCGCCGGATCCGGCGTGCGCGCGGGAATCGCCGACGTCACGACATGCCCGGTCTCGCGCGGCGCGTACCGCTTGAGCCTGGCGGTCAACGCGGCCATCTCGACCTGCGACAGCCCCCGCGTCCGATCGACGTCGGCCCGCTGGAGCACGCTGTCGTGCACGAGCAGGGCATGAGCCGCGCCCCGCCCCGCCGCGACCGCATCGCCCCGGAAGGCCTGAGGGTCCACCTCCCGCACCAGGTCGAGCAACGCCTCGACGGGCAGATCCGCCGGAACGAGGTCGAGCACCAGGATCCCCCGCACCCGCGCATACTCCGACGCGGCCCGCAGCAGCCCTTCGTCAGGCTGCACCCCGACAGCGGTGACCCAGCGATACCCGTCAGGCAGTTCATCGACGGACGCCCCGCCCCCCGCAACGCCGACGCCAGGCACCGCCCCGCCCGAGCCGCCCACGACGTCGGGCGTCCCGGCCACGGACCTGCCCTCAGCCGAGTCACCGTGCCCGATCGCGGCGGCGTTACCCGCGTCATCGCCTGTGCCCGTCACGCCGTCCGCAGCCGCGCCGACGGGTGCGCTGACCAGGGCGCTGGTGCCCGGCGGTGCCGAGGTCGCCGGAACGGCCGGGGGCGCGACCGCAGCGGTCGGGGACCGGCTCTCCGCGGAGGTGTTCTTCGCGCCGTCCTCGTCTCCGCCGAACAGGCCGCCCGCCGGGTCCTTGCTTGCCGCGTTGGGGCTGGTCTTCGCCGCCGTGGTCGTGGTGTCCGAGGGACTGGGCACGAGCCCTGCGGCCGTGCCAATGCTTGCGCTGACCACGCCCGCCCGGCCCCCTTGTGCCGCGCTCAGGCCGCTCGTCGCCGTCGCGCCTGCGGCACCGGCCGTGAGGCCTGTGGCCGCCGGGCCGTTCGCTGAGATGTCGGCAGCTGCGTCGCTTGCGCCGACACCCCTTGCCGCGCCCGAGCCGCTTGCGGCGTCGGCCGTGCCGGCCAGGGCGTCGGCAGGCACATTGTCCGCCGCGCGAGCCGTCTCGTCGGGGGTCTCCAGCACGTCGAGTTTCCGTACTCGCGCGCGGGCCCTCAGTGCGCCGAAGGCGATGCCGAGGAGCAGCAGCAGGGCGAGCCAGGGGAAAGGGGTGAAACCGATGTTCATGCTGGCTCCCGTCCAATGAGCAGGAATGGGGCGGGGGTTGCGGCGGTCATGGGGTCGCCGCCAGGTGCTCCAGGGCGTCCGCCGCCGACGAGGCTCCGCCGGCCGCGGCGAAGGAGTCGCGGACGCGTCGGGCGCCCTCGCGGAACTCGGGGCGTTCCAGGACGTCCGTGATCGCCTGGCGGATCTCCGGGACGTGCGCCCGGCCGAACCTGACCCGTACGCCCGCGCCCGCGGCCACCACCTGTTGGGCCACGAGCGGCTGGTCGTCGCGGATCGGGGCGACGACCAGCGGCAGGCCGAACGCCAGGGCCTCGCAGACCGTGTTGTGGCCCCCGTGTGTGACGACCGCGTCCAGGTGCGGCAGGAGGTCGAGCTGCGGGACGAACTCGCGGGTGATCACGTGCTCGCACCCGCCCGGCACGTCGGACAGCAACGTGTCCGGCACCGCCATGACGACCTGCACCCGGTCGGCCAGCGCCCGCGTGGCCTCGGCGACCGCTGGATAGAACCGCGTCCCGGCCTCCCGGTTCAGCGTCCCCAGGGAGACCAGGACGCGGCGTCGGTCGGCGGCGAGCCGCTCCCAGGGGAAGTCGACAGGAGCGGGCCGCGCGCCGAACGCCGGCCCCACGTAACGGTGGTGCGGCGGCGCCTCGTCGGCGCCGCCGGCCAGTTCCGGCGTGGAGAAGATCAGCACGAGGTGCGGCGAGAACCGCGGGTCCCAGCCCGCCCCGAGCCCCGCCTCCACCCCGAGCGCCCGGACCCGGTCCCGCACCCACTGGTGCACTTTCGGGAAGCCCTCGAACGGCCGGGTGAACTCGGCGGACGTGGTCGCCGACGTCGCCCACGGCAGCCCCGCGAGGGTCGCGCCCAGCGCGCCGGCGAAGGCCTGTTGGTCGGCGACCACCACGTCGGGCCGGGCCGCCGCCAGGGCCGCGTCGACCCCGGGCCGCATGGTCGCGGCCAACGGCACCAGTACGTCCTCGACGAGGAACCTGAGCGCCTGCACGCCGCGCAGGTTCCGCCAACGGGCGTGCAGGGCGCCGAATCCGCCGTCGGGCGTGGTCGCGCACGCGTGCAGTTCGGCGTCGGGCGGCAGCAGCTCGCGGACCTCCGGCGGCCCGCACCACGCCACGGTGTGGCCGCGCGCGGCGAGTTCGGCCGCGACCGCGACGGTCGGATTGACGTGCCCCGCGAACGGCGGCACGACGAACAGGCACTTCATGCGGCGCCCTCGTCGACCGCGTCCGCGTCGTCGGCCTCGTCGAACGCCGCGATGCTCGCGTCGTGCCCGGCCGCCCCGGCCTCGTAGCCGGAGCTGCGGGCCGCGTAGTCCGTGCCGCGCCGGGTGAACGCGGTGGAGGCGGGGGAGCGGGTGTCGAGCCACGTCAGCACCGAGGCCAACAGCCGCTCGGGCGCGTCCCGCAGCAGCGCGTGCGCGGCGTCGGGGAACACCTCGACGGTGCAGTCGGGCAGGTGCTCGGCGAGCAGCGGCCCGGAGTCGACCAGGTTGGACCCGGCCCCGAACAGTGCCAGCACGGGGCACGGCACGGCGGCCAGTTGCTCCGAGGTGAGCAGCCGCACGGTGGTGACGTCCTCGATGAGGGTGGTCCGGTTCAGCAGCGCGTCCGCCGTCGCCCGCATGCGCGCGGCCTTGCGCGCGGTGCGCGAGACCAGGTCGGTGCCGAGCGGGTTGCACTCCAGGCCGATGGCGATGAGGTTGAGGGTGTTGGAGATGTCCTCGACCCAGCCGCCCGCGTACCCGCCCGCGCCGGGCGCGGCCCCGCTGTGCTCGGGGTCGAGGCACTGGCCCTCGACGAGGATCAGGCTCGCCACCAGCTCGGGGTGCAGGTAGGCGGTGTGCAGCGCGGTCAGCCCGCCGTAGCTGTTGCCCAGCAGGTGCACCGGGCTGGTGACGCCGCACGCCTTGAGCACCGCGGTCAGGTCGTCGACGGCCGTGTCCACGTCGTACCCGGTCGGCGTGCGGTCGGACAGGCCGTGCCCGCGCTGGTCGTACATCAGCACGTCGAACCCGGCGCGCGCGATCGGCGGCGCGAGCGTGTAGTAGAGGCTGGACAGGTTGTCGAGCACCAGGCCGTGCAGCAGCACGACCGTCGGCCGGTCGGTGGTGGCGCGCCCGCCGCGCAGGTGCTGGACGTGGAACCGCAGCCCGTTCGCCTGGACCTCCGCCATGGGCTCAGCCCTCCCCGCCGGCGCCGCCCAGCTGGGCGGCGATGTAGTCGACGAGCGTCCCGACGGTCATCTCCAGGATCTCGTCCATCTCCAGCTCGGCGAGGAACGCCATGAAGTCCACGCGCGAGCCGTAGCGGTTCTCCAGCTTCTCGGCGAGCGCCACGAACTCGATGCTCTCGATGGCCAGGTCGGCGTTGAACGAGCTGTCCCGGTCGACCGTCGTGGCGATCAGCAGCTCCTCGCCCACGACCTCGACCAGCATGGCGACCAGCTCGGCGAGGATCGCGTCGGCGGACACCGCGACGTGGCGCGGTTGCACGGGCGTGAAGGGCACGGTGGTGGTTTCGGCGGTCACGATGACTCCACGGGACGAGGGGGGACAGGGTGAGAGCCGTCTCCGGACGGTGGGACGGTCCACGCGACGACGTAGCGCTCGGCCACGTCCGCCACGACGCGGGTGCGAACCGCGCGTACCGGTGGGGCGGGTGCCTGGTGCGGGCGGGCCGCGGCGCGACCCGGGCCGGCGACGGTCAGCAGGTCCTCGGCGGCGGAGACGACCCGCCGGTCGGTCGGCCGCCCGGCGAGGCCGATGCCGTCCGCCTTGCCCGCGGCCTCCTTGGCGCACCAGAACCGCACCAGCCATTCGCGGCGCCGGTCCGGGTCGCCGTCGGAGAGCCGGTCGAGCAGGTCGCGCTCGGCCGGGGCGAGCGCGACCCGCTCGAACGCGTCGGACCGTTCGTCCAACGACTCGATGTCGATGCCGACGGGGACCCGGTCCGCGATCGCGACGGCCAGCCGGTGCTTGTGCGCGAGCGAGACGTGCAGCCGCGGGCGGCCGCGCGGAAACTCGTCGCCCGGCACCACGTGCTCGATCTCCGGGCGGCCGAACTCGTCGTTGGACACCTGGACTTCGGCCGGATAGATGGGTCCCTCGCCGCGCGACCACAGGTAGCGGCGCACGGCGTCCTTGACGGCGATCCGGCCGAGCAGCCAGCCGGAACGCGACCGCGGCGGACGGGTCGCGAACTCGGCGCGCTCCCGCGCCCCGAGGTAGCGGCGCATGACCAGCTCCTGCGACGCGGCGTCCGGCCAGCGGGTGCGCACCAGGCACCAGCCCTCCGCCTGCGGCTCCCCGACCCCGGTGGTGTGCGGCGTGAACTTCATCGGCCACACCCGCTCGTCGGCGGCGAACCGGCGGTACGTCCAGCCCAGCAGCCGGGCCCGGACCAGGCCGTCGCGGGCGTCGCACAGCTCGACGTCGCCGCGCACCGTCGTCGCGGTGGTGTGCAGGATGCGCGCGGTGGCCAGCAGCCGGTCGCCGGTGCGCGGCGGCGGCCCGTACAACCGCACCTGGTCGACGGAGACCGGGAACACGAGCCGGTCGGTCGGCAGCCGCAGCTGCATCCAGTGCCCGAACAACTGGCCGGCGGCGTCGAGCAGCGCGCCGGGCGCGGGCAGCGTGCGCAGCACCCCGCGGATCCCGTCGTCGGCGACCGCGGTCACCTCGTCGATGCCGGCGAACCCCGGGCCGTGGAACATCCACCGGTCCGCGTACAGCGCCGCGGCGCGCACGGGGGCCGGGCCCTCGTTGACGAGCGGCGTACGGTCCGGCTCCGGCGGCGCCTCGGGGGCCTGCGCCAGGCGCACCACGGTCGAGGTGAACCCGGCGATCTCGACCCGCACGCGCACGGCGTCCAGGCGCGTCGCGGTCACCTCGGCGTCCGTCGGCGGCGCGACCGGCAGCCAGCGCAGCGCGCGGACCTCGTCGTAGCCCGCGACGATCGTGCCGGGCACCAGCGCCCGCGCCGCCTCGCCCGTCAGGTCGAGCAGCGTCGTCATGGGGACGACCGGGAAGCGGTCCGAGTCGTCCGCCCACTGGTCGTGCTGCTCGTAGATGCAGTGGTCGGCGACGTACGGCAGGTTGCGCAGCGAGAACTCACGGCGCTGGGACAGCCGTTCGGGCTCGACGGGCCGGGCCTCGACGGCCGGGGCGGCGGACTCCGGGGCGGCGGGCCCGTGCCGCTGCCAGGCCTCCATCGTCCGGGTCGCGGCGTCGCCCGCCTCGTTCAGGATCGCGGCGAACGCGGTGAGCACCGGGTTCCCGGCCTGATGCCCGTTCAGCGGCGGCGCGGCGACCGCGCGCGGCGGCGGGGCGGGCAGCCGGTCCGGATCCAGGCGCACGATGGGGGAACCGAGGTCGAGGCGTACGGGGGGCCCGGTACGGCGCGCCGACGGGCCGCCCGGTGAGGCGGCGGCCGCCGAGCGTGGCGCGGCGCTCTCCCGCGGCTCCGCGCCGGGCCCGGTCACCAGGCCCTCGGCCCACAACGCGGCCCGCACCCGCACCAACCCGGCGAGCCCCGGATGCCGGGCACTGTGCGCGGCCACCGTCAACGCCTCCGCGCCGCGCAGCGTGTCGTCGACGAACCCGCCGAGGCTGCCGGCGCCGACCTGGACGAACGCCCGCACCCCCGACCCGTGCAGGCGCTCGACGAGGGCGCCGAAGCGGACCGGCTCCAACAGGTGCCGGATCGTCAGGTCGCGCACCTCGTCCGACCGCCGCGGATACGGCGCGACGCTGGTCGCCGACCAGACCGGGACCCGCGCGTCGCGCAACGGCAGCCGCGCGAACGCGCCGCGCACCTGGTCCAGGTACGGCTCCCACATCGGCGTGTGGAACCCCGACCGGAACGGCAGCTCCTGACCGAGGACGCCGTCCGTGCGCAGCCGTTCCAACACCCGACGCACCGCGTCGGCGGGACCGCACACCACGCACTGGTGCGGGCAGTTCTCGTGCGATACCACCACCCCGCCGACGACCGCACACGCGGCCGCGGCACGCTCGGCACCGCACGCGACGGCGGCATAGACGAGATCCGGCACGGCGAGCGACCCGGGCCGCAGCGAGTCGAGGAACACGTCCACGGCACTGGTCGGGTACATCCCGGCGACGACCATGGCCGTCCACTCACCGAGACTGTGCCCGGCGACGACGTCGGGACGGACCCCGAGCCCGCCGAGCGCCGCCGCGAGCAACCGCCCGCTCCCGAGCGCGTCGAGCGCCCGCCCCACGATCTCGCCGGCGTCGTTGGCGACGAGCCGCGGCAACGCGAACGCGTCCGCGACATCGTCGAGGGGCGGCTGCGTCTCGGGCTCCAACCCGGGAAACAGGAACGCCACCTTCCCCGGCTGCCGCGCATGCGCCCCGAGCAACGGCCGAGGCGTGAACCAGATGTCGCTACGCCCACGCCAGGGTTCCCCGCGCGCAACCACCCGGCCCGCAAGCTCGAGCCGACGAGGATTGGGATCGACAACGGCAAGCCGGCACGGCCCGTCGCTCGCGGACGACGTGACCCCCTTGGCCAACAAGGTCGCCAACTCCGCGACGCTCCCGGCCGAGAGCACCAGAACCCGCGAATCCAGAACCCGCGCCGTGGCAGCCGAACGCCCCTCCCGCGAAGCCCCGCCCGCCCCGATGCCTCCGACAAAGCCCGCGACCTGCGCGATGCCGTTCGCACTCGCACCCGACGCTGCGGCCGCGCTGATGCGCCCCGCGGGCTGCGCCGCGCCGTTGACGGGCGGTGTGGTTGAGGCAGAGTGCGCCTGCGTGGCCGCGTGCGCGTTGGTCGCAGTCGTGGCATGCAGACTGTCGGGGCCGACGCTTGCGGTGCCCTGCGCGCCCCCGGGGGCCGGGACTTCGCCTGCACCCTCGTGGGCCGCCCTCGCCACGCCTTCGGCGGCCGGCGCGGTGGCAGCGGTCGTCGTCTCCGACGCGACGTGGTCAGTCCCCGACGCGGTCGTGCGCCTGTCTGCGTCGGCTTGGTCTGCCACGCTTTCGTCGGGCCGTGCGGTGGTGCCCGAGTGCGCCTGTGTGGCCATGCGCGCGTCGGCCGCAGTCGTGGCGTGCAGGGTGCGGGGGCGGGCGCTCAGAGTGCCCGGTGGGAGTTCGCCTGCACCCTCGTGGGCCGCCCTCGCCACGCCTTCGGCGGGCGGCGCGGTTGCGGTGCTGATCGCGTCGGGCTTCGACGCCACCGCATGCCCATCCGTCGTCTGGGCCCGCTCGTCGGGCATCCGCGTTCCCGGTGCCGGGACCGGTAGGGCCTCCGCACGTCCCGTCGGGGGTTCCTCCACGATCACGTGGGTGTTCACCCCGCCGAAGCCGAAGGCGTTCACTCCGGCGCGGCGGACCGTGCCCGGAGTGGTGGGCCAGGGTTCGGATTCCGAGAGGAGCCTCATGCGGGTGCGGGACAGGGCCTCGTGCGGGTCCTCGACGTGCAGCGTCGGGGGGAGGGCGGCGTGGTGGACGGCGTAGACGGCCTTCAGCAGGCCGGCCATGCCGCTGGCCTGCATCGTGTGGCCGATCATCGACTTGACCGAGCCGATGACCGTGTCCGGCTCGGCGCGGTGGCCGAAGAACCTTGCGAGGGTGTCGAGTTCGACCGCGTCGCCGACCGGGGTGCCGGTGCCGTGGGCCTCCAGCAGGCCCAGTGCGTCCGAGGCCTGCGGGTCCAGGCCGGCGGCCTGCCACGCGCGGTCGAGGGCGCGGATCTGGCCGTCGGCGAGGGGGCTCATCAGGCTGGCCGCGCGGCCGTCGCTGGACACGCCGACCCCGCGCACCACGGCGTACACCCGGTCGCCGTCCCGCTGCGCGTCGGCGAGCCGTTTGAGGACGACCGCCCCCGTGCCCTCCGAGATCAGCGTCCCGTCGGCGGCCCGGTCGAAGGGGCGGATCCGCATCGCCGGGCTCAGCGCCCGCAGTTGGGTGAAGACGCTCCACAGCGTGGCGATGTGGCAGTGGTGCACGGAGCCCGCGATGACCGCGTCGCAGCGCCCCGAAGCCAGCTCCGCCACCGCGTGGTCGATCGCCAGCAGCCCGGTCGCGCACGCCGCGTCCACGGTGTACGCGGGCCCGCCCAGGTCGAGCCGGTTGGCGATCCGCGACGCGGTGAAACTCGGCACCAGGCCGATGGACGCGTCGGGGCGCTCCGGTCCCAGCGCGGCCTGGAACGCGTCGCGGATCGCGGTCAGCCGGCCCTCGTCGAACTCGGGGGCGATCTGCCGCAGCACGGAGACCAGTTGGTGCGCGGTGCGGACCCGCTGGTCGAGCCGCGCGGTCGCGACGCCCATGTAGCCGCCGCGGCCGAACACCACGCCCATGCGCGACCGGTCGGGGAGCCGGTCCTCGCCGCCCGCGTCGGCGATCGCCTCGGCGGTGGTGCGCAGCGCGAGCAGCTGGTCGGGTTCGGCGCCGTCGACGGCGGCCGGCATGATCCCGAAGCGGGTCGGGTCGAACGTCGCGTACTCGTCGACGAATCCGCCGCGCCGGCAGTAGAACCGGTCGGCGCGGACCGGCCCGGTGGCGGCGTCGGGCGCGAAGTACACGTCCGGGTCCCAGCGGTGCGGCGGGACGTCGGTGATCGCGTCCACGCCCTTCTCGATGTTCGTCCAGAACGCGGGGCCGTCCGGCGCGGACGGGAACACCGCGCCGATGCCGACGATCGCCGCGTCGGTGGGCCGGGGCCCGGGGTCGCGTCCGGTCATCGGGCCTCCTCCGTCGGCTCCTGGGCGGTGCGCGGCGGGCACAGGTACACGACCTGCGCGGGCCCGTCCGGGGCGTCGAGTTCGGCGAGCAGCGCGTCGACGCCGGCGTCGGGGTCGATGAGCGGCATGCCGAGCCGCCGGTAGTGCCGTTCGAGTTCGGCCGTGACCATGCCGCCGCCGGCGGCCGCCCACGGACCCCAGTCGAACGACACGACGCGGTCGGCGACCGCGTCGCCGTTGGCGGCCGGCCCCCAGGCGTACGCGAGGGTGTCCAGGGCGTCGTTGGCGGCGGCGTAGTCGGCCTGCCCGCGGTTGCCGAAGACACCCGCGACACTGCCGAACAGCGCCAGGAACCGGGGCCGTTCGGCGACGGGCCGGGCGCGCACCGCGTCGGCGAGAGCCCGTGCGCCGACCACCTTGGTGGTGAAGACGCGGGCGAAGGCCTCCTCGGTCTTGTCCTTCAGCAGCCGGTCGTCGAGGACGCCCGCGCCGTGCACGATCGCGTCGAGCCGGCCGTGCCGGGCGTACACGTCGGCGACGACGGCACCCACGGACGCGGGATCGCGCACGTCCGCGGCGTGCACCCGCACAGACGCGGCGGGTCCGGCCAAGGCCGCCACGGTCGCCCGCACCTCGCGGGCGGCCAGCAGCCGCGACGCCTCGGCCTCGACCTCGGCCGGCGCCCGCAGCCCGCCCGCGACGAGCGCGGCCCGCACCGCGGCCCGGTCGGCGGCGTGCGCTGTGGCGGGGCTTTCCGGGCCGGTGTCGGCGGTGCGCCCGATCAGTTCGATGTGGCAGCCGTACGCCCTGGCCAGGCCCACCGCGACGCGCGCGGTGATGCCGCGTGCCCCGCCGGTCAGCAGCACCACCGAGTCCGGCCCCAGCACGGCCGCGGACCCGCCGGAACCAGGGGCGAGCGGCCGTTCGTTGACGACCAGCGTGCGGTGCACGCCCGCGCCGAGCCCGACCGCGACGGGCGCATGCGGGTCCGGGCCCGCGCCGAGCAGTGCCAGCAACCGCGTGGCGATGGCCGCGGGTTCGTCCTTCGGGTCGACGTCGACGACGCGGACGACCGTGTCCGGGTACTCGTGCGCGGCGGTCCTGGCGAAGCCGGGCAGCCCGATGCCGGGGGAGCGGTCGGTGGCGCGCCGCTCAACGTGGTCGGTGTCGCGGCCGAACGCGCCGCCGTTGCCGGTGGCCGTCAGCAGGTGGCCGACACCGGCTTCGAGCGCGTCCCGCAGCAGCGTGAAGTCGTCCAGGATGACCGGCACCTCGTCGGGACGCAGGGCGCCGAGGTGGACGACCGCGTCCACGTCGGGCCCGGGCAGGGGCTGCCCCGGTTCGACGATGCGCACGCTCGCGCCGAACCGCTCCAGCAGCTCGGCCAGCGCGAGGGCGATGCCGTGCGCGTCCGCGACCAGGACCACCGAGCGGCCCCCGACGGCGCGTTCGGCGTCCGTCGGATCGGGTGCGGCCGCCGGGAACTCGACCAGGTCGACGGTGTGCCGCACGGGGCGGCCGATGTCGGCGGCTTCGGCGTCGGCACCGGACCGCACCGGAGCTCCGCCGAACGGCGCCGCCGCGGAGGCGACCGCCGCGGCCGGCTCCGGCGCGCCCTGCGCCGCGCCCGCGTGTGCCAGCAGCCCGTCGACGATCGCGTCGATCGTCTTCACCTGCGCGAGGCGTTCGACGAGGGCTTCGTCGAGCATGTCGAGGCGGACGGCGAGTTCGCCGATGATCTCGGTGCGTTTGATGGAGTCGACCGACAGGTCGGCCTCCAGGTCCAGGCCGGTGTCGAGCATCTCCCGGGGGTAGCCGGTGCGGGCGCTGATGACCTCGAGCACGGTGTCGAGGGCGCGACCGGCGTCCAGCAGCGCGGCGGCGGGCTGGACGGCCGGCGCGGGAGCCTGGCCTCCCGCGTCGGCGCCGGGACGCGACGCTGCGTGCTCGACGAGTCCCTCCACGATCGCCGTGATGGTCTTCACGCGGGCGAGGCGTTCGACCAGGGCTTCGTCGAGCATGTCGAGGCGGACGGCGAGTTCGCCGATGATCTCGGTGCGCTTGATGGAGTCGACCGACAGGTCGGCCTCCAGGTCCAGGCCCGTGTCGAGCATGTCGCGCGGATAGCCGGTCCGCGCGCCGATGACCTCCAGCACGGCGTCCAGCGCCCGTGCCGTGTCCAGCACCGCGACAGGCGCGGGCGCAGGCGCAGGTGTCGGTACGGACGAGGGCACCGGCGTCGCCGCCACAGGACCCGCCACCGGCTGGGCAAGAGCAGCACCCGTCGGCGCCGCGGGCGTCCACGGCTGCGGGCTCGCGCCCAGGAATCCGAGCAGCACGTCCCGCTGCGCCGCCACCGACTCGCGTGCCGCCGCCAGGTACTCCAGGACGGCCCGCTGCCGCGGATCCTCGGCCGCCGCGAGACCGGTCGGCGACCCGTTCACCCCGGTCGCGGCCCCGGCGGCCGGCAGGACCGCCTGGGGCCGGACCGGCTCCGCGGGCCGCAGCCCGCCCGCGACGGGGGCGCCGTCGGCGGTGCGCACCAGGTGGCCGTCCACCTGCCACGCCGGGAGCGGGGCCGGGCGCGTGTCGGCGTCTCGCGCACGGCCCCGGGTGAGCTCCCGCACCGCGACCGGCAGCCCGCACACGGCGAGTTCGGCCAGCGCCGCGAGGAGCCGACGCAGCCCGGGCTCGCCGGGCACGTCGCACGCGACGGCGGTGTGGGGGCGGTCCCCGAGGATCGCCCTGACCATGCCGGTCAGGGCGCGCCCCGGGCCGACCTCGACGAACGTACGCGCCCCGGCGGCGTACATCGCCTCGATCTGCTCGACGAACCGCACCGGTTCGGCGACCTGGCGGGCGAGCAGCCGGCGCACGCCGTCGGGGTCGGCGGGATAGGTGGCCGCCGCGCCGTTCGACCAGACCGGGAACCGCGGTGCCGCCACCGGGATGTCGGCCAGCACGTTCGCCAGCCGCACCGACGCGGCCGCGACGACCGGGCTGTGGAAGGCGCACGCCACCGGCAGCCGCCTGACCTGCAGCCCTTCGGCCTCCAGGGCCTCGACGGCCGCCTCCATCGCGGCCGTCGGACCCGAGACCACGGTCTGGGTCGGCGTGTTGAGGTTCGCCGGGACGACGCCCACCTGCTGCCCTGTGACGCCGTGCGCCAGGTTCTGGTTGAGGTTCAGCAGCGACAGCACCGGCGCGATCCGCTCCAGCGGCGCGGCCACCGCGGCCATCGCGCCGGGGTCGTCGCCCGCCGCGCCGAGGATGGCCTCGGCACGGGCGGCGCTGAGCCGCAGCAGGTCCGCGCTGTCGTAGGCGCCGGCGGCCCACAGCGCCGCGAGCTCGCCGTAACTGTGCCCGGCGGCCAGATCGGGGCGGACACCGAGCCGGTCCAGCAGGCGCGTGAGCGCCACCTCGGCGACGCCGAGCGCGGGCTGCGCGGTGCGGGTGTCGGTGATGCGCCGGTGCGCGGCCTCCCGGGCCTCGGCGGTGAACGCCGCGGGCGGGAACATCGCGTCGACGCAGCCGGGCGGCGCCTGGCCGAACACGTCGCGCAGCCCGGGGAACGCGACGAACACGTCGGCGAGCATGCCGGGCCGCTGGCTGCCCTGCCCCGGGTAGAGGAACGCGACCGTGCCCGGCTCGTGGCCGGCCCGGCGCAGGAACACCTCGCCGGCCGGGTCGTCGGCGCCGTCCCGGGCCCTGGCCAGCTTGACCCGCAGGTCGTCGGGGTCGGCGGCGACCAGGGCGACCTGCACGGGCGCCCCGGCCGCCGTCGCGGCGGAGGCCTCGTCGGCGGCGAGGGCCGCAAGCCCGCGCAGCGTGCGCGGCGTGCCGTCGTCCAGCAGCGCGGCGAGCCGGTCGACGGCGGCGACCGCGTCGGCGTGCGTGGCCCCGGCGAAGCAGAACAGCTCGACCGGCCACGCGGTGAGCGCCGCGCTGCCGAACACGTCGGTGCGGCACTCGTGTTCGCCGGGCGTGTGGCCGGCGAGCACGGCGTGGAAGTTCGTGCCGCCGAACCCGAACGCGCTCACCCCGGCGCGGCGCCGGGCCGGGTCGTGCTCGGCCCACGGGCGGGCCTGCCCGTCGAAGAAGAACGGGCTGCGCTCCGGGTCCCAGCCCGCGTTGGGCTCGCGCACGTGCAGCGTGGGCGGGCGCACGCCGTGGTGCAGCGCCAGCGTCGCCTTGATCAGCCCGGCCAGGCCCGCGGCGCACTTGGTGTGCCCGATCTGCGACTTCACCGAGCCGAGCGCGCACCCGCCCGGCGCGGCGCCGTGCGCGGTGAACACCTCGGTCAGCGTCTCCAGTTCGGCGCGGTCGCCGACGACCGTGCCGGTGCCGTGCGCCTCGACGAGGCCGATCTCGGCCGGGGACACGCCGGCCCGCGCGTACGCCCGCTCCAGCGCGCGCCGCTGCCCCTCGGGGCGCGGCGCGGTCAGCCCGAGCGACCGGCCGTCGCTGGAGCCGCCGACCGCTTTGACCACGGCGTAGACCCGGTCGCCGTCGCGCTCGGCGTCCGTGAGCCGCTTGAGCACCAGGCACGCGGCGCCCTCGCCGAGCGCGATGCCGTCGGCGGCGGAGTCGAAGGTCGCGCACCGCCCGGACGGCGAAAGCGCGTGCACCGACGAGAACATCAGGTAGTCGTTGACGCCGTTGTGGGTGTCCACACCGCCGCACAGCACGACGTCGCTGCCGCCCTGCACGAGCTCCTTGCAGGCCAGGTCGAGCGCGGCGAGCGAGGCCGCGCACGCCGCGTCCACCGTGTAGTTGACGCCGCCGAGGTCGAGCCGGTTGGCGATGCGGCCGGCGATCACGTTCGCGAGGACGCCGGGGAAGGAGTCCTCGGTCGGCTTGGGCAGCCGCGCGTCCAGCTCGGCGGGCAGCGCCCCGAAGTAGGCGGGGTACAGCGACCGGAAGCCGTACGCGCCGGCGAGGTCGGTGCCCGCCTCCGCGCCGAAGATGACCGACGTGCGCGCGCGGTCGAACTCCCGGCCGCTCCCGTAGCCGGCGTCGTCCAGGGCGCGCGCGGCGACGTGCAGCGCGAGCAGCTGCGCGGGCTCGATGGAGGCGAGCGACGCGGGCGGGATCCCGAACGCGGGTGCGTCGAACGGGATCGGCGGCACGAAGCCGCCCCACTTGGACGGTGTCTTGCCGTTCGGGTCGCGGGTGGCCGCCGGGTCGAAGTAGGTGTCGTGGTCCCAGCGTTCGCGCGGCACCTCGGTCACCGCGTCGACGCCGGTCAGCACGTTCCGCCAGAACGCGTCCAGGTCGGCGGCGCCCGGCAGCACGCAGGCCATGCCGACGATCGCGACGTCGACCGGTTCCGCGACGGTCGCCGACTCGGCTTCGGTGAGCCCGAGTTCGGCGGCGCGCGCGGCGAGGAACGCGGTGGCGCCCTCGGTCACGTCCGCGTGCAGCGCGGCGACCGTGGTCGGGGCGTCGTGCAGGGCGGCGACCTGGCCGAGCATGAACATGCCCTCGCGCAGCTGGTCCGGTTCGTCGACGGACCGCAGCTCGGCGCCGTCGCGCACCACGCCCTTGCTGGCGATCCGCAGCCGCCCCAGGTTGAGTTCCTCCAGGTGCGCCCACATCTCGCGGGCCGGCACCCCCTGCGCCTCCAGGCCGGCGCGGGCCTCGGCGAAGGCCGCCACGAACGGCGTCCCCGCGCAGCGCGTCGCGTGTCCCGGGGCGGTCTGCAGCAGTTCGGTGGACGTACAGGCCAGCGCGGTGCGCTGGAAGCCGGGGAGGATGGCGCTCGCGGCCACCGCCTCGTCGGTGAACAGGTACGCGGTGCCCATCAACACGCCTACCCGCGCACCGAGTTCGGCCAGCGGCGCGGCGGCCGCGGCGACCATCGCGGCGGACCGGGCGTCGTGCACGCCGCCCGCGAACAGCACGTCCAGGTCGGCGCCGCCGTGCCGCCGGGCGTGGGCGGCCAGCAGGTCCAGCTGCGCCTCCCAGAGCGGGAAGCTCGCACGCGGGCCCACGTGCCCTCCGCACTCCAGGCCCTCGAAGACGAAGCGCCGCGCGCCGGCGCGCAGGAACTGCTCCAGCAGCCCTGGCGACGGCACGTGCAGGTAGGTGCGGGTCCCGGCGGCCTCCAACGGCGCGGCCTGGTCCGGGCGTCCGCCCGCGATCAGCGCGTACGGCGGGCGCACCGCGGCGACCGCGGCCAGCTGTTCGTCGCGCAGTTCGGGCGGCGCGAAGCCGAGCAGCCCCACGCCCCAGCGCCGGCCCGCGAGCCGGGCCGCGGTCTCCTCGAGGAGCGCCCGGGTCGCGGCGCCGTCCATCAGCGCGAGCGCCAGGAACGGCAGCCCGCCCGCTGCGGACACCTCGTCGGCGAACGCCGCACGGTCGCTGACCCGGGTCATCGGGCCCTGCACGACCGGCAGTTCGCCGTCCGCCCGGGGCGCCAGCGGGGTGGCCGCCACAGCGGCGACCAGTGCGTCGGTGACGGCCGACCGGACGGCCCGCACGGTCCGTCCGGTCGTGCCGTACCGCTCGGCGAAACGTCGGGCCAGCGCTCCGTCCTGTCCCACGGGGAGCAACTGCCGGTCGAGGCCGCGCGCCCCGAACGCCGATCCGACGCCGCCGAACGCCGCCGCCTCGTCCGCAAGCCGACGAAGCGGCAGATCCGGCCGGGAGTACACCCGGTGTCCCTCCAGGACGGCGGTCTCCCCGCCGTCCATCGACCGCAGTGCCGCGGCCACCGGGTCCGGCAGGCATGGTGCGGACTCCGCGAGGAGCGCGAGCTGGGTGTCGAGGACGACCCCGGCCGCGCCGCCCGCCACGGCGGCCGCGGCGGTGTGCGGGCCGATGCCGCCCTTCGCCCAGACCGGCAGCCGCAGTCCCTGGTCCGCGAGCAGGTGTTGGAGCAGGACGAACGTGGTCAGGTCGCCGACCCGGCCGCCCGACTCGTGGCCGACGGCGATCAGCCCGTGTGCCCCGTCCGCCTGTGCCGCGTGCGCCTCGGCGGGTGTGGTCACCTCGACCAACACGCGTCTTCCCGCCGGGACTTCGTCGATCCGCCAGGGCGATCCGGCGGCCAGTACCACGATGTCGGCGGAGTCCGGGAGGTCGCCGGCGCTCATCGGGCAGCCGGCCGGCACGCGCACGCCGAACGACCGGTCCGGGCGGCGCGCGACCTCCGCGAGGGCGGCCAGCGCGGCCGCCCGGTCGCGGCCCAGGTCCACGACCCCGAGCGCGCCGGCGCGGTGGGCGGCGACGGCGAGCGGAGCGTTCGGCTCCTCGAACGGACCGACCGCGAGCACGAGGTCGCGGGGCAGGGGGCGGACGGCGGGCGGGTCGCGGCGGACGGTCTGCGAGGCCATGGTGCGGCTCCTTCCCGGGCGTGCGCGGCAACCCCCGCCGGCATTCGCGGAAAACGCTGGGGACGGCGGCGGCGCGACGGAGTGAGTGCAGTGTCGAATAAAGCATCCTGAGCACAGCAAAAGCAATTGCCCGGGTGGCGCCGAAAGTTATCCGTGGCGCGCTCCCGTGATGCGGAATTCAATTCACCGGTTCGGCGACATGTATCGTGCGGGCGCCGTCGGGGGCTGTCAAGGGCGGGTGCGGGGTGCGGGACCGGGACCGCACCCGGCGCCGGTCGACAGGGCCGCGGATCGAGGGGGTTCGCATGCCCTTGACCCCCGTGTAGGGCTCCACCTGCGCGTTCTTGGTAGAACACGTTCTGACCAGGGGAAACGCGCCGCCCGCCATACGCCAGCGTATGTGAACACCTTACCGGTGGTAAGCCCGACGCCGCGCGGAACCGCCCCGACCGCCGCCGCGGCCCCGCGATCTATGCATTCCAGGCATGGTTCGTTGCCCAAAAAGCTTGGCCATTTCAGGCCGCCGGTTTACCCGGCGGCGCCCGGGGCGGCCCGCCGATGCCGAGCGTACCGCACGGAAATCTGCGGTGAATTTTGCGAAACCGATTACCTGGAGGGAGCTTCGCGTTAATCTGCGAGCGTGACTCTTCAGCAGTTGCGCTACCTCATCGCGGTCGCCGACCACGGCACCATGACGGCGGCGGCGGAAGCCCTCTATGTCGCCCAGTCCGCACTGTCGCGCGCGCTCAAGGCGCTCGAACACGAGCTCGGCGGCGACCTGCTGGTCCGCGAAGGTCGCAGCGTCGGCCTCACCGCGGAGGGCAAGCGCGTCGTCCGGCTGGCGCGCACCGTGCTCGACACCGTCGGCGCGATCGAGGACGTCGGCCGCGCCGCCGAGTCCGCCCGCGTCAACGGCCTGAGCATCGCCACCACGCACACCCTCGCGGTCGACCTGACCGGCCGCATCGCGCCGGCGTTCGAGGCCGAGCACGCGGGCGTCTGCGTCGACGTCGTGCGCTGCCTCAGCCGCGAGGACGTCTTCGAGTCGGTACGCAGCGGCCTGACCGCGCTCGGCCTCGTCGACGCCCCGGTGCCCGAGGACCTGCGCTCGCACCGGCTCGCCGAGCACGAGGTCGTCCTGGTGTCGCCGACGTCCGAGGACCTGCCGGACCCGGTGCCGTGGTCGCAGCTCAACGGCCTGCGCATGGCGATGCCCACGCGCGGCAGCGGGCGGCGCTCGGAGATGGAGGCGATGTTCGCGACGCTGTGGGTGCGTCCGATCGCGGCCGTCGAGACCGACGACCGGGTGCACTGGATCGCCTCGGTGCTCAACGGCGAGGGATCCATGCTCTGGTACCGCGAGATCGCCCACGGCGTGTTCGGCGACTCGGCGGTCATCCGCTCGTTCGACCCGCCGATGCTGCGCGCCGTGGCGCTGGTGCATACGGCGGACGTCACGAGCCGGCAGGCCCGAGCGTTCGTGGAGTTCGCGCAGCGCGGAGGGCTGCGCGAGACCGGCGACGCCTGACAAAACGCCGAGGGCGCGGAGCCGGAGACCGACTCCGCGCCCTGGACGCGGTACTGACGCCCCGTCATGGACGGGGGCGGTTCACCCGAGCGGCTAGCGGAACCAGCGGCGCGGGTGCCGGGCGAACATGTAGCCGCCGACGCCGAGCAGCATCGCGACGATGCCGCCCGCCGTCGTCCACACCCAGCGGCCCGTCGACCCCGACAGCCAGGCGTCGTCGCCGCTGTCGAAACCGTCGAGCTTCACCTTGCGGGTCTCGGCGGCCTGGCCGGGCTGCAGCACCGTGCCGCCCTTGGTGATGGGCATCAGCGGAGCCTTGAGCGCGTCGTCCTGCCCCGCGTCGGGGCCGATGTCGCCGCCGCCCTTGGCGGACAGCTCCAGCTTGACGTTGAGCTTGAGGCCGACGTCCTTCTCCGCGATGTCCGTCGCCGCGACCCGCACGTAGTACAGGCCCGGCAGCGGGTCGGCCGACCACGCCTCCGACCACGGGCGGATGGTGCGCGGACCGCAGTCCAGCGTCACGTCGGTCTCGTTCTGCTGCGCGGTCTTCTGCGGGTGCCCGGTGGCGCACGGCTGGTGCCGGCGTATGCCGTCGAACACGTCCACGCGCCACGTCGACGCGGCGGTGCGGCCGCCCGGCAGCGTGAGCGTGACCTTGGCGGACACGTCCTCGCCGGCGAGCGCGGGGAACGACCAGTACATGTACTCGCCGGTCGAGGCGGTCGCGGTGGTCGACGCGTCCGACTCCATCTTGCCCGCCGTCAGGAACGACGTGCCCGGCGCGGCCCCGGAACCGGAGCCCGACAGGCCACCCGAACCGCCGGACGGGGAAGGGGAGGGCGACGACGACGCCGCCATCGCGGGTGTCGCGGTGAGTGCGACCGCCGCGGCGAGAACCGCCGCGCGGCGCACCGTACGAGTCCAGCTACGCATCACACAGCCCTCCGCATGCCCGCGAAGAAGCGGACGATCCAGCCGAACAGCACACCGCTCACGAGCCCGACGCCCGCGAGCACACCCAGGAAGATCCAGCCGCGCCCGAGCCCGTGCGTGTCCGAGGCCTGCGCGTCCGACGCGGCGACCAGGTCCACCAGCAGCTCGACCGGCATGCCGGGCGTCTTCGCCACGCCAGGACCGCCGTTGAACGCCGTGCTCACCATCAGGCAGGTGACCTTGGCGTCCGAGGCGGACGGCTTGCCGTGGCCCTTCTTCGGCAGCGAGTAACGCAGGCCGGCCGACTGGCCGTCCATCCGCCCCGCCCCGGCGTCCGTGTAACGCGCCAGGTCGCGGCCGTCGTCGGTGACCGCCGTGATGGTCACGTCGTAGTCGCGGAACACCGCGCGGTCTATCCCGACCGTCGCCGAGGCGCGCAGCTCCTGGCCCGGCAGCTGCGGGACCTTGTACCAGAGGTGCTGCTCGAACTCCTCGCGGTCGTTGTAGACGCCCGGGCCGAGCAGCGGCGCGTCTGCGCACCCGTTCGGGCTGCCGTGCACGTTGGTCGGCGTGGTGACCTCTTCGGCGGTGGTCACCGCGCGCTGCACCAACTGCTGGACACGCTGGGACAGTTCCTGCGCGTTGTTGGCCGAGGTGTACGTGCCGCCGGTCGCGGAGGCGATGCAGGTCAGCTGGCGGCGGGTGTTCTCGTCCGGCACCAGGCCCAGCGTGTCGATCGTCAGGTTCAGGCCCTGCGCGGCCAGTTCGCGCGCGACCACGCACGGGTCGGGCGGCGAACAGGAGTCCTCGCCGTCGGTGATGAGGATGATGCGGCGGGACGTCTTTTCGGTGCCCAGGTCCTCGGCGGCCTTGCGCAGCGTCAGGCCGATCGGGGTCCAGCCGGTGGTCGGGCGCTGCGCCGCGACGGCGGTCTTCATCGCGCCCTTGTCCGGCTTTCCGACCGGCGTGAGCTGCTGCGTCTCCTGGCAGCCCGCCGCCTTGTTGTTGCCCGGGTTGCCCTGGCCGAGCACGCGGAGGCCGACCAGGGCCTCCGTCGGCAGCGCGTCCAGGATCTCGTTGAAGGCCTTCTTCGCGGCGTCGATGCGCGTCTGGCCGCCCGCGTCGTTCTGGTTCATCGACCCGCTGAGGTCGAGGACCAGGTCCACCTTGGGCGGCGGCGCGGCGTCCCCGTTGTTGGGGTCGGCTATGGCGGGCGTCGCCCCGCCGAGCGCCGCGACCACGAGCAGGGCGCCCAGGCCCGCCGCGATGCGTCGTTTCATGGATGTCGTCACGGGGGAGGATCCTACGGATCATCAGGACCCTGCCGCTGGGCGGCGGATGACCAACCCAATGGCCGCCGGAGAAATTCCCCGTCCGGGCAACGGCCGTGCGGACGCGTCAGGGCGCGTCACTGGGCGGGCGGCCCCGTCACCATCGGCGCCAGGAAGCGGCGGGCGAACTCGCGGGCCCGCGGCTCGTCGTCGAGCGGCACGATGCTCTGCGGGGTCAGCAGGAACGAGACCGTCAGACGCACGAATATCTCCGCCACCCGCGCGCCGTCCTCGGTGTGGAACTCCGCCGGGTCGCCGGGCCCGCGCAGCGCGGTGGCGTCCGGCGCCCGGACGAACGACGCCGCCAGGTAGTCGCGCAGCACCCCCAGGATCGGCCCGCCGCGCGTGGTCAGGAACGGCAGCGCGGTCTCCGGCTCCAGTTCGAGCAGTCGGCCGATCAGCGACGTACGGGCGTCCCGCAGCGCCACCACGAATCCCGCGACGATGCGCTCCTCCATCGTGGGCAGCGCGGCGACCTCGGCGTCGAACACCGCGAGGAAGCGCCGCGCCTCGCGGATCAGCACCGCTTCCACCAGCGCGTTCTTGGTGTCGAAGCGCCGGTAGACCGTCACGCGGCCCACCCGCGCGCGGCGCGCGACGTCCTCGACCGTGGAACGCCGAACCCCGAACGTGGAGAACTGGTCCCGCGCCGCGTCGAGGATGCGCCCGGTCGTCGGGTCCGCGGCGTCGGCGGAGTCGTCGGCGGCCAGGGCCCGGGCGAGGACGGCGGTGCGCGTCGTGTTCATCGAACCCCGATGGTACGCACTGCCCCGCGCGGGCGCCCGGCCCGCGGTCCCGACGTCCGCCATGCCCACGAACTCCCTTGATCCACAAGGATTCTGAGTCACTTTCATGGTCGGTTCGACGCTGACACAAGTCAACGTGAAATGTATCTTTGACCCACTCGGCGACCAGGGGGCGAACCATGGCACGCACCATCAGCAGCGAGCAGCAGGCCTTCGTCGACGCGGTGCGCGACTTCGTGCGCCGCGAGTGCGGGACCCGCGAGCGCCGCCTCGAACTGACCGACGGCGGCACCCGCCACCACAACGGCGAGCTGTACGGGAAGATGGCCGGGCTCGGCTGGCTCGGCGTCGGATTCCCCGAGGAACTCGGCGGCGCCGGCGGCGGAATGGTCGACGCCTGCCTCTTCCTCGAGGAGAGCGCGTACGGCATGGCGCCGATCGGCGGCCACGGACCCGCGCGCATCACCGCCGGCGTCTACCAGCGCTACGGCAGCGAGGCCCAGCGCACCTCCGCCGTCAAACGCTTCTGCGAAGGCGCCGTGCTGTCCATCTCAATGTCCGAGCCCGGCGCCGGGTCCGACGTCGGCGCGCTGACCTGCCGCGCCGAACGCACCTCGCACGGCTGGCGGATCAACGGCCAGAAGACCTGGTGCTCCAACGCGCACTTCGCCGAGTCGATCCTGCTGATCGCCCGCACCAATACCGATGGCGACAAGCACGAGGGCCTGACCATGTTCCACGTGCCCGCCGCTACCGAGGGCCTCGACGTACGCGGCATTTCCACCATGGGCGGCAACGACGTCAACGACCTGTTCTTCACCGACGTCGAACTGCCCGCCGACGCCGTCGTCGGCGAGGTCGACCACGCCTGGCGCCAGCTCATGGGCGGGCTCAACACCGAACGCCTCATCCTCGCCGCCATGATGCTCGGCACCGCGCGCCGCGCCTTCGACGACACCCTGGACTACGTCCGCCAACGCGAGCAGTTCGGGCGGCCGATCGGCAGCTTCCAGGCCCTCGCCCACCGCATCGCCGACCTGGCCACCGAACTGGAGTGCTGCGAACTCCTCGTCTACTCCGTCGCCGAACGCGTCGACCGCGACCCGGCCCGGCTGCTGCCGCGCGAGGCTTCGATGGTCAAGCTCAAGGTCACCGAGACCGCCAAGCGCATCGCGCTGGAGGGCATGCAGATGATGGGCGGGTACGGGTACGCCACCGAGTACGAGATGGAGCGGCACGTCCGCGCGACCGTGGTGTCCACGATCTACGGCGGCACCAGCGAGATCCAGCGCGAGATCATCGCCAAGACGTACGGGCTCTGAGCGCTCCGGGCGCTCAGCGGAAGGCGTCCGCGTGGTCCTCGGCCCACCGCCGGAACGTACGCGGACGCCGACCCGTGATGGTCTCCACGGTGTCGATCACCTGCGACTCGTCCAACTCGCCGTTCACATAGAAGCGGAAGAACGCGTCGACGTACTCGGCGGCCATCGACGCGGACATCTCCACCCGCGCCTCGTCGTCCGACAGCTCGACGCACCGCAGTTCGCGGCCCAGCACTTCGCCGAGCGTCGCGACCTGATCGGCCGGCAGCAGCGACTGCGGCCCCGACACCAGGTGCACGCGCCCGGCCTGCGCGGGCGAGCCGATGACGCGCGCCACCACCTCCGCGATGTCCCGCGGGTCCAGCGCCGCCACCCGCACCCGGCCGAACGGCACGCGGACCTCGTCGCCCTGCGCCAACTGAGGCAGCCAGCGCAGCGCGTTCGAGAAGAACGCCCGCGGACGCACGACCGTCCAGCGCAACCCCGAGTCCCGCACCGCCTGTTCGGCGTCGATCATGTACCGGGCGACGGCGTTCGAACGGTCCCCGCCCGCCGCCGAGCCGCCGGACATCAGCACGACGTGCTCCACACCCGCCTTGCGGGCCAGCGCCAACAGGGCGGCCTGGTCGGCGTATCCGGGCATGAGGAACATCGCCCGCACGCCGACCAGCGCGTCCGCGAACGTCTCGGCGTGGTCCAGGTCCGCGGCGACGGGCTCCACACCGGGCGGCAGCGGCAACCGGTCGGGCTTGCGCGCCACGGCGCGCACCGGCTCGTCCGACCGCGCCAATATGCGGACGACTTCGGAACCGACGTTGCCCGTCGCACCCGTCACCAGGAACATGCCGCACCCTCCCGAGGGAACCGTGATGATCGCCTGTACACCGGCAACCCTGTCCACCGAACGCGGCGGATAACCGCCCCGACGCGGAACGGGCGTGCCGCGGGTACGTTGCACGGGTCCGTCCCTGCACACCGCGACCGTGAGGAAGCACCCGCATGACCGACGACGTGTACTACTGGCAGGCCGCCCGCCGTATGTGGCACCAACTGGAGCCGGTGTTCGCGCCCTTCTTCTACGCGCCCGAGATCTTCGAGGAGGCCGGCGCCCTCGGCTACGGCACCGAGACCCGCTGGCCCTGGTACTTCCCCTTCCGTGCCGCCCCGCTCGGCGCGGCCGGCCCGAACCGGGTGACCGCGGCGTTCTACAGCTTCAGCCCCGCCATGGTCGCGAAGCACATCGCGGACGCCTGGACCGTCGCCGAACCCGCCCAGGTCCTCGAGGCCCGCCTGCACGGCATCGACCGGATGTACCGGCGTCTCATGCCGGACCACCTCGGCACCCCCGAACTCGCGGAGCTCGCGGACCTGTTGCGCCGCGTCGCCGAGTCCGCCGACACCGTCGGCCGCCCCCTCGCCGCCGCCACCGCCGACCTTCCCTGGCCGGACGAGTCCCACCTGGTCATGTGGCAGGCCATCTCCCTGATCCGCGAACACCGCGGCGACGGCCACCTCGCCGCGCTGCTCACCAACGAGCTCGACGGCTGCGAGTCGCTGGTCACCTTCGCGGCCATCGGCGCGGCCCCGACCGAGACCTTCGCCAGCCGCGAATGGTCCGACGAGGACTGGGCCGCGGCCACCGAACGCCTCCGCTCCCGCGGCCTCCTCGACGAGGCGGGCGAGGCCACCGAGGCCTGCCGCGAGCTGCGCGACCGCATCGAACGCCAGACCGACCAACTGGCCTCCGGCCCCTGGCGGGTCCTCGACGAGAAGGCCGTCGACCGGCTCGTCGAACTGAACGTCCCGCCGCTGACCGGAGCCCTGCTGTCCGGCCTGCTCCCGGGCACCAACACGCTCGGCATCGCCAACGTGAAGGCCCCGGCCTGGTAACCGACGACACCGGGGTGGCCTGCGAAGCGGGCCGCCCCCGACTCAGTCGGTGTACTCCTCGGAGTCGCGGATCAGGCGGCGGTCGATGTCGTCGGCCCAGCGCTGGGCCCAGGCGCGGATCTCGGCGATGTCGCCCTCGACGAGCCCGTACGCCTCGAACTCGGAGTCGTCGATCCACTCGGCGCCGGCCAGCCGGGCGCGCAGTGACGCGAGGTCGTACTCGCCGAAGACGTGCTGCTCCGCCAGCGTCTCGAGACCGGTGAACGACCAGACGTCGGCCGCCGCGTGGACGTCGATGAAGTCGCGGGCCACGCCTCGGCCGCCGAGTGCGCGGACCTTGGCCGCGACGATGTCGTCGAGCGACAACGCGAGACCGAGTTCCGTGGCCGCGGGCGGTCGGGTGAAGACGTCCTTGAGGATGTCCACTTCGCACGTCTGCCCGGTCACCGGCTCGGTCACCATGAACCGCACCGCCAGCGGCGCGACCTGCAGCTCGCGTACCGACCAGCCGCGTTGCTCGAGGCCCTTGCGGAGCAGTGTCGCGATGTCGTGCGTGTCGGTCGCCGTCGTGGTGGCGAAGTCCAGGTCCCGGCTCGGGCGGTCGACGAGGCCGTGTGCTTTGACGGCGTAGCCGCCGGCGATGACGAGCGGGAACTCGACACCGATCTCGAGGACGTCCAGCAGGAGCCGGCGGTGTAATTCGGGCAGGTTCACGCAGCGGTCCGGGTCCGAGTGTCCAGGTCGGCGAAGGCGTGCTCCCAGACGTCGACGATCGCCGGTCGGATCAGGGTGCGCAGGATCGGCCAGAGTGCCAGCAGCGTGGCCTTGTCGAGGTACTGGCACAGGTCGGCGGCCTGTCCCTCGGCCAGCACGATCCGGTAGTAGCTCATCCGCAGCCGGGGGTTCGCCAGGTCGAAGCGGTCGAGGCCCGACCACACGATGTGCTGGGGGAGCGCGACGACGCCGTCCGTCGGCCCGCACAGGTCGTCAAGCGAGTCGGGGAGCCGCTGCGCGTATCCCTCGCGAAGCAGCGTCGCGTAGTCCATCTCCGGCATGCGTCCAGTATTCAGTAATCGCCACCGTCCGCTACACCCGCAAGAGTGGGTGTGTCCGGCGCACGGGCGCACTCGGGGGCGCATAGCGTGCGGGCATGAGTGTCGATCGGCGGAGTCTGCTCAAGGGGGCGGCCGCGGCCGCCGCGGGGATCGTGGTGGCCGGGTGCGACGGGGGAGAGGACGCGTCCAAGGCCACGCCGCCGTCGCACCCGGCGGGGGCCGCCGCGCCGACTCCCGCGTCCCCCGCGCCCTCGTCGGAGGTGACCGCCGCGAAGCCGGCCCCGCCCGCGCTGCCCGACGAGGTCGGAAAGGCGAGCGGCGCACGCCCTGAGGTGGCCCTCACGTTCCACGGCCAGGGCACCCCCGACCAGGTCGAACGCCTGCTCGGGCTGGTCGAGCGCGCGCACGGGCAGGTGACGGTGCTCGCGGTCGGCGGCTGGCTCGCGCAGTACCCCACGCTCGCCGGGCGGGTGCTCGCCGGCGGGCACGAGCTCGGGAACCACAGCGAGAACCACCTCGACATGCCCGCGATGGACGCGGCGACGGCGTACCGCGAGATCGCCCAGTGCGCCGAGCGGCTGAAGGCGCTGACCGGCTCGCAGGGGCGCTGGTTCCGGCCGTCGCAGACGCAGTACGCGAACGCCGTCATCAAGGCCCAGGCCGCCAAGGCGGGCTATCCGACCTGCCTGTCGTACAGCCTGGACTCGCTCGACCACACCGACCCGGGGGCCGCCGCCGTCACCCGCAACGTGCTGGACCGGGTCCGGGCCGGCGACGTCGTGAGCATGCACTGCGGGCACGAGGGCACGATCGCCGCGCTGCCCGCCGTGCTGGACGGGCTGCGGGCCAAGGGCCTCACACCGGTCACGGCGTCGGCGCTGTTCGCCTAGTCGCGCCGCGTCAACGAAGCGTCAACGGGTAGTCGCAGAACGTCCACATCAGGACACCCGCACCGCGCTCCAGCCCGGCGCGGTGGTGGAGGTGCGCGCGCGGATGGGCCATCTCACAGGAAGAATCCTCGTTTGGATCACTTGATGCCGAAGAATTTTCATATTTATGATGTCTTAACGAGAATCTCCCGTGATCCGTGAGACCCACGCGATCCCGACACAAGTGAGGGGCCATGGCCACCAGCACCCCCGTCCGTGCCGCCACCGCGGCGCCGACGGCCGCGCACCCCGCGTGGCCGCGCCTCAAGGCGGCCGTCGCCGAGCTCCGGCCGATGCAGTCCGCCGACGGCTCGATCGACGCCACCGCCCACGACCACGACCGGGCCCGCGAGCTCGTCGCCGAGATCACCGCCGCCGTCGGCGAGCTGGCCGACGTCCTCCCGCACGACGCCGACTACCTCCAGGCGGTCGTGCGCGACTTCGGCCGCTGGGTGGACGCCGGCTTCGGCGTCCCCGACTTCCTCGACGCGCTGCTCGCGTTCCGGCCCGAGCGGGCCCGCCGCGACGGCCTCGAGCACCTCGTCGTGTTCCCCATGTACACGCAGAACGGCAACCCCGGCCGCAACGTCGAGGCCGTGCTGATCCGCGTCGTGTGGCCGGAGTGGCTCGCCGAGCTGGAGGCCACGCGCTACGACAACGCGATGTTCGTCCCCATCGCCTTCACCGACTTCACCGAGGGCTACGACACCGACTCCGCGGTGCTCTTCCCCGAGACGGTCGCCGTCCGCGAGGTCCCGCGCTTCACGTGGGGCGGCATCTTCTGCGACCGCGAGGCCGCCCGCTTCCGCAAGGTCACCGAGGCCGCCGCCGACAGCCTCGGCCTCGACCTGCCGGAGCACGCCCGCGAGCTGCTCGCCAGCCAGGAGCTGACGCAGGACGCGTTCGTGCTGTGGGACCTGATCCACGACCGCACGCACAGCCGCGGCCACCTGCCGTTCGACCCCTTCATGATCAAGCAGCGGATGCCGTACTGGATGTACGCGCTCGAGGAGCTGCGCTGCGACCTGACCGCGTTCCGCGAGGCCGTCGAGCTGGAGAAGCAGGGCGTCCCGGCGGCGCGCGGCGTGCAGTTCGCGGTACTCGCCGACCGGCTGTTCCGCTTCCCGGTCACCGGCGGCCGGGTGCGCAACTACGACGGTCTCGGCGGCCAGCTGCTGTTCGCCTACCTGCACAAGGCCGGCGTCCTGGAGTGGCACGACGGCCGCCTCACGATCGACTGGGCCCGGGTCCCGGACGCGGTCATAGCCCTCGGCGACGAGGTCGACGAGCTGTACCGGCAGGGCGTGGACCGCTCGCGGGTCGCGCACTGGCTGGCCGCGTACGCGCTGGTGACCTCGTACGTCCCGGCGAACCCCGGCTCCACCTGGGCCAAGGGCCCCGACGCCCTGCCGCTCGACGGCCCGCCCAAGGGCCTGGTCGACGCGGTGCTGCCCGACGAGTTCCCGCTCAGCATGTTCTACGAAGGCCTGCGCCGCAGGCTCGCCGACGTGATCGCCTCGACCAAGGGGATCGTGGGAGGTTCCGCAGCATGACCCCTGAGAACCACCGGCCGCTGCCCGAAGGCTCCGTCATCGCCGTCGCCGGCGCGGGCGGGCCGGCCGGGCAGGCGGTCGTCGCACGGCTGGCCGCCGCCGGCGCGCTCGTCGAGGCCGCCGACGCCGACCAGGCACGCCTGGACGCCTCCGTCGCGCTCGCCCCGGGCGGCCGCGCCACGGGCACCCGCGTCGACCTGACCGACCCCGCCGCGACCCGGGCCTGGGCCGAGGACGTCGAACGGCGGCACGGCCGCGTCGACGGCCTCGTGCACCTGGTCGGCGGCTGGCGCGGCGGCAAGGTGTTCGCCGACAACACCGCCGAGGACTGGGACTTCCTGCACAAGCTGCTGGTGCGCACCGTGCAGAGCACGTCGCTGGCGTTCCACGACGCGCTCGCCCGGTCGCCGCACGGCCGCTTCGTGCTCGTCTCGGCGACCGCCGCCGCCAAGCCCACCGCGGGCAACGCCGGCTACGCCGCGGCGAAGTCCGCCGCCGAGGCGTGGACGCTCGCGATGGCCGACTCGTTCCGCAAGCTCCGCAAGGAGGCCGCCGAGGCCGCCGAGGCCGACGCGGAGACCCCGCCGCAGGACGGGCCCGCCGCCGCGATCCTCGTGGTCAAGGCCCTCGTGTGGCCTGCGCTGCGCGAGGAGCGCCCCGAAGCGAAGTTCCCCGGCTACACCGACGTGGCCGACCTGGCCGAAGAGATCACCGCCCTGTGGGGCATGCCGACCGACGACGTGAACGGACACCGCCTGTGCCTGACGCAGTGACCCCCGCCGAGACCTCCGCGACCGCGGCGGCCCGCCGCCACGACCCGGACGTCCGCGGCTTCGCGAGCGACAACTACGCGGGCGTGCACCCCGAGGTGCTCGCCGCGATAGCCCTGGCGAACAACGGACACCAGGTCTCCTACGGCGAGGACGTCTACACCGAGCACCTCCAGGAGGTCTTCCAGGCGCACTTCGGCCCGCGCGCCCAGGCCTTCCCGGTGTTCAACGGCACCGGCGCGAACGTCGTCGCCCTGCAGGCGGTCACCGAGCGCTGGGAGGCGGTGATCTGCGCCGAGACCGCGCACATCCACGTCGACGAGTGCGGCGCCCCGGAGAAGATGGGCGGCCTCAAGCTGCTCACCGTGCCGACCGAGGCCGGCAAGCTCACCCCTGAGCTGATCGACCGTCAGGCCTGGGGTTGGGGCGACCAGCACCGCTCGCAGCCGCGCGTCGTGTCGATCGCCGAGAGCACCGAACTGGGCACCGTCTACACCGCCGACGAGCTCGCCGAGATCTGCCGGCACGCCCACGACCACGGCATGCTCGTGCACCTCGACGGCTCGCGGCTGGCCAACGCGGCGGCCTCGCTGGGCGTCCCGATGCGGGCGCTCTCGACGGACGTCGGCGTCGACATCATGTCGTTCGGCGGGACGAAGAACGGCCTGATGTTCGGCGAGGCCGTCGTCGTCCTCAACCCGGACGTCGTGCGCGGCGTCGAGTACGTGCGCAAGATGTCGATGCAGCTCGGCTCGAAGATGCGCTTCATGTCCGTGCAGTTCGAGGCGCTGCTCGCCGGCGACCTGTGGCTGCGCAACGCCTCGCACGCCAATGCGATGGCCGCGCGGCTGTCCGCCGCCGTCGCCGACATCCCCGGCGTCGAACTGACGCGCCCCGCGCAGTCCAACGCGGTCTTCGCGATCCTGCCGCGCGAGGCGACGGAGCGGCTCCAGAAGCGCTTCCGCTTCTACACGTGGAACGAGGGCACCGGCGAGGTCCGCTGGATGACGTCGTTCGACACCACCGAGGCGGACATCGACACCTTCGCCGCGGCGGTCCGCGAGGAACTCGCCTGACCCGCTGAGGGAGACGTGGGGGCGTAGGTGGGCGGGGGCACGGGGCCCGCCCACCTCGCCCTCACTCCGTATGTATTCCTTATGTATGAGGCGTTCGAGGGCGTTACGCCCTCGGCCCTCCGGTCGGCCAGGGGCTCAGCCCGTCGGTGTGAGCTCCAGGCCGATCGTGCCGGAGCGGCCGCGCCGGATCACGCTCGCCTGCACGGTGAGCCAGCCCGTCAGGCCGTACTTCTTCTTGATGAGGCTGCGCGCCCGCTCGGTGCGCTCGGGGTCGTCCAGCACCCGTCCGGTGCCGGCGACGCCGGGGCCCAGCGGGGCGCCCTTGAACGTGCACTCGGCCAGCTCGACCCTCGGGTCGTTGCGCAGCCGCCGCACCTTGGCGGTGGTCGTCACCGTCCACACCACCAGCGCGTCGCCGTCCCGCGCCACCCACACGGGCGTGGGGACCGGACTGCCGTCTTTGCGGTAGGTGGTCAGGAGCAGGTACTTCGCCTCGCCGAGCCGCGCCAACACGCGCTCGGCCTCCGCCGGGTCCAAAGCCATGCCGGAACCATACGCCGTAGGCTCGGCGCATGGACCCTGCGCCGATCTACAAGCTGCTCCCGACCCGGGAGTGGGAATCCGCCGAATCCACCGGCCTGTTCACCGGCTCCGCGGTCGACCGGCGCGACGGGTTCATCCACTTCTCGACGGCGGCGCAGCTCGAGGAGACCGCCCGCCGCCACTTCGCCGGGCGGACCGGCCTGACCCTCCTCGCCGTCGGGACGGGCGACCTGGACGCGTTGAAGTGGGAGCCGTCCCGGGGCGGCGACCTGTTCCCGCACCTGTACGGCGACCTCGCGACGACGGCCGTCGCCTGGGCCGCCGAACTGTCCGACGAACTCCTCACGTCCGACGCGGAGGACCCGGGCGAAGCCTGCGCCCGGGCCGTGGCCGCTGCGCTGCGCGAGGCCGACGGGCACTGACCGTTACTCCACTCGGTGGGGCCTGCCCCGTCAGGGGTTTGGGCCCGCCGGCGGTGTGGCAGGGCATGCGCATGATCAGTTGCCGCGTGCCCAGGTGGTGGTGACCGTGCCCCGGGGCGACATCGACATGCTCATCGCAGAGGCCGTCGCGCACGCCGACCTGCGCTGCCCGCGGCTGCCCGCGCATCCGGACGGGGAGACCGTGGCCATCGAGGCCCGGGTCTGGGCCCAGCGGACCGGGTTGTCCGCGGCGGCGGAGGGCGGCGTCGTGGACCGGCGGCGGCCTGTGGGGCCGGTGGCCGAGGCGATGCGGGACGCGCCGATCGGGGCGCTGCGGATCGCGGGGTTGTACGCGACGTGGCTCGAAGTGCTCAACGAGCGCGCGCTGGTCGTCGGGTGGGACCTGGGGTACGCCGCGTCGCTGGTGACCATCCTCCGGGAGGGCTACACCACCGGGGCCGACGCGCTGCACTTCGCCTTGACGGACCTCTACGAGCGCATCACGGCCGGCGGGGGAGCGGCCGTGCTTCCCGACCTGGCCGACGCGTTGGAGCGGTACTGCGCCGCGGCGCGCCGCGACCGGGACCTCATGTCGGCCGAACTGCCGCCCTCGTTGCCGGAGTTCCTGGACAACCGGGTGGACCGCACGCCGGTGCCCATGTTCACGGCGCTGCACCGCCTCGACCCCGCGTTGGGCGCGCTCGGCGGCCCGCCCGCCGAGGGGATCGCGCCGCTCACCGAGCTCGCGGGGCTGCTGACGGCCGTCGACGAGGACCTGACCGGCTACCGCCAGGCCGTCGAGGCCGGCACGCGGCTCACGCTGATCCCGGTGCTGATGCGCGAGTACGGGCATTCGGTGCCGACCGCGTTCCAGAGCGGCATGGTGCTGTTCGGCGCCTGGAAGACGCAGTTGGACCACGGCGTGCGGGCGGTCTCGGCGCTGCCCGACGTCTCGTCGGCGACGCGGCGCCAGGCACAGGCCGCGGTCGACTGGGTCGGCGCGCTGCACCGGTACCACGCCGCGCAGGCGCGGACGACGCTCGCGGTCCCGCTCGGCTGACGGCGCCCGCGCCTCCGGGGCTCAGGGCCCGACCAGCCCGGTCTGCCGCGCCAGCCACGCCAGGTTGTTCGCGAGGCCGGGCCGCCAGACCTGCCACGAGTGCCCGCCGGGCAGCTCCTCGTACTGGACGTCCATTCCGGCCGCCTTGGCGCCGGCGAACGCGTTGCGCTGCTGCGGGCCGAACTCGTCGTCGCCGCTGCCGACCACGAAGATCCCGGACACCTGCGGGTACCTGGTGGCCTTGAGGACGTCGAGCGGGTTGACCCGTGCGAACGCGGCCGCGTCGCCGCCGAACGCCTTGTCGACGGTCTCCTTCCGACTGCCGAGCGACGGTTCGTCCTGCCCCGAGATGTCGACGAAGCTGTGGAACAGGTCGGGCTTGCGCACCGCCATCTGGAGCGAGCAGGTGCCGCCGTGCGACAGCCCCGCGACGGCCCAGCCGCGCGGCGCGGGCGAGACCTTGAGGTTGGCGTTGATCCAGGCGGGCACGTCGCGGGTCAGGTAGGTCTCGGAGTTGCCGAGCTTGGAGTCGAGGCACAGCGGGTTGTCGAACGGCCCGCCGAGGTCGTCCGGCATGACGACGATCGGCGCGAGCCCGCCGTGCTTGGCGGCATAGCCGTCCATCATGTCGACGACCTGTCCGGCGTCGATCCAGTCGCGCGGCTCGCCCGGCTGCCCGGCGAGCAGGATCAGGACGGGTACCTGCGCGCGGGGCGTCGCCAGGTACGCGGGCGGCAGGTAGACCCATCCGTTCTGGGCCTTGAATTTGGAGACGGTGCCCGGGATGGAGACCTCGGAGACCGTGCCGTTCTTGGGCATGCCCGGTGGCGGCTGCCAGACCTGGCTGAGCCAGCCCTCCGGCGGCGCGGCGACGGTCTGCCGGTCGACGCCGCGCGCCTTGTCGAAGTCGTCGGACCTGCCGAGCCACGGGCCGAGCGCGGCGCGCAGCGTGGGGTACTCCTGGTAGAAGGCGTTGACCTGGCTCGCGCTGATGGCGACGACGAGCAGCGCCCCGAGGACGGCGGCGCCGCGCAGGCGCCAGGTGAGCGACTTCATGCGGGCGGCGGCCAGCCCGACGCCGAAGGCCGCGACCGCGGTCCACTTGAGGACGTCGCGGGGGAGCGGGTCGGGGAACGGCTTCCACCAGTCGTCGACGATGACGCCGACGAACAGGGCGACGGTGATCGCCACGAGCGCGATGACCGGGACCCAGACCAGCCACCAGCGGCGGTCGCGGCGGGCGAGCAGCGCCACGATGGCGGCGCAGCCGAAGATCTGGAGGAGGACCGGAACCGGGCCGTCGTACAGCCGCCAGTCGAGCGGGTTCATGCGCTCCTCTCCTGTCGCCCGGCGACGGGCGGGCCGCAGGGCTGAACGTGTCCGATCGCCGCCATCAGCCCACCAGCCGGCGGCTGAGCCGCAGCATCTGCGCGGGCGAGGTGTGCGGCAGGTACGCGCGGCCGATCGCGTTGGCGATGGAGGGCAGCGCGGTGGCGTCCGGGTAGGTCATGTACAGCGGCTGGTACTGCGGCTGGAACTTGGCCTTGAACGCCAGCAACGACCGGAACCCGTACACCGGTTCGAGCGCGCGTCCCGCGACGTCCAGTACGCCCTGCAGCATTTCGGGCTGCCCACCGCGGTCGATGCGGGCCAGCGGCGCGCCGGACAGGCTGAGGAACTCGGCGCCCTCCTCCTTGAAGCCGAGCGCCGCCGACGCGATCAGGAACTCCATGATCCCCTTGAAGTCGGTGTCGCCGCGGCGCATGAAGTCGAGCGTCCAGCCGACCGGCTCGCCGTCCCGGTAGCTCGGCATCCAGCTGGTGACGCCGTGCACGCGCTCGTCGCCGTCCACCGCGACCAGGCAGCGCACGTGGGGGTCGTCGAGTTCGTCGAGGCCGCCGAGCGTGAAGCCCATCTCGGGCAGCCCCTTGTCGGCGACCCACTCCTCCGAGATCTCGCGGACCTGCTTCTGGACGCCGAGCGGCGCGTCGGGGAACACCCACCACTGCGCGGTCAGCCCGGCCTTGCCCGCCTTGTTGAGGGCGGTGCGCACGTCCTGCCACTTCTTGCCCTTGAACTCCAGGTCGGGCAGCGGCACCACGGTGTCCTCGGCGACCTGGAGGCTGCGCCAGCCGAGCGCCTCGCCGGCCTCACGGCCGTTCTCGGTGACGCTGTAGAAGCACGGGGTCCAGCCCTGCCGGTCGCAGAAGGCCGCGAACCCGCCCACCGCGTCCGCGCGTTCGTCGGCCTTGCCGAACGGGTCGCCGGTGGTGACCGCGACGTTCGAGATCACCCGGTACGCGACGGCGGTCTTCCCGTCGGTGGCCAGCCAGTAGGTGTTGCCCGGCCACGTCGTCATGTACGACAGCGTCGAACCGCCGTACCGGGTCAGGATGTCGCGCGCCTTGTTCGCCGCGCCCGACTTGTCGTGCTCGATGGCCCGCCACAGCATGAACCACAGTCCGCCGATCGTGACCAGCCAGAACACCGGCCCGGCCAACTCGAACAGCAGCTTCGCGGTGCCCCCCTCGGGGACGAAGTCGCCCTGCGGGACGTCGAACAGCAGCAGGTAGATCGGCGGCACGAGCCGCTTGGGGAAGTCCTGCGCCACCTGGTCGAACGTCGGCACCGGCGCGAACTCGCCGCGGACCTGGTAGGCGGACCCGATGTAGATCGCGCCGAGCACCACGAACGCCCCGACCACGACCGTCAGCAGCTTCCACGCCGTCCACTTCGGGGTCCGCAGCGCGAAGTACCGGCGGGTGACCAGGAGGATCAGCAGCACCACGACCGGCACGGCCGCGACGAGGACCGAGTAGCGCAGCACCACGCCGCGCAGCGAGTCGTCCGTGGTCGACGCGTCGACGTCGATCACGTGGAGCGTCACCTGCGTGTACCGGATGGTGACGACCGTGATGCCGATCTCCAGCACCACCGCCGACCACCACGCCATGCGCCGCCCGCGGCGCAGTCCGCCCGCGACGACCACCAGCAGGATCGACACCACGTAGAGCAGCACCACCGAGGGGCTGTTCGCCACAAAGTCCTCGACGCGGACCGCGACGCAGTCGCTGCTGGTCGGGCTCACGCCCTCGCACGCGGTGGCGATGTCCTCCCGGGAGGGCCCCTCACCGACGAACAGGTCCGCGTACAGGGACAGCGGCCCGAACGGCTTGGTGATCCGCGCGATGGCCGGCCCGAACGCGGACGAGGCGACCAGCAGGGCGACGAGGACGCGCGTCTCGGCGTGCGACGGCGGCGTCTTCAGGCGTCTGCCGCCCGCGCGCCGCCAGAGCGCCTCGCCGGCCACCAGGCCGACCAGGCCGCCGAAGAGCCGCAGGATGTCCTGCGTGCCGCCGCCGTACAACGCGAACAGGATGAGCGCGACGAGGCCGAGCAGCCGCCAGCGGCGCCGCCACAGGGTCGACAGGTACGCGGTCAGCGCGAGGCCGACGCCCGCGACTCCCGTGGCGCAGCCGAGCGCGAGCTCGCCCGGGTCGTTGTAGAGGCCCTCCAGCCAGTCCTCGCCGAGCGCGGAGCCGATCGCGACGGCCGCCGAGCCGAGCAGCGAGCCGAGCACCTGGCAGGCCACCAGCAGCCCAAGGGTCCTGCGCCGGCCGAACATGCGTTCCGCGGGGACCAGGACGGCCAGCACCAGTAAGGACGCGCCGATCAGCGGTCCGAGGTGCGCGTGCCACAGTGCCGACGACAGCGGCGACCACCAGTGGCCCTCGGCCAGGGGCGCGGGCCCCGCGCCCACTTGGTCCCGCAGCGCGCGGTCCGGGCCCCCGCCGACGCTGCCGGTGCCGATCGCGACGCCCCAGATCACCGCGATCGTGACGAGGGTGAGCGGGGCCCGCCTCGCGTGCCCCAGGAAACGGCCGACGCGTTCGCCGACCTGGCGCAGCCGGGACGGCGCGACGGGCGCCACCGGGGCGTCGGGCGTGGCGGGCGGGCCGGTCCCGGCCTCCCCGCCCTTGTCCGCCGCGCGCTCCGTCGTCACGACGTACCGCCTCCTCAGCCGCGTCCGCCCCGCCGAGATGCCGCAAAAGCGACATATAGGGCAGGTCGAGCCTAGGTGAGGAGGTGGCCCCCGGCATGCGTGGACGCCCCGTGCTACGCCGTTCGGTTGACGGCGTACGCCGCGAGGAACACGTCGATCCCGGACGTGACGAAGCGCGCCACGGTGTCCGCGGGCAGCTCCAGGTCGGGCTGGAAGGTGCGGAGCAGCTGCGGAACGCCGACGGTCAGCGCGGTGAGCTGCTGCGCCGCCAAGTCGACGTCGTCGATCGCCAACAGTCCGCGCTCGACCAGGCGTTCGAAGGTGACGACCATCTCCTTGTTGAACCACGCCGGCCCGATGCGCAGCCACAGGTGGCCCAGCTGCGGGAAGCGGTCCACCTCGCCGATCACCAGGCGGCGCAGCCGCATCACCTCGTCGCTGGTGACCGCCGTGGTCATCACCATGCCCAGGCGCAGGAAGTCGCCGCGCAGGTCCTCGGTGTCGCGCAGTTCGACGGCCGGCTCCACGAGGGGCTCGAACGCGTCGGGCAGCGTGCCCGCGACGACCGCGAGGAAGAGTCGCTCCTTGTTGCCGAAGTGGTTGTAAATGGTCGGCTTGGAGACGCCCGCGCGCGTCGCGATCGCGTCGACCGACGCGGCGGTGTAGCCCTCCTCGAGGAACACCGCGAGCGCGGCGCGGATGATCGCGTCGCGCTTGCGCTGCGAGCTGCTGCCCGGGTCGGCGAGCACCGGGATGCCGAACTCGTCGACCGCCTCGTGCCCGCCGCCGGCCGACGGGGTGCTGCCGCGTGCTGCTGGGGACATGGCCCCCAGCATAAACTAAACCGTGTGGTGTTGTTCACCCCGTGGGCGTCGGAGCCGGTTCAGCTCCTCATCACGAGCTCGCCGTCGGCGTACGTGAGACTGCACGCCTGGTCGAGGCCCAGCACCTGCATGAACCGCCCCATCGCCAGGTACTTGCCGAGCACCAGCGTCAGGTCCACCACGCCCTCCGGGCCGAGGAAGCCGACCAGCCGTTCGAGCAGCTCGTCCTCGATGCCGGCCGAGTCGGTCGCGAACCGCGTCGCGTACTCCAGCGCGGTCTTCTCCTCGGCCGAGAACAGCGGGCTGTCGGCGTACTCGCCGACCGCCGCCAGGTCCTCCTCGGTGACGCCCCAGTCGGCGTTGCGCCAGTTGAGGCACACCGTGCACGCGTTGATCTGGGCGATCCGCATCCGCACCAGCTCGTGCAGCCGGCGGTCCAACGGGCTCTTGGCCACCGCCGTCTCGTACGCCACCACCAGCTCCTTGAAGTGCGGCGCCAGGTCCAGCGCGCGGAACACCTCCAGGCCCTCGTCCTCGGGGATCTCGATCCTCGCCATGCCCGCCCCTCTCAGCTTCTCCGCCGTGCCGCTCCGGCACCCCGGGCGGTCGGCCCGGGGTGCCGGTCGGCGCTGTGCTCCTGCCTGGGCAGGCTAGGTGACGGATCGTCAGGTCACCAGCCTCGGTGGTGGGAGCCGGTTCAGGAACACCTCGAACGCGGTCGGCTCGACCTTCGTGATGCCCGTGAACGGGAAGTCCATCTCCTTGATCACAATCAACGACACCACCACCAGACCGGTCAGCATCAGCACCATCAACGTGTGCGACAACGTGTTGGACAGGCCGAACAGGAAGGTGAACCCCACGGTCAGGACCGCGCCCGAGATGAGCGCGATCCACAGCAGTGTCGGCACCTCCTCGTCGACCTGGTTGAGCCGCGAGCGGCGCGCCGACGCCATGTTCTCCAGGTGCGTCACGGCGCTCTGGTAGAGCACCTGTTCGCGCGTGCTGCCGGGCGTGAACGACATCACCCCCTGGCGCATCTGGTACACCAGCTGCGTCGCGCCCGGCGAGCTCTTGTGCTTGGCCATCAGCGGCCACTCCTGGTGCATGACCGTCTCCGCGTACTCGAGCGTCCTGTGCTCGAGCTCCGCGCCGAGCGGCAGCGGCAGTTCGCGCGACACCCAGTACAGGCCCGCGAGTTCGTCCGCCTCCTTGAAGGTGCTCTGGCGCGCCGCGTCGTGGTTCTCCCACACCGCGATCACGACGAAGGCGAGCAGCACGGCGTACAGCACGCCGACCGCGGCGAAGATGAACCCCGCGACGTCGTTGTGCCGTTCGCGCAGCGGGTGGGGGACGAAACGTTGCACCACGTAGATGCAGGCGGTGACGCCGAGCAGCGCCCCGACCAGGATGAAGACATCCGACCAGCTCATGACGGCCCCTTGGTGTGCGTGTCTCGGACGGGGTCGGAAAGACGGCCGCGCCGACGAGGGCGCGGCGGGACGCGGCCCGGCACGACGGCCGGGCCGCATCCGGTCATGCCGTGGTCAGTCGCGCGGCCGCGCGATCTCGACGTTCTCCAGGACGCCGAGCGCGTCCGGCACGAGCACCGCCGCCGAGTAGTAGGCGCTCACCAGGTAGGAGATCACCGCCTTCTCGTTGATCCCCATGAACCGCACCGACAGGCTCGGCTCGACCTCGTCGGGCAGACCCGTCTGCTGCAGGCCGATCACCCCCTGGTTGTGCTCGCCCAGGCGCATCGCCAGGATCGAGGACGTGTGCCCGTCCGTGATCGGGATCTTGTTGCACGGCAGCACCGGAACGCCCCGCCACGCCGGCACCCGGCTGCCCTGCAGCTCCACGGTCTCGGGGTACAGGCCGAGCCGGTTGCACTCCCGGCCGAACGCCGCGATGGTGCGCGGATGCGCCAGGAGCAGCGAGGTGTCGCGGCGCCGGGCCAGCAGCTCGTCCAGGTCGTCCGGGGTCGGCGGACCGTGGTGGGTGTGGATCCGCTGCTCGTGGTCCGCGTTGTGCAGCAGCCCGAACTCCGGGTTGTTGACCAGCTCGTGCTCCTGCCGCTCGCGCAGCGCCTCGATGGTGAGCTTGAGCTGCTGCTCGATCTGGTTCATCGGCTGGTTGTAGAGGTCCGCGACCCTGCTGTGCACGCGCAGCACGGTCTGCGCGACGCTCAGCTCGTACTCGCGCGGCGACAGCTCGTAGTCCACGAACGTGCCGGGCAGGTCGATCTCGCCCTCGTGGCCCGCCGCCATCTCGATCGCGGCCTCGCCGTGGTTGTTCGTCGACTGCTGCGCGCTGGCCAGGAACTGCGCGACCTGCACCAGCAGTTCGGGGGAGCGGTCGATCAGGTCCTGGAACGCCTGGCGCGGCATCACCATGAGCGTGCCGGACGTCGCGGCCATCGCCGTGTACCCCCAGGCGGCGTCCTCCTCGACCAGCGCCTCGTCGCCGAAGTGGTCGCCGTCCGCGAGGACGCCGAGCACCGTCTGGTCACCGTACTTGCCGTCCCCCAGTTTGTTGATCTTGCCGTGCGCCACCAGGTACACCTGGTCGGCCGGCCGTCCGACCTCGGTCAGCAGCTCGCCCTGCGCGAACTCCCGCTGCGTGAACCGCTCCGCGAGCGCGGCGAGCACGCCCTCGTCGGAGAAGCCGCGCAGCAGCGGGAGTTCGCACAGCGTGGGCGGCACGACCTGCACCCGGTCCGCGGTCTGCGCGAAGCTGACCCGGCCGCGGCCGACGGAGTACGTGAGGCGCCGGTTGACGCGGTACGTACCGCCGTTGACCTGGACCCACGGGAGCATCCGCAGCAGCCAGCGCGAGCTGATGCCCTGCATCTGAGGCGCGGACTTGGTCGTCGTCGCCAGATTCCGCGCCGCGGCGGTGCCAAGGCTCTGCTGCGGATCGGTGCCGTCCGCCTCGATGTCGAATCCCGCTTCGACCGTCATTGGTCATGCCTCCCCTGATGCCGGGACCCGTTGATCCGGGCCTGCGCCAACCATCCTGGGTGCCGGAAAAGTGCTGATCAATGACACGAAAGTGTGGGGTTCGAACCGGCGGAAACCGACAACATCGCGCGTATGTGCGAAGGAACTCCACGAAATCCATGGAGATTTGTCGAGGACGGAAAGGCCGGATCTGCCGCGGGAATTACCCGAACGGGCTATCTTGTCGCGAATCCCTCACAGCGTGTGCGGGATGTGCCCACGCTGATCACATGCTCCTGAAGTACGCACGCCCCGCTCGGCCGCGCATCCGGATCGGCGCGGTCCCGCTCGCGGCCTGCGCGTTGGCCCTTGCCGTTCCGCCGGCGGCTGCCGTGCATGCCCCCGCCGCGACGCCTGCGGTTTCGGTGCCGGGGGCCGCGGTGCTCGCCGGCTCGTCCTGCGGCATGACCGAACTGCTGTCCCGCGTCCTGTTCTTCGTCCCCGATCTGCTCGGCCGGCACTGCCCGTGCGCGTGCGCGCGGCCCGCGGCGGAGGTGATGCCCGCGCCTGGCGTCACCGTCATCCAGCAGGAGAGCACGTCCGGCGGCGGGCCGGTCAACCAGGACAACACCGTGAACATCGGCGGCAGTCCACCAGCCCCGCCCGCGCCGCCGCCCCCAACCCCCGTACCGGACAGGCCGGTTCCCAGCCGTACGCCCCCGCCGCGCGCGCTGCCCGCCGCGCAGGCGCCCGACCTGCCGCCGCTCGTCGAGCCCGAGCCGTCCGAGACCCCCGCCACCAGCCCCGCGCCGACGCCTCCGATGCCGGCCGTGCCGCGCATGCCCGCCACGGCCGCCAAGGCCGAGGAGCCCGACGACGACTCCGGCGGCTGGGACCTGATCACCTGGCTGGGCGGCGCCCTGGTGCTCGCCATCGTCCCCGCGGCACTCGCCGCCGTCGGTCACGGTGCCAACAGCCGTGGCGGCCCCGGGAGGCCCTCGTGATGATCATGCTGATGTGGATCCTGTGCGCCGTGCTCGGCGCCGGTGTCGCGGTCGCCGCGGCGATGCTGCTCGGGCGCAGCGAGCGGAGCCGGGAAGGCTCGTTCAACCCTCAGGCGCTCACCTTCGCGGGCGGCGTGGTGCTGTCCTCGTTCATCCTGATCACGGGCTTCCTCATCGTCGGCGCCTGGCAGTTGCAGTCGCTGGCCCGCTCGCACGCGCACGAGGAGGCGCGCGTGCTGGCCAAGGCGTACGCCCGCGCCGGCGACCTCGCGCCGCCCGACCGCGAGGAGATCCGCGCCCGCATCACGCAGTACACGCACACCGTCGTCGACATCGAGTGGCCCGACCTCGCCCACCACCACGCGTCCTCCGCGGCGTGGCGGCAACTCGACGGAGTCCAGGCGGCGTTGGGCGCGGTGCCCGAGGACCGGCGGGGCTCGGCGTACGACGCCACCTCGGCCGCCGTCGACGACGTCTACGTGAAGAGGTACGCCCGCCTGGCGGACCTCGACGCCGTCTCGCCGCGCGTGCTGCTGGCGGCCATGATCACCGCCGGGATCCTCGTGGTCGTCTACCCGTGCCTCGTCGGCATGACGGCCAACCCGCGCAACGTGGCGCTGCTCGCCTTCGCGGGCGCCATCGTCGGCTTCGGGATCCTGCTGGTGTTCCAGCTGCGCGACCCGTTCACGGCGCCGCTGAACGTCGGGCCGTCGGCGTTCCGGGACGCGCTGGAGCGGTACTCACAGCTGAAGTAACGGCGTGCGGAGCGGCGTCGCCGGGCATCCCCACGGCCGCCGCTCAGACGCCGCCGGACACGTGCAGCAGCGTGCCGGTCGCGTACGTGACGGCCATCGCCAGACCGCCGCCGACCACGTTGCGCAGCACGGACACGCGCGGCTCGGACCCGCCGAGCCGCGCGCTGGCCCACCCGCACAGCGTCAGCGCCAGCAGCACCGCCACGACCGTCACACCGATGCGCCACGACGACGGCGGCAGCAGGATCGCCGCCAGCGGCAGCACCGCACCCACCGCGAACGCGCCGAAGCTCGCGAACGCGGCGTGCCACGGATTCGTCAGCTCCTCCGGGTCGAGCCGCAGCTCGGTCTCCGCGTGCGCGGCCAGCGCGTCGTGCGCGGTCAGCTCCACCGCGACCTGCCGAGCCAGTTCGGGGGACAGGCCCTTGGCGCGGTACGCGTCGGTCAGCTCGGTCAGCTCCGCCGCCGGGTCGTCGGCCAGCTCGCGGGCCTCCCGGCGCAGCGCGGCGCGCTCGGCGTCCCGCTGCGTGCTGACCGACACGTACTCGCCCGCCGCCATCGACAACGCGCCCGCCATCAGCCCCGCCAGGCCCGCGGTGAGGATCTCCGCCCGCGACCCCTGGGCGCCCGCGACGCCGAGCACGATGCCGGCCGTCGACACGACACCGTCGTTCGCGCCGAGCACCGCGGCGCGCAGCCAGTTCAACCGCGACGCGAGGCCCTCGTCGCCGTTGGGGACCAGGTCCTTGACCACCACGGTCTTACTGGAACACGGAACCCGGCGGCCCACCAGTCGGCCGCGCGCCGCCGGGACCGCCTTTTCGCGGCGCCGGTCAGCCCCACATCTGGGCGTTCACGTGGTCGACGGCGACCAGGTAGAGGTCGTCCCACATCTGCTTCGTGCCGGCGTCGCCCGCGTCGCGGCCGTCGCTGCGCGCGATCTCGATCACGATCATGTAGTGGCCGGTGGTCGACGTGCCGACCCAGGTGCGGGACTGGTTGGAGAACTTCACGCCGGACCCGGGCGGCGGCGGGATGAAGGCGACGTAGTCCCCGTTGGACTGCCCCGCGGACAGGCGGTTCCCGATCGACACCACGTCGGCCTTGGTCGACAGCGAGACCACCGACAGGGCGCCCACATAGGTGTGCGTGGGCTCGGTCCACAGCGAGCGCACGACGCCGACGCAGTTGTCGGTGAACATTCGGCGCAGACCGTCCTCGGCGGCGGTGCAGGGCCGCTCGTCCTGGGCGAGCTGTACGTACGGGCGCTTCTGGATGCTGAAGTCGCCGAGGTCGTCCGGGAACCACTCCTTGGCGGTGAACGGCCGGTGGTCGTCCGCCGCGCGGTCCCAGTCGTTCGACGTCGGCGAGGCCGAGGGCGAGGCCGACGGCGCGCCGCCGCCCGGCGCCGTCCCGCGGCCCGTCGGACCGGGCGGCAGGCCGGACCCGCCCGGGAACGACGGGAAGGTCGGCATCCCGATCGACGGCATCGTGAAGGTCGGCATCGGCAGCGACGGCGCCCCGCCCGGGTCCTTGAACGCGACCGGCTTGCCGTCCTTCCCGCCGGACGTGGTCACCAGCACCACGATCAGCACGACGGCCAGCACCGCGGCGACCCCGACGGCGATCCACGGGCCGCGCGGCGGGCCGGGCGGGGGCGGGCCGTAGGGCGGCCCGCCGTACGGCTGCTGGTAGGGCCCCGGGGCGCCGGGCGGCGCGAAGGGCGGCGGAGGCGGCGGCTGCCGGTTGTTGCGCGGGTCCTGGTCCCCATACATGCGGCAGACCGTATGCCCTCTCCGGGGTCTGCCGCACGACACCGCTCTGAGCTGGGCTTTTTCAGGCCTCGGGCAGTACCGCGTCAAGGAATTCCGACCAGGCCTGATTCACCCGGCTGAGTGAATTGTCATCGGCCAGCAGGTCCAGCAGGAGGCCGCGCAGCGTCCCGAGCGCGAGCGTCGCGGAGACCCCGGTGCCCTCCAGGACCGGTCCGAGCACCGGCATCCACTCGGTGACCGAACCGGCCGCGAACCCGCGCCACGGGCCCTCGCCGGACGCGCCCGCGGAACGGACGTACCCCTCGTAGAACAGCCGCAGCATCGTGCGGTGCCCGGGGTCGGCGCACCAGCCCCACAGCAGCTCCAGCGTGGCGCGCGGCCCGTCGCCCTCCCGCGCGGCCCGCTCGATCAACGCGAGCTGCTCGGCCCGCCCCGCGGCCAGCACCTCGCGGACGAGGCCCTCCTTGGAGCCGAACAGGTAGAGCAGCACGCGCGGACTCGACCCGATCGCGGCGGACAGCGGGCGGAGCGACAGGTCCGACAGGTTGTTCTCGGCGGCGTACGCGAGCGTGGCGGCGAGGAGTTCGCGCCGCCGCGGTGAGTCTTCCCTCGGCTCCGGCATCGGGCTATCCTCCACTGAAACGAGTGTTTCAGTGGAGGATAGCCGCTATGGACACCTCGCCCCGACCCGCCCCCTCGTCCCTCCGTGAGGCGACCCGCCCGGGAGACCTGGGCGCGGTCGTCGCCCTCCACGGCGTGCTGTACACCGACGAGTACGGCATGGACGGCACGATGGAGGCCCTCGCCGCCCAGCAGATCGCCGAACTCGTCCTCACCTGGCATTCGGAGGGTACCTACGACGCCGGCAAGATGTGGGTCGCCGAACTCGACGGACGCGTCGTCGGCGCCGTCGCAATGGTCCGCGGCGACGCACCCGACGGCTGGGGCCGGCTGCGCTGGGTCATCCTGCACCCCGACGCGCGTGGGCGCGGCATCGGACGGGCGCTGTTCGAACGCGCGATGACCGAGGCCCGTGACCGCGGATACGCGGGCGTCTACCTGTGGACGATCGCCGGACTCGACGCCGCCCACCACCTGTACAAGTCCGCCGGATTCCGCGTCACCCACTCCGAGCCGACCCGGACGTGGGGCATCGACGCGATCGAGCAGCGGATGGAGCTGCCGTTCGCCTAACCTCGATCCGGGGCCACGGATCGGGGGACGGGCATGGACACCGAAGGCATCGACAGCGTCGAACTCGCGGACGCGGTACAGGCCGTCCGCGACGGCCTGCTCGCGGCAGCGGCACGCGGAGCAGGCCAGGCCATGGGCTTCGAGGTCGGCCCGATCCGGATGTCCTTCACGGTCGAGATCCGCCGCGAGAAGACCGGCAAGGGCGGTGCCCAGGCCTGGGTCGTGTCGGGCGAGCGGGGGACGACGAAGACCGAAGGCTTCGTCCAGCAGATCGAATTCACCCTGACACCACGGGATCTGACGACCGGTGACGGCTACCTGATCGCCGCCGACGAACCGGCCGACACCTCGGAGTTCTTCGGTGGCAAGTGAGCACCCGGTCAAGGAACGGGTCGCGCTGGTACTGGGCACGCAATACCAGGCAAGCGGGTACCTGCTGACGAAACGGCTGGTGCTGACCACTGCGCACGCGATCGACGACATCGGCCCGATGCGGGTCGCGGTCCCGGGCGGCACCCGCGAAGTGCCGTGCCAGGCGGTGTGGCTCAATACGACGGTCACAAGCGACGCGGCGCTGCTCCTCGCCGACCAAGACTTGGTCGGGCCGGATGCGCCGTGGGACGAACGCCCCGTCCCGTTCGGCCGCATGGGTGGAATCCGGAAGCCGCCCACTGCCGAGTGCATCGGATTTCCGCTGGTCGCCCGCCACGGGCGTCGACCGGACACCGAGCAGTTCGTCGGCGTCCTCAAGACCGGATCGCACATGGTCGCCGGTATGTACATCCTCGACGGGAAGCACGCGCCGCCACGCTGGGGCCGGGGCAGGCAACGGGCCTGGCGGGGCATGTCCGGGGCACCGGTGTTCGTGCACGGCCGGCTCGTCGGCCTGGCCGTGAGCGTTCCCGACAACTGGGGCGAGGCGCGCTTCGGTATCGCGCCGATGCACGTGATCGCCGCGGACGAGGGCTTTCGGGAGGCGTACGAGCGGTACACCGGACGCGGTCCCAGGCTCCAGGACGTCCAATCCGGCGCCGATCACCTCGACTTCGAGGAGCTGTACGCGGAGAGCATCGTCCAGCGGTACGGCAGGCTCACGGTCTTCGGCATCGATCTGAGTCGCGCCGAGACCGGGACGTGGCCTCTGGAGACCGCCTACCTGAGCCTCGACGTGGTCCCGGGCGGCCGGTACGGCTCAGGTTCGTCCGACCTCCTGGGCGCGCTCATGGAGGAACTGCGCAGGCGCGGATTCGACCAGCCGCAGCGCGTCGAAGACGCTCTCGCACCGCACAGCCGGGTCGTCATCCGCGGCGTCGCGGGCTCGGGCAAGACCACGCTCGTGCAGTGGCTCGCGACCACCGCCGCGCGCGAGGAATTCACCGGTCCGCTGGACACCTTGAACGGTTTCGTCCCGTTCGTGCTCCCGCTGCGCACCCTCGCCCGCCGCAATCCGGAGGCCCTCCCCACGCCCGCCGAATTCCTGCACGCGACCGGGCACCCGCGCGCGGGATCGATGCCGCCCGGCTGGATCGACGACGTCCTCGCCGCCGGGCGCGGCCTGCTTCTGATCGACGGCCTCGACGAGGTCCCCCAGTCCTACCGCGACCGCACCCGCGACTGGTTGGACGACCTGCTCGCGGCCTTTCCGGGGACCCGCTGTGTACTCACCGCGCGGCCGTCGGCGCTGCCCGACGGATGGCTGGCCGGTGCCGAGTTCGTGGAACTGGCCCTCGCACCCATGGGCAAGGAGGACGTCCGCGTCTTCGTCCAGCGCTGGCACGAGGCCGCACGCCACACCTGCCGAGACGACGAAGAGGCCGCGGAACTGCGCGACTTCGAGGCGACGCTCATGGCCGGCATCACGGCCATGAGCGACCTCCGGCGGCTGGTCACCAACCCCCTCATGTGCGCCCTCGTATGCGCCCTCAACCGTGACCGTCAGGCACACCTGCCGCATGGCCGACGTGCACTGTACGACGCCGCGCTCCAGATGCTCCTCGTCCGGCGCGACGAACAGCAGGGCATCCGCGCCACCGAGGGCGTCGAACTCACCCACTCCGACCAGGTCGCGATACTCCAGCGGCTGGCCTACTGGCTGATCCGCAACGACCGGTCGGAGGCGGACCAAGCGACGCTGCGCCGGATGATCCGCGAATCGCTCGCGGTGCTGCCATCGCTGCGGCGCGCGGGCGAGGATGCCGAACTCCTCGACAAGGTGCTCCGCCACCTGCTGGGCCGCAGCGGCCTGCTGCGCGAGCCGAGCGTCGGCACCGTGGACTTCGTGCACCGCACCTTCCAGGACTATCTGGGAGCGAAGGCGGTGCTGGACGAGGAGGACATCGGCCAACTGGTGAAGCACGCGCACGACGACCTGTGGGAGGACGTCGTGCGCATGGCGGTCGCGCAAGGGCGCCCCAAAGAGGTCCGCGACATCCTCCGCGGCCTGGTTGGGCGCGGGGACCAAGAGGACGACTACGCCGTACGCCTGCACCTGCTGGCGCTCGCCTGCCTCGGAGACGCGGCGCAGGTCGACCCGGAGACGATGCAACTCGTCAGCGACCGAAGCGCCCAGCACCTGCCCCCGCGTGACAACGACACGATCGAGCGCCTGGTCGCGGCCGGACCGATGGTGCTGAACCAGCTGCCGTCCCATCCCTCCCTGGCACCGGAACTCGCCGAGCGTGAAGTGCGGGTTGCCGGGCGGATCGGCGGTGACACGGCGCTGCCGATCCTGGCGACCTATGCGACGCACCCTGATCTGAAAGTGCGCACGGCCGTCAACGCGCAATGGCCGCAGTTCGAACCCCGCCCCTTCGCGGACCAGGTCGTCGTGCAACTGATCGGGGTGGGTCACCCCGTGGCGGCATTCGTACCCGCCCACCTTGACGAGCTGCGTCGGCTAAAGCAGAACGAGCGTGTGACCGTGAGCTGGGCGGCGGATGCGAACGAGATCGCGGGCAGGTTTGATCTGCGCCATCTGCGCAATGTCGCCTTGGACAGGCCCCGGGCGGATGTGCTCGCCGCCTTCGTCGGGGCAAGGGTGCTTTCGCAGATCGTGATCGCCGAGCCGCCTCCGGACTTGGACCTGTCCCCGCTTGTCGGCGAGGCCGTTTCGCATCTGACGCTGATTGGGTTTGGGCGTGAGCAGAGTGCCTCGTGCGAACGCTTGTGGTCGGACGCTCCCGTGTTGGCCGGTATCAGCGGTCTTACACTGAGGGGAATGCACCCCACGACTCTGGCCCCGATCTCGGCGGTCTTTCCTGATCTGGTCCGCCTGCGCATAGACGCCCCGCCGTCGATCCCGGGCCAGGAGGTCTTCGCTCCCGGCGTCATCGAGTTCATCGAATGACGAAGTCCTCGCGATCCGGGCGCTTCGTCCACTCCCAGTAGTCCACCAGCCGCCACGGACTCACCAGGTGGATGTCGCCCTTCTCGTTCTTGAACCATGAGTGCGTGATGGTCTCGTGCGACCACACCAGGTTCTTGATCTCCGCCTGCTGCCGCGCGTGGTAGGCCTCGGCGACCTCCGGCTTCGGCTCCATCGACCGCACGCCGTCCCGGATCAGCGTGTCGACGCACCCGCCGATGTACCGCATTTGGCATTCGGAGTGGAAGATCAGACTCCCGCCGTGCGCCAGGTTCGTCCCCGGGCCGTACATGCAGAAGAAGTTCGGGAAGTTGGGCATGGTGATGCCCAGATAAGCCGTCGGCTCGTCGCCCATCTGGTCGGCCAGCACGACCCCGTCCCGTCCCACGATGTGCATCGGGAAGAAATAGCGGTTGGCCTGGAACCCCGTCGCGTACACGATGACGTCGACCTCGTGCCGCTCACCCGAGACCGTGACGACGGCGTCCTTCTCGATCCGGGCGATGCCCTCCCGCACCAGCTCCACGTTGTCGCGCTTGAGCGCCCGCAGCCAACTCCCGTTGTCCTGAAGGGTCCGCTTACCCGTCGCCGGATAGTCGGGCAGCACCTTCGCCAGCAGTTCCGAGTCGTCGCCCACCTGGCTGGTGATCCAGTCGGTGAAGATCTGCCGTGTGAAGTCGTTCCGTTCGCTGATCGAGCGGTCCTGGTGCGGCCAGGACGGGTCGATGCGCGCACTCATCAGGGCGCCGTCGCTGCCGGGCCAGAAGATCAGGAACCGGTACCAGCGTCCGTAGAACGGCAGGTGCCGCATCGCCCACCGCACGCCGGGGCCGACGGCCGCGTGGTAGTTCGGGTTCGGGAACATCCACTGCGCCGTGCGCTGGAACACCGTCAGGTGCGCGACGTCCGGCGCGATCGTCGGGGCTATCTGGAAGCCGGACGCGCCCGCGCCGATCATCGCGACGCGCTTGCCGCGGTAGTCGACGCCGTGGTCCCACTGGGCCGAGTGGAAGGCCGGGCCCTCGAAGTCGCCGACGCCAGGGATGTCCGGCAGCTTGGGGCGGTTGAGCAGGCCGACGGCGGAGATGACCGCCCGCGCGACCAACGTCTCCTCGGCCCCGTCCGGGCCCCGGACCGTCACGTGCCAGGTCGCCGTCGTCTCGTGCCACACCGCCGACACGACCTCGGTCCCGAACCGGACGTGGGGCGTCACGCCGTGGCGGTTCATCACGCCGTCGAAGTACCGCTGGAGTTCAGGCTGTTGCGCGAAGAACTCGCTCCAGTGGTCACTCGGCTCGAACGAGTAGCAGTAGAAGTGGTTGCCGACGTCCACCCGGCAGCCGGGATAGGAGTTCTCCCACCAGGTGCCGCCCACCCCGGGGTTCTTCTCGATGACGGTGAACGGGATGCCGGCCTCCTTGAGCCGTATCCCGGCGAGCAGCCCGGACTGCCCGCAGCCGATGACCACGACGGGGAAGGCCTCGCGTGCCGCGGCGTCGGCGCGTACCTCGACCCGTCGGGCGTCGACGCCGTCGAGCTCCATCTCCTCGAGGATCATCGGGACGTACTCCTCGGGCACGTCCTCGCACGCGACCCAGCTCATCATCTCGCGTACGAGCTCGGGCGACGGCGGAGGCGGCAGGACGCACCCGCCGTCCCGGTAGGCCTTGATCGCCTCCAGCGCAAGGCGCCGCGCCTCGGCCTTCTCCTCCTCGGGCAGGAAGCCCTGCACCTCGTTGAGGACGAGCATGCGTGGCTTGATCGCCCCGCGGATGTACGACGGGTCCCCTGTCATGTGGACGAGCGAGAGCAGCAGCGCCGGAACGCTGACGTCCTCGAGCGCGGCCGCGATCGCCGCGTCGTCATCGGTGATGGGCAGGCCCGCGTGCGGGTTGGAAAGGCTCATGTGCGGACGGCTCCGAGCTTCCAGGCGGAACGACGAATGATGCGGTCACATTAGAACCGGAGCCCTCCCGCTTCAACAGCTTCGCGCGGGTCAGCGGCGCCGGGCCTCCCGCACCGCGTCGCCCAGCACGTCGCGTATGCGTCCGCCGAGCCGCCGGTAGCCCAGGAACTCCGACGCCTGCCGGACGACCTCGTCCTCCGTGCGCAGCAGCGTGTCGCTCTCGATCCAGCGCACCAGGTCGACCAGGTCGCGGCGCGGGTACGCGGTGATCGCCTGACCCGGGACGGGCCGCGGGCACCGGCCGGTGCGCTGCGGCGGGATCGTGGCGGACGCGGGGCGGGACTCCGGAGGCAGAGGAGGAGGCAGCGACGGCGAGACGACCGGCGCGCCGGCCGCGGCCACCGCGGCCCGCTTCTCCGCCAGGTCCGCCGCCGCGACCGCCTTGTCGTACGCCCGCCGCGCCCGCGCGACCTCGGCCTCGGGGTTCCGGAACCACGCCGTGGACCAGATCCGGTGGAACCGCCAGCCCTGGCGCTCCAACTGCTCCTGGCGCAGGCGGTCGCGGTCCCGCGCGGTCGGCGACGAGTGGTACGTCGCGCCGTCCGCCTCGATGGCGAGCACCATGAGCCCGGGCCGGGTGGGGTGCTTCGCCGCGAAGTCGATCCAGTAGCCGGACACGCCGTACTGCGGCTGCAGCGGGATCCCGGCCGCGGTGAGCCGGTCGCGCACGTCGATCTCGAACGGGTTCAGCGCCGGCCGCTCGGCCGCCACCGCGCCCAGGTCGTGTCCGCCGGACGCGGCGAACTCGAGGTATCCCCGCAGCAGCCGCGGCCCCGGCCTGGTGAGCCGCGCCGGATCCATGTCGTGTGCGCTGAACGCGCTGACCGTGGTCATGCGCCGGCGGGCGCGCGTCACGGCGACGTTGAGGCGGCGCTCACCGCCGTCGTTGTTGAGCGGGCCGAAACGGTAGAGCATGCGGCCGTCGGCCGTTTTGCCGTAGCCGATCGACAGGATGATCGCGTCGCGTTCGTCGCCCTGCACGCGTTCGAGGTTCTTGACGAAGAACCGCTCCGCCCGCGCCTCGGAGAAGAACCCGTCGAGGTCGGGCCGGTCCGACAGTGCGCGCCTGAGCGCCGCGTCGACGCGGTTCGCGTGCTCGATGCCCATGGTGATCACGCCCAGCGTCTCGTCGGGCCTGGTGCGCGCGTGGGCGAGCACCTGCCGGACGACCTCCTCGACCTCGGGCGTGCCGCTCGCCTGTCGGCCGGGCAGCGCGGGCGCGTCGGGCACGAGGACGTGGCGCAGCGAGCCGTCGACCAGGGTGCCGGGGAAGGTGGTCAGCGACCCGTCGTAGATGTGGGCGTTCGAGAACGCGATCAGCCGTTCGTCGCGGCTGCGGTAGTGCCAGGTGAGCCGGCGGGCGGCCACGATGCTCGACATGACGTCGAGGATCGACTCGAACCCGCGGGTGAGGTCGATCCCGGCGTCGTCGTCCTGGTCGTCCTCACGCCTGCCGTCGGCGGGTGGTTCGTCGTCGACCAGCCGGGAGAAGAACGCGGTGGGCGGCAGCTGGTTGCGGTCGCCCGCGACGACGACCCGGTCGGCCCGCATGATCGACGGCATCGCCTCGGCGGGCACCACCTGGCTGGCCTCGTCGAAGATCACGACGTCGAACATGCGGCGCAGCGGCAGCACTTCGCTGACGAGCAGCGGACTCATCGCCCAGCACGGGTGCAGCGCCGTGAGGACGTCCGGGGCCTGCCGTACCAGGTTGCGCATCGACATGATGCCGCGTTTGCGGTTGGCCTGCGCCTTGACGAGCGCGGCCTGTTCGGGCCGGGCGTTCAGGGTCTCGTAGAGGTGCTCCGCGACCGCGCGCTGCACCCGGTCCGGTCCCGCGGCGATGTGGTCGCGGTCGGCCGTGCGGTACTCGTCCGCGCGCAGGTCGAGTTCGCCGGCCTCGAAGGCGGCGTACTCGGGCGTCTCGAAGGCCGCGGCGTCGAGGATCGAGGAGTGGTACGTGAAGTCGAAGGACGCGACCGCCGCCGTGGCGTCGGCCCGCTTGGCCGCCAACTCCTTGAGCAATGGCGCGAGTCCGTATCCGGTCAGGGCGCGGCGCAGCTCGTACAGCCGCGGAAGCCGCTGCAGGGTCCCCGTGTCCCGGTGCAACTCGTCCGCCCAGGACCCGAGCTGATCGAAGGTCAGGAGCAGCGGGGCGCTACCGGGCAGCAGCTTCGCGAGCTCGCCCAGGCAGTGCTCCAACGCGTCGACGGCCCACCCGGACCGGTCGACGACGCCGGGGTCGGACGGGGGCGCGGGTGTGGACGTCCCGCCTCCGGCGTCTTCCCAGGCCTCACGCAGCGTGGCGGCCCGGAGCAGCGCGGCGTGCAGTTCGGGCTTGGCGTGCCGCCCGGTGTGCGTCAGCCGGCCGGCGTCGCGTGCCAGGCGGCGGCGTTCGCCCCAGCCCTGGGAGGCGTTGTGCTCCTTGCGCCACCGGCCGGTGCCGGTGGCGGCGGCCAGCGCGGGCAGGTCGGCGGCGAAGACGTCGGGGCGGAAGTACGCCAGTGTGTCTGCCGCCTGGGCGAACAGGTCGACGAGGGATCGCAGTTCGACGGGGTTCGCCGGAGGGGCGAACGGTGTCGTGCCCGCGATCTCCTCGGCCTGCCGCCGCGCCGCCGGCAGTGCCTCGGTGCGCAGCTCCCGCACGAGTTCCGCGGCCTGCCGGGCGGCGTGGAGCGAGGTGACGGTGTCGACGGCCGACAGCCACGGGTGTCCCTCCGCGGACCGGTCGAAGCCGCCGAGCGTGGCGAACTCCTGGAGTTCGTCGCGGAGGTCCTCGACGGCTTCCCCGTGGAGCGCGCCGAGCTCGTGGCGGCCCAGGCGGCTGTGGGTGTGGTCGTCCGGCGCGGTGGCCAGGCACGCCGACTGGGCCTCGAAGAGCGTCACGCCCCAGGGCGCGACGGGCGTGTTCATCAGCGCGGCGTGGCGGTTCAGCCGCTCGCGGCGGTCGGCCAGCCTGCGGTGCAGCGGCTCGTGTTCCCCGAGCGGCGTGTTGCCGGCGCGCTGCAGCGCCTGTCCGAGCGAGCGGACGATCCGCTTGCGGTCGGCGGCGCTGCTGTGCAGGTCGAGGACCAGTTCGGCCAGGTCGCGGTTCCGCAGCCGGCCGACGACGGCGTCGATCGCGGCGCGCTTCTCCGCGACGAACAGCACCTTCTGGCCGCGGGCGGCGAGCGTCGCCACGAGGTTGGCGATCGTCTGGCTCTTCCCGGTGCCCGGCGGCCCTTCGACCACCAGGTGCCGGCCGGCGACGACCGCGTTGATCACGTAGCTCTGCGAGGAGTCGGCGTCGAGGACGAGGAACTCGTCGCGCGGGGGCGCCGCATCGGGTGCCCGGACGTCGACGTCGGGCACGTCGCGGCGGATCAGGTCGGCGGCCGTGCGGTCGCCCGCGATCGCCGCGACCAGGTCGTGGGACGCCAGCAGACCGCCCGCGCGTTCGAGGTCCTGCACCATCGGCAGCTTGGCGTAGCTGAAGTTGCCGACGACGCGGCGCGACGACACCGCGAACCCCGGTACGCGCGCGGTCGCTTCGCGCATCATCTGCACGGCCGCGTCCTGGTCGGCGGGCGACGCCGCCGCCTCGGCGAGCGCCTCCGCGTCCAGCTCGACCCCGAACTCCCGCTTCAGGACGTGCAGCAGGGACAGGTTCGCCTCGGCCTCCGGCGCGACCTGGAGGGTGAAGTCGTCGTCTCCCGCGCCGAGCCGGGTGGACTCGACCGGCCACAGCAGCACCGGAGAGGCCGGCGGGCGCGGCGCGTCCGGTGCGTCCCACGTCGCCATGGCGGTGACGAGGTAGGCGGTGTGGATGCCGCGTTCCTCGGCGAGTTCCTGCGTCTTGGCGTGCACGGTGCGCGCACGCTTGGCGGCGTCGGCGCGTTCGTCCCCTGGGAACAGCCGGGATATGCGCTGCGGTTCGCCGGCGAGCAGCGCGTCGACGGCGCGGGGGTCGGCGTCCGCGAGGTCGAGCGTGCCCGCCCGCAGGTCGCGGAAGAACAGCAGGGGGTTGCGGCCGCCGGGGTCCACGAGTTGGTCGGTCCACGTGCGTAACGCGTCGTGGACGAGGCGTTCGCGGCTGCCCGCGGCGTGCGGCGCGGGGTCGTCGCCGTCGGGACTGGGCGCGCTCATCGCGGTGGTCCGTTTCCGAAATGCGCCGCCGTGGCGGCTGTGCGATCGGGAGGGGTCGCACCGCCGCTCGTCTGACGACGCATCAGCAGCCAACCGGACAGCTCACGATACGGGACCGCAGGCGGGCCCGCACCGACGGTGACCGACCGGATCGTCGAGCGTGTCCGGCGGCCGCCAAGTGGTCAGTGAACCAGCCGGGAGGCCGCCGTTCCGGGGATTGGCGTAATCGACGCGCGGACGTCGCCCGCAGACGTCACCAGGGGGACGGGGCGTAGTCCTTCAGGAAGCAGCCGTACAGGTCCTCGCCGGCCTCGCCGCGGACGATCGGGTCGTAGACGCGGGCGGCGCCGTCGACGAGGTCGAGGGGCGCGTGGAAGCCCTCTTCGTGGAGGCGCATCTTCGTCGGGTGCGGGCGCTCGTCGGTGATCCAGCCGGTGTCGACGGCGGTCATCAGGATGCCGTCGGTGAGCATTTCCTCGGCGCTCGTGCGGGTGAGCATGTTGAGGGCGGCCTTGGCCATGTTGGTGTGCGGGTGGCCGGCGCCCTTGTAGGCGCGGCTGAACTGGCCTTCCATCGCCGACACGTTCACGACGTACTTGCGCCGCGCCGCGGCCGCCGCCATCGCCGGGCGGAGGCGGCTGACCAGGATGAACGGCGCGGTGACGTTGCAGAGTTGGACCTCGAGGAGCTCCAGCGGGTCGACCTCGTTGACACGCTGCACCCAGCTGTTCGAGGCGTCCAGGTCGGGGATCAGGCCGCCCGCGTCGATCGCGTTGCCCGCCTCGATGCGGGCGAGCGTCGCCGAACCACTGGTCAGGGCGAGCGCGGTGAGGGTCTGCGGGTCGAGCTCGTCGGCGGCCGGCTTCGCCGAGGGGAGGGCGACGTGCCCCGAGCCGGCGATGTGGCCGAACGTCAGGGACTCGGGCAGCTCGCCGGCCGGCAGCGGCCCGTCCTCGGCGGCGATCAGCGCGGCGTAGGACTGCGGCGTGCGGCGTACGGTCTGCGCGGCGTTGTTGATCAGGATGTCCAGCGGCCCGGCCGCGGCCACGGAGTCGGCGAGCGCGATGACCTGCGCGGGGTCGCGCAGGTCGATGCCGACGATGCGCAGCCGGTCGATCCACTGGTCGCTGTCCGGCATCGCCTTGAAGCGCCGGATGGCGTCGTTCGGGAAGCGCGTCGTGATGGTGGTGTGGGCGCCGTCGCGCAGCAGCCGCAGCGCGATGTACATGCCGATCTTGGCGCGGCCGCCGGTGAGCAGCGCGCGACGCCCGGTCAGGTCGGTGCTGGCGTCGCGGCGGGCGCGGTTCTCCCGGGCGCAGCGCGGACACAGCTGGTGGTAGAACGCGTCGACCTCGACGTACCGCGTCTTGCAGATGTAGCAGCCGCGGGCCCGCTGGAGTATCCCGGCCAGCTCGCCGACGGTGGACGTGCTGATCGGGATGCCCTGCGTCTCGTCGTCGATGCGGTCGGGCGAGCCGGTCGCGGTCGCGGCGGTCACCGCGTTGTCGTTCGCGACCACGGCGGCCCGGCGGTCGGCGCGGCGGCGCTCCTTGAGGCGCTTCCAGATGTGCGACGTGGCGTTGCGCACGCTGATCGCGTCCGGGTGCTCGGTCGGGATGGTCTCCAGCTCGTCCAGGACGCTGAAGAACACCTTGAGGCGCTCGGGGTCGATGCCGGGGCCGAAGCCGTCGACGGTGCCCTCGGGCGCGCGGCCGTCCGGCTCGGCGGATCCCGAGATGACCGTGTCGTCGTCGCTGACTGTCATCTCTGGTGCCGCTTCCGTGACGAGGTGCTTGGGGGTATCCGCTGAACTCTACGTAGGTGGCGCGGCGACCGCCAAACTCCGCTCCCGGGACGCGGGCGCGGGCAGGTGGTGGAACGTCGGCGGCGGGTGCATGAGGAAGTCGCGGTGCGAGATGTTCCAGGCGTACGCCCCGGCCGTCGCGAACGCGATCCGGTCGCCCACACGGAGCCGCGGCACGGGGACGTCGGCCGCCAGCACGTCCTTGGGCGTGCACAGCTGGCCGACCAGCGTGACGGGCTCGGCCGCGACGCCGGGCCGCGGCCACGGCAGGTCCCAGCCGTCCCGCGGCAGGACGGCGAACGGCTGGCTGTGCCCGCGCGCCGCCGGGGTCCGCAGGTGGTGGGTGCCGCCGCGGACGACGGCGAAGGCGCGGCCGCGGCTGTGCTTGAGGTCGAGGACCTCGGTGACGTACCAGCCGTGGTGCGCGGTGACCGCGCGGCCGGGTTCGACGCGGAGGCGGAGCGGGGCCCCGTGCGTGCCGGTCGCGTCGAGCCGCCCCAGCGCCGCGCCGTACGCCCGCCAGTCGAAGCGTGCGCCGGGATCGGAATAGTCGACGGCCATCCCGCCGCCGATGTTGAGCTCGCTGAGCGGCAGCCCGACGGCACCGGACCACCGCACGGCCCACTCCACCAGTCGGCCCGCGAGCGTCGCGAGGTCGGCGGGGCCGAGCCCGCTGGCCAGGTGTGCGTGGAGGCCGTGCACGCGCAGCAGCGGTTCGCCGGCGAGGACGGCCGCACAGCGGCGCAGGTCGGCCTCGGACATCCCGAACGGCGTCGCCCGCCCGCCCATCGCCAGCGCGGGCGCGCCGCCCGGCAGGTCGACGGGCGGGTTCGCGCGCAGCAGGACGTCGACGGGCCGCCCGGCCGCGCGGGCGAGCAGGGCCACCCGGCGCAGTTCGTGGACGCTCTCGACGTGCAGCCGGCGGACGCCGCCCCGGACCGCCGCCGCGAGCTCGTCCGGCGTCTTGCCCGGCCCGCCGAACGCGATCGGCAGGCCGGGAACGGCGGCGCGGACGTGCGCGTACTCGCCGCCCGACGCCACCTCCACGCCGTGCAGGTGCGGCGCGAGCGCGCGCAGCACAGCGGCGTCGGGGTTGGCCTTCGCGGCGTAGTGGAACTCGACGCAGGGCGGCAGCGCGCTCGCGATCTCGGCCGCGTGCTCGGCCAGGCCGGCGAGGTCGTGGACGTACGCGGGGAGTTCGGCCTCGGGCAGGGTCTCGGCGAAGGCCCGCACCGGCTCGGGGAGCAGCGGCCGTGCTGTCGTCGACCCGGTGGCCTCGGGGGTCGGACGCGTCGCGTTCATCGGGCCGCCCACGGTTCCGCGCCCTCCGCGCCGTGCAGGAACGCCGCGCCCAGCGGACTCGGCAGCGGCACGTACCCCGCCTCCCGGTCCGCCGCCAGGCGCCACCGCGTGAGCAGGTTCGCCTTCGCGGGCAGCGGCACGCCGGACAGCAGCGCGCGCAGCGGGGGCGGGCTGCCGTACGTGCGCGCGTGGTCGAGCAGCACCGCCCGGACCAGCGCCCACAGCCGCGGCTCGGCCGTCGGGCACAGGTCGGCGAGCGCGGCGAGGGTCTCGCCGATGTGGTTGACGAGCAGGCAGTACACGACGCGGTTCCAGCCGCGTTCGGCGTCGTACGCGATCGGCGCGGCGACGGAGCCGGGCAGGTCCGCGAGCGCCCGGCTGTGCCGCTCGGGCAGCAGTTTGGTGCCTTCCAGGTCGCGGAAGAGCATGCGCACCGGCGTGCCGTCGTCGTCGACGCACACGAGGACGTTCTGGAGGTGGGGTTCGAGGACCACGCCGTGCTCGAAGAACAGCGTCAGCACGGGCGGGACGAGGTGCCGCAGGTACGCCTCCCACCAGGCCGCGATCCGCTCCGGCGTCGGGTCGGGGACCAGCCGCGAGACGTGCGCGCCGGACGACGCGTACTCGTCGGCCACGGCCGCGGCCAGCAGCGGCGTTCCGGGGCCCTTCGTCAGGTCGGCTGCGTCGCGCACGATCACGCCGAGTCCCTCGAACAGCGTTGGGACACCCAAGTCGACGGTGCGGTATGCCGGTTCGGGGAGCAGTGCGAACCCGGGGTGCCGGTCGGCGGTCGCCCGCGCGGGTCCGGCGAGGATCCGGGTCAGCGCGACGGCGCCGGACAGTTCGTAAGCGGCGTTCTTGCGAACGCAGTTGGTGATGCGGACGTCGACGCTGAACTTGGCGAAGAAGCCGTCCCCGGCGAGCGTGCGCACGGAGGAGGTCGGGGTGAAGTGCGGGCCGCCGACGCCGAGATCGAGCACGCGGCCGTCGTCGAGAGCGGCGCGCAGGGCCGGGTTCGACGCCGACAGGGCGGACTGCCAGGGGTGTACGGGCAGCAGCCGGTAGCCGTCGGGGACGGGATGGAGGCCGTCCAAGGGTGCGAGGGCGTCGGGCCCGACGGCCTCCTCGCGGACGAGGTCGGTGCGTACGGCGAGGAGGTGGGCCTGGACGGTGCCGCCGCCCTCGGGGCCGAAGCGCACCCGGTCGGCCAGGCTGCCGCTGTGCGCCTTCGGCGCGGGGTGGAAGCGGTGGCCGAAGAGCAGGGACCGCTCGGAGTCGAGGTAGCGCGGTATCGGGCCGTCCGGCACGAGCGGGGTGCCCGGGATGACGTGGGTGTGCGGTGTGCCGGTCGGGTCGGTCGGGTCGGTCGTGCCGGCTCGACGAGCGGTCAGCGCGCCGATGGTGTCGCGGCTGGACCGCACCTGCCCTGCGAACTCGTCGTTGCCGATGCCGCTGCGCAACTCCAGCTCGCGTGAGATCAGTTCGGCGAGCGCATCGGATCCGAGCGGGTCCCACCCGTCCTCGCTATGTCGGCGTACACCGCCGCGGAAGCGATGCGCGCCGGTCAGCGACGTGCGGCGCAGGTCGACGCCGAGCAGCGCACCCGCGCGGGGCAGCCGGATAAGCAGCTTCCCGTTGGAGACCGTCGCTTGGTGCTCGGGCCCGGACACCTCCCGCAGCAGACAGTTGAGCAGTGTGTGCGAGGTGACCTCGTCTGCGCCGGGCGCGGTCGGTGTGCCGGTGCCGGTGCCGGTGCTGTTGCCGGTGCTTGCGGCGGAAGCGGGAGCGGGCTCATGGGCGGGCGGGTTCTTTGCGGCTGCCGCGAGGCTCACGGGAGTTCTCCTTCGAGGAGGCGAGGGCAGGAGTCGGAGGGCGTAGCAGGGTGAGGACGAGCGCCGGCACGGCCGCGAGACCCAGGAACGCCCCGGCGGCGAGCGGTGCCCCGAGGCCGAGCCACGCGGCGAGGCCGGAGGCCGCCAGCCCGGCGGCGACCGCGCCGAGCTTCGAGACGAACTCGAGGGTGCCGAACAGCGATCCGGGCGCCCGTCCGCGCGCGACCTCGGCGGTCAGCGCGGACAGACCGACCAGGCCCGCGGTCAGGCCGCAGCCGAACACGAGCCGGGCGGCGACGAGTCCGGCGAAGCCGGTGTCCGGCAGGTGCAGCGCGCAGCCCGCGGCGACGAGGACGAACCCGGCGGTGATGCCGAGCGCGGGATGGGGTGTCACGGCGTCCAGGACGGGACGGGCGAGCAGCAGATAGCACACGTGCGGCAGCGCGAAGACGAAACCGGCGGTCGTGGCCGGGAGTTCCGGCAGGCGGCCGGTGACGAGCGCGGTGAGGTACGGGAAGGTGATGATCGTCGCGAAGACGAAGGTGAACTCGACGGCGAGCAGGACGCGCAGGCGGGGGCACGGGCGTGTGGGGGCGGGTTCGGTCTCTGTTCCGGTGTGGGGCGGGGAATCGGACCTGGCGTCGGGCCCGGGGGTGGTGGGGGAGTCGGCTTTGCCGGCGGCCTGAGGTCGGGAGCTGTCCGCATCGGCCGGGGTGGCCTCGGCGTCCGGCCCCGGCAGTGCGCTCAGCAGCGCCGCCGCGGCGAGCGGCAGCAGTGCCATGAGCAGGTATTGACGGTGCGGCGGCACCCACGGCGCGAGCGCGCCCACGGCGATCGGGGCGGCGACCAGCGCGGCGCGGGCGCTGCCCTGCATCAGCGTGAGCGCCCAGCCGAGCCGGCCCGGTGGCAGCGCCCCGGCGAGGTATCCGGTCGAGGCGGCGAACGTGCCGCCGAGCAAGCCCTGCAGGACGAGCGCACCGGTGAACGCCGGGAGGCTCTGGGCGAGTCCGGCCAGCAGGAAGGCGAACGCCAGCCCCAGCTGGGCCCGGAGCAGCAGCCGCTTGCGGCCGAACCGGTCGCCGAGCCGGCCCCACACGGGTGCGGCGACCGCGCCGCAGACGGTCGGCACGACGTACAGGACCCCCGCCCAGCGGGCGTGCTCGTCGCCCAGCGTCGGCAGGATGTCGACCAGGTAGGGCGGGAGGCCCAGCGCCGCGAACGAGGCGACGAAATGGCAGGCGGCGACGGCGTAGACGGGCCGACGGGTCGGATCAGGCGCCATCGGGCCCGGCCAGGTAGTTCGGGCCCGTCCACGCGTAGTGCTTGTTGACGTCGAGCGCGCCCGACCGGGCCTTCTCCAGCAGCGTGCCTGCGGTGACCATGAGCTTGACGGGCAAGCGCTCAGCGTTCAGCACGCGTTCGTGGAGCAGCGGGTGGTCGGGGGAGTCCGGGTGCCGCTCGGCGGCTTCGGCGAGGCGTGTGCGCAGCAGCGTCATGAGCTGTGTCCTGTCGGCGCGTCCGGTGTCGGCGAGTGCCAACAGAGGTGCCGCGGCGCACAGATGCAGGGTGATCGTCGTGAACATGTCCGCGAGCGGACGGCCGTCCGCGACCGGGATGCGCGTGTCGTCGAAGGCGAGGTCCGCGTCCGGGAGCCGCTCGCGCACCCGGGCCGCGAGCAGCCGAGGCCCGTCGTTGTCCTTGAGCAGCAGCCGGAGGCGCGTCGCACCGCTGCCCGGCTCGCGGTCGAGGACCAGGGAGGTGTTCTGCTGGTGGGCCTCGAGGACGATGCCGTAGCGCAGCCACAGGGTGGTGTGCCAGTCGAGGAGCAGCCGCAGGTAGGCGTCGTGGAGCGCGACCGGGTCGCCGCCGTAGTACTCGTCGGCGAGCAGGTCGGCGACGGTCGCGCTGCCCGCTCCGGCGGGGGTCGGCGCCGGTGCCGCGAGTGCCGCGACGCTCACCACGTGGGCGTCGTCGAGGCCCGCCGGATAGCGGCGGACGAGGACGCCGAGCAGGGCGTCTCCGGCGTGGGCGTAGGTGTGCTCGTCCGCGACCAGCACGCGGTCGCGAAACCTGGGTTCGGCGTCGAGCACCTCTCGCAGGAGGCGGCCGCCGACGTCGCCGTCCACGAGCGAACCGGGCGTGATCGTCCGGCGGTTGCGCAGCCCCAGCGTGCTGGTGGCGAGCGGGACCTTGAGGTGGAGGGTCGGGTCGTCGAGCAGGGCGACGGTGCGCATCGACAGGGTCGGGGCCACCGTCAGGTGCGCGTCGGGGGCGTAGCGCGTTCCGGGAACCGCCGCCTCGATTGCCGCGGGGTCGGTCAACGGGTGCACCGGCAGGGTCACATGCGTGCTGTCGTACGCACCCGGGAGGCCGACCGCGGAAGGCGACGGCCAACGGTCGGGCAGTGCCCCGCGCATCGTGAGCGACTCGCGGGGGACGGCAGCCCAGCGCAGGTCGAAAGTGGGTTGGAACTCGGGTGCGTAGCTGCGAAGTTCGGCCGACGTGAGGCCGACGCGACAGCGGCCCGTGGGGTACGCCGGGTGGTCGCGGAAGGCCGCGACGGTGTCGAAGTCCAGGCTGCCGGCCAGGCCCGTGGTCCGGGCATGCCGGGCGAGCCGCGCGTACACGTCGTCCCGGCTCCGCGCGTGCAGCCGCTCCGTCTCCAGCGCGGCACGGCACTCCGCGGCGAAGGCCGCGAAGCCGGGCGCGTCCAACGGGTCGCAGCCGGCGCCGAGGAAGCCCAGCAGTTCGCCGAGTCCGGTCAGCGGCACGCCGTCCTCGAGGACGTACGGCGCTCGTGCGGCCAGGTCGCACAGGAAGCCGTCCTTGCGCACCGGCAGGTCCGCCCGGCGGGGGCCGGAGGTGACGGTGAGCCAGCGGCCGTCCTGACGCGAGGTCAGCCGTCCCGTGCTGTGCAGACCGTGGACGTCCTCGCGAAGGGCGGCGTCCAACACCCGGAGACAGAGCGCGGGTTCGACCGCGTCGGGGGACTCCTCCGAGGCGTGGTCCGTCGAGGGAGCGCACTCGGCGGCGAGCTTCCTGTACGCGTTCCTCACGCCCGGATGTCCCAGCTCCGGGCCGCCAGGAACTCCGCGACGGCGCGGTCGGCGGACGCCTGGTCGGGTCCGACCGCGCGCAGCACGCCGAGGTAGTCGCGGTTGGTGCCGGTGAGCGGGGCGTCGGTGCCGACCGCGCGGAGCGGGCGGTACGTCATGCGCACGCCGCCGACCTCCAGGTCCTCGGGGCCGGGCGCGGCCACCAGCGTCCCGGCCCGGTCGGCGCACACGTACTCGATCCGCGCCCGCAGGTCGTCGCGGACGCCGAGCGCCTCGGGCAGCGGCTCGCCGAGGTGCGTGTACAGCACGTGCTCGAACACCGGTATGCCGAGCAGGTCCTGGAGGAGCAGGTCGCACTGGTCGCCGATGATGCGGTAGTTCACCTCGATCAGCCGTGCGCGGCCGCCGTCGACGACGTACTCGGTGTGGCACGCGCCGAAGCCGACGCCGAGCGTGTCGAGGTCGCGGAGCACCTGCGCGGCGATGGCGGCGTCCGGCTCGGGGTCGAACGCCAGGCTCTCCTCGATGAAGGTCGGCGGCGCGGACAGCCGGGTGCGGAAGCCGCCGAGGACGTGGCGGCGGGTGCCGTCGCCCAGCGTCTCCAGCGTGCGCAGGTCGCCGGCGAGGAACTCCTCGACGACCAGTGCCGTCTCCGGCGTCCGGGCACGGATCTCGCGGCAGCGGGCGAGCAGTTCGGCCTCGTCCCCGACGAGGTAGACGTCCTCGCTGGCGACGCCCTCGCGCGGTTTGACCACGCACGGGTACGGCACGTCCAGCGCGGTGAGCGAGGCGGGGTCGCGGTCGGCGGCGAGTTCCGCGCTCCAGACGACGCCGGTGCCCTCGGTGGCGAGGTGACGACGCATCAGCGACTTGTTCTTGGCCCGCAGCGTCGCGCGCCAGTCCTTGCCGGGGAGGCCGAACCAGTCCGCGGCCAGGGCGGCCTGGGTCTGGAGGTGATCACTGTTGCTGAACACCGCGTCGGGGCGGGGGACGGCGGGCCACCCGGACATGGAAGCAACCAGGGCACGGAAGTCGCGTACGTCGCACGCGACGATGCGCGCGGGAGCGGCGTCGGAGGCCGCGTACGCGTCCTTGTGCGCCTCGGGTCGGTCCGTGAACACGGTGACCTCGAGGCCCAGTTCGGCGGCGGCGGGGAGGAACCCCTCGGTGACGGAGTCGGTGGGGTTGAGGGCGACCAGGTGGAGCTGCATCGGTTCTCCGTGCGGCGCGGGTGGCGGTCGGTGAGAGGCGTCCGTGGGCGTTGGCGGGCGACGGCGTGGGTCGAGCCGGCGGTCCGTGGGCGTCCGGAGCGGAGAGGGGGTGCCAGCCCCGCCCCGGACGGTTCCGGCGGACCGGCCGCAAACTACTTCGCGGGGTCGACCGCGAACGCCTTCGCCAGGTCGTCGAGGATCATCTCGGCGCCCTGGAGCGACACCGACGTCATCCAGATCGGGTCCTCGACCTCGACGACGTGCCGGCCCTGGACCGCCTTGAGGCGCTGCCACAGCGGGTTGGCGAGGAACTTGGCCTTGCGGTCCGCGCCGCCGGAGAAGGCGGTGACGAAGACGTAGTCGGCGTCCGCGAGGCCGATCTGCTCCTCGCTGATCTCGATGTTGAACTTCTCCGGGTCGCGCTGGTTCTCGGGACGCGCGATGCCGGCGTCCGCGAGCACGATGCCGCTGAACGTCTTGGGCAGGTAGATGCGGGTCGGGCCGTCGACGAAGCGGACCACCGACACCGTCGGGTTGTTCGCCTTCGCGTTAACGGCCGTGCCGATCTTCTTGGCGCGGGCCTCGTAGGCCGACAGCTTCGCCGCGGCCTTGTCCTCGTCGCCGAGCGCCTGGGCGATCAGCTTGATGTTGTCCTTCCAGATCGGGCCGGTGGTCTTCACGAAGACGGTCGGCGCGATCTTGGAGAGCTGGCCGTACAACTGGTCGTGGCGCACGGTCGCGGAGACGATCAGGTCCGGCTTGAGCGCCAGGATCTGCTCGAGGTTCGGGCTGTCGAGCGGGCCGACCTCCTTGGTGTCCTTGACCGCGGGGCCGAGGTAGGACGGGAAGCCCTTCTGGTCGCGGTACGCGGAGATGCCGCCGACCAGCGGCTCGTCGAGCAGCGCGACCGCCTCGACCAGGCTGTTGTCGAGCGCGACGACGCGCTTCGGCTTGGCCTTGATCTCGGTGGTGCCCTTGTCGTGGGTGACGGTGCGCGGGAACGTCGCGGCCGTGTTCGACCCGCCGCCGGACGCCTGGGCCGACGCCGCGGCGGGCTTCGCGGCGTCCGACTTCTCGTCGTCCGAGCCGCAGCCGGCCACGTCGAGGGTCAGGGCGACCGCCGCGGCCACTGCGGCGAACGCCCGCCGGTGGCGGTTCAGTCGGCCGGGTTCCCTACGCATGTGTTCTCCAAGGTGCAAGGTGGTGCGGGGGACAGAGGGCGCCGGGTGGCCCGCACCGGTGAAGGTAAGGCTTGCCTAACCCGGCGACGGGAGAGAAGTTAGCCAACCCTCATAACCGACAGCAAGGGGGAGGGTTTGTCGGTAACTTAGGTATGCCTTACCTTTCAGGGCGTGCCTGCCCCTCCCGCGCCCCGCCGTGCCGCGCGCAACGGACTCGTCGTCCTCGCGCTCGCGGCTGTCCTGATTGTGGCCGTTTTCGCCTCGTTTGCGATCGGGGCCAAGAACGTCCCGCTGTCGGACGTGTTCGCCGCCCTGACCGGCAGCCGCGACGGCGACGCGGTCGTCGTCCGCGAGCTGCGCATGCCGCGCACGATGCTCGGGCTGCTCGTCGGCGTCGCCCTCGGCGTGGCCGGCGCGGTCACCCAGGAGATCACCCGCAACCCGCTCGGCGACCCGGGGATCATCGGGGTCGGCGCGGGCGGCGCGTTCGGGGTCGCGGCGGCCATCGGGATGTTCGGGTGGACCGCCTCGTACCAGTACGTGTGGGCCGCGTTCGCCATGGGCGCGGCGGCCGGGCTGCTGGCCTACATCGTCGGCGGTGCGGGGTCCGGGGGCGCGACGCCGGCCAAGCTCGCGCTGGCCGGGGCGGCGGTGACCGCGCTGCTCGACGCGTTCACGAACGCGCTGGTGCTGCTGGACGTCAGCACGCTGGACCAGTACCGCAGTTGGGCGGTCGGCTCGCTGGCCGGACGGGACCCCGAACTGGCGTGGCAGCTGCTGCCGTTCGTACTCGTCGGGCTGGCCATCGCCCTCCTGCTGTCGGGCAGCCTCAACGCCCTTGCCCTCGGCGACGACCTGGCCAAGAGCCTGGGGACGCCGGTGCGGCGGACCCGGGCGCTCGGCGCGCTCGCCGTCATCCTCCTCACCGGGGCCGCTGTTGCGGCAGCCGGGCCGATCACCTTCGTCGGCCTGGTCATTCCGCACATCGTGCGGTCGCTGACCGGGCCCGACGCGCGGTGGCTGATCCCCTGCAGCGGGCTCGCGGGCGGGGCGCTCATGCTGGGAGCGGACGTCATCGGGCGCGTGGTCGCGCGCCCGGCCGAGCTCGAAGTCGGCGTCGTGACCGCGTTCATCGGGGCGCCCTTCCTGATCGCGATGGTGAAGCGTGGCCGGCTGAGGGAGCGTGCGGCGTGACGGTTGTCGCTGTTCCGGAGCCGCCCGTGAGGTCGGCGGCAAGGCGTCCGAAAGTGCGCGTCGGGCGGTTCGGCTTCCGCGTCCACCCCCGTGTCGTCCTCGCCAACACAGGCCTCGTCGCGGTCGGATTCGGCCTGCTGGTCGCGTCGCTCTGCTACGGGACGTACACCAACCTCTCCGTATCCCAGGTGCTCGGCGCCCTGTTCGGCGTGGGCCCGGACGACGCGCATCTCGTCGTCCGTGAACTGCGGCTGCCGCGCGCGTTGACGGCAGTGCTGGTCGGCGTCGCGTTCGCCCTCGCAGGGGCGTTGTTCCAGGCGGTGACGCGGAACCCGCTGGCGAGCCCAGACCTGATCGGCATCTCCGCCGGGGCGGGGGCGGGTGCCGTCTCGACGATCCTCTTCGGGGGCGTCACGGCGGCCGGGGCGGCGACCTACGGGGCCGTTCCCCTCGGCGCGCTGCTCGGAGCGCTGCTCACGGCCGGGCTGATCTACGTGTTCGCGTACCGGGGCGGCACGGTCACCGGATACCGCTTCGTCCTCGTCGGCCTCGCCGCGCACGGCGCGTTGGTGGCGCTGACGCGCTGGATGCTCGCGAAGGCCCACATCGACCAGGCGTCGCGGGCGATGGTGTGGCTGACGGGCAGCCTGAACGGGCGTGACTACACCCACGTGAAGTGGGTCGGGCTGGCGCTGTTGGTGCTGGTCCCGCCCGTACTCCTGCTCGGACGGGCCTACCAGCTCCTGCAGTTCGACGAGGACACCGCGCGAGGCCTCGGTGTGCGGGTGGGCCCCGTGCGGATCGTCCTCCTCGGCATCGCGACGTGCCTCGCCGCCGTGGCCGCGGCCTCCGCCGGCCTGGTCGGCTTCATCGCGCTCGGCGCGCCCCAGATCGCCCGACGCCTCACCGGCCGGGCCGAAATCCCACTGCTGGCAAGCGCGTTGACCGGCGCGGTGCTGATGCTCGCGGCCGACCTGATCGGCCGGACCCTGTTCTCCCCGACGGAGATCCCCGTGGGCGTCGTGACCGGCGCCGTCGGCGCGCCGTACCTGATGTGGCTGTTGGCGAGGACGAACCGGGCGGGCCGAGGCGGCTGATGCCCCCAGCGGGGGCTAGGTAGCCGTGCGGGTCCAGCTGAGTACGGGAGCCCTGCCGCGTTGTTACCGTCGAGTACGAGGCTTGACCCATGCAGACGAATCCATACCAGCCGTGGCCCGGCGCGCAGCCTTGGAACGAACCCCACCGTGAACGGGGCGGGGTCGGCTGGCTCGTCATGGCGGTCCTCGTCCAGTTGATCGCGATCCCGGTGAACGCTTGGCTGGGGTTCTGGGCCTTCGGGAACATGGCCATCGTCGACTGTCAGTCCGACTCCGGCCGCGAGGCATACTGCGGCGCGCACCCTGGCCACATCCTGGCCACGGCGTTCCTCTGCGGTGTCCTCTCAGGGCTGCTGTCGGTGCTGGCCGGGGTCCTGTCGGCCCGCCTTCGCGTGACCAAGAGTGCCGCGCTGATCGCCTCGATCGTCCTGGCCGTGGTCGCGAACTCGCTTTTGCGTTCCGTCCCCAGTCCCTGAGCGCCGCTAGGCTGCCGCGATGAACCGTGTAAGCGATGCGCCCGAGAACAGTGCGGAGTTCGCCGAACCCGCCCAGATCAACGACTACGACGGATTCGCGGAGGCGTACGCGGAGGAGAACGAGAACAGCCTCGTCAACGCCTACTACGAGCGCCCCGCGATGCTGGCCCTCGCCGGAGACGTGGCCGGCCGCCGGGTCCTGGACGCCGGTTGCGGCTCGGGTCCGCTGTCCGCCGCGCTGATCGACCGCGGCGCGGTCGTCACCGGTGTCGACGCCAGCGCCGGGATGCTCGCGCTCGCCAAGCGGCGGCTCGGCGACGACGCGGACCTGCACCAGGTCGACCTCCGCGACCGACTGCCGTTCGACGACGGCGCGTTCGACGTCGTGGTCGCCTCGCTGGTGCTGCACTACCTGGAGGACTGGGGGCCGCCGCTGGCCGAGCTGCGGCGCGTGCTGCGGCCTGGCGGCCGCCTGATCGTGTCGGTGGACCACCCCTTGGTGGCCTACATGCACGGGGATCCTCGGCCGGACTACTTCGCGACGACCACCTACGGCTTCCCCTGGACGTTCGGCGGGCAGACGGTCCAGATGAGGTTCTGGCGCAGGTCGCTGCACGCGACGACCGAGGCCTTCACCGCCGCGGGCTTCCGCATCTCCGCGATCACCGAGCCGCAGCCGGACCCCGCCGCCCGCGACCTGTTCCCCGAAGGCTTCCAGGACATTTCGAGCAGGCCCTGTTTCCTGTTCCTCGTCCTCGAAGTGCCACCGCTCGGCTAGGAACCCCGACGCCCCGATGATCACCAGGCGCTACGGTGGCCTGATGGCATCGATCAGGAAAGTCCAGGTCACCTTCGACTGCGCGGACCCCGAGCGCGTCGCCCGCTTCTGGTGCGAGGTATTGGGGTACGTCGTGCCGCCTCCGCCGCAGGGGTTCGCCACCTGGGGCGACTACGACCGCTCGCTGCCGCCCGAGCGCCAGGGCGCGGGGTTCGCCTGCATGGACCCGGCGGGTGAGGGCCCGCGCCTGTACTTCCAGCGCGTCCCCGAGGGCAAGGTCGTCAAGAACCGGGTCCATCTGGACGTACGGGTCGGCACCGGCCTCGTCGGCGCGGAACGCCTCGCCGCCCTCGAGGCCGAGTGCACCCGCCTGGTCGCCCTCGGCGCGGTCCGCGGCGAACTCCTGATCGCCGACGAGTACAACGAGTCGTGCCAGAACATGCAGGACATCGAGGGCAACGAGTTCTGCCTCGACTGACTCACGCCCGGCGACGCCGCCAGTAGGCGACCGTCAGGACGGCCAGGAGCGGGCCCCACAGCATCAACGGGGTGTAGCAGGCGTAGAACCACAGGCTGCCGAGGCTCGCGCCCTGGCCGGGGGCGTCGGCCGGGAGGTCGTCGCCGCGGATGGTCGTGCCCAGGACCGTCGTGATCGGGGTGACGAGCGTGAACATCGCCGTCAGCACGGTCGCCGCCAGGGCCGCGGGAACCACCGCGAGCCGCACCGGGACACGGCGGCCGTGCAGGCCCGGGATCCACGTCGGGAACACCTCGCCCCAGCGGGCGACCAGGCCGACGGCCGTGAACGCGAGGAGCTCGGAGACGACGGACAGCGTCGGGATGTACAGCCGCTCGCCCGCGCTGATCCCGCTGTCGAAGACTGCCGGCAACCGCCAGACGCTGGACGGGAGTACGACCAGCGGAACCGCGTACGCCAGGCGTCGGGTGCGCGGCGAGACGCCGGGCAGGGGCTCGTGCGCGGCCTTCCACGCGGTGCGGAGTCGTCCGCCGTTGACGGGGGTGGCGATGGCGCCGTGGGACATGCGGGTGTCTCCTCGATCCGGCGACCCCGGTGGGTCGTTCCGCATCGAAGATCGCAGCCGGCGGGTGCTCGGCGGATCACTCGGCGGGCGCAGTCGGTCTCGGCCGCTGGGTGGAGTGCCGTCGGCACCTTGAGAGTTACCGGTCAGGTCTCGGGTAGACGTGAGGTCGACTCCGCGCCGGACCGACGTGACGCCGTGGGTGCACGTCTCCACCTGGGCCGACCTCGTCGGCGGGGTCACCCCGAGCCAACCGCCCTTCGGGAGCGGGACTTCGCACGCTCTGCTCTTCCGCGTCGTGCACGCCGAGCCACGCCTGGACGCGCTCCCTTCCGGGTTGGTGCCCTTGCTCGCCCGCTGCCTCACGAAGGCACCGGCGGACAGGCCGAGCGCGCACGCCGTCGGGGCCGCGCTCAGGCGGTGCCGCCCGCTCCCCGCCCGCGGCCCTCCGCCGAGGAGTTCGCGACCGTGGACGGCGGCCCGCCCGTCTTCCGGCGTAAAATACGCAATCCGGCGATCTGGACCGCTGTGGTCATCGCGCTCTGCGTGCTCCTCAGTCCGGACCCCACCGTGGCCGCGATGACCTCCGCCAGCGCGTTCGTCTTCGGCTTCCTGCCGAGCCTGGTCAAGTCCCTGCCCCTGCTCGTGCGCAGTTCGATGAGCGCCGATGCCCACGGCCTGCGGTTCCGTCTGGGCGCGAGCACGCTCGACGTGCCCTGGGGCGAACTGTCGTCGATCTCGTACGTTCGCCAGGGCCGCACTCTCCGTCTGACAGTGCTGTTGCGGCCGGGCACGGCGATCCGGGTTCCGGCCCCGCTGCGCAGGCGGGGCGCCCAGGACAGCCGCGAGGCCGAGTACCTGCTGATCTCCTGGTCGCAACCCGAACTGACCTCCCGCACAACCCGGTTGCACGCCACACTCGCCGCCAACGCGGTCCACGCCTACCATCCCGGTGCGGTCTGACGCACACAGCCGTCCGTCGGCGCACCGGTTGCGCCCGGCCGGGGCAGCGTGAAAAGTAGATCGTGTCCGTACGCGTGCACCGTCGAGCAGTCGGCTCCGGTCACCGTAGGGCCGCCGCAGCGGCCCTGTCGGCGGCGGCCGCACCACAAGTCCTCACGCACCGGGAAGCACCATGCCTTCATTCGCCAGGCGACGGATGACCCGCATCGTAGGCACGTCCTGCCTCGCGGCCGTCCTCGCAGTACCTTCCGTGGCGGCTGCGGCGACGCAGGACGCCGCGGCACCACCCGAGCCCGCACCGGCCGACACGACCGCGCCTCCGAATCCGTACTCGCCGCAGGCGCCCGGGACGACGCAGGTCCCGAAATCACTCAATCCGCAGTCGCCCAAGACCGGGGCGCCCTCGGGCAAGATCACCACCACGACGAAGCCGGGTACGACCACCTCCGGCGGCACGACGACGTCGGGCGGCCCGACCCAGAACCTGGTCCCGGCGGGCACGCAGCAGGAACTGCAGGATCAGATCAACAAGCTCGACATCCCCGAGGCCGACAAGCAGAAGCTCAGGGACGCCCTGCAGGCGGCCACCGACGCGGCCGCGAACCCCAACCTCTCGCCAGCCGTCCGCCAGGCCAACCAGGCGATCGTGCTGGGCATCAACGCGACCCTCAAGGCGCTTCAGGACCCGAAGACGCCGCCGGCGGACAAGGCGTTGCTGAAGCAGGCGCTCGACGGGGCCAACGCCGCGCTGCGGTTGAGCCAGGACCCGAACGTCGCCGCCGCGGACCGGACCTTCTACCTGCAGCTCTCGCAGTCCTTGAGCGGGATCGTGACGACGATCAAGAACCCGAACCTCACGCCGCAGGTCCGGCAGGCGATCGAGACGCAGGTCAAGATCCTCAGCGCCGGCCTGGTCGCGCTCGCCGACCCGAAGACGGCACCGAAGAAGACCGAGGACAAGCAGAAGGTCCAGCAGGTCATCCAGCAGCAGACCCAGGCGCTGCAGGTCATCGCCGACCCGAACTCGACGCCGCAGCAGAAGGCCGCCGCGCAGCAGGTGCTGAACACCCTGGCCGCGGCGCCGCAGGACCCGAAGTACCTCGAGTTCCTCGATCAGATCAAGCAGTACGACCCGCCCAAGGCCTGCACCGACGCGATCCAGTCGCGCACCGCGCAGGCCGGCTGGCCGGACGGAGCCCTCTGGGGCCTGTCCGACGACGCCTGCAAGGACACGCTCACCAAGGCGGTCGCCGACACCAACAGCAAGTGGAACCAGCTGTTCACCTGCGTCCAGAACCAGGCGTTCTCGACGTGCACGGCGTACATCCCCGAGGACTGACGCCGACACAGCTCCGCGCAAGCACCTGTGCCCGGACCGGGATCCCGGTCCGGGCACGGGCGTTCGCCCAACGCCGTGATTCGGCGGTGCCGCGGCGGATCAGCGCCCCTTGAACTCCGGTGTCTTCCGCTCCGCGAAGGCACGCGGCCCGATCTTGGCGTCCTCGCTCAGGAAGACGCGCATACCGATCTCGGACTCGATCTTGAACGCCTCGTCCTCCGGCAGCTCGTCGGTCTCGCGGAGCACCCGCAGCACGGCCTGGACCGCGATCGGGCCGTTGGCCGCGATGGTGTTCGCGATCTCCTTCGCCTTCTCCAGCGCCGTCCCGTCGGGGACGATGTGCGAGATCAGGCCGATCTCCTTGGCCTCCGGCGCGTACAGGTGACGCCCGGTCAGGAGGATGTCCGCCGCCACCGTGTAGGGGATCTGACGCCGCAGCCGCACCGCCGAACCGCCCAGCGGGAACAGCCCCCACTTGACCTCGGACACCCCGAACCGCGCCGACTCGCCCGCGACGCGGATGTCGGTCGACTGGAGGATCTCGGTGCCGCCGGCGATGGCCGGACCCTCGACCGCGGCGATGAGCGGCTTCTTGAGCGTGAAGCCCTTGAGGATCCACTTCATCACGGACATGTCGAGCACGAGCTTCGTCCCGTCGCCGTCGCCCTTGAAGGCGTCGCCCGGCGAGCTCTTGCTCATGTTCTTCAGGTCCGCGCCCGCGCAGAACGCGCCGCCCGCGCCCGTCAGGATGACCGCCCGGATCTCGGGGTCCTCGTTGACGACGTCCCACGTCTCCTCGAGGATCGCCATCATCTCGCCGGTCAGCGCGTTCTTCGCGTGCGGCCGGTTCAGCGTGATGACGAGGACGTGGCCGTCGCGCTCGACGAGGACGGGGGGTTCGGTCGGGGCGTTCTCTTCGGTCATGGCTTCGACTCTCCGGAAAAAGAAGGGGTGTTCAGCGCGGCGGGCGCGGCATGCCGAGGCCGAGCATCGCGATCATGTCCCGCTGGATCTCGTTCGTTCCGCCGCCGAAGGTGAGCATCAGGCAGACGCGGTACATCTGTTCGACCTTGGCGCGGATCCGCCCGCCCAGGTCGTCCTCGTCGGCGGGCCCCTGCAGGTAGGCGACCTCGCCCAGGATCTCCATGAGCATCCGGTACGCCTCGACGTACAGCTCGGTCCCGAACACCTTCGTCGTGGACGCCTGCGCCGGCCCGAAGCGGGCCCCGTGGTCCGCGCCCCACGCGGCCTTCCAGTTCAGCAGCTTGAGGTACTCGGTCCGGGCGTGGAGTCGGCCGAGGTTGAGCTGCACCAGCGAGCGGTCGATCAGCCTGGTGCCGTCCGGGAGTTCAACGGACGAGGCCCAGCGGTGCGTCTGGTTCACCAGCAGCTGGAGCCCGTACGCCGAGCACAGCGCGACCCGCTCGTGGTTCAGCTGACCGGTGATCAGCTTCCAGCCGTCGCCCGGCTCGCCGACCAGCGCCGAGGCCGGGACGCGCACGTTGTCGTACACCGTCGCGGTGGTGACCTGCCCGCTGAGCGTCGGCACCGGCGACCACGAGAACCCCGGCGTGTCGGTCGGCACGCAGAACACGGACAGCCCCTTGTGGCGCGGCTGTTCGGGGTCGGTGCGCACCGCGAGCCAGACGTAGTCGGCGATGCTCGCCAGCGACGTCCACATCTTCTGCCCGTTGATGAGCCACGAGTCGCCGTCGCGCACCGCGCTGGTGCGCAGCGCCGCGAGGTCGGTTCCCGCGTCCGGCTCGGAGTATCCGATGGAGAAGTGCAGTTCGCCCGCCAGGATCTTCGGCAGGAAGAACGCCTTCTGCTCCGGGCTGCCGAACTCCATGATCGCGGGACCGACGCTGTTGAGGGTCAGCAGCGGGATGTTCGCGCCCGCGCCCATCGCCTCGTCGTGGAAGATCAGCTGCTCGATGTTGGTGCGGTCCTGCCCGCCGTACTCCTTCGGCCACCCGACGCCCAGCCAACCGTCCTGCCCCATGCGGCGGATGACCTTGCAGTACGCGCTGTCGCGGTCCAGCGCCTCGCCCTCGGCGGCCGCCTGCGCGCGGATCTCCGGAGTCATGATGCCGGCGAAGTACGCGCGCAGTTCGCGGCGCAGCGCCTCCTGCTCCGGGGTGTAGGCGATGTGCATACGACCTCCGTACGTCGGTGGGTTCGGCGGGGAAAGGGGGACGGGGGACGGAAGACTCAGGTCTCGCCGCGGTCGGCGCGCAGCTTCTGGTACGAGTCGCGGAAGCGGGTCAGCAGCGCGCCGAGCCGTTCGCGTTCCTCCGGGTCCCAGTCGCGCCACACGGTGGCGATGTCGCGCAGCCACAGCTGCCGGACCCGTTCGCGGGCCTCCTCGCCGGCCTCGGTCAGGCCGAGCAGGACGGCGCGTCCGTCGCGCGGGTCGACGTCGCGGCGTACCAGGGCGTGCTCCTCCAGCGGCCGGATCTGCCGGCTGGCGGTGGACTGCTCGACGCCGAGCCGGTCGGCGATCTCCTTGACGCCGAGCGGGCCGTGCCGGTGCAGCACGAACATGATGGATATCGCCGAGCGCGGCAGCGCGAGCCCGGTGGACCGCTCCAGGCGGGCGCGGTAGGCGGGCGTGCGGTCGACGTCGGTGACCAGCGTGATGAACGCGCTGACCATGGCTTCCGCGGAGTCCTCGGGGAACGGCCCTTCCGGCATGCGCGGATGCTTGCATGCATGCAACCAAGAGACAAGGGGCATCGGGGGCGCCCGCCGCGCGGCCCGACCCGATAAATCAATCGACTGTTTGAATCCTGCTTGCGGCCCGGCGCCCGGACCACTAGAACCGGGTACCGGCAGACTCCTCCAGAACGGCGAGGTTCCGGCGATGACCACCGCACAACCGCCGCGCGAGTTCGGCAACCTGATCGACGGCAAGATCGTCCCCGCGGCAGACGGCGGCACGCTCGACTCCGTCGCCCCCTCCACCGGCACCGCCTGGGCGCGGATCCCGCGGTCGCGGTCCGCCGACGCCGAGGCGGCCGTCGCCGCCGCTCGGGCCGCGTTCCCCGCGTGGTCCGCCCTGCCGCCCGCCCGCCGTGCCGCGTACCTGCGCGACGTCGCCCGCGTCGTCGCCGAGAACGCGGCCGAACTCGCCGAGATCGAGGCCCGCGACAACGGCCGCATCATCCGCGACGTCCAGGGCGGCGACCTCCCCGGCACCGCCTATATGTGGGGCGCTTTTGCCGGCGAGTGCGACGCGGCGGTACGCGGCATGAGCACCCAGGTCGGCCCCACCACCCTCGGCCTCACCCGGCGCGAGCCCTACGGCGTCGTGCTGGGCGTCATCCCGTGGAACGCCCCACTGCCGACCTTCACGGCCAAGGCGGGCGCCGCGCTCGCCGCCGGCAACACCGCGATCGTCAAACCCGCCGAGCAGGCGTCGGCGTCGTCGCTGCGCCTCGGCGAACTGCTCGCCGACGTCCTGCCGCCCGGCGTCCTCAACGTCGTCGCGGGCCTCGGCGAGGAGACCGGCGACCCGCTCGTCCGGCACGCGGGCGTCGACCGGGTCAGCCTCACCGGGTCGACGGCGACCGGGCAGGTGGTCACCCGCGCGTCCGCCGACCACCTCAAGCCGCTGGCCCTCGAACTCGGCGGCAAGTCACCGAACATCGTGTTCGCCGACGCCGACCTGGACGCCGCCGCGGTCGGTGTCACCACCACGGCCGTGTTCACCGGAAACGCCGGGCAGATCTGCTACGCGGGCAGCCGCATCCTCGTCCAGGACGCCGTCCTCGACGCGTTCCTGGACCGCATGCGCTCCGCCGTCGCCGGCATCGTCCTCGGCGACGCCCTGGACCCCACGACCACCATGGGCCCGATCGTGTCCGCCGAGCAGTACGCGCGCGTCACCGGTTACGTCGACGCCGCCCGCGCCGAGGGCGCCGAGACCGTCTTCGGCGGACGGCACGGCGCGGCCCTGTTCCCGGACGGATCGCCGCTCGCCGGCGGCTACTTCGTCGAGCCCACGCTGTTCCGCGTCGCCGACAACGGCCTGCGGATCTGCCGCGACGAGGTGTTCGGGCCGGTCGCGACCGTCATGCCGTTCGCCGACGAGGCCGAGGCCGTACGGATCGCCAACGACACCTCGTACGGCCTCGCCGCCGGCGTGTGGACCCGCGACCTGGCCCGCGCGCACCGCATGAGCGCGGCCCTGCGCGCCGGCTTCGTCTGGGTCAACACCTATCGTCGGCTCGGCGGCGGGCTGCCGTTCGCCGGCGTCGGCGACAGCGGCTACGGGCACGACTCGGTGCTGGAGAACACCCGCGAGAAGTCGGTGATGATCGAGCTGGGCCCGTGACTCAGCCGACCTGCACGCGGTCGTAGCTGGGGTCGGACCGTTCGCCGAGGTACTCGACCCAGGCCGTCTTCGCGCACGCGTAGTGCGTCGCGGCCTCGACGAGGTCGAGGAAGTTCGACACCGTCGTCGCGAAGCGCTCCCGCAGCAGCGGGTCGGCGAGCTCGCCGTCGTCGGAGAACGAGGTGTGCGCCTGGGCGAGCGAGAACATGTCCGGGTAGACGCGCGCGCCCAGGTGTTCGAGCGGGATCCGCAGCGCCCACAGCCCGCGGTTGCCGCCGGCCATCGAGGGCGAGGCCGACATGACCAGCGCCTGGCGCTCGTTGAACGGCTGGGGTCGGAACCGGGACGTCCAGTCGATCAGGTTCTTGAGCCCGCCCGGCATCGAGGCGTTGTACTCCGGCGCCACGATGACGAAGGCCTGCGCGTTCTCCAGGCGCTCCTTGAAGCGCACGGCGCCGGGCGGTACGCCGTCGGCCTGCTCGGCGTCGCCGTCGTAGGCGGGCACCTCGAAGTCGGCGGTGGTGGCGAAGTCCACGGTGGCCCCGTTGGCCTCGACCGCGCGGGCGGCCAGGCGCGCGAGCTTCAGGTTCCACGACCCGCTGCGCGCCGACGCGGACAGGACGAGGAGGCTGAGCCCCCGGCCGCCGGGCACACGGGTCGGGGGCGCCGGGGGGACGGGCTCGGGCATGGCGGACCTCCGGGGACGGACGCGTGGATGAACGTGGTCCCCGCGCGTACCCGTGCCCCGGCCGCGTCATGCCGGCCTTACCCGGAACGCCGCCTCCAGAGGCCCGGGCACGGCAGAATCTCACACAGTCGTTTGACTTGATTGTGCCGCCTCGGTGCGCTTGGCTTCCCTCCTGGTCGGGGGGAACGGCCGCACACCAGGGGGGAAGCCGTGGCGCAATCGGGCGGGGGCGCCGTGCTGCGGGACCGCACGGCGGTCGCCGGGGTCGGCTGGACGGAGTACACGAAGAACTCCGGCGTCAGCACCCTCGCGCTCGCCCTGCGCGCCGTCCGGGCGGCGCTCGACGACGCCGGACTCGAGCACTCGGACGTCGACGGCGTCGCGTGCCACCGGGTCGGCGACTCCGCGTCGGCGGTGCTCGTCGCGCACGTGCTCGGGATCCGGGACCTGCGCTTCCACCTCGACATGTTCGGCGGCGGCGGGACGTCCCACCAGGTCGTCGCCCAGGCCGCGCTCGCCGTTGCGTCCGGCATAGCGGACACCGTCGTGTGCTGGCGGGCCGTCAACGCGCGCTCCGAGTTCCGGATGGGCGGCACCGGCCGCGCGGCGCCCGACGCGCCGGAGTTCCAGTACCAGCTGCCGTACGGATACGCCACGCCGCCACAGCAGTTCGCCATGCTCGACCGCGCCTGGCGGCACGCGCGCGGCGCGACCGCCGAGGACCTCGGCCGGGTCGCGATCGCCCAGCGCGCGCACGCGGCGCTCAACGACCGCGCCATGATGCGCAAGCCGCTCACGATGGACGAGTACCTGTCCTCACGCCTGATCGCCGACCCGCTGCGGCTGTACGACTGCTGCCTGGAGACCGACGCCGCCGTCGCGCTCGTCGTCACCGGCGCCGAGCGGGCCCGCGACCTCCGGCAGACGCCGGTGCTCGTGTCCGGCGCCGCGACCGGCGGCGGACACACGCTGTTCTCGAACGGCCGCGCCGACCCGACCGTCAGCGCCGCGGCCGACCTGGCGCCGCGCCTGTACGCGGCGGCCGGCATCGGACCCGAGACCGTCGACGTCGCCGAACTGTACGACGCCTTCACGTTCCTGGTACCCCTTCAGCTCGAGGACTACGGCCTCGTCCCCCGCGGCGAGACCGGCGGCTTCTACGCCGACGGCCACGCCTCGCTCGGCGGGCGCCTTCCCGTCAACACCCACGGCGGCCACCTGTCGGAGGGCTACGTGCACGGCCTGAACCACGTCGCCGAGGCCGTCACACAACTGCGCGGTACCGCGGGGGAGCGGCAAGTGCCGGGCGCCGAGGTCGCACTGACGACCGGTCAGCCCGGCTACGTCGGCGGCACGTCGTCGGCGCTGGTGCTGCGGAGGGACGGATGAGCCCCGTGCGCCCGGTCGTGGACCGGGACTCGGCCGAGTGGTGGGCTCTCCTCGCGACGGGCGTCCTGGCGTTCCAGCGGTGTTCGCGGTGCCTGCTGTGGCGCTGGCCGGCCCGGGCGCTGTGCAACGGGTGCGGGTCGCTCGCGTGGCGCTGGGAACCGGCGTCCGGCACGGGCGAGATCGTCAGCTGGATCGTGACGCGGCACGCGTTCCTGCCGGACGTGCCGGCGCCGTACGCGGTGCTCAGCGTGCGCGCGGCCGAGCAGCCCGACCTGTTGCTGCCCGGCGCGTACGCCGGTCCGCCCGACGACCCGCGGCTGGCGATCGGTGCACCGGTCACCGCCGAGTTCGTGCCCCTGACCGGCGAAGGAGCACCCGCGGCGCTCCTCCGCTGGAGCATTATTCAGTCATCCGCTTGATTTAATTATCTACCGGCGGCAGGATCCCCGGAGCAGCGCTCCCACCCCGAGGCAAGGCAGGTCTCGCGATGCGCAACGGATTCAAGGTCTTCGACGCGGACGCCCACGTGATCTACCCGCGCGACCTGTGGACGCGGTTCCTCGACAAGAAGCACGCGCAACGGTTCGGCAGGCGCCAGCCGTTCCCCGGGTTCGACACGTACAACCCCGTCACCGTCGACGGGCGCTGGACGCAGCACGACACGATCGTCTACGGCCGCTTCCAGGAGGCCATCAACTGGACGACCGACGACATGCGCCGCATCTACGGCGACGACCTCCTGCTCAACGGCTTCACCGGCGACCGCGTGGCCGCCGCGCTCGCCCGCGACGGCATCGACGTCGCGGTGGTCTACGGGCCCGAGTACGACATGTGGTTCGACGGTATCGACCCCGAACTGCAGGCCGCGATGGCCCGCGCCTACAACCGCTGGGGCCAGGAGATGCGTGAGACCTCGGGCCGGCGCGTGCACGTGTCCGGGCCCGTGCCGCTCGTCGACATCGGCCGCGCGGTCGAGGAGGTCGCGTACGCGTACGAACACCTCGGCACCCGGTGCTTCTGGGCCCGGCCGAACCTGTTCGACGGCCGCACCCTCGGCGACCGCTACTACGACCCGCTGTGGGATCTCCTCCAGGACCTCGACGTCGCCTTCGGCACCCACGAGTTCATGGGCCTCAAGGGCCAGTCGTTCGGCCACGACCGGTACAAGACGTTCACCGAATGGCACACCGTCGTCCACCCCTTCGAGACGATGGGCGTCATCACCTCGATGATCGTGCACGGCGTCTTCGAACGGTTCCCGCGCCTGCGCGTCGCCTACCTGGAGGCCGGCTGCGGCTGGCTGCCCAGCTGGCTGCACCGCATCGACGAACAGCTGGAGATGGCCGGCGAACGGGAGTTCCCCGAGCTCACCATGAACGCCACCGCCTACTTCAGGCGCAACGGCTGGATCTCCACCGAGTGCGAGGACCCGTTCGTCTCCGACGTCGTGCGCTGGATGGGCGACGAACGGATCCTCTTCGAGAGCGACTTCCCGCACCCTGACTCCAAGTTCCCGCACACCACCGAGGAGTTCCTCGGCCAGGGCGCCGACGTCCTCTCGGACGCGAGCAAGCGCAGGATCCTGTGGGACAACCCCGTGGCGTTCTACCGGTTCCCGGACTCCTACCTGCCCACGTCCTTCGCCGAAGCGAGTGAGAACGCATGAGCCCGCGCATCATCTCCGCCGACTGCCACGTCAACGAACCCCCGCACGTCTTCGACCGGGTGCCGGCCCAGTACCGGGACCGCACCCCGCGGATCATGCGCGGCACCGACGGCGGCGACGGCTGGAGCTTCGACGGCAAGCCGCCCAAGCGCACCTACGGCGTCGAGGCGATGGCCGGCCGCGCGAAGGACGAACACGTCGCCTCCGGAATGCGGTTCGAGGACATCCTGCCCGGCAACTACGACGGCGCCGCGCACGTCGCCGACATGGACCTCGACGGCGTCGACGTCTCCGTCGTCTACCCGGCCAACGCGGTCTTCACCTACCAGGCCGCGGACCGCGGACTCGCCCAGGCCTGCATGGCCGCCTACAACGACTGGATCCTCGACGAGTTCCAGGCCGCCGACCCCGCCCGCATCGTCGGCCTGCCCATGCTCCCCGTCGACGACGGGATCGCCGCGGCCACCACCGAGCTCGACCGCGTGCTGGCCGCCGGCGCCAAGGCCGCGTTCCTGCCCGGCAATCCGGTGCGGCCGTACCACGACCCGTACTACACCGACCTGTGGGCGGCGGCCGCGGCCAACGGCGTGCCGCTCACGTACCACCGCACCTTCGGCGGCAAGCCGCAGGAGAGCGACTGGGACAACATCGCGGACAACAACTTCAGCGCGGCCGGTACCGTGCACCGCTTCTTCAGCTCCACCCGGCAGCTGACCTACATGGCGCTCGGCGGCGTCTTCGAACGGCACCCCGGGCTGCGCCTCGTGGTCGGCGAGGTCAACTTCGGGTGGCTGCCGTTCTGGGCGCAGACCGCCGACGAGCAGTTCGAGAACCAGCACTCCATGGGCACCCTCAGCGTGACGCGGCCGCCCAGCGGGTGCCTCGGGGAGCAGGTGTTCGTCACGGTCCTCGACGACCGCGTCGGCTTCGACCTGGTGCGGTCGGGGGCGTACCCCTACCTTGCCGAGGCGGCGATGTTCTCCACCGACTACCCGCACAGCGTGTGCCTGTGGCCGAACACCCGCAAGATCGCCGACGAGCTGACCCGCGGCCTCGACGCCGCCGACGCCGAGGCCATCCTGTCCGGCAACGCGGCCCGGGTGTACGGAGTCTGACGATGTCCCAGGGGATCCGGCGGCCGCACCAGGCGGTCGACTTCGAGGAGGCGGCGCGGCGTTACCCGCCGCCGCCGGAGTACTTCGAGGGCGCCTACTTCGCGTCCGCCGACGAGATCGAGCGCGTCCAGCTCGCCCGGCTGCGGGCCCGCGCCGACCAGGCCTACCGGATCCCCTTCCACCGGCGCCGCTGGGACGCCGCGGGATTCGCCCCCGGCGACCTGCGGACGCTGGAGGACCTGTGGAAGGCCCCGGCGTACACCGTCGACGACATCCGCCGCAGCATCGAGGCGGCCCCGCCGTACGGCGACTACCAGGGCGTCCCGCCGGGCGACGCGGCGCGCGAACCGATGCGGCTGTACATGTCCGGCGGGACGACCGGCGCGTCACGGCCCACGTTCTACACGGCGTGGGACCGTGCCGTCGGCGGGATCCTGGAGGCACGGCAGCTGTACATGCAGGGCGTGCGGCCGGGCGACGTCGTCGTCAACTCGTGGTCGTACGGCACGCACAACGGGGCGTTCTCCTTCGACGAGGCCGCGTACCAGTGGCTCAACTGCGTCGTGATCACCGCCTCGACCGGCAACGTCACCTCCAGCCGGCGGCAGGTCGAACTCGCCCTGGAATACGGGGCGACGGCGATCCTGACGACCGGCGACTACGTGCTGCGGCTCGCCGAGGTCGTGCGCGAGATGGGGCTCGACCCGCGAACCGACCTCGCCCTGAAGGCCGTTCCGAACATCGGCGACACGGCGCTGCTGGAGGAGACCTTCGGGCTGCCGTGCTACGCCACGTACGGCTTCCACGAGGTGCAGACCGTCGCCGTCGAGTGCGAGGCGCGGGACGGGCTGCACGTCTTCGAGGACGCGTTCGTCGTCCAGGCCGTCGACCCCGAGACGGGGGAGCGGCTGCCGGACGGCGAGACCGGCGCGCTGGTGGTCACCGAGCTCTACAAGACCGGCAGCGCGCAGTTCCGCTACAACATCATGGACCTCTCCTACGTGATGCCCCGTCACCAGTGCGCGTGCGGCTCCTGGTTGCGCAAGATCGGGCCCTTCGCCGGGCGCGGCGACAACATGGTCAAGCTGCGCGGCGTCAACCTGTGGCCCGAGGTGGTCGGCGAGGTCGCCACCTCGGTGCCCGGCACGACACCCGACTACTTCGTACGCGCGATACGGGAGGGCAACCGGGACGAGCTGGTCGTGCACGTCGTCGCGGAGGGGGCCGGGTCGGCGGCCGACGGGCTCGCCGCTACCGTCGGGCAGACCTTGCGGGACCGCTTCGGCGTCCGCATCCGCGTCGAGATCGCGGCCCCGGGAACGCTCGACGCGTGGACCGGGGTCGACGTCTCGCCCAAACTCAAGAGGTTCCGTGACGAGCGTTGAGCGTGCCGCCGGTGAGCGCGGCCCGGTGGTCGACTACCTGTGCAACGCCTTCCTGCCCGACCGGCAGGCCTTGTGGGACGAGGCGATCGCCGCCACGGGCGTCAACGTCCGCGTCCGACGCGGGCCCGACGAGGCGTTCTGCACGCCCGAGGGCATGGTCGCGCGGATGGACGCGCTGGGCGTCGACACCGTCCTCGTCCCGGCCGGCGACCTGTCGGCGCACGCGGCGGTGGACCCGCGCGACTACGACCACTTCGCGTTCCGGTGGCACGAGTACGACGAGCTGACCAAGCATCACCCGGGGCGCTTCGGCGCCCTGTTGGTCGTCGACCCGGCGCGCGGCTTCGCCGGGGTGCGGACCGCCCGGGAGCGCCTGGAGACCGACCCGACCGTCGTCGGCATGTATCTCCACACGCACAGCTGGGACCGGCGCTTCGACCACGCCGACTACTACCCGTGGTACGCGCTGTGCGCCGACCTCGACGTGCCGATCGCCATGCAGGCCGGCACGTCCGGCGGGCTCATGGCCAGCGAATGCGGGCACCCCATCGGCATCGACCGCCCCGCGCTGTACTTTCCCGGCGTCAGGTTCGTGCTGTCGCACACCGGTTGGCCGTGGGTCGACGAGGCCGTCGCGCTCGCGCTCAAGTTCCCGAACGTCTACCTCGGCACCGGCGCCTACCCGCCCCGGCACTGGCACCCGTCGGTCCACCGGTTCCTGGCCGGACCCGGGCGGCGCAAGGTGCTGTTCGGCACCAACTTCCCCACGGTCGCCCACGCCGCCGCCCTCGACCAGATCGCGGCGCTCGAGTTGCGCGACGACACCCGCGCGCGGCTGCTCGGCGGAACCGCCCGGGAGGTGTTCACCCGGCTTGGCAGGACACCCTAGGAGACCAGCATGAGAGCGGACTTCCCCCGGACCGGGCACATCGAGACGGGGCCCACGGTGGGCGCGGTGTACGGCATCCCACCGCAGCCGCCGGTGCCCGAGAACACCCGCGTCCTGGACGCCGGTGCGCTGTGGATCGGCGTCGAATACCGCGACGTCGACCCGGCCGCCCTGCGCACGACCTACGCCGGCAACGCGGCCCACCTGGCCGAACTGGAGGAGAAGTCCCCTCCCGGCGGCTTCTTCGACGAGGGCGTCTCGGTCCACGTATACGGCGCGGACGACGGCCACGAGTACCTGCGTTTCGACCTGTTCGACTCCGAGCCCCACTACCACTACAACCACCGCCCCGGCCCCGAAGGCAGCGTCGTCAACAACGTCGTCCCCTTCGACGTCACCGCGGGCGGCGACATGCTCGACTGGGCCTTCACCAGACTCCGCGACCGCCTCCCCCACATGCTGACGAAGGCCGGCGGCGAACACCTCGTCCCCCACCTCGACGCAGCCGTGCTGGAACCGGCCCTGACAGAAGCCCAGGCCCTGGCAGTAGCAGCCCGCTCGGCCTACCGCAGGGCGGCCCGACGGTGAGCGGCGAGGACGAGAGAGATTCCGCGACGACGGCGGCGGCCCCACATATGGGGTGCGGTGCGCCCGGCGACGTAGACGGTCACGCCGACCGCACCGAGCTCGACGGCAAGGCTGCACTCGGCGCCGCGCGTGACGCCCGCGACGGCGGTCTTCCAGAAGCTGCGCCCGCAGACGGGTCCGACCGGCGCGATGGGTCGCCCGCTCGCGGTGATCTCGCAGCGGCGTCCACCTGGCGTCCTCCCTCGCGTACGAACGGGTCCACGTCCCCGGGGCCGGGCTCGTCGGCGACAGTTGCTCTCGTCGGGGCGGGCGGTCCGTCGAGGGGTCGGGTGGTTGTGCCTGAGCACGAGGTCAAAGGGCTCCTCGCCGGGCTCGGGGTGCGGGTGCCTCGGGGGAGTGTTGTGCCGATTGTCGGGGGCGACGACGGGCTCGGGGGGCTGGTCGGGGCGGCTCGGGGGCTGCGGGGGCCGTTGGTGCTCAAGGCTTACGGGTCGGGGCTGGTGCACAAGAGTGACGTCGGCGCGGTGCGGCTCGGGCTGGGGGCCGGGGGGCTGGTGACCGCCGCCAGGGAGATGGCCGCGCGGGTGGCGGCGGCCGGGTTGGAGCCCGGGGGCTGGCTGGTCGAGGAGCAGGAGGCGGCGGGGGCCGAGCTCATCGTCGGGGTGGTGCGTGGGCCGTTCGGGCCGGCGGTGTTGCTCGGGCATGGTGGGGTGCTGGCGGAGACGCTCGATCAGGTGGTCGTTCGGCTGCACCCGCTCGGTGGACCCGATGGGACGGCTTCGCTGATCGCCGCGTTGCCCGGGCTCGACGCGCTGCGCGGTGCACGCGGTACCGATCCGGCCGATCTGGACGCGCTCGCGGAGTTGTTGGCCGCGGTGGACCGGGTGCCGGAGGCGGTGGCCGCCGCGTACCCGGGCCTGGAGCTCGACGAGTTCGAGTGCAATCCGGTCATCGTCGGGAAAGACGGCGCGGTGGCGGTGGACGCCCGCCTGGTACTGCGGCCGTCGGCCCGGTCCGACGCGGAGGCCGAACCGACCGATTTCGGGCCGCTGTTCGCGCCCCGCACGGTCGCGGTCGCCGGGGCGTCGACGGGCAAGACCACGTTCGGCAACCGCTTCCTCGCCGCCTACCGGGCCTTCGGTCGGACCGAGGGCCTGTACGCCGTGCACAGGTCGGCGCGCGAGGTCGACGGCGTGCCGGCCGTCGCGTCCGTCGCGGACATCCCCGGCGGCGCCGACTACCTGCTGGTCGCCGTACCGGCCGCCGCCACACCGCAGTTGGTCGCCGGGGCCGGACAGCACGCGAGGTTCGTGCACGTCGTCAGCGGGGGGTTCGGCGAGGCCGGCGAAGACCGTTTGGAGCAGGACCTCTTGGCCGCCGCCCGGGCCGCGGGAGTCCGGCTGCTCGGGCCGAACTGCCTGGGCGTGTACGCCCCGTCCGGCGGCCAGACGTTCCAGCTCGGGGTTCCCACCGAGCCCGGAACCATCGGCGTCGTGTCGCAAAGCGGCGGACTGGCGGGCGACATCGCCGGTGCTGGCACCCGGCGCGGTCTGCGCTTCTCGGCCCTGGTCACCATCGGCAACGCCGTCGACGTCGGCGCGGGCGAGCTCGTCGAGCACTTCGCCGGCGACCCCGCGACCCGGGTGATCGGCATGTACCTGGAGGGCGTCGGTGCCGACGGCGAGCGCCTCGCACGTGCGGTGCTGCGCGCGACCGCCGCGGGCAAGCCCGTCGTCGCCCTGGTCGGCGGGCTCAGCCGCCAAGGCGCCCGCGCGGTCGCCTCGCACACAGGGGCGCTCGCCGGGGGCGAGCGCATGTGGGAGGCCCTCAGCGCGGCTTCCGGGCTGACCGTCGTGCGGACGCTGGAGGACTTCCTCGCGGTGCTGGCCGTGTTCCAGCGCCACCCGGAGGCGGCGTTCGACGCGGCCGCCGCACCGCGCAGCGGGGTCCTGGTCGTCGGGCCCGGCGGCGGCGCGTCCGTGCTCGCCGCCGACGCGTGCGACCGCGCCGGGCTGGCCGTGCGGCCGCTGCCCGAGCGGGCCGCGGCGCCGTTGCGGGCCCGCGGCTTCGGGGCCGGGACGTCGTTGGCCAACCCGGTCGAGATCCCGCTCGGGCCGGCGACCGGGCCGGACGCGTTCGCCCGCGTCCTCAAGCCCGTACTCGCGCAGACCGCGTACGCGGACGCGCTGTTGCACGTCAACGTCCAGTCCTTCTACGGCTATGGCGACGGGGGCGTCGCCCCGTTGCTCGAACTCCTCGGCTCGCTGGGTGCGTTGCCCGCGAACGGAGCCCGGATCGGCCTTGTCGCGCGCAACCTGGCCTGCGCCCCACCTGACGACGCCGAGCGGGTCGCGGCGGCGTGCGGGGCCGCGGGCGTACCGCTGTTCAGGGACTTCGACGAGGCCGCCACCGCGATCGCCGCCGTGCAGCGCCTGCACGCCGTCGCGCGCGCGACACCGATCGCTGATATCGATATGCGGGCGACAACCGGATGTTCGAGCCGAAGGCTTGGAACCGTGCGCCGCCACGATCGTGAACCGCCGCCCTACACCCGTCCGTTCGACGACCCGGAGCCCTGATGCGCGCCGCAGTCCTGTCCGATTTCCACGCCCCGCTCGCCGTCCGCGACGACGTCGAGATCGCCGAACCGGGGCCCGGCGAGGTGATGGTGCGTGTCGTCGCGTCCGGGATCTGCGGGTCGGACCTGAAGGCGATCGACGGCAAGAGCCCCGTCGTCCGCGAACTCCCGGCGATCCTCGGGCACGAGAGCGCCGGCATCGTCGAAGAGGTGGGCCCCGGCGTGACGATGGCCGCGCCCGGCGACCGCGTCATCGTCGCGATGACGGGCAGCTGCGGGCGCTGCGAGCCGTGCCGGCGCGGCGCGCAGTCCGCGTGCCGCAGCCCGATCCGGCGCAGCCGGCTGGGCCGCATGCGGGACGGCACGACCCGGTTGCGGGTGGACGGCGCGCCGGCGTACCCGTTCATCGGCATCGGCTCGTTCGCCGAGTACGCCGTCGTGAACGAGGAGATGCTCGTCCCCGTGCCGGACGCGCTGCCGCTGGAGCACGCGTGCCTGCTCGCGTGCGGCGTCATCACCGGCGTCGGCGCGGTGCTCAACACGGCCGCGGTCGAGCCGGGCGCGACGGTGCTGGTCGTGGGCGCGGGCGGGGTGGGGCTCAACGTGCTCCAGGGGGCGGTGCTCGCGGGGGCGGCGCGGATCGTCGTCGCGGACGTGAATCCGGGCAAACTGGAGCTCGCGACCGGCTTCGGCGCCACCGACGTCCTCCTCGCCGACGGCGCCGCGCCGCTGGCCGAACGGGTCGCCGCGATCACCGACGGCGGCGTCGACTACGCGTTCGACGCCACCGGCCACCCCGGCGTCCTCGCGGACGCCTTCGCCGCCACCCGCGACGGCGGCACCACCGTCATGGTCGGCAGCCCGCCGAACGAGCCGATCAGCCTGCTCCCGCAGCACCTCTTCTTCAACCGCACCCTCAAGGGCTGTGCCGGCGGCGGCGGACTGCCCGCGCGCGACCTGCCGCGGCTCATCGAGCTGGCCGCCGCCGGGCGCCTCGACCTGGCCCGGCTGATCACCGCGATGGTGCCGCTGGACGGCATCAACGACGCCTTCGACGACCTGCGGGCCGGGCGGCTGGCGCGCGCGGTCGTGCGGTTCTGAGCGGCTCCGCGGGGCCTGGCCCGGGGGCCGTACGCCCTGACCCGGGGCTCCGTAGGCCCTCACCTGCGGAGGTCCCGTAGGCCCTGACCTGCGGCGTTCCCCGCGCCCCCGGAAGGCCGCGAAATTGCGGTGACGGGGGCCGCTGCGTGGTGATTACATGTATGTTCGCCCGCCGGGTGCGCTTCGGCGTGCCCCGGATCCGGAGCTGCGAGAGAGACCGCGTTGCTGATCAAACTCATCCGGGCCCACTTGAGGCCCTATCGCCGAGACATCGTGCTGCTGGTGATCCTCCAGCTCATCCAGACCTCGGCGACCTTGTATCTGCCCACCCTCAACGCCGACATCATCGACAAGGGTGTGGTCAGGGAGGACAACGGCTACATCCTGCGTACCGGCGGGGTCATGCTCGGCGTCTCCGTCCTGCAGATCGCGTGCTCGATCGGCGCCGTCTACTTCGGCGCGCGGACCGCCATGGCGCTCGGACGCGACGTCCGCGCGTCCGTCTTCGACCGCGTGCAGTCGTTCTCCGCCCGTGAGGTCGGCCAGTTCGGCGCGCCCTCGCTGATCACGCGCACCACCAACGACATCCAGCAGGTCCAGATGCTGGTGCTCATGACGTTCACCCTGATGGTGTCCGCGCCGATCATGTGCGTCGGCGGGATCATCCTCGCGCTCAACCAGGACGTCCAGCTCTCGTACCTGCTCATCGGCATCGTCCCGACGCTGGGCGTCATCGTCGGCGTCATCGTGTCCCGGCTCCGCCCGCTCTTCCGGCGCCTCCAGGACGACCTCGACACCGTCAACCGCATCCTCCGCGAGCAGATCTCGGGCCTGCGCGTCATCCGCGCCTTCGTCAAGGACGACCACGAGCGCGAGCGCTTCGCCGTCGCCAACGACGAGCTGACCGACGTGTCGTGGCGCGTCGGCCGCATCATGGCGCTGATGTTCCCGCTGGTCATGACCGTGGTCAGCCTCTCCAGCGTGGCGGTCATGTGGTTCGGCGCGCACCGCATCGACGACCACTCCATGCAGATCGGCTCGCTGACCGCGTTCCTCAGCTACCTGATGCAGATCCTCATGTCGGTGATGATGGCGACCTTCATGTTCATGATGGTGCCGCGCGCCGAGGTCTGCGCCGAGCGCATCCAGGAGGTGCTCGACACCGGGAGCACCCTCGCGCCGCCGCTCCAGCCCGTCACCTCCGTGGACCGGCGCGGCTTCGTCGAACTGCGCGACGTCGAGTTCCGCTACCCCGGCGCCGAGGCGGCCGTGCTGCGCGGCATCACCTTCACCGCGCGGCCCGGGCAGACCACCGCCGTCATCGGGTCCACCGGCAGCGGCAAGACCACGCTGATGACGCTCCTGCCGCGGCTGTCCGACGTCAGCGACGGAAGCGTGCTGGTCAACGGGGTCGACGTCCGCGACCTGGACCCCGCCCTGCTCGCCCGCAGCGTCGCGCTCGTGCCGCAGAAGCCGTACCTCTTCTCCGGCACCATCGCGAGCAACCTGCGGTACGGCAACCCCGAGGCCACCGACGAGGACCTGTGGCAGGCGCTGGACGTCGCACAGGCCCGGTCCTTCGTCGAGGCCATGCCCGAGGGGCTCGACGCGCCCATCTCGCAGGGCGGCACCAACGTCTCCGGCGGCCAGCGGCAGCGCCTCGCGATCGCCCGCGCGCTCGTCCGCCGACCCGAGGTCTACCTCTTCGACGACTCGTTCTCCGCACTCGACTACGCCACCGACGCCCGGCTGCGGGCGACGCTGCGCCGCGAGACCGAGGACGCCACGGTGATCATCGTCGCGCAGCGCGTCAACACCATCCGCGACGCCGACCGGATCATCGTCCTCGACGAGGGCGAGGTCGTCGGGGACGGCACGCACACCGAACTGATGGCCGGCAATCCGACGTACCGGGAGATCGTGCTGTCGCAGCTCACCGAGGAGGAGGCGGCATGAGCACGGCCGAACGCAACGGCGCGCCCGCGCCCGCCGACGGAGCTCCCGTCAGCACCGAGAAACCCGCCGCCGCCCCGGCCGCGCCCCGCCGCGGGCCGCAGCCGATGGCCGGACCGGGACGGTTCATGGGCGGGCAGCCCGCCGAGAAGTCGCTCGACTTCAAGGCGTCCTCGCGCCGCTTGCTGAAGCTCCTCGAACCGGACAAGACGCTCGTCTACGGGATCTTCGTGCTCGCGGTGTTCGCGGTGGCACTCTCCGTCACGGGTCCGAAAATCCTCGGCGAGGCCACCGACAAGATCTTCCGCGGCGCGTTCGGGCCGAACGGCGTCGACTTCGACGAGGTCGGCGTCATCCTCGGCTGGGCGGTCGCCGTCTACGTGCTGTCCGGCGTGCTCAGCATCATCCAGTCGCGCGTCGCCAACGCCGTCCTGCAGCGCGCCGTCAAGCGGCTCCGCACGGACGTCGAGGAGAAGATCGGGCGGCTGCCCCTGTCGTACTTCGACAAGCAGCCGCGCGGCGAGGTGCTCAGCCGCGTCACCAACGACATCGACAACCTCGGCCAGACGCTGCAGCAGACCATGAGCCAGCTGCTGTTCTCGCTGCTCACGATCGTCGGCGTCCTCGGGATGATGTTCTGGATCTCGTGGCTGCTCGCCCTCGTGGCGCTCGTCACCGTGCCGGTCTCCGTGATCGTCGCGGCGCGCATCGGCAAGACCGCGCAGCCGCAGTTCATCGCCCAGTGGCGCAGCACCGGCAAGCTGAACGCGCACATCGAGGAGATGTACACCGGGCACGCGCTGGTGAAGGTGTTCGGCCGTCAGGCGGAGTCCGCCGAGACGTTCCGCGCCGAGAACGACCGGCTGTACGCGGCCTCCTTCAAGGCGCAGTTCGCCTCGGGGCTCATGCAGCCGGCGATGATGTTCATCGGCAACCTCAACTACGTCCTGGTCGCCGTCATCGGCGGTCTCCGGGTCTCCTCCGGCACCCTCTCCATCGGCGACGTCCAGGCCTTCGTCCAGTACTCACGGCAGTTCAGCCAGCCGCTGACGCAGGCCGCGAGCATGTCCAACCTGATCCAGTCGGGCGTCGCGTCCGCCGAACGCGTCTTCGAGCTCCTCGACGCCCCCGAACAGGCCCCGGACCCGAACCCGCCGGCCCGCCCGTCCTCCCTGCTCGGCCGCGTCTCCTTCGAGAACGTCGCCTTCTCCTACACCCCCGACAAGCCCCTCATCACCGACCTCTCCCTGACCGTCGCCCCGGGCGAGACCGTGGCCATCGTCGGCCCCACCGGCGCAGGCAAGACCACCCTGGTCAACCTCCTGATGCGGTTCTACGAGGTCACCGGCGGCCGCATCACCCTCGACGGCGTCGACACCGCCGCCATGTCCCGCGAGGAACTCCGCTCCGCCGTCGGCATGGTCCTCCAGGACACCTGGCTCTTCGGCGGAACCATCGCCGACAACATCGCCTACGGCGCCACCGGCGCCACCCGCGACGAGATCTGCGCCGCCGCCAAGGCCGCCCACGCCGACCGCTTCATCCGGACCCTCCCCGACGGCTACGACACCGTCGTCGACGACGAGGGCACCGGCATCAGCGCCGGCGAGAAGCAGCTGATCACCATCGCCCGGGCCTTCCTCGCCGAGCCGACCATCCTCGTCCTCGACGAGGCCACCAGCTCCGTCGACACCCGCACCGAAGTCCTCATCCAACGCGCGATGGCCCGCCTCCGCGACGGCCGCACCGCCTTCGTGATCGCCCACCGCCTCTCCACCATCCGCGACGCGGACACCATCCTCGTGATGGAGAACGGCGCCATCGTCGAGCAGGGCACCCACACCACCCTCCTCGCCGCCGCCGGCGCCTACGCCCGCCTCTACGAATCCCAGTTCGCCGCAGCCCCCGCCGAGGTCGACTGACCCACCCCCGACCCCTCGCCCCCCACAACAACCAAGTGGCGAAGCCACCCCCCAAGTGCGGTATGGTTTCCGTGCTCGGCCAGCCGAGCAGTCAGTACCGGGACGTGGCGCAGCTTGGTAGCGCACTTGACTGGGGGTCAAGGGGTCGCAGGTTCAAATCCTGTCGTCCCGACGGTGCTTATGCAGGTCAGGCCCATGATCACTTTTGGTGATCATGGGCCTGTCTGCGTTGTGGGAGCCGCTTGGGAGCGATCCCCGCTCCCACCGCGATGTCAAGCTGCCTTCGACCTGCGCTGACGCCTCTCCCGACCCCTTGGCGACTCCGCGCGGGGGTCGTCGGTCCGGGCCGGGATTCCGCAGTTTTCCCCGGCTGCGGTTTTCACCGGTGCTTTCTTCTTCTTGTTCTTCATCTTCGGAATGGTGCCCGGCGCGGCGGTTGCCCAGGGAACAGGGTCGCCGGGGTGTGCCCGGGACCAGGTTTTCCGCCAGCGCTTTTCGAGGGCTTTGACGAGGCGTCGGTTGACGCGGTCGGCGACGTGGCCGTAGACGTCCTGGATCTTGTCGGGGACGTGGTGCCCGAGGCGCCGCGCGCGCACCACGTCGTCGCATCCCTCGTCGATCATCCAGGTGTTGTGCGAGTGCCGCAGCCCGTGGAACGTCAGCCCGGGCTTGACCGGCCCCCACCCGCGGCGCGGGTCGCCGTTGACGGCTGGCCGCCAGTACCGCCGCGAGAACGTGGACCGGCGCCACCACCCGCCGTCGGGGCTGGTGAACACCGCCCCGTCCACGATGCGTTCGGTGCCGTCCGGATGGGTGGTCTTCAACCCGCGTGCCGCGTGCTGCCGTTCGGCCGCCAACAATGCGGCGAGGAATGGCGGGATGGGGATCTCGCGTGCGGATTCCGCGGTCTTCGGGGGGCCGAGGAAGACCCGGCCGCCGATCTCGTGCAGCGACCCCTCGGGCTGGACGGTGACAACCTCGCGGGCCGTGTCGATGGCGGTCCACCGCAGTCCGGTGGTCTCACCCCATCGCATCCCGGTGTACGCGGCGGTCAGCACCATCACATACGCATTGGACCCGGCGAGTTCCCGGATCCGTTCGGCGATGGCGAGGACCTCCCCCGGTTCGGCCCACACTGGCCCGGCCCTTCGCACCCGCGGCCGACGCCCCCGGCGCCGCGCCGAGGCGGGGTTGGCGCCAATGAGTCCTTCGTCGACGGCGTCCGTGAGGATCATCGACAACAGCTTGCCGATATGCGCGACCGTCGCCGGGGCATATCGCACATCGAGGGAGATCTTCCACGCGCGGACCGCGGAACGGGTGATGCCCGCGAGCTCGAGCTCACCCCACCGCGGCAGGAGGTGGTTGCGCAGCAGGCTCTCGTACATGCCGCGGGTCTCCTCGCCGACGTCCAGCGTGGTCCGCCACACGGCGACCCAGTCACCGAACACCGTGCCGCTGTGGGCCGCTTCACCGGCGGGTTCCCCGATCGCGGGGGCCGGGGCGTGCTCGGCTGGCGTGTCGGCTCGCCCCGCTGTGGGCGTAGTGTGGGGCTGTGCGGGTGGTGCCGGGACGGGGTCGGCCGTGGGTTCCGTGTTGGAACCGGCGGTACCGGAAGCGGTGGGGTGGGCGTTGAGTTGGGTGACGCGTTCCTCGGCGGCGTCGCGGTCGGCGAAGCCGCTCTCCGAGGCGAGGGTGCCGTCGCCGGCGGGGTAGCGCACCCGCCAGGTGCGTCCGTGTTTCTCGGACCAGGCCATCGGGGCTGGTTCCTCCCTGCGTGTCGGGGTCGCCCCATCCCCGCACGGCAGTCGCGTGTGCGGTTCCGGGGCCGGACGACGTCGATGGACGCTCTCCACCGCACCCCGGTCAAGTCGTCGCCCACGCCGCCCGGTTCGGAGCCCGAACACGATGACCGGAACGACGCGTCGGGCCGCCACGGACACATGACCGGACCGCGGCAGAGAGACCGTTCACTCCTATACGGAGGATTCGCGGACCGAAAACGACACCCGAGCCACGCACACCGCAAACGCCGGAGGGTTCCACCCACACTCCGATACGTCGTCATGCGCCGGGAAAACGAAGAACTCGACCCTCCTCAGGGTCGAGTCCCAGGCCCGAGTTGTCCGTCATCTCCGGTATGGCCGGGGGCAACCGACTCTATGTCGGTCCGGGCGCAGCTCCCACAGTCACCTACGATTTCTCGTGACTTCAGGTTAGCCCTCCGCAACCCCGCGTCTATCAATCGAAAGGGTGGCGTACTGGAGCGAATTCCCCCGCTCTGGCAGTGGTAGGGCGGGGGTGTGGTGCGTACAAGGCCAAGTGATCGACCCGCGCGTCGCGGTCAACTTGCTCCCGACGCCAGCGACGAGCCGGCTTCCGTGTCGTTCGCGCGCGAGGTAGGCGCTGCGGGATCTCAGCCGCCAGGGCGTCGTGATCGTCGACGGCCGCGGCCGCGGCCGCGATGCCGGGGACGGACAACCGCAGACACCACCGACCCGGCTGCACCATCACTCACATGCCGCTTGACCTGCACGGACGGAATTGTCGGCCCCTACAGCGTACGGCGAGCCGGTCGGAGCGGGGGCAGGGTCGTGGGGCGTTTGCGCGGCGTGGCGGTGGCCGCCGGATCAGCGAGGACCTCCAGCCCGGGTGTGTCCTCGCGGACGCGGTAGGAGCACGCCAAGTTGAACTTGAAGATTCGACAGCGGCGAATCTTGGCACGGGCGCACGCCGCGCCGGCCATGCGCGTCGGCAGGCGTTCCCGCATGTCCACGCCTAAGGTGGGTGCGCTTTTCGATGAGATCCTCGCCGACGCCGGCATCCGCACCGTCCTGACCGCCGTGCGCACACCCCGGATGAACGCCGTCATGGAGCGCTGGGTCCGCACCTGCCGCCACGAACTCCTCGACCGCACCCTGATCTGGAACCAACGCCACCTGCTCCACGCACTACGCCAGTTCGAACAGCACTACAACCAGCACCGGCCGCACCGCACACTTCAGCAGGCTGCGCCGCTACGCGCACTGCCCGAGCCGATCACCGATCCCGACGAACTGGCGCGGCTGCGGATACGCCGGAACGACCGACTCGGCGGCACCATCCACGAATACCGACATGTGGCCTGACCTGCGCGGATGAGGTTTTCGGCACCCACAGGGTAACCGACGGCCCGCTTGTCAATCGCTACTCGGGGGAGTCGTGTACCTCGTGACTGTCAGTGGTGGTCCTTACAATTCCCCCGTGAGCGATTCAGGCAAGTCCCAGCTGACCGAGACGGAGATCCGTACCCGGTACATCACGCCCGCCCTGAGTGCCGCCGGCTGGCCCCTGACGTCGCTCCGCGAGGAGTACTACTACTTCTCAGCTGGACGCATCCAGGTGGTCGGCAAGAAGGGTGTGCGCAAGAAGCCCAAGAAGGTCGACTATCTGCTTGAGTGGCGTCCCAACCTCCCGATCGCCGTGGTCGAGGCCAAGGACAACAACCACGAGCCGGGCGACGGGATGCAACAAGCAATCGAGTACGCCGAGCAGCTCGACGTACCCTCGGTCTTCACCAGCAATGGTGACTCGTTCGTGTGGCACGACCGCACCGGCATCCGGCCAGAGATCGAGGTCGAGATCCCGCTGGAGCAGTTCCCCTCTCCCGAAGCCCTCTACCAGCTGTACAAGCAGTGGAAGGGCATCGAGGACGCTGACGAGCCGGTGATCGCAGGTCAGTTCCATGACGACGGGTCGGGACGCCGGCCGCGCTACTACCAACGCATCGCGATCAACCGGACGCTCGAAGCGATCGCCAAGGGGCAGCGTCGGCTGTTGCTGGTCATGGCCACGGGGACGGGTAAGACATACACCGCCGCGCAGATTATCTGGCGGTTCATGGAGTCCTTCCGGACGATCAACCAGGACAAGGGCCAGGCCCGCGTACTTTTCCTGGCCGACCGCAACATCCTGATCGACCAGACCATGATGAACGACTTCGCCATGTTCAAGGGGCGCATGGCCAAGCTCAGTGCTTCGCGCGGCACCATCTCCAAGGTGGCGACCGCCGACGACCCGGACCGCGCGGGCAGCAAGGTCGTTGACAAGAGCTTCGAGCTGTACCTCTCCCTATACCAGGCGGTGACCGGTACCGAGGAGATCGACAACGTCTACAAGCAGTTCTCCCCCGACTTCTTCGACCTGATCATCGTCGACGAGTGCCACCGGGGCAGCGCCCGGGAGGACAGCGCCTGGCGCGGCATCCTGGAGCACTTCGACTCGGCCATCCAGCTCGGCATGACGGCCACGCCCAAGGAGACGAAGACAGTCAGCAACATCGACTACTTCGGCGACCCGCTCTACACCTACTCCCTGAAGCAGGGCATCGACGACGGCTTCCTGGCCCCGTACAAGGTCATCCGCACGGCGCTTGACGTCGACACCTTCGGCTGGCGCCCTGAGGAGGGGCAGCGTGACGACGCAGGCAACTTGATCCCCGACCGGCACTACACCGGCGAGGACATCGATGACTCGATCGTCTTCCCGGAGCGCGACAAGCGGGTTGCCGAGCGGATCACCGAGTACCTGAAGAGCACGGATCGCTACGGCAAGGTGATCGTCTTCTGCCAGGACATCCCGCACGCCAACCGCATGCGCCGGATATTGGCCAACCTCAACGCCGATGAGGTCCGTAAGGACTCGCGCTACGTCATGCAGATCACCGGCGACGACCAGCAGGGCAAGCAGGAACTCGACAACTTCATTGATCCTGAGATGCCCTACCCCGTGATCGCCACCACCAGCAAGCTGCTGGCGACCGGCGTGGACGCCCAGACCTGCAAGCTCATCGTGCTCAACAACCGAGTCGAGAGCATGACCGACTTCAAGCAGATGATCGGCCGCGGTACCCGGGTACGGACGGACTACGACAAGTGGTTCTTCGTGATCATGGACTTTAAGAACGTCACCAAGCTGTTTGCCGACGAGGGCTTCGACGGCGACCCGGTCAAGGTCTACGAGCTGCCGCCCGACGGCGACATGAAGGATGCCGTCGAAGGGCTGGACGACGTCGACGAGACCGTGGGCGAAGGCGAGGACAACGAAGGCCCGGAGCAGTGGGTCGAACGGCCCGGAGCGCGCAACGTCCGTCGCAAGCGGATCGTGGTCAGCGGCCAGGCGGTGACGATCATCGGCGAACAGGTGCAGATGCTCGGGACTGACGGTAAACCCCTCACCTCCAGCCTCAAGGAGTTCGTCCGCAGCCGCCTGCTGGAGCGGTACCCGACCGCGGAGGCCTTCGTGAGCGCCTGGTCGGCTGGGGATCAGCGAACGGCTCTACTCGACGAGCTGGTGGACGCCGGCATACCGCTGGAGGACCTGGTGGAGCAGTCAGGCCTAGCGCTTGACCCATTCGACATGGCCCTACATATTGCCTATGAACGTCAGCCGATCGAGCGACGGCAGCGGGCCGAAGCAGTCCGCGCGAACGGCTACCTTGGCAAGTACCAGGGCCAGATGCGCGCCGTGTTGGAGGCACTGCTCGAAAAATACGTCGAGTCCGGCGTGCGTTCGTTGGAGGACATCGGGGTGTTGCGGGTGGAGCCTTTCCGTTCGATGGGCGGCCCCGTGGAGCTCATACGAGCCTTCGGAACCCGCGAGACCTATTTCAAGGCCGTGCATGACCTTGAGGAGCAGTTGTACCAGGAGGCGCAGTGATTTCGTCCACGCTCATCAAGTCCATCCAAGACGTCATGCGGCAAGACCAGGGTGTGGACGGCGATGCGCAGCGGCTCAGCCAGCTCGTCTGGATGATCTTCCTCAAGATCCTGGACGACACCGAGCAGGAGCTGGAGCTGATGACCGACGGCTACACTCCTGCGATCCCAGCGCAGTACCAGTGGCGGGCCTGGGCGGGCGACGAAGAAGGCCTGACCGGTGATGACCTCAACGACTTCGTCAACAACGACCTCTTCCCAGCGCTGCGCAAGCTGAGTGGCGACAGCAACCCGCGGACTCTGATCGTGCGCGAGGCGTTCGAGGACTCGTACAACTACATGAAGAGCGGCACGCTGCTGCGCCAGGTGATCAACAAGATCAACTCGATCGACTTCACTGTCCGGGCCGACCGGCACCAGTTCAACGACCTCTACGAGAAGCTGCTCAAGGACCTCCAGAGCGCTGGCAACGCCGGTGAGTACTACACGCCGAGGGCGCTGACGCAGTTCATCGTGGAGATGGTGAATCCCCGGCTCGGGGAGGTGGTGTTGGACCCGGCCTGCGGCACCGGCGGCTTCCTTGCCAACACCATCGACCATCTGCGGAGTCAGGTGAAGACGCCCGACGACGAAGCGCTCCTGCAGGCCTCGTTGCGGGGCATCGAGAAGAAGCAGCTGCCGCACCTGCTCTGCCTCACCAACATGATCCTGCATGGCATCGACGCGCCGACCGCCATTCGCCGCGCCAATACCCTGACCCGCCCGCTCCGTGACTATGGTCCGGCCGACCGCGTAGACGTGATCGTCACCAACCCGCCTTTCGGTGGCGTCGAGGAGCCAGGGGTCGAGCAGAACTTCCCACAGAAATTTCGTACTCGCGAGACGGCTGATCTCTTTCTTGTCCTTATCATGCGGCTGCTCAAGCCGGGAGGGCGCGCAGGCCTCGTCCTTCCCCACGGAACGCTGTTCGGCGAGGGTGTTAAGACTCGCATCAAGCAGCAATTGCTCGAGGAATGCAATCTACATACCGTCGTTCGCGTGCCAAGCAGCGCCTTCGCTCCATATACGAACATTGCCACTAACCTACTCTTCTTCAGCAAGGGTGAGCCCACGAAGGAAGTTTGGTTCTATGAACACCCTCTTCCCGAGGGTCTAAAGAGCTACAACAAGGGCAAACCCATGCAGTCCGAGGAGTTTGACGCGGAACGCGCATGGTGGGGGGCGCGCAGCGAGTCGGAGAGATCGTGGCATGTTAGTGTCGACGAAATCCGTGAACGCAATTTTAATCTTGACGTAAAGAACCCGAATGCCACTCTGGGCAAGAACGAAAGCCTTGCGGAGCTGCTTGCCGATTATCGCCACAAACAGCGCGAGGCGGCGCGGACGATTGATGCCATCCGACACCTACTGAATCAGGCATTGAACAGCTATGGATCTTGATGAGCTCCGACTCATGGTCGACAGCTTGGATGAGTTGGCGCGTATTCCCGGCGGTATTGAGAGGATTCGAGATGCTGTCGTTGAGCTTGCTCTGACAGGGCACCTTGTAGAGTCGGAACCGGAGAGTGAGTCCGTCGACCGCTTGCTTGCGCGAATCGCCTCGGAGAAGGAAGCTCGGGGGCTAAAGGGCGGGGTGCGTGCGCTAGAGTCGGACGGAAATTTCGCTTTGCCTGATTCGTGGCGACTGGTCCCCCTCGGCGACATCTTGGCTCACTGTCGGAACGGAACGTCGGCTAAGCCGAACGATGTGGGTGAGGGCTACCCACTGCTTCGGATCAGTGCCGCAACGTCTCGGCGCGACGGCGTTGTCAACCTTTCTGACCACAAGTTCGCCGAGTTGCCCGAGGAGCAAGCTAGTCCTTACCTGGTTCGTCCCGGCGACCTTCTGGCTTGTCGTTTCAACGGCAACTTGCGCTATGTCGGCAGGGTGTCCCAGGTTCCCGCCGAGGTGAATGATTCGATTCTGCATCCAGACAAGCTTATCTGCCTTCGGGCAATCATCGTGTCGCATGCCTATTTGCGACATGTAATCAACTCCCAGTTTGTTCGAAGGCAGATTGAGGATGTTGCGGCGACAACCGCGGGAAATATTGGAATCAATGGCAAGCAGGTCAAAGCGTTGGCCGTTCCGTTGGCACCGCTGCCTGAGCAGGGGCGTATCGCCGAGCGCCTGGATGAGGCCTTTGCTTTGCTGGATCAGCTTTCTCTTCTCATTGCGTGAGGTTCGAGCGCCGGGATGATGAAAGCAGATATTTGTTGCGCGCCTGTCGCCCTGGGTCGTAAATTCCAGGGCGATGGATGTTTTGCTCAGTACGCGAGCGCCTGACACGACTTCTTTGAAGCGGTCAGGAGCCTACGAATGGGCGAAGTGAACCTTCCTCCCACGATGCCCAGTTCCAACGACATGGACTCGAACGAGATGCTGTCGCCAGCCACTCGTAACCACCATCGACCTGATTGATGGAGCACAGGTCGCGGTGTAGAACGCGGTGCCGATTGCCCAGTTGCCGTGCCCGATGTTCTGGTCCAGCTCCTCTACGCTTTAGCAGCCGACGAAGCTGTGCGGGGCTGAAGCGGGCCGATATCGAGATCGGCGGGAGTCGAAAGCCTGTGCAACGCCCCGAGCAGCAGACCGAGTTGGCGCATGGTCGCCATGGTCGCCCCGCGAACCTCACGTAAAAGGTCACCACGCAACCGCGCTGACGACAGGCTGCTTCGCCGCCGTCGCGGGGGCCTGTGCGTGCCGAGAACTCCATCCGTGCAGGTGGGAGGCCGCAGGGAGGTACCCCAGCCAGTGCTGCATCCTGACGTACGGCAGTGACCAGTACTGCGGCACCATGATCATCCGTGCTGCTTCGATTCGCCTACCTCGCGGTCACGAACGCGTTCGCCGCGTTGCGGCTGCTGCCCCTGAGTGACCGTGCCAAGGAGGTCGAGATCCTGGCCCTGCGCCACCAGATCACCGTCCTCGAACGACAGCTGGGTGACCGGCGGCCGCGGTTCACCGCGCCCGAACGTGCCCTCCTCGCAGCCCTGCTGCACCCGCTGCCGCGCGGTGTGCTCCGTCGGCTGCGGCTGACCGTGCACCCCGACACCGTCCTGCGCTGGCACCGCGACCTGGTCCGCCGCCGACACGCGAAGGCTTCTCAGCGCAAACGCCCCGGACGACCGCGCACCGTCCACTCCATCCGCGTCCTCGTACTCCGGCTCGCCCGGGAGAACCCGACCTGGGGCTACCCCCGCATCCACGGCGAACTCGCCCTGCTCGGCATCCGCGTCGCCGCGTCCACCGTCTGGGAGATTCTCAAGACCGCGGGCATCGATCCCGTACCCGAACGCGGCACCACCACGTGGGCCGGCTTCCTCCGCCCCCAGGCCGACGCCATCCTGGCCTGCGACTTCTTCGAGACTGTCACGCTGACCGGGCAGCGCCAGTACGTGTTCGCGGTCATCGAGCACGCCACCCGCCGGATCCGCGTCCTCGGCAGCACACCGCACCCAACCGCCGCGTGGGTCACCCAGGCCGTCCGGAACCTCGTCATGGACCTCGACGACGCCGGCACCAAAGCGGCGTTCCTCATCCGCGACCGGGACGCCAAGTTCCCGGCACTGTTCGACCAGGTCCTCGCCGACACCGGGATCCGCACCGTCCTCACCGCGGTCCGCACCCCGCGCATGAACGCCGTCATGGAACGCTGGGTCCGCACCTAGCGCCACGAACTCCTCGAGCGCACACTCATCTGGAACCAGCGCCACCTACTCCACGCACTACGCCAGTTCGAACAGCACTACAACCAGCACCGGCCGCACCGGACGCTCCACCAGGCGGCGCCACTACGCGCACTGCCCGAGCCGATCACCAATCCCGACCAGCTGGCACGGCTGCGGATACGCTGGCACGACCGACTCGGCGGCACCATCCACGAATACCGACATGCAGCTTGACCTGCGCGGATGGGGTTTTCGGCACCCGCAGGGTTGGCTGACGCAGCAGGCCCCGGGCCTACCCCGCTTTGTTGGGATTCGCCGGACCTCAGCCTGCCCGGCGCTCTATGGTGCGGGCATACCGCGTGCCATGCCGCGGTCACGAGAGGAGGGCCTCTGTGTCATCGCTTTGCGACCCTCAGCATGCGCCCGTCGGCGACGTCGGCGCCGCGCTCCTGATGATCGACTCCCGGCTCAAGCAGATCTACGACGGCAGTGTTGAAGCCGACCCCGAGCAGCAGGCGCTGGTCGATCAGTTCATCGCGTCCCTGGACGCCGCGGAAGCCGAAGCCGTGCTGGACGGCACATGCACGCTCATCTTCATGTTCATGAAGTGGCTGCGGGCCGCCTACGAGGACCACGACGAGGACGTGATCGAGGTCGTCGTGTCCAACCTTGTGGCCTCGATGCGGATGATGCCCAAGAGCTTCCGCTCCGAGACCATCCCGACGATGGCCGGCCTACTCGTCGCCGCAGCGAACGGTCTGAGCCCCAATCTGTGGCGCGAGCAGTTTGGCGACTGGACCCAGGACGAGATGAATCCCTTGGAAGCCACTACCGTCCTGCTCGCGGAGCACGTCAACCGCATCACCGACGACCAGACCTTCGCCGCGAGGATGATCGCTGACGTCCTTGCGAGGCAGGTTTGCGACTGACACGGGGTGTCCGCGGGCCCGTGGTACTCGCGGACTGGGTATGCCCCGGGGCAATGCAGACAGCTACGAGTTCATGATCGGATTTGCTAGGCGCTGCAGTAGACGGTGAAGCTACCCCTGGTGACGGTGTGAAGGTACGACTGGGCGCCGGCGAGTACTCGAAGGTGTTCGGCGGTGCAGGCTTGAGCGGATAGGCCCGGTTGGGCCAGTACGGTGTGAAATCGAGGCTTGAGTTGCGGCGCGAGCTGCCGGATCCTGTAGAGCTCTTCAATGTCGCCGACTTCGTAGGGGCTCTTGCCGGTGCGCGATTTGTAGTCGCGGGCTCGTCGGTCGAGGTGGTGCAGGAGAGCGTCGAAGCCGCCCTGGCGCCACTTGGCGCCTCGGATTGCTTGGCCGGTGAGCTCGTACAGGTCTGCCAGTCGAGCGCCAGGCTTCGGGTCCGAGGAGTACTTGCAGTGGACCAATGTGACGCTTAGCTCGCCATTGTGGAGCTTGATTCCGACGAGGTCCGCGGCTTCGCCGGCGCGGTCATCGTCGAGTAGCACATTGAATTCCTGTGCTGTCTGCAGGTAGGCCGACATGAATGCCTGGATGGAGTCGGCGCGGCGTTCGGGACCCTGCGACTCCTTTTGAAGGTCCACTCCGGCCCAGGTCAAGACCCGCAAGAGGGCTCGATCATAAGGGAGTTGATCGTAGCGAGGAGCGTGGAGCCGGCTCTGGGCGGTGATCATGCGGTCGCCTTCGAGGAACAGGCTGGGCTTGTGTCGACTGAACCAGTCAGCGAGTGGGGTGCGCTGTCGAGTCGTGACCACTTCCGCGTCGTCACCGACAGGGCTGTAGGCGAGACCTGCTGCGGTGAAGTCTCCGCGATACCGGAGGCGCCAAGCCGGCGTGACCAAGGAGAAGAGGAACGGGCCGGTGGAAGAGAAGTCGTCGACGGCCAAGTCGACATCGGCTACTGGGTAGGCGGACCCCGCGTAGGAGATCGAACGGCTAGAGCCAGTGCCTAGGAAGAGCTCCCACGGCCACTCCAGGGCGAGCAGGACGTAGGGGGGCCGTTCGGTGAGATCCTGAGGGATGACGAATCCTTCGAGGATGTCATCCAGACTGATGCTGTCGTCGAGGAGCTTCGCCCCCTGCGCATCGCACCAGTCGGTCCAGGACTTCAAGTTGGGGGCCGTCCTCATCGACCAGAATCGGCCTGAAACCGCCGCGCTGATCGTGACCTTCTCGCCCTCGTCGTAGCCGGAAGTGGCGATGTGGGTCTGGCTCTTTCCCTGCTTGTCTGCCGTGTTCAGCGCCTCATTGACGTCGCTTCCTACGTGCATGGAGAAGCGGTTGAAGTGACTGCGGGCATCCAGAAGACCGATGTTGGTCGGAATGAGTCGATCCAACCGGGCCAAGACGCGGAGAGCCGTTGGTCCTTCAATACGCTGGCTCTCGGCGCCGAGAACTGCCTGTGCTAGTTCGGCGAAGTGACTGCTGTTGTGGGAGCCATGAACGAAGAGGACTCGTTGGCTTCGATTGAAGTACATGATCACGAGTTCGTAGGTGGTCTCCTCTAGCGCATGCGCGGCTCCCCAGCTCACGCCGTCTCTGTGCTCAAGAACGAACCACGCCACCGACGAGCTCGCATTGGTGGCGATGTTCGCGCCGAGGACGCGGTCCGCGCCATAGACCGACAGGGCGCGATCCGGGTCCCACTCTCGTGTGGGCGCCCGGTGGGCGATGGCGCTCATCTTGGGTTCCAGAACGGCGACGGAGACTTCGGGTGGGCCGCCGACGAAAGACGCTTCGAACTCGCCGATCGCCTCGACCGCGCTGCTGGCCCGTTCGGTGACGTCGTGCAGGATGAGGTTCCAGTCGGCGTCCTCGCGAAGGAGATCGCGCAGCGGTGCCAGGGCTACCGATGGGTCTCGGCCGACGAACACGGATGCCGTACCGATCTTGGAGTCGCCTGTCGATCGGGTGAACCGCCCAATGAACTGGATCATGGGGCTGAGGCTCTTCTTCACGTCGTGCAGGGCAGCGATTTTCAGAGCCGGGAGGTCGAACCCTTCGCCCAGCATGTCGACGCAGACGACAATGCGACAGGACCGGTCATCGAGGGATGCCAGTGCTTGCTTGCGGCGCCGTGCTGGGAGGCGTTCGTGCAGGACTGCCGGGCCGAGATCAGGAGCTTCTCTCCGGTAGAGCTCGACGATTTCCTCGGCACGCGCGATGCTCTTGGCCCGGGCCATCAGGATGTGGTCGTAACCGTCTGCAAGGTCTCGTCGTAGCCGCTCTACCGCGAGCTGCGTCAATATCGCGTCGGTGCTCTCCAGGTTGAGTACAGCGCGGTAGTCGATCGTGGTGAAGTAGCCATCCCTTTGGGCTTCGCGCAGAGGAAACCGGAAGATCGTCCGCCCTGGCAAGGCCCGCCCGTCTTCGCGAAACGGGGTAGCTGTGAAGAGCAGGACGCTCCGTCCAGTGAAGCCCTCAATCACGCTGGTCCAGCTGGCGGCTGGCGCGTGGTGCGCTTCGTCGACGATCAGATGGGAGAAAGACTCAAGCAAGACGTCCCGCGCCAGCGGATCACATGCGTGGAGGGCATGAGGAGTAGCCACGACTACGTTGCAGGCAGCCCCGAACGCGGCCGCGCTGGCAACGTCCTTGAACCCGTGCTCAAGGCGTCCCACGCACGGTCTCAGAACGTCGGGCGTGACGATCTCGAACTTCTGCAGGACGCCGAGTGTCTCGAATTTCCTGGCGATCTGGTCGCGCAGTGCGCTGCTCGGCACGAGCACCAGGAGCTTTGCCGGCCGGCTGGCGACCAGCAATGCCAGCATCGTCTCGGTCTTGCCGGTGCCGGTGGGCATGACCACCACACCGGGGTCAGGGATCCCTGATGACCAGTAGCCCAGCACGGAGTGCAGCGCACCGATCTGCGGACGTCGCAGACTGTGTTCGTCAGTGTGGGGGCGAAATCCGATCCCATCTACGAAGGAGTCCAGCACCGTGTTCGGGCTCAGGAGCGCCTTGTCACCCAGCCACGTGACCTGCCCTGTACCCGTGCGGACTGTGGGGATGAGCGCCGTGAGCTGGTCGCCAGTGCTGTTCCCGGCGCGAATAGCTGGCCAAGACCCAAACTGGCCTGACACCGCCAGCTGGCCTTCCGGGCCTTCTTCCACCCTTAGAGATCCGCGTGGGACCAGCAACTGTCCGACTCGGTTGCCTTCGAACGTTTCGGGCCTTGCCCACACATTGGCACTGTTCACATGCAACGCTTGCGCACCTGCCCACAGCAATAGCCCTGGCCGATCGCGCAGAGCGCGGGCTGTCCATGTGCCGTCGAAATCAAGCCTAGCCAAGCGGCTGCCGGACTCCGGGCATCCACGAGGCGTGGCGTAGATGCGATTGCCCTACCTGCTGTGCAGCAGGTACAGCGGCCTGTCGGCCACCGCTGGATCGTGTGCGTGGTTGCGAAAGCGTCGATCTACCCGTGCTGGAGGCAGCGTCCCCGGTCCGAGGATTGGCTGGCGTTCCCCTGGGAGAGGGAACGCTGTAGAAGGTTGCGCACGACGATCGATCGGGGGATCGGCATGGATCTAGAGTTCGTGGCTGTCGACGACAAGAGCGAGGGCGGCACCTGCCCGACGATCTGGGTCGACAAGGACACGGGGAACTTCGTCTTCCAGGGCTTCGACGCGCCGGCCGACATGTTGGCGGCCTGCCTGGCCCAGGGGCCGGTTCCCGAGGGTGAGTCGGTGGTGCATCTGCCTCGTCATATGGCGGACGCGATCAGGAGGGCGTGCGAGCTTGCCGAACGTGCGGACGTGGGATGAGTTGTTCGAGGGCTGCCAGTTCGAGGCTGTGCATCTCGAACTGCGCGACCTCTACAACGTCGACGACGAGTACTTCGCGGACTGGCGCGCAGGGCGCCTGACCGCGGAGACGCACTCGGGGCGGTGGAGCGACTTCTGCTCCACCGTGGCGGCGGCAACCGGGAGGGGCGTCCAGGTCCGCCGGCTGCGCGTGGTGAGCCTGCCCGCCTCTGACTACATCCGGTACGAACACGCGGGTACACCCGCCACGATCCGATCGGGTGAAGAGGTTCGATGGCTGGACCGCGGCGCGGCGCCGGATGTGCAGGTGCCGGTGAACGACCTGTGGGTCTTTGACCGGTCGCTGGTGCGCTGGAACATCTTCGACGGTGACGACCGATTTCTGAGGTTCGACGACGTCGAAAACAAAGAGCTGGCCGCGCGGATCGTCGACTCGTTTGACGCGGCGTGGAAACGCGGCGTCCCCCACGAGGACTTCGTGATCTGACTGCGCTGCCCCCTCCGTGATGACCCGTTCCCCGTCGACCAGTGCGCAGCAGGCCCGCGTGGCACTGGCCACCCGGCTCGCCCAGATCATGCGGGACGCCGGCCTCAAGGGTGCCCATGTGGCACAGGCCGCAGGGTGGCATGAGTCCAAGTCCAGCCGGATCATCACCGGAACCACCCTGCCCAGCCCCGCGGACATACGGCTGTGGTGCGAGATCTGCGGCGTCCCCGAGCAGGCAGAGGACCTCATCGCGCAGGCGCTCGCCGCTGAGTCGATGTACGTGCAGTGGAGGCAGCGTGAGCGGGCCGGGCTGCGGAGCATCCAGCAGTCCTACGTGCCGTTGTACGAACGCACCCGGCTGTTCAGGCAGTACTCGTCCACTCTGGTCCCCGGGTTCCTCCAGACCCGCGACTATGCCGCAGCACTGCTGACCGCGATCGCGACGTTTCGGGGCATGCCCAACGACGCCGAGGCGGCTGCGGCGGCTCGGGTGGAGCGTTCGCGGATCATCCGCGAGGGCCCACGGCGCGGCGTGTTCCTCATCGAGGAAGGCGTCCTGCGGAACCGCATGGGTGACGCGGCCACGATGGAGGCCCAGCTCGGATACCTGATCGCAGCGGCGAGCCTGCCCTCCCTGTCGGTCGGCATCGTCCCGTTCACCGCCGACCGCTCGGGTACGTGGACCGTCGAGACGTTCACCATCTACGACGACAGCAGCGCCCATGTGGAACTGCTCGGTGCCGAGGTCACCGTCACCGCGCCGACGGAATTGCGCTCCTACGCAGCCATGTTCGACGCCTACCTGCGCAAAGCCGTATTCGGCGAGCAGGCCCGTGCACGCATCGTGGAGGCCATCGAAGCCCTCGCGCGGTGAATTCGTGCAAGGTCGTAGAAGGTTGTGGAGCACTGAGATCCGCAACCGCCACTGTGGGTCACATGCCAGACACCAGCCGCGTGCACCCACCGCGCATCACCTGGCCGTCGTCCCAGGGGCTGCGGTGTCAGGTGTACACGGTGCACGCGGACGGCTCTACATCTCCTGGCGCGGCCCGTGACCGGAAGGCGACCCCTGCGTTCCCGCTGGCGGAGCCGTTCCGGGACTGCCGGTGTCCGCGCTGTCGACCGCAACAACCAGTGCTTGACGCATCGGAGGGGAACGTACGTGATCATCCAGGAGTGGTACGACGAGGAGAAGGAAGGGCTCGCGCCGTCGCAGCGCGAGGTACTGCCGCGGTTCGAGCGGACGCGTGAGCTGCGCGCCTACAGCGACATCATCCCTGGGCTGCTCCAGACCGGCCCGTACATCGAGGCGATCCTCGCGAACGTCCAGACCGAGCGACGCGACTACGGCATCCGGGACGTGGCCGAAGCTGTGCAGGCGCGTCTGGAAAGGGCGCGGCTGCTCGACGCTCCGGACAAGTCGTTCAGTTACCTTTTGGAGGAGGTCGGGCTCTACGCGGCAATCTGCGACCGGAAGACCCTCCTGGACCAGTTCGAGGCGCTCAAGGCCGGCATGGAGCGGCCCAATGTGGACGTAGGGATCATCCCGCAGGGCACGGGCCGACGGAGCACGATCTCGGAGAGCTTTCACCTGTTCGACGACGCATGCGTCAGCGTCGAACTGATCGCCTTCTACCTGATGTTCGATGAGCCCGAGAAGATATCGGCCTACCGCCAGCAGTTCGAGGCGTACTCGGCGATGGCGGTCCGTGGGAATGAGGCGTTGGCGCTCATCGACAAGGCCGCGGCGGTACTCGGCGGTGTCTGATGGCGACGCGTACCTTCACCGCAGCGCAGATCCAGCGTCGCCCCGAGGCCATCGCCCGTCGGCAGCTTCGGATCTCGGGATCTCGGTCTCCGCATTGCGAACGTTGACGGGTCACGGCTGGATGGTGCCAGGCAATGGCCGTGGTGCTGCAACACCCCAAGGCGTGCGCGGCTCCGCGTAAGCGCAGCAGCGGCATGCGAAGCAGGTCCGGGCCAGATGAGTTCGACCCATGAAGGAGCAAGGGGCGTCCGGCTAGTTCCCGGACAGTGGCCGTGGCGTGGTTACGTTCTCAAGGCCTTGCCCTGGATGTCATCGAGGAGGTGCCGCCATGCCGCTGCTGCGTGGAGCTGCACGGGTCCGCTGAGCTTGCTGTCGCGCACCCCGGTGTAGTCACCAATCGCCGCTGCCTCAACGCAGTTGGACCCGCCGTCGCTGTAGCTGCTCCGGACCCAGGCCGCGGAGTTGGTGTCCACGTCGTGCTTGAACATGCTGCTGTGCACCTATTCCTTCGTGAACTCGGTGATGGTCTTGATGGATTGCCTGGGTGATAGCGCGACCGACTTGAGGTGGTCGAAGGCGATGTTGTAGCGCGACACGGCGGGCGGCTCCTCCAGGTAGACCGTGGAGGTCAGGTGGTTCACGGTGACGACGTCCGGTGCCCCGTCGAACGTGAGGATAGCGAAGCCGCCGTCGAGCCCTGCGTGCGCGCCGGCGCTGTAGGGCATCACCTGCACGGTGAGGGTGGGGAGAGCGGTCGCCAGCTCGACGATGCTCTTGAGCTGCGTCCGCATGAGCGCTGGGTCGCCCACCGTGCGACGAAAGACACCCTCGTCGATGACGGTCCATAGGCGCAAAGGACGTTCGGCCCGTGTAAGAACGTCTTGTCGCGCCAGCCTGACCTTGACGGCGTCTTCGACCTGTGCGGCGGTCTCCCACTCGCGACTGGCGTCGATCACGGTTCGCGCGTAGTCCTCGGTCTGGAGCAGTCCCGGAATCAACAGCGGGCAGTAGGAGCCGATTTCGAGGGCCTCGTTCTCCATGCTGATGTAGTCGCGGTACGGGTCGTTGATCAGGCCGTCGTACTCCTGCCACCAGCCTGGTCTGTTCGCCTCCCGTGCGAGGGCTACGAGTTCATGGCGCCGCCGGTCGTCCTGACCGATCTTGTACTGGTCGAAGATGTAGGGAAGGTCCCGTGCGCGCACCATCTGGAGTCCGCGCTCGATTCTGCTCAGCGAACTCGGGGCGCGTTCCAGGAGTACGGCTGCGGGTTCCAGCTTGAGTCCGGCCTCGCGGCGCATCTGGCGTAGTTCCAGGCCGAGGCGCCGTGCGCGAACCGTTGGCGTTCGGCGACGCATGGCGGGCTCCTTCCCCGATTCCGCCGCTTGTGCCGACCACCCTAGCGGCAACTCTCGGTAGTGGAACCAGAACACGGAAACTTCCACTCAGACGGAAATTTCCGCCCGACACGCTTGCGTGGTGGAACCAGCGGGGTGTTCGCTTGCGATGTCACCAATCGCGCCTACATGATCACTGAAAGTGATCTTGGAGGGGCGGCATCGACCGCAGCCGAGGGAGTGCTGCTCATGTCACGCGCATCTACCGACACCCGCTACCGGCACGAGTTCGCCCCTACGGTTGAGGCCGTTCCCGCCGCCCGATACGCCGTGCGCGCGATCTGCAGCATGCACGGAGTGGACTCGGACGGACCGGAGTTGGCGGTGTCCGAACTCGTCACGAACGCGCTCAGGCACGCCCGGATCGCCGACTATGTCGGTGTCTTGGTCGAGGTGACCGACCGAGCGCTGGACCTCGACGTGTCGGACCCGGCTCCCGCGCTGGCCCCGCAGTTGGATCGTCCGGCGCCTGCGGACGACGCGGTTCAGGGGCGCGGCCTGCTGATAGTCGCGGCGGTGAGCGATCACGTGAATGTCTTCGTGTCCGACGACCGAAAGCACGTGCGGGCACGGTTCAACCGCTGACGCCCTGCGGTCTCTTGGCCGGGATCTTCGGCGGGCGCCGCTGGGCGAGCCGCCACCTCGGCGCATCGACGCCGAGGGCTGGTCCAGACGCGCAGACCGTCAACACCGGCCGAATGGCCATGCGTTCGCAACGCGAGGTGTTGCGAACTCGTTCCAGCCCGCCGGCGCGGACCCGACTCCTCGGAGGCCAGTCATGACCGCAGCCCCAGTCATCGCAGGGGTACACGCCATCGCAGTGCGGCCTGGACGTCCGCTCTCCGGTTCGGTCTCGGTCGACGGGTCGAAGAACGCCGCGTTGCCACTCCTGGCGGCCGCGGCGGCGGTGCGCCGCCCGGTGCAGGTGGACCGTGTGCCCGCCATCGGCGATGTCGAGCACTTGTTGTCGATGCTGGCCGTAGGCGGCTTCCAGATCACCCGGCCCGTCGACCGCGCCCAAGCCATCGTCGTCCGGCCCGGAGCGCGCCCCGACGCCGGGCATCCGAGTTTTGCCCAGGCGGCCGCCATCCGCGCTTCGTACTACCTGGTCCCTGCACTGTTGGCTTCGTTCGGGCAGGCTCGCTTGCCGTGGCCCGGCGGCTGCGCCATCGGTGACCGCGGTATGGACCTGCATTTCGATGTGTACAGCGCGTTCGGTGATGCCGTAGCCATCGACGAGTACGGCTACCAGGTGACCGCCACGCCGAATGTGCCGACCACCGTGCGTATCGATCTGCCGTTCCGGTCGCGAGGGGCGAGCGTGGTGGCTGTGTTGCGAGCGATCGTCTCAGACACCCGTCTGATCCTGGGAAACCCAAACCAATCCCCGGAGTTCGTCGGCATGTGCATTGCCCTTCGCGCCGCCGGATGGCAGATCGATACCGATACCGGACAGCTCGTGCTAACCCCGCACCCGGCCGAAGCGCCGCCCCGGCTGGCCTGGACGGTCGCAGGTGACAAGGTCGAGGCCGCCACGCTGGCCTGTGCGGTCGCCGCGACGGGAGGCAGCGCCCGGATCGAGGGCGTGTGCGGCGCGGACGTTGCTCCGGTAGCCGATGCGCTCAACAGGCTCGGCATCCCTACCCAGTGCGTGGCAGAGGGCCTGCTGGTTCATGCTGCCGACGCTCACCCCACCGGCGCACCACTGCGCGCGGTCGCGTCTTTGGAACCGGGGGGACTTGATGCGGACTTCGAACCGGCACTGATCGCCCTGGCGCTCGGCCAGCGTGGTACCCACCTGTTCGCCGACGACATCAACCCCGGCCGCCATGGGAACCTGCTGCCTCAACTCGCGCGCCTCGGTGCGGATATCGAGGAGCTGTCTCCCACGCGGTGCCGCCTGACCGGGCCGCAGAAGTTGGTTGGCGCCCGACTGGCAGCGACCGACATCCGCACTGGTAGCGCCGTACTCATCGCCGCGTTGAGCGCCCACGGAGCCTCGACGGTGACAAACCTCGATCAACTCCGCCGCGGTCATCCCGACTTGCCAGCCAAGTTGCGTCAACTTGGCGCGGACATCACTCCGATCGAGGTCGGGGTGAACCGGTGAGTAATCGACGCTTAGCGCGGATCGTCGCCACAACAGACGTGCACTCCTCATTCGACGACGCTGCCCCGATGCTTGCTTACCTTCACGCCGCACGGTCCGAAGCGCTCATCGCTGACTGCGGCGACTTCTTCGAGGGATCCGGCTACTACCGGCTCGGTCACGGCGAAGTCGAACGGCAGATACTGCACACGCTCTACGACGTTGTTGCGCCGGGCAATCACGGCTGGAAACACCACTTCGAGCCCATTCTCCGGAACCTCACGGTGTGCGCCAACGCCGTCGACCGCTCTGGGCGCTTGCTGTTCGCGCCAGTGCGGTTCTTCACCATCGCCGGAGTCAGGACCGCTGTGACTGCGGTCATCAGCCCCCAGGCGTTCGATGCCATCTCGGGCGCCGACCGCGCTGGTCACGAAGTCGCCGAACCCGTCAGCGCGCTTATGCGTCTGTTCACTGCGCATCAGGAGCGGGCCGATGCATGGGTCGTGCTGTCCCACTCCGGGTTCGCCAACGACCTTCAGTTGGCCGACAGGTGTGGGTTCCTCGACGTGGTGTTCGCCGGGCACTGCCACAGTCCCTTGCACGGGCCCAGCCGCGTTGGCGGCACCGTCGTGGTCAAGGGACCGGAACTCGCGACCGGCTGCGCGATCGCCGAGCCCCACGCGGGCGGCTGGACCGCGACACCGACACCGTTTCCCCGCACCGTCGTCGTTCCGCCCCCGCTGGCCGGCTTCAGTCGGCAACTCGGCGTCCTGCACAGCCGCTTAGCTGCACCACTAGGTCAGCTCGCCCCGGTATGGCGGGCTCAGACGCCAGACCGCGCGGTGCTGACGGCGGCAGCGGCTGCCGAGATCGGCCACCGGTTCGCTGCCCCGGCCGTCCTCAACGAGACTTCGCTCCGCCTCACCCGGCTCGGGAACGTACTGCGCCTTGGTGACCTCCTCACGCTCGAACCCTTCGGGAACCGGCTCGTGCACGCACGATGGCCCACCGATCCCGGGCAGCGCGCCAACTTGCTCGCCCGCCTCACCAAACGCGCGGGACCAATGGTCACCTGGCCCGCGCCGGTGCCCGACGGCAGCAACAAAGTCGTCACCACGGGCTACCTCGCCGAGGCCATCGCGGACGAGTACGGCGGTCGCCCCCTCGACGCCGGGCTGTCCCTCGGCCAACTGCTGCGTCTCGTCCTGACCGCACCAACCCCGACGGGAGACCCGTCATGATCCTCACCGGCCCCGAGATCACTGCCGCCGCGCACGACGGCCGTCTGCGAATCGTCCCGTTCGAACCCGAACAGGTGAATCCCAACAGCTACAACGTCCGACTGGGCCCGACCCTGCTCACCTATACCGGACCCGTCATTGATGCCCACCGTCCCAACCCCACGCGTGCACACGACATCGACCCAGTCGACGGATTCGTCCTCCAACCCGGTGAGCTGTACCTCGGCCACACCATCGAGGAGGTCGGCTCCGATACCTTCGTGCCCTTGCTGTTCGGCCGTTCCTCGGTCGGCAGGCTCGGGCTATTCGTGGAGATCACCGCGCCGATCGGCGACATCGGCTTCCATGGGCAGTGGACCCTGATGCTCTCCCCGGTCCGGCCGTTGCGGGTGTACGCGGGCATGAAGATCGGGCAGATCATGTTCTTCGTCGCCGTCGGCCCCATCGCCTTGTACGAAGGCAAATACCAGGCCGCAACGGGGCCACAACCCTCTGCCTACTGGCGCGACCGGCGTCCTGCCCGATCGGTGGCATCGTGATCCTCACCCGAGGCGCCATCGTGGCAGGCATCGCCTCTGGCGAGATCACGATCGACCCATACACCCCCGAACGGCTGTCGCCGAACGCCTACGACTGGCGGCTCGGCCCACTGCTGCGCTCCTGCCATGGTGACCTCGATGCTGCCGCCCCTACCGAGTTCATCGAACAGCGCATCGGCGACGACGGGATCGTCTTGCGTCCAGGGGTTCTCTACCTCGGGCACACGCTGGAACGCACCGGGTCTGAGCGGTACGCGCAATTCCTTAACGGCGACCGAACTCTCGGCGCGCTGGGCATCTGGGTGCACGTGTCGGCACCCCTTGGACACGCTGGCCACGCGATCCAGTGGACGCTCGAGATCCGTGCCGCTCGCCCTGTTCGCATCCACCCGGGCATGACCTTCGGAAAGCTGGTCTTTCTCCAGACGTTCGGCGCTGCGGCCAGCTACCAGCTCCTCGGTCTGAAGTACACGGCCACCAACGGCATCGACACCTCACGCCTCTACGAAGAACTGGAACGACGGGACGACGGAGCCCACCGATGAGCAGCAGCCCCCACGCATCGATCCCGGTCGCCACTGCCCTCGACCTGCCCGCGGGCAGCCCCGGCGGCAGCGTCGAACTGTTCCTCGACCTGTACACCGGCCCGACCCCGCGAATCCAGGCACATGCCTTTATGCTCACGCCGCCGACCAACCCACCACGCACGCTCAAGCCCGGCCTGCAGTTGCTGTCTGTCGACGGGAAGAGCACCGACGGCGCGGCCTACCACGCCTACGTCGCCAAGCTTTCCGCCGCGCTCGCCGCCGCTGTCAAAACCGCGGACATCGGCATGGTCCACCTCCAGCACCTGACCTACGGCGCAGCGCCGGCCCTGATCCGAGCACTACCCAGGCATCCCCGAATCGCCTTGGTCCACGGCACCGACCTGCTCGTCGCCGCCGCCAACCGCACCCAAGCCCGAGTGCTCCGCGAGACCGTCAACGCAGCCCGCCAAATCGTGGTTCCCACCGCCGCGATGGCCGACCGGTTGCTGCCGTTAGCGCCGACCACTGCCCGCGCCCGCATCGTGCAGATCCCGTGGGGCATCCCCGAGGGCCTGATCACGAATCCGCCGCCGCGTCCAGCACGTACCCTCCATGGCCGACTACGCATGCTGTATGCCGGTCGACTCACAGGAGAGAAGGGCGCAGAACAACTGCTGCGAGCCCTGGCCCTCGCTCAAGGCGTCGAGGTGAGCATCGCTGCGCCGCCTGCCGAATACCGAGCCCTCGCCCCGCAACTGCGCCATGCGCGAGTACGCCCACATTACCTCGGCTGGCTTCCGCGCCGGCAGTTGTGGCAGGTGTTCGCCGATCACGATGTCCTCGCGATGCCCTCCACCACCCTGGAAGCCATGGGCCTGGTAGCCCTCGAAGCCCAAGCCTGTGGGCTGCCGGTCCTCTACCAGCCCGTCCCCGGCCTCAACGAGACCCTCCGAGGCACCGGGCTGCCCACCGATTTCGCCAACGCCACCGGCCTCGCCCGCGACCTCGCACGCCTTCAGACCAGTCCCGGCCTGCTTGACGCACTCCGTGAATCCGGGCGTCGCAACGCTGCCCGATACCCCCTCGGTGCCACGGCCGACGCGCTGAACACGCTGGGTCAGCAATACGCCTGAACCGTCACTAGGCTGACCATCAGGGACGACCCGGCGAACAGGGAGACCATGACCCTCAGCACCGACCGCATCGAGGAACTGCTCCAGCGCGGGCTCCAAGACAACGTCTATCCGGGGGCCGTCTGGGCTGTCGGTGACGCCCTTGGCACGCAGGCCCGCGGCACCCTCGGTGTCCTAGACCCTGCCGAGCCCGACCTCCCGATGCGCCCTGACACCCTGTTCGACGTCGCCAGCCTCACCAAGGTCATTGCCGTCTGGGCATCTATCGGTGTCCTGTGGGAGGACCGCGCGCTGCCTCTCGACGACGACCTGGACGCCTTCTGGCCCGAGGTCGAAGGCCACCCGCTCGGCGGCGTCACCGCACGCCACCTGCTCACCCACACCGCCGGAGTCCCGCTCCGCGCCAACCTGAAGAACCTCTACGGCACCCACCCCGCCGCCATCCGTCAAGGCGTACTTCACGAAGCCCTGCACCGGCCTCCCGGCGAGGCCGTCGAGTACACGGACCGCGCGGCCCTGATCCTCGGCTACCTCGCGGAATACCTCTCCGGCATGCCGCTGGACCAGCTCGCTCGTACCCGCGTCTGGCAGCCGCTCGGCATGACCAACACCCGCTTCGGCCCGCTGCCGGCCGACACTGCTGCCCGCTGCGCACCGACCGAACTGGACGACAAGACCGGGATTCACCTCAAAGGCACAGCACACGACTTCTCGGCCCGTCTGCTCGGTGGCGTATGTGGCATCGCCGGCGCATTCTCAGACCTCGACGACCTCGCGGCGTTCCTGCAATACATGCTCGATCCCGCAACAAGCGGCCATTGCCCGGGCTTCGGCCCGGCGTGGATCGCGGAATCGCTGGCGGTTCACACCGGCGATCTCGAACCGGTACGCGGACTTTTCTGGCTTCCTGCGCCGGGAACCGATCCCGCCGACGACACCTACGTCCACTACGGGTTCACCGGCACCGGCATGTGGATCAACCGTAAGCAGGATCGCTGGGCGGCGCTGCTCACCAACAAGCTCTACTACTCCCGTGATCGACAGCCGCTGACCGACATCCGCAACGCCTTCCGTGAACTCGTCTTTGGATGATGGTTCGTGCGCAGTTGATCGGGTCAGGTCCTCAAAGGAGGCTGCGGACAGCCATCGGGAGACCAGCTACGTCATCGGAAGACACAGAGTGAGCAGTGCTCCCGCAGTAAGGAACGGCCCGAGAGGAACGGTGCGCGGCGACGGAGTAGGGCGGGCGACGACAACTACGCCAACCGCCCATACGGCCGCAGCCGCGAAGCCGATGAATAGCGCCGCCACTGGATACGTCCAGCCACAGCCGCCGAGGCAGAGCCCAATCACTCCGATCAGCTTGGCGTCGCCGCCGCCGAGGCCCGCGCCAGCGAGTGCCGCCGACGCGGCCACAGTGACCGCGATCGCGCCGCAGATGAGCGCGCGCTCGGTTCGCCACACGGGGCCGGTGCCAAGGCCCGCCGCGGCGAGCATGCCCAGGGTCAGCGAGGTCGCCGCGGTGAGTGCGCGGTTGGGCAGCCGTCGCCACCGCAGGTCCGTGTAGGCAAGGTAGGGGCTGACAGCGGCGAGGACGAGCGGCGGCCAGGACCACGGGCCCGTTCCTCGGCGGACGGCCACCAGAGCACACAGGGCGAGGCCGGCGGCGTACGCCGCCGCCGTTGCCGGGGCGGTGCCGCACGGCCGTGGTGCCTCGCCGGATCCGGGCGCCGCCCTCGGGCCTTCTGCGGGGGGCGGGGCGTTCACTTGAGTCCGATGGACGGGTAGCCGACGTGCAGACGCTTGCCGGTGACGAATTCGGAGGTGATGCAGGTGAGTTCACACGGCCCGTAAGAGGGGTGACGGACCAGGATCCGGACGGCGGTGTGGTGGGTCGTGGCGTACTCGGTCTGCCACAGCTGGGCGGCGTCCGGCAGCTGGACAAGCCGCTCCACCAGTGCGGTCACCGCGTGATTGCCGGGGTAGCGCAGCACGGTGGACTTGAGGTCGCCGACCCACAGGGCCCGGATTTCACCTAGGTTGGCGACGCGTTCGGCGGCGGTGGCGCCGAAGAACCACAGCACGACGTTGGCTTCGGCGCAGGCGGGGGCGTCGGTCAGGCCGGGGAACCAGTGTGCCGCGGCGGTGTTGCCAGCCAGGACGTTGCCGACGTGGTCGGTGACCACGGCGGGGTTCGGGTCGGTGCGCAGGACCAGGTCGATGTCGCCGTCCTCGGCGACGGGCGGGCTGCCGGGCACCGTGGGCGGGTGCCCAGTGGCGAGGAAGTACAGGTCGGCGCGTTGCTGTTCGCTCATGCGCAACGCCGTGGCCACGGCGTCCAGCAGTGCAGGGTGCGGCGTGCGGAGGCGGCCGTTCTCCAGGTCGGACCACCAGTGCGCGGACACCCCGGCCAGCCGGGCAGCGGCCTCCTGGCTCAGGCCCGGGCAGCGGCCGAACAATGGTCGGGCGAGGCCGACCTCCTCGTACGAAATCGCCTCTCGGCAGGACTTCAGCAGGCATCGGAGGCTGTCTTTGCGGACAGCCGTGGATCGGGTGTTCATCTCCACCCCCGTGGAGCGGGGCCGCGTGGCGTTGCTGCGCAGGGACGTGCGGTCCACGGCGCGGCCCGGGCGGGAACCAGGGAAACCGACGTCGTGCGCAAGGCGCCGTCGGCGTCGCAGGCCCGGCGCTCGGTGACGGCGCGCACGAAGAGCAACGCCGGGCAGTAACAGCCTCCCGGGGCTCAGGCCGCTCCCCAGGGACGGGAGAGGCGATGGGAGACATGAGTGCAGGAACCCCACAGCATGCATGAACGGGGGGTTCATGAACAGACTTGTCCATTACCAAAATTCGGTGACGGGGCCACTATGGCCCCACCGGTTCGTTGTCACGAAGTGACGGGCCGTCCGAGCCGCACGCCGCTCAAGGCAGGTGATGGCAGATGCCGCGCACCGCACCGAGAACCGTGGGAGTGCTGGCCGTGATCGTGCTGGTGTCCGTGGTCGGCTGCGATGGCGGTTCCTCGCCGCGAGGGCGGGCCCCGTCGCCGAGCTCGCCGGCGTCCTCGCTGCTTTCGCCTGGGACAGCGGGTCTCCCTAGGCCGACAAACCCCTCCGAAAGTGCTCCATCGGCCTCGTTGTCCATGCCGGACACGTCACGGACGACACCTGAGGACGCCGCATTGAACGTGTACAAGCAGATGTGGGCGGCCATGGTGCAGGCTGCTTCGATCCCGGATCCCGAACTCCCGGTCCTGGCGAAGTTCGCTTCAGGAGAGGCGCTTCGGAAACTGCGCTACTCGCTGGTTGTGGATCTCCAGTACGGATTCGTGACCAGGGGTCCTTTGCGGATCGCTCCGCAATCCACAGCGGTATCCCCGGGTGAGGTCCAGGTCACCGACTGCCTCGATGACTCGCAAGCGTTGAAGTACAAGTCTGATGGTTCTCTCAAGGACGACATCCCGGGTGGGCGCCATCAAGTCGAGGCCACGGTGACCCGAGCTGGCGCCGATTGGAAAGTCTCCGATTTGCATGTAAAGGAGACCGGTACATGCTGAACCGCTGTGGTCGTGCATCGCGCATCGTTGGAAGCACCCTACTGATTTGGGCCGTGACGAGCACCGCAACTTTCGCTGATGGTGACCCTCCCGAACCCGGCTCCGGGTCCCTGACGTGCAGCGGCTCGGAGTGCGTTGTCACCGCCACCAGCCCGGGTCATGGTGGAGGCCAAGGGTCGGTACCTACGAAGCCGACGACCAGCGTGCGATCGACGCAACTACCGGCAGGCGGAACTGGATTGGTGTCGGAGCTTTCGTTCGCAGAACGGTACTGGGCGAACGGCACGTGGCCGGTGTTCGTGGATTCGCCGAACGGGCCCGCGTTCCCTGTGCCGTTTCCCGCTGAGGCACCGGTAGGGCCGCAAGTCCAGGGCGCGGCGGTTGTTCAGCCGTCGCCGGCGCAGCTGGCGCAGGTGGCGGTGTCGCGGTTGCGGTTGCCGTCGCCGGTGGTGGGGACGTCGCCTTCGGGTGATCAGGTGGTGCGGGTGCCGACGTGGTTGTGGGTGGATCGGTCGGTGTGGGGTCCGGTGTCGGCGACGGCTGCGGTGCCGGGGGTTTCGGTGACGGCGACGGCGGTTCCGGTGTCGGTGGTGTGGTCGATGGGGACCGGGGAGTCGGTGAACTGCGCCGGGCCTGGAACGCCGTACGTTCCGGGTTCGGATGCGGCGGCTGCGTCGCCGGACTGCGGTTACACCTATACGCGTTCGTCGGCTGGGCAGCGGGGTGAGCGGTTCGCGGTGTCGGTGACGGTGTCGTGGCGGGTCACCTGGGTCGGCGGTGGCCAGTCCGGGACGGTCGAGGGGTTGTCGACGACGACGGCGGTGGATCTGCGGGTGCGTGAGGTCCAGGCCGTCATCGTGAACCCGAGTCCCTGACGAACTCTCGCTCCTGGCTGTCGGCCGTGGCTCGGCTTGGTGCAGCCTGTTCCGTTAGTCGGTCGCTTGTTAGGTATCTCCCAGAAGGGGCGAGCGGTGTCTGGTTCCGGGGTTCGTGCGGCGCGCAACGGCTCGGGGGCGCGGCTGGGTTCGGCGCCGCGGGGGCCCGGGTTGGTGGCGGGCCGTCGGCGCCGGGTGCGGCCTGCGCGTGTGTGGGCGGGGTTGGTGGTGGCTGTGGTGTGCGCGGCGGTGTTTGTTCTTGCTGCGCGGGGCGCCGACGACCGTGTGGTGGTGCTGGCGGTGGCGCGGCCGGTGCAGGCGGGCCAGGTGGTCGGCCGGGCGGATCTGTCCGAGGTGGATCTGGGTGGCGGCCGGGTGCCGGGCGTGGTGCCGGCGTCGCAGGTGGCGCAAGTCGTGGGGCGGGTGGCGGTGGTGCCGCTTGTGCCCGGCGCTCTGCTGGCGCCGGGACAGGTCGGTGAAGCAGCCGGGTTCCCGCCGATAGGGCGGTCGTTGGTGGCGGTACTCGTGAAAGACGGCTCCGCGCCTTCGGGGCTGGCCGCGGGCCAGCGCGTGGCGGTGCTATCGGGGCCGATGCAAGGCGTGGGTCGCACGGACCCGCCGCCGGTGGGCTCGGGGACGTCCGGGTTGGTCGTGGAGGTGCGGGCCGCCGAGCAGGGCTCTGGTGGCGCTGTGGTGGTGACGTTGCTCGTGGATGCGTCGCAAGGGCCTGGGGTCGCGGTGCTGGCCGATCCGCGGCTGATCGTCTTGGCACCGCAACCTGAGGGGGTGCCGCGGTGAGTCCGTTCGTGGTCGCGGTCGGGTCGGTGAAGGGCGCGCCGGGGGCGACGACGACCGCGTTGGCCCTTGGGGCAGGGTGGCCGCGTCGAGGGGAGGAGGCGTCGCTGCTGGTGGAGGCGGACGGCTCCGGCGGCTCGCTCCGGGCGTGGTGCGGCGAAGCGTCCGGCGACGCGGGTTCGGGGCTGGTGGGCTTGGCCGCTGCGGTCCGGCACGGAGCGGACAGCGACCCGGGGATCGAGCTGGCCGCGTACGCCGAGGAACTGGCCTGTGGTGTGCGGGCTGTGCGGGGACCGACGGCCGGCCCACAGGCGGCTGCGGCGGTGGAGGTGCTGGAGCGGACGCGGTTCGCCGTGCTGACGGAGGACAACAGTGCCGCAGTCGTGCTCGTGGACGCGGGTCGGCTCGACCGGGCTGGTTCGGCGGTGCTGGCGGTGGCGGATGTCGTGGTGTTGGTGGCTCGGGGCGGAGTGGATGCGATGGGGCATGTCGCGGGTCGGATCGAGCAGGTGCAGGCGAGCGCGGCGGTGGTGGACCTGGTGGTCGTCGGGCCGTCGCCGTATGAACCCGCGGAGGTGGAGGCGGCGTTCGGTATCGGGCGGGTGCACGCCTGGCCGTGGGATCCCTCCGGTGTGCAGGCGCTGGTGGAGGGGCGGCGCGGGTGGCGTCGCTCGGGATTGCAGAAGGCTGCGCGCGCTTTGGCCGAGGACCTGTGCTGGCGCCAGGACACCGGGCAACTCGGCGCCCCTCGGGGCCGGTTGGGCCAGATCCGGAGCGTTGGTGGGGGCGTGCCGGACGAGGTCCGGCCTGGCCCGGTCGCACCCCGCGGTGCGGGTGGTGTGCCGTGAGCCGGAACGGTGTCGACGCCGGAGGACTGACCGCGCGGCTTCGCGGTGAGGTCGGTGAGCGGCTGTCGGCGTACGCCGCCGAACTCGAGTCGGCTGGGCTGCCGCCGATGACCGGAGCCGACCGGCAGAACGCCGCCGCACGCCTGCTGGCCGAAGCATGGCAACACGAAAGCCAACGTCGGCTCTCCGCCGGCCACGGTGTGTGGGACGCGGCGACCGAGGCGCAGGTCTCGCGTGCGGTGGTGGACGGGTTGTTCGGTCTCGGCGGCCTCCAGGCGCTGCTGGACGATCCGGAGGTGGAGAACGTCCATGTGAACGGCTGCGACCGGGTCTTCGTGCGCTATGCCGACGGCCGGGAGGAGTGCGTCGGGGCGGTGGCCGGTTCGGATGCGGAACTGGCCGAGCTGGTGCGGACGGTGGCGGCGAAGGCGGGGGAGGAGGAGCGCCGGTTCGACCGTGCGGTGCCGCGGCTGAACGTGCAGCTGGAGGACGGCTCGCGCCTGTTCGCGGTGATGGCGGTGACCGGGCGGGTGTGCGTGTCGATCCGCCGCCACCGGTACCCCTCCGCCGCGCTGACGGATCTCGTGGGGCTCGGGGTGTGCGACGAGCCGCTCGCCGGGTTCCTGGGCGCGCTGGTGCGGGCCCGCAGGAACCTGGTCGTAGCCGGCGGAACGAACGTCGGGAAGACGACCGTGCTGCGGGCCCTGGCCTCGCAGATCCCGCCGCAGGAGCGGCTGGTGACGATCGAGGACACCTTCGAACTCGGTCTGGACCGCGACGAGGCCGCGCACCCGAACGTGGTGGCGATGCAGGCGCGCGAGGCGAATCTGGAGGGCGTCGGCGCGGTCGACCAGGCCGAGCTGGTGCGGTGGGGTCTGCGGATGGGCCCGGACCGGGTGATCGTCGGGGAGATCCGCGGGGCCGAGGTGGTGCCGATGTGCAACGCCATGTCGCAGGGCAACGACGGGTCGATGTCCACGCTGCACTCCTCGACATCGCGCGGCGTGTTCACCAAGTTGGCCGCGTATGCGGCGCAGTCACCGGAGCGGCTGTCGCTGGAGGCCACCAGTCTGCTGGTCGCCTCCGCGGTGCACTTCGTGATCCACCTGGCGTGGGCGCGCGACGGGCGGCGGGTGGTCTCCTCGATCCGGGAGGTCGTGGACGCCGACGGCCCGCAGGTGGTCTCCAACGAGGTCTACCGGCCCGGGCCCGACCGGCGGGCGGTTCCCGCGACGGCGCCGCGCGCCGAGACCATGGAGGACCTGATCGTGGCCGGCCTTGACCCGTACGCGTGGCACGCCGCGCGCTGGGGCGGCCCCTCATGACCGCAGCCCTCGGTGCACCGCCGGTCCCGGAGGTGGTGGCGGGCCCGTGGATGGCGGCGCTGCTGGGACTCGGATGCGGCGCCGGGCTCGTCCTGGTCGCGTCCGGCCTGCTGCCACGGCGTTCCGGCGACAGCGTCGAGGACCTCGATTGCGGCGAGGATCGCTTCGAGGCCTGGCTCGAGCAACTCCGTGCCCGCGCCAGCATGGTGTCGGCCCGTCGCCTGGTGGCGACCGCGGTGTGCGCGGCGGGGGTCGGGGTGTTGACGGGGTGGCCGGTCGCCGCGCTGCTGGCGGGCCTCGCAGGCTGGGCGCTGCCGGGCCTGCTGCGGCCGGATCGTGCATCGCGCGTGCGCACCGAGCGGATCGAGGCGGTGGCGGTGTGGGCGGAGATGCTCCGCGACACCCTGGCCGCCGCCGCGGGATTGCAGCAGGCGATCCGCGCGACCGCCCCCATCGCGCCACCGGCCCTGGAGACCGAAGTCCGTGCCCTCGCCACGGCCGTGGAGCACGGCGAGCGGCTCCCGGACGCCCTGCGCGCGTTCGCCGACGACGTCGACGACCCGCTCGCCGATCTCGTCGTGGCCGCGCTGCTGCTCGCTGCCGAGCGACAGGCCGGGCAACTCGCTGACTTGTTGGGGTCGTTGGCGCACGCCACGCGCGAGCAGGTGACGGTCCGGTTGAAAGCAGGTGCCGAGCGGGCTCGGGTGCGCACTTCGGTCCGGATGGTCGTCGTCGTCACCCTGGTGATGGCGTTCGGGCTCCTGCTGCTCGACCGCGCCTACCTCGCCCCATACGGCTCCGCCACCGGCCAACTCGTCCTCGCCATGGTGGGCGCGCTGTTCGCGCTTGCGTTCTGGTGGCTTGCGCGCCTGGCCTCCGACCGGCTCCCGGCACGCATCCTGCGCGGCACGCGCCACCCCCTCCCGGACACGGCACCGACCATCCGACCGGGGGCAGGAGCATGAGCCCGCTACTCGCCGCCGTCCTGGGGGCCGGCACCGGACTGGGGCTGCTCGCAGCCGTGTTCGGCCTGTTCCCGCCGCGCACCCCGCTGGTCGAGGCGCTCGCCGCACTGGCGCCCCGCACCGAGGCCGAACCACTGGCAGCCCAACAGAGCGAGCCGGGGTGGGCGGCGCGGGTCGGGCGCCGCCTGGCCCCAGCCGTCGCGGCATGCGGGCTGCCGACCGCCGCGGTGCGCCGCGACCTGCGCGTGGTCGGCCGCGACGTGAACCTCCACCGCGCCGAGCAGGCCGCCAGTGCGCTCTTCGGACTCATCCTGCCGCCTGCGCTGCTGACGACGGTGACCGTGCTCGCCGGCGGCACTCCAGGACTGGTCTGGCCGGTCGGCGCGGGGCTGGTGTCCGCAGCGGCGTTCGCGTTCGTCCCCGACCTGAACGTCCGCGCGGAGGCGAAGCGGCGGCGCGAGGAGATGCGGCACACCCTCTCCGCGTTCTGCGACCTGGCCGTGATCGCCCTGTCCGGCGGCGCCGGCGTCGACCAAGCCCTCGCCGACGCCACCTCCGTCCTCGAAGGCCAGGCAGCCCAGTCCCTGCGTCGTGCACTGGCCACCGCGGAACTGACGCGGGTCGCGCCGTGGGGGCCGCTGGGCCGGCTCGGCGAGGAGACCGACGTGTCCGAGCTGCGTGAGCTCGCCGCCACCGTCTCGCTCGCGGGCAGCGAAGGCGCCAAGGTCCGCACCTCACTCGTGGCCAAGGCATCCGCGCTGCGCACCCGCCAGCTCGCCGACGCCCACGGCGAGGCGGGCCAGGCCACCGAGCGGATGTCCCTGCCGCTCGTCGTGCTGTTCGCCGGGTTCCTCGTGTTCCTCGGCTACCCGGCTCTCGCCCACGTGCTCGACGCCCTGTGAACCTGTGTTCCTCTGCCTGGAAGGAGGCAGCCCGGATGGTCCCCGACCTCCAGCTCCTGACCGCCACGATGCGCCGACTCGGCGCCCGGCTGCGCGAGTTGGCGCGTGACGAGCGCGGCTACTCCACCGAGACGGTGTTGGTGACCGCGCTGCTGGTCGCGCTCGCCATCGCGGTGATCGCCATCATCGCGCTCAAAGTCACCAACAAGGCCAACTCGATCAACCTGGGCTGACGGTGATGTCCGGCCGCCGACCGCCACCGCGGGGCAGACTCCGCGCGGTGTGGGCGGACCAGCGCGGCGCGGTGTCCGTGCAGCTGGTCGTCCTGGTCCCCGTGGTGATGCTGATCCTGCTCACGATCGTGCAGTTCGCGCTCGTGCAGCACGCCCACCACATCGCTCAGTCCGCCGCGTCCCGCGCCCTGGCAGCCGCTCGTGCGCAGAACGGCACCGCCGCCGACGGGGACGCGCGCGCCCGCGCGGTTGTCGCCGCCGTCGGCGGCGACGTATTCACGCACCCGAAGGTCACCGTGACGCGCACGGCCGAAGCGGTGCGGGTCGAGGTGGTCGGCGATGTGATCGCCGTCGTCCCCGGCGCCAGCCTGCGCGTCCGCGCGGTAGCCGCAGGACCGGTCGACCGATGGACCAGGGGAGGCGGTGGCCCGTGAATCGGCGAACGCCGCCTCGGACCTGGTGGCGCGTCGGCTGGCAGGGGCGCGTCTGCCTCAGTCGTCTATCGGCCTGGCGGGATCCACAGGCGAGGCTGCTCGGCGAGCCACTTCGGCGCGAAGCCCTCGTCCCAAGGGAACAACCCGGCAGGGTCGGTCCACACCACCTGGAGTACCGGAACCGCGGTGCGGTGGAAGTGAAGAACCGACCCGAACAGCACCGGGTACCAGCCGGCGTCCACCTGCTTCAGCGCGAGCGGGAGGCCTCCGGCGAGCAGCCCTTCGACGCGAGTACCGTCCGCCGTCGGCGCGCCGTCGCGGATCCCGGACGCGACGTCGTTCAGCAGCGGATGCATCACCTCGACCGGAAGCCCGAGCAACGCCAACTCCGGTCTGCGCAGCGTGTGGTGAATGCCCACGGTGTGGGCGAACGCAGGCTGCTGTTCCCCGCCCTGCGCGGCGACGACGGTCCAGCCGTAGTCGCGCACCGCCGCGGCGAGCCGGTCCCCGAGTACCGAGAGCCACGGAGGCTCTGCAGCCCTGGCATCCGCGGGACGACACAGCACACATACACATTCCATATCAGGTATGGGCATAGCGGCCAGCGTACGGCGATGCCCCCTGCCGCCATCAAGTCTCCGACCGCCCCCCTGCGACGGCGCCTCGTACGGGGGCAGGCAGCCGGGTTGTGGCGGGACGAGCGCGGCTCAGCCGCAATGGAACTCGTCCTTTTGGCACCGGTGTTGGTTCTGCTGCTCCTGTTCGTGGTGACGGTGGGGCGGTTCGCCTCGGCGCGCGGGCTGGTCGACGACGCTGCGCACCAGGCAGCCCGCGCCGCGTCGCTGACCCGCAGCCCGAGCGCCGCCGATCAGGCCGCACGCGATGCCGCACGGCGGGCACTGGACGGCGCGGGGGTGTCGTGCTCGAGTCTGGCGGTGGCCGTGGACACCGCCGGGTTCGCGCCGGGTGCGCACGTGCGGGTGACGGTGTCGTGCACCGTCTCCCTGTCGGAGATGGGCGCGCTGGGCGTGCCAGGTCACCGCACCCTGACAGGCCAGGCGAGCAGCGTCCTCGACCAGCATCGGGGCGTTGCACTTCAGTTCGCGAATTCTGACGTGTTCGACGGAGCGAACTCACGTGTAGGCGGTGGTGAAGGCCGTGTCTGAGTGCTTCAGTTCGCGGAACCGGTGCGGGGGGTCAGTTGCCGTCGAGGTGTTCGAGTTGGGGGTGGCCGAGGCTGTCGGTGTAGCGGGTGGCGGCGCTGATGCTCAGGCCGAACAGGTCGCACAGGCGGCGGGCGTCGCCGCCGGTGGCTCGGGCTTCGTCGAGGATGCGGTCCTCGCGCAGGGCTTGCGGGCTGATGCGCGGGCCGATGATCAGGCGGACCCAGCGGGGTCCGACGGGGGTGGTGCGGGGGGCACTGCGGGTGTTGACGAAGAGGTAGGGGTTGGCGGTGCGCGGCCAGGTGCGTGTGCGGTGGTCGAGGTAGGCGGCGATGCGCGCGCGTGCGGGTTCGGCGAGGGGGATGTCGCGGTCTTCGATGTGGAGCCGGCCGTCGTAGACGTCGCTGAGGGCGATCATTCTCAGTTGAGTCGAGCGCAGTGCGTGGTAGGCCATCAGGGCGACCAGGGCCGCGCGGGCGGGGTCGGGAGAGTCCAATCCCTCGCGCACGAGGGCGAGTTCGACGGGGAGGGGCTGGCTGGAGGGGATGTAGCCGGTGTGGATCCGGCTGGTGGGGTCGGTGAACAGGACCTTCTTGCCGGCGAGCACGCGGAAGATGGATTTGAGGGCCTGGCCGCGGGTCGCCCTGGGGTTGCCGGATGGTGGCAGTGCCGCGTGGATGTCCGCGCGGGCGATCTCCCGCAGGGAGGTGTGGCCCTCGTGCGCCCACTGCTCCAGGGGCGGCAGGGCCCAGCGGGTGTGGAGGTAGATCGCGTTGTCGGTGCGGGGCCGACGGCGCGGTGGTGTGGTGCTGCCACAGTGCATGACTTCGAACCAGATGCGCAGTTCGTCGGCCATCGGGGCGGGCAGGTGGGCGATCTTCGCCTCGAACCAGCGGGCGACGTTGGACGGGCGGTCGTCGTCGAGCATGCCCGCGGAGGCGAGGACTTCCAGGGTGCGCCGGGCAGGCAGCCCGATGCCGGTCAGCGGCGTGACCTCGGTTGCCTTGATCAACGCTCCGGGCTCGTCCTGGAGACCGAGGAGGACCCGCAGCGCATGGCGGACTTCGTCGGCGGACCGAGGCGGCCAGCCGTGGGTTTCGGCGTGGTCGCGCAGGTGCGCTTCGAGGGCAGCGGCCAAGGCGGGCCGGGGTGGAGGCGGCAGGCCCCGGCGGCCGTGCGCACGCAGGTTCCGGGAGACCGTGAACAAGGCCAGCTGCTGATGAGTCGGGGCGGTGGGAATCGGTTCCGGGGGTGGCGTGGGGACCGGCGGTGGTGGGCTTGCGGTGGCGGGTCGCGGGCCGAACAGGTCGGCGATGAAGAGCTGTTGGCCGTGGAGGTTCGCGGCCGCGGTGTCGAGACGGCCGCGGCGCGAGCGGTTCGACCGTGCCTGACGTCGGCACAGGCGGCAGACGCCGTGTTGGCCGAGCGTGAGGGTGCGTCGACAACTCGGGCAAGGATCGATGACATGGTTCTCGCGGCGCCAGCTGCGGCAGCCGTGGCACAGCCACGACCAGTGCCGTGTCGCGCCCCAGGCCAGGCAGTCGAGGCAGGAGTCGACCTTGGGGACCGCGGAGGGGTGGCAGCGTTCGCACAGGCCGGATGCGTAGTAGTCCTTGCGCGAGCTGCAGCGCAGGCACGGCGGCGTCGCCACCGGTCCGCCGGGCCAGCAGCCGAAGCAGTAGTCCACGCGGGGCATGGCGATTGGGTGGGCGCCGCAGACCACGCACAGGCGTTTCCAGGGCTTGCTCACAGCGGCGGCGCCGAGCGGTTGCGCCCGAACCTCGGTGCGACGACCGTGTGGTCGGTGCCGGTCCGGTCTGCGGTGGCTTCGCTGCCGGGTTGTGCCGGGCGGCGGGCGGCGACCTTGTCCGGTTCCGGGATCAGCAGGTCGGTCGGGGTGCATTGCAGCACGTGGCAGATCACGTCGAGGTCGTCGAGGCGGACGGTGGTGGGGGTGCCGGTCCACAGCGCCGACATCTTGCCCTGGCTGATCTCCATGCCTGATGCCGCCAGCAGGCGGCGCATCTCGGCGGACTTCCAGATGCCGCGTTCGGCTGCGGCCATCCGCAGGTTCCAGCGCAACGGGTCACCTTCCTGCCCCGCCGAGGCGTTCGGCGACGCGTCGGTTCGCCGACTCCCAGGCGTGCTCGATGTGATCGTCCCGGACATGGATGTAGCGCGTGGTCGTGGACAGCCACTCGTGGCCGAGCAGGTCCTGGATGGCCTTCAGGTCCACGCCGCGCCCGTACAGCGAGGAGGCGCAGTAATGGCGCATGCCGTGCGGGGTCAGCCGCCCGTCCCAGTCCGGCAGCCACATGGTCACCGCCGAGGTGAAGCCCGAGCGCAGCGCGTCGGTGCCGATCCGGCCGCAGCGGCCGGAAGCGTCCCGGCGCTCACTGGGCAGCAGCGGCGCGTCCGGGTCGGACCAGTCGCCGCCGAACTGGTGGCGCACTTCGGCGAGCCACCATTCCATGAGCCGGTCGACCCCGTTGATGGCCGGCACCAAGCGGGTCTTCGGACCGCGGCCGCGGTTGCCCTTGCCGAACCGCACGTGAAGCTTGCCCGCACTCCCGAGGTCGGGGCGCCAGTCGCGCAGGTCCAGCATGGCGCTCTCGTTGATCCTCAGGCCGGCACGTCGCCACAGCGACGCGGCGAGGTAATCCCGAGCGGCAGGAAGGTACTTGCGCGTCTCCGGGAGCGCTTCGCGCCACTGGGAGAACAGCGTCTCGACCTCCTGATCGCTGGGCGGGACCGGGCCCGCGCCGTGCGTCGGCGGGCTCGGCCTGTTGAACTCGTCGATGGGCTGGAGCACGACGAAGTCGGTCGCTGCGTGAATCTCGCCCTGGTACCGCTCGATCAGGAAGGCGTAGAAGCGGGCGAGGGTCGCAGCCTTGCCGCGCACAGTATTCCGGGCCTGTCGGCGATGCTGCCGCAGGTGCACCAGGAACCGGTCCGCGTCCTCGGGCCCGGCCGTCCACACCGGACGTCCGAGGAATCGGACGAACTCGATCAGTGTGGCGCGTTCGGCGGCGACGGTGCCGTCAGCCGAGCCAGCACCCGCCGCTGCCAACGCGTACTGGTCGACGAGTTCCTGCTCGAAGTCCTCGAGCTCCTGAGCGGTCCGTGCGCGTCTGACCGGGCGCATCGACCGGACAACCCCGAGAGTCATCTCCACCTCGGTTCATTCGCGGCGGTGTTGCATCACCTATACCGGGCTTCCGTCAGGAATTCCGACGGAAGTTCGGAATCTGACTGCAAGCGAGCGAACCCCCGCCCACCAGGAACAACACCGGACCAGGAGCTGTTCGGGACTAACAAACTCACGACACTTCAGGCAGTGCGATGACTTCTCCGTCGACGCGTTGCAGAAGGCCCGCCCGGTGCAGGGCCCCAGATATGAACCGGGGCCGCCGCGCGGCCACGTGGGCGCAGCGCCTGCGCCAGGACGAGCGCGGGCAGATCACCGCGTTCGTCGCCGCATTGATGGCCGGTCTTCTGCTGGTGGCCGGGCTGGTGCTCGACGGCGGGACGGCGCTGGCGGCCAAGACCCGCGCGCTGGACGAGGCCCAGGAAGCCGCCCGCTCGGGAGCCCAAGCCCTCAGCCCCGCCTGGGTCCGCGACCACACCGGCCCCCTGCTGGACGCGACCCGCGCTCGAGCCGCCGCCGAGACCGCACTCGCTGCCGCAGGCGCCACCGGAACCGTGGCCGTCGCAGGGGACGAGGTGACCGTGACGGTCACCGTCACCACCCGCACGCAACTCCTGCATCTGGCCGGGGTCCACGAGATCACGGTGTCCGCGACGGCGACCGCCCGGGCCGAGCCCGGCGTGAACACTCCCGATCCCAGGGGAGCCCCATGACACGCCACACATCCGCGGCGACCACGCGTTCACCGGTACGCATCCGTCCCCGGCGCGGACGAGAAGCCGTTGCCCGACTCGCCCGCGCGTTAGTTGCGTTCGCGCGCATCGTCGGGGCTATCGGGGTGCTGAGCTCGGTGCTCGTCGGGGTGCCCTACCTGCTGCACCGCGTCGACCCGGATCCGTGGCCGGAGCACCGCCGGTCGCTGCGCGAGATTCGCGACGCGCTGCTCGCCCCGACGACCGATCAAGTCCTCCTGGACGTGCTCGTCGTGGTCGGCTGGGTCGCCTGGGCAGGGTTCGCACTCAGCGTGCTTGTCGAACTGCTGTGGCACCTGCGGCGCTTGCCCTTGTTGCTGCGGGACACCTCGGCGCGCCGCGCCCACCGACATGAGGTCTCGGTGTGGCGGGCGCCGGCGGCGTGGATGGCAGGGCTGCTCATCATCGCCCTCGTCGCCCTTGTGCGGGCTGGCCACGCCACCACCGCCGGTGGCCCTTCGCACTCAGCCGCAACGCGTCAGGTGGCGGTGGTCGCACCTCTGGATCCAAGTGCCGCTCCCGCGGCGACGGCACCACGGCTCGCTCTGGCTGCCTTCATCGCGGACGAAGCGCCGCACGTGCCCTCACGGCCCGACCCGGCCGCGTACACCACTTACACGGTGAAGCCGGGCGACACGTTGTGGGACATCGCCGCCGCGCACCTCGGCGACCCGATCCGCTGGCCGCAGATCTACACGCTGTCCCGCCACCTGCCCCAACCCGACGGCGGCCGACTCACCGACCCCGACCTGATCTACCCCGGCTGGATGCTTCGGCTGCCCGCGGATGCCGCGCCAGCGGCCATCGGGCCCGACGCTCCCAGTGAACCGGTGCTTCCGTCCGGCCCGCCGTCGACCACCGACCCGCAGGCCCCGCCTCCCGTCACCGCTACACCGGCCCCGTCCGCTCCCGGAACGCCGGACCGCACGCCCTCCTCGCAACCGCCGCCCAACACTGTGCCTTCACTCCCAGCCGCGGCCCCGCCGCGCGCCGATCCGGGCCCGTCGTCCGGCCGGGGTGCGGTCGACGTTCCGGCGGTCGGCCTGCTCGGGGCGACGCTGGCGGTCGGGATCGTCGCGGCGATGCTGTGGGCGCGCCGCCACCGCCGCCGTACCCGTCCTGCCAAAGCTCGGGCAAGGCCGGCGCTGCCTCCGGTGCTCACCGCCGCCGAGCGGAACCGACACCGCACCAGCACCACCGAACCCCCCGACGCGACGCGCCTGTTCGGGAACGTCGCGCTGCGGCGGCGGCCACGTCTGGCCGCCCCGCTGCCGCCCGGCCACGTCGCCTTCGCCGTCCGCGGGGACACCGAGATCTCGCTCGACGCCGTCGCGGCCGGGGCGGGTGTCGGCCTGACAGGCCCAGGCGCGACCGCTGCAGCTCGCGCTGTCGCCGCGGCCGTCCTCCACGACCACGAACGTGCCCGCCCCGACGCGGGCGCCGTGAGGCTGCTGATCGACGACGGCACCGCAGCCGAGCTACTGGGCCCGGACCGCGACCCGCGCACCCTCGCCACGTTGCCCCAGGTCGACCAAGTCCCCGACGTCGCATCGTGCATGGCCGCAGCCGAGCAGCACCTGCTGGCCACCGCCCGCCACACCCACGACGCCGACCCGCACGACGAGAGCCCGGTGGTGACGCGCCTGGTGGCGCTCGTCCGGGCCCGACCCGAGCACCATGCCCGGCTGGTCGGCATCGCCGCTGGCGGGGACGATGCCGGGTCGGCCGTCCTGCTCGTGGTGCTCGGAAACTGGCCCGTCGCATGCTCCACCGGCCCCGAGGGTCGCGTCCTCGACGTCACCCACCCCGACCCGGGCCTGCTCGACGGCGCCCGCGTCCTCCACCTCACCGAGGACGCGCTCGGCGACCTGGCCGACGAACTCACTGCGGCGCACGGAGGATTGCCGGCCGACGAGGACGCCGGGTGGGCGGACGAAGCCGACCTCTTCGACGACCCGTTCGACGACGAGCCGCCACCCGCAGACCCTTACCCACCCTTTCCCCGGCCCCCGGCCGGGCAGCAACGCAGACAGGAACGCACACCCGAGGAACCCCTTCCGAACGTCTCCTCGCCCCCGCCCGCAAGCCGATTCCCGCTGCTTCCCCGCAACCCCGCCGGTCACCCCGCCCGGCCAGACACGCAACCCGGGCCCATCGTGCCCCCCGGTCCCGACGAGGACGCCCCCGAGGCCGACGACCAGGCGGCGGAGGAACCCGACGGCCACGCCCCGCCGGTCGACATAGGTGAACCGGGATCAGCCGCGCCTCGAACCTCACCCCGGCGGTACGCCGGGAGCGCGCCGCCACGCTCGGACGCGAACGTGCCCGCACCCACCACGCCACCAGAACCCCCGCCGCCCGTCGGTTCCCCGCTTCCGTTCGCCGAGGTGCCCGCTGCCGATCTACCGCCCGAGACCGATTCGGTCGTGTCGGTCACGGTGCGCCTGCTTGGTCCGTTCCGCATCGACGTCGCCGACCACCCGGCACCCGTCGGCGCGCACCTGCACCCGAACACCCGGGAGTTTCTCGCCCTGCTCGCCACCCACCCCGCAGGTATCCGCACCGCACAGCTCGCCGACCACCTCGAACTCGAGCATCCCGACCCCACCGAGACCACCCGCCAACTCACCAACCTCCGGCGCGCCGTCCGCCGCCTGCTCCGCGACGCGACCGCCCGCACCACCGCGGCGTTCGTCATCAGCGAAGGCGACCGCCACCGCCTCGACCCCGAGGCGATCCGCACCGACCTCGACGACTTCACCGCGGCACTCGACCGCGCCGTGCACGCCGCCGACGACGGCGCCCGCGCCACCGCACTGGAGGAGGCCCTCGCTGGCTACACCGGCGACCTCCTTGACGGCGCCGACTACCCCTGGGCCGAACCGCTACGCGAGCACCACCGCCGACGCGCCGCGGACGCCGCCGCCCGACTTGCCGAACTCACAGATACCGCAGGGCACTCCGACCGTGCGATCGCCTGGCTGGACCGCGCCATCGAACTGGACCCGTACAACGAACCGCTCTACCAGCGGCTGATCCGCCTGCAGACCTCACTCGTCCGCGACGACGCCGCCCACCGCACGTACCGCCGACTGGCCGAACGTCTGGCCGAACTCGACGCCCGCCCCGACCCGGCCACCCGTGGAATGCTCCCACCGCGTCGGCCACCCGCGCGGCGGCGCACTGCATGAATGTCCGCCGTGTACGGCCGAACGTCCCCAGGTACGTTGACGGCCTTGGCGCTGGTGAGCTCGCGTATCCAACTGTCGCCGGTCCGTTCCCGGTGACCCGGGGTGCGTGTAGGCGAAGCATCATGGTGCCCATCCCAGTTCATCAACCGTGGCTCCGGTCGGCAGTCCGGCCCTGGCTGATGGGGCGGCGGTGAGTCTAATCGAGTGCGGAGTCTCCCGGTGGTGCCCTAGCATCCGGACGGCAGAACGAACGCCCGTCCCTGGAGCACCGCAATTGTTCAAGAGATCAACGGCCATACCGACCGGGGCGGGCGTGCTGATGGTGACGGCCGCCCTAGTGCTCGGCTCGTGCTCGCTGGGCGGAGGACGGGGAACTCCGAGCAAGCCCGTACGTGTCGAGTCCCGGGAGGCGGCACTGACCCGGGCGGAGCGGGTCCAGGACCACGTGCACGAGCTGACGGGCCTTGAGCGGAATCTGTGGATCAACGTCACCAGATACGACAGGTGCCCGGGGCGGGGGATGGGTATAGCCGATGAGGGTGAGGCGTACCAGCTCAGCGCGGGGATCCTGTTGAAGGCCACGGTCGATCAGCGCCGCGAGGTGCTCCGGGCGCTGCGGGACAAACTCGCGGGCGAGGGCTTCAAGATCACCTCGAACGAGTTCGGGGCGGCCACCGGGGACTTCACGGCCGCCCACGAGCCCGACCCCTATACCATTTCCCTGATGGGCGAGACGGACGCCGATCCGGACGTGGGCGTCGCCGTCACCGTCACCCTGCCCTGCCAAGCCCCGCCCACCAGTGCGGCTTCGCCCGCTCAGACAGCCACCGGCTGAGGCTGGGGCGGCAGGCGGCGTTTGAAACATCGGTACCGGCCCTTAGCGCTGAACATTTTGATCTTGGCCGCGCAGGAGCCTGTCCGGTCGATCTTACGGCTCTCGGCGGCCGGGGCTGGTTGTGTCGAAAATCGGCCGACGCATCGTCGACATGGATGTCAAGAACGGCATTGTCGCTACGACCGTGCCGTGAGGCGCTCCCATCGGGGGAGCGGTCGACGGCATGGAGTGGGCATGGGAGCGCTGGAGGACAAGACGGCGTTGGTGACCGGCGGGTCACGGGGAATCGGGCGGGCGATCGTGGTGCGTCTGGCTCGTGACGGCGCGACGGTGATGTTCAGCTTCAAGCAGGACCAAGCGGCCGCCGAGGACGTGGTGGCCGAGGTGGAGGCCTTCGGCGGGCGGGCGATCGCGGTACGCGCCGACCAGGGGCGCATGGCGGACCTGAAGCACCTCTTCGGCGAGGTCGACCGCAGGCTGGACGGTTTGGACGTGGTCGTCAACAACGCGGCGATGAATCCGATGGGGAACATCTGCGACGCCTCGGAGGGCGACTTCGACGAGGTGATGGCCGTCAACACCAAGGGACCGTTCTTCGTCATGCAAGCCGCTGCCGAGAGGCTCGGCGAGGGTGGGCGGATCGTCAACATCTCGTCTTCCGGCGCGGTGCCGGGTCTGGCCCTCTACTTCGCCAGCAAAGCGGCGCTGGAGGCGATCACCGCGGTCGCCGCCCGCGAGTTCGGCCCCCGGGGGATCACGGTCAACAGTGTGACCCCCGGCGCCACCGACACGGACATGATGCGCGCCGCAGCCGGGGAGCATCTCGAACAGGCCGTCGAGCATGTGGTGTCCATGACGCCGCTGCAACGGCTGGGACGCCCGGAGGACATCGCCGACGTCGTCGCGTTCCTGGCCGGGCCCGACGGGCAATGGGTCACAGGTCAGAATCTGCGCGCCTCGGGCGGCCTGACGGTCTGACCGGCGGTCGTACGCATCAGTCGCGAGATCCAGGTCTCCCGGCCGGTCTTGCCGGAGCAGCAGGCTGCCGAGCGTCGCGCGCCGGTGCAGGACCGCCTTGCCGGCGCGCGACGTGGCAAATCAGTCCGGTGCCTCGAAGGGCCACGGTGTGCGCCGAGACTGTGGCCGTGCTGACGCGGAGCTGCTGGGCGAGTCCGGTCGTGGTGTGCTCCTCAGCCGGCAGATGCAGCAGTTCGACGCTTGTGTCCCCGATCACCTTGATCAGCGCCTCCGGACCGGCGGGGCCGTCGGGTTGCGGCAAACCGTCGGCGCCCGCCGGGTACGTGACGGCAACCGGGCGATCGGGGATGTCGGACGGCAGCGCCCCGTTGGTCCAGTGGAAGCTGGCGGGAGAACCAGCTCGCGCCCGCCGAGGCGGACCACCCGCGGGCCCGCTTCGGAGTTCCCAAGCGCCTCCAGGGCGGGCACCGGGCAGCAGCCAGGCCACTGGCTGCGTTCGCCCGTACGTGCTGGGGACGTTCAGGGCTCTGGCAAGATTTTCGTAGACGGAGATCGTCGTGGTTCGGTTGGGTTCTGAGCGGCCCGTGCCGACAGATACCGTGCCGAAACCAGCCACACCAAGGGGGCGTCCGATCGGTGGCGAACGTCAGAGTGACCTACGACAAGACTGTGAACGCAGCGTACGTGTACCTCTCCGATCCGCAGGATCGCATCAAGGTCTCGCGTATGTATCCCTGCGATCCGGTGGAGGTCGGAGGCATGATCAACCTCGACTTCGACGAGCAAGGGCGTCTCATCGGCGTCGAAGTGTTGGCGGCCAGCTCAAAGTTGTCCGGGTATCTGCTGGAGTCCGCGGAGCGTCTCGACGCCGGAGACGCCTGAACTGGGTGAACAGCAAGCCTGTCTCAGAGCCGGGCAAGTCGGACGGCTTTAGCTCGTGCGGCGGCGTCGTAGGTGGGCGATGAGGATGACCCGGTGCCGTAGGAGGGGGACTCCAGCACGTCCTGCCATGATGCGCTGTTGGAGTTTGACGTCGGTGATGCGTCCCTCGTTGACCCCGGAGCTGTAGGGGCTAATGATCCCCGTGACGACCGCGTCCTGGTCTTCGCGGAGCGCCTTCGCCAGGCTGGCGAAGGCCGGAAGCTGGCAGGCAGTGAGTTCGCTGAGCCAGCCCGGCAGTGCGGCCGCGTCGCCGGCCTGGAGCATGGCCGCGAACTGGCGGACCAGCGTGTGCGCTCGGTCGAGTTCGGGGCAGTGGGCGAGCAGGCGGTGCAGCCGCTCATCGGTCTCCAGGCCGCGTCGGTCCGTGCTGGTGGCGATCCAACGAGCGACCTCGGCGACGGCGGGAGCTCGTGCGGCTCGGCCAGGAACAGCCCCTCACGCATCGGGGCGACGGCCATCTTCACGTGCTGGTAGTGCCCGGTGTAGTCCTTGGCGGTGAGCTCCTCGTGCAAGAGCTTCGCGCTGTGTTCGCCTTCGTTCCAGCGCTGCCGCAGGTAGCCGAGGTAGGGGTAGAGGGCGGTCGGGCTGCGTGGCCGGCGTCGACGCACCACGTCTTGCCAGGTAGCGGCTGCTGCGTACTTGCGCACGGTGCGCCAGTTCAACCCGAGTTCCCGGGCGGCGGAGTTGTAGCTGCGGCCGGTGTCGGTGAGTGCGTGCACCGCGTCGAAGAGCCGCTTCGCGTGCCGCCGGGCCGGCGTGTCCGCCGACTCCAAGGCGTCGCACACGGCGGACGGCAGAGCTGCGGGCTCGGTGTCGACGACGGCCTCGTCCCGGCAGCCGCGGTGCGCGGCGGCAATCTGCTGCACCCGCTTCGACAGGCCCTGCCAAAGGTGGAAACGGTCGCTGACCTGCACCACGTCCGGGGCGCCGACGGTGACGCCCAGGCGATAGGTCGGCGAGCCGTCCCGACACACGACTTCCAGGCCGGGATGCTCCCGCAGCCAGGCGGCCAGTGTCGCGGCGTCGCGGCCCTCCCACAGCGTCACCGGCAGCCGGTTCTCCGCGTCGACCAGCAGCGTGCCGTACACGTCGCCGTACAACGCGAAGTCGTCCACCCCCAGCACGCGGCGCGCCGTGACGGGCGGGAATGGCACGCGCATCAGGTGAAACAGCACGCTGGTGCGCGACAGACCCGCATGCACGATGCGCAGCATCCGCGCTCTGCTGCGGCCGGCGAGCAGCACGCCGACACCGTGCGTCCCTTCGTCACGGTCCACTACAAAGAGACGAAGACCTGGTCTGCGGACCTCCTCGCCGTCGATCCCGTACGGCCGGGATTTGCCTGCCACGTGACCCGCACCCGGACGTCGTAGCCCCGTCCGGGGAGGCTGTTCCGCGCCGACCGGGACCGTCATCGTTGTCCGGCGTGGCCTCCAGAGCGGCAACGGCACCGGCGCTGACTCCGCCAACGGCCGCCCAGGCACAAATACTTGCACTGCCGGCACCGGCGACCCAGCTGCTGACCCGACCGGCCAGTAGATGCCTGGCCCATGCCCTTGGCCCAGTCACCGCAGCTACCCGGTCTCGCCAGGAGCTGTGCGAGGACGAAGAAGCCTTTGGGGAATTGCATGACCGTCGACAGACCCTTCACCTGCGCACCCCATAGCGCCGTCAACCCTCCGTCACGTGGCTATGTCTACGAGAAGCGACGGCGCTGGTACGGCACTTCCGAAGGCGCGTGAATCCGCGAGTGGTCGGTGTCCACCAGTGATGAAGGCGCTGATGGGCTTGCGGTCCAAACGCAGATGTGCCTGGTGACCTCTCTGCAGGAACGCGCGATTGGGCGTCGGGCTGTTGTGACCTGGTCTCTTTGCGGACGATCCGCTTGCCAACGGCAGTTCCCGGTACTCAGGATCGCCGCCACCGGCTGGTCTTGCGCGGGGCGTCGAGGATCGGCAGGGCGTGCAGGACGCCGTCCCCGTTCACGCAGTAGACGACGCTTTTATCCACGACGGGCGGGCCGGTCCCGGCGACGCTGTCGCCTGCCGGGTACTTCCAGGCCGGGGTTCCGGTGGCGACGTCCACCGCGTACAGGTAGCCGCCGCGCTGGAGGTAGGCGGTGCCGTAGGCGGCGCTGACCTCGGCTTCGATGCCCGGGATGGGCAGCGCCCAGGCCGGCCTGCCCGAGGCGGCCTCGAACGCGAAGAGGCCTTCGGCGCGGGCGACCAGGAGGCGGCCGCCGGTATGAGCGAGCGGTTCCCGCCACCAGCCGGGGTTGTCCTGCTCGTTCCCGACCTTCCGCATCCACAGCATGTCGCCGTTGTCGGGCGAGAAGGCCGCAACCGAGCAGGTCCCTGCGACGCAAACGGTGTTGTTGTTGACGAACAGCGGTCGGCCCGCCCACGTTTCGTCGGACGAGTGCGTCCACAACTCGTTCCCGAGGATGGGGTCGCAAGCGACGAACTTGCCGTCGTCCGTGTAGTACAGCTCCAGAGGTGAGGCCGTCAGGAGCCTCGGGTCGGGCCCGACGGTTGCGGGTCCTGTCGACAGCGGTTCGTCGTCGGGCAAGAGTCGGGTTTCGAGGCGCCTGTCGAGGGTTTCGGCGTAGACGTTCTCGTCCTCGTCGACCGCGAGGAAGGACAAGACCCATTGGTTGGTCCACGCGATGGCGCCGTTTTTCGGACTCACGGCGAAGCCGCCGATACCGAAGGCGGTGTTGAGAACCAGCCCGCGGTGGATGCGCGGCCACACGTCCCGGGGAACGCGGTCGTCGGGGCTGCGCCACTTCACCTTCCCCGTGGCGGCCTGGACGACGCACGCTCCATGGGTCGCGCGGTTCCGGCGGTTCGTGACGTAGACGAACCGGCCGACGGGGACCGGGCGGCTGCTGGCCTGGATGTCGGCGCGCCACAGCGGCTGCACCGTCGGGACGCTGTCCCACGGGTCCGCGCGGATGGAAGGCCTGGCCGGCACACGGCGGTCGGCCCGCGGCACGCCCGCGGGCGGCGATCCCGGGCGGTCCGCCCAGGGCGACGGAGCGGAACGCGTCGCGTACAGGCCTGCACCCGAAGGCGGCGGGGGTATCCGCCGGGGGTTCACGGTGGTGGCCACGGGCGCGGCGAACTCGGCCAACATGTCGCGCAGTTCACCTGCGCTCGCGGGCCGGTCGATGGGGTCCTTCGCGAGGAGGCGGCCGACCAGGGCGTCGAGCCCGGCGGGTATGCCCGGCTGATGGGTGCCGGGCGCGACGGGGGCGTCGTTGACGTGCGCCCACATCTGGGCGTACTGGTCGCCGTCGAACGGGGGTTTCCCGGTGAGGAGTTCGTAGAGAACGCAGCCGAGGGAGTAAAGGTCGCTGCGGGCGTCCCCGGGGACACCGGGGTGGATGCGCTCGGGCGCGAGGTACGCGGTGGTGCCGACGAGGTGGCTGGTCGCCGTCACGGTCCCGCCTGCGGCGCTGAACCGGGCGATGCCGAAGTCCAGCAGTTTGACCGTTCCGGAGTGGGTCAGCCGCAGGTTGGACGGCTTCAGGTCGCGGTGCACGATGCCCGCGTCGTGGATGGCGGCGAGTGCGTCGGCGACCTGCGCCGCCCACCCGGCCGCGTCGCCAGGGGCTGCCGGGCCGTCCATGACCACGGCGGACAGGTCGCGCCCGGACACCAGTTCCATGACCAGGTACAGCACGCCGTTGTCGTGGCCGTGGTCCAGGACCCGCACCACGCCGGGATGCCGCAACGCGCTTGCCGTGTGTGCCTCGCGCAGGAACCTCGCAGACGCGTCCCCGCCCGGGTCATGGGCGTTGAGCACCCGCTTGACCGCCACCCGGATCCGCTCACGCCGGTCCACGGCCTCCCATACCTGGCCCATGCCGCCCTGCCCGATCGGCTCGACCAGCTCGAACCGCCCCGCCAGCAACTCCCCGCGCACTCGTCGCCCCCGCCCCGATCGACTGTGTCTGCTTCTTAGCACAGCCGAACACAGTGCCGTCCGACAACAGCAGCGAGTCCGTGAAACCGGGGCAACATCAGGGTGTCCGTCAAAGCGAATCAAGCCCAGAGCGCCTCTTCCGTCGCCAATGGCAAGGCCGACCGAGCAAGCTCGACCCGTTCATAGACCACCTCGACCGCCAGTGGGACAACGGCTTGTCGGTCGGCCTCGACCGCGACCTCGCGGCGGTCATCGCCGGGTTCACCCTGCCCTGGAGTTCGGGCGTTGTCGAAGGCCGCATGAACCGGATCAAGATGCTCAAACGCCAGATGTTTGGCTGCGCAGGGTTCGATCTGCTGCGCAAGCGCGTACTCCTGGCCGACTGACCGGGTCCTACGGACACATCCAGCAGTACAGGCGCTGTCCCCGGGCGACTGCCCGCTTCGCGAGCTCGGCCAGGTTGTGCAGAAGGTCACCCATATCTTCAATGTCTTCGGCATCGGGAGTCTCATAGAAGTCGCCCGAGGCAGCCCAGCTTTGGGCGACATCTTTGAGTAGTTCCCGATCGAAGGCAGCCAGTCGGTCACGGAACACATCGGTGAGCGCCACACTGACCACGTCCCCGTCTCCGACCATGGCAATCAGGTGTCCGTGCCGGGGTCGGTCTTGACTTCCTCTGCGCTCCGGCCGGTGATGAGCACCTCGACGGGCACCAGATCCACGACTGGATCGATGCCTTTCACGACCAGTTCGTCGTATCCGGTGCCACTTGGCTTATCGTCGTCACGAACGATGGCCCGGCTGGCGTCATGATCATCAGATGCGGTGTAGTAGCCGAAGAGAACCCCCACGAGGCTGATCATGCCATCGGCTACCGACAGTCAGGACGGCACGTGGCGACCACAAAACTTGGGCCAGAGGCCGTTCCCGTGAACGGAGCCAGCCTGACCGTCCGTCCGAGGGTGCCGGGGTCATCGTCGGTGTCGCGCACTACCCTCGCCGCTCCCGCGAGTTGGTGCCCGAACTCGGCGGACAGGCCCCGCCACCACCCCTCTCGCAGTGAACGGCCGGCATCCATCCGACCTGACGACACGTCAGGTCGGGGTTCGGCGGATAGGGCGTCGATCCCGTACGCGATCCTGTGCGCCGATCCGTCCTCCCCCTGTGAACCGCCGACCCTCGGCTTGACGTTTCCCCAGGCCAGGGCGCGGATCGGCGGGCGCGAAGTGGAGACGACTGTATACAGGAGTCCCGTACGTGCCCCCTCGATCCACACTCGGCGGCCCGCCCATCGGCGGCACACCCTGGTGTTCTCGGCCCCTCTACTCCTCCGCAGATTCCCGTCTTGCGTGATCTGCCACTCTCTATCTCCTCCTTGCTGACGTCTTGCTTGCCTTCCTCCTCCTGACGTTCCCCTCCTCACAGCTCCCCGTGTTCCGCGCCTCCTGCACCCAGGCCCCTGACGGCGCACCTTCCGGCCCCGGCCGGTCCGCGAGGTGCGGTTCCCGAGGTGCGGCGTGCCGTGCCCGCCGTGCCGTGCCCGCCGTGCCGTGCCCGCCGTGCCGTGCCCGCCGTGCCGTGCCCGCCGTGCCGTGCCCGCCGTGCCGTGCCCGCCGTGCCGTGCCCGCCGTGCCGTGCCCGCCGTGCGGCGGGCCGACCAGGTGTGAACAGGGTGCACGGCGGTCCGGCGGAAGTGTCGTGTGCGGGCGGGCCGGCGACTGAATGCGTCGAGGAATTCCCAGGAGTCCTGCAATGCGGTCGTGAAATTCGAGGAATTCCAGCATTTCATCGTCCGATTTGCCCTAGGTGAATTCCGGTGCCAGAGCTACCTTGTAAATGTGCCCGGGAAAACCGGGCGGCGGGCCCCGGGGAAATCCCCGGAAGAGCCCGGACATGAATTCCCGTGATTTCCGCCCGTGGCGGAGCCTGCGCCGGAACCGGCGTCGGCGGTACCGGAAAGGAGGCCGTGATGGACCCGGACGAGGTGCTGTCGGACCTGCTCGAGTACGCCCGGATGATCACCGGCGAGGTGCCCGGCGCGGCCGAGGAATGGGGCGACACGCTCGCCGAGGCGTTCCTGGCGCTCGACGAGTGGATCTCCCGCGGCGGCGCGCTGCCCGCGCGGTGGACCCCGTCCCGGTACGAGGTCCAGCGCCCCGCCGCCCGGTAGCCGCCCCTCGCTCACCGCACCACCACCGCATGCCACCAACTCCCGGAAGCAAGGAGGCCCGGCCATGACCGGCGTCCCGCACCCCGAACCGCCTGTTCCCACCCCCGTGCCCGCCGCAGGGCCCGCGCCGACGGAACGGGAGCCGCTGGGCACCCGCATGGTCCGCGCGCGGCTCGGCGTCACCACCCCGTACGCGCTCACCGTCCGGCACCGCGGCGACGACGTCCTGGCCCCGCTCGCGGGCCTGGTCGCGGACACGGCGAGCCGACTGGACTTCTTCGACGACCAGGCCGTGCGCGCCGTCACGCACGTCACCGCCCGCGCGGCGGCCGCGGGGCGCGACCCCGACGCCCACCTGTGCCTCAGCGGCGCCTGGTCCTCCGTCGCCGCCGAGGCCCGGGGCATCGAGGTTGACCAGGCCCGGATCAGCGAACTGACCCAGACCCTGAACGCCGCCCTGACCACCTACACCCGCGTCCTCGCCGTCGCCCCCGCCAGCTGACCCCCGCGCACCGCACGTGCCGCCCGGGCCGGATCTCCTGCCCGCCGACTACCCGGCCCGGGCCTGCACCGCCGCCCCGCCTTCTGATTGCGCTGCTCGAACTTGCCTGCCGCTGCTGTTGGTTCGCCTTTCCCGCCCGTAGCCAGACGACCTCGTGGAGGTGCGTGATGACCACCCCGACCCCCGCCCCGGCCGCCCCGGCGCCGCCTGCCCCTGCGGGCAAGGCCCGGCCCGGCGAGCTGCGCGCCGCGGTTGCCGCGGTCCTCGCCGGGGACACCGGCAAGGAGTACTCGGTCATGGAGTTGGCCAAGATCCTCGGCAACTCCGGCGGGGCGATCGGCAACGCGTGTGACACCCTCGTCGCCCGCAGCGAGGCGGACCTGGCCGGGACGGCACCGCGCCGGTACCGGGCGAACGCCAACACCGCCGCCGCGGCCGCGAACGCGGTCGTGTCCCCGCGCACCCCCAAGCCCGCCGCACCGCCCGCCTCCACGGCGCCGACGCCCGGTCCGGCGGCGCCCGCCCCCGCGCCTCCGCCCCCGCCCGCGCGGGCGGAGAAGCCGGGTGGGCCGATCCGCCGCCCGAACGGCGCCCTGTACTACCCGCGCGTCCTCGCCGCAGGGATCAGCGACGTCGAGGGCTTGCGGAAGCTGCGCGAGGCGCGGGTGCCCGCACTGCTGTACGGGCCGCCGGGCACGGGCAAGACGTCGATGGCCGAGGCGGCGTTCCCCGACCTGATCACGGTTGCCGGGGACGGGGACACCACGGTCGGCGACCTGATCGGCGACTGGACCCAAAAGGCCGACGGCGGCTACCAGTTCGCCTACGGCCCGGTCGTGACCGCGATGACCGAGGGCCGCGCCCTCCTCCTCGACGACGCCACGCTGATCTCCCCGAAGGTCCTGGCCGCGATGTACCCGGCCATGGACGGCCGCCGCCAGATCACCGTCAAGGCGCACCAGGACGAGACGATCACCGCCGCCGACGGGTTCTACGTGATCGCCGGCCACAACCCCGGCGTGCACGGCGCGGTCCTGACCGAGGCCCTCGCCTCCAGGTTCAGCACCCAGATCCACGTCGCGACCGACTACGGCCTGTGCACCCGCCTCGGGATCGACCGCACGGCCGTCACGGTGGCGAAGAACCTGGCCCGCCTGGTGGCGATCGGCGAGGTGGGGTGGGCACCGCAGCTGCGCGAGCTGATCGCGTTCCAGAAAATCGCCGACATCCTCGGCCCCGACGCCGCGTTCGCGAACCTCGTCGGCATCGCCCCGCCCGAGGACCGCGACCAGGTCGCCGACCTCGTCGCCAAGACCTGCGGCCGCAAGATCGCCGCGCTGGCCCTCGGCAAGCAGATCTGACCGCACCGGCCCCGGGCGGCCCGGCCGCCGCCCGGCCCCGCCGGTCCCGCACCGCCGCCTGCTCACCCCGCACGGAAGGGACACCGATCCGCGATGCCCGCCCACCGCCACGTCGACCACCGCCCGCCTGCCACCTCCGCCGACGAACTCGCCGCCGCCCGCTGGGAGGACGACGGCGGCCCCACCCCGGCGCCCGCCCCCTCCCGCGAGGCGCGCGAAGCCGAATGGCTGCGCATCTCCGCCGAGTTGACCGGCCGGTTCCCCGCCATCGGCAACCGCGACGACGTCATCGTCACCTGCGAGCACGCCACCCGCTCGGGCGCCCCAGCCGCGTTCTTCCCGACCCTGGCCCAAGTCGAGGTCGCCCGCAGCGTGTTCGCCCCGCACGACCCCGGCACGTTGCGCCCGGCCTCCTTCGGCGACGAGGACCGCTACCCGGCCGCCTGGGGCGCGTTCTGCCACGAGGCCGCGCACTCCGCGCACAGCAAGTGGACACCTGCCGACGAGCACGAGGGCACCGCCGCCGCGGAAGCCGCCGCCATGCTGGAGGAGTCCCGCGCCGAACGCGCGCACCTGGCCCGCCGTCCCGGCGACCGGCCCTACCTGCGCGCGGTGGTCCGCGACCTGGTCATGGACGGCCTGGGCACCAAGCCGCCCGACAACGCCTGGTCCGCCGCGTTCGCCGCCGGACTGATCCTGGCCCGCCGCGACGCCGGAATCCTCGACCCCGGCGAGGCCGCACCGGTCGAGCAGACCGTGACCGCGATCCTCGGCGAACCCCTCCTGAACACGCTGGCCGGGATCTGGACCGCCGCCCACCAGGTCGCCGACCACGACGGCGACACCATGCTCGACCTGGGCCGCGCCTGGTGCCAGGCCCTCGGAACGCCGCCGACCGGACCCGAGCCCGCCACCGAGGACGGCACCCCCACCGGCGGACTCACCGCCGCCATCGGCGACACGGCGGCACGCGTGGCCGCCACCGAACAAGCCCGCCGGGCCCGCGAGGACGCCGAGGCCGCCGCCCAGGCCGCCGCCGCTGCGGCCCGCGCCGCCGCCCGCCGACGCGACGCCCGCCGGGCCCGGAACGCAGGCGACCTCGCCAAGGCGGTCTTCGCACCGAACGCCGGCCCCGTCGACCCCGCCGACCCGGCGGGCACCCACCGGGTCCTGGGCTCACCGGTACGCGGGACCCGCACCCCCACCCCGGCGGAGAAGGCCGCCGCCGGACGCCTCGCCCGCGGCCTGCGCGCTGCCGCCTACCGCGAGCGCGTCGAGACGCGCACCGCCTCGGCGACCCCGCCCGGACGCCTCACCATGCGCGCCGCCCTGGCCCGCGACGCCCAACGCGCCGCAGGAGCCATGCCCACCGCCCTGCCCTGGAGCAGCACCCAGCGCCGCGCCACCCCCACCCCGCCGCTCCGCGTCGGCATCGCCGTCGACGTGTCCGGCTCGATGAACCGCGCCACCGGGCCGGTCTCCTCCGCCGCGTGGATCATCGCGAAAGCCGCCGCGATGACCGACCCCGACTCCCGCACCGCGACCATCGCCTACGACCGGCACCTCACCGCCGTCACCCGCCCCGGCCGCACCCCCCAGCGCCCCACACGCTTCGACGCCACCGGCGGCGGCCACGCCCTCGCCGAGGCGATCGACGCCCTGGACGCCGCCCTCGACCTGACGCGGCCCGGCGCCGGCCGACTCCTGGTGATTGCCTCCGACGGCGTGTACAGCACGGACGAGACTGCCGCCGCCGCACGCCGTATCGCTGCCCTCACCGCCGCCGGTTGCGCGGTCCTCCACCTCCACTTCGGCGGCCCGTTCCCACCCCGCCCGATCCCCGGCGCACCGATGCTGCACCTGCCCAACCCCTCCGCCGCAGCAGGCGAGATCGCCAGAGCCGCCGTCGCCCAAGTCGCCGCAACCCGCTGAACCCTGCGGCACCTGCCGGGCGGGCACCACGCCCGCCCGCCGGGGCGGCTCGCGGACCGCGCGTATCGGCTCAGGTGCCGGTGGACTGCCGTGGCTTGATTCACGAGTCTTGGTTGTGGTTCACCCGTGATCGCTGCCAGAACCCGCACAACAACGTCACAGCCACCTGACCGGTCAGACCCCCTACGAGCGACTCCGCCAGAAAGCTCATGACCCCCTGTCATAAGCCTCCGTCGGCTGCACACGACAACGCCGTCGGGATCGTCGACGACGTGTTGCGGATCTTCTCTGCACTTCACTCGATCGGGCGATCGGAGTCGCCGGGGATCGGCGCGCTGTCGGCCGTGAAACCCCGTGGATCTGTGATTGGCGCCCGTGATCGACTGAGGGCATGAGCTTGTTGGTGAAAACGTTTGTCGTTGGTGAAGACGGCAAGAGGAACCTGTTGGATGTTCCGGAGGGCAGTTCCCCTCTCGCGGGCTTCGAGCGCTGGCGTACTTCCGTATGGGGGTCCGAGGCCGTGCGTTCGTTGGGGGCGACCTTCTTCCCGGTCCTGGCCGGCAGTGACCTCACGGTGATGCCAGACCAGGTGGCGGACTTCCTGGACGAATGTGCCTTGATCCGAAGCAACCTCGGACTCGTCGCACCCAGCACCGACCCGGCCAAGTCGCATGCGGAGTATGTTCGGCAGATCTCCGAGCGCCTGCGGAACGTCGAGGACGCCGCCGCGCATGCGCAGGGGGTCAGGGGAGGTGTGATCATCTGGTAGGACGTCCCGTTCTGGACTATTCCGGTGGGAGGGACGGCCGGAGCCTTCTATGTGCACACGGTCGGCCGGCAGCTCGGTGTAGGCCGCAGCAGCGCTCGCCACATCCCCGGCGCTTCCCCGCCAATGGGCGGGCGTACGGCGACGAGGACACTCGTCGCCGACCCGGCGACCAACTCGGAGGACCGCGGCATCGGGGAGGCCGACGGAGCCGCAGTGCCCTGCGCTGAGCATGCTGCGGTGCCAGTTCCGCGGCCGTTGCTCGTCGCGGGCTGTCACGGCCTGTCGGGCAAACGGTAGCCGTGGTGTCGGGCGAGTGCGATGGCTTCTTCGTGGGTGGGGGCGCCGAGCTTCGTCAGGATGTCGGAGATGCGGTTGCGGATGGTCTTGGGGACGAGGAAGGGGCGGGTGGCGATTTGGGAGGTGGGCAGTCCTGCGGCCAGGAGTTCGAGGATCTCCAGGTCGCGGGAGTTGAGGGCGGTCAGCGGCGTGGGCAGGGGCGCGGCGGACGCGGCGGCGGTGACCGCGGCCTGGGTGCCGGGGCCCAGGACGACGGTGCCGCGGGCGGCGGAGTGGATGGCGGCCAGGACGTCGTCGGGGTCGGAGTCCTTGAGGAGGTAGCCGTCCAGCCCGGAGCCGAGGCTGCGGATGATGGACTGGTCGTCGGCGTGCATGGTGAACACGACGACGTGCAGCTCGGGCCAACGGCGTTTGAGGGTCGCGCCTAGGGCGATGCCGTCGCCGTCGGGGAGGTGGATGTCGATCAATGCGATGTCGGGCAACTGCGAAGCCTTCAGGCGAACGCGGATGCCGTCCGGAACAGCGTCACCCGGGCCAGCGACGACTTGCTGCGACAGCGACTCGCCCTCGCGCACGAGCGAATCAGCCGGCTGCGCGAGGAAAACCGACAACTCCGCGACGCCCTCGCACACGCCCACGGCCAGCTCCGCGCAGCCCGGCTCCACACCGAGGAGCGATGAGCGGGGCCATCCTCAACCCCGCCGCTTGCTGCAGGGTGACGTGATCTCCTTCAAGGGCCCCAGCTACCGCCTCACGAACCGGATCGCCGCCGTCGAACGGAACACCGACGTTGCCTGACCACGGAGCCGACTCTCACAGCTCCGCCCAGACATGCCCCTCGACATAGTTGGAGAACCCCCGGAAGAACCAATCGGCCAGGTCGCCGATGCGCTCGATGCACGCCTCGTAGTAGCCGTCCGGACGAGGCCGCGGGAAGCCTGGGTGGGAGGTCCAGACGGGCACCCACGTCGCCACCGCATAGAACCCCTCGGCCACCCACCGGTCGAGGCTGCCGTTCGCCTGGAAGTGCTCGCACGCCGCCCGCATCGCACGCTCAAGCCGGGTGAACGCGTCGCGATCCCACTCCATGCCGCGCAGCCGGAGAAGGAAGCTGCCCTCTTCGGCGTCGAACTCCCGGCGCAGAACCTCAAGCATCTCGTCCACGTCCAAGATCATGACAGCCCGGCCTGACACCGCCCACGACCAGGCAACCGAGCTGAGCACGTGAGCCCGGGCCCTCCACGGAGCGCTAGTCGAAGACAGCTGTCCACTACACGAAGCTGCTGGTTACAGACCGAAATCAGCAGGCAGAGTCGAGATAACGGCGGCCATCGTCGACCGGCTCACGTTCAACGGCACCATCATCGAGACCGGCACCGAGTCCTACCGCCTCGCCCAGACCAAAGCCCGGCAGCAGAACACCGCTCGATAGCTGGTGCCGTCGGACGCATGTGCTTGGATCCCGCCGACCGGATCTTCGCAGAACAGGGGACCCCTATGGCATGCCGCGCGGTGATCTTCGCACTGGACACCAAAGATGCAGAGCGCCTGCTGGCGGCCGAGGACGACGGCGAGGTGATGGCCCTGATCGAGGAGATCGAGGAGGAAAGCTGGACCGGGGACCACTACGTCGCCCTGGACAAGTCCTGGGACGCGCTGCACCGCTGCCTCACCGACGGGGACCTGGCCTTCGGCAACGGCGACTACCCGCTCTCGCACGCCATCCTCGGCGGGCGACTGCTGCACGACGAAGACGACTACATCGTGTCCTACGTCGACCCGGACCAGGTCCGCGAAATCGCCGCCGCCCTCGCAACGCTCGATGAGCCGTGGCTGCGAGAGCGGTTCTCAACACTGACGTTCGACGACTACCAGGGCACCGGCGACGAGGACGACATCACCTACACCCTCGCGTTCCTGCCCGACCTCAAGGACTTCTACCGGACAGCCGCCGCCAACGGCCGAGCAGCGATCTTCACCGTCGACCAGTAGGCCGGGGCCGGGCCAGACCGGAAGCCGGAGCCAAACGAGGGTTCTGGCACGCCTTCTGTGGTTTCGCACGTTGAGTGCGTGGAAAACCCGGCGGGTGAAAACCCGTTGCGGCAGGCAGAGCGTTTCGGAGACACGGCCACGATGACGATCTTTCGGTGCGCCAACTGTGGCGCGGCCCTGACTGTCCCCGTCGATCTCCTGCCGATTGTTCCAGCCAGGCATCAGTTCGAAGGGGTACTGGTGGACGGTCGGCGGCGGGCACCGGCCACGATGCCATGCGGAACGTACGCCGTCGATCCAGAGCCGCACGGGACCCCTTTCGTTCCTGCGGATGACCAGGACTCTTGCCCCCCCCGGCGTACCCAGGAGGGCCGTGCACCAGCAACGAGGACGGCGTGGTGGTGGTGTCAGCCGGGCCTCGGAACACCTTCGTCCTGCACCCGGACGACGCGCCCGGGCTGGTCTGGCACATTGCACCGGACGCGCCGCCGAGCTGCTGCGGAGCCCCCGGCGACGGACCGCCCAATCGGGCATGCCGCTGCGGTGCGGTAGTCGGCCGGGAGCTCTCGGAGTGCTACGGACCTTTCGAGCTCCATCTACTTCCCGAGGCCGTGCATTTGGTCGACGGCGCTGACAACCCCACGTAACCAAGCAATTCGCCCAAGCACGATGACCGAACGCTGGCAGTGGCGTGTCCCCCGGAGGCGCTAGCCTCCGCCCGTGACCAGCAGCCCACCGCCCGAAACGTTGCCCGAACACCAGGTGATCCTGGAGAACACCGACTGGGCTTCCTTGATGACCCCGCACGGGACCGGCGAACTCCTGCCCGCGGCGCTGGCGCAACTCCTCGACTCCGACCCCGCGGTCCGGGCGGCCGCTGCGGATGAAGCACTGATCGGGCACCAGAACACCATCTACGAAGCCACCGTGCCTGTCGCCCAGTTCGTCGCCGCGATCCTCGACCATCCGGCCACCGCGGCGGACGAAGACGACGCTGCAGCAGACGCAGACGCCTTGCACCCGCCCACCCGCGCAGTACTTCTGGAGTGGCTCAGCAGCACCGCATTCGACGCCGACGATGAAACGCTGGCCAGCTGCAATCGACGCTTCGAAGGCCGTTACCTCGACGTCGATGCGGAAATGAGGGCCTTCCGGGACCTGCGCCCACGGTTCTACCACGCGGTCCGGCCACTCCTCGACGCGGACGACCCCGCCGTTCGCGACGCCGCCGTCCTCGCCGCCATCCCGCTCGCGGAACACCCCGACCTCACCGGCCACCGCGACGAACTCGCCGCGCGCACCCGCCGCCTGTTGGCCACCAGCACCGACCGCTACACCCGCGATCGCGCCCTGGACGCGCTCAGAAGCTGGGGCCACGACGTCAACGGCCTGGAGAACCCCGAGGACGTCGAAGCCCGCGAGTCCTACGCCCGTTTTCGTGCAGAGCGCGAGAACTCCAGAGGTTGGGGCGGCTACACCGACGATCCGCCCTTCTGAGCTTGCCTTTTAATCTCTGAGGCTGTCGCGCTCGATGATGCCCTCGGGGCGCCTGGTCGTCTTCCCGACGTCATAGCGGGTCGCGGGGCGACGGTTCTTCGAACCACGTGGCCGTTCAGGGCAGCGTGCCCTCGATGATGGGGAGTTCGCCGCCCCGGGGATAGGACAGGGCGTACTCCTTGAGTGAGGGCGTCGGCCGTCGCATGACGCGGTCGGAGCGCATCCATCCCAGCACCTCGACCGGGGGGCCGGCGAGGAGGTGGGCCATGCGCGGGGCGTCGTATCCGGCGTCGAGAACGATGAGGATGTCGCGGTCGCCGAAGTGCCAGCGGCCCATCTCGATCAAGTCGGTGACACCCGGCGGACCTGGGCGGCGGTGACCTCGGCGACGTCGTCGTCCGGCCCGAGACGGACGGCGTCCAGGAGCTGGACCAAGACGTCCGGCCCGATTCCAGGGCGGCGACGAACGAGTACGGCCAGCCGGGAACGAACTGGTCCGAGGACCGTCCGCTGCGGCCATACACGTGGCAGAACAAACGATCCGCGCTGGTGGAGTCGCCGGGCCGGAGCCAGTTGCTGACGTCGACGGCGAGGACCAGGCGGCTGTCGGCGGCCTGCGGCATGGGCAGGCCGGCCAGCGCCTGCCTCAGCCGGCGCACGTCCACGCTCCCGTGTTTCAACGCGTCATACTTCGCGCCGGTGCTCGGCCACCGTGTCAGGTCCACCGGCGCCGTCACCGGACCGTCCGCGCACCGCAACGCGTCCGTGAGGTCGAACAGTTCGTCACCGCGCACGGTCAGGCAGTCGAATAGGTCCTCCCGGAAGCGTGACGCTTTCGCGAACGCTTCCCCCGGAGCATGATCAGGCAGCAAACTCACCTTCACGGCCTTCGTCGTGGTCGCGTGTCCTTGGTCGGAGCACATGATCAGATGAAGGCCGCCTCAGCGTCCGGCGAACACCCAGGTGACGGGCCTGGTTCGAGGAGTGATTCGGCTCATCGATAGCCTGCGTCACCATGATGCGCGCCTGGATCCTGCCGATGCTGATTGTGCTCAGCGGCTCAGCGGTCGCGACCGGGCTGATCTTCAAGGGGAGCCCCGGCACAGCCGCGGCACTCCTGCTGGCGTTCCTGGTGCTCGCCGGTGTGAACTCGCCCCTGATCTTCCCGAGATCGATCGGCGCGCTGGAGGCGCAACGCCGCAGCGCGGTCGACGGCCAGCCGGTCGTCTTCTGGCGGCCGGGCTGCAAGTACTGCATCCGACTGCGCATCCGACTGGGCCGCAGCGCCCGCCAGCTGCACTGGGTCGACATCTGGCGAGACCCGGCAGCAGCCGCAGCGGTGAGAGCAGCCAACGACGGCAACGAGACCGTGCCGACCGTCGTCGTGGCGGGCCAGCCACGCACGAACCCCGATCCCGATTGGGTGCGCGAACAGCTCTCCCCTTCAGCGTGATCAGAAACCACGCCCTACTGAAGAGGCGCCCGCAGACCCAAGCAGGCAGAGATTAAAAGACTTCCCAATGAGGATTGTCAAGCTGCTGCTGGGAGTTGCGGGGCTGTTCGGTAGGCCGTTCCGTCGCGGAGCATTGCCCACAGGACGTTGGCGCTGCGTCGTGCGAGTGAGAGCACGGCCTGCTTGTGGCCTTTCCCTTCGTCGCGCTTCCGTTGGTAGTAGGCCCGTGAGGTTGGGCATGTCCGCAGGCTGGCCATCGCGGAGAGATAGAACGCGCGCAGCAGTCCACGGTGATAACGACGTGGTCGGCGCATGTTGCCGCTGACCCGGCCGGAGTCGCGTGGCACCGGTGCCAGGCCCGCGAAGGCGGCGAGGCGGTCGGGCGTGCCGAACGCGTCCATGTCGCCGCCGGTGGCGGCGATGAACGTGGCGCCGAGCATGGCGCCCATGCCGGGCAGGCTGCGGATCACCTCGGCGTGCGGGTGCCGTGAAACCGGGCCTCGATGGGGGGCGTCGAGCTCCGCGATCTCGTCTTCGAGAGCGAGCACGCCCTTTGCGAGCCGGGCGACCATCCCGGCGGCCAGCTGCTCGCCGGGCAGCACCGTGTGCTGGGCCTTGGCGCCTTCGACCGCGGCGTGCGCGACGGCGCCGGCGTTCTTCACTCTGCGGTTCTTCAGCCACGTCTCGATGCGCTTCGCGCCGCTGCGGCGGATGGCGGCCGGCGTCTGGCAGCCGGTCAGCAGGAGTACCGGGCCCTTGTTCGTCAGGGCCAGGGCGCGTTCCAACGCCGGGAATATCTCCAGGAGTTGCTCGCGGAGCCGGTTGATCTGACGGGTGCGGTCGTTGACCAGGTCGGTGCGGCGCCGGACCAGGATCCGCAGGTCGATGGCGATCGCGTCGCCGGGCCGCAGCACGCCGAGGTCCTTGCGCATGCGGGCCTGGTCGGCGATGACGAATGCGTCCTTGGCGTCCGTCTTGCCTTGGCCGCGGTAGGCGGCGGACGCCTGATGCACCGCGAGGCCGGTGAGATAGACCATCGGCTGGTCGTGGCCGAGCAGCAACCCGATCAGCAGGGCGGCGCCGCCGTGGTTGATGTCCACCGCCCACAGCACGTCGTCCGAGAGAGCCAGGACGTCGACGATCAGTTCCAGCAGAGCCGGCTCGTCGTTGGCGACCCGGCGCGACAGCAGCCGTTCGCCTTGCGCGTCGACCACCACGCAGTGGTGGTGTTCCTTGCCGATGTCCACTCCGGCCCAGAGCTTGGGCACGGTCACCTCCGCCAGCTCGCCGACACGCAACAGTCCCGCGGACGACCTCGCCGACGTTGTCCTACACAGCGATCGAGTCGCTTCTCCCAATTAGCGGTCGAGTCGTCGCGGGGCTCCGGGCGGCCAAGTCTTTTGAGCCATCCAGCGGCGACAAGCTCACAGCCATACCCGGAACCCCTGGGCCCGCCGATCCTACGAATGATCGGCTCGAAGCCACGCTTGGAAGGTAGGACAAGCTGACGGGGCTCACGCCACATCGTTGTCGGCAAGTTACGCGTGTACCAGCCGTGCCGCCTGTCCCAGCGTCGGCTGGCGGACCGGCCGATCGGCGGCCGCCGGGTGGTGCTGTGGCTTCGGGTGCGGCGGCTTTTCTGCCACGACAGCGGGTGCGCGCGCCGCACGGTTGCCGAGCAGGTCGAGCGCCTGACCGCGCCGTACCGGAGGTGCACGCAGGCGGTGCCGCGGCTCGTGCAGGCGATCGGCCTCGCGGGACCAGGCCTGCGGCCGGTGGACCTGCGCGCGGCCGTGTCGTTTTGGGCCCCCGAATCCTCCGTAGTACATAGGGGACGCGACCGACCGAGGTCACGCGAGGGAACGGCCTGGGGCACCCACGCGGGTACGTCGCACACCTGGCACAGACGCGCCGCAGCCATGCGGGCGGCACCTCCCCGCACGCGACGGCGGCGCCCGCACGGCGCACAGCGCGCCGACACGCGGTAGCGGGACACGCAGCGACCGAAGACATCGCACACGGCCATGAATTCCTTGAATCCGGTCGTGGAATACCTGAAATTCCAGCATTATCAAGCCCGATTTTCCCTAGGGGGAAACCGGGTGGCGGAGTTAACGTCGTAACACACCCGGGAAATCCCGGGAACCCGCCCGGGGAATTCGCACCCGGGCCGGGGCGCGGAAAGCCTTTCATTTCGACGCCGGGCGGAGCCCTGCCCGGGAAAAGGAGGAGCACCGCTATGGACGCAATTCCCGCCGAGGTCCCGCAGCCGGCGGTCGGCCCGGACGCGGAGGTCACCGTGCCGGTGTGGCTGGCCGGTGGAATCGACACCCGCCCGGTGTTCGACGCCCTGGAGGCGTGGACCGTGATCGACGGCACCGCAGGGCACGTCATCGTCGAGCACCCCGCCCGGGGCGTCCGCGTCGGGTTCCTGCCCGAACGGCCCGACGGCTACGACCCCGACGCGCTGTGGGAGATCACCGCCTACGCCGACCCCGGCGACACCCGTCCCATGTGGAAGACCACCTTCGGCGACCACACCCCAGCCGAGGCCATCATCGCGTTCATCGTTGCCGTCACCGCCCCCGCCGGTGTCCTGCGCCACCCCGACGAACTGCCCCGCCACAGCCGCCGCTGACCGCGGCACCCCCTGAACGCCTCGGGCCGGGGCCCCCCCCCCCCCCCACCCCCCCCGCCCCCCCCCCCGCCCCCCCCCCCCCCGGGGGGGGCCCCCCCCCCCCCCCCCCCCCCCCCCCCCCCCCCCCGCCGCCCCCCCCCGGGGCCCCCCCCCCCCCCCCCCCCACGACCCGTTCGACGGCCTGGTGCTCGACGAGGGGTTCATACGCGGCGCCACCGCGACGGAGGGCTCGGCGCGGGCCCGCATGCTGGCGGCGCGCTGGCGCGAGAACCCACCCGAGCACACCGGGTTCCGCGAGGCCGCCGGCAACGACGGCGGCCGGTGGACGATGCCCACCCGGGCCGCGCGCCCGCCGCGGCGGCGGTGGTCCTGGCGCCCGTGGCGGCGCGGCCGCACCGCGCCGCCGGCGCAGGGCCGGGACCGCACCGACGTGACGGTCGCGGTGTGCTTCGTACTCGCCTCGGTGGTGCTGCTCGCGGCGTACAACCGCGGCGCGATCGAGGACTGGTTCCGCGGCTCGGACGACACGGTGAGCTATGTGCCGGTGGATCCCGCGCAGCCGTTCAAGGGCTCGCAGTCCGAGGGCTGGGCGAACGGCGCGGACGGCATCGTGCCGCCGGCCGCCGCGGACGCGAACGGCTTCTCCGCCGACGAGGTCCGCGCCGCGCTCGGCCTGACCAAGGACCTCCTGGTCGCCGGCAACCTCGACCGGGCGACGCTGAACGGCGGCTTCCCCCAGTCGTACCTCGACGTGCTGGCCCCCGGCTCGGACTTCGCCGTGCGACTGCGCGCGGACCTGGCCAGGCCGCACGGGCCGCACGACGACCCGGTCGACTGGGTCACCCGCTTCGACCCGGCGCAGACCCGGCTGATCGGCCCCGTGGTCAAGGTGCGCGGCTCGATGACGTACACCGTCGACTCGGCGGGCACGCTGCGGATCCACGCCTCCTACGCGTTCGTCTACGCGGTGGCGCCGAACGGCGGCGCCGGGCGTCCGGACCGCACGATGGTGCGCCGCGAGCTCGACACCGCCGTGTACAAGGCCTCCTCGCCGAAGCGCGCGCCGTCGGGGACGATCCGGCTGGAGACCATCAACACCCGTGCGTACTCGGCCGCTTGCGGACCTGTCGACGGCTACCTGCACCCGCTGTTCGGCGAGTACGGCGACCACAAGGGGTCGAAGGCCAAGGGCGACTCGCACCCCTACGACCTGGACGACGCGCTCCCGACCGCGCCCGGGTGCATGCAGGGCGCGGTGATCTGAGCCGCCGGCTCAGCCCGCCGTCAGGGTGCGCCACGCCCCGTCCGCCGCGTCGGCCGGTGTGCCGTCGAGGACGGCCGCCGTGCGCGTCGCCGGGTCGAGGGTGACGGTGGCGAGGCTCTGCCAGCGCTGGCCGAGCGGCTGGGCGGGGTCGGCGAGGCAGGTCACCGGGGGTTCGCCGGGGCCGGTGACGAGGAGGTCGACGAGGTCGGCCGGGGTCGTCGGGTCGGCCGCGGCCAGCCTGGCCTGGACGAAGTCGCGGCGCTCGCCGGAGTCGGGCTGGTAGAGCCAGGTCTTCTCGTGGGCGGCGGGCGCCGGGGTCAGGAAGTGGTTGGTGCGCAGCAGCCAGCCGTCGTGCGGCCGCATCTCGTACACACCGACGGGGCTGAGGTCGAGGAGCACGGCGTCCGTCGGGTCGAACAGCGCGAAGGAGCCGGACGAGGCGACCGGCGCGGTGCGGACGAGTTCGACGGCCTCGGCGACGCTGCCCGCCTCGCCGAGCACGATCGCGGCGAGCACGTGCATGGGGATGCCGCCGACGCCGTCCTTGGTGTGCCCGAGGATGTTGAAGTGCAGGGCCAGTCCCGCGCTGTTGACGCCGATCTTGCCGAGGATGCCGTTCTCGGTCAGCCCGACGAAGGCGTGTCCCGCGCCGCGGGTGCGCAACGTGTGCCAGTGGTCGGCGAGTTCGACGTGCCAGTCCCAGGTCTGGACGCCGAGGGTGCCCACGGCTGTGCCGTCCGGGGCGGCGAACCGGCGTACGACCGTGGTGCATTCTCCCGGCGGGACGACGGTGCTGCGGGCCAGGACCTCGGTGCGGGCGTTCAGGGCGGCGACGCGCCACAGCTCGGTGCCGGAGCCGGCGGCGACGCCCTCGATCTCGGCGCGCGCGTCCGGGCGGAAGCGGTCGACGGCGTCGAGGGCGCGTTCGGCGTCGTCGCGGACCTGGGCGGGGGTGACGCCGCCGAGGGCGAAGAGCCGGTCGTACACCTCGACTGTGCCCGGGAGCGCGTCACGCAGGAGCTCGCCGCGGACGACGCCACGCCGGTACGGGTCGGCGGCAACCGCCTCGACGTGCCGGCGGGGTGCGGGGTTGGCGGGAGTCACGGGCGTCCTTCCGTCGGGTGGAGGTGGACCTCGCCGGCGACGACCGTCGCGAGGACGGTGTTGCCGGGCTGGGCCTCGGGGGCGAGGGCGAGGGGGTCCGCGGCGAACACGGTGAGGTCCGCGAGGTAGCCGGGGGCGACGCGGCCGAGTTCGTCCGACGCGCCGGCGGTGTAGGCGGCGGCCGTGGTCATGCCGGCGTACGCCTCGCGGGCCGTGACGGCCTGGCCGGGCTGCACGGGTGCGGCGTCCGGGTTCTCGACGGGCCGGCGCAGCTGGCAGTCGGCGAGGCCGACGCGCGGGTCGCCGGGCCCGATCGGCCAGTCGGAGCCGAGGGCGACGACGGCGCCGTGGTCGAGGAGGTCGCGGGTGCGCCAGCCGCGCGCGACGCGCTCGGGTCCGATGCGCCGCGACCAGTTGTCGGTGGCGTCGGGGCGGGTGTGCCGGGTGGCGTGCGCGGGCTGGAGGCTGGCCACGACGCCGAGTTCGGCGAACCGGCCGAGCAGGTCGTCGGGTATCGACTCGATGTGCTCGACGCGGTGCGGGGCTCGGTCGACCGGGCCGACCTCGGCGATGACGTCGAGCGCGAACCGGACGGCCTGGTCACCGATGGCGTGCGTGGCGGTGGGGATGCCGCGTTCGGCGAAGAAGCGCATCGCGGCGCGGTAGGCGTCGACGTCGCGCCACAGCGGTTCGCGGTTCTCGCCGTGGCTGTCGGGGTGTTCGAACCAGGCGGTGCCGTTGTCGGCGGTGCCGTCGAGCATGAACTTGGCGCCCTCGACGTGCCAGCGGCGGCCGCCGCGGCCCTGCAGGTCGGCGACCTCGCGCCACACGTCGGGCGCGGAGTCGGCGGGGACGAGCGGCGAGCAGCGGATGCGCAGCGGCAGGTCGCCGTGCTCCTCCAGGTGCCGGTAGACGGCTTCGGAGGGGTCGCCGAAGTCGAGGGCGTGCAGGCCGGTGAGTCCGGCGGCGGCGAGGCGGCCGAGCTGGTCGCGGACGTAGCCGGCGGCGGTCTCCAGCGGCACCTCCGGGTAGTGCTCGAAGACCAGGTCCATGGCCTGGAGCTCGACGACGTAGCCGGTGGGGCGGCCGTCCGGGCCGACCTCGACGGACGAGGCGTCGGTGAACGTCTCGCGGCCGGTCAGGCCGACCAGCTCGACGACGCGCGGGCTGACCACGAGGGCGTGGGCGTCGCTGGTCATGAGGGAGACCGGCACGCCGGGGAATCGGCCGCCGAGGGGCAGTCCGGTCGGGTCGCCGTCGAAGACGTTCACATCGAGGTCGTACCCCGTGATCCAGGCTTCGGACGACTGATCGGCGACGGCGTCGGCGAGGCGGTCGAGCACCTCGTCGAGGGTCGCGGCGCCGCCGAGGTCGACGCCGCCGCCGAGGGAGATCGAGCCCCACACGGGATGCGCGTGGACGTCGACGAGGCCGGGGAGGATCGCCGCGCCGGGGAACGCGTGGACGCGGGTCGCGGGGCCGCGCAGTGCCGCGACCGTGTCGGCGTCCCCGACGGCGGTGATGCGCCCGCCGGTGATGGCGACCGCGGCCGCGGTCGGGTCGGCGGTCTCGGCGGTCGCGGTGGTCTCGCTGGTCGGTTCGGCCGGGTCGACGACGCGGCCGGCGATCACGATGACGTCGGCGTGCACGGGATGGTCCTTCACTCTGTGCGGGGTTCGGTGGGGCGGGTGGCGGGTCAGCCGCGCGGGATGGTGCCGAGCGCGCGGGTGGCGGCCCAGTAGACCGCGGCGGCGGTGAGCGTCCCGGCGGGGATGGCCATGTCGACGTCGCCGGTCGCGGCGGCGATCGGCCCGACCCAGAAGGTGGTGTTGACCCACATCGCGGAGACGAGGCCGCCGGCGAGCAGGGCGGCGATGCCCGGCCAGTGGACGCCGTGGCGGTACCAGAACGGGCCGCCGCGCTCCTGTCGGAGCAGGTCGGCGCCGAGGTAGCGGTTGCGGCGGAGCAGCAGGTCGGCGACCGCGACGGCCATGGCCGGCCCGGTGACCACGACCACGAGCTGGAGCATCGTGTTGACGCTGGTGAGGAAGTCGAAGACGAGGATCGCGTAGAGCGTCATGCCGGTGCCGAGGGCGCCGATGATGACCACGGCGGGGATGCGCGCGAGGCGGACGCCGACGGACTGGATCGACAGGCTGGCGCTGTAGGCGGTCATGCCGTTGTTGGTCATCGCGTTGACCACGACCGCGACGACGAAGACGGGGATGAACCAGCCGGGCAGGACGCCCTGCAGCGCGGCCTCGGGGTCGGTCATGTCGAGGCTGGTGGCGGCGAGCGCGCCGACGACGGTGAAGACGACGCTGGGCAGGTACGCGCCGAACGCGGTCCACGCGGCGATGGCGTAGGGGTTGCTGTCGCGCGGCAGGTAGCGGGCCAGGTCGGGGCTGTTGCTGTACGACAGCGGGGTGGACGCGATGATCGTGAAGCCGGTGCCCAGGGCGGCGGCGAGCGCGGCGCCGTGCAGCGGCTCGGCCGGGGCGTACGACCAGTCGGTCTCGGCGAGCACGTAGCCGGTGACCACGACGAACACCACGGTCAGCAGCACGCTGAGCGCGGTGTAGAGGCGGACGATCAGGGCGTAGCCGTAGATGGCGATGAAGATCGTGCCGCCGGCGATGGCGCAGATCACACTCGCGTCGACCAGCGCGTTGTCGGGGAGGCCGTAGCGGCCGGCCAGGCCGATGCCGGCGACGGAGGCGGCCGACCAGTTGAGCGCGAGGTAGGCGGCGGCGATCAGCCACCCGGTCAGGACGAGGACGACCTTGTTGCCGACGACGCCGTACATGGCACGCGAGATGACCGACCCGCTGGTGCCGGCGACGGGGCCGCTGGCGGCGATCACGCCGGTGCCGATCCACAGCAGGTTGCCGGCCAGGATCACGCCGACGGCCTGCGGCAGCGTGAGGCCCATGAGGATCAGCGTGGCGCCGACGACGAAGCTCAGGTAGCTGACGTTCGGGGCGGCCCACACGGCGAAGAGCTGGCGGGGGCGTCCGCCGCGCTCCTCGGCGGGGACCTGGTCGATTCCGCGGGTCTCCGGCTGCCCGGGGCGGTCCGCGGCGGGGGCGGCGGACGCGTCCTGGGGCGTCCCGGGCGGGACGGGGCGGGTCGTAGTCATGGGGACCTCTCGGGGTGGCCGGCGGCGACCGGAGATTATTGGTCGCATAGCCAATTAGCTAATGGTCGCACATCCAATAAGGTGTCCGGCATGACGTCAAGACCCCAGGCGACCCGGATCCGGAAGCAGCCCGACGAGCGGCGCGCCGAGATCCTGCACACCGCCGCGCGGATCGCGCTCGCCGAGGGGCTGGAGAAGATCACGCTGCGCCGCGTCGCCGACGAGCTCGGCGTCCGGCCGGGCCTGATCGGCCACTACTTCCCCGCCGCCGACACCCTGGTCAGCGAGGCCTTCACCGACGCCGCCGCCCGCGAGCGCGACGCGCTGCTGCCGGCCGACGAGGCCGGCCTGCCGCCCACCGAGCGGCTCGCGCGCTTCCTCGTGCGCCTCGGCGAACCCGACTGCCTCGACCTGAGCCGGCTGTGGCTGAACGCACGGCACCTCAGCCGCTTCAAGGACGGCCTGCGCGAGGCCGTCGACGCGCAGGAGACCGCGACCCGCGACGCGCTCACCGAGCTCATCGAACAGGGCGTCCGCGACGGGGAGTTCACCACCGACGACGCGCTCGGCGCGGCACTGCGCGTCCTGGTCACCGTCGACGGGATGGGCGCGTACGCCAACGGCGACACGCATCTTGACCACCCGGCGCTCGACGACATGGCGCTGACGGTGGCCGAGCACGCGCTCGGGCTGGCGCCGGGCACGCTGCGGGCCCGCGCGTAGGGCCGCACAAGGGGCGCGCCGGCAGGTGCGGGGCGGGGCGGCTCCGTTGCGGCAGGCACGGCCTCCTACCTGCACCGTCCCGAGCCTGCCCGCCGACGGTGGCCACCTCCCCCGGCTTGGATTGTCCGCGCGGCCGAACGGCCGTCAAGGCGCGGTGGATCTTGCACGGACAGGTGGCCTGACCGGTGTTCGAGGGGGCGCCTTGACAGCCGCCCGGCCGCGCTTAAAACCGCGGCAACTATCGGGAGGGGGAGGCGGTGTGGAGGCGCATCGGGTGCTTTCGCGTCGCCGGGTCGCGGTCCCAGCGTGGGCGGGCGACCACCTTTGACGACCGGTGACCACACTTCCGGGTTCTCATATCGCATCAAATCGGGGCATTGAGGCGCCGAGTCTCTTATTGGCTTTGCGTCAAAAGAACCAAATGGCCACATGTTGCCATCTGGTTCTTTTGAAAACCGCTGTCAGTAAGAGATGGGAGATCGGCGACCGCAGCCCGGCGGCGCGACCCGCCCCGGCACCCGGCCGACACCGACCGGCGGCGCCGGGCGCCCACCACGCTGGAACCGCAACCCGGCGACGCGAAGTGCGGAGAGCTGCGCCACACCTCCCGCCCCTCCCGCAGGTGCCGAGGATGTTCAGCGCGGACGGCCCGCGGGTCAAGCCGCCCCCTCCACCCCGGGACAGGCCGCCTTCAACAGCGTTGGTCATGCTGCGGCTTGACGCGCGGGTCGGCCGCGCGAAAATCGAAAGCGGGAGGGGCGGGAGGCCACCGATCGCGGTGCAGGCCAGGGACGGTGCAGCCAGGTGCAGTCCACGCCGCAGGCGAACAGCCCGACCCCGGTGCGGGCCACGGCAGTCCACGCCGCGACGCCGGGGCCGACCGGCCGGTCTGTCAGTCAGTCGACCGACCGGTCAACGCGACACGCGCGGAGCCACCGCCGCGGGCGCGCCGTCCCCTTCCGCGGGCACCGCACCGCGCCGGTGTTCGCGGCCCTTCGCCGCCGTGGCCGCGCCCTCGTGCTCACCGGTCGGTGGAGCCGTCAGGTGGCGTAGCCGCCGTCCACGGCGAGCGCGGTGCCGGTGATGTAGCGGCCGCCGGGGCCGGCCAGGTAGGCCACGGCCGCGGCGATGTCCTCGGCCTCGCCGTAGCGGCCGAGAGCGGTGAGCGAGCGCTGGAACTCGGCGCTGTCGCCGTCGGCCGGGTTCATGTCGGTGTCGATCGGGCCCGGGTCCACGATCGTGGCGGTGATGCCGCGCGGCCCCAACTCCCGCGCGAGGCCCTTGGTCAGGCCCACCAGTGCGGACTTCGCGGTCGCCTGCAGTACGAAGTTCGCGCCGGGGACCCGCCCGTTGAAGCACGAGCCGACGCTGATGATCCGGCCGCCGTCGCGCATGTGCCGGGCGGCCGCCTGGACGGACAGGAACACCGAGCGGATGTCGACGGCCAGGACGCGGTCGAGCTCTTCGACGGACACGTCGGTCAGCGCGCCGTAGGTGAGGAAGCCCGCGTTGTTGACCAGGATGTCGATGCCGCCCAGTTCGCGCACGGTCCGCTCGACCGCGGCGGTCGCGGCGTCGGGCTGGGTCAGGTCGGCCTGGATGACGACGGCCTTGCCGCCGCCGGCCTCGATCTCCTTGGCGACGGCCCGGGCCTGGTCCTCCGCCTGGACGTACGTGATCGCCACGGCCGCGCCCGCGTCGGCCAGTCGCTTCGCAATCGCGGCGCCGATCCCGCGGCTGCCGCCGGTCACCAGTGCCGTCTTGCCGGTCAGGTCGCTCATCGATCTCTCCTTCGTGGACTGTGCGTTCGTCGCTCCGGCAGGGTAGAAGTTGACACCGGTGTCAGGTTCAAGTCGTCATGTGAGGTGCGGAATGCGGATCGGCGAGCTGGCGCGGCGCAGCGGGGTGAGCGAGCGGTCGCTGCGCTACTACGAGGCCCAGGGCCTGCTGCGCGCGGAGCGCACTCCGGGCGGCCACCGCGACTACGCCGAGTGGGCGGTCGACCGCGTCGTCCGCATCCAGACCCTCTTCGCCGCGGGCCTGAACAGCCGGAAGATCGCGGTGCTGCTCCCCTGCATGCGCGACACGGACGGGCGGCCGAACGAGATCGCCTCGCCGGAGCTGGTCGATCAGCTCATGTCCGAACGCGCCCGCGTCGACCGCATGATCCTCGACCTGGTGCGCTCACGCGACGTGCTGGACGAGGTGATCGGGCTGGCCTCCGAGCACGCGGCGACGGGTGCGCGTGCCTAGGAGGCGCCGGACTCCGAGAACCAGGCGGCGGTTTCGGCGTCGGCCGGGTAGTACGCCTCGATCGCGATCTCGTCCAGTGTGATGTCGAGCGGCGTGCCGAACGTGGTCGTGGTCGAGAACAGCCGCAACTCGCGGCCGCCGAACCGGAAGACCATCGGGGTCACGACCTCGGCCGCGAGCGGATGGCATGCCTCGTCGGGGTCTTCGGCGCCGGGCGCCAGCCATCGGTCGTACAGCGCCTCGAGTTCGGCGTCGGGGGCCTTGGCGAGCTGCCGGGCGAGCCGGGTGCGGAGCACCGCCCGCACGTCGGCGAGGTTGACGATGTGCGGGGCCATTCCGCGCGGGTCCAGGCCCAGCCGCACCATGTTGACCGGCGGCCGGAGCAGGTCGGGGTGGAGGTCGGCGAGGAACCGGTCGAGGGCGCGGTTGCCCATCACGACGTTCCAGCGTCGGTCGAGGACGAGGGCCGGGTACGGCTCGTGTGCGCGCAGCACCCGCTCGACGGCGTCCCACGCGGCGAGCAACGCCTCGCATCCCGGCGGCCGTTCGGCGTACCGGGGGGCGAACCCGGCAGCCAGCAGCAGCCGGTTGCGCTCGCGCAGCGGTACGTCGAGCCGCTCCGCGAGCCGGAGGACCATCTCGGCGCTCGGCCTGGACCGGCCGGTCTCGACCAGGCTGACGTGGCGGGCCGAGACGTCGGCGGCGAGCGCGAGGTCGAGCTGGCTGAGGCGGCGGCGGTGCCGCCACTGGCGCAGCAGTTCGCCGACCGTGTGCATGGTCGCCGATGCTAGTTCGGCGCGCTGCGGGCCGCCATGAAACGGGAGTTCATCGACAACCGGCTCTTCGGCGTGAACGCTCGTGGCATGACCCAGGACAACAGGATCATCGTGCAGAAGGCCCTTGCGGGCCTGGTCGAGACGGGCGGCGTGGACGAGCTCGCGCCGTTGCTGACCGACAACTTCGTCCACCACAAGCCGGACTCGACGTCGTCCACGAAAGCGGAGTGGCTCGCCGAGGTGCGCGCGGCCCTCCCCCACATCGCCGGCATGGAGGTCGAGGTCCGGAACCTGCTGGCCGACGGCGACCACGTCGTCATGTACTCGCGGCGCAGGCTGCCCGGCGGCGGGCCGGGGATCGCGGTGGTCGACATCTGGCGGTTCGACGACGGGCGGATCGCGGAGGCGTGGGAGGTCATCGAGCCGCTGGCGCAGGTCGCCGCGAACCTGGCCTGGTGGGACCTCGGCTGAGCCCGCCGCCCGGTCGGCCCCGCCCACCCGGCGCGTCGCGCCCGCTCCCGACAGGGCGGACGCGCCGGGCGGGCTCGGCTCAGAGGCGTTCGATGATCGTCACGTTGGCCATGCCGCCGCCCTCGCACATCGTCTGCAGGCCGTAGCGGCCGCCGGTGCGCTCGAGTTCGTTGAGCAGGGTGGCCAGCAGCTTGGTGCCGCTGGCGCCGAGCGGGTGGCCGAGGGCGATGGCGCCGCCGTTGACGTTGACCTTGGCGAGGTCGGCGCCGGTCTCGCGCTGCCAGGCGAGGACGACCGAGGCGAAGGCCTCGTTGATCTCGACGAGGTCGATGTCGTCCATGGTCAGGCCGGTGCGCTCCAGGGCGCGGGAGGTCGCCGCGATCGGGCCGGTGAGCATGTAGACCGGGTCGTCGGCGAGCACGCTGATGTGGTGGATCCGGGCGCGCGGGGTGAGGCCGTGCTCGCGCAGCGCCCGCTCCGAGGCGATCAGCGTCGCGGAGGCGCCGTCCGATATCTGGCTGGCCAGGGCGGCAGTGATGCGGCCGTCCGGGCGCAGCGTCGGCAGCGAGCGGATCTTGTCCCGGTCGACGGGGCGCGGGCCCTCGTCGTGCCGGATGCGGTAGGGCACGATCTCGCGGTCGAACCTGCCCTCGGCGCGGGCCCGCAGCGCGCGTTCGTGCGACGCGGCGGCGAAGTCCTCCATCTCGGCGCGGCTGATGCCCCACTTCTCGGCGATCAGTTCGGCCGCCCGGAACTGGCTGATCTCCTGGCCGCCGAAGCGCCGGTTCCAGCCGACCGCGCCGTCGTACGGGTTGTCGAAGCCCAACGGCCGTCCGGCGCGCAGCGATTCGGAGATCGGGACCATGCTCATGTTCTGCACGCCGCCGGCCACCACGAGGTCCGCGGTGCCGCTGAGCACGCCCTGCGCGGCGAAGTGCACGGCCTGCTGCGACGAGCCGCACTGGCGGTCGATGGTGGTGCCCGGCACGGACACTGGCAGGCCCGCGGAGAGCCACGCGGTGCGGGCGATGTTGCCGGCCTGCGGGCCGATGACGTCGAGGCAGCCGAAGATCACGTCGTCGACGGCGGCCGGGTCGATCCCGGTCCGCTCGACGAGGCTGCCGAGGATGTGTGCGCCGAGGTCGGCGGGGTGGACGTCGGCGAGGCCGCCGTTGCGCTTGCCGACGGGGGTGCGGATGGCGTCGACGATGTACGCCTCGGTCATGGTGAGCCGCCTTTCGGCCGGACGGTGCGGCGCCGCTCGCGGTCCACGGCGCGCCCGTCGCGTTGCTGCGAAGGAATCGACATCAATGGTTGGATTTTCCAACTCACTGTGCTTCCGACGGTAGCGCCAGTGGGTTGGAAATGGCAACCTTGTGGGCATGGGTTCCCCCGCGACACGCCTCCCCCGCCCCGCGACCGTCGGCCGACCGTGCTCGATCGCCGCGACGCTGGCCCTCGTCGGCGAGAAGTGGGCGCTCCTCGCCGTCCGCGAGATCGCCCTCGGCAACCGCCGCTTCGACGCGATCGCCCGCAACACCGGCGCGCCCCGCGACATCCTCACCACCCGGCTGCGCTCCCTCGAGGCCGCCGGAATCATCGAACGCCGCCCCTACCAGGACCGCCCGGCCCGCTTCGAGTACCACCTGACCCCGGCCGGCCAGGACCTCAAGCCGGTCCTCCAACTCCTGGCCCGCTGGGGCGACACCTGGCTCGACGCAGACCCGCCCGTCGCGTACACCCACCACGACCACGACCTCGAAGCCACCTTGATGTGCCGCACCTGCGGCGACGAGGTCACCCCCCACACCGTCCAGGCCCACGTCCAGGCCCCGGGCTGGACCCGCCAGGGCCCCACGGACACCTGAGCCCCGGCCGGCCGCTCACCACTTCAGCAGCGCGCTGCCCTCCGGCAACTCGACCCAGCGCCGCGGCGGCCCGGAGACCACGGCGCCGTCGGCGATCCGCAGCCCCGCCATGGCGGCGGAGTACGCCAACTCTCGTGCACTCCACGCTGTTTCGCCCCGGCCCCAGCTCCACAACCGGTACAGCCACTGCGGCTCGGGGGCGTCCGCACCCGGCCTCATGCCGATCTCCTCCTGCAGTTCGTCCCGCCCGTCGACAGACAGGCGGCCGAAGGTTCCGCCCTTCGGGTTGAAGTACAGGCCGTACGCCCTGGCCCCCGGCGACAGCGCCGCCAGAACTGCGGGCGTGGACGCGCGGTAGCCCATCGGCTGGACGACCACGCACCCGCCCTCGACACCGGTGACGCCGAGGAACCGCAAGGAGGTCTCGTATTCGTAGGGGTCGAACCCACCGGGCCCGGTGCCGTACGGCCCCGGCTCCACGTCGAGGTCGAGGACGGGCGACCGTTCGGGGTCCGAGCCCAGCCGCCGGACCACGTCCTCTTCGCTCACGCCCGCCACGAACGCGACGGACACGCCCTCGGTGTGGATGCCCCGGAACACGAGCGCGTCGGCGTCGGCGTCGGCCTGTTCGGCGCGTTCGGCGTCCGTCAACGGCACGTATCCGGGCAGCGCTTTGACGAGCGGTGCCATCGGGGTGCGCAGTGCGAGGGAACCGGCGGACCGGCCCGCGACGAGCGGGGTCCACGCGTCCGCGCCCGCGGCGAGCAGAGCGGCGACGCTGTCGGCGTTGCCCGCGCAGACCGCCCGCCACAGCGGCGTGTCCCCGTAGAACCCGCTCCTGACGTCGACGTCGGCCACGTTCCGGGCCAACTCGCCCACCACCTCGGCGGATCCGCATTCCGCGGCCAGGTGCAGCACGGTCCCCTCCTCGCCGAACCGGTGCTCCGGGTCCGCGCCGTGCGCCATGCGCGCACGGATCAGCGCGAGGTCCTGGAACGCGGTGCGCCCCAGCCCCTCCCAGTCGCCCTGTTCGTGAACCGGCGGAGGCGGGGCGGGCGGGCTGTACGGCTGCGGCGCGGGCCGCGGCGCGAGGAGGTCGGACGCGCCGCCGCTGCTGCTGAACACGACGACGTCCGCGGGCACGACGGGGCCCAGCCCCCTGCCCAACCCACGCCGTGCGGGCGGCGGCGCGAGGTCGGGCCACACCTCGACGGCGCGCCGCGACGCCGCGAGCACGGCGGCCGCGTCCAGGCCCGTGTGTGTCTCGGGCACGCCCTGGTCGGGCCACTCGACGACGAGGTCCAGGTCGCCCTCCGGCGGCAGGCGCGACAGGTGCAGGTTCACGGCGTAGTGGTGGCCGCCGCCCATGCCGGGACGCAGGGAAAGCGTCGGGCGTCCGCCCGAGCCGCCCGGGTACGGCTGCCCGTCGAGCGTCGTGATCCGCCGCCCGTCCGCGAACAGCAGCCCGCAGCGCAGGCCGCCGGACGAGCGCTGCCACAACTGGTGAAGACCGCCGCCGGACTTCGTGACGCGGAGGAAGACGTTCAGCCGCAGAGTGGCCGAATGCCGGTAGACCTCCCAGCCGTTGACCATGATCCGCGCCTCGGCGCCGCGCCCCGCCTCCGCGAGCTGCTCGACCCAGGCGGGGGCGAACCACTGCTCCGGCGGGTGCTCTTCACCGCCGTCCGCGGCGGGCGGCGCGTAGCGCGGCAGCCGGAATTCCTCCGGCGGCGCCGGCACCGGCTCGGGGTCCGGCGTGGTGAGTCCTTCGAAGAAGCCCATGGCGGCGAGCGTCGCAGCTCGTTCCGACATTCCTCGGGCGTCGCCGAGTACAGGGCGCCGACCATGCGCACCCGGGGTGGAGCAGGACGGATCGGGGCAGCGCGCGCACGGCGGGCTCAGCCGCGGCGGGGCGGGCCGAACCAGGTCGTGAGGGCGGCGCGAAGGGCGGAGGTGCCGAGTCGGCCGGTGGGGGCGGCGGCCCAGGCGACGTGGCCGTCGGGGCGAATGAGGAGGGCCGCGGGGGCCTGGATCCCGCCGATCGCCGGGACGGACCACGAGTCGGTGTCGCTGCGGGCCTCGACGAGGTCGACGCGGTCGGCCCAGCCCGCGGCGACCGCGGCCGGCGCGCCGGTACCGCGGAGGTCGAGGAGGACGGGGCGGGCGGCGTGCAGGAGTTCGTAGACGCGGGTGGCGCCGTCCGGGGTCTTCAGGTCGGCGTCGGGGACGCGGCGGCCGGCCAGCGGGTGGTCCGAGTCGGCCGGGTAGCGGATGTCCAGGGCGGTGATCATCCCGCGCAGGTGCGCGTTCACGTCGTCGATGACGATCAGCGAGCCGAACACCTCGCGCAGCGCCTCCGTTTCGGCGCCGGGGCGGGCCAGGGCCGACTGCGCGCGGGTGTTGTGCAGCACGCGCTCGCCGACCGGGTGGCGCTCGGTGTGGTACGTGTCCAACAGGCTTTCCGGCGCCTGGCCGCGCACCACCGCGCCGAGCTTCCAGCCGAGGTTGACGGCGTCCTGGACGCCCGTGTTCAGCCCCTGTCCGCCGGCCGGGTAGTGGATGTGGGCCGCGTCGCCGGCCAGCAGCACCCGGCCCGCGCGGTACCGGTCGGCCTGCCGGGCGGCGTCGCCGAAGCGGGAGATCCACCGGGGCCCGTGCATGCCGTAGTCGGTGCCGGCGAGCCTGATCAGCGCCGCCCGGAGCTGCTCGAACGTCGGGGCGTCGTCGCGGTCCGCGACCTGGCCGTATTCGGAGGTGATCACCCGGTGCCAGCCGGGCTCCAGGGCCAGCGCCGAGAAGTGGCCGCCTTCGCAGCGCCGCATGAAGATGAAGTCCTCTGGCAGCCCCGGGAGTTCCACGTCGCCGAGGAGAGCGGTCATGGTCGCCGGAGTGCCGGGGAAACCGATGCCGGCCAGTTTGCGCACGGCGCTGCGGCCGCCGTCGCAGCCCACGAGGTAGCGGGCGCGCAAGGTCGCCTCCGCCGCGCCCAGTTCGACCGTCACGCCGTCGTCGTCCTGGCGGATCCCGGTCACCTCGGACGACCAGCCCACCCGCACTCCGAGTTCGGCGGCCCACTCCTCCAACAGCCGTTCGATGGCCGACTGCAGGATCATCAGCGGGAGCGGGTGCCGGGACTCGACCCCGTCGAAGTCCAGCCAGAGCCCGGAGAAGTGGCCCACCGGCGTCAGTTCGCCGACGGCGAGGAAGCGGTCGAGGATCCCGCGCTGGTCGAGGACCTCGAGGGTGCGGGAGTGGATCCCGCCCGCGCGGGACTCGCCCGTCCGCCCCGGGAGCCGGTCCACGACGGCGACGCCGGCGCCCGCCAGCCGCAGTTCGCACGCGAGCATCAGGCCCGTCGGCCCGGCGCCCGCGATCACGACATCGGTGTCCAGGCCGGTCTGTGCCACGTCGGTTCCCCCTCAGCCCGTTTCGCGCCGCCCGTCCTCACGTCGGTTCCACGTTCACGGAAAGCGGATCGGCCGGTCAAGGAGGGGACGTACGACGGCGAAACTGTCCCGCCGACAGGACAGTCGCCGAACGAGGGAGGGAATCCCCGGAAACCGTCCGGGAATTCATAAGTCCAGCCCCCCACGGCACGGATTCGGTACGGCCCCCCGGCGCTTTTCGATTCCACCGGATCCGGCGCTGCGGCGCTTCCGTTCGAATACCGCAGCGGGCCACGATGGAATCCCCGTCAACCACGAAAGGTGGGTGCTGTATGTTCGTCCCCAGCGACTATCGCGAGCCGGACGTTTCCTGGATGGTCGACCTGATGCGCGGGTTCCCCCTGGCGCTGATGGTCAGCAACGGGGCTCCCGCCGACGGGCCGTTCGCCACCCACCTGCCGGTCATCACCGACCCCGGCTGGGACGGACGGCCCGCCGCGGACCTGGCCGGCATGCCGCTGCTGGGCCACATGAACCGCGCGAATCCGCACTGGACGGCTTTGCGGACCGGTACCGCGGTCGTACTGACGTTCACCGGCCCGCACGCCTATGTCTCCCCCACCGTGTACGGCATTTCGCCGGCCGCCCCGACCTGGGACTTCACGTCCGTGCACGTGCACGGCGTGGTGGAGAAGATCGAGTCGACGGAGGAGACCCTCGAGGTCGTCAAAGCGACGGTGCGGGCCTTCGAGAAGGAATTCGGCGACAGCTGGGACATGACCGAATCCGTCGACTATTTCCGCAAGATCGTGCCCGGTGTGGGCGCTTTCCGGATGCGGGTGTCCAAGGCCGAGGGAATGTTCAAGCTCAGCCAGGAACAGCGCCCCGAGGTCCGCGAGCGGGTGGTGCGGTCGTTCGCCGGACGCGGCTGCACCCGGCACGCGCAGACGGCTGAGCTCATGAGCCGCCTGTCGTGACGGTCCTCACCGCGTGACGGATTCGCCGTGACGTGGGGTCCGCACCCCGTGGGGTGTGCGGACCCCAGGACCTTCACGACTCGCCGTCGGCTTCCTGCAGAACCTCGTTGGCCGCGGCGTCGAGCGTGGCCATCACCCACTCGCCCAGCTCGGTGCCGGCCTGGGCGGCGGCCCTGTGCCACCACTGGAGCCGGTTGTCGGGTACGGCGAGCCGGCGTGTCGCCGCCGCGGCCGCCGCGCCCGCCTGCTGCGGGTCGCCCTCGCGCCCGGCCCGTATGGCGTTGCGCAGTTGCTTGGTGTTCCACTTCATCCGCTCGGCCCGGTCGAGCCATGCCTCCTGCTCGTCGACCGGCAGCGAGGCCAGCTCGGCGTGGTGCTGGAAGCTGAGCGTGGGCCGTCGCCTGTGCAGCGCGAACCGCCGGGCGACCCAGGCGTAGTTGCGCAGCGTCTGGTACTGGAGGCCGGCCGCCCGGATACCGCGCTCGTACCGGTCGGCGTAGTGGTCCTTGCCGTAGATGAGCCAGTCCCCGAGCCACCAGGACGACGAGTTGAGCAGCCCGGACAGCTGGCGCCCCGCGCGTTCCCAGTCCTCGAAGGCGAGTCCTACGGGTATGTGCAGTCCTACCTTGGTCGTGAGTACGGGATCGCGCCGGGGCTCCACCCCGCCGGAGCCGCGCGTCCTCGACGCCGCTGTACCCCTGCCGAATAAGAGCGCCTTGGGCTCCTGGCAGTCCTCGACCTGGTGCATCGTCACACCTCCGTGTCAACGCGCGTATAGCGCGTAAAGACCGAGCTGGTTTGCGGTGGCTCCCCATCGCATACGGAAGCGTTCACCCCGATTTATCGAACGCATGCCAAAGGCAGTGACCACCGTCCACAGACGAGTTCGTCCAACCTGCGAATGAAACCGGGGTTTCGCCCGGTTACCCATCGAGGTCGGGATGGTCAACTGCCGCGCTCCGAGTAGATCCCGAACGGCGATCCGATGACAAGGATCGCGACGCCATCGAGCACTACTTTGCGGAGTTCGAACGCCGCCCTGACACGGCGGTCCGGTCGGCCGACTGGCGCGATCTGGGGGTGCGCCGGGACCCGCGGGGGCCGGTCGGGCCACCGTGGCGCGGCGCCACCGCACCGATCAGCGGCTCCGTCACCAGCGTGGGAGCGAGATCGCGCCGCCGACCGTCCGGCGAGCGGGCCCACCGCCAAGATCATGTGACGCGCAGGCGAACGGAACCGGTCCGTCGGCCTCCGATAGTGGCGCCACACAGGTGTGCGACCTAGACTCTGCCGGGACAACGCTCAGTAATCTCGGGGGAGTTATTGCGGCATGAGTGCAATCCGATCGGAGACGTCGTCAACTTCACGAGACGCGACTTACGCCATCGATTGGGAATCACCGCTGGAACATTACAGCAGCACGATCTTCAAGAGCTTACGCCGGATCGACCAACGCAAATGGGCGCACGCATATCTGAAGGGACTTCTCGTCACGTCGGGCAAGAAGTCGGTGCGCCGACTCGCCACCGCGGTCTCGCGTGACCCGTCCGTCGTCCAGTCGCTGCGCCAGTTCGTCAGTGTCAGCCCGTGGGACGTCGACGAGGTCATGGAGGAGCTCACCCGCTGGGCGGCGGCCCGCCGGCCCGACCCCGTGTGGTCCATCGGCCGAGCCGTCCTGCCGAAGCGCGGTGACCGCTCGGTGGGCGTCCACCGATACTTCGACCATTCCTCGGGCCGTACGCTCAACTGCCAGCTGGGGCTGGGCTCGTTACTGTGCCTGGGTGCCACGCAGGTTCCCGTCGACTGGTGCCTGCACTTGTCGACGGCGTGGGCGCAGGACCCCGAACGCCGCAGGGACGCGCGTATCCCGGACACCGAGCAGTACCGGCCGCTGTGGGCCCAGGCGCTCCGGCTCGTCGACCGGCTCTCGGCCCGTATGGACTCCGCGTCCTCCGTCGTCCTCGTCGACATGAGCGACGAACCCTACGTGGGCTACCTCGTGCACGGACTCGCCGAACGCCGCCGCGACTTCGTCGTCGCGGTGCCGCCGCACCTGGTGGTGTCACCGGTCGGCGAGGGAGTAGCGGCACCGGTGAGCGCGAAGGCGCTGGTCTCCGCGCAGAGCCCTGAGACGGCCGTCATCCGGCTGCCCGACGGTCAGCGGCGCATCACCGGCCTCCAGACCTCGCTCGTGCGTCTCCCGGGCGGCTGTACCGGCCGCCCGCTCGGCCCGCTGTACCGGCTCTTCGCCGAAACCGGGCCCACGCGCGGCCCGCGCCCGCTGTGGCTGACCAGCCTCGCCCACCACACGCTCACGGACGTCGCGTCCACCGCCGCGCTGCACACCGGGACGTCGGCCGTGATCGGTTCCCTGGAAAGGGACTTCGGGCTGTTGGACTACGAAGGGCGCTCGTTTCCCGGCTGGTACCACCACATGACGCTCGTCTCAGCCGCCTACACCTTCCGGCGCCTGCTCGGATCCGCCTCCGTGCCGTCCCGCAACACCGCGTAGAGGCGCACCGGTCACCCCCGGGGGCAGGAGCGTTCGACCAGGATGTCGCCGACCTCGGTCCGGGCCTGGACGTGGACGACGTCGTCGGCTTCGGCCGGCGCCGCGAGGAGGGAGAGGGACGTGTAGACGGTGCCCACCGCGGAGTCGAGGGACAGGTGTGCGCGGCTGGTCTCCGCGACCCCGATCCGGATACCGCCGACCGTGGTGGTGGCCACGACGGTCCCGCGCACCACCTCGCCGATGTCGATGTCTCCGCTGTCCGCCGTCGCGTCGACGCTGCCGGCCGCGCGGTCGACCCGGATGTCCCCGAGGGAGGAGCTCAGCTCCAGACAGCAGGCGCGGTCCAGCCGGATGTGCCCCAGGCCGGTGCGGACCCGGCACGTGCCGAGCCGCCCTTCCGCTCGGAAGTCCGCGGCCGTGCCCCGGCCTTCGAGACTCGATCCGGTCGGCACGCCGATCACCACGGTCACGGCGCCCCCGCTTCCGGCGGGCTCGGGGGCGACCACGAGCAGCCTGCCGCGGGCGTACTCGACCCGCAGGCGCTCGGCGGTCCGCACGTCGTCCCGGTCGTCGCCGTCCCGCGGATACACCCGCACCGTCGTCTCGGCGCGGTCGCCCGCGACGATCCGGGCCTGGCCGAACACCAGGTCGAGCACCACGCGGACCGGTGCGGGTGTGTCGAACGTCGGCAAGTGTTGCCGCCTTCGGAGTCTGCGGCCGCCGACGGGACGCGGACAGCGGCCATGGCGACGCGTGCCATGGCCGCCGGACATCGCGCGCGACGGCGGCTGATCAGGAGGGGAGGACGCAATGTGTCGCGCGCGTCATGAGGCGGCCTTCACACCGGGCGCGCCGTGGCCCAGTTCGGCACTCAGGTCCGCCAGCAGCGCGGCCTCCCCGGCTCTGAGGTAGAAGTGTCCGCCGGGCAGCACACGGAGCCGGAAGGCGCCGTGCGTCGTGTCCGCCCAGCGGCTCATCTGCTCCGGGGTCGCCTCGGGGTCGGCGTCGCCGGTGTAGCCGTACACCGGGCAGTCGAGCGCCGGTCGCGGGCCTCCGGCGTACTCGTCCACCAGGCGGTAGTCGTCGCGGACCGCGGGGAGCACGATCTCCCGCAGGCCGGGGTCCGCGAAGACCACGGCACGGCTCGCGTCGTAGCGGACGACGTCCGCGACGATCTCGTCGTCCGTGCCGCAGAGCTTCCGCAGACCGTCCAGCGCGTGCGGGGGGCGCCTGCCGGACACGCACAGGGCGGCCGGCGGCCACCCCCGTTCCCGCAGGCGCAACGCCACTTCGTGCGCCACCGAGGCCCCCATGCTGTGGCCGAACAGCACCAGCCGGTGGCGCGCCAGACCGGTCAGCGCGTCGGCGACGTCGTCCGCGAGGGAGTCCAGCGTGGTCGCGAACGGATCGCCGAGCCGGTCCTCCCGCCCCGGATAGCGGACGGCGAGCACACCGAGGTCCCGGGGCAGGCCCGCGCCCCACGAGTGGAACGCGCTCGTCCACCCGCCGGCGTGGGCGAAGCAGACGAGCTTCGTCGTGCACCGGTCGTCGTCCCGGATGCGGCGGATCCACCGCGCTTCCGCCGGACTCCTCATGGCAGGATCCCCTTTCCGCGTACCCGCGGCGTCGACCGGTCCCCGCGACCGGTGGGAGACGTTCAGTGGATGTCGCCCCCGACCTCGGCCAGGAGCGCGGACTCGGCGTTCCGGCCCAGCCACCGGGCGGCGACGGAGTCGGCGATCTCGCCGCTGCGCACCGCGATGTTCGACAACAGGGACGAGGTCAGGCCGTGGGTGTGCTCCGTGCCGCCCTGGAGGTAGACGCCGCACCGCATTTCGGGGTCCGTGACGATGCGGTAGTCCCGTTCCACGCGGTACCGCCCCGCCTCGTCGCGCAGGCAGTGCCGGTCGAGGTCGCCGAGCAGGGTGGTGGGCTCCATCGAGCTGTAGCCGGTCGCGCAGACGAGGGCGTCGAACTCGAGTTCCCGCACTTCGGCGTCGGGGCCCGAATGCAGGGAGACCCGGGTCTCCGCGCCCGCGCGCTTCACGGCGGCGACCCTCGTCAGGTTGAGGATGTGGAGGCGGGCGGTCCCCCGTACCTCGTCGTCGTACGTCCTGCGGTACAGGTCCCGGATCACGTCCGCGTCGACGACGGAGTAGTTCGTGTTGCGGTGGTACCGCCAGAACGCCTCGCGCGTCTGCTCGGTGCCGAAGTAGTAGTCGTCGACGGCGGCCGGGTCGAAGATCTGATTGGCGAACGGGGTGTCGTCCGCGATGGAGTAGCCGTACGACGGAACGATCGCGTACACCTGGGCGTGCGGAAGCTCGTCGTACAGGAACCTGGCGATCTCCGCGGCGCTCTGGCCCGCCCCGACCACCGCCACCCGGCGCAGCTCCGCGGGATCCATCCGGCCGAACTTGTCCAGGAACTCGGAGCTGTGCCAGACCCGTTCGTCACGCTCGATGCCTTCGGGCATGCTCGGGACCAGGCCCGTGGAGACCACGACGTTCCGGGCCTCGACGACGCGCCGGCCCGCGGCGTCCGCCACCTCGAGGCGCAGCCGGTCCGCCCGCTCCGGGTCCGTGCCCGGCGGCAGCCCGACCGACGTCACCTCCGCGCCGTACGCGACGCGGTCGGCCACCCGGTTCTGCGCCCACTCGAGGTACTGGTGGAACTCCTGGCGGGTGGGGAAGAAGTCCTGGTTGTTGACGAACTGCGGGAGCCTTCCGGACGCGTGCAGGTACGCGATGAAGCTGAAGCTCGACGTCGGGTTGCGGAAGGTGACCAGGTCCTTGAGGAAGGAGATCTGCATGGTCGCCGACGGCAGCAGCATGTTGCGGTGCCATCCGAAGGCGGACTGGCGCTCGAGGAACAGGCTGCTGATCCCGTCCTCCCGGCCGTGCGCCTGGTACTCGCCCAGGGCGATGGCGAGCGACAGGTTGGACGGGCCGAACCCGATGCCGACCACGTCGTAGATGTCGTGTTCACGATCATTCATTGAGAACTCTCCCGCTGGCATCGAAGGAACCGACAGAACCCGTGCGACGCTCAGAGGACCTCGCCGTCCTTGGTCCTCCGGCGCAGGGCCGGCCGGCTCGACCGGTTGAGGTCCGCCCACATGTCGGTCAAGCCGGTGATGGTGCGCGCCGCGAACAGCGTGCGGATGGACACCTCGAGGTTCAGCTCGGCCCGGATCAGGCCGACCAGCCTGATGGCCTTCAGCGAGTTGCCGCCGAGGTCGAAGAAGTCCTCGTCGATGCCCACCCGGTCCAGCTCGAGCACGTCCGCGAACGCCTCGGCCAGCACCTTCTCGGTGTGGTCGCGCGGTGCCCGGTACCGGCCGTCGCCGAACTCCGGGGCCGGCAGGGCCGCCCGGTCCACCCGCCCGTCGGCCCCGGCCGGGAGGTGTCCGAGCACCACGAACGCCGACGGCACCATGGACTCCGGCAGCCGTCCCGCGGCGAACCGGCGGAGCTCGTCGACGGCGGGGGCGTTCGGCGGGACCGCGCCGCCCGCGCCCAGCACTCCGGCCGGGACGACGTAGGCCGTCAGCCGCCGCTGACCGGAGTCGTCCGGGGCGGTGGCCACCGCCACCTGTGCCAGCCCGGGGTGCTCGGACAGCACGTCCTCGACCTCGGCGGTCTCGACCAGGACGCCGCGCACGTCCGCCCGGGCGTCGGCGCGGCCTGCGTGCTCGAGCCCGCTCGCACCCCACCGCGCCCGCTCGCCGGTCCGGTACATGACGCCGCCGTCGGGACCGAACGGACAGGGCACGAAGCACTCGGCGGTCCGCCCCGGCCGCCCGGCCCAGCCGCGTGCCACGCCGGGCCCGGCCACGTACAGCTCGCCGGTCACGCCCGCGGGCACCGGCGCCAACCCCGGCCCCAGCACGTAGCGGGCGGTGCCGTCCGCGGGCCCGTCGCCGTTGACGACCGCAAGCTCCGGGCACGCCTCCCTGACCCGGCGTACCGCCGCCGCGGACACGCCGTCGGTCCGCACCTCGCGCAGTCCCGCGAGGTGTGAGGGGTGTTCGGCCGCGATCGCCGAGAACAGGCCCGCGGAAAGGCGCACCGCCGTGATCGGGTGCGCCTCGCGCAACGCGGTGAGCGCGTCGGCGTCGAGCTCCCCCGGAGGGGCCACGACGACCCGGCCGCCGTTCAGCAGCGGCGCCCACAGTTCGAGGGCGAGGCCCTCGGCGGTGGGTGGCGAGTGCCACAGCACGGCGTCGTGCCCGCCACCGCTCCGGTGGCGGTCCGTGGCGAACCACACGGTGTTCGCGTGCGTCACGGCGAGGACCGCGGCCTCGCCGGCCGGTCCGGAGGCCTGCGCCACGGCGAGCAGGTTGTCCGCGCGCGCCGGCAGGGGTGCCTCTCGCGCCTCGTTCCCGTCCCCCTCGCCGGTATCCGCCAGGAGGTCGTCGAACGCCACCGCGGGAACGCCCGGGTCGGCGGAGAGCACGGAGGCTCCGCCCGCCTTCGCCACCGCCAGCAGGGCGGTGGCCAGGTCCACCGAACGCGGCGTCGTGACCGCGACGACCGTGTCGGGTCCGACGCCCCGGCGCCGCAACGCCTCGGCAAGGCGGTCCGATCGCTCGTCCAGCTCCCGGTACGAGACCTCCGTGTCCCCCGACACCAGGGCCGCCGCGTCGGGAGCACGCTCCACCTGGCGGGCGAACAGCTCCGGGACCGTCGGTCCCGGCGGCGGCACGGCGGTGTCGTCCGGCGCCGTGAGCACCCGGTCCCGCTCGGCACCGGTCAGCACGTCCAGCGCACCGACCGGCCGCTGGTCGCCGGCCGCGACCAGGGCGCGGATGTACGCGATCAACTCCGCTCCGATGAACCGCAGTTCCGCGGCGTCGTACAGGCCCGCCGGGGCGTCGAGCCGGAGGAGCAGGTCGCTGTCGGGGCTCCCGTCGGTGTAGACGGCGACCGACAGTTCGTCGAACACCCCGGTGGTCCCGCCGATGTGGCGTGCCGGGCTGTCGGCGAAGTGCAGCTGCTCGGCGAACTCGACGACGTTCACGGCGACGCCGAAGGCGCCGCGGCCGCTCAGCACCGTCCCGCTCGCGCGCTGGATGTCGGAGTAGTGGCACGTGGTGTGGCCGAAGATCTCGTACGTCTCGTCGACCACCGCGTCGGCGATCTCCGCGAAGGTCGCGGCGAGCGGAACCCGCATCCGCACGGGAACGACGTTCACCGCCAGGCCGGGCGTCCTCGCCGCCACGCCGACCCGGTTGCCCACGGCCAGCGAGAGCAGGAACTCCGGGCGGTCGCAGCGGTGCCGGAAGTACACCGCCGCGGCCGCCGTCAGCAGCGACGACATCCACACGCCCAGGGACTTCGCCTTGTCGGTCCACACGGCGGCCTCGGCGCACGGAACGGTCAGCGTCCGGCTCACCATGCCGATGGAGTCGGCCAGTTCCGCCCAGCGGTCGGCGCTGTCCGTCCGCTCGGCGAGCGCCGCGCGGGACGCGTCGGACATGGCGACGCGGGGGACCTGCGCGGGTCCGGGCGCGTCCGCAAGGTAGTCGCGCCAGAACTCCGTGTCCTCGGCGAACTGTTCGGAGGACTGGTACGCCGCCGCCTCGGCCGCGAACGGTTCGGCGTCCCACGGATGCGGCAGCGGAGGGACCTCCGAGCCCCGCGCGAGCGCCGTGTACACCTCGGCGAGGCGTTGCGACAGCAGGCCTCCCGCGCCGAACCCGTCCGACACCATGTGGTGGTACGCGATCACGACGAGGGAGCGGGCCACCCCGAGCCGCACCACTCCGAGCCGGAGCAGCAGGTCCCGCTCCAGGTCGAACGGCCGCCCCACCACGTTTGCGAGCGCCTCGCGCGCCGCCTGTTCGGGGTCGGCGGCGGCGGAGCAGTCCAGCAGGAACGGCCGCCAGTCCCCCAGTTCCCGGGGCACCTGCCGCGGTTCACCGTCGTCGTCGACGAAGGTGACGCGGAGCACCTCCGCCTCGTCCAGCACCCGCCGGAACGCGGACTCCATGACCACCGCGTCCAGCTCACCGTCCACGTCCCAGACGACCAGGGCGTGGTTCAGCGTCTCGGGCGACATCTTCTGCGCGAGCCACATCCCCTTTTGCGCGGCTGACGCGTCGAACGAACGCACAACGATCATCTCCTCAGCGATCAGTTCCGACCGCGGTCGGCCATCGAGGACGTGAGGTGGCCGGCGAGCAGCCTCGGGGTCGGGTACCGCAGCGCCGTGTTGGCCCTCAGCCGGAGCCCGGTCGTCGCGGCCAGCCGTCTGCTCAGCTCCACCGACAGCAGCGAGTCGAACCCGATGCTCCTGAACTCCTGGTCGGGGTCCACGGTTTCGCCGGACGGGTGGCCGAGTACGACGGCGACCGTCGTGAGGACCCGGTCCAGTACGAGTGCCCCCGCCGCGTCGCCGGTGAGCGTGGCGAGCAGGTCCGGCAGGGGGACGGCGTCGGCGTCGGGCGGGTCGGTCGCGGGCGGGTCCGCCGAGGGCACCCCCGCCGCCACGGGCGAGGAGTCCAGCCAGTGCCGCTGCCGCTGGAACGCGTACGTCGGCAGGTCCACCGGCCGACGGGTCCCGAACAGCGCCTCCCAGTCCACCGCGCCGCCGTGGACGTGGAGGCGCGCCAGGGAGCCGACCACGGCCTCCACCTCGTCGCGGTCCCTCCGCGCCGACGCCAGGACGAGGGCGCCGTCCACGTCCTCGACGATCTCCTGCACCGGGACGGTCAGCACCGGATGCGGGCTCATCTCGACGAACACCCGGAACCCGTCGGCGACCAGCCGCCCGACGGACGACGCGAAGCGGACCTGCTCGCGCAGATTGCGGTACCAGTAGCCGCCGTTCAGTTCCTCGGTGTCCGTCTTCCCGCCGTACAGCGTCGAGTAGAAGGGCATGGTCGACGACCTGGGCGCCACGTCGGACAGCGCTCCGAGCACCTGGTCGCGGACCCTGGTCACCTGCGCCGAGTGGGAGGCGTAGTCGACCGCGATCCTCCGGGCCTGCACGCCTTCGGCGTTCGTCTTCTCGACGAACTCGTCGAGTGCGGCCGGTTCCCCGGAGACCACCACGGACCGGGGCCCGTTGACGACGGCGACGCTCAGCCGGTCGCCCCAGGGCGCGAGGCGCGCCGCCACGAGGTCCGCGGACTCCACGACCGACGCCATCCCGCCGTGGCCGATCAGCGCCATCAGGGCCTGGCTGCGGAGCGCCACGATCTTGGCGGCGTCGCGCAGCGTCAGCGCGCCGCACACGTGAGCGGCGGCGATCTCGCCCTGGCTGTGTCCCACCACGGCGGCCGGTTCGACGCCCCAGGACCGCCACAGAGCGGCCGTCGACACCATCACCGAGAACAGCGCGGGCTGCACCACGTCCACCCGGTCCAGTGACGGCGCGCCCTCGGCACCGCGCAGCACGTCGAGCAGCGACCAGTCGACCCACTCGGCGAGTGCGGCCGCGCATTCGTCGAGGCTGCGTGCGAACACGGGGAAGGTGTCGTACAACTGCCTTCCCATACCCGCCCATTGAGACCCCTGGCCCGGGAACATGAAGGCGACGCCGCCGGGTTCCCGGGCGGCGGCACCGCGGAGCACCGCGGCGGACTCGGCCCCGTCACCCAACGCCGCAAGGCCGCTGAGCAGTTCGTCGCGTCCTCGGCCCAGCACCACGGCTCGGTGGTCGAAGCCCGTGCGGCTCGCCACCAACGACCATCCGGCGTCGGCGACGTCCAACTCCGGGTCGGCGGCGGCGAAGTCCCGCAGCTTGCGTGCCTGCCGCTCCACGGCCGCGGCGTTCCTTCCCGACAGCACCCAGGGCACCAGCCCGCCGGCGGGCGGCTCCGGATCCGGGTCGTCGGCCGGTTCCCGGGGTGGTGCCGCCTCCAGGACGACGTGGGCGTTGGTGCCGCTGACGCCGAACGACGACACCCCGGCGCGCCGAGGGCCGTCCGGCGGGGTCCACTCCCGCCCGTCGCGCAGGAGTTCGACCGCGCCGGAGGACCAGTCCACGTGCCCGGAGGGCGTGTCCACGTGCAGGGTCTTCGGCAGGAACCCGTGGCGCACGGCCATGACCGTCTTGATCACGCCGCCGACCCCGGCGGCCGCCTGGGCGTGGCCGATGTTGGACTTCAACGACCCGAGCCACAGCGGTCGGCCGTGCTCCCGGTCCCGCCCGTAGGTGGCCAGCAGGGCGCCCGCCTCGATGGGGTCCCCCAGCACGGTGCCGGTGCCGTGGGCCTCGACCACGTCCACCGTGGCGGCCTCGACGCCCGCGTCGGCCAGGGCCCGCAGGATCACCTTCTCCTGCGCGCGGCCGTTGGGCGCGGTCAGCCCGTTGCTGGCGCCGTCCTGGTTGACCGCCGAGCCGCGGACGACGGCCAGCACCGGATGGCCGTTGCGGCGGGCGTCGGACAGCCGCTCCAGGAGCAGGACGCCCACGCCTTCGGCCCAGCCGGTCCCGTCGGCGGTGTCCGCAAACGACTTGCACCGGCCGTCGGCCGACAGACCGCGCTGCCGGGAGAACTCGACGAAGATCGCGGGCGTCGACATCACCGACACCCCGCCCGCGAGCGCGAGCGAGCACTCCCCGGAACGCAGCGACCGCACTGCCAGGTGAAGTGCGACCAGCGACGACGAGCACGCCGTGTCGATGCTCACCGCGGGCCCGGTCAGGCCGAGTTCGTACGCCACGCGGCCGGAGGCGACGCTGAGCGCGCTGCCGTGCAGCAGGTAGCCCTCCAGACCGCTCTTGTCTCCTTCGAGGAAGCGCATTCCGTACTCGGTGGAGCTGACCCCGGTGAACACGCCGACGTCGGTCCCGCGCACCGTGGCCGGGACGATGCCCGCCCGCTCGAACACCTCCCACGAGGTCTCCAGCAGCAGGCGCTGCTGCGGGTCGACGGCCAGCGCCTCGCGAGGGCTGATGCCGAAGAACTCCGCGTCGAACGCGGCCGCGTCGGCCAGGAACCCGCCGTGGCGCACATAGGCCGCGCCGACGGTGTCGGGGTCCGGGTCGTAGACGTCCCGCCAGCCGCGGTCCGTGGGGAAGGCGCCCACGGCGTCCACGCCTCCGCGCAGCAGGTCCCACAGGTCCTCCGGCGAGGAGACGCCTCCCGGGTAGCGGCACGCCATGGCCACCACGGCGACCGGCTCGCCGCGGCCGGCCTTCAGGGCCTCGTTCTCCCTGCGGAGCCGGTCGCGCTCCTCCAGCAGCGTCCGGAGCGCCCGTTCGACCCGGTCCGCGCCGTCCGCCGCGCGGTCCGCGGAGCCGCCCATGTCACACGCCCCTCTCGTCGAGCGCCAGGCCGACCAGTGCGTCGAGGTCCAGGTCCGCCAGGTCGCCGGCGGCGTCGGCCGGGTCGGCCGGCGCCGCGTCGGTCGGATCCGCCGCTTCCGCGCCGGGCGCGGGACGCAGCAGGCCGAACAGGTGCCCGCCCAGCTCGCGCGGCGTCGGGTAGCTGAAGACGAGCGTGGTCGGGAGGCGCAGCCCCGTCCCGGACGCCAGGCGGTTGCACAGTTCGACCGAGGTCAGCGAGTCGAACCCGAGGTGGGTGAAGGCCTGGTCGACGTCGACGACCACGCCGGACGGGTGTCCGAGCACGACGGTGACCTGCTCGCGGACCCAGTCGAGCACGACCGCCTCCGCCTCGCCGTCGTCCAGGCCGGCCAGCCGGGCGGCGAAGCCGAGGGGTCCGGCGTCGCCGGTCGTGTCCGCCCTGGTCCTGGCCGGGCGCCCGGCGCCGACCACGTCGCGGAGGACGGCGGGCAGTTCGTCCCGGGCCCTGCGCCGCAGGGCGCCGACGTCCAGTCGGGCCGGGATCGTCACCGGCTTGTCGAGCGCGCGTGCCGCGTCGAACAGCGCCAGCGCCTCAGCGGTCGGCATCGCCGCGATGCCCATCCTCCGGACGCGCGCGAGGTCGGCGTCGTCCAAGTGCGCGGTCATGCCGCTGCGTTCCTCCCACCAGCCCCAGCACAGCGACGTGCCGGCCACGCCCGCGGCCCTGCGCCGCGCCGCCAGTCCGTCCAGGAACCCGTTCGCCGCCGCGTAGTTCGCCTGTCCGCCGGTGCCGAGCGTGCCCGCCAGCGCGGAGAACAGGATGAACGCCGAGAGGGGGCGGTCCCTGGTGAGCTCGTGCAGGGCGGCCGCACCGCCGACCTTGGCGTGCAGCGCGTGGTCGAGGCTCTCGGCGGTCAGCGACTCGACGGTGCCGTCGGCCAGCGCGCCCGCCGCGTGCACGACCGCCGTCAGCGGGTACCCCGGGGGCAGGTCCGCGAGCTCTTCGGCCACGGCCGCGCGGTCCGCGACGTCGCACGCGGCGACCCGGACGAGCGCGCCCGCCGCCTCCAGGTCGGCGACGAGTTCGGCGGCCCCGTCCGCGGCCATGCCCCGACGGCTCGCCACCACCAGGCTCCGCACCCCGTGTTCGGCGACGAGGTGGCGCGCCACCAGCGACCCCACTCCCCCGGTTCCGCCGGTGACCAGCACGGTCCCGCCGCCGAGTCCGTCGCCCAGGTCGAGGACGATCTTCCCGATGTGCCGGCCCTGGCTCATCTCCCGGAACGCCTTGCGCGCGTCGCGGACGTCGCGGACGGCCACCGGGTTGAGCCGCAGACGCCCGTCGGCGAACAGGTCCATGACGGCGCGGAACATCGCGTGCACCAGGTCCGGACCCGCGTCCCACAGGTCGAACGCCCGGTAGTCGACACCGGGATGGTCGGCCGCCACCCGCCGCGGATCGCGGACGTCCGTCTTCCCCATCTCGATGAAGCTCCCGCCGCCGGGGAGCAGCGTCAGCGAGGCGTCGACGAACCGGTACGCGAGGGAGTTCAGGACGACGTCCACGCCGCGCCCGCCCGAGGCGGCCCGGAACGCGTCCGCGAAGTCCAGGTCCCGCGACGACGCCAGGTGGTCGTCCGCCAGCCCGAGCGCGCGCAGGGCGGGCCACTTGGCCGGGCTCGCGGTTCCGTAGACCTCGGCGCCGACGTGCTGGGCCAGTTGGACGGCGGCCATGCCCACGCCGCCCGCGGCGGCGTGGACGAGGATCCGCTGGCCCTTCTCGAGCTTCGTCACGTGGAACAGCGCGTAGTAGGCGGTGAGGAAGGCGCCCGGCACGGACGCCGCCTCGGCGTAGCTCCACCCGCCGGGGATCGGCATGAGCAGCCGGTGGTCCGCGACCGCCACGCGCCCGAAAGCGCCGGGGAAGACGCCCATCACCCGGTCGCCCGGGGCGAGGCCGGTGACGTCGTCCGCCACCTCCAGCACGGTTCCGGCGCCCTCGCTGCCGATCTCGGCGTCGATGCCGGTGCGTTCCACCAGCCCGAGGGCGATCGTGACGTCGCGGAAGTTGAGGCCCGCGGCGTGGACGGCGATCCGCACCTGACCGCTCGTCAGGGGCGCTTCCGCCTCAGGGCCGGGCACCCAGGTCAGGTTCTCCAGCGTTCCCCTGCTCGGGATGCCGAGCCGGTGCGGGCCGGGCGCCGGAGGCGCGATCCGGTGGTCGGCGGGCGCGGCCGGTGCCATGCGGGGGACGAGGAACGCGCCACCGCGTACGGCGAGTTGGTCCTCGCCGAGGGCGAGTGCGTCCCGAACGCGCTCCCACGACGCGTGGTGGTCGTCGACGTCCACCAGCCGGAACCTGCCGGGGTGTTCGGTCTGCGCCGAGCGCATCAGCCCCCACACGGAGGCGCCGGGGAGACTCTCGACGCGCTCGCCGCCGCCGGTGTCGAGGGCCAGGCGGGTGAGCACGGTGAGCGTGGACCCGGCGAGCGGTTCCGCGTCGAGGAACCGCTGGACCAGGCCCAGCACATGCGCGTCCGCGCGGCCCACCGCGGCGCTCAGGTCGGTGTCGGTCGCGCCGCCGTCGTCCAGGCAGATCACGAGGTGTCGGGGTGTCTCCCCCGCGAGGACGTCGTCGAGGGACGTGTGGACCACGACGTCGGCGGCGGCGGTCTCGGCGAGTCGCGCGGCCAGGCCGTCCTCGGCTCCCAGAACAGCCCACGATGCGTGGCCGGTTGCCTGTTCCCGCGTGACCGGCCGCCATTGCAGCTCGTACAGCGACCGCTGGTACCCGGAGCGCAGGTGCCCGGGGCTCGCCGGACGGAACGTCAGGGCGCCGACGTGGGCGACCGGGCGGCCCTGCTCGTCGGCGACCGTCACGGTCACGGCGCCGTCGCCGGACGGGGAGATCCGGACGCGCACGCTCGGGCCGCACTCCCCGACCCGGTCCACCCGGGACCACGAGAACGGCATCCAGCCCTGGTCGCCGCTCACGTCGAGGACCCCGCCGGCCACGACCGCGTGCAGCGCGGCGTCGAACAGTGCCGGGTGCAGGGCGAACTCGCCCTCGGAAAGGCCCGTTTCGGCCTTCGGCAGCGTGGCCGTCGCGAAGAGGTCGTCCCCGCGCCGCCAGACCTCGCGCAGCCCGCGGAACGCCGGACCGTAGTCGAAGCCCGCGTCCGCGAAGGTGTCGTACAGGCCGTCGACGTCGAGGGGCTCCGCCCCGGCCGGCGGCCAGACGGCCAGGGAGCGCTCCTCGTCGGCCTGTCCGACCGCGGGTGCCGTGTCCGGCGCGAGAGTTCCGGTCGCGTGCCGGGTCCAGCCGCCCACGGCACGGTCGTCTCCGCCAGGGCGCGAGTACACGTCCAGGCCGCGGCGTCCCGTCCCGTCGGCCGCGCCTGCGACGATCCGCACCTGCACGTCGTCCGCGTCGGGCAGGATCAGCGGTACTTCCAGGGAGAGTTCCTCGACCGCCGCGCATCCGACGGTGTCTCCCGCCCACAGCGCCAGGTCCAGGTAGGCGGTCGCCGGGACCACGGCCGCGCCGAACACGGCGTGGTCGGCCAGCCAGGCGTGGGTCCGCCGGGACCATCGGCCGGTGAACACGACCTCGTCGGTGCCGGGGTGGTCGACCACGGCGCCGAGCAGCGGGTGTCCGGCGGCCGACAGCCCCGCGGAGGCGACGTCGGCCGCGCCGGTCGCGGCGGCGAAGTCCAGCCAGTAGCGCTGCCGTTGGAACGCGTACGTGGGCAGGTCCACCTGCCGGCGCGTGCCGAACAGGGGGCTCCAGTCGACGGATCCGCCGCCGACGTGCAGTCGGGCCAGGGACTCGACCAGTGCCTCCACCGCGCCGCGGCCGCGCCGCGACGCCGAGAGGACGACCGCGTCGTCGACGTCCTGGGCGGCGAAGGCCTCCTTGGCGATGCCCGTGAGGGTGGATCCGGGGCCGGTCTCCACGAAGACGTTCGCTCCGGCCGCCCGGGTGTGCTCCACCGCGGCGAAGAACCGGACGGGTTCGCGGACGTGCCGGACCCAGTGCTCGACGGACGTCAGCTCCTCGCGGGTGGCCTCGCGGCCGGTGCGGGAGGAGACGACCGGGATCTTCACGGCCTCGCCGGACAGTTCGCCGATCGACTCGGCGAACTCGTCGAGGACCGGGTCCATGAGCGGTGAGTGGAACGCGTGGGCGACGTCGAGGAGTTTCGCCGAGACGCCCTCGGCGACGAGCCGGTCCCGGAGGGCGTGGACCTCGTCGCGGAGTCCGGAGACCACGACCGACCCGGGGCCGTTGACGGCGGCGACACCGACGCGCTCGTAGCGGCCGAGCAGGGCGCTCACGGCCTCCTCCGAGGCGCGTACCGCCAGCATTCCGCCCCGCTCGCGGACGGCCTGCATGACCCGGCCGCGCGCGGCCACGAGCCTGGTCGCGCTGTCCAGGTCCAGGGCTCCGGACACGTGGGCGGCGGCGATCTCGCCGACGGAATGGCCGATCAGCTGGCCCGGCCGCCCGCAGAAAGCCGCCAGAAGCCGGTAGCGGCTGACCTGGAGCGCGAACAACGCCGGCTGCGCGATGTCGGTCCGCCCCGCGTGGCTTTCCGGGGGCGCGTCGGCGAGCAGGAGGGGCTTCAGGGCGTACGGGAGACGCGCGTCGAAGTGCTCGCAGACCTCGTCGAGGCTGCGTGCGAAGACGGGGAAGGCGTCGTACAACTCCCGTGCCGTGCCGCCCCATTGCGTGCCCTGTCCCGGGAACATGAAGACGGTGCCGCCGCCGGCGTCCCCGGCGACCCCCCGGACGACCCGGGCGGACTCCACGCCGTCACGCAACGACCGGAGGGCGTCGACCAGTTCGTCCCGGTCCGCGCCGAGCAGCACCGCGCGGTGCTCGAGCCGCGCCCGGCCCGACGCCAGCGTCCAGCCGACGCCGGCCGCGTCCAGGCCCTGATCGGCGGTCAGGGCGTCGTGGAGCTTCCCGGCCTGCGCCCGCAGCGCGGCCTCCGACCGCGCCGACACGGTCCAGGGCACCGCCCGTCCGGCACTCCACGCGGGTCGGTCGGCGGCCTCGGGCACCGCCGTCTCCTCGGGCGCCTCCTCGAGGATCAGGTGCGCGTTGGTGCCGCTGGCCCCGAACGCGGACACACCCGCCCGCCGGGGACGTCCCGGCGCGCTCGGCCACGCCCTGGCCTCGGTCAGCAGCTCGACCGCGCCGGCCGACCAGTCCACGTGGGTCGCCGGGCGGTCCACGTGCAGCGTCCTGGGCAGCACACCGTGGCGCATCGCCATGATCATCTTGATGATCCCGCCGACCCCCGCCGCGGCCTGGGCGTGGCCGATGTTCGACTTCAACGACCCCAGCCACAAAGGCCGTTCGGTGTCGCGCCCGGCCCCGTACGCGGCGAGCACGGCCTGCGCCTCGATCGGGTCGCCCAGCGTGGTGCCGGTGCCGTGGGCCTCCACCACGTCCACATCGGCCGCCTGCACCCGGGAGTTCGCCAACGCGGCCCGGATCACCCGCTCTTGCGCCGCCCCGTTCGGCGCGGTCAGTCCGTTGGAGGCGCCGTCTTGGGTGAGCGCCGACCCCCGGATCACCGCCCAGATCCGCCGCCCGTGCCGCCGCGCGTCCGACAGCCGTTCCAGCACGAGGACTCCGACGCCCTCGGAGAAGCCCGTGCCGTCCGCCGCGTCGGCGAACGCCTTGCAGCGGCCGTCCGGCGCCAGGCCGCGCTGCCGCGACATCTCGCGGAACACCTGCGTCGTCGCCATGACGGTGACGCCCCCGGCCAGCGCCATCGAGCACTCGCCCTGCCGCAGCGACTGCACCGCCTGGTGCACGGCCACCAGCGACGACGAGCACGCGGTGTCCGTCGACACCGCGGGACCCTCCAGGCCCAGCGCGTACGCCACGCGCCCGGACGCCACGCTCAGCAGCGAACCCGTCTGCCCGTAGCCCGCGATGACCTCGGGCGTGACGTGGTGGTTCCCGTAGCCGAAGTACGCGATGCCGGCGAAGACTCCGGTGCGGCTGCCGCGCAGGCTGTGCGGGTCGACCCCGGCCCGTTCCAGGGACTCCCACGAGGTCTCGAGGAGCAGCCGCTGCTGCGGGTCGGCGGCCAGTGCCTCGCGCGGGTTGATCTCGAAGAACTCGGCGTCGAAGTCGCCCGCGTCGTGCAGGAATCCGCCGTAGCGCGTGTTGCAGGTGCCCGGTCGGTCCGGGTCCGGGTCGTACAGGGCGTCGAGGTCCCAGTGGCGGTCCTCGGGGAAGGCCGACAGCGCGTCCCCGCCCCGCGCCACCAGCTCCCACAGCTCCTCGGGGGAGCGCGCCCCGCCGGGGAAGCGGCAGGCGGCGCCCACGATCGCGACGGGCTCGGCGGCGGCCTCCGTCAGCGCGTTCAGGCGCCGGCGCGTCTCGAGCAGTTCGACCGACGTCCGCTTGAGGTAGTCGAGCACGTCGGTATTGGTCTCGTCTGTCATCGGTCCCCCTGGCCGAGCTCGTTGTCCAGCATCGAGAGCAGCTCCGTGGCCGACGCCGCGCCGATCCGGTCGACGAGGTCGTCGAGGTCGTCGCGCCGGACGCCGGATCCGCCGGCCCCCGGGGTCGGGAGGTCGGCCGGAGACTCCCCGCCGGTGTCCGGGTGGACGCCCGCGGTCAGGTACCGGGCGAGGGCGCCCGGGTTCGGATGGTCGAACGCGAGCGTGGCGGGCAGCTTCAGACCGGTGAGCTCGGCGAGCGCGTTCCGCAGCTCCAGCGCCATGAGCGAGTCGATGCCCAGGTCCTTGAACGCCACGGCCGGACCGATCCGGCCGGTGTCGGCGTGACCGAGGACCGTCGCGGTCCGCTCCCGGACGACGTCGAGCAGCACCGCTTCGGCGTTCGCCCGGGGCAGCGACCGCACCCGCCGCGCGAGTCCGGCCTCGGGGGGTTCGCGGTCCCCCTGGCCGACCGGGGCCGCGGGCCTCGTGAGGAGGCCGCGAAGGAGCGGCGCGCCCGGTGCCGGGAGGTTCAGCCGCGCGGGCACCAGCACCGGTGCGTCGCGGGTGATCGCGGAGTCGAAGAGCACGAGCCCCTCGCGCGACGACATCGGCCGGACGCCCTGCCGGCCCAGGCGCTCGATGTCGGCGTCGCCGAGGTCCGCGCCGGCCTCCGTGCGTTGCGCCCAGTAGCCCCAGCACAACGAGGTTCCCGGCAGCCCCTCGGCCCGGCGGGCTTCCGCCAGACCGTCGAGGAACGCGTTGGCGGCCGCGTAGTTGGCCTGCCCCGCCGTCCCGAGCACGCCCGCGATCGAGGAGAACAGCACGAACGCGGACAGGTCCAGATGCCTGGTCAGTTCGTGCAGGTGCCAGGCGCCGTACGCCTTCGGCGCCAGCACCGCGGCCACCCGGTCCTCGGTCAACGTCTCGACGACGCCGTCGTCGAGCACCGCCGCGCAGTGCACCACCGCGGTCAGCGGGTGGTCGTCCGGTACCGCGGCGATCAGCGCGGCGACGGACCCGCGGTCGGTGACGTCGCACGCCACGATCTCGACGTGCGCCCCCGCCGCGGCCAGTTCGTCGCGCAGCCCGGCCGCGGCCGGTGCCGCGGGCCCCCGTCTGCCGGCGAGCACGAGCCGGCGCACCTTGTGGCGCTCGACCAGGTGCCGGGCCAGCATCGCGCCGAGGCCGCCGACACCGCCGGTGATCAGGACCGTCCCCGAGCCGAGGCCGGGGGCGCCCGGCACCCGGCCGGCGGATCCGCCGTGGACGGGCGCGAGTCGCGGGACCGCCATGACGCCGGCGCGGATCCTGAGCTGGGGTTCCCCGGTCGCGGCCGCGGCGGGGACACAGGCCCACGAGCCCACGTGGTCGTCCGTGTCCACGAGGACGAACCGGTCCGGGTTCTCGGTCTGCGCGGTGCGGACGAATCCCCAGACCGCGGCGGCCGCGGGGTCGCCCCCGGGCGCGGCTTCGTCGTGTTCGTCGTGGACCGCGCCGCGCGTCACGACGACCAGGCGCGCGTTCGCGAACCGGTCGTCGGTGAGCCAGCGCCGGGTCCACCCCAGCACCTGGCTGAGGTTCCGTTCGACGGCGGCGGGCACGTCGTCGTGGCTCCCGTCCGCCGGGTCGACGCAGGCGACGACGACCCGTGGTGTCTCCCCACCGGACGCGGCGAGTTCGTCGAGGTCGGCGAAGACCGCCCCGCCCCGTCCCAGCACCGCGGCCGTCGCACCGGGCGGGCCCACCACGGCGTACCGGCCCGCGGCCGCCCCGGACGGCACCGCGAGCGGGGCCCAGTCCACGTGGAACAACGCCGCCCGGTCCGAGAGGTCCGGCGCGGTCGTCTCGACGGGGGTGTCCAGCCAGTAGCGCTCCCGTTGGAAGGCGTACGTGGGCAGTTCGAGCCACCGTCCGTCCCAGGCCGGGAACGCCGCTTCCCACGACACGGCGGCGCCCGCCACGAAGGCCTCGGCCGCCGAGCGGTACAGGCGCGCGAGCCCGCCGTCGCCACGGCGGAGCGAGCCCGCGACCACGCCTACGGCGTCGGGCACGGCGTCGAGCATCGCCTGGACGTTGACCGTGAGGAGCGGATGCGGGCTCGCCTCGACGAACACGCCGTGGTCGTCCTCGAACAGCCGCTTCACGGCGGCGTCGAACCGGACCGGCTCCCGCATGTTGCGGAACCAGTAGGCGGCGTCCAGCTCCGCGGTGTCGATCACGTCACCGGTCACCGTCGAGTAGAACGCCACCGTCGTGGGCAGCGGGGTGATCCGGCCCAGCTCGTCCCGAAGCCGCTCCTCGAACCGGTCCATCAGCGGCGAGTGCCCGGGAACGCTGGCCGGGATCCACTTCGCGCGGGCGCCCTCGGCCTCACAGAGCGCGACCAGTTCCCTGACGGCCGACGCCTCACCCGACACCGTCGTCGAATAGGGCCCGTTGACCGCCGCGACCGCGACGCCGGGGCCGACCCGCTCCAGCAGTCGCCGCACCCGGTGTTCGGGCAGCACGATCCCGGCCATCCCGCCGTCCTGGGCGGTCGTGGCCAGCATGCGGGACCGCAGGGCCACGATCTTGGCGCCGTCCTCCAGGGTCAGGGCGCCCGCGGCGCAGGCCGCGGCGATCTCGCCCTGGGAGTGGCCGACCACCGCGTCCGGTACCACCCCCAGCGCACGCCAGACCCGCGCCAGAGACACCATCACGGCGAACAGCACCGGCTGGACGACCTCGACCCGCTCGAGGTCCGCCGCCTCCGGCCCGCCGCACACGGTGTCGACCAACGGCCAGTCCACCCACGGCGCGAGCGCCGTCGCGCACTCGTCGATCGCGCGGGCGAACACCTCCGACTCCGCGTACAGCCGCCGCCCCATGCCGACCCACTGCGAGCCCTGGCCGGGGAAGACGAACACGGTCCTGCCGGCCGGCCCGGCGACACCGGCGACGACACGGGGAGGACGCTCTTCCCCGGCGGCGACGGCGTCCAGGCCGGCGAGCAGTTCGCCCCGGTCGGCACCGATCACCACCCGGCGGTGCGGGAACAGCGACCGCGTCGCCACCAACGAGCGCCCCACACCCGCGAGCGGAAGGTCCGGGTCCGCCTCGACGGCGGCGCGCAGTTTCGCCGCCTGCCCGCGCAGCGCCTCCGGCGAGCGCGCCGACAGCACCCACGGCACCGGGCCGTCCGCCTCGGGCACCTCGCCGGCGGCGGCCTCCGCCTCGGGCGCCTCCTCCAGGATCAGGTGCGCGTTCGTGCCGCTGACCCCGAACGACGACACACCCGCGCGCCGGGGCCGGCCCGGGGCGCTCGGCCACCGGCGGGCCTCGGTCAGCAGTTCCACCGCCCCCGCCGACCAGTCCACGTGCGAGGTCGGGCGGTCCACGTGCAGCGTCCTCGGCAGCTCCCCGTGGCGCATCGCCATGATCATCTTGATCGTCCCGGCGACTCCCGCGGCCGCCTGCGTGTGGCCGATGTTCGACTTGAGCGAGCCGAGCCACAACGGGCTGCCGGGGTCCCGTTCCCGGCCGTAGGTGGCCAGCAGGGCCTCCGCCTCGATCGGGTCGCCCAGCCGCGTGCCGGTCCCGTGCGCCTCGACGGCGTCCACGTCGCCGAGCGCCAGCCCGGCGTCGGCCACGGCCGCTCGGACGACCCGCCGCTGCGCCAGTTCGCTCGGCGCGGTGAGGCCGTTGGACGCGCCGTCCTGGTTGACCGCCGAGCCCCGGATCACCGCCCAGATCCGCCGGCCGTTGCGCCGCGCGTCCGACAGCCGCTCCAGCACCAGCACGCCCGCGCCCTCGCCCCAGCCGGTTCCGTCGGCCGCCTCCGCGAAGGACTTGCACCGCCCGTCGGCCGACAGGCCGCGCTGCCGGGCGACTTCCACGAACAGCCCGGGGGTCGGCAGCGCCGAGACGCCGCCGGCCAACGCCAAGGAGCACTCCCCGGAACGCAGCGACCGCACGGCTTGATGGACGGCGACCAGCGACGACGAGCACGCGGTGTCCACGGACAGCGCGGGGCCCTCGAGGCCCAGCACGTAGGCCACCCGGCCGGACACCACGCTGGTGTACGTCCCGGCGATGGCGAAGCCCTCGACCTCGGCGGCCGCGCCGGCGCCCATCCGCGGGCCGTAGTCGACCGCGTAGACGCCCGTGAACACCCCGGTCGCCGAACCCCGGAGGCCCGCCGGATCGATGCCCGCCCGTTCCAGGGCCTCCCACGACGTCTCCAGCATGAGCCGCTGCTGCGGATCCATGGCGAGCGCCTCACGTGGGCTGACGCCGAAGAACCCCGCGTCGAACTCCGCGAGGTCGGGCAGGAATCCGCCCGTCCGCGTATACGTCTTCCCGCGTGCCTCGGGGTCGGGGTCGTACAACCCGTCGACGTCCCACCCGCGGTCCGACGGGAAGCCGCCCATCGCGTCCACGCCGTCGGACACCAGCCGCCACAGCTCGTCCGGGGACGTCGCCCCGCCCGGGAAGCGGCATCCCGCTCCGACGACCGCGACGGGCTCGCGCGCCGCCTCCTCCAGCTCGCGCACGCGCTCGCGCAGCGCCCGCGCGTCGCCGACGGCGCGTCGTAAGTAGGAGCGGAGCTTCTCGACGTCCTCCACCAGGGCCTCCTACACGTATCCGCGGTCGATCAGTTCGTAGAGTTCGTCGTCGCTCGGGTCCGCCGGGCCGGGTCCGTCCGCCGGCTCCGCGGGGTCGGGCGCGTCTGGCGCGAGGAGCGAGAAGACGTGCCGGCCGAGCTCCCGCGGCGTCGGATAGGTGAACGCGACGGTCGCGGGGAGCCGCACACCGGCCGCGGCGGCGAGCCGGTTGCGGAGCCGCACGGCCATCGACGAGTCGAAGCCCAGGGCCTTGAACGTCTCCCCCGACCTGGCCGCGAGGTCCGCGCCCGTCAGGTCCACGCCCCGGGCGCCCAACACCGCCGCCGTCTCCGCGCACACCAGCCTGCGGACCGCCGGCTCCGTCCCGAGGTCCGCCGACCCGCCGCCCGCGGCGGCGGGGGTCTCGTCGGGTGCCGTCAGCCAGTAGCGCCGCCGGTCGAACGCGTAGGACGGCAGGCCGATCCGGCGCGGCCGGTCCGCGGCGAAGACGGCCGCCCAGTCCACCGGCACGCCGCGCACGTGGAGTTCGGCCAGCGACGCCAGCACCTGGCCCGCGCTCCCGTCGTCCTTGGTGAGCGTGCCGACCACCGGTGGCGAGGCACCCAGCGCGTCGGCGGTCTCCTCCATGGCGACGGTGAGCACGGGATGCGGGCTGACTTCCACGAACACGCCGCCGTGGTCGCGCATCAGGCGCTCGACGACCTCGCCGAACCGCACCATCGAGCGCAGGTTGTCGTACCAGTACGCGCCGCCGAGCCGTGCCGGGTCGAGCGGACCGCCGGTCACCGTGGAGTGGAACGCCGCGGTGGAGCCGCCGGGCGCGATCCCCGCGGTGTCCGCGAGAAGGCGGTCGCGGATGCCTTCGATGTGGTGGGAGTGTGAGGCGTAGTCCACCTTGACCCGCCTGACCCGGACGCCGTCGGCGGCGGCCGCCGCGGCGAACCCGTCCAGCGCCTCGGCGTCCCCGGAGAGCACCACGGACGCCGGCCCGTTGACCGCCGCCACCGACAACCGCCCGGACCACGGTGCGAGCCGGTCCCGAACCCACGCGGGAGAGGCCGACACGGCGCTCATCCCGCCGCCCTGGCCGGCCAGTCCGGTCAGCGCCCGGGCGCGTAGGGCCACGATCCGTGCGGCGTCCTCGAGCGACAGCACCCCCGACACGCACGCCGCCGCGATCTCGCCCTGGGAGTGGCCCACCACGGCGTCGGGGACCACCCCCAGCGAGCGCCAGACCCGCGCCAGCGACACCATGACCGCGAACAGCGCCGGCTGGACGACGTCCACGCGGTCCAGCGACGGCGCCGACTCCGCGCCGCTGAGCACGTCCACCAGCGACCAGTCCAGCCACGGCGCCAGCGCCTTCGCGCAGTCGTCGATCCCGCGCGCGAAGACCTCCGACTCCGCGTACAGCCGTCGCCCCATGCCGGCCCACTGCGAGCCCTGGCCGGGGAAGACGAAGACCACCGGTCCCGCCTGGTGTTCGGCCACGCCGCGGATCACCCGCGCCGACTCCCCGCCCGCCGCCACCGCCTCCAGGCCGGCCGACAACGCCTCGCGGCCGCGGCCGAGCACGACCGCGCGGCGTTCGAACGACGACCGCGTCGCCACCAGGGAGTACCCCACGTCGACGGCCGACGGCGCCGGGTCCGCGGCCACCAGGTCCCGCAGACGCGCCGCCTGCTCCCGCAGGGCCGGCTCCGAGCGTGCCGACAGCACCCACGGCAGCACCCTCGAGGGCGAACCCTCCTCCGCGGGGGCTTCCGCCACCTCCCGAGCAGCCTCTTCGAGGACGACGTGTGCGTTCGTGCCGCCCATCCCGAACGACGAGACCCCGGCGCGCCGCGGTCGGCCTGGCGTGTCCGGCCAGGGCCGCGCGGTGCGGGGAACGTCGAAGTCCTTCGCGAAGTCCGCGACGGCGGGGTTCGGGGAGCGGAAGTTCAGGCTCGGCACCAGGTGGCCGCGGTCCAGGCAGAGCACCGCCTTCAGGAAGCCGACGACGCCCGCGGCCGCCTCAAGGTGCCCGACGTTCGTCTTCACCGAGCCGACCGCCAGCGGCCGGCTCCGCCCGGACGCACGGAACACCTCACGCAGACCGGCCAGTTCGGCCGGGTCGCCGAGCCTGGTCCCGGTGCCGTGCGCCTCGACGTAGTCGACGTCGTCGAACGGGACGGCCGCGCTGTCGAGCGCGGACAGCACGGTCGCCGCCTGCGCGCCGGGGCTGGGATCCGGCATCCGCGACGACGCCCCGCCGCTGCCGACGCTCCAGCCCCGGACCACCGCGTAGACGCGGTCGCCGTCGGCGACGGCGAGGTCGAGCCGCTTCAGCACGGCGAATCCGCCGCCCTCGCCCCGGACGAAGCCGTTCGCCCGTTCGTCGAAGGTGAAGCAGCGGCCGTCGGGTGACAGGGCGCCGAGGTTCGCCAGGCCGAGTCCCGTCTCCGGGTCGACGATCAGCTGCACCCCGCCGACGAGCGCCAGGTCGACGGCCCCGCTCCGGATCCGGTCGCACGCCAGCGCCACCGCCGTGAGGGACGAGGACTGGCCGGAGTCCGCGCAGAAGCTCATGCCGCGGACGTCGAGCAGCGCGGAGATGCGGTTGGCGACCAGCGTGCCGCTCGAACCGAGTGCGGCGTAGTGGTCGTCCCGGTCTCCGCCGGTCCGCCTGCGCAGCACGTCGTAGCCCGAGGACGCGGCCCCGACGAGGACGTCCATCGCGCGCCCCGCGAGCGCGGTCGCCGGGATGCGGGCGTCTTCCACCGCCTCCCAGGCGAGTTCGAGGCCCAGCCGCTGCACGGGGTCCATCGCGGCCGCCTCCGCCGGTTCCGTGCCGAAGAACCCGGCGTCGAAGCCGTCGACCGCGTCGAAGAACGACCCCGAGCCCAACACGTCGGCGTCCGGTGCCGGCGTGCCGGCCGCCCGGTGCTCCGGGAACGTCCCGACGGTCGACCTCCCCTCGGACAGCAGGCGCCAGAACTCGTCCGGGTCGCGAACTCCCGGGAAGCGGCACGACATTCCGATGACGGCGATCGCGGGGGCCGGGCCACTCATGCGAACCCCTTCCGGTTTCCTCGGTGCGCCGGTGCCGCCCACAGGTGTCACCGCCATCGCGACAGCAGGGTCCGGAGCCCGTCCGGCGCGTCCATGAAGTCGTGGTGTCCGCCGTCGACGACGTGGAAGTCGACCTCGTCCGCGTACCGGCGCCAGCCCTGGAGCCGGTCGAGGCTCACCTCGGGGTCGTCGCGCCAGTGCAGGACGACGATCCGGCACCGCACCGCGACCGGTTCCGTCCGCCGGTACGCACGCGCGGCCGCCTGGTCGCCGAGCAACACGGCCAAGCCCATGTCGATCATGTCCGGCCGCGGTTCGATCCCACGGCCCCGGACGAACGACGCCAGCTCGTCGCGCAGTTCGTCCTCGGTCATGGCGAGCATGCGGTCGTCCGCGTCGTCGTGCGGCGCCGGTTGGCCCGACACGACGAGGCGGTCCGGTCCCGGCAGCCCGAGTTCGGCGAGCCTGAGCACGGTCTCGTACGCGGGCAGCGCGCCCGCGCAGTGTCCGAAGAACGCGAACGGCCGGTCGAGCAGCGGTGTCAGGGGCTCGACCAGACCGGCCGCGAGGGCCTCGTAGGTGCCGTAGTGCGGTTCGCCCAACCGGTTCTCCCGGCCGGGGAACTGCAGCGGGCAGACCTCGACGTCGCCGAGCGCGGCCGGCCAGGCGCTGAAGGCCGACGCCCCGGAGCCGGAGTAGGGGAAGCAGAACACCCGGGCCGGGTGGCCGGTGGACGGCGGCCGGACGAACCACGGCGACGGTGCTATCGCGGAACCGGATGTCATGGCGTCCGCCGTTTCTGGGCGACGATGGGGAGGTGGGTCATCCCGGCGATGAAGAACGAGCGCAGGTGCGTCGGTTCGTCGGCGAGGTCGATCGATCCGAACCTCGAGAGCAGTTCCTCGAAGAAGACCTGGAGCGTGAGCCGGGCCAGCGGGGCGCCGATGCAGAAGTGCGGGCCGAACCCGAACGCGACCTGCCGCTTGGCGTTGGCACGCGTGATGTCGAAGACGTGCGGGTCGGTGAACCGGGACGCGTCCCTGTTGGCCGACCCGATCCACGCGACGACGGCGCCGCGGGCCGGGACCGTGCCGCCGCCGATCCGGGTGTCGCGCACCGCGTACCGCATGAAGTTGCACGCGGGGGACGTCCAACGCAGCCCTTCCTCGACGAGGTTCGGGACGAGCGACAGGTCGGCCTGCGCCTTCGCGAACTGCTCGGGCCGCTCGACGAGCGCATGCACCGTGCCCGAGACGGTGTGCGGCGTCGTCACGTTGGCGCCGAGCAGGATGCTGTAGCCGTCGAGGGCGATCTCCTCGTCGGTCAGCGGCGCGTCGCCCGCGCGGACGTTCATGAGGTGGTCGAGCAGACTCCCGTCCTCACCTCCCGCCGCCCGCCGCCGTCGGACCCACTCCGTGACGTACGTGACGAGTTCGTGGTGGGCGATGGCCAGCGTCGCGGCGTCGCTGCCGTGGTGGAAGTGCGGGTCGGAAGGGGCGGTCACCATCGCGGTCAGCTGCACGAGGTCGTCCCAGTCCCGTTCCGGGATCCCCAGGATCGGACCCGTGACGATCGCCGGGAGGAGCAGCGCCCGCTCGGCCAGGTCGAAGGTGCCGCCGTCCAGCGCCGGTTCGAGGAAGCGGACGACCGCCTGCCGGATCCGGTCCGCCCAGGGCGCCACCGCCCGCGCGGTCAGCTGGGCGCCGATCGCCCTGCGGACCTGGGTGTGCCGCGGCGGGTCGGTGGACGTCATCAGCGTGCCCGCCGCGACGTCGTCCTCCCCGAGGTGGGTGACGACGGTGCCGCGCTCCGACGTGAAGTCCTCGTGGTCGCCGAGCACGCGGCAGACGTCGTCGTACCGGGTCACCGACCAGAACTCCCGGCCGTCCGGGAGGATCTGGTGGTGCAGCGGGGCCTTGTCCCGCATCACGTCCCAGACGGGGTGCGGATCGCCCGACGTGTAGAGGTCCAGCTCGAACAGGTCGACACGGTCGAGGTCGACGTCGTGCCCGGGCCCCGGCGTCAGCCTCACGTGCGTACCCTCCCCTGCTCGATCAGTTGCTCGATCAACGCGGCGACCCGCGCCGGGGTCTGCGCCAGATAGAAGGCGCGCACGGACAGCTCGACGCCGTAGTCGTGGGACACCCGGTCGATGATCTTGATCCCGATCAGTGAATTCCCGCCGAGCTCGAAGAAGTCGTCGTCCGCGCCGACTTCACGACCGTCGAGGTATTCCGCCCACAGCGCCGAGATCTCCTGCACGAGTGCCATTGCCAGCCATTTCCTTCCGCCGCCGCCGAAAATCGGCTCGTGCATTCCTCGCGACGCCAACGTAATTGGCCGGGGAAAGCCGGGGCAAGGGAAATCAGAACGCCCGCCGACCGTACGCCGTCGTCCTGTCGACGGGACAGAAATCCGGAATCCGCACAGGAATTGGCGCGGGAATTCTTGACACCCGGCGCGCCGCGGGTTTCCGCCCCGCCGGACGCCGGCGGCGCGCCGCGCGGGTTCCGTGCCAAAATCGGCGCGTGCAGATCGGGGTCCTGGGTCCATTCGAGGTTCGCACGGCCGACGGCGCCGTGGTCGACGTGCCGGGCGCGCGGTTGCGCGGACTGCTGGCCGCCCTCGCCCTTCGGGCCGGCAACACGGTCCCGAAGGCGTGGCTCGTCGACTGGATCTGGGGCGAGCAGCCGCCCGCCGACGCGACGAACGCCCTGCACCGCCTGGTCTCCCGGCTCCGGAAGCTGCTGCCGGACGGCGTGGTCGAGGGGCGGCCGGACGGCTACCGCCTGGCGGTGGGCCCCGACGCCGTCGACGCCGTGCGGTTCGAACGCCTCGTCATCATGGGCCAGGCCCGCGCCGAGGACGTGTCCCGGCGGGTGCGGCTGCTGCGCGAGGGCCTGGGGCTGTGGCGCGGTGCGGCGATGCAGGACGTCGGCCTGCAGGACAGCGAGGCGTACGACGCCGTGGTCGTCCGGCTCGAGGGCCTGCGCCTGACCGCGACGGAGGAGTGGGTCGACGCGGAGGCCGCCCTCGGGCGCGGTGCGGAGCTGGTCACCGAGCTGACCGACCTGGTGGCCGCGCACCCGCTGCGGGAACGCCTGGTCGCGGCGCTGATGCGCGCCCTCGTCGCGGCGGGCCGGGACAGCGAGGCGCTGCTGGCGTACGAGCGCGCGAGGGAGGCGCTCGCCGACACGCTGGGCGCCGACCCGTCGCCGGAACTGGCTGCGCTGCACGTCGCGCTGCTGCGCGGTGAGCTGGGGCGGCCGGAGGAAGGCCGGAAGACCAACCTCACCGCGGAGCTGACCAGCTTCGTCGGCCGGGACGCCGACGTCGCCGCGGTCCGCGGGCTCCTTTCCGAGCACCGGCTCACCACCGTCATCGGGCCGGGCGGCGCGGGCAAGACGCGGCTGGCCACGGAGACCGCGCGCACGCTGCTCGGCGACTTCCCCGACGGCGCCTGGCTGGTGGAGCTGGCCGCGGTCGGCGCCGACGGCGACGTGGCGCAGGCGACACTCGCCGGGCTCGGGCTGCGCGACGCCCTGCTCGGCGCGGGGCCGAACGCGGAGCCGGCGGACCGGCTCGTCGCCGCGCTCCGCGACCGCGAGGCCCTGCTGATCCTGGACAACTGCGAGCACGTGATCGAGTCCGCCGCGGTGTTCGCGCACCGGGTGCTCGGGGAGTGCCGGCGGCTGCGGATCCTGGCGACCAGCCGCGAACCGCTCGGCATCACCGGCGAGGCGCTGTGGGGGGCCGAACCGCTCGCCCTGCCGGGGTGGGACGCGGCCGCGGCCGCGATCGAGTCGTCCCCCGCCGTGCGGCTGCTGCGGGACCGGGCCGCCGCGGTGCGCCGCGATCTCGCGTCCGACGCCGGCACGTTGGCGACGATGGCGCGCGTCTGCCGGGCGCTGGACGGCATGCCGCTGGCCATCGAACTGGCCGCGGCCCGACTGCGCACGATGTCCGTCGACCAGCTCGCCAATCGGCTCGACGACCGGTTCCGGCTGCTGACCGGCGGCAGCCGGACCGCGCTGCCGCGGCACAAGACGCTGCGCGCGGTGGTCGACTGGAGCTGGGAGCTGCTCACCGACGCCGAACGCCGGGTGCTGCGGCGGCTCGCGGTGTTCTCGGGCGGGGCGGGTCTGGAGGCCGCCGAGCGGGTCTGCGCGGGCGACGGGGTCGACCGGGAGGACGTGCTCGAACTGCTCACCGCGCTGGCCGAGAAGTCGCTGCTGGTGGCCGAGGGCGCCGACGCCCCGCGGTACCGCATGAGCGGCACGGTGCGGGAGTACGCCGGGCACCGGCTCGCGGAGGCGGGCGAAGTGGCCCTGGCCCGCCGGGCGCACCTGGCGTGCTTCACCGAGCTCGCCGAAACCGCGGAGCCGCACCTGCGCCGCGCCGGGCAGCTGGAGTGGCTGGCCGTGCTCGACACCGAGCACCGCAACATCGGTGCGGCGATGCGCGGCGCGCTCGAGGCGGGTGAGGCGCCCGAGGCCATGCGCCTCGCGGCGGGCGCGGGCTGGTACTGGTGGCTCGGCGGACGCCGGACCGAGGGCTTCGAACTGGTCACCGCGGCCACCAGGTTGCCCGGGGAGGTGCCCGACGACGTCCGGGCCACGGTGTACGCCCTGGTCTCGATGTTCGTGAACTCCGGGCCGGGCGACGAGCACCAGTCCGCGGTGTGGATCCACGAGGCGCACCGGTTCAACGAGCGCGCCCGGTCCGGCGGACGCCGCCACCCGGCGCTGGGCTTCATCGGCGCGCTGGAGCGCATGCTGCGCGACCCCGCCGCGATGCTGACCGCGTTCGACCCGCTGCTCGACGACGAGGACCCCTGGGTGCGCGCGCTGGCGCGGCTGCAGTCGGGCAAGATGCGCATCATGCTCGGCGAGGAAGGGCGGGAAGCGGACGCGTACCTGGAGACGGCCCTCGCCGAGTTCCGGGCGCTCGGCGAGCGGTTCGGGATCTCGTTCGCGCTGACCGAGCTCGCGGACCGGATCGCGGTGCGCGGCGAGTTCGCCCGGGCCGCCGCGTACTTCGAGCAGGCGGTCGCGGTCGTCACCGAGGTCGGCACGACCGAGGACGTGATCCGGATGCGGTCGCGGCAGGCGCAACTGCACTGGCTGCTGGGCGACAGGGACGCCTCGGCGGCGGCCATCGCCGAGGCGCAGCGCCGCGCGGACGGCGTCACCTGGCCGGGCGCGCTGTCCGTCCTGGCGTTCACCAAGGCGGAACTCGCCCGGTGGGGCGGCGACGCCGACGAGGCGCGCCGGCAGCTCGCCGCGGCGACGGCGGTGCTGGGCGACGAGGCGGAGCAGCCGAACGTCCGTGCGGCGGCGCACGACGTGCTCGGCTACCTCGCCGACGACCTCGGCGAGGCCCGGGCGCACCGTGCGGCGGCGTGCGAGGCGGCGGCCGCCGCGGGCCACGCGCCGCTGATCGCACAGGTGCTCGTCGGGGTCGCGGACCAGGCGCTGCGCCGCGGTGAGCCCGCGCTGGCCGTGCGGCTGCTCGCCGCGAGCGACGGCGTCCGCGGTCTGCCGGACCTCTCGCACCCGGACGCCGTCCGGATCGAGCGGGACGCGCGGAGCCGCCTCGGCGACGCGGGGTTCGCCGAGGCGGCCGCGGAAGGCACACGGGCCGACTGGTCCGAGCTGGTCGGGGTCACGCTCGCTTCTTGAACGTGGACACCGCCCACAGGTAGCCGACGACCGCGAAGGCGGCGCACCACGCGAAGGCCGCGGCCACGTCGCCGTTCGACGCGTGCGTGCCGGTGAGCAGCCCGCGGAGCGTCTCGATGATCGGCGTGAACGGCTGGTACTCGGCGAACTGCCGCACGCCGGCCTTCATCGTGTCGGCGGGGACGAACGCGCTGCTCAGGAACGGCAGCATGATCAGCGGAACGGTGGCCAGTCCGGCGGACTCGACGCTCTTCGCGGCCAGCCCCAGGGCGACGGTGAGCCATCCGGCCGCGAAGCTGAGCAGCAGCAGGAGGCCGATCGCGCCGAGCCAGTCCAGGGCGCTCGCGTCCGGGTCGAAGCCCATCGCGAACGCGACCGCGACGATGGCCGCGCAGGCGACCATGCAGCGGACCGTGGTGACGACGACGTGCCCGGTCAGCACCGCGCCGCGGGAGACGTCCATGGTCTTGAAGCGGTTGATGATGCCCTTGGTCATGTCGTCGTTGACGGCCGTCGCGGTGGCGCCGAGGCCGTAACTGATGGCCATCACGAGCAGGCCCGGTGTGGCGTAGTCGATGTACTTGCTCTCGCCGGTGGCGAAGGCGCCGCCGAACACCGCCACGAACATGACCATGATGACGATGGGGAACAGCACCGAGTTGAACACGGTGACCGGGTTTCGCATGCTGTGCTTCAGGTTGCGGCGCAGCATGATCGCCGAGTCGGCCAGCGGTGTGGAGATGCTGCTCATCGTGCGATCGCCTCCGTGCTCGTCGCGGTGCCCGTGCTGCGGGTGCTGTCCGTCGTGTCGGTGCCGGCCGTGCCGTCGGCGGTCGGGCGCCCGGTGAGGGCGAGGAAGACGTCGTCGAGGTCGGGCGTGTGCACGGAGAACTCCTGGGCGTCGAGCATGTGCTCGTCGAGCCGGTCGAGGAGCGCGCGCAGGGACCGCGACGTGCCGTCGCCGGGCACCCGCAGGGTCAGTTCCTGGTCGTCCCGCGCGGCGCCTGGCAGGACGCGCGCCGCCGTCTCCAGGGCGGAGTGCTCGGCGAACCGGAGCCGGACGTGGGTGCCGGGGATCAGGCGCTTGAGCTCCTCCGGCGTGCCCTCGGCGACGAGGCGGCCGTGGTCGAGCACCGCGACCCGGTCGGCGAGTTGGTCGGCCTCGTCGAGGTACTGGGTGGTGAGGAAGACGGTCGTGCCCTCGGCCACCAGGTCGCGGACGATGGCCCACATCGTGCGCCGGCTGCGCGGGTCGAGGCCGGTCGTCGGCTCGTCCAGGAAGATGATCCGCGGTCGGCCGACCAGGGTCATGGCCAGGTCGAGTTTCCGGCGCATGCCGCCGGAGTAGGCGGACACGAGCTTGTCCGCCGACTCCCCCAGGTCGAAGCGCTCCAGCAGTCCGGTGACCACCTCGCGGTCGCGCACCCGCTTGAGGTCCGCCATCAGCTGGAGGTTCTCCCGGCCCGACAGGAGTTCGTCCACGGCGGCGAACTGGCCGGTGACACCGATGACGGAGCGCACCGCCTTGGTCGCGGCCGCCACGTCGTGCCCGCCGACCGACGCCGTCCCCGCGTCGGCCTTGAGCAGCGTGGTCAGGATGTTCACCGTCGTGGTCTTGCCGGCCCCGTTCGGGCCGAGCATGGAGTAGACGGACCCCGCCTCGACCTCGAAGTCGATGCCGTCGAGCACGACCTTGTCGCCGTATGCCTTGCGCAGTCCTGTGACCGCGATCGCCGAACTCTTCATGCGCTCACCGTCGACGGCGGCCCTGACACGGGTCTGTCACACCCCTGACACCGACACTTCGCGTACGGTCCCGGAGATGATGCCGGTGACCTCCCGGTGGTGCGTGTCGAGGTAGAAGTGGCCGCCCCGGAACACGTGCAGCGCGAACGCGCCGGCGGTGTGCTCCCCCCAGGCCTCGGCCTCGGCGACCGTGGTGTGCGGGTCGTCGTCGCCGACCATCATGGTGATCGGGCAGTCGAGCCGGACACCGGTGGTCCTGGGGTGGTTCTCGATGGCCGTGTAGTCGCCCCGGACGGCGAAGAGGATGGCCGCCGCCAGGTGCTTGTTCTCCAGATAGACGGGGTCGGTGCCCCCGACGGCGCGCAGTTCGTCGACGACGCCGGCGTCGTCGCGGCGGTGGACCGTGCCGCCGCGCAGCCGGGACGGTGCGGGGTACCCGGACGCGAACAGCCAGGCGGGCGGGGCGCCGGTGTCGTCCTGGTAGCGGCGGGCCACCTCGAAGGCGAGGATCGAGCCCATGCTGTGGCCGAAGAAGACGCAGGGCCGGCCGTCCTCGGCGCGGCGCAGTGCCGCGTAGCTGCGGTCGGCGAGCTCGGTGAAGTCCTCGACACAGCCCTCGGCGCGGCGGTCCTGCCGCCCCGGGTACTGGACGGCGAGCACGTCCAGTTCCGGTGCGAGGGTTTCCGACAGCCCGTAGTAGTAGCTCGCCGAACCCCCCGCGTGCGGGAAGCAGACGATGCGGAACTCGCTCTCGTCCGAGGGATGGAAGCGGTGGATCCACTGGCCCTCGGAGGTCGCCGGTCCTGTCATGCCCAGCCCTTCTGTGTGTCTACGTATTTCTCCGTGTGTCTCCGTCGTCGGCCTGCGGCGCGGGGTTCAGGAGGTCTGCCGGCCCAGCACGGACGCCACGAGGCCCGTCTCGACGTTGCCGCCGGAGACGAGGACGCCGATGTCCCGGGCCCGGCCGGCGGCGGCGAGCCGCAGGGCGCCGGCGAGCGCGGTGGCCGCGGCCGGTTCGACGAGCAGCCGGGCGTGGACGAGCGCCAGGCGCAGCGCCTCGGCGATGGCGTCCTCGTCGATCGTGAAGACCTCGGCGACCGCGTCGTGGACCAGGTCGTAGGGCAGTCGGCCGATGCGGTCGGGGCGCAACCCGTCGGCGATCGTCGGCTTCGCGTCCACGGTGACCGGCCCTCCGGCGCGCAGCGCCGCGGTGAGGGCCGGGACGGCGCCGGGCTCCGCGGCGTAGACGTCGACGCCCTGGCCCGCGGTGGCGAGGACGGCGCCGGCCACCGCGCTGCCGCCGCCGACGGGCAGCACCACCGCGTCCAGTCGGCCGTCGGCCGCGTCCACCTGGTGCAGCAGCTCCGCGGTGGCGGTTCCCTGGCCGGCCACCACGTCCGGGTTCTGGTAGGGGTCGACCGCGTCGTAGCCGCAGGTCTCCCCCACCTCCTCGACCACCGCGACGCGCTCGGCCAACGTGGTTCCGGCCTGGAGCACCTCGGCGCCGGTCTCCCGGATCCGCCGCACCTTGGTCGGGGCGGCGTCGGTGGGCAGCACCAGCACGGCGGGGAGCCGGTGCTGGGCGGCGGCGAGCGCCACGGCCAGGGCGTGGTTGCCGGTGGACTGCGCGACCACGCCGCGGCTGCCGGCCGCCACCAGCCGGTCGACGGCGAGGAGCGCGCCGCGGATCTTGAAGGAGCCGCCGCGCTGGAGGTTCTCCGCCTTCAGCCACAGCCGGGCGCCGGCCATCCGCTCCAGGTCGTCGCTGCGTATCACGGGCGTCTGCACGACGCGGCCGGCGATGCGGTGCCGGGCGTCGTGCACCCCGGCACAGCTCAGGAGCGGCGGCTGGTCGGCGACGGCCACGGCGTTCGGGCCGGTCGGCGTCATGCGTCCCCGTCCCCCTGCGCCGCTATCACGTCCAGCACCTCGCGGCCCAGGTCGACCAGGTACATGTGGTCGCCCGGGAACTCCGCATAGCGGAACCCGCCCGTGGTCGCGTCCTTCCACTGCCGGGCCTCGTCCGCGGTGACCAGGCCGTCGGAGGCGCCGCGCAGCGAGCAGATCGGCACCGACAGCGGTTCGTCGGTGCTCGGGACGTAGTTCTCGTGCATCTCGCAGTCGGCCTGCAGCACGGGGAGGATCAGCTCGCGCATCTCCGGGTGGTCGAGGGCCTCGTGCCGGAATCCCGCGAACTCCTCGACGCGGGCGAGGAACTCGTCGTCCGGGAGCCCGGTCGCGCGCCGCTCGCGCTGGGTCCACGGCCCCGGCGAACCGCTGACGACCAGCCGCTCGACGCGGACGTCGCGCGCCATCAGCAGGTGCGCCAGCTCGTACGCGAGCACCGCGCCGAGGCTGTGCCCGAACAGCACCGTCCGCGCTCCCGCCCCGAGGTCGGCGGCGATTCCGTCGGCCTCGTTCTTGGCCGCCTCGACGACGTTGCGGTACGGCGTCTCCAGGATCCGCCGCTCCCTGCCGGGCAGTTCGACCGAGACCACGGTCCACCGGCCGGCGGACAGCGCCCGCCACGGGTGGAAGAACGACGGTCCCGCTCCGGCGAACGGCACGCACAGCAGCGTGGCCCGGTCGCCGTGTTCCGCGGACATGCGGGGTTCCTCCACCCCGACCAACCCCAATCCCGTCTCGACGGTCCGTTGCCCGGGTTCCGGGCGGCGACGCCCGGTCATTCCGCCAGCCTGCGGACGATGACGTCCATGATTTCGGCCACGGGCGCGGGCATGTTCATTTCGTGGTGTGTCGCGCGTACGTCGTGCACCTCGATGGAACCGAGCACGTACGGCCGCCACAGGCGCGCGTACGAGTCGTCCTGGAGCGTCGCGCTGAAGAACAGCACGTCGCCGCGGTAGACCGGCGATTCGAAACGCATCATGAGGTCCGTGTTGTTGGCCAGCACCTTCGACATGGCGTCCACGAAAGGCTGCTGGTTGTCGGTGACGATGTACTGGCCGAAGTATTCTTCGAGTTCCGCCCGATAGTCGGACAACCGCTTTCCGGCGTGTATCTCCGTGAATCCGTGCCCGCCGGGCTGGGAGTCCAGGATGGCCGTGAGGGCGACCTCGTGCCCGCGCCGGTCGAGCGCTTCCGCGACGGCCTGCACGAGGGTGCCGCCGTACGACCAGCCGACGAGGTGGAAGGGCCCCTCCGGCTGGATCTTCAGCATTTCGGTGATGTAGTCCTCGACCATCTCCTCCACGGACGCGGCGAGCGTGTCCACGCCGTCGGAGCCGCGGGACTGCAAGGCGTACGCGGCCCGGTCCCGCACGTACGGCGCGAAGCCGAAGAACGCCCAGCCCAGCCCGCCGCCGCCGTGGAAGAACCACAGGGGCGGCTCGCCCGTGCCGGGGTCGCTGTTCAGCGGGAGCACGACGGCGAACGGGTCGGCGTGGTCCACGGGGATGCCGCCGATGAGCGCCAACGACGCCAGCTCGGCCACGGTGGGGTACTTCACGATGGTCCGGAGGGGCATCTCGACGCCGAACCGCTCGCGGATACGGACGCTGAGCCTGGTGGCCAGCAGCGAGTGCCCGCCCAGCGCGAAGAAGTCGTCGTCGATGCCGACCTTCTCGACGCCGAGCAACTCGCCGAAGAGGGCGCACATGCGCTCCTCGTGGGCGTTGCGCGGCTCCCGGCCGGCCGCGGCGTCGGTGTCCTCGGACGGCAGCGCGGCGCGGTCGAGCTTCCCGTTCGGGGTCAGCGGGACCTCCGTGAGCGGGACCAGCACGGAGGGCACCATGTAGTCGGGGAGCCGCTCGCGGAGGTGTCCGGGCAGTTCGGCGAGCAGCGCCGGAACGCCCGCGTCGGTCGCCGCGACACCGGGCTCGGGCACCACGAAGCCCACGATGCGCTTGTCGCCGTCCCGGTTCTCGCGCACCACGGCCGCCGCCTGGGCCACACCGGGATGTCCGGTCAGCACGTGCTCGATCTCGGCCAGCTCGATCCGGAACCCCCGGATCTTCACCTGGAAGTCGGTCCGCTCCAGGTAGTCCAGCAGCTCGTTCGCGTCCCAGCGCACCAGGTCCCCGGTGCGGTACATCCGCGCGCCGGCGGGGCCGAACGGGCAGGCCACGAACCGCTCCGCGGTCAGCTCCGGCCGGCCCTGGTAGCCGCGGGCCATCCCGTCACCGGCGATGTACAGCTCGCCCGGCACCCCGCGCGGAACCGGGCACAGCCGCGAATCGAGCACGTACACCTGGGTGTTCCCGACCGGCAGTCCGATCGGCACCCCCGCCCCCGGCTCGATGCGCGCCTCGGTGCACCACGTCGTCGTCTCGGTGGGGCCGTACATGTTGAACACCTCGGCGGCCTGGGCCGCCAACGTCTCCGCCAGCCGTACCGGCACGGCTTCCGCGCCGATGATGATCCGCAGCCCCTGCGCGGCGTCCGGGTCGTGCATCAGCAGCATCTGCCAGAACGCCGGCGTGGCCTGCACCACGGTGACCCGGTGACGGCGCATCAGGGCCAGCACTGCCGACGGATCGGTGACGGTGTCCTTCCCGGCCACCACCATGGCCGCGCCGACGGTGAACGGGAGGTACAGCTCGGTGTTCGCCATGTCGAACGCCACCGTCGTGCTGAACAGCATCCGGTCGGCAGGCGACAGCGGGAACCTCCGCTGCGTCGTGGCAAGGTAGTTCGCCACGGCGCGGCGCGGGATCGCCACCCCCTTCGGCCGGCCCGTCGACCCCGACGTGTAGATCACGTACTGGGCGTTGTCCGGCCGGACGGCCGCTTCCGGCGCCGCGTCGGGGTACCCCGACCAGTCCGCACCGGCCAGCGTGTCGGCGTCGAGCACCAGCACCGGATCCGCGTGCTCCAGGATGTAGTCGATCCGGGAACGCGGGTGGTCCGGGTCGATCGGGACGTACGCGCCGCCGGACTTGAGGACCGCGAGCAGCGCCACCACGAGGTTCGCCGTGCGGGGCAGGCACACGGCGACCAGCGACTCCGCCCGCACGCCGCGGTCCACGAGCCAGTGCGCCATCCTGCTCGACCGCGCGTCCAACTCCCGGTAGGTGAGCGTCTCTTCCTCGCCGATGACGGCGACCGCGTCCGGTGTCGCCACCGCCTGCCGGTGCACGGCCGCGACCAGCCCGCCCTCCAGGGTGGGCTCGGCGGTGTCGTTCACCTCCACCACGAGCCGCCGCCGCTCCGCCGCGCCCAGCACGTCGACGTCCCCGACGCACATGCCCGGGTCGGCGACCACCTGCTCCAGGACGCGCACGAACCTGGCCGCGACGGCCTCGACCGTCTCCCGGTCGAACAGGTCGGTCGCGTACAGGATGTTGCCCCGCAGGGCCCCCGTGTCGTCCGCGACCACGTTGAAGAACAGGTCGACCTTGGCGGTCGTCGGGAGCGCCTGCTCGACCTCCAGGGTGAGCCCGGCGAGTTCGAGCTGCGGCCGCTCGTAGTTCTGGAGGCCGAGCATCACCTGGAACAGCGGCTGGTACGCCGGCGAGCGCTCCGGGTTGATCGCCTCGACCAGCATGTCGAACGGGACGTCCTGGTGCTCGTAGGCCGCCAGCGCCTTGTTCCGGACCTGCGCGAGCAGCTCGCCGAAGGACGGGTCGCCGGAGAGGTCCACCCGCAGCACCTGGGTGTTGACGAAGAACCCGATGAGATCGGCCAGCGCCTCGTCGGTGCGCCCGGCGATCGAGCTGCCGATCGTCACGTCGTCCCCGCCGCCGAGCTTGCGCAGCAGCACCGCCAGCGCGGCGTGCAGGACCATCGACATGGTCGCCCCGCGCTCGTCGGCCAGCTTCCGCAGCCCGGTCCCGACCTCCGGCTCGACCATGAGGTCGACCACGGCGCCGCGCCGGCTCGACTCCACGGGCCGCGGGCGGTCCAACGGCAGGTTCAGCGGCTGCGGCACCCCGGTCAGTTCCCCGCGCCAGTACGCGGTCTGCGTCGCGGCGAGACTGCGCGGGTCCGAGGCGTCGCCGAGCACCTCGCGCTGCCACATCGTGTAGTCCTTGTACTGCACGGGAAGCGGCTCCCACCGCGGGGCCCGGCCGTCCCGGCGCGCGGTGTACGCCGCGGCCAGGTCCCGTGCCAGCGGGGCGCCCGAGCTGCCGTCCGAGGCGATGTGGTGGATGACCAGGACGAGGACGTGCTCCTCGGGTGCGCAGCGGAACAGACTCACCCGCACCGGGAGTTCGGCGGCCAGGTCGAACCGGTACGCGATCGCCTCCTCGATCGCGGTGCCCACCTCCTCGGGCGCCACGTCGACGACCGGCACCTCCGGCGCGGCCTCCGCGGTCGGAAGGATCTCCTGGTACAGCTCGCCGTCGTCGTCCGTCACGTAGAAGGTGCGCAGGATCTCGTGCCGGTCGACCACGTCGCGGAGCGCCTCGGCGAGGGCGGTGCGGTCCAGCGGCCCGGTCAGGCGGAAGGCCGCCGGCATGTTCCAGTTCTCCGAGCCGCCTTCCAGCTGGTGGAGAACCCACATGCGGCGTTGCGCGAATGACACCGGAATCATCGCTTCTACTCCTCTGTGAACATCTTGCGCAGGCCGGGGCGGCGGGGCGCGGCCGATTCCTCCGACCAGGCGGCGAGCGCGGCCACGGTCGGCAGGTCGAAGACCTTGCGGATGGGTATCTCGATCCCCAGTTCGGCGCGGGCGCGGCTGATCAGCCGGGTGGCGAGCAGGGAGTGCCCGCCGAGTTCGAAGAAGCCGTCGTCGACGCCGACCCGGGGCAGGCCCAGCACCTCGGCGAACAGCGCGGCCAGGGTCTCCTCACGGGCGGTGCGGGGCGCCCGGTAGACGGCGCCGGTGTACTCCGGCTCGGGCAGCGCGGCCCGGTCCAGCTTGCCGTTCGGGGCGAGCGGCAGCCGCTCGAGGACCACGAACGCGGAGGGCACCATGAAGTCGGGGAGCCGCGCCGACACGAAGGCGTGCACCTCCTTCGCCCCGGGGGCCGGAGGGGCGTCGCCGTTCGACCGGTCGTCGCCGGCGACGACGGGCACGACGTACGCGACCAGCCGCTTGCCGGTGCCTCCGCGTCCGTCGCGGGCGACGACGGCGGCCTGCGCGACACCGGGGTGCGCGGTGAGCGCGGCCTCGACCTCGGCGGGCTCGATGCGGAAGCCGCGCACCTTGACCTGCGCGTCCGCGCGGCCCATGTACTCCAGCCGGCCCTCGGCGTCGAGACGGGCCAGGTCGCCGGTGCGGTAGATGCGCGCGCCCGACGGACCGAACGGGTCGGCGACGAAGCGTTCGGCGGTCAGTGCGCCGCGGGCGTGGTAGCCGCGGCCCACGTTCCCGCCGACGTACAGCTCGCCGACCGCGCCCGGCGGCACCGGGGCCAGCCCGGGGCCGAGGACGTAGGCCCGCATGTTGCCGAGCGGCGTGCCGACGGGCGCGCTGCGCGTCCGGCCCCGCGTGTCGCCGTCGACGGTGCAGGCGGTGGCGTAGAACGACTCGCTCTGCCCGTAGGCGTTGACGACCCGGACCCCCGGGAAGGCGTCCCGCGTCTTCGTGACGAGCGACGCGGGCAGTGCCTCGCCGGCGAAGACGACCGTCTCCACGCTGGTGTGCCCGGCGATCCCGTCGACGAGTTCGGCGAAGACCGACGGCACCGTGGAGATGACGCCGCCGCTCCAGCCCTTCCGGTCGGCCAGGGCCAGGACGTCCTGGACGACGTCGACGACGCCGCCGCGGGCGAGGGTCGTGAAGACCTCGAACACCGAGACGTCGAAGTTGACCGACGCGCCCGCGAGGAGCCGCTTGCCCGGCTCCATGCCCACCTCGGAGGCGAGCCGCAGCACACCGTTGACCACGTTCGCGTGGGTGATGGCGACGCCCTTGGGCTTGCCCGTGGAGCCGGAGGTGTACATCACGTACGCCAACTGCCCGGGGTGGACCGTGAGTTCGAGGGGCGGCACGGCTCGGGACAGGTCGAGCTCGTCGAGGAGGACGTCCGGGGCGTCGTGCTCCGGCAGCACCGCGACGGTCGCGGAGTCCGTGAGGACGAGGCACGGCCGCGCCTCCTCGAAGACGGCGGCGAGCCGGTGTCCGGGGTACCTGGGGTCGACGGGCAGATACGCGGCGCCGGCCTTCAGGACCGCGAGCAGGGCGGCCACCAGGTCCGCGGACCGCGGCAGCGACACCGCGACCAGCGACTCCGGGCCCACGCCCCGGCCGGCCAGTTCCCGCGCCAGGCGGTCGGCCCGGGCGTTCAGTTCGCGGTAGGTGAGCGACTCCCCCTCGGCGACCACGGCGACCTCGTCGGGGGTCCGCGCCGCCTGCGCCTCGACCAGGCCGGTGATCGCGACGTCCGGGGTCGGGACGGCCGTGTCGTTGAACGCGACCAGGAGTCGGTCGCGTTCGGCCGGCTCCAGGACGTCGAGCCGCGCGACCTTCAGGTCGGGGGACGCCGCGAGCTGTTCCAGGACGCGCACGAACCGGGTCGCGTACGCCTCGACCGTGTCGCGGTCGAAGGCCCCGCGCGCGTACTGGAGGAGGAACTCCAGATCGGGCTCGGCGGCCGCCATCAGGGCCAGCGGGTAGTGGGTGCCGTTGGACGGGCGCAGCCCGGTGAAGGCGATCCCGTCCGCGGCCTCGGCGGCCTCGCCGATGCCCTCGCGGTCGACCGGGTAGGACTCGAAGACGACCAGCGTGTCGAACAGCGTCTTCAGGCCGGTGGCCTGCTGGATCTGCGTGAGGCTGTGGTGGTGGTGCTCCAGGAGGCCGGCCTGCCGGTGCTGGAGCCGGGTGACGACGTCGGCGAGGGTGTCGCCGGGCGCGTACTCCACGCGTACGGGCAGCGTGTTGATGAACATCCCGACCATCGACTCGACGCCGGCCACCTCGGCAGGGCGCCCGGAGACGGTCGCGCCGAACACCAGGTCCCGGCGGCCGGTGAGCTGGCCGAGCAGCAGCCCCCAGGCGGCCTGGACCAGGGTGTTGACCGTGACGCCCAACCCGGTCGCGCGCCGGTGGAGTTCCCCGGACACGTCGGGCGGAAGGGCGAACGCGACCTGGTCGAGGCCGTCGTCGGCCGCGGCCCCCGGAACGAGGAGGGTCGGCTCGTCGACCCCGGCGAGCTCGGCCGCCCACGCCCGTGCCGCCTCGCCCTGGTCCTGCCGTGCGTACCAGGCGAGGAACTCGCCGTAGCTCCGGGTGCCCGGCAGTCCGGCGCCGTCGCCGTGGGACGCGTAGAGCAGCAGCAGCTCCCGCATCAGCAGGGGCGTGGACCAGCCGTCGTAGAGCGCGTGGTGGGCGGTCATCACGAGTTCGGCACGGCCGGGTTCGAGGACGACGAGCGCCAGCCGCATCAGCGGGGGAACGGCCGCGTCGAAGTGGGCGGCGCGGTCCTCGGCGAGGAACCGCTCGAGTTCCGCGGTCCGTTCGGCTTCACCGAGCCCGGTCAGGTCGAGGTGCCGCCACGGCAGGGTCACCCCTGCCGCGGGCACCACCTGGACGACGTCGCCGTCGGCCCGGTTCACGAACGCGGCCCGGAGGTTGGCGTGCCTCGCCAACAGCGCCTGCCCGGCCCGGCGCATCCGCTCGGGGTCGACGTCGCCGGCCAACTGGAACGCCAGCTGCACGTGGTAGGCGTCGAACGAGGACCCGGCGGCCAGCATCGAATGGAACAGGATCCCGGACTGCGCCGGCGTCACCGGCCACACGTCGGCCAAGCGGCCGAACCGGGCCTCCCAGGCGTCGATCTCCTCCTGGCCCACGTCGACGAGGGGCGCGTCCGTGGGGGTCAGTCCGCCGGCCCCGGGCGCCGCAGCGTGCCGGGCCAGGGCGGTCAGTGCCTCCACCCACAGTCCGGCCAGCTCGGTCACGTCCTCGCGGGAGAGCACACCGGTCGGGAAGCCGAAGTAGGCGGTCAGCCGGTCGCCGTCGGCGGCGCGGTTGGCCACCGCGTTGATCTCCAGTGCCGACAGCACCGGCATGTCCGCGTCCGGCGCCGCGATCAGGTCCCGGGGCGTGGTGTCGGGTGCCCAGCCCAGGCCGCGCAGTTCCTCGGGGACGTCGGCGCCGGATGTGCGGCCGAGGTAGTTGAACCCGATCTGCGGTTCGCGGGCGGCGGCCAGCACCGCGGCGGTCTCCGGGTTGAGCCGGCGCAGCAGGCCGTAGCCCATGCCGTCGTCCGGAACGGCCCGCACCTGCTCCTTGACCGCCTTGACCGCCCGGCCGGCGGCCGGGCCGCCGGCGAACGCGTCCGCCACGTCGACGCCGGCCAGGTCGAGGCGCACCGGGTACATCGCGGTGAACCACCCGATCGTGCGCGACAGGTCCGCGCCGGGCACCACCTGCTCTTCCCTGCCGTGCCCTTCCAACCGGACGAGCGTCGAGGAGTCGGCCACGCCCCGCGTCCCGCGCCAGCGGGCCAGCGCCAGCGCCAGCGCGGCCAGCAGCCCGTCGTCGGCACCGCCCCGGAAGAGTGCGGGCACCGTGTCCAGCACGGCCTTGGTGACGTCCGCCGGTACCTCGACCCGCACCGTGTCCACGGTGGCGGCGACGTCGCGCGCCGGGTCCAGCGGACGTGCGCCGAGGACGGGCTCGTCGCCGTGCAGGATCCGCTGCCACACGGGCAGTTCCGCCACCCGCTCCGGGGTCGCCGCCTCGTCGGCCAGGGCGTGCGCCCACCGGCGCACCGAGGTGCCGGTCTCCGCCGGTTCCGCGGGACGGCCGTCGCGGACCCGCTGCCAGGCCGCGACCAGGTCCGGAAGGAGGATCCGCCACGACACCCCGTCGACGACGAGGTGGTGCAGCACGATCAGCAGGCGGCTCGCGCCCGTCGCGGACGTGAACCACACGAACTGCGCCATCACACCGGCGTCGGGGTCCAACCGGCCCGCCGCCGCGTCCAGTTCGGCGAGCACCGGGTCCGCGGCCGTGTCCGCACCGGTGCCCGCACCGGTGTCGTCCCCGGCGACCTCCCTCAGGAGCGCGTCGGCGGCCACGCTGCCCGGCGGTTCGATCCACAGGCCCGGTCGCGACCGGTCGAGCCGGGAGCGCAGCACGTCGTGCCGGTCCAGCACGGCCTGCAGCGTCGCCACGAGCCCGGCGCGGTCGATGCCTTCGGGCAGGACCACCATCCCGGACATGGAGAGCCGGCCGAGGCCGCCGCCGAGCGCGAGCACGTGCTCCGCCGTCGGCAGCAGCGGGGTCCAGCCCAGGCCGCCGCCGGGCAGTTCCGCGAGGGTGGTCCGCCCCTCCTGGCGTCCTTCGACCAGTTCGGCGAGCCGGGCGACCGTGCGGTGCTCGAAGATCTCCCGCGTGCTGACCGTGATGCCGCGCGCCCGGGCGCGCGCGACGATCTGGATGGAGCGGATGCTGTCCCCGCCGCTGGCGAAGAAGTCGTGGTCGACGCCGACCCGTTCCACGCCGAGCACTTCGGCGAACAGCGCGCTGAAGGCCTCTTCGTGCCGGTTGCCCGGTGCCCGGCCGGTCGACGCCTGCGCGTCGTCCGGCGGCGGCAGCGCACGGTGGTTCAGTTTCCCGTTCGACGTCAGCGGCAGCTCCGCGAGCGGCACGAACGCGGTGGGCACCATGTAGTCGGGGAGCCGCCCGCGCAGGTACCCGGGCAGTTCGCCGAGCAGCACGCCGACCGACCTGGCCAGTGCGGGCGTGTTCGCCAGGTCCCGCCCGCCCGCGCCGCCGGGGACGAACGAACCCGAGACCTTCCCTTCCCCGGTCCGCCCCTCGGGCAGCAGCACGGCGTCGAAGCGCCGCGCGTCCTCTCCGGACCACGTGACGACCGCGTCCCGGCCCTGCCCGCGTATCCACCGGAGCAGTTCCTGCGGGTCGACCGGGTCGCCGGCCGGGGACGCCGCGTCGAGCAGGCCCGCCGCGACGGTCATGTCGGCTTCCCCGGCCAGGCGCGCGTTCGGTATCCCGGTCAGCCGCACCGGACCGCCCACCCGGTCCGCCTGACGGACCAGGTCGGCGAGCTCCGCCGGGTCGGCCGTCCGCCCGCCCCATGGCACCGACACCATGCCGGCCAGGTCGAGTGCGTCGGCGGGCCGCTTGTGCAGGACCACCTCGTAGCGGTGCCGGGTCAGCTCGTTGTGCGCCCGGCCCGGCTTCAACCGGATGTCGGCCGCGACGGACGCGCCTTCCGCCCACCGGGCGAACCACTCCGGGGCGACGACCAGTTCCCGTTCGGCCAGCAACTCGCGCGTCACCAGGCTCCGCAGTTCGTCGTGCGAGGCGCGCGGGTGCGCGGCGCGCTGCACCGCGGTCTGCATGAGGCGGCACGTCGCGGCGTTGCGGACGTCGCCGACGATGACGCGGCCGTCCGGCGCGAGGAGTTCCATCACCTGGCGCAGCACCTGGTCCAGGTACCCGACGTTCGGGAAGTACTGCGCCACCGAGTTGAGCACGACGGTGTCGAACCGGCCGTGCGGCAGCCCGGACACGTCGTCGGCCGGTCGGGCGCTCAGCCGGACCCGGTCGCCGTAGCCGGCGCGTTCGGCCTGCGCCGTGACCCGGTCGACGACCGTCGCCGAGATGTCGGTGCCCCAGTACTCCTCGACCTCCCCGACGATCTTCGCCAGCAGCAGACCGGAGCCCACACCGATCTCCAGCACCCGCCGCGGCGCGAACCGCAGGACCTGGGCGACCGCCTCGTCCCGCCACTCGAGCATCTGCTCACGCGGGATCGGCTCACCGGTGTAGCTGGAGTTCCAGCCCCGGAAGTCCTCGCCCAGCACGTCGTCGTCGGACTCGGCGTAGCTGTCGTCGTAGAGGTGGCGCCAGTCGTCCACCTGGGCGTCGGCGTCGGCCACCGCGGCGTCCGGCTCGGGCACCACATAGCCCACGAGCCGTTTGTCGCCCTGCCCGTTCTCGCGCACGACGACCGCCGCCTGCGCCACGCCGGGGTGCTTCGCCAGCGCGTGCTCGACCTCCCCCAGTTCGATCCGGAAGCCCCGGATCTTGATCTGGAAGTCGGTGCGGCCGAGGTACTCGAGCTCGCCGTCCTGGTTCCACCGCACGAGGTCCCCGGTGCGGTACATCCGGGTCCCCGGCGCGCCGTAGGGGCAGGCGACGAACCGGCCCGCGGTCAGGTCAGGGCGTCCGAGGTAGCCGCGCGCCAGCCCGGCCCCGGCCAGGTACAGCTCGCCGGCGACCCCGGGCGCGACCGGGCGCAGCGCCGCGTCCAGCACGTACACCTGGGCGTTGGCGATCGGCTTCCCGATCGGCGGGGTACGGCCGTCGCCCGGCAGAGCGGTGCTCATGGTGCCGCACACCGTGGTCTCCGTCGGGCCGTACGCGTTGATCATCCGCCGACCGGCCGACCACAGCGCCACCAGCTCGGGCGAGGTCGCCTCACCCGCGACCACCAGCGACTCGACACTCGGCAACGCCCCCGCCGGCACCGCCGCCAGCACCGCGGGCGGCAACGTCGCGTGGGTCACCCCGTGCGCGGCGATCGTGCGGACCAGCGGTTCGCCCGGGGCCAGGTCGTCCGTGTCGGCCAGCACCAGCCGTGCGCCGGTCAGCAGCGCCATGCACGTCTCCCACACCGAGGCGTCGAAGCTCGGTGAGGCGAACTGCAGCACCCGGCTGGCCGGCGTCACCGCGAGCCGTTCCACCTGCGACGCGACCATGCTGGCCACGCCGGCGTGGGTGACCGCCACGCCCTTCGGGGTCCCGGTCGAACCCGAGGTGTAGATCACGTACGCCGTGTTCGCCACCGCCACCGGGCCGCGGCGCTCGGCGTCGGTCACGGGGCCCGGGTCGGCTGCGGCCAGCGCCGCGGCCACGTCCGGGTCGTCCAGGCGCATCACGGGCGCCGACAGCTCGGGCAGTCGCGTCGCCGAGGCCGCGTCGCCGACCACCAGCAGCGCCCCGGAGTCCGCCACCATGAACGTGACGCGGTCCGCCGGATAGGCGGGATCGACCGGCAGGTAGGCGCCGCCCGCCTTCAGTACCGCCAGGATCGCCGCCACCCACTCCACCGAGCGGGACACGGCCACCGCCACCAGCGACTCCGGCCCGACGCCGCGCTCGACGAGCACCCGGGCCAGCCGGTTCGCGCGCTCCTCCACCTCCCGGTAGGTGAACGACGCGTCGCCGCACACCACCGCCACCGCGTCGGGGGTCGCGGCGGCCCGCTCGGCGAAGAGCGCGTCGACGGTCCGCTCGGGCACCGGCACGGCCGTGTCGTTGACCTCCCGCAGCAACCGGTCCCGCTCGGGGGCCGACAGCACCTCGACGGCGCCGACCGGCGTCTCCGGATCGTCGACCACCTGCTCCAGCACCCGCACGAACCGGTCGACGGCCTGGACCGCGGTGGCGTGGTCGAACAGGTCCGTCGCGTACTCCAACACCCCGTAGGCGCCACCGGACGCGTTCGGGACGACGTTGAAGAAGAGGTCGAACTTCGCGGTGCCGGTGCTCGCCGGGACGAGGGTGGCCCGCAGCTCCGGCATCTCGATCTCCGGCCACACGAACTGCCAGCCCAGAGCCGTCTGGAACAACGGCTGGTACGCGGTGGAGCGGTCCGGGTTGAGCAGCTCCACCAGCCGTTCGAACGGGACGTCCTGGTTGTCGTACGCGGCGAGCGCCCGGTCCCGCACCTGCTCCAGCAGACCGCCGAACGTCGGGTTCCCCGACAGGTCGGCGCGGAGCACCCAGGTGTTGACGAAGAACCCGATCAGGTCGTCGAGCTGCTCGTCGGCGCGGCCCTCCATCGGGCAGCCGATCGTCACGTCCTCCCCGGCGCCCAGCTTGCACAACAGGACCGCCAGCGCGGCCTGGGCCACCATCGGCGCCGTGGCGCCGCGGTCCACGGCCAGCTTCTGCAGCCGGGACATCAGCTCGGGTGCCAGTTCGAACGGGACCTCACCGCCGCGGAAGCTGGCCGCCGTCGGCCGCGGCCTGTCCAAGGGCAGCTGCAGCGGCTGCGGAACCGCGGCCAACTCCTCCTGCCAGTACGCGACCTGCGCCGCGGCGACGCTCTCCGGATCGGCCTCGTCGCCCAGGACCTGCCGCTGCCAGAGCGTGTAGTCCTTGTACTGCACCGCGAGCGGCGCCCACGCCGGCGGCCGTCCCTGGTGGCGGGCCGCGTACGCCGTCATCAGGTCCCGCAGGAACGGCCCCATCGACGCGCCGTCCGCGGCGATGTGGTGGAACACGAACACCAGGACGTGCTCCTGGGGGGCGACCCGGAGCACGGTCGTCCGCAGGGGAAGCTCCGCGTCCAGGCGGAACGCCTCGCGCGCGGCTTCGTGCACCGCGGCGTCCACCGCGTCCGTGGCCACGTCGACCACCCGGAAGGGGTGGTCGGCCTCCTCCGGAGGCAGGATCCGCTGCTCCGGCGTGCCGTCCGCGTTCTCGACGACCAGGGTGCGCAGGCTCTCGTGCCGCGTCGCGACGTCCGTCACCGCCGCGGCCAGGACGGCCGTGTCCAGCCGCCCTTCCAGGCGCAGCACGAACGGGACGTTGTAGGTGGCGGACGGACCTTCCAGCCGGTGGAGGAACCACATCCGGAGCTGGGCGAAGGACAACGGGATCATCGACGCTTCTCCTGTACGGTCATCTGACGCAGCTGGGGACGTTTCGACACGGCCGACTTCCCGATCTGCTCCGCGAGCTGGGCGACGGTCGGATTGCGGAACACCGTCGTGACCTTCACGTCGACGTCGAGCTCGCTGCGGATGCGGCCGATCAGCCGGGTGGCCAGCAGCGAATGCCCGCCCTGGTCGAAGAAGTCGGCGTCGATGTCGATCTCCTCCACGCCGAGCAGCTCGGCGAACAGCCGGCAGAGGACTTCCTCCCTGGCGTCGCGCGGCCTCCGTCCGGACCCGGGTCCGGCGTGGTCGGGTGCCGGGAGCGCGGCGCGGTCGAGCTTGCCGCTCGAGGTCGTGGGGAACGCGGCGAGCGGCACGACCGCCGAGGGGACCATGTACTCCGGCAGCCGCTCCCGGACCAGCGCCGTCAGCGCCGCGGCGTCCAGGTCGGCCGCCTCCGTCCGGCCCCTGGCCGGCACGACGTACGCGACCAGCCGCTGGTCGCCCGCCTGTTCCTCGCGCACCACGACCACCGCGTTCTCGACGTCCGGGTGCGCGGTGAGCACCGACTCGACCTCGCCCAGCTCGATGCGGAAGCCGCGGACCTTGACCTGGAAGTCGGTGCGGCCGAGGTACTCGACCTGGCCGTCCCGGTTCCACCGCACCAGGTCGCCGGTGCGGTACATCCGGGCCCCCGGGGCGCCGTACGGGCAGGCGACGAACCGGTTCGCGGTCAGGCCCGGCTGTCCGAGGTAGCCGCGGGCGAGCCCGGCACCGGCGAGGTAGAGCTCGCCGGCGACGCCGGGTGCCACCGGACGGAGCGCCGCGTCCAGCACGTACACCTGGGTGTTCCAGATCGGTGTGCCGATCGGCACCCGGTCCGCGCCCGGCACGTGCTGCCATGCCGTGACCTCGACCGCCGCCTCGGTGGGCCCGTAGAGGTTGTGCGCGCCGCAGCCCGGCAGCAGGTCGACGAACCTGTTCGCCAGCGTGGCGGGGAACGCCTCGCCCGCGACCTCGATCCACCGCAGGCTCGTGCACTCCCCGGCCGAGGGCTCGGCGACGAACGCCTCCAGCAGGGAGGGCACGAAGTCCGCGCCGGTCACCCGCTCCCGGCGGACCAGGTCGGCGAGGTACGCCGGGTCCCGGCGCCCGTCCGGGCGGGCGACGACCACGGCCGCGCCGACCCGCAGGGGGGCGAACAGCTCCGGCACCGAGACGTCGAAGCTCGCCGACGTGCTCAGCAGCACCCGGTCCTCGGGACCGACGTCGAAGTGCGCCAGCCCCCACGTCAACCGGTTCGTGATCGACCGGTGCGAGACCTGCACGCCCTTCGGGCCGCCGGTGGACCCGGAGGTGTAGATGACGTAGGCGGCGTTGTCCGGCGACAGCACCCGCTCGGGGTCGGTCTCCGGGTACCCGGAGACGTCCGGCAGCGCCTCGTCGAGCACCAGCAGCGGCCGCGCGCCGTCCAGCACGTGCCGCACCCGGTCCTCGGGCAGGTCGGTGTCCAGCGGCAGGTACGCCGCACCCGCCTTGACCACGGCGTACAGCGCCACCATCAGGTCCACCGAGCGCGGAATCCGCACCGCCACGAGCCGTTCGGGGCCCGCCCCCCGTTCGACCAGCCAGTGCGCCAGCCGGTTGGCACGCCGGTTGAACTCCCGGTAGGTCAGGGTCTCCCGCTCGCCGATCACCGCGACGCGCTCGGGGTCGCGCTCCACCTGGGCCTCGAACGCGTCCGGCAGGGTGTCCGCCGGCACCGGACGCGCCGTGTCGTTGACCTCGCGCACGAAGCGGTCGCGCTCCTCCGCCGTCAACACGTCGACCGCGCCCACCGGGACGGCCGGGTCGGCGGCGAGTTGCTCCAGCACCCTGACGAGCCGGCCGGCGACCACCTGCGCCGCCTCGCGGTCGTAGAGGTTGTTCTGGTAGTCGAGGGAGAGCCGCAGGTAGGGGTCGGAGGCGTTGAGGGTGAGCGGGTAGTGCGAGCCCGCAAACGGACGGATGGCGTCGATCGTGAAGCCCGCCGAGGTGTTCGCGTCGACGATGCCCGCGCGGTCGATCGGGTAGGACTGGAACACGACGATCGTGTCGAACAGGGCGGGCAGCCCGATGCCGCGCTGGATGTCGGCCAGTCCGTAGTGGTTGTGGTCGAGCAGCGCGGTCTGCCGCCTCTGCAACGCGGTGACGACGTCGGCCGCGCGGTCCTCCGGCCCGCAGAACACCCTGATCGGCAGGGTGTTGATGAACAGGCCGACCATCTCGTCCGAACCGGGCACGTCCGCCGGGCGGCCGTTGACGGCGGCTCCGAACACCACGTCCCGCTGCCCGGTCAGCTTCGCCAGGAGGATCGCCCACGCGCCCTGGAGAAGCGTGTTCAGCGTGACCCCGAGCTCCGCGGCGCGCCGGGCGAGTTCGCGCCCCTGGTCGATGGTCAGCGGTACCTCGACCCGGCCGAGGGCGGACGGCTCGTCCCGGACGGGGGTGTTCGGGGCGACCAGGGTCGGCTGGTCGAATCCGGCGAGCTCGGCGGCCCATCGGGCGGCCGACGCCTCCCGGTCCCGCGTGGACAGCCAGGCCAGGTAGTCGCCGTAGCCCCGGACCGGAGGCAGCTCGTCGGTCCCCGCGTACAGCCGGATCAGGTCGGTGATCACCACCGGCGAGGACCAGCCGTCGAACAGGGCGTGGTGCGCGGTGATGACGAGTTTCGCCCGCCGCGGACCGCAGGTGAGCAGGGCCAGGCGGAGCAGCGGCGGCCGGGTGGGGTCGAGTTGGTCGGTCCGGTCCTCGGCGAGGAACGCGTCCAGTGCCGCGTCCTGTTCGGCCTCGTCCCGACCGGTCAGGTCGAGGTGCCGCCAGGGCAGGGCGACGCGCTCGGGCACGACCTGCACCGGGTCGCCGCCGGCTCCGGCGAGGAACGCCGAGCGCAGGTTCGGGTACCGGTCGAGCAGCGCCTGGCCGGCCGACCGCATCCGCGCCGGGTCCACGGGCCCGGACAGGTGCAGGACGAACTGCATGTGGTAGACGTCGAAGGACCCGTCGGCGAGGGCGGCCTGGAACAGGATCCCGGACTGCCCCGGGGCCTGCGGCCACACCTCGGCCAACCGGCCGTAGCGCGCCTCCCACGCCTCGATCTCGTCCTGCCGCACCGGGACGAGCGGCGCGTCCGAGGGCGTCAGCCCGCCGGTCTCCGGGCGTGCGGCGTACGCGGCCATGCCGTGCAGCGCCTCGACCCACAGCCGCGCGAGTTCGGCGGTCCGCTCGCGGGTGAGCAACCCGGTGGGGAACATGAAGGCGGCCTGCAGGCACGGGCCTTCGGCGGTCTCCGTGGCGACCGCGTTGACCTCCAGCGCGGACAGCGCGGGCAGGTCAGGGTCGGGCGCGGGAACGAGTTCGGCGGACCAGGACGAGGCCGGCCCCCATCCGTCCGCGCGCAGGTGTTCGGGGACGTCGGCGTCGGAGATCCGGCCGAGGTAGTTGAAGCCGATCTGCGGCACGGGGCGGTCGGCGAGCCGGGCGGCGGTGCCGGGGTTCAGGTAGCGCAGCATGCCGTACCCCAGCCCCTTGTCCGGGACCGCGCGCAGCCGCTCCTTGACCAGCTTGACCGCTTTCCCCGCGCCGCGCCCGCCGGCCGCCACGTCGGCGAAGTCGACCCCGGTCACGTCGACCCGGGCCGGGTACATGCCGGTGAACCACCCGACGGTGCGGGAGAGATCGGCGCCGGGGACGACGTCCTCCTCGCGGCCGTGGCCCTCCAGCCTGACCAGGGTCGGGCGGTCCGCACCGTGCCACCGGTCCAGCGCGACGGAGAGCGCGGCGAGCAGCACGTCCGTGCCGGTGCCCCGGAAGGCCGCGGGAAGTGTGGTGAGCACGGCCTCGGTGACATCGGCCGGCAGCTGCACGCGCACGCTGTCGACCGTGGCCATCACGTCCACCGCCGGGTCGAACGCCCGTGCCCCCAGGAGGGGTTCCGGCGCGGCGAGCAGGTCCCGCCAGTACGCCAGTTCCGCTTCCCGTTCGGGGGTGAGCGCCTCGGTCCGGAGCGCGTTCGCCCAGCGGCGCGCCGACGTCCCGACCGCGGGCAGTTCGGGTGTCCGGCCGGACCGGACGCTCCGCCAGGCCTCGGCGAGATCGGCCATCAGGATGCGCCACGAGACGCCGTCGACCACCAGGTGGTGCAGCACCACGAGCAGCCGGCCCGCGCCCGAGTCGGCCGCGAACCAGACGAAGGCCGCCATGGTTCCGGCCTCTGGGTCGAGGCGTCCGGCCGCGTCGTCCAGCTCCGTCTTCGCGAGGTCCAGCAGGGCCTGTTCGTCCCACCGGCCGTCGCACGGAACGCGGCGGATCAGCTCCGCCGCCCGCACGGTGCCCGGCGGACGCACGACGAGGGAGGGCTCGGTGCCGCGCACCAGCCGCGCGCGCAGGAGGTCGTGCCGGTCGAGCACGGCGTCCAGCGTCGCGGCGAGCCCGGCCTCGTCGACGCCGTGCGGCAGCTCCAGCGTCATCGCCATGGCGAACCGGTCCGTTCCGCCGCCGTGTTCGAACACCTGCCGGGCCACCGGCTGGAGCGGCATCGGCCCGACGCCGCCGCCCTCGTCCTCCACCAGCGCGGGCACCCGGTCCCGGCGGGCGGACGCGACCTCGGCGAGCCGGGCCGCCGTGCGGCACTCGAAGATCTCCCGCGTGGTGACGCTCAGGCCCCGTGCGCGGGCCCGCGCCACCACCTGGATGGACCGCAGACTGTCCCCGCCCACCGCGAAGAAGTCGTCGTCGACGCCGACCCGGTCGACACCGAGCACGTCCGCGTACGCCGCGGCGACGACCGCCTCGGCCTCGGTGCGCGGCTCCCGGTAGGCCTCGCCCGTGAACTCCGGTTCGGGCAGCGCCGCGCGGTCCAGCTTGCCGGTCGGCCCGAGCGGCATCCGGCCGAGGACCACGAAGGCCGACGGCACCATGTAGTCGGGCAGCCGGGCCGCGGCGAACCTGCGCAGTTCGGCGGCCGAGGCACCGGACTGCACGTCCACGTCGCCGATACCGCCGGCGCCGTCGTCGCCGACCGCTCCTTCGCCGGTGTGCACCACGTACGCGACGAGGCGCCGACCGCCCGAGGGGACCTCCCGGCCGACCACCACCGCCTCGCTGATCCCGGGGTGCGCCGCCAACGCCGCCTCGACCTCGGCGGTTTCGATGCGGAAGCCGCGCACCTTCACCTGGCCGTCGCTCCGGCCGAGGCATTCCAGCCGCCCGTTCGCGTTCCAGCGGGCCAGGTCGCCCGTGCGGTACATGCGTTCGCCCGCAGGTCCGAACGGGTTCGCCACGTAGCGCTCGGCGGTCATACCCGGGCGGCCGTGGTAGCCGCGGCCCAGGCAGGTCCCGACGACGTAGAGCTCGCCGATCACGCCCTGCGGCACCGGGGCGAGTCCCGGGCCCAACACATAGGCGCGCATGTTCCCGAGCGGGGTGCCGATCGGCGCCACGTCGCCGTCCACCCACTCCTCGGCCGCCCCCAGGGAGAACGTGGTGGCGTAGAAACTCTCGCTCTGCCCGTAGGAGTTCACGATCCGCGCCGCGGGCAGGGCCGCACGCACCTGGCGCACCAGCCGGGCCGGGAGGACATCGCCCGCGAAGACGACGGTGCGCACGTCGGGCGCCTCGGCCAAGTGCCCGACCAGTTCCTGGAGCACCGAGGGGACCGCGCTGACCACGTGCCCGTCCCAGCCGTCGCGCTCGCCGAGGGCCAGCGCGTTCGGCACCACCTCGGCCGTGCCGCCGGTGGAGAGGGCGGACAGCAGTTCGAAGACCGAGACGTCGAAGTTCACCGAGGTGCCGGCCAGCATCCGCCACCCCGGCGGCGTGTCCAGCACGCGCACGAGCTCCTGTACGCCGTTGACGACGTTGCGGTGGGTGATCGCCGCGCCCTTCGGGGTGCCCGTGGACCCGGACGTGTACATCACGTACGCGAGGTTGTCGGGCGCCAAGGGCGCGCGCCGGGCGGCGTCGTCGGGCGTGCCCCGCGGTGTGTCCCACCGCCCGCGGTGGTCGAGGTTGACGACCGGGACGGTGTTCTCCGGCAGTTCCCGCCACGTCGCGGTGTCGGTGACCGCGAACCGCGGGGCCGCCTCGGACAGCACGACGGCCGCGCGTCCGCCCAGGTACCGCGGATCCATCGGCAGGTACGCGGCACCGGACTTGAGGATGCCGAGCAGGCCGACGACGAGGTCCTCGGTACGCGGCAGCGCCAGCACCACCAGGTCCTCGGGGCCCGCACCGCGCCGGATCAGCTCCCACGCGACGGCGTTCGCCCGGTCGTCGAGCTCGCGGTAGGTGAGCGTGCGGTCGTCGCACACGACCGCCGCGGCGTCCGGCGTCGCGGCCGCCTGGCGTTCGAACAGCCGGGGGACGGTCGGTTCCGTCAGGTCCGCCGCGGTGTCGTTGAACCGGATGAGCAGCCGGTCGCGTTCCTCGGCGTCGAGGACGTCGAGGCCGCCGACCCGGCCCCCGGGGTCGGCGACGAGCCGGCCCAGGACGCGGACGAACCGGTCCGCGATGTCCTGGGCCGTGTCCTCGTCGAAGAGGTCGGCGACGTACTCCAGCCGGCACTCGGCCCCGCCCGAGGCGTTCGGCAGCATGTCGAAGAACAGGTCGAACTTGGCGGTCCCGGTCTCCAATCGCTCGGCGCGCACCTCGAGGCCGGGGAGCGCCAGGTCCGGAACGGGCGGCTGCCAGGAGAGCATCACCTGGAAGAACGGGTGGTAGGCGGTGGACCGGTCCGGGTTCAGCAGCTCCACCAGCCGCTCGAACGGCATGTCCTGGTTGTCGTACGCGGCGAGGGACCGGTCCCGTACCCGCCGCAGCAGCTCGAGGAAGGTCGGCTGCCCCGAGAGGTCGACACGCAGCACCCACGTGTTGACGAAGAACCCGACGAGGTCGCGGAGTTCCTCGTCGGTACGACCCGCGATCGGGGCACCGACGGGCACGTCGTCGCCGCAGCCGAGGTGCTGCAGCAGGACCGCGAGCGCGGAGTGCATGACCATGGAGACCGTGGCGTCCGCCTGCCCGGCCAGCTTCTCCACGGACCGGAGCAGGTCGGGGTCGACGGAGAACGTGACCATGTCGCCGCGGCGGCTCGCCGCCTTCGGGCGCGGGCGGTCCGTGGGCAGCGCCAGTGGCTGCGCCAGGTCGGCCAACGCCTCGCGCCAGTAGTCCAGTTGCCGGGACGCCAGGCTCCGCGGGTCGGACTCGTCGCCGAGCACGTCCCGCTGCCACAGCGTGTAGTCCGCGTACTGCACCGGGAGCGGCTCCCACATCGGGGCGCGGCCCTCCCGGCGGGCCGCGTAGGCCGTCGTGAGGTCGCCGAACAGCGGGCCGAACGACTCCCCGTCCACGGCGATGTGGTGCGCCACCAGCACCAGGGTGTGGTCGCGGGGCCCGCAGCGCACCAGCCTGGCGCGGATCGGCGGGTCGGCGGCCAGGTCGAAGACGGCGGTCGCCACCTCGTCGACTGCGGCCGCCCGGTCCGCCTCCGCGACCTCGACGGCCGGCAGGCCGAGCGGCGCGCGGTCGGACGGCAGCACCTGCTGATGGGGGACGCCGTTGTCGTCCTCGACGATCACCGTGCGCAGGACCTCGTGCCTGTCGACGACGTCGCGAAGCGCCGACTCCATTGCGGCGACGTTCAGTTCGCCGGTCAGCCGCAGGGCGAAGGCGCCGTTGTAGGTCGGCGACGGGCCTTCGAACCGGTCCACGAACCACAGCCGGCGCTGGGCGAACGACAACGGGATCATTGTGTCTCCAAATCGGCAGGAGTACCTGGGCGCACGCCACCGGTCAGCTCTGGTTGAGCACCGTCAGAAGTTCGGTGTTGTAGAAGTCGTCGATGGAGCACGCGCCCGACACCGTCGAGAAGTACCGGTCGACCAGGTCCTGGTGGCCGACCAGCTTCCGCAGCATCTCCACCCGCCCACCGGGCTTGAGTTCGGCCACGTTGAGCGCGCTCTGGTAGAAACCGGAGAACTCGTCGTCCAGGTCGGCCTCGTAGCGCTCCAGCGCCGCCTCGAGCCCGGTGTCGTCGTGCAACCGCTCGCCGATGTGCCCGGTGAGCGACGCGGCCTGCATGAAGGCGTCGGTGATACCGCGGGCGGTGATGGAGTCCTTGTGGTGCACCGCGTCGCCGATCAGCACCCAGCCGGGCCCGAAGGCCTTGCGGAAGTAGTTCTCCTGGTGGCCCGTGCCGTAGAGCCGTTCCACCCGGCGGCCCGCCGACATCCGCTCGTACAGCTCGGGCGCGGTCGTGCGGACGGCTTCGAGGTACGCGGGCTCCACCGCGGCGCGGACGTCGGAGAACTCGCTCTGCGGGAAGTAGGTCATGATCAGCGTGAGGTCGTCGTTGGTGGGGATGACCCCGATCCACCGGCCCGGCCGCTCGTACAGCTCGAAGTGCGAGGGAACCCCGGCCCAGTAGCTGTAGTAGGTGGACGTCATCCGCGGATGCTCGACGACGTTCGGCGCGCCGGTCCTGCGCGCCACCAGCGAGCGCATGCCGTCCGCGCCGACGACGAGCCGCGCCCGGTCCGTCGTCTCGGCGCCGCCGGGCGTGGTGTACCGCACGCCGACGACCCTGTCGTCCTCGAAGACGAGGTCGGTGACCGCGCAGGACTCCCGGAACTCCACACCGGACTCCACGGCGCCCGCGGCGAGGACCGGGTCGAGCACGAACCGCCGCGGGGCGTACGTGGTCCGGTGGCCGTCGACCGGCAGGGAGAAGCCGTCCAGCCGGACACCGGGCGCCTCGTAGCTCTGGTGGTCGATCGGCCGGCAGCCCGCGTCGCGGAGCCGGCCGAGCAGGCCCCACCGGTCGAGCAGCGCCACGCCCGGCTGGTGGATGTAGTGCGAGGACAACGTGTCCTGCGGGAACCGCGCCCTTTCCAGGAGCAGGACGCGATACCCCTGCCGCGCGAACAACATGGCCGTCGGAGAACCCGCACAACGGGCACCGATGACAATGACGTCGTACATGGCGCCTCCTTTATGTGTGCAGGGATTCGATGTACGCGGCAATCGACGCCACCGTCGGATTGCGGAACATCTGGTCCACCGGAATCTCGACGTCCAGTTCCTCGATGAAGGCCCACTGGATTTTCGCCATGATCACGGACTGGCCGCCGACGGCGAAGAAGTTGTCGTCGACCGCGATGTCGTCGCGCTGAAGTTCCCGGCGCCAGATGGTGAGCACCCGGTCGGTAATCATGAGATCCCCGCCTGCCGCAATTCCTCGGCCAACGCGGCGCGGTCCACTTTCCCGTGCGGGCTCAGCGGAATCCGCGGCACGTTGCGGAACCTGGTCGGGACCATGTTCCGCGGCAGCGCCTCGAGGAGGCGGGCGCGCACGTCGTTGTCGTCGAGGTCGCCGTCCTCCGGGACGAGGAACGCGATCAGCTCGGCGTCGCCGGCGTCCGTGCGGTCGACCACCACGGCGGCCTGCCGGACTCCGGCCAGTCTGCCGAGCGCGCGTTCGACGTCGGCGGGGTCGATGCGCATGCCCCGCACCTTGACCTGCGCGTCCATCCGCCCGGCGATCACGAGGTCCCCGGCCTCGTTCACGTGGCCGCGGTCGCCCGTGCGGTACAGCCGCAGCGGCTCGCCGTCGGCCACGACCGTGGTGAACCGGTCGGATTCGGGGCCCGCGCCGTTGAGGTAGCCCGCGCCCACGCTGGGCCCGGAGATGCAGATCTCGCCGTACTCCCCCGGCGCGACTTGGCGCATCCGGTCGTCGAGGACGTGGATGTCGGTGTTGTAGGCCGGCGTGCCGACGGGTGCGATGTCGTGTACGCCGGGCCGGTAGCCGGCGAGGTCGAACGACGTGGCGACGTCCGTGCACTCGGCGACGCCGTACTGGTGCAGCAGGGTGCACGTGTTCCCGGCGCGCCGGGCCCAGTCCGTGAGCCGCTCGGCGTGCAGCGGCTCGCCGCCGAACAGCATGTAGTCGAGCCGGGTGAGGGCGTCTCCGCCGCGCGCGGTCTCCCAGTCCACCAGCAGGTACAGCGTGCTGGAAGCGCAGTGCACGACGCGGATGTCGTGCTGGTCGAGCATGCGGTACGCCATCGCGGCGTCGAAGTTCCGGCTGGCCATCAGGTACTGCGTGGCGCCGCAGAACAGCGGCGCCATCAGGCTGCGTTGGGACAGGTCGAAGCCGAACGCGCTGACGACCAGGTTGTGCGACCCCGCGTGCAGCCCGTACTCGAGCGTCAGCCAGTTCAGCAGGTTGAACCAGCCCTCGTGCCGCACCGCGGCCGTCTTCGGCGTGCCCGTCGACCCGGAGGTGAAGACCGCGTAGCAGACGTCGTCCCCGGTGATCCGGACGTCGGGTGCGGTCGCCGGAAGGGTCGCGAGGTGGTCGGACAGCCCCTCGATGTCGACGACCTCGACGGCCGCGGACGCGACCAGTCCGGCCGTCGCGGGGGACGCCACGATCAGGGCGAGGCCGGGCACCTGGCCGAGCAGCAGCCGCAGGCGGGCCGCCGGATAGGACGGATCGAACGGCACGTAGGCCGCGCCCGCCTTCAGCGTGCCGAGGATCGCGACGACCATGTCGGTCGAGTAGTCGAGGCAGACGCCGACCTTGGCGCCTCGGCCGTGCCCGCGCGCGATGAGGTGGTGGGCGAACCGGTTGGCCCGCGCGTTCAGTTCCGCGTACGTCGTCCGCCGCCCGGCGCAGACCACGGCGACGGCGTCGGGGGTGGCTTCGGCGTGGGCTTCGAACCGCTTGTGGACGACGGGCGCCGAGGGTAAGGCGACCCGCTTTCCCTGAAGGATCATCGACTGGCTCCCGTGACTCCCCTGTCGCGTTCAGTCCGCCGCCATCGCCTCCCGCAGACTCCGCGGCCGCATGTCGGTCCAGTTCCGCTCGACGTACTCCAGGCACTCGGCCCTGGACGCCTCGCCGAAGACCACCCGCCAGCCGGCGGGCACATCGGCGAACACCGGCCACAGGGAGTGCTGCTCCTCGTCGTTGACCACCACGAGGAATCGGCCGTCCTCGTCGTCGAAGGGATTCGTGCTCACGGGCACCGTCCTTAATTCGTCAAGAGGTGACGCGCTACGGGAAATCGGCTTCGTCCTGTCGACAGGACACCCGGCATCCGCCGACGCGGTAATGCTGACGCCACACCGTAGGACCCGGCCGCTAACCCCACAAGCGCGGTCGGATCGCACTCCGGGCCGTCCGCCCGGACCTGTACCCCTCCTCGGGTTCTGTGCCACCATGACCGCTCATCGGCCCCTGGAAGGGCCTGCTCGAATTCGGGTTCAGAAGCGCCGGAAATCCTCGTCCGACGAAAGAAATCCCCTCGACGAACCTGCGACTGGTGGTCAATGGCCGTGAAGTCTTTATCCGAGAACGAAACAGCGCCGGACGACGACACACGCCGAACGCTGCTCCGCCACATGCTGGTGGCGCGCGGCGTCGACGAGGAGGCCCGGCGGCTCCAGAAGCAGGGCGTGCTCGACCTGTGGCCGTCCTGCGAGGGGCACGAGGCCGCCCAGGTGGGCTCCGCGCTCGCCGCGGGGCCGGCCGCGACCGTCGTTCCCAGTTACCGCGAGCACGCGGTCGCGCTCCTGCGCGGTGTGACGCCGGAGGAACTGCTCGCGCAGTGGACCGGCCGCACCTTCTGCGGGTGGGACCCGCACCGGGTGCGGTTCTTCCCGTACACGATGGTCCTCGCCGCACAGACGCTGCACGCGGTCGGCTATGCGATCGGGCGACGGATGCAGGGGCTCGAGGACTTCGTCGTCGTGTACGTCGGCGACGGCGCCACCAGCGAGGGCGACATGTCGGAGGCGATGAACCTCGCCGCCGTCGAGTCGGCGTCCGTGCTCTTCGTCGTCCAGAACAACGGCTGGGCCATCTCGAAGCCGGCCGAGGAGCAGATGCGCACGTCGGTGGCCGAGCGCGCCCGCGGTTTCGGGATCGCGTCCGCCGCGGTCCCGGGCCGGGACCCGGAGACCGTGTTCGCCGCCTGCTCCCGGGCCGCGGCCCACATCCGCGGCGAACGGGCCCCGTTTCTGGTCGAGATCCGCGTGGGGCGCATCAACGGCCACACCACGGCGGACGCCCAGGAGGTGTACCGCAGCTCCGACGACATCGCGCGGACCAAGGCCGCGGACCCGGTGACGGGCTATGCCGACCGGCTGCGCGGCCAAGGCCTGGTGGACGCCGCGTGGTTCGCCGCCGTCGAGACCGAAGTGCGGGAGATACGTGAACGGTTGACGAAGGAGTACGCGTGACGGGCACCGTGCGTTCCCCCTGTCTGGCGGAGTCGATCAACACGGCCCTCGCCGACCTGCTCGACCAGGATCCGAGGCTGGTGCTGATCGGCGAGGACATCGGGCGCCTGGGCGGCGTGTTCCGGGTGACCCGCGGACTCCGGGAGCGCTTCGGCGCGGACCGGGTGCGCGACGCCCTGCTGGCCGAGTCCACCATCGTGGGCCAGGCGGTCGGCATGGCGATGAGCGGGCTGGTGCCGGTCTGCGAGATCCAGTTCGACGGATTCACCTACCCCGCGGTCAACCAGCTGGTGACGCAGGCGGCGCGGGTCGGCGGCCGGTGGAACGGGCGGATCAGTCCGAGCCTGGTGGTGCGGATCCCGACGGCCGGGGGGTTCCGGGGCGTCGAGCACCACAACGACTCCAACGAGGCGCTCTTCGCCCGCGTCCCGGGCATTTCGGTGGCGTGTCCCTCCACCGGCGAGGACGCCGACCAGATCCTGCGGTACGCGGTGGCGCTCGGCTCGCCCGTCGTCGTGTACGAGCCGATCCGCCTGTACTGGCGCCGGAGTTCGCCTCCGCGTTCCGCCGAGCCCGCGCGGTCGCCGACCGCGGCCCGGGTGGTGCGGCGCGGCACCGACCTGACGGTCGCCACGTACGGCGCGATCACCGACGAGGTGCTGGAGGCGGCGCACGACCTCGCCCCCGACGTCGACGTCGAGGTGGTGGACCTGCGCTGGGTGGCCCCGCTCGACATGGACACGGTCCTGGAGTCCGTGGGCCGCACCGGACGGCTGCTCGTCGTGCACGAGGCGACCAAGGACGTCGGCATCGGGGCCGAGATCGCCGCGTCGGTGGCCGAGTACGGCCACGACGCGCTCCGCGGCCCGGTCCGCAGGCTGGCGCCCGACCGCCGCGCGTATCCCCCCGGGGACTTCGAGAAGGACTACATGATCGGCGTGCGCGAGATCAGGGACGAGGTTCTGGTGATGACGAAGTGAGCGCGGAGGACATGCGTGTTCCCGAGTTCGGACACGGCCTCGCCGAGGCCCTGCTGGTCGAGTGGGTCGCCGGCGTCGGCGACCGGGTCGAGCGCGGGGACGTCGTCGCGGTCGTCGAGACCGACAAGGCCAGTGTGGAGGTCGTGGCGGAGCGCGGCGGACGGCTCACCGCCCACGCCGCGGCGGCCGGCACGATCCTCGCCTCCGGCGACGTGCTGTACCGGCTGGCGACCGACTGATCGCCCCACGCCCGCAGTTCCCACCGTCCCGCCACGTGAACGGAGAAGGCTCATGAGCGACATCGAACGCCGCATCGCGGACACCATGCTCGCCAAACTGCGGGAACGCGACCCGGCGTTGACCTCCGACGACCTCACCCGGCCCGTCGCCGACCTCGACCTCGACTCCCTCGACCTGGTCGAGCTGCACCAGCAGTTGGAGCGCGAACTCCAGGTCAGGGGCGACCTGACGGACACCGCAGGCTTCGCCTTCCTGAGCGACTTCAGCGCCTACTTCGTGAAGCTGGCGAACCAGGGATGAGCGCGGGCATCGTCGACATCGCCACCGCGAAGCCGGGCCGGAGGGTCGACAACGAGCACTTCACCGCGATCGGCCTCACGGACGCGTGGATCCGGCGCCGCAGCGGCATCGCGTCCCGCTCCTGGCTGCCCGACGAGACCCCGCTCGCGGAGGTGGCGGCGGAGGCCTGCGCGCCGGTCGTGACCCGGTCGGCCGACCCCGCCTCGATCGGCGCCCTCGTCGTCGTCAGCACGTCGTCGCGGCAGCGCGTCCCGGGGATCGCGCAGAAGGTGGCGCACCTCGCGGGCCTGGGGCCTTCGGTGCTCGCCTTCGACATGAACGCGGCGTGCTGCGGCTTCGTCTACGGGCTGGTCACCGGGCTGTCCCTCTGTGACGCGGGGCGGGCCCGGTCCGTCCTGGTGTGCTCGGTGGAGGCCATGTCCCGGATGGTGGACCGCACGGACCGGCAGACGGCCTGCCTGTTCGGAGACGGCGCCGCGGCCGTCCTGGTCGAGGAGCGCGCGGAGTTCGCGGGCTTCCGCCACGTCGCCGGCTGCGACGGCGCCCAGGAGGCGCTGATGCGGGAGACCGACGCGGGCGGCATCCACCTCGACGGGGCGCAGGTCTACGACCGCGCGGTGCGGCGCATGTCGGAATCGGCGCAGTACCTCTTCGACCACGGCCCCGCGCCGACCGTCCTGGTCGGACACCAGGCGAACGGCCGCATCCTGGAACAGGTCCGCGCCTTCACCAGTCATCTCGGCGTGCCCTTCGTGAACCGGATCGAGCACTCCGGGAACACGTCGTCCGCCACGATCCCGCTGGCGTTCGCCGAGGAGTTGGACGCCGGTCTCCTTCCCGCCTCGGGACGACTCGGGGCGGTGGCCTACGGCGCCGGAGAGGCGTGGGGCGGCGTCTCGGTGGACTACCGGGTGCCGGCCTCCACCGCCTCGTGACCCGGCACGTACTCGATCACCGGAGGTTGTCATCTACGCACCAGAAGCCTGGATCCTGCGCTCCGGTGCGGTGACCGGCCGGCACACCGGCGGACCCGGCGGCGCGCTGCTGCGGGACCGCTTCGCCTTCGGCCCGCTCGAGGACGGAGAGGCGCTGGTCGAGCCGATCCTCGGCTCGTGGGAGGCCAACATGGACCACGCGCTGACCCGTTCGCCGATCGACGTATGCAGCTCCCGCGGCGAGGACTCGGTGGTCCTCGGCAACCTGGGGGTGGTCCGCGTGCTCGCGGTGAACGGGGGCGGCCCCGGTGTCCGGGCCCGGGAAGGCGACCTGTGCCTGCTCATGCCGTTCGGCAGGCTCGACCGCTTCGGTTACGCCGAACTCGCCTACGCGTACGACTGCCCCGGCACCATCGGTCTCCTGGCCGAGCGGTCGAAGATGGACGCCCGGCTGCTCCTGCCCCTCCCGGACGGCACGCCGTACTCGCTGTCCCAGTGGGCCGCGTACGGGCGGTACTTCACCGCCTGGGACAACTGGCAGAAGGCCTACGGGTGCTGGCGGACGCAGGTGCCCGACAGCGATCCGGCGGACCACCTGGTGTTCGGCTGGGGCGGCGGCGTGGCGTTCGCCGAGCTGATGCTGGCCAAGCGCGCCGGCTTCCGGGTGGCGATGACGGCGGGCTCGGACGAGCGCGTCGCCTTCCTGCGCGAGCACGGCATCACCCCGGTGGACCGTCGCCGGTACCCCGACCTGTCGCTGCCCGGCCGGCGGGAGCGGGCCGACCGGGACCGGCAGCAGCGGCGCCGGACGTCGGTGCGCGCGTTCCTGGGCCTCGTCGACGAGCTCAGCGACGGCCACGGCGTCGCGCTCTTCGTCGACAACATCGGCGAGCCGCTCTACGACGTCACCCTGACGGCCCTGGCCCGCGAAGGGGTCGTCACCACGTGCGGATGGAAGGCGGGGATGCGCCTGTCGCATCTGCGCGGGGCCGAGTCCATCGCGCGGCACCTCCACGTGAACACGCACGTATGGCGGCTGCCCGACTCACCGGGCATCCGGGACTTCATGGAAGCCGACGGCTGGATGGCGCCGAAGGGGTCGGACGTGGTCTACGACTTCGACCAGGTGCCCGAGCTGGCCGACGACTACGCGGCCGGCCGCATCGGCTCCTACTTCCCGACGTACCGGGTGAACCCGCTCTGACCGGCTCGCACACGGGGAAAGCGGGAAAACGGGGCGGCTCCGGTGTCCGTGCGGACACCGGGGCCGTCCCCTCTTCCGGTCAGCGCGCCGGGCGGAGCTCCAAGGTGCAGCACTTGGCGCCGCCGCCGCCCTTGAGCAGCTCCGTCATATCGATCCCGACGGGCACGAATCCACGTTCCCGCAGTTGCCCCGGCAGGCGCTTCGCCTGTTCCGGAACAATGACGTGGAGGCCGTCGGACACCGCGTTCAGGCCGAATACCGCGGCGTCTTCCGCATCCGCCACAATCGCGTCCGGGAATCGTTCCGCGAGTACCTCCCGGCTTTCCGGCGAGAACGCCTCGGGGTGGTACATGACCTCATTGTCGTCGAGCACGGCAAGGGCCGTGTCGAGGTGGTAGTACCTGGGGTCCACGAGGGTCAGGGCCACCACCGGCACGCCGAAGAACTCCCGTATTTCGTCGTGCGCCTCCGGCGCGCTGCGGAACCCCGTGCCGGCCAGGACGACGTCGCCGGTGTACAGGAAGTCGCCCTCGCCCTCGTTGACGCGCTCGGCCTGGCGCGTCTCCCAGCCGTGCACCCGGAACCAGTCCAGGTACGCCGGTGACTCGCCTTCGCGCTGCTCATGGCGGAAGCGGGCGACCAGCGCACGGCCGTCCACGACCGTCGCGCCGTTGGCCGAGTACACCATGTCCGGAAGTCCGGCGACGGGCTCGACCAGGTCGACCGTGTGCCCCAGTTCGACCAGGAGGTCGTGCAGCGTCTTCCACTGGGACAGTCCGCGCGCGTTGGAGGTGGGGCGCGAGGGGTCCATCCACGGATTTATCGAATATGTGACCTCGAAGAACGTCGGCTCGCACATGAGGTAGTGCCGTGGCCGGGAACTCCGTTTCCCTCCGATTCCGGTACCGCTGTTCTCCCGCACTCGGATCCCCTTTCCCCGCGCTGTTGTGGACAATGGCTCCATTAAATCCGGACGGGTCCGTCCTGGCGACGGGACAGACGAACTCCCAGGAGCGGGAATTGAAAACGAGAAAGAGGTCCAGGGCCTGCGTGGTCGTTTTCACGGCGGCCGCGATAACGGCCGCCGCCCTGACGGGTCCCGCCCGCGCGGCGGGCGGCCACCAGGCGACGCGGCAGGCGATGGACGCGGCCGTCCAGGCCGGGGTCCCCGGCGTCACCGCCGAGGCGCGGGACGCCGACGGGGTCTGGAAGGCGGCCTCGGGCGTGGGCGACCTGCGGACGGGCGCGCCGCGCGGCACGGACGACAGGTTCCGGGTCGGCAACCTCACCGACACCTTCGTGGCCACCGTCCTGCTCCAGATGGAGGCGGAGCGGCGGCTCAGCCTCGACGACACCGTCGAGCGCCGCCTGCCCGGCGTGGTGCGGGGCAGCGGCAACGACGGCCGCGCGGTCACCGTACGGCAGTTGCTGAACCACACCAGCGGCCTGTTCGACTACCTCGCCGACCCGGGGTACGCCGAGACGTACGTGACGGGCGACGGCTTCCTCGAGCACCGCTACGACACCCTCACGCCCGAGGCGCGCGTGCAGGTGGCCCTCTCGCACGCGCCGCTGTTCGCGCCCGGGGCCCGGCACTCGTTCTCCAACACCAACGACGTGCTGGCCGCGATGGTCGTCGAGAAGGTCTCCGGACGGTCGTACGAGGCCGAGGTGCGCGACCGGATCCTCAAGCCGTTGGGGCTGAAGGCCACGTCCACCCCCAAGGACCGCGTCCGCCTGCCGCACCCGAGCGGCCGCGGCTACGCCAAGCTGTTCCCGTCGGCGCCCGACCGGATCGACGACGTCACCGAGATGAACGCGTCGCAGGGCTGGGGCAACGGCGACATCGTCTCCAGCGCCGAGGACCTGAACCGCTTCTACGGGGCCCTGATGCGCGGGCAGCTGCTGCCCCCGCGCCAGCTGGCGGAGATGAAGACGACCGTCGCCAACCCCGACTTCCCGGGCGCCTCCTACGGGCTCGGCATCGAGCACTTCACGATGCCCTGCGGCGCCGCGCTCTGGTACCACGACGGCGGCGTGCAGGGCTCGATCACCGTGGCCGCCACCACCGACGACGGCCGACACCGGCTCGCCTTCAACTACAACGGCAGCTGGGGCGCCGAGACCCTCTTCCCGCTCCTGAACGCCGAGTTCTGCGCGCCGCCTTCGCCCTGACCCCGATGCTCCGCCTGACGTGCGGCTTCCCGCCGGACGACGGACGATGAAGCCGACGAGCGGAGCGACGATGACCGAGGACACCTCCACCCCGCCCCCGGACGACCTTGTCGTGCTGAGCAAGGTCAACAAGCACTTCGGCACCCTCCACGTCCTGCGGGACATCGACCTGACCGTCGCCCGGGGCGAGGTCGTCGTGGTCATCGGGCCGTCCGGGGGCGGGAAGTCCACGCTGTGCCGCGCGATCAACCGCCTGGAGACCATCGACTCGGGCGAGATCGTGATCGACGGGAAGCCGCTGCCCGCCGAGGGCCGCGAGCTGGCCGCGCTGCGGGCCGACGTGGGCATGGTGTTCCAGTCCTTCAACCTCTTCGCGCACAAGACCGTGCTGGACAACGTCACGCTCGGCCAGGTCAAGGTCCGCAAGAAGGACCGGAAGGCGGCGGCGGACCGGGCGCACAAGCTGCTCGACCGGGTGGGCGTGGCGTCGCAGGCGGACAAGTACCCGGCGCAGCTCTCCGGCGGCCAGCAGCAGCGCGTCGCGATCGCCAGGGCGCTGGCCATGGACCCGAAGGTCATGCTCTTCGACGAGCCGACCTCCGCCCTCGACCCCGAGATGATCAACGAGGTGCTCGAGGTGATGCGGCAGCTCGCCCGGGACGGCATGACCATGGTGGTCGTCACCCACGAGATGGGCTTCGCCCGTTCGGCCGCCAACAAGGTGGTGTTCATGGCGGACGGCCGGATCATGGAAGAGACCACGCCCGACCGGTTCTTCAGCAGCCCGGGCACCGCGCGGGCCCGGGACTTCCTGTCGAAGATCCTGCACCACTGACCGGGACCGCCCAGCACCAAGAGGTGAGCGCGATGAGGCCTCGCAAGGCGACGGCCGCGGCGGCGGCCGCCCTGGCGGCCCTGTCCCTGGCGGCAGCCGGGTGCAGCGACAGCAACAGCGGAGGCGGCAAGAAGGTGGCCGTCGGCATCAAGTTCGACCAGCCCGGCGTCGGCCTGAAGACCCCGGACGGCAAGTACACCGGCTTCGACGTCGACGTCGCCACGTACATCGCCAAGGAGCTCGGCTACAAGCCCGGCGACATCGTGTGGAAGGAGGCCAAGAGCGCCGACCGCGAGACGATGCTGCAGCGCGGCGACGTCGCGTTCATCGCCGCCTCGTACTCGATCACCCCCGCACGCGCGCAGAAGGTCGACTTCGCCGGCCCCTACCTGCTGGCCCACCAGGACGTGCTGATCCGTTCGGACGACAACTCCATCCGGACGCCGCAGGACCTGAACAACAAGAAGCTGTGCTCGGTCACCGGCTCGACCTCGGCGCAGAACGTCAAGACGAAGATCGCGCCCGACGCCCAGCTGCAGGAGTACGGCGGCTATTCGGAGTGCCTGACCGGCCTGGAGAACAAGGCCGTCGACGCCCTGACCACCGACGACGCGATCCTCGCCGGCTACGCCGCGCAGCCCGAGTTCAAGGGCAGGTTCAAGCTCGGCGGCTTCAAGATGAGCAACGAGAACTACGGCATCGGCGTCCCGAAGGGCAGCGACCTCACGCCGAAGATCAACGCCGCCCTGGAGAAGATGGTCAAGGACGGCTCCTGGGACAAGTACGTCCAGAAGAACTTCGGCCCGGCGAACTACCACGCCGAGCCCGCGCCGCAGATCGGCGTCATCGTCAGCTGACCCGGCGGCTCCGTGGGGCGCCGCCCCCCGGGGGGGCGCCGCCGCCCCCTCCCCCGCCCCGGCGGCGGGGGGGCCCGGTTGG
>NZ_JASAOI010000018.1 GCF_029953285.1 Yinghuangia seranimata | reverse complement strand
CACCCCGCGCACAGCCCCCCCGCCCCCCGGCCGGCGGGGCCCCCCCGCGGCCGGCCGCCCCCCCACGGCCCCTTCCCCGGCACGGAAGGCTGGGAGACCGTGTTCGACTTCCTCCAGGGCTACGACCTGCTGGGCGCCTTCTGGACGACCATCCGGCTCGCCGTCTTCTCCGCCGTCGGCGCGCTGGTCTGGGGGACCGCGCTGGCCGCCATGCGCATCAGCCCGGTGCCGCTCATGCGCGGCTTCGGCACCGTCTACGTCAACGTCGTCCGGAACATCCCGCTCACGGTGATCATCGTCTTCACCTCGTTGGGCCTGTTCCAGACGCTCGGCGTGACGCTCGGCGCCAACGACTTCACGACGATCAACTTCCGGCTCGCCGTGCTCGGGCTGACCGCCTACACCGCGGCGTTCGTCTGCGAGGCGCTGCGGTCCGGCGTCAACACCGTGCCGCTCGGCCAGATCGAGGCGGCGCGCGCCATCGGCCTCACGTTCCCCCAGACGCTGCGGCTCGTCGTCCTCCCCCAGGCGTTCCGCTCGGTCGTGGGCCCGCTGGCGAACGTGCTGATCGCGCTGACGAAGAACACCACCGTGGCCGCCGCGATCGGGGTCGCCGAGGCCGCCGCGCTCATGCGGGTGATGATCGAGAACGAGGCGCAGCTGCTGCTCATCTCGGCCGTCTTCGCGTTCGGGTTCATCTGCCTCACGCTCCCGACCGGGCTTTTCCTCGGCTGGGTGGGCAGGAAGGTGTCGGTGAAGCGGTGAGCCCGCCGACCGTCCTGTACGACCCGCCGGGGCCGCGGGCGAAGCGGCGGAACCTGCTGTACACCGCGCTCTTCCTCGTCGCCCTCGGTGTGGTGGCGTGGTGGGTCGTCACGAGCCTGGCCGACAAGAACCAGCTCGAGTGGGCCAAGTGGCGGCCGTTCTTCACCGACTCCCGTGTCTGGGAGACCTTCCTCCTGCCGGGGCTCCAGAACACCGTCATCGCGGCGGCGCTCGCCATGGTCATCGCACTGCCGCTCGGCGCGCTGTTCGGCATCGCCCGGCTCTCCGAGCACCGCTGGGTGCGGGGCGCGGCGGGCACGGTCGTCGAGTTCTTCCGGGCCATCCCGGTGCTGATCCTGATGCTGTTCGCGAACGCGTGGTACGCCAAGTTCAGCCAGATCAGCTCCGACGACCGGCCGCTGTACGCGGTGGTCACCGGCCTCGTCCTCTACAACGGCTCGGTGCTCGCGGAGATCGTGCGCGCGGGGATCCTGGCCCTCCCGCGGGGCCAGACCGACGCGGCCAAGGCGATCGGCATGCGCAGGAACCAGGTCATGCGCTACGTCCTGCTGCCGCAGTCGGTCACCGCGATGCTGCCCGCGATCGTCAGCCAGATGGTCGTGATCGTGAAGGACACCGCGCTGGGCGGTGCGCTGCTCGGCTTCTCCGAGCTGCTGGCCTCCGTCCGGCCCATGAGCGCGAACTACGGGGCGAACACCATCGCCTGCTTCACGGTGGTCGCGGCGCTCTTCGTCCTGCTGAACCTCACGCTCACGACCTTCGCGAACTGGCTGGAGGCCCGGCTGCGGCGCGGCATGGTCAGACCGCCAGGAGCTGGGGCTCCGGTTGTCCCGCCGGAGCGTCCACGGGGTCCCACTGCCTGGTGGTCCGCACGTATCCGTAGATGACCGAGCCCATCAGCGCGAGCAGGAGCGGTCCGAACAGCCACGGGTGCGCGGCCATCTGGGTCGGCAGGAAGCGGTACGAGAGCAGCAGCGTGCCGAAGACCGTCGCGCCGTACCCGACCAACCGGAAGCCGGACCAGTCCCAGCCGCGGTCGAAGGCCCGCATCGACGTCTCGATCGTGAGGGCGAACACCACGCCGGCCACGAGGTCGACGCCGTAGTGGTAGCCGAACCCGAGCGTGGCCGACAGCGTGCCGACGAGCCAGAACGCCCCGGCGAAGCGGAACAGCCGCGAGCCCTTGCGGGAGTGGATGAAGAGCGTGGTCGCCCAGGCGGTGTGCAGGCTGGGCATGCAGTTGCGCGGGGTGATCGCGTCGAACTGGAACGGCTGCGGACTGGCGATCGACGACGCGGTGTCCGGCCAGATGTTCGCCGCCGCCCAGTGCCCGCCGTCGGGACCGAACGCGAAGACCGGCCCGACCACCGGCATGATCATGTAGAAGACCGGCCCGATCAGGCCGATGACCAGGAACGTGCGTATGAGGTGGTGGCCCGGGAAGCGGCGCTCGACCGCCACGTTGCGCAGCTGGTACAGCGCGACGATGGCGGCGGCCAGCGGCAGCTGCCCGTAGACGGCGCCGAGGAGGTGCTCGCCGACGGGGCCGCTGGCGTCGAGCAGCCGGCCCGCCACCCAGGACGGATTGCCGAGCGCGTGGTCGGCCGTCGCCACGTACTGGTCGAGCACCTGCGGCCGGGTCTTCGACGTGATGAGCAGCCACGTGTCGCCGGTCTTGTGTCCCGCCACGAGCAGCAGCCCGAGCCCGACGCCCTTCAGCATGAGGAGCCGCTCGTCGCCGGTTCTGCGGGTGACCGCGATGACCGCGCAGCCGATGAGGACCCACATCGCGCCGTTGCCGAAGTTCATGTCGGCGCCGACGATCCACCGGACCAGGAAGAACACGACGTCGATGCCGACCGCGGCCCCGGCCGCGATGAACCGCTGCCGCCAGGTGAGTACGACCATCATCAACGCGAGCCCGGCGTACAGCAGCGGCCCCGAGTTCGGCGCGAACACCACCTCGCGCGCCTGCTCGGTGATGGGCCCCGCGACGCCGTAGTGCCGCGCCGCGGCCTCCAGCGCCACCAGGAACCCCAGGACTGCCACACCGATCGTGGCCCACAGAATCGCCCTCGACCGACCCTGCACGGCGACCATATTGTGCGACTTTCTCGTGAGGACGGGAAAAAGCCGCCCCCTCCGCATGGAGAGAACGGCCTTCGACCTGCGTAAACGCTAGCCGGGACGACAGGAATCACCCCGTCGGCCCCTTGACCCCCAGCAGGTGACCGCTGAGCGCCGTGCTCCGGAACGCACAGTGTACGCGGCCCCGCTCTCCGCTCCCCCGCGCCCGCCGATCACAGCGCCCGGACGCGGGTCAGTGTCCGAAACCCGCGACCGCCTCCACGACGTGCCGCCAGGCCTCCGAGGACGGGTCGATCACGTCGTAGTGGCCGGAGTCCGGGACGGCGACGAGGTGTGCGGCGGGGTGGGCGGTCGCGTAGGTGCGGCTCTGGGCGACCGGGACGGTGGCGTCCTCGACGCCGTGGACGAGGGTCACCGGGGTGGCCGGTGCGTCCAGGCGCAGCGGGTCGAGGTCGGGGCGCGCGTCGGGGGCGGTGCCGAGGAAGGCCTTGACCGCTCCGCCGCCGAGACCGGCGGCGTCGGCCGCGACGAGGTCGGCCACGGGTGCGAGCGCGACCGTGCCGAGGAGGTGGTCCGGCGGGCTGACGGCCGCGGCCCAGAGCACCAGGTGGCCGCCCGCCGAGTGCCCCATGAGGACCGTCGGCACCGGCGTCGCCGAGTCGGGGCCGCCGGGCGCGAGTTGTTCCGGGATCTCGCGCAGCGCCAGCCGCACGTCGTCCGTCGTCGCCTCCGGGGCGCCCGGGACGCGCCGGTACTCCAGCGCCGCCACCGGCCAACCGGCGTCGCGCAGGGCGGCCGCCATGTGCCGCGTGTGGACGCGGTCGTAGGCCGGACGCCAGAAGCCGCCGTGCACGAGGAGGACGAGGGGCGTGCCGGCGGTGTCTTCGGCGGGCAGCCAGACGTCCGCGACGTGCTCGGCCTCGGGTCCGTACCGCAGCTCCGCGTCCGGCTCCGGCGTCGGCTTCGCGAGGATCGACTCGTCGTCGGCCATCAGCACCTCCCGGTACGCCGCGCGGCCGCGGGAGCGGGCTCGAACGCGGTGCGGTCTGCGGACATGCCCATGTCCTATCACGGCGACCGGGCGGTGGAGGGGAGTGCGGCGACGGCCGTCCACGCCGCCCGCACCGGCTCGTCGGCGAGGAGCGGCGGAAATTGTCTCCGCGCGTTGAACCGCGGGCGCCGGGGCGCCGTTGTGACTGTTGAGCAGGGCCGCGGCGCACGGCGCCGTGGAACAGGGGGCGGACCGCGGAGCCGTCGGGCTCCGGCACTGTCGACGGTGCCGGACTCCCGGCCGGACGGCGCGGTCCCCTCGGGGGCGGGACATCTCTTCACGCGGTGCGCGGTGGCTCAGCCGTGCCTTCGCCGTGCCTTCGTGCTGCCCGAAGAGGTGTCCATACGACGCAATGGGGGGCAAAACATGGATGCTGGCACCGATCCGACGGTCGCCGGCTCGGTGGTGTCGCTGCCGAGCGGCGGCGGGGCCGTCAGCGGTCTGGGGGAGAAGTTCACGGCCGACCCGTTCACCGGGACCGGCGCTTTCGCGCTTCCGCTCACGGTGCCCGCGGGGCGGCGCGGCGTGCAGCCGCAGCTGGCGCTGTCCTACGGGACCGGCCAGGGCAACGGCCCGTTCGGGCTCGGCTGGCGGCTCGACCTGCCGGGCGTGGCGCGGCGTACCTCGCGCGGGGTGCCGCGGTACGTCGACGCGGGCGACGATCGGCCGGACGTGTTCGTGCTGTCCGGGGCCGAGGACCTCGTCCCCGTCGTGGGCGCCGCGGCGGGCCGGACCCGCTACCGGCCGCGCACCGAAGGGCTGTTCGCGCGCATCGAGCACGTGCAGGGCGCGGCGGGCGACTTCTGGGAGGTCCGCGCCAAGGACGGCTCCGCCACCCGGTACGGCACGCCGCGCCCCGACCCGGCCCCCGACGGCTGGACGGACCCGGCCGCCGTCGCCGACCCGGGCGACCCGCACAGGGTGTTCGGCTGGCGGATCACCGAGACGCGCGACCCGCTGGGCAACCTCGTGCGCTACGAGTACCTGCGCGACCAGGGCCGTTCCGGACCGCACGCGTGGGACCAGCCGCTCGTCTCGCGCATCTCGTACGCCGACTACGGCGACCGCGCACGCCCCGACTTCCTGGTCTCCCTCGAGTTCCTCTACGAGCCGCGCCCCGACCCGTTCTCCGACTACCGCGCGGGGTTCGAGATCCGAACCACGTTGCGCTGCAAAGCCGTCCGCATCGCCACGCACGCGTCGGACGGCGTCACCCGCACGGCGCGCGAGTACCGTTTCGGGTACGGGCAGGCCCCGTTCAACGCGGTGTCGCTGCTCACCCGCGTCGACGACGTCGGCGTCGACGACCAGGGCCCCACGCGTGCCGAAGAGGCCATGCCGCCGCTGACGTTCGCGTACACGCCGTTCGACCCGGCCGGGCGCGCGTTCGCCCCGGTCACGACGACGAACATGCCGCCCGGCACGCTCGGCTCCCCCGGCACAGCGCTGGTCGACCTGCGCGGCGGCGGCCTGCCCGACGCCGTGGAGCTCGGCCCCGTGCCGCGGGTCTGGCGGAACGCGGGCGGCGGCCGGTTCGAGGCGCCGCGGCCGCTCGCCGACGCGCCGCCGTTCCCGCTGGGCGACGCCGGGGTGTCGTTCCTGGACGCCGACGGCGACGGCCGTCCGGACCTGCTCGTCTCCGCGCCGCGCGGCCCGGGCCGCACCGGCGGAGCCCCGCTCGCCGGCTACTTCCCCGTGTCGTTCGCCGGCGGCTGGAGCCGGCGCGGCTTCCGCCGCTACGCGCAGGCGCCCTCCGTCGACCTGGCCGATCCCGCGGTGCGGCTGATCGACCTCGACGGCGACGGCCTGACTGACGTCGTCCGCTCGGGCCCGCGCCCGCAGTGCTGGTTCAACGACCGCGACCCGCGCCTCGCCTGGCGGCGCACCGCGCGCGGCACCGGCCTCGACGTGGACCTCGCCGACCCGTCGGTGCGGATCGCCGACATGACCGGCGACGGCCTGTCCGACCTCGTCGTCCTGCGCCGGGGCTCCGTGGTCTACCACCCCAGCCTCGGCCACGGCCGGTGGGGCGCGGCGGTCGTCATGAGCACCCCGCCCCGGCTCCCCGACGGGCACGACCCGCGCCGGATCCTGCTCGGCGACGTGGACGGCGACGGCGTCGCCGACCTGGTGTACGTCGACCGCGACCGAGTGCTGGTGTGGGCCAACCGCGGCGGCGGCTCCTGGGCGCCCGAGCCGGTCGTGGTCCGGGGCACGCCCGCGGTCACGGACGCCGACGCGGTACGCCTCGCCGACCTGTACGGCACCGGCATGAGCGGCGTGCTGTTCACCCGCACCGCCGCGCGCTCCGGCCGGGGCGGCGACTGGTTCCTCGACCTCGCGGGCGCGGCCAAGCCGTACCTCCTGACGGCGATGGACAACCACCGCGGCGCCCGCACGACCGTACGCTACCGGCCGTCCACGCACGACTTCCTGCGCGACCAGGCGTCGGCGGCGACCCGTTGGCGCACGCCGCTGCCGTTCCCGGTGCACGTGGTCGCCGGGACCGAGGTCGCCGACGCGGTCTCGAACAGCCGGCTGACCACCGAGTTCCGCTACCACCACGGCTATTGGGACGGCGTCGAGCGCGAGTTCCGCGGCTTCGCGATGGTCGAGCAGCTCGACAGCGAGGCCTTCGACCTGGGCGGCCCGGGCGCCGTGCCCGCCGAGCACTTCTCGCCGCCGACGCTGACCAAGACCTGGTTCCACCCCGGGCCCGTCGCGGCCGCGGAAGCCGACGACTGGACCGAACTCGACCTGAGCGCCGAGTACTGGGACGGCGACCGCGTCTCGCTCCCCCGCCCGGCCGCGACGACCGCGCTCCTCACCGGGTTGCCGCCGACCGCCCGGCGCGCCGCGCTGCGCACCCTGCGCGGGCGGGTGCTGCGCACCGAGCTGTACGCGCTGGACGGCACCGCGCGCGAGGCCCGGCCCTACACCGTCACGGAGACCGTGTCCGGGGTCCGCGAGGTCGAGCCGCGAACCGAACGACCTGACGCGGAACGGGTGTTCTTTCCATTCACGGTCACGACCCGCACCACGCAGTGGGAGCGCGGCAGCGAGCCGATGACCCGCTTCGTCTTCACCGACGGCCACGACGCGTACGGCTTCGCGACCCGGCTGCTGGACGTCGCCGTGCCGCGCGGACGCGACCCGCTCGCGCCCGCCGACCCCGCCACGGGCCGCGCGCAGCCGTACCTCGCGACGTTCACGACAACGGAGTTCGCGCGGCGCGACGACGCCGACCACTACCTCGTCGACCGGGTCGCCCGCGTCGCCACGTCCGAGGTCGTGAACGACGGACGCCGCACGTTCGCCGACCTGCGGCACATCCTGCTCGACGGGCCGCCGCCGACCACCGGGGACGTCACGCTGCGCCCGGTCGCGCACGCCCGGACCTACTTCGACGGCGACGCGTTCACCGGCCTGCCGCTGGGCACGCTCGGCGCGTACGGGCTCACGTCCCGCACCGAGGAACTCGCCTTCACCGACGCCTTCCTGGACGACCTGTTCCCGCCCCCGCCGCCCACCGACATCCCCGGCGACGGGCCCGGCGGACCCGCCGGAGGCAAACCCGGCGGCGGACCGGTCGACAGCGATCCGCTCCCGCTCCCGGACCCCGCGTTCGAAGCCGCCGCCGCGCAGACCGGCGCTCCCGCCTTCTCCGGGACGCCGACGCCGCCGCCCGCGAAGCCGGGCCCGGTACGCCCGCCGTACCTCACCCCGGACGCCCCGGTCGTCTGGCAGCCCGAGTACCCGGAGGAGTTCCGCACCCGGCTGCCCGCCCTCGCCGGCTACAGGCACTACCGCGACGGCGAAGTCCCGGGATCCCCCGCCGGGTTCTACCGCACCACGGGCCGGTTCCAGTACGACACGCAGGCCCCGGGCCGCACGCCGCGCGGGCTGGTCGTCGCCGCCCTCGACCCGCTCGGCGCGCGGTCCGGCACCGACCACGACAAGCACGACCTGCTCGCGGTGCGGGTGACCGACGCGGCCGGGCTGCCGACCACGGCCACACACGACTACCGGGTCCTCAAGCCGGCGTCGGTCACCGACCCGAACGGCACGACGCACACCGTCACTTACTCTCCCGCAGCACTGGTCACCGCGCGCTTCGCGCGGGGCGCCGGGGGCGAAGGCGACGGCACCGCGCCGGGCGTCCGGCTCATCTACGACCTGGACTCCTTCGACGCGGACGGGACCCCGCTGTCGGTACGCACCGAGCGGCGCGTCCACTACGACACCGACACGGCGACCCCCGCCGCGCAGCGCGACGACGTGCTCGTGAGCGTCGAGTACTCCGACGGGTTCGGCCGGATCGTGCAGACGCGCGGCCTGGCCGAGGACACCGTGTTCGGCGACGCGGTCTTCGGCGGCCGGGTGATCCCGCCCGAGCCGGGCGTGCCGCCGGGACCCACCGTCGGGCGCACGCGCGGCCCCGGGGACCCGGACAACGTCGTGGTGACCGGGGCGCGCGTCTACGACAACAAGGGCCGCGTCGTCCAGCGCTACGAGCCGTTCTTCGCCACGGGGTTCGGCTACGCGGCGCCCGGCACCGACCAACTCGGCCAGCGCGCGCAGGTGTTCTACGACCCGCGCGGCCAGGTCGTCCGCACCGCGAACCCCGACGGCAGCGAGGAACGCATGGTCCAGGGTGTCCCCGTCGACCTCGGCGATCCGGACACGTTCACGCCGACCCCGTGGGAGGCGTACAGCTACGACGCCAACGACAACGCGGGGCGCACCCACCCCACGACGGCGACCGACTACCGCTCCCACTGGAACACGCCTGCAAGCACCGAACTCGACGCCCTGGGAAGGGCGGTCGCCACCGTCGTCCGCAACGGGCCGACTTCCGACCAGTGGTTCACCACCCGGACCGGTTACGACATCCTCGGCAACCCCGTCGCGATCACCGACCCGGTCGGACGGACCGCGTTCACCTACCGCTTCGACCTGGGCGGCCGCCGCTGGCGGGCGCTGGGCGGCGACGCGGGCGCCCGCGACACCGTGCCCGACGCGCTCGGCCGCACCGTCGAGGCCCGCGACGGGCGCGGCGCGCTCACGCTCGCCGCGTTCGACGTCCTGGCCCGGCCGTCCCGCGTGTGGGCGCGCGACGACATCGCGGCACCGGTCACCCTGCGCGAACGCGTCGACTACGGCGACGCCGGCGCACCCGACCAGCCCGCCGCCGACCGCGCCGCGGCCCGCGCCGCACACGTGCTCGGCCGGGTCGTCCGCCGCTACGACGGCGCGGGCCTGACCGCCGTCGACGCCGTCGACTTCAAGGGCAACGTGCTCGGCACCACGAGGCGGATGATCGCCGACGCGCCGGTCCTCGCGACGTACGAGCGGGCCAGGACCGCGGGTTGGCAGGTCGTCCCGTTCGTCCCCGAGTGGACGCCCGCGCCCGGCCAGTCGCAGGCCGCGCGCGACGCCGAACTCCTGGAGGCGACCGGCTACATCAGCACCACGGCCTACGACGCGCTCGACAGGGTCACCCGGCACGTCCTGCCCGCCGACGTCGACGGCAGACGCCGGGTCGTCGCGCCGACGTACAACCGCGCGGGCGCCCTCGAACAGGTCCGCCTCGACGACACGGTCTACGTGCAGCGCATCGCCTACGACGCCAAGGGGCAGCGGGCGCTGATCGCCTACGGCAACGGCGTCCTGACCCGGTACGCGTACGACCCGCGTACCTTCCGCACGGCGCGGATGCGCACCGAGCACTACACCCTCGCCGGAGACGCCGCCTACAGACCGACCGGAGCTCCGCTGCAGGACGTCGGCTACGAGTTCGACCTGGCCGGCAACGTCCTCGCGCTGCACGACCGGACACCCGGCTCGGGCATCCCGAACAACGCCGCCGCGGCGGCCGCTTCCGACCCCGTGCTGCGGGCCCTGCTCGGCAGCGGCGACGCGCTCGACCGCCGCTTCGCCTACGACCCGACCTACCGGCTGGTGACCGCGACCGGGCGCGAGGCGGCCGCCGCACCGGCCGGCGACCCGTGGGCGGACACTCCGCGCGGCGCGGACCCGACGCTGACGCAGCCCTACACCGAGCGCTACGACTACGACGCCGCCGGGACGCTGGTGCGCCTGTCCCACTCCGGATCGGCCACGTTCACCCGGCAGTTCACCGTCTCCGCCGCGAGCAGCCGGCAGACACGCGCGACGATCGGCACGCTCGCCTACGACTTCGCGTACGACGACAACGGCAACCTGACCGGAGAGGCCGCCTCGCGGCGGCTGGCCTGGACGCACGACGATCGGCTCAAGGCGTTCGCCACGCAGACCGCGGGAGCCGAACCGTCGCTCCACGCCCAGTACTTCTACGACCACGACGGCCGGCGCACCAAGAAGCTGGTGCGCAAGCAGGGCGGCACCTACGAGGTGGTCCACTACGTCGACGGGCTGTTCGAGCACCACCGCTGGACCGGGATCGCGGCGGGCGCCAACAACCATGTGCACGTGATGGACGAGCACCGCCGCATCGCGCTGGTGCGGACCGGCCCGGCACACCCCGACGAGCGCGGCCCGGCCGTCGCGTACCACCTGCCCGACCACCTCGGCAGCGCGAACGTCGTGGTGGACGGCGGCGGTTCGGCAACCAACCGCGAGGAGTTCACGCCGTACGGCGAGACGTCGTTCGGCGGCTTCACCCGCAAGCGCTACCGCTTCACGGGCCGTGAACGCGACGAGGAGAGCGGCCTGGCACTGCACGGGGTCCGCTACTACCGGCCGTGGACGGGGACATGGACGGCGCCCGACCCTCAGGGCCACCCGACGGGCGTCAACCTGTACCGCTACTGCGCGGACAACCCGCTCAAGCAGGTCGACACGTCCGGCGGCGACTTCCACGTCGTCTTCGACTTCGACCACAACCGCATCACCATAAGCGCGCAGTACGCCGCGAACACACTCGCGGAAATACCGCAGCTCACCGCGGGCCTGGCTCTGTGGAACAACCTGCAGGGCACCCAGTACCGCGGCATGGATGTGCAGTTCCAGCTGCGGGCGATCCGCGCGGTCTACCCGATCGAGAACGCCAGGCGCATCACGTTCGGCCAATACATGACCCAGCTGAACCGCCGCGATCCGATGGTCAACCTCTACGCGAACTACGCCGACGAGGACGCCCGCGCAGCGTGGGTCTCGACCTATGCGCCCAAGGAGGTCGAGGCCGACGGGACCACCGGGAAGTTCACCGGCGGGCAGACCCGCATCGGCAAGGTCATCGCGATGAACCGCGAGCGGCATGACGGCGACCAGGGCGACTCCCCGGTCGCCGTCGCCCACGAGGCCGGCCACACCCTCGGCCTGCACGACCGCGACGAGCTCCCGGCTCCCGACCCCGCCTTCGTGCCCGGCGGGATCATGGACAAGGACTTCATCACGAGCGTGCGCGGCAGCACCTCGATGCGCGGATACACCGGCGTGAAGCCCACCCAGCGAGAGGTCACCGCGATCCTCAACGCCGCGGTCGCCAGCCAGGGCACGGGCACCCCGCACATCCGGTTCAGCTATGTCCTCGACGGCGTCACCAGCCGCGAGTTCGACACCTACGACCACATGATGGCGGCCTACAACGCCGTCACCACGCAGCGCCTCCTCAAGGGGCTGGACGCCGTCGCGCCGCCGACGCGCGAGCTGCCCAGCACGCGCCAGACGCCGACGCCGACGCCGACGCCGCGTCCGTAATCGCGGCCGACGAACCGTAATCCGAGATCAGGGGGGATCTTCCATGACCCAGTTCTTCTTCAACCTGCTGTCACCGACGGCCGGCGCCACCGTCAGCCGCACCGTCACCGTCACGCTCGCGGGCGGCGACCTCAACCCCGGCCACGGGTTCCCGAACTACAAGCTCACCGGCGCCACCGTGCGGTTCGGTGCGAACGGGCCCGTGGTGCGGGCCACCTCGGCCGGCGGCAACTCGTGGCGCGCGACCGGGCAGCTGCCCGCCGGGACCACCGGGGGCGCGGCGGTGCTGATCACCGCGACCGGCGAGGCCATCGAGACCACCAACGGCGGCACGCCGACCGAACCCGAGCCGGTGGACCGGCCGTTCACGGTCGACCGCCAGGTGCAGGTGGTCACCGAGGCGACGTTCCCGCTGCTGGCGATCGACCCGTTCGCCCAGGACGTCACTCCGTCCGAACTGCCCTACAAACTCGCGCTGACCGGCACCGCCTCCGACGCGGACTCCGGGGTGGCGGGCGTGCAGGTCGCCGTCGACGGCGGCGCCCCCGTGGCCGCGCGCAACCTGTCCGGTGACTGGGGGCGGTGGGCGATCGACCTGTCCTTCGCCGTCGGGAACCACACCATCCGGGTGACCGCCACGGACACGCTCGGCAACGCCGCCACGGTCGCCACGACGATCACCGTCAAGGCGCCGGTCGAACCCACGCCCGTCGAGCAGGCGTTCGCCGCGACGAGCTACCTGCGCGAGACGCTCGGCATGGCCTCGCGCTACCTGCGCGTCGACGGCGCGACCACCGGCCCGACCACACCGGGGCTCGCGGCGCTGCTGCGGCAGCCGCTCGACCGCGTCGTCAAGCCGGCCTCGTTCGACGCCGTCACCGCCGACACCGCGCAGGCCAGGCTCGCCGTCGAGGTGCTGCGCGCGGGCCTGACGCCGCCCGCACCGACCGCGCTCGACCAGCGGTTCCGGGCCCAGGCGTACGAGGAGGTGCTGCGGCGGCTCGGCACCTCGTCCGACGAACTGCGCTCGGCCCGCACCGCGGACGCCGCGGCCCGCGCCGAACTCGCCGCGCGGCTCGGCATCGGCCTCGGCACGCCCCGGCCCGACCGGCTGGACGCGCTCACGTTCGCGCCCGACACGGTCACGGACGCCCAGCTGGAGCAGGTCTTCGGCTACCGCTCGACCAACCCGGCGGACCCGCTGGCCGCGCCGCTGCCCGCCCAGGTCGCGCTGTGGCAGCAGGACGCCCTCAAAGCCGCGTGGGCCCAGGCCGACGCCGCCGGTCGCGACGGTGTCGGCGGCCAACTGCCGTTGATCGACCCGGACCTGGTCGACGTCTCGCACGTGCGCTCCACGGCGCCGACCGACCCGGCGCGGGCGCTGTGGACGCAGCGCCGCGACTGGATCCAGGCCCGGGTCACCGAGACCGCCGCACTGTTCACCGGTGCCGGGCGCACCGACGCGGGCTTCGACGCCGCGCTGCGCAACGCCGGGATCACGGTGGACCTGCTCGCGGTCGCCGCCCGCGACCACGACGGGGTCGACGTGACCGCGGAGGTCGCGGCACTCGGCCTGGACCTGGCCGCGTTCCGGTTCCTCGCCCGGCTCCGGCCGCTGGTCGCGACGTCGTCGGTCACCGAGAGCGAGTGGCAGGACGTCGTGTCGATCGCCGTGCAGGCGCGCAAGCGCGGGCAGTTCGGCGCGTGGCGGCTGGCCGAGCGGCAGGCCGGGATCCTCGCGCTCGACCCCGCGGTGTTCACCGCCGACCCCGGTCTCGACCCGGTCGCCTTCACCGGCGCGCTGCGCTGGCGCGCGACGCGGGCCGCACGCGACCGCTGGGAACGCGCGGTCGCGGCGCGGCAGCGCCAGTCCGACGCGGCCGCGGCCGGCTACGCGGCGGCGGTCGCGGCCGTGGAGCAGACCGTGCTGCCCGACCTGCGCGACGCCCTGGTCACCGAGACCGGCGCCCGCGCGAACCCGCCGCGCAGCATGGAGCAGACCGCCGAGCAGCTCTCCCGCGACCTGTCGATCGACCTGCGGGCCGCAGCCGGCACCCGGACGACCCGGGTCGGGCAGGCCGTCGACTCGCTGCAGAACCTGCTCGTGTCGGCGCGCACCGGCCGCCTGGTGACGCAGGGCGCGGCGCACACCGTGACCGTGTCCGACGAGGCGGGCTTCGACGCCGAGTGGGCGTGGCTGGAGACGTACGCCCGGTGGAGCGCCGCCATGCAGGCCTTCGCGTACCCCGAGAACCGGCTGCTGCCCAGCCTGTTCGTCCACGAGTTCGTGGCGAGCGACCGCGAGCTCGCACCGAGCAAACCGTTCACCGACCTGATGTTCGGCACGTCCCACTCGACCGGCCTCGTCGGGGTGTCGCGCTTCACGCCCGCCGACGCGAACGCGTTCGCGGACGCCTACCTCGCGCAGATGAAGGCCGATCCGGGCATGGCCGACGCCATGAAGCGCGTGCCGCTGGCCGCGATCCGGCCCGGGGTGAAGAGCGACGACTACCGGGCGCTGTGCGCGAGCCTCGCGGCCGACTGGCTCGGGCACGCGCCGGTCGAGGAACGCGAAATGCCGCAGCACCTGCGGGAGATCTTCTGGCTGGTGCCCGTCGCGCTCGCCCGCAAGCTGCACGACAGCGGGCACTACGCGGACGCGCTGGACTGGTACCACCTGGTGCTCGCGTTCCGGCTGCCGCCCGGCCGGCGGTTCGTCTACCAGGGGCTGGCCCTCGAACAGAACCTCACGTCCACGTTCGGGCGGCTCCCGGAGTGGCTGCCGCTGGTCAAGGAGCTCAACCCGCACTTCACCGCGCGGCACCGCAAGGGCGCGTACACGCGGTACACCCTCATGTCGGTCGTCGAGTGCTTCCTGGCGTTCGCCGACTCGGAGTTCGCGCGCAACGCCCCCGACTCGAACGCGCGTGCCCGCGCGCTGTACCAGAGCGCGACGGACCTCCTCGCGCTGCCCGAACTCACCCCGGAGACCGGGCCGTCCGTGCCGTTCCCGGTCAACCCGGTGTGGCGGAACCTCGGGGTGCGCGCGGCGGCGGGGCTCGCGAAGATCCACGCCGGGCTCAACGTCGCCGGGCAGGGCGTCGTCGCGTCGGGCGGCGAGAGCGTGCTGCCGAGCGTGTACCGGTACAGCGTGGTCGCCGAGCGCGCCAAGACGCTCGTGACGATCGCTCAGCAGGTCGAGTCCGCCTATCTGTCCGCGCTCGAGCACGCCGACGGCGCCACCTACGACCTGCTCCAGTCCGGGCACGACCTGCGCACCGCGCGCGCCGCGCTGTCGACGCAGGAGCTGCGGGTGGAGGCGGCCGGTAACGCCGTCGAGCAGGCGGGGCAGCAACGTGACCGCGCGGCCCTCCAGTTCGACACCTACGACGGCTGGATCGAGGGCGGGCTCAACGACGACGAGCGCGCCGCGATGGACCTCATGAAGGTCTCCGCGCCGCTGCACGTCGCCGCCGGGTTCGCGCACCTGGCCGACGTCGACCCGCTCCACGAAGGCACCGCTGCCGCGGGCGCGCTCGCCGAGGAGGCCGCGGCGGCGTCGACCGCGGCGCAGCTGAAGCAGACCCGGGCCGGCTTCGAACGCCGGGCGCAGGAGTGGCGGTTCCAGCGGGCGCTCGCCGGGCAGGACCGGCAGATCGCCGAGACGTCGGTCGCGGGCGCGAAGATCCAGCAGCAGATCGCCGTCCGGGAGCGCGACAGCGCCTTCGAACAGCTCGACCACGCCAACACGGTCGCGGACTTCCTGGCCACCAAGTTCACCAACGCGCACCTGTACGAGTGGATGAGCGGCGTCCTCGGCAACGTGTACAGCTACTTCCTCCAGCAGGCCACCGCGATCGCCCAACTCGCGCAGGCCCAGCTGGCGTTCGAACGCCAGGAGCCGCTCGCCGGGTTCATCGCGGCGGACTACTGGCAGCCCGCCGCCGCACAGAACGACACGGCCGTCGGGCAGGCCCCGACGGACCGGCGCGGCATCACCGGCTCCGCGCGCCTGCTCCAGGACCTCTTCCAGCTCGACCAGCACGCGTTCGCTACCGACCGGCGCAAGCTGCACCTGACACGCACCTTCGCGCTGTCGCAGCTCGCGGCGTACGAGATGCAGCAGTTCCGGCAGACCGGCGTGCTCACCTTCGCCACCCCGCAGGAGCTGTTCGACCGCGACTTCCCGGGGCACTACCTGCGGCTGGTGCACCGCGTCGAACTGTCGCTGTTCGCCGTCGTGCCGCCGCCGGGGGGCGTGTCCGGGACGCTGTCGGCGTCCGGTGTCTCGCGCACGGTGGTCGCCCGTGACTCGTTCGACACCGTCATGCTGCGGCGCGACCCCGAGTCGATCGCGGTCACGGCGCCGCTGAACGCCGCGGGCGCGTTCAAGCTCGAACCGGACAGCAACATGCTCCTGCCCTTCGAGGGCATGGGGGTGGACACCGTTTGGCAGCTCGAACTTCCCAAGGCGGCGAACCCGTTCGACTACGACACGATCGCCGAGGTGCTCTTCACCGTCGAGTACACCGCGCTGGACAGCCCCGACTACCGGCACACCGTGGTGCGTTCGCTGAACCCCGGGTTCAGCGGCGACCGCACGTTCTCGCTCCGCGACGAGTTCCCCGACGTCTGGTACGACCTGGTCAACCCGGACACCGTGGCCGACCCGGCGCGCCGGATGCACGCCGTCCTGCCGCTCGACCGGTCGGACTTCCCGCCGCACGTCTCGGACCTGGCGGTCGCGCACGTCACCCTGTTCGCGGTGCGGGACGCCGCGTTCACCGACGAGCTGACCGTTTCCGCGCTCCGGCACACCCCGCCCGGCGGGACGGCGACCGACGCCGCCGCGGTCCGCACGGTCAACGGTGTGGCCGGCACCCGTCGCCCCAACGGAACCGCGTGGCAGCCGCTCGTCGGCGGCGACCCGGCGGGCACGTGGGACCTCCGCTTCGAGGACACAGCCGCCGTGCGCGCGGCGTTCGCCGACGGGCGTGTCCAGGACGTCGCGCTGGTCTTCACCGTGACGGGCACTCAGCCGGAGTGGCCGTCCTGAGCAGCCCGTGCTAGCGCGGCGGGTCGTCCGCGGGGTCGTCGGGAAGGGCGAAGAACCGCAGGGCGATCCGCCGCGCCCCTTCAGGGGCGTCCTGTGCGCTGTGCCCGTACTGCTCGAGCAGTTCGACGTAGGCGCGGACGAACCCCAGGTACTCGTCCTTGGTCATGTAGAAGCCGGCGCGCATGGCCTGCGCCCAGCCGTCCGGGCCGTCGTACTGCGTGAGGACCCGGAAGTAGAGGTCGATGTCCTGGTCCGCCCGGAGGCGGGTGTGCTTCATGGCCGCCGAGCGCTCCGCGGCGGCCATCTTCGCCGGGTCGGGCATCTGGATGCGGATCGGCAGCGGGCGCCACCACCGCTCGCGCCCCGCCGACCGCTCGGCGATCTCCTCGACGAAGCCCTGCTCGGCGAGCTTGCGGAGGTGGTAGCTGGTCGTGCCGGTGCTCTCGTCGAGCGCCTTGGCCAGGCCGGTGGAGTTCGCCTCGCCGTGCCGCTGGAGGTGGTCGAGGATGCGGCGCCGGAGCGGATTGGCGAGGGTCCGGTACACCGCGGACCGGTCGCCGTTCGCCCCCGTGGGGTCGCCGCCGTCGGCGGGTTCGGGCTGGTCGGGGCTCATGCCCGGGATGATACCGAAAGCTATGCAGAACTCTATGCAAAACTCTTTGCAGAAGATTCTGCAATCGACTACCGTGAGCCGTGCGGCGCGGCACCGCGCGCCGAACCCGCAGCGGAGGAGCCGGCGACATGACCGAACGACCCCACGCGATACGGACCCACGCCACCGCCGTCCCCACCGCGCGACCCGCGCGGGGCGCCGCCGGCACCCCCGACGCCGACTGGTGGTCGGGCTGCGACGGACCGCCCGGGACGACCGTGCTGATGACGCGGCTCGGCGACCGCATCGACGACCGGGTGGCCGAGGCGTTCGACGAACAGTTGGCCGAACGCCTCGCGGAACCGGGCCCGCTGCGCCGCGCCCTGGTCCGCAACCGCAAGGCCGCCCCCGCCGTCGTCCTGACCTCGGCCGCCCTCGGCACCGCCGCGACCACCCTGTCCTCCGGCGGCGCCACGACCACGCTCGTCACCTGGGCCGGACTCCTGGCCCTGAACCTGGCGTACTTCTTCCGCCGCGCCTGAGTCGAACGGCCTTTGCGGACACTGCTGTGGTTGCGCGCCTCGGGCCCCGGTGCGCCGCCCGGCCCGAGGCGCGCCCCGCGGTCAGGAGTTGTGGTCCCCCGACCGCGGGCCGATCGGCTCGCTGAAGGCACTGGTGGCAGTGCCGAAGCGCATCGCCGACCGGGTCTCGGTGGTGTAGCGACCCCACGCGGGAATGCCCGCGTGGTCGGGGTCACCCGTGCGCACGAACGCGATCCCCGCCTCGTGCACGGCCGATCCGAGGCCGTCGAGCGTGCCGGCGTCCGCTCGAACGCCGCGGAAGACCTCCAGTCCCTCCGCCCGGACGCCGCGTATCGCGCCGAGGGTGGTGTCGGCGACCGGTGCCTGAGCTTCGATCATGACGATCCTTCCCGGCGGGGCGGCGGTCAGTTGTTCGTCGGCAGCATGTGCAGGGCGGCGAGCGGGTGTTCGGTCGCGCGGGACTCCTCGTCGAAGACCATGGCCGTGCGGGTGGCCGCGGTGAAGCCCGGCCACGTGTCGCCCGGGTCGCCCGCGTGGGCGAAGCGCGTCCACGCCGTGCTGACCGCGTCGGCGACGGCCTGCGGGGGCGTCGGGCCGGTGAACTGTTCGACGCCGGGCAGCGCGAGGTTGTCGAAGACGAACGGCAGGTCCAGCGAGTGGCACGCGCCCAGTTCCCCGTCCAGCGCCGTGGAGCGCCAGGCGAACAGGTACACCCACGTCGCGTTGCCGTGTCCCGCGTGCGCCTCGGCGAGGTCGTACACCGGTGCGCGGAACATGCGTTCGCTGCCGAGCGCCAGACCCAGGCCCGCGGCGGTGGTGTCCGGCTCGGCCGCCCGGAACGCGCTCAGTGCCGTGTCGGGGTCCTGGTAGGCCGCGGCGAACATCATGCCGACGGTGGCGTCGTCGAGCGGGGCCGGGGGTCCGGCCAGCAGCCCGAGCCGGCTCTCCTCCCACATGGCCCCGATGACCAGCGGGACGCGGGCGGCCGTGCCGGCGCGGAAGGCGGCGAGCGGCGTTGCGGCCAGGACCGTGCCGTCGACCACCGGCCGGAACGGCGGCCCCCCGGCCGGGTTCTCCGCGAACGCCGCCGCAGCGACCGTTTCCTGAGCGCGGATCAGCTCCGCCGCCGGAACGTCCAGGAGCGCCTGCGGGTCGTCGGTGCCCAGTTCCTTCAGGATCCGGCGGGCCACGTCGGTGGCCTGCTCCGGGTCGTGCACGAACTCGCCGTTGCCGCTTTGTATGACGGCCTTGTGGAACAACCCGGCCGCGGCCGGCATGGCCATCAGCGCGGCGACGCTCATCGCCCCGGCGGACTGCCCGAAGACCGTGACGTTGCCGGGGTCGCCGCCGAACGCGGCGATGTTGTCGCGCACCCACGCCAACGCCGCGGCCTGGTCGAGCAGTCCGAGGTTCCCGGCCCCGGCGTACTCGGCGCCGAGCAGCTCGGCCACGTGCAGGAACCCGAACGCGCCCAGCCGGTAGTTGACGGTGACGACGACCACGTCGCCGCGCGCGGTCAGCCGGCTTCCGTCGAACACCGGGTCGCGGCCCGAGCCGGTCATGAACCCGCCGCCGTGCAGCCAGACCATGACCGGCCGCCGGCCCTCGGTGTCCGGCGTCCACACGTTGAGCGTCAGGCAGTCCTCGTCCACCGGGAAGACCGGCTGTCCGAACATCGCCACGAGCAGGTGGTCCACCGGCTGCGCGGCGGCGGGGCCGTACGCGGTGGCGTCCCGGGGCCCGGTCCACGGCTCCGGCGCGCGCGGCGGCCGGAAGCGGTCGGCCCCGACGGGCGGAGCCGCGTACGGAACGCCCTTGAAGCACTGGCCGTTCGGGTCCGTCGTGCCTGCGACCGGACCGGCTGTGGTGTGGATGATCACGCTTCCCCCTTCGCCTGCCGCAGGTCGCGCCAGGCCTTCCGTGACGCCGCCAACGGGTCCGCCACAACGGCGGGTTCCGTGTCCCAGATGCGGGTCTTCGCCGTCTGACCGTCGAACCGCGGCCACCCGGGGTCGCCCGAGGTCGCGAACCCGATCCAGCTCGCCCGCAGTTGCTCGGACAGCCGGCGGTAGTCGTCCGGCATGCCCTTGCCGCCGAACAGGAACTTCCCCATGTCGCTGTCGGCGTGCCCGAAGGCCGCCGGGATGTCGACGGTGTGGACCGCGCCCAGCGCGCCGCCGAACACCGGGGCCGGCCAGGCGAACTCGTACAGCCACGCGCGCCCGCCCGCCTCCGCGTGCGCCTCGGCGAGCCACGTCGACGGCATGCGGAACAGCGCGTCGGAGTACATCGCGGTGTACAGGCGCCCGTCCGACTCCCCCGGGTGGCCCTCCCGGTACAGCGCGACGGCCGACGGGTCCAGGCCCAGCACCCGCGCGGTCGTCTCCAGGCCCAGGTCCCGGCGCCCGCCGCGCGGCGGCTTGGGCGCGGACTTGTCGCGCTTCGGGCGGCTGCGCGCCATGGCGAGCATCATCGGCAGGGACTTCACCAGCCCGCCCAAGGTGGGCTTGATCGCGCCGTGTTGCAGGGACCACAGGGTGAACTCGTCGCGCGTGTAGCCGGAGATGAGGTCGACGTCGCGTGCGACGCCCGACTCGAGCGCCCGCCACGGCAGGTCGACGACCGTCTCCCCGTCGATCATCGGCGAGAACGCGGTGATCGCCTCGGGGGTCGTCCACGCCGCGGGGTCGGCCTCCATGGCCGTCAGCGGCACGTCCTGCACGGCCAGCAGCCGTTCCGCCGGCACGCCGGCGAGCTCCCGGGGATCCACCCCGGCCGCGGCGCAGATCTGCTGCGAGATGCGCTCGGACTCCTCCTCCGGCAGGTACCGCCCGGCCAGGCTCTGGACGATCGCGCGCCGGAACAGCCCGCGCGCGCCCGGGGCGGTCAGCAGCGCGGCGATCGACGCGCCGCCGCCGGACTCGCCGAACAGCGTCACGTTGTCGGGGTCCCCGCCGAAGCCGGCGATGTTCTCGTGCACCCACCGGAGTGCCGCGGCCTGGTCGAGGAACCCGCGGTTCGCCGGGGCCCCCGGCACGTGCGCGAACCCCTCGAACCCGACGCGGTAGTTGAACGTCACCACGACCACGCCGCCGCGCGCGAGGACCGCGCCGTTGTGGGCGGGGTCGGCGGAGTGGCCGCTCTTCCAGCCGCCGCCGTGGATCCACACCATGACCGGCAGCCGGTCGCCGGCGCCGCCGGGCGTCCAGACGTTGACGCTGAGGCAGTCCATGCCGTCCTCGCGACGCCAGGGGGCCGGCATGCCGGGGATCAGCGGCAGCTGGGGCGGCACGACCCCGAACGCGTCGGCGGGCCGAACGCCGTCCCACGGCTCGGCCGGCGCGGGGGCCTGGAACCGCAGCGGCCCCTCGGGCGGCGCGGCGAAGGGGATGCCCTTGAAAACGGTGAGGCGGGGATCGAGGGCGACGCCCTGCACGGCTCCGCCGGCGGTCTTGACGACCGTGGCCTTGTTGCCCATTGCGGCAGGTCCTTTCCGGTGAATGCCGTTATTGCTATCCCACGGAAAAGCGATACGGCAAGCGACGCGCAGAATTCACCCGCTGACTTCACTCGATTAATTCAAGGGGGCTTCGCGGCGGGCCGACCGGCGATTTCCGGGCCGTCGCCCACGGAATCCGGCGGCATCGTTCCGGCTCCTTGACACCCCGTACGCCGCGGCCGAGCATGACCGACATGACCTCCCGCGGCGGATCGCAGCAGGAGCTGCGCGCCTGGAACCTGCGGCGGCTGCTGGACTGCCTGGCGCAGGGCCCGCTCCCCCAGATCGAACTCGCCGCCGCCTCCGGCCTGTCCGAGGCGACGGTGTCCAACCTGGTCAAGGTGCTGCTCGACCAGGGCAAGATCCTCCTGGAGCCGGGCGTGCGCAACGGCCGCCGGACGAAGGTGCTGCGGCTGCGCGGCCAGGAGGCCTCGTGGCACCTGGGCGTCGACCTGGGGCGCACGGCGATCCGGGTGGCGTCGCTGACCGCGTCGGGTGACGCGCGGGTGCACACGGCCGAGGTGTCGGCGCCGTACCCCTATTCTCACGCGATCGACACCGTCGCCGGGCTGGTCGCGCGGTTCACGGAGGACGGCCTGCCCGCGGCCAAGCCGTCCGGCGCGGTCGTCGCGGTGCCGGGCCTGGTGCGCACGGGCGCGGGCACGCCGCCGGGGCTGCTCGGCGAGGGCTACCACCAGGCGATGGGCTGGGGCAGCGTTCCGCTCGCCAAGGACCTCGCGGCCGCGCTCGGCGTCGACGTGGCGGTCGAAAACGACTGCAACCTGGCCGCGTTGGCCGAGATGCACGAGGGCGCGGCCCAGCCGTACCGGGACTTCATGTACCTGTACTGCGACACCTACGTCGGCGGCGCGCTGGTGCTGGACGGCCGGATCTACCGCGGCGGCGGGGGCGCCGCGGGCGAGTTCGGGCACACCAGCGTCGACACGGACGGCCGGCCGTGCTGGTGCGGCGGGGTCGGCTGCCTGGAGACCGTCATCGGCGGGGCGGCGCTGGTCGAGGCGGCCGGGGGCGGCGTCGACGGGCGCCCGACGACCGTCGAGCAGGTGGTGGAGGCGGCGCGCGCCGGGGACGAGGCGTGCCGCGACGCGGTCGCCCGCGCCGGGACGGCGATCGGCGGGCTGGCCGGCACGGTGGCCACGCCCCTCGACCTGGGCTGCGTGGTCGTCGGCGGCGCGCTCGCGGGCGCCGGGTCGCTGCTGCTGGACGCGGTGCGCACGCGCCTGACGTCGTTCGTGGGCCGGCTGCGTCCGTCCACCCCGGAGGTCGCGGTCGCCGCGCTGGACGCGGACGCCGTGCTGCGGGGCGCCGCACTGGCCGCGCGCCAGGCCGCCCGCGCCTCCTGATTTCCCGCTCCGTCTTCCGCTGCGGAATTCCAGGCTTCACATTTACGCCACGCCAGGGGATGATCCATCCTCGTTCCCGGCGTTTTCGCATGGATTCCCCGCACGTCTTGAATTCACTCCACCAGGGCCATTGCCCGGTGCGCCGGAACATGAAATTGCGGATCATTGACGATCGCAGAATTTACGCTATACGTTCTGCGCACCGGAAGGAGTCCCCGATGCATGCTCTCCCCGACGGACGCACCGCGTGTTCCCGCGCGGCCGCCCTCGCCGTCGCCGTCGCCGCCCTGGGCGCCGTGACCCTGCCCGCGGTCCCCGCCTATGCGGCGGACCCCGCGGCGCCGGCCGCCGCCGCACCCTTCGCACAGTTCGCGCCGCTGTCCCAGGCGGCCGTCACGCAGGACGCCTCCGGCGCCTTCCACCTCACGTGGCAGCAGGCGCCGTTCGTACAGGGCGTGGACGTCTACGCCTCGACGGACCCCGACCACATCCGGGCGCACGGAACCCTCGCCGCCTCGACCACCGGCGCGGCCGCGTCCGGATCGGCGGCGGTCACCGGCCTGGACGGAACCCGGCGCTGGTACTTCCTGCTCGTCCCGCGCGGCCCCCTGGCCGGGTTCACGACCGCAACGGCCGTGCGTGGCATCCCCGTCGCGGGGACCCGCAACACCCGTGACATCGGCGGCTATTCGACGGCCGACGGCCTCCAGGTGCGCTGGGGCAGCGTGTTCCGCTCCGACACCCTCTCGGGCGTCACCCCCGCCGGCGTGTCCACGCTCGCGGGCCTCGGCCTGGACCGCGTCGTCGACTTCCGCAGCGACTCCGAGATCGCGGCGAACGGCCCCGACCACGTCCCGACGGGCGTGGACGTCCTGAACGAGCCGATCGGCATCGGCGGAGGAGGCGGCGGCCCCGCCGACATCTTCGCGATGACGCCGGCCCAGTACGAGCAGCAGTTCGGCAACGGCCAGGCCGTCGCGATCATGAAGCAGGCCTACGCCTCGTACGTCACCGACCCCGAGGTCCGCTCCCGCTTCGCCGACGCCCTCCGCGCGATCGCCGACGGCCGCGACCCGGCCCTGTTCCACTGCAGCGCGGGCAAGGACCGCACCGGCTGGATGGCGGCCGTCCTCCTGACCGCCCTGGGCGTACCGCGCGACACCGTCTACGCCGACTACCTGATCTCCCGCGACAACATGGCCCCCGTGGTCGCCGCCGTCGGGCACCTCCTGAGCAGCGCGGGCTACAACCCCGACTACATCACCCCGATGCTCACCGTCGACGCCTCCTACCTCGACACCGCCTTCGACCAGGTCCAGGCCACCTACGGCTCCTTCGCGGCCTACCTCCACGACGGCCTCGGCCTCGACCCCGGCACCCTCGCCCGCCTCCGCGCCCGCCTCCTCACCCCACAGCGCTGACCGCCCCCACAATCAGCCTGTCCGCGCGGCACATCAGGGGCGCGGCGCGGACAGGCCGCCATCCACAGCGCTTCGTTGACGCGGCCAGGCGTAGACGGGAAACGCCGTCTGCCGGGCCAGGTCACCGAAGTACCGCTCACGGGCCCACAACGACCGGTCGCCGATCACGATCAGCCGCCGCCTCGCACGGCTCACGGCGACGTTCAGGAGGTTCGGCTTCGCCGCCGCCCAGGCGCGTGCAGGGGCGTCCGCGTCCGGGTGTGTGCCCAGGACGAGGACGACGACGTCGGCCTCCTTGCCCTGCATGGTGTGGACCGTCCCGATGTTGTCGCGCACGAAGGCGCGCACCTGGGCGGCATAGGCCAAACGGTCCATGCCTTCAGGGGGTTCGCCCTCCCAGCGCAGGTCGCGCACGACCTGCCGGGCGCCGTCCACGACGTCACGGAAGGGGCTGAGTACGCGGATTCGGGCCAGGTCCACGCCGTATCCCGTCGCCACGTGGTCCCGCGGCTTGTGCAGCTTCGCCAGGACGTCCGCGAGCGCCGCCCCCTCGCGGGGGATCCACTTTCCGTGGGCCTGGCCCGCGCTGACGTCCACCCAGCTGCTGTTGGGGAAGCGGCGCTGCGGGCTCGGGAAGGCAGCCTCGGCGGTGCCGTAGACCATCAGTCCCTCGTAGGCGAGGTCGTTGCAGACGTCGAACATCGGGTTCTCGCAGCGGCGGTGTACACGCAGCGGCGCACCGACCCACACCTCGCTGTCCTCACCGTGCGGCCCGCGGTCGGTCAGCGACGTGCCCCACTGGTTGGTGCGGTCCGCCACCCGCTGGGCGGACGTGACGGAAGGCATCCACTCAGCCCCGACCCCGTAGACGCTCCGCAGCAGGTTCTGGACGGTCTGCGGCAGCTGGACGACGGGTTCGAGCTGGAGCGGGTCGCCCACGAGGACCGCCCGGCGGGCCCGCCACAGCGCCCCTACGGCGGCTTGCGGAGTGGACTGGCCCGCCTCGTCGACGAGCACCCAACCGAGGCTCTCCGCACCGAGGTCGCGGAACAACCTGCCGCACGAGGCGAACGTCGTCGAGACCACGGGGACGAGCAGGAACAGGGTCCGCCAGGCGGCAAGAGCCGCTTCCCCGGGTGTCCCGTCGCCGCGGCCGCCGAGCAGCCCCATCAGGACGTTCAGGTTGCGGCGGATGGTGGCGGCGTTCGCCGCGACGAAGCACTGGTGCAGGTCGAGCGCGGCGAGGAAGACCCGGGTGCGGGCGGCGGCCCATTCGGGGTCGGACCACGGGGCGAGGAGTTCCCGCTCGGACTCGGGAAGCACCGCCCATTCGTCCGGTGGGACGTGCTCCGGCCACCTGCGGCGGGCCTGGTCGAGGCGCATCAGATTCGCCCGTGTGGCAGTACCGCCCAACGGGTCTCGGCACGCCTCCCACGCCGCCGCGGCGGCCGTCCTCCGCAGCCGATGCACCGTCTCGGCGGAACAGGCGTCCTCGAACGCGTCCACCGCGTCCGACCACTTGATCGCGAGGTCCTCGGCGTCGTCGGCGACGGGACGCAGCCCGGGCGGTCCTGCCGCCGGATAGCGCTCGGCGACCGGCGGATCGTAGAGGCCTGCGTTGTCGGCCAGTTGCCTCAGCAGTTCGTGCATGCCGAGCGGTTCGGGGTCGTCCGGCTCGGCGTCGGGGCCCGCGCCGCGCGGCCGGGACGGAACATCGTCGTCGGCCGAGCTCCCCCACCAGAAGGTCTCTTTGAACGCCTTCCGCTTCTTCGCGTTCCCCAGCGGCGCGGCCACGATCCCCCAGGCCGGCAGGCCGCCGAGCATCGACACCGCCTGATCGACGAAGTACGACGCCTCGCCGTGCCATTCGTCGTCCAGGGCGCCCAGCCCCGGCAGTTCCTTGGTGATGTTCTCCACCGCGCCGTTGTTCGAGGAGGCGACGACGATCTCGAATCCGGCCAGCGTGTCCGCGACCGGGCGGAACTTGCGGACCACCCCCTCATCGGTCGTCCAGCTCTCCACGCCGCGGAAGCCGCTGTGCGGGTACTCCAACTCGGCCATGCTCTGGGCACGTTCGACGACCACGGCCGCGATGAGGTCGCGGAGCATCGTGGTCTTCCCCGTACCCGGCGGGCCGTTGACCGAGAAGAGCCCCGCGTCCGCCAGTTCGCCCCAGGCCGCGTTGACGGCGAACTGCTGGCTGGCCGCGAGAGGGCGGTCGCTGCGCGCGGGCCAGCGGCCCTCCGGGAAGCGCTCCGGCGACAGGGTCTCGATGAGGACCTCGGGGTTCGTCCGCATGTCGACACGGTCGGCGGCGGCGACCGACGCGCCGTCGGTGAGATAGGCGGCCAGTGCGGGGCCGTATTCGCCCGGGTGTTCCGCGACCCGGCGCAGGTCGTCGGGCAGCAGGCTGTTGAGGAAGACCGGGGCGGGGTCGGGAGGCGATCCGTCCTTGTCCAACCAGACCTGGCGGCTGACCACGCGGATGCGGTGTGTGGAGCCGAGCAGGTCGGATACGCCGCAGACGGCGGCGACGTGGGCGGCGACCGCGACGACGTCGGGCAGCAGCACGGGACGGCCGGGCGGCTCCTCCGGCACCTCGTCAGGCCCGTTCCCGGGCTCGGCCGCGGATGCCTCGGCGGACGGAGCGGGCTGGGCCGATGAGACCGCCGGCCGCGGCGCCCGGCCCCCCGCCGCGGCGTCACCGGAGTCACCCGCGTCACGGCGCTCGACGGCTCGTCGGACGACGGGTGCGACGGCCCCGGCGACGATGCCCGCGCCCATGTCGCCGATCAACGCGCCGATCGCGCCGACGGCGGCGCCGCCGAGGATCTCGCCCAGCAGGGTCTTCCAGTCGGTCCCTGACGCCTGACGCGCCGCCGCGCCGGCCTGGGACGTCGCGATCAGCGTCTGCCAGGCACTCGGCGGCCGGCCGTCCGGCGTGGTGGCCGTCGGCACCGGCGGGGCGTCCGGCTCGTAGACGATGTCCCGGCCCGTGAGGATCCGGATGGCTTCCGCGCACTCCTCGGCCGCCTCGTCGAAACCGTCGAGCCAGCCCGGTACGCCCAGCCCGGGGTCGCGGATCCGGCCGATCGCCCAGGCGCAGGACGAGAAGGCCGTGGTGTTGCCGAGCAGGACCCCGCGGTCGTTCACGGTGAACGCGAACATCGCCGCGTCGTCGGTCGGCCGCGTGCCCCCGTGGTCGGGGGCGTCGCCGCCGAACTCCGCCACGAGCGCCTGACGGATCCGATCGAGGGCGAAGACTCCGCCGTACACCGTGTGTCGCCAGGCGAAACGGGCGGTGTCGATCGGTTCGAGCTGGTGCGGATGCTGAGCGTCCCAGGGCAGCATCGGCAGCGCGGCACCGGGCTCGACCGGCACGTCGTACACGCATTCCCGACGCCGGGCCGCGGCATCGTCGGGGTCGGGGACCTTCGGGATCGCGGGAGGGCTGAATAACTCCGTCGCCCGCCAGTACTGCACGATATCGCTCATCCGCTGCTGCTCGCGCATCTGCGCCCGCCCCCGTCCCCCGTACACGAACATCCCGGCCAGGCAGCACCTTACGATCAAACAACGAAACGTTCGGCAGGTCGATACCGGGGCGGTCGGGTTTTGCCGCACATGGCGTGACGAAGGCCCGCACCCCGAGACGACGGTCCCGCTGCGGCGCCGTGAAAACGCTGCTCAGACGGCCTTGCGGGCGGCCTCGACGAAGCGGGTGATCTGGGTGTGGTCCTTCACGCCCGGGGCGGATTCGACGCCGCTCGAGACGTCGACGCCCCAGGGGTGGGCCTGGTGGATGGCGTCGGCGACGTTGGTGGCGTCGAGGCCGCCGGCCAGGAGCCAGCGGCCTCGGGGTGGGGTGTCGGTGAGCAGGGACAGGTCCCAGCGGGTGCCGGATCCCGCGCGTGGGGAGTCGAGGAGGAGGGACTCCTCGCCGTAGGCGCCCACGCGCAGGTCGGGGCGTTCGCTCAGCGAGGTGGCGCGCCACAGGCGGGGGAAGTGGGCGGCGGCGTCGCGGAAGTCCTGCTCCGCGTAGCGCCTGCCGTGCAGCTGGAGGACGTCGACGCCCAGGTCCTCGGCGGCCCGGGCCCCCTCGACGGCGCCCATGTCGTGGACGACCAGGACCGACAGCACCGTCGGCGGCACGTGCGCAACGAGCTCCCGCGCCTTCTCCGGCGCCAGCGCCCGGACGCTGGTACGGCTGAGCACGAACCCGACGGCGTCCGCCCCGGCCGCCGCGGCGGCGTCGACGTCCCCGCGCGACCCGAGCCCGCAGACCTTGACGAACACGCCCGCGTTCCCGTCGCGATGATCCATGTCGGGGATCTTATGCCCAGGCCGAAGCCGCCGACCGGACGGTCGGCGGCTGCCCGGCGGCTGCTCCTAGGTGTGCGCCCGCGCCTCGGCCAGGGCGCGCATCAGGTGGGCGCGCTCGTGGAGGCACTCGTCGAGCTCCGAGGCGCACTTGGTGCTCGCCTCCGTGGCGCCCGACGCGTACACCTCCTCGACGAACGAGCGGGCCTGCGCCTCGTCGAGGCCGGTCATCTGCATCAGTCGGGTCTTGAACGCGCTGATCGCGGAATCACTCATGTCTCCAGCACACACCCGGGCCCGGCCGCCCGCCACAGGAGCACGACGGGGTGCGCCGCCCGGCGCCGGGGAGCTGCCGACACCGGGCGGCCGGTTCCGCTTCGGGGTCAGGCGGACATCGAGGCGCTCAGGTCCGACTCGCGGGTGTAGACCTCCGTCTCGCGCGACTGGCGGTCGAAGACCATGCCCTGGCGCGTCTTGGTGTCGTACGCCTGCCAGCCCGGCTCGCCGTCGCGGATGAAGGCGACCCAGGCGGCGTGCGTGGTGTCGGCGAGGTCCTGCGGAGGGTTGTCGCCGGTGTTGGCCGGGACGTTCTCGCTGTCGAGGCAGTCCCAGGCGAACGGCAGCTCGATGCAGTGCCCCGCGAAGCCGTTCCCCGCGCTCTGGAAGCGGAAGTCGTACGCGAAGGTGCCCGCGCCGCCCTTCGCGGACCGCGCGGCGAGGGTGCGCGCCACGAAGAACCGGAACAGGAAGTCCGTCATGACCCGGCCGAACAGCAGGCGGGGCTTGCCGGGGGTCGCCGCGCCGTACGTACGGCCGCGCGCCCCGGAGAACCCGGCCAGGCGCAGCGCCACACGCCGCGGCAGCCAGTCGAGCGGGGCCGGCATCATCGTCGAGACCATCTCGAACTCACCGGCGGTCGCGCCGATCAGCAGCGGCTTGTCGGCGCCGACGCCGCGCTCGACGGCCTCCTGGAAGGAGTACGGCACGAGGTCGCCGTCGACGAAGGGCGCCCAGGCCGAGACGCCGTTGGCGTCCGCGCCGGTGAGGCCCTTCATCATCTGCGGGCCCATCTCCTCGTCGCTCATCTTCGCCTGCTCCTTGAAGACGACGTCCTCGTCGAGGGCGGCGAACGCCTCCCGGGTGGGGCTGACCCCCAGGCGCTTGGCGAACGTGGCGGCGCGCGCGACGGCCGCCTCGCGGGAGCTGCCGAACGCTCCGGGGGACTCGGAGACCACGGCCCGGAAGAGGTGCTGCGCCTTCGGCATCGACAGCAGCGTGAGCACGGCGCTGCCGCCCGCGCTCTGGCCGCCGATCGTGACCTTGTCCGGGTCGCCGCCGAACGCCGCGATGCTCTCCTGCACCCACTCCAGCGCGAGCAGCCAGTCCCGCACCGCCCGGTTGTCCGGCGCGCCCTCGAGGCGGCCGAAGCCGTCGACGCCGAGCCGGTAGGACACCGACACCACCACGACGCCGTCGCGCGGGAAGGCCCCGCCCTCATACCACGGCGACGACGGCGAGCCGCTCACGAAGCCGCCGCCGTGGATCCACACGAACACCGGCAGCTTCGCGGAGGTGTCCCCCGGCTTCGGCGTGAACACGTTCACCAGGAGGGTGTCGTCGCCGGGGAACGACGGCTCGGGGATGAGCGTGACGCCCATCATGTAGTCGCGCAGCGGCGTGGCGCCGTAGCTGCTCGCGTCCCGCACACCGTCCCACGGCGCGCGCTTGACCGGAGCGGCGAAGCGCAGGTCGCCGATGGGCGCCTCGGCGTAGGGAATGCCCAGGTAGGCGGCGTTGGAGTCGCCGAGCATGGTCCCGCGGACCGCGCCGGCCGGGGTCTGGACGACGGGCGCCTCGCCCAGCGGGTCCGAGGGCTGGGCGTCGTGGCTGTGCGCGATGGAGGCCATGGTGATCCTTTCGAGCGGCACCGGGGTCCGCGGTGGCGGGAACGCGTGGCGAGAATACCTAGTGATCGGTAGGTTTTGACACACGCCGCCGGTTGCGGTTCCGCGTCGCCCGGGACGCCCGGCCGGGATCTCCGGCCGAGCGCCTCACGTGGCAGCCGTCGAGCCCTGCCCCGAGATCAGCCGACGCCCTCGCGGTTCAGCGCGCCCTGGTCCTCGTCGAGCTCGTAGTTGTAGGTGTCGGACGGACCCGACCCGTACGGGTCGGCGTACGAACCGTCCGCCTCCAACGCCCCCTGGTCCTCGTCCAGTTCGTAGTTGTAGGTGTCGGACGGACCCGACCCGTACGGGTCGGCGTACGAACCGTCCGCCTCCAACGCCCCCTGGTCCTCGTCGAGCTCGTAGTTGTACGTGTCCGACACCGGCAGGCCCTCGGCCGCGTTGATCTGGTCCTGAACCCACGGGTCCGGGGTGCCCGGGTCGACCGCCCAGGCCGGTATGCCGTCGCCGTCCTCGAACACCGGGAGGTCGGGAAGCGCGAGCGAGCCGTCGTCCCCGTCCATCGGCACCCCGATCGCGTCGATGTCGCCGCTCGCGGACGTCTCCCACAGCGAGTCGGAGCCGCCCGCGTCGTCGCCGAACAGCGAGTCGGACGAGAGGTCGTCGAGGGCGCCGTGCCCGGTGTCGTCGAAGCCGTCGGCGCCGCTGAAGTCGTGCACGGTGGTTCTCCTTATGCGAAAGGCGAAATGCGAAGTGGCGCTGGACTACGCCGTGGCCGCGTGGCGAGGAGGATCTTAAGCAGTTCGCCGGGGCTGCCGCGCAAGTCGTCGCGCGCGCCGCGGTCGCGACCGCCCCGGCCCCGGACGGCCGCGGTCCGATCGTGCTGCCAGGCTGAACGTTCGTGCAGCGTTCGACCGTTGATCGCCGACGCCCCGGCGGCGAGACTGGACGGCGCAGGGCCGGACAAGCACGTCCTGGGCGCGGTGCCGAGCGGGCCGGGCACCGGCTTCCGGCACGGCGGCGCCGTGACCGAGAGTTGGAGTGATGGCCCGTCATGGCTGTTCTGTACGGCAGGGGTTCCGAGAAAGCCGCGATCGACGGGCTGCTTGCCGACATGCGTGACGGGCGAGCGCGTGGGCTGGTCGTCCGCGGCGAGGCCGGCATCGGCAAGTCGGCACTGCTCGACCACGCCGCTTCGGCGGCCGGACCGGACACGTGCGTGCTCCGCGTCACCGGCATCGAGTCCGAGGCCGAACTCGCCTACGCGGCACTGCATCTGCTGCTGCGTCCGGCCCTCGGCGGACTCGACGAACTGCCCGCCGTCCAGGCCGACGCGTTGCGCGGCGCCTTCGGCCTGGGCGCCGCGGCCGCCGCCGACCGCTTCATGGTGGGTCTCGCGACGCTCGGCCTGCTGGCCGCGCTGTCCCCGAACCGCCCCCTGCTGTGCCTCGTCGACGACGCCCAGTGGCTGGACCGGGAGTCCGCCGACGCGATGCTGTTCGCCGTCCGCCGCCTGCACGCCGAGCCGGTGGCCGTGGTGTTCGCGGCGCGCGACGACGGGCGGGTCTTCGGTCCCGGCCTCGACGAGGTCCGCCTGCCCCGGCTCCCCCGCGACGCGGCCGAGCTGCTGCTCGCGGACGCCGACGGCGGTCTGGCCCTCGCGGTCCGCGAACGGATCGTCGCCGAGGCGGCGGGAAACCCGCTGGCGCTGCTCGAAATCGCCGGAGGCCTCACCGACGGGCAGCGGGCCGGCTCGCTGCCGCCGCTGGCCTTCTCGCTCGACGGCGCGACGACGCCCGCGCACCGCGTGCAGTCCGCGTTCCGTGACCGCATCGCGGCCCTGCCCGACGCCGCCAAGCGGTGCCTGCTGGTGGCCGCGGTCGACGACTCCGGCGCGCTCGACCCGGTCGCCCGGGCCGTGAAGGAACTCGGCGGCTCGATGGCGGACTTCGCCGCGGCGGAACGCGCCGGACTGCTGCGGGTCGGCCCGGCCGGCGTCGTCTTCCGCCACCCGCTCGTGCGTTCGGCCGCCCGGTACCACGCGGACATCGCGCAGCGGACCGCCGCGCACCGCGCGCTGGCCGCCGTGCTGGACGGCGACGAACGGGCGTGGCACCTGGCCGCGGTCGCGACCGGACCCGACGAGGAGGTCGCCGCCGGGTTGGAGCGCGCCGCCGCGCGGTCCGTCATGCGGGGCGGGTACGCGGCGGTGTCCGCGGCGTACGAGCGCGCGGCGGAGCTGACCGCCGATCCCGCCGCGAAGGCCCGCAGGCTCGTCGAGGCGGCGTGTGCCGCGGCGGAGGCCGGCCAACTCCCCCGGACCCGCGAACTCGCCGTGCGGGCCTCCCGGCTCACCGGCGACCCGCACCTGCTCGCCCGGATCGCGGCGGTGCGCGCCACCGTCGAGTTCGAGGTCGGCACGCTGCACGAGGCGGCCCGCATCCTGATCGACGGCGCCGCGCTTCTCGAGGACGCTGACCCGGCGACGATGGTCACCATGCTCAGCGTGGCCGTCATGCACACGTGGTACGCGGGAGCGCGGCCCGAACAGGACGCGTACTTCCGCCGGATCGAGGAACTGGCGGCGCGCGCTCCCGGTGGCGAGTCCCCGGCCCTCGTCGCGTTCTGTGTGGGCCTGCGCACGCTCATGGGCGACCCTGCGGGGGCGGTGGGCATGATGGGCACCGCGTTCGCGGAGATCCGCGGCGCCGACCGCTCGCTGTCGGCGTTGCGTGCGGGCGGTCCGGCCATCGCGATGATGGTGGGCGACTTCGTCGGGGCGCACGACATGGCCGCCGAGACCGTGGCCGAGTTCCGCGCGGCGGGCATGGCAGGGCTGCTCCCGCAGGCGCTGATCCTGCTGAGCATGGCGCAGGTGTTCCTGGACCGGCCGCGCGACGCGATGGCCAGTGCGCAGGACGGGCTGCGCATCGCGCGCGATGTCGGGCAGCCGTACCGGGTCGGCTACCTCAAGGGACTCCTCACCTGGGTGCACGCCTATCTCGGCGACGAGAAGGCCGCGCGGGCGATCGCCGAGGAGGCCCTGGCGGAGTCGTCGGACGGCGACCGCATGCCGATCGTGGGCTGGGTCCTGCACGGCCTGGTCGCGGTCGACGCCGCCGTCGGGCGCTACGACGCGGTCCTCGAACGGTTCGCGCAGGCCGCGCACGAGCCGGTGCGCAACGGCATGACGGCGCTCATCTACGCCGCCCCCGAGCACGTCGAAGCGGCCGCCCGCACGGGGCGTCCCGAGGCGGCCGCCGCGTCGCTGGCCCGGTTCACGGCGTGGGCCGAGTCCGTCGGGGACGACTGGGCGCTCGCCGTCGCCCGGCGCTGTGCCGCGCTCGTCGCCGAACCCGGGGATGCCGAAAGGCTGTTCCGCGAGGCGCTCGCGCTCCACGAACGGTCCGGCGTACAGCGGCTCGCGCACGCGCGCACCGAACTGCTCTTCGGCGAGTGGCTGCGCCGCGAGCGTCGCCGGGTCGAAGCGCGCGAACACCTGCGCGCGGCGGCGGACACGTTCTCCGCGCTCGGCGCCCGCCTGTGGCACGACCGCGCCGACGCCGAGCTGCGCGCCACCGGCTCGGTGCCGTCCCCCCGCACGGCGGCGGCCGACCCGCTGGCGGGGCTCACCCCGCAGGAGTTCCAGGTGGTCAAGCTGGCCGCCACCGGCGCGTCCAACCGCGAGATCGGCGCACAGCTGTTCCTGAGCGCGCGCACGGTCGGCTACCACCTCTACAAGGCGTTCCCGAAGCTGGGCATCGCGTCGCGCGCCGAACTCGCCAGGTTCGCCGGCTGACACGCGCCGCCGCCCAAGCGAATGCCGACCGCCTGACCGTATGCCGCCGCCACGGTGACTGAAGCGGACCCGCCGCCCGGCCCGCCGTGACCGGTCACGTGACGGATTCCCGCCGTTCCGCCCGTCTCTAGCGTCGTGGTCGACAACGCAGCCGCCCCGGAGACAGCCTCCGGAGAGACGGAGAACTCCCGTGACACTCCTGCACGTTCCCAGCTACTCCCGAGCGGAGCGCGACCGGCGCTGGGCGCTGGCCAGGGACCTGATGGAGGCCGAAGGCGTCGACGCGCTGATCGCCTACGGCGAGCACGAGTGCGCCGACCTGGCCCCGTTCGCGCCCGACGTGTACTTCACCAACGACCGCCCGGGGTCGATCGTCGTCTTCTGCCGTGACCGCGACCCGATCCAACTGACCTGGGCCACACTGGCGGTGCAGGACCACATCGAGGCGCGCAGGCGCGGCGACGAACTGTGGATCGAGCCGCACAACATCCGCGTCGCCAAGCACGCTGCGGGCGTCGTGGAGGTGCTGCGCGAGCACCACCTCGAACAGGCCGCGGTCGGCGTGCTGGGCCTGGACCCGTACCCGCCGTTCCACGTCAACCCGATCATGCCGCACGTGCTGTGGAGCGGCGTGCTCGCCGAGCTGCCCGCCGTCACGTTCAAACCGGTCGGGCTCGGCTACCTGTTCGCGACGATCTGCCAGTCGGACGAGGAACTGGCCGTGATCCGGTACTCCGCGGCGGCCGGCGACGCGATGGCCCGGGCCATGCTGGAGGCCACCGCGCCGGGCGTCAACGAGGCGGACATCTACGCGGCGGGCATGGCGGCGGCGTTCCGCCTCGGCGCGGCCGCGCCGGACATGCTGCTCTCCTCAGGGCCCGGGTTCATCTCGTGGGGCCCGCCCGCATGGTCCTACCGGCCGCAGGCGCCGCGCGTCATAGAAGAGGGCGACATCGTCCTCGCCGAGGTCTTCTGCCGGTTCGGTATGAAGGAGACGCAGCACCAGGTCGCGATCGCGGTCGGCGAACCGCACCCGGACATCCTCGCTGCCGCCGGGATCGCCCGGGCCGCGTACGACGCCGGGCTCAAGGCGGCCCGCCCCGGAAACACGTTCGGCGACATCGTCGAGGCGATGCAGGAGCCGCTGACGCAGGCGGACTCGTGGAACATCCACCCGCTGGTGCACACGCTCAACCCGATGGGCCCGGTCGGCGGATTCGGCGCCGGACTGCGCCGCGTACCCGAAGCGCGCGACTACGGGCGGCTGTTCGAACTGCCCACGATGGGCGCCGAACTGCCTCTGGCGCCCGGCATGACGTTCGCCTTCGAGCCGAACGCGGTGGTCGGCGGCCGCGCCGTCAACATCGGCGGCACCGTGGTCATCGGCGAGGACGACCCGACCGAGCTCAACCCCTTCACGGCACGTCTGCTGCACGCGTGACCGCCGCGTCCCGCCCCTTCGGCACCACCGTGTCCACCCCCGAGCAGGAGGAAGCAGCATGATCGAGATCGAGCAGAGCGTCGGCTACCCGCAGTCCCCCGAAGCGGTCTTCGCGGCCGTGACGGACCTCGCCGGCTACCCGGCCTGGCAGCCGGACGTCCTGGAGGTCCGCGTCACCGACGGCGGCGATGTCGGACCCGGTACGCAGGTCACGCAGGTCCGCAAGGTGATGGGCCGCCGAGCGGAGGTCCGCCTCACCGTCACCCGGTACGACGCGGGACGCGTCCTCACCCTGGAGACGGAGCCGGACGCGACGCCCGCGGTCACCCAGAGCTACACGGTCCGCCCCGACGCGTTCGGCACGGTGCTGGACTTCCGGTTGACGCTCGACGGCGTGCCGAAGATGGCCGAGCACCTGGTGCGGACGCAGCTCGGCCGCCAGGCGCCGCACATCCTGGAGCGGCTGGGCGCCCTGCTCTCGCCGGCGGCCATCGCGTGACCGGCTGAGGCCCGGTCTCCCATCCCTACGGGCCGCTACCGCGGAGCGGCGCCCGGGGTGTGAGCGGCGGCGGACGCGGCGTGGACCGCGTCCGCCAGGCGGTCGCGGAACCAACGGTGCGCCGGGTCGTTCGCGTTGCGGGGGTGCCAGGCCATCCCGACGTCGAGCGGCGCCAGGTCGAGCGGGATGGGGAACGTGCGCAGCCCCAGCGCGGCGGTCGCGTCGGGGAGCCAGTCCGCGAGGCTGAGGCCGACGAGGTCGGTGCCGCGGGCGAGCATCATCGCGCTCGTGTGACTCGGCACGACGGCCGCGACGCGGCGTTTCAGGCCGAGTTCGGCGAGCGCGGTGTCGATCGGGCCGTGCCGCCTGCCCAGTCGGGAGATGCCGATGTGGTCGAAGGCGGCGAACCGCCGTGCGTCGATGCGCCGTTCGAAGATCGGGTGGCCGGTGCGGGCGACGCCCACCAGCGCCGCCCGCACCAGCGGCCGGGTGCGGATCTCGGGGTCCAGGTGTCCCAGGACCCCGAGTTCGACGTCGACCAGGCCCTGGCGCAGCCCGGGACCGCCTTCCATGGCCTCGGGCAGGAACACGACGTCGACCTGCGGCGCCTCCTGCCGGACGCGGTCGGCCAGTGTTCCGGCGAGCCCCACCAGGAGCAGTTCGGCGGTCTGCACGGTGAACGAGCGGTGCAGGTCCGCGGGGTCGAACCCCGCGCCGGGGCGCAGGACTTCGTCGCAACCGCGTAGCAAAGCGGCCACCTGCTCCCGCAGTTCCACCGCGCGCGGGGTCGGGACCAGCTGTTGCCCGGCCCGCACCAGCAGCGGGTCGCCGACCGCCCGGCGCAGCCGGGCCAGCGTGCGGCTGGTCGCGGCCGGCGAGGTGCCGAGCCGCTCGGCGGCGCGGGTCACGCTGTTCTCCTGGAGGAGGACGTCCAGGGCCCGCAGCAGGTTGAGGTCCACAAGCACTCCTGAACTGCATCTTTACGCTCTGCGTCAAGTATTGCGTGCCGATTCTTGCATCGCCGGGACCGGGGTCGCCGTTGAAGAGTGAGGGTGTTCGCAATCCGCAGAATCAGCGAAGGACCCACCCGTGATCGTCATCACCGCACCCACCAGCACGATCGGCCGCCTGCTCGTGGGCGACCTGCTCGCCCGCGACGCCAAGCTGCGCCTCGTGACCCGCGACGCCTCGCGCCTCGCCCCGGACATCCGCGACCGCACCGAGGTCGTCGAGGGCTCGCACGGCGACCCGGTCGTCGTGGAACGCGCGTTCGAGGACGCCGACACGGTGTTCTGGCTCGCCCCGGCCGACGCGGCCGCGCCGAGCGCCGAGGCCGCGTTCGTCGACTTCACCCGTCCGGCGGCCAACGCGTTCGCCCGGCACGGCGTCCGTCGCGTGGTCGGCGTCTCCGCGATCGGACGCGGCACCCCGCAGGCCCGGCACGCGGGTCCGGTCACGGCGTCGCTCGCCATGGACGACCTCATCGCCGACTCGGGGGTCGCCTACCGCGCGCTGGTGTGCCCGTCGTTCATGCACAACCTGCTCAACCACGTCGGCGCCGTCAAGGCGCAGGGCCTGTTCTTCATGATGGCCGACCCCGACCTGAAGGTCCCCACCGTCGCGACCCGCGACATCGCCGCCGCCGCGTCACGGCTGCTGCTCGACGGCACCTGGACCGGGTTCGACGAGGTCGCGTGCCTCGGGCCCGAGGACCTGTCGCCGAACGACATGGCGCGGATCGTCTCGGACGTACTGGGCCGGCCCGTCGGCTACCGCCAGGTCACCGCCGAGGCGTTCAAGGAGCGCATGACCGGCTTCGGCTTCAGCGCGGCGATGGCGCAGGCGATGGCCGACATGTTCGACGCCAAGAACGCCGGCATGGACAACGCGGCGCCGCGCACCGCTGCGTCGGCGACGCCGACCACGTTCCGGCAGTGGTGCGAGGAGGTGCTGGCACCGGCCGTCGCACGGGCCTGAGGCGAGCCGACACCCCGCGCGGATTCCGCTCGCGGCGGACAAAGCTGAAGGCGAACGCGTGTCCGACCTACCATGAGGCATGGCCGACACCGCACCTCAGCCGCCGTCCGAGACCGCCGACACGCGCCCCGCACAGCGGCCCGCCGCGCCGGCCGGCGAACCGCTGTGGCGCGACGTCCTCGGCCGGCACCTCAGGTCGCTGCGCCTCGAAAGAGGCGAGACGCTGGCCGAGACCGCGGGCCGCGCGGGGGTGTCGCCGCAGTACCTCTCCGAGATGGAGCGCGGCGTCAAGGAGCCGTCGAGCGAGATGATCGCGGCGGTCGGCGGGGCGTTGGACCAGACGCTGGTCGACCTGACCCTCGCCGTCGCCGACACCCTGCGGGCCTCGACGGTGCGTCAGGCCAGGCCGACGGGCGGGCGCCCGGCCACGATGTGCCGCGCGGCCTTGGCCCTGGCGGCCTGACCGGACGCCCTTCAACACCCGTGTCCCGGATCAGCGTTCCTGGATCACGAGGTCGATCAGGCCGTATTCGCGCGCGCCTTCGGCGGTGAACACCCGGTCGTGGTCGGTGTCGGCGCGCAGCGTCTCGGTGCTGCGGCCGGTGTGGTGCGACAGGATCCGCTCGATGTCCGCGCGCACCCGCACCACTTCGTCGGCCTGGAGGATCAGGTCGGGGATGGTGCCGCGGCCCTGCGCCGCCGGCTGGTGGAGCACGACCCGGGCGTGCGGCAGGGCCGCGCGCTTGCCGGGCTCGCCCGCCGACAGCAGGACCGCGCCGACCGCGACCGCCTGGCCGACGCACGTGGTGGCGATCGGCGACTTGACGTACCGCATGGTGTCGTAGACCGCGAGCATCGCGCTCGGGTCGCCGCCCTCGCAGTTGATGTAGAGCTGGATCTCCCGCTCGTGGTTGTCCGCCTCGAGGAACAGCAGCTGCGCGACAAGGGCGTTGGCGACGCCCGCGTCGATGCCGGTGCCGAGGTAGATGACGCGCTCGGCGAGCAGGTGCGAGTACACGTCCATGATGCGTTCGCCGCGCGAGTCGCGGGTGATGACGTTGGGAATGGCGTACGTGCTCATCACACTGCTCCCTGGAATCCGGTGCCGGTCCCGGCGCGCCGGGATCCGCGCGGCGCGATCTCGTCGAACCGCTGAACGATGGCGTCGACGAAGCCGTAGTCGAGGGCTTCCCGGGCGGTGTACCAGCGGTCGTGCAGCGAGTCCTCGAAGACGCGTTCGGCCGGCTGCCCGGTGTCCTCCGCGATGAGGCCGAGCACGGTGTCGCGGGTGTGCCGCAGGTCGTTCGCCTGCAGCTCGATGTCGACGGCGGTGCCCGCGATGCCCGCCGAGCCCTGGTGCATGAGCACGCGGGCGTGCGGGAGCGCGCGGCGCTTGCCGCGGGTGCCGGACGAGAGCAGGAACTGCCCGGCGCTGTACGCGATACCGAGCACCAGCGTGGACACGTCGCACGGTACGACCCGCATCACGTCGCGGATCGCCAGCATGGCCGGGACCGACCCGCCCGGCGAGTGGATCCACAGCGCGATGTCGGACTCCGGGTCGTCCGCGGCGAGGCTCATCATCTGGGTGGCGAGCAGCGTGCCGTTCTCGTCGTCGAGGGGCCCGTCGAGGACCAGCACGCGCTGTTCGTACAGCTCACGCCGGGAGCGGGCCGGGAAAACCGGGGGCTTCGTGTCTTCGCTCATGCCGTCCAGCCTGCGGCCGCGGGCCGCGCGCGGACAGCCGTATCTGCCGTCGGCGGATCCGCCCAGGGCGCAGCCGCTGAGAGCAGACACGGCGGGCTTTCGGCCGCGGCGTGTGCTAACTCGGTGCCGTTCCGGTGCTGTTCCGGTGCTGGTGGGGCGGCCCCGCCGCGCAACCCCCCCCGGGGGGCCCCCCCGGGGGGCGGGGGGGGGCCCCGGCCGCCGGTGTCGGCCTCGACCGAGGCCGGGAGCCCGGGAGTCGTGGGTCCCGGGACCGGATCAGGCGGTCGGGATCGTGAGCTGCTGGCCCGGCAGGATCTGGTGCGGGTTACCGCCGACCACGGAGCGGTTGGCGTCGTACAGCTTCTGCCAGCCGCCCTTGACGTTGTTCTTCGCGGCGATCGTCGACAGCGTGTCGCCAGACCGGACGGTGTAGTCGCCGCCGGCGGCCGGCTTCGGGGCGGCCGGCTTCGGGGCGGCCGGCTTCGGGGCCGCGGGCTTCGCGGGCTTCTCGACCGGCTTGCCGGCCGGCTTGTCCTGCGTGGGCTTGGCGGCGGAGTTCGTGCCGGAACCGGCGTTGCCGGCGTCCTTCTTGCCGGACGTTCCGGTCGAACCGTTGTCGGACGTACCCGACTTGGCGTTGCTCTTAGCGGAACCGCCGCCCTGCGCGGTCGCGTTGGCGTCGCCGCCCGCGCCGAGACCGGCCTTGACGGAGCACACCGGCCACGCGCCGGGGCCCTGGCCGGCGCGGACGCGCTCGGCGACGGCGATCTGCTGGTCCTTGGTGGCCAGGTCGGCGCGCGGCGCGTACTGCGTGCCGCCGTAGGCCGCCCAGGTGCTCTGCGTGAACTGCAGGCCGCCGTAGAAGCCGTTGCCGGTGTTGGCGGACCAGTTGTTGGTGCTCTCGCACGCCGCGACCTGGTCCCAGGTCGACGCGGAGGAGGTGGAGGAGGACGCCGCGTGGGCGGTGCCCGCAAGGCCGGCGAGCGGGAGCGCCACGCCGAGGCCTGCCACGACCGCCATCCGCTTCGTCCGGCTGGTGCGGGCGACGGCGGAAACGGGCGTGCTGAAGGAACCGAAACGCATTGATGAACCTCTGCGACGCCTGCGAGGTGAGCTGTCGGGTTCGGGCGGAAGAGGACACGCCCGGCCGTGCGTACGAGGCACGGCTTCACCCCAGGGGCACCCGCCGCGTTGGGCGGTGCCACGCTTACCTGGTTCCCCCGCTCCTGCCTTCAGTCGCTGATCGACTGCCACTGCCGGACGGAGGCAGGATTCGGCGTGCCGTCCGCAGGTGCCGCTTGTGCGGCCTCAACGACAGTTGCACGACCTCCCCCCGTCCGCCAAATCCTCGGCGGGGTCGTGTAGGCCACGTCACAAACGCGCCGGATCAGGCCTCGGCGAGGGTTGCGGGGAGGGTGCGCAGGACGTGGGCGGCGAGGTCGGCGGAGGCTTCGGGGTCGCCGGCGATGTGGCGCAGCAGGGCCTGCTGGAAGAGGCCGTCGTAGAGGGCGTACGTGACGGCCGGGGGGAACGCGGTGGGGCGGCCCGCGAGTTCGGCGTACTGGTCGACGATGCGCGCGATCATGCGTTCGAGGCTGTCGTCGATCTGCAGGACGTCCTCGCGGAAGGACTCCTCGAACAGGCTCTGGTTGCGCAGGTCGTACCAGAGCCGGTGCATCGCGGCGTCGTCGCGCAGGGTGGCGGCCATGGCGTCGGCGAATCCGTGCGCGAGGCCGTCCGCGGTGTCGGCGTCGGCCACGATGTGGTCGTAGCGCTTGACGCACTCGGTCTTGTACTGGCGCACGCACTGCGTGATCAGGTCGACCTTGTCCCGGAAGTAGTAGTGCAGGACGCCGTGCGAGAACTCGGAGTTCTGGGCGATGTCGCGCAGGCTCGTGCGCGCGTAGCCGAGTTCGGCGAGGGTGCGCAGCGCCGAGTCGGCGAGCTGCTTGCGGCGCTCCTCGAACTTGTCGACCTGGCGGCGGGAGATCCTGTCCCGGCCCTGGTCCGCTACCTGGGTCATAGTGCGTCTTCCCGTTCGGCCGACGCGGTGCGGGGACCGCGAGACGTGAGCGCAGCTTAGCGCGTGGCGGAAGACCCCACGAGGATCTCTGGACAAACGTCCAAAGAAAACTTGACAGTTGTTCAGGAAAAGCTTGACGAGTGTCAAGACATCACTAGGCTGTGCGGCACGTCACATCCCGGTTGCATTTCCCTGGCCAGAAGGAGACGCCCATGAGCGGATACGACCTCACCGGACGCACTGCCCTCGTCACCGGCGCCGCGCGCGGCCTCGGCGCCGGCATGGCCGCGGCGCTCGGCCGCGCCGGAGCCGTCGTCGCGGTCGCCGACCGCGACGCGGAGGCCGGGAAGGCCGCCGCGGAGGCACTCGTCGCCGAGGGGCTGCGCGCCGAGTTCGTGGCCCTCGACGTCACCGACGACGACGCGTGGGAGGCGGCCGTCCGCACGACCGTCGACGCCTTCGGCGGGCTCGACGTCGTCGTCAACAACGCCGGCGTCGAGATCTCCGGGCTCGTCGCCGACCTGCGCGCCGAGGACGTGCGCGCCATGCTCGACGTCAACGTGCTCGGCGTCGCCCTCGGCACCAAGCACGCGTTCCGCGCGATGCGGCCCGGCGGCGCGGCGGGCCGCGGCGGCTCGGTGGTCAACATCTCCTCCGTCGCCGCGATCACGGTGTTCCCCGGCATCGCGGGCTACTCCGCCACCAAGTCGGGCGTGGACCGGCTCACGCGGGTGGCCGCGCTGGAGTCCGGGAAGCTCGGCTACGGCGTGCGCGTCAACTGCGTGTACCCGGGCCTCGTCCCCACCGACATGGGCGTCCGCCTCGCGGAGGACATGGCCACGCTCGGCCTGTGGCCCACGCCGGACGCCGCGGTCACCACGGTCGTCGAGGGCACGCCCCTCGGCCGGCTCGGCGAGGTCGGCGAGATGGCCGACGCCGTCGTGTTCCTCGCCTCCGACGCGGCCCGCTTCATCACCGGCGCCGGGCTGCCCGTCGACGGCGGCTTCGGCATGTAGCGGCGACGCCGCCCCCGCACCGCCACCCACCACTCCCCCGCGGCCACGTGCCCGCCGCCGAAACGAGAGAGCGGTCCATGACCAGCACCAAACCCGTCGTCGTCTACGGAGCCTCCGGCTACACCGGCCGCCTCGTCTGCGAATACCTCCGCGAGTACAACGTGCCGTTCATCGCGGCCGGCCGCGACAAGGCCCGCATACGCGAAGTCCTGGACCGCGTACCGGGAATCGAGACGGTCGACCACGAGGTGGTCGAGGTCGAGCACGACGTCGCCTCGCTCACCGACCTGTTCCGCGGCGCCTCGGTCGTCAGCAACATGGTCGGCCCGTTCATCAAGTACGGGCCCGAGGTGGTCGAGGCCGCGCTCGCCGCGGGCTGCCACTACCTCGACACCACCGGCGAGCAGGACTGGCTGCTCGACGCGCAGAATCGCTGGGGCAAGCAGTACGCCGACGCCGGGCTCCTCCTCTCGCCCGGCCTCGCGCACATGTACACCACCGGCGAGATCGCGGCGAACATCTGCCTGGAGACGCCGGGCGTCGACACGCTCGACATCCTCGTGCTGTGGAAGGGCTTCCCGACCTACGCCTCCACCCAGACCATCTTCACCATCCTCAAGGCGGACTGGTTCTACCTGGAGCAGAACGAGTACCGCCGCTGGGAGCCCACGACGACGTTCGAGGTCGCCGTTCCCGGACAGCACGAGGTCGCGCTCGCGCTGCCCTGGGGTGGCACGTGTCACCCCGTCTGGTTCAAGGACGACCCGCGCGTGGCGAACTGCCGTGTCGCGGGCGGCGTGTTCGACCGCGGCGTGATGCAGGGCGTCGTCGAGACCGTCAAGCTCGTCGAGGAACAGATCAAGACCCTCCCGGCCGACCAGCAGGACGCGGCGCTCGCGGAGATCGCCGGCTCCGTGCAGGCGGGCATGCCGCCGCGCGAGAACCCGCGCATCAACACCTCGCTCGACTCCGTGCACGCCACCGGCCCGCTCGCCCGCGTGCACTGCGTGATCCACGGCAACAGCAACTACAAGCAGACCGGCCTGCTCCAGGCGTACGCGGCGTACTCGCTCCTCCAGCAGCCGCCGCGCCGCGCGGGCCTCGCCTCCGGGTGCCAGGCCTTCGGCCACCGCGAACTCCTGGGCGTGCTCCGCTCCTTCGGCCTCGTGATGGAGCCGGAGGTCACCGTACGCACCTGACCCGCACGGCGGGGCGGGGCCCCGGCGCCCCCCCCCCCCCCCCCCACCCCCCCTCCCCCCCCCGGCGGCCGCCGCCCGCCCCCCCCCCCCCGCCCCCCGCCTCCCCCGCACCCGTCTTTCCCCACCGACCCCGGGAGCGCCCATGCGGCTCTGCGACTACCTCGACAAGGGCGCCTCGCTCGGCGCCGACGCGCCCTGCCTGACGATGGACGGGACCACGCTGACGTACGGCGAAGTACGCGTCCTGTCCTGGCGCGTCGCCCGCGCGCTCGACCGGTCGGGGGTGCGCCCGGGTGAGAAGGTCGCGGTGCTGTCCGCCAACAACTCCACCGCGTTCGCCACGGTGTTCGGTATCTCCCGCGCGGGCGCGGTGTGGTGCCCCGTCAACCCGCGCAACGCCGCCGCCGACAACCGCGACCTGCTCGACCTCCTCGACTGCGTCTGCCTGGTCTTCCAGCCGTCCTTCGCCCCCCTCGTCGAGAGCATCCGCGCGGACCTCCCCCGACTCCGCACCCTCATATGCCTGGACGACCCGAAGGAGGCCGCCCCCGCGTCACTCGCGGAAGCGGTCCCCTTCAGCCTGTGGCTGGACGGCACCGGCGAGGAACCGTGGTCCGCAGACGCGCCCGACGACATTGTCATGATCGCCGGGACGGGCGGCACGACCGGCAAGTCCAAGGGCGTCATGCTGAGCAGCCGCAATATCGAGACGATGTCGGCGCTCACGCTGATGAGTTACCCCTTCCGGCCGCGCCCCGTCTATCTCGCCCTCGCGCCGCTGACCCACGCCGCGGGCGTCCTGTGTTTCCCGGTACTCAGCCTGGGCGGCGAGATCGTCGTCATGCCGCGGCCCGACCTCGGGGAGTTCCTCGGGCTCGTCGAACGGCACGGCGTCACCCACACGTTCCTGCCGCCGACCCTCGTGTACGGCCTGCTCGCGCACCCCGCGCTCGACGGCACCGACACCTCGTCGCTGCGGTGCCTCTGGTACGGCGCGGCCCCGATGGCGCCCGCGCGCCTCGAAGAGGCCATCGCCCGCCTCGGCCCCGTCCTCGGGCAGCTGTTCGGACAGACCGAGGCGCCGATGATGGTCTCCACGCTGGCCCCGGCCGACCACGTCCACCCCGACGGCACCCCGGTCCGCGAACGCCTCGCGTCCGCCGGACGCCCCACCCCGCTCGTCACCGTCGGGATCATGGACGCCGACGGCGTCCTCCTGCCGCCGGGCGCCCGCGGCGAGATCGTCGTACGCGGATCGCTCGTCATGCCCGGCTACTACCGCAACCCCGAGGCGACCGCCGAGGTGTCCCGGCACGGCTGGCACCACACCGGCGACGTCGGCTACCTCGACGAGGACGGCTACCTGTTCATCGTCGACCGCCTCAAGGACATGATCATCACCGGCGGCTTCAACGTGTACTCCGCCGAGGTCGAGAACGCGCTGCTCGACCACCCCGACGTCCGCGAGTGCGCCGTCGTCGGCCTGCCCGACGCCACCTGGGGCGAACGCGTCACCGCGGTCGTCCAGCTGCACCCGGACCGGGACACCGGCGCCGACGCCCTGCGCGCCTTCGTCAAGGACCGCCTCGGCGGTGTGAAGGCCCCCAAGCAGGTCGAGATCTGGCCCGAGCTGCCGCGCTCCACGGTCGGCAAGGTCCTCAAGCCGGACGTCAGGCAGCGCCTGCTCGCCGCGGACGGCGCGACGGACACCCCGGCGGACGGTGTCGACCGCGGCGGCCCGCACTAGCCCGGTGCACGGGGACCCCCATCCCACCACTCCGCTATCTTTGATAAATTATTGAAAAGACGGATTGGCGAGCGAGGGGTCCCTGTGACGGTGTCTGCCGAGGCCGTGCCTCATGAACGCGAGATGGATCTGGTCGTGCGCGCGGCGCGCGTCGAGTCGGACGGGGTGCGGTCGCTCGACCTCGTGTCCGCGGCCGGCGAGCGGTTGCCGGCATGGACACCCGGGGCGCACATCGACCTGGTGCTCGGCGAAGGGCCGGACGCGCTGGTACGCCAGTACTCGCTCTGCGGCGACGCCGCGAGCGGCGAGATCTGGCGGATAGCCGTGCTGCGCACCGCCGACTCGCGCGGCGGTTCGCAGCGCGTGCACGACGACCTGCGCGTCGGCGACGTGGTGAAGGTGCGCGGCCCGCGCAACCACTTCGCGCTGGCCGCCAGCCCCCGGTACCTCTTCATCGCCGGGGGCATCGGCATCACCCCGATCCTCCCGATGGTCGCCGAGGCCGAGGCGGCCGGCGCCGACTGGCGGCTCGTGTACGGCGGCCGCACCCGGAGCGCCATGGCGTTCGTGGACCGCCTGGCCCCGTACGGCGCCAAGGTCACGCTCGCCCCGCAGGACGAGGTCGGGTACCTGGACCTGGACGCGCTGCTCGGCGCGCCCGAGGCCGGCACCCTGGTCTACTGCTGCGGGCCCGAAGGGCTCCTCGACGCCGTCGAGGCCCGGTGCGCCGCGTGGCCGCAGGGGGCGCTGCGCATCGAGCGCTTCACACCGATCGCCGTGGACGACACGGGGAACCGCGAGTTCACGGTCGTCCTCAAGCGTTCGGGCCTGACCCTCACCGTGCCGCGCGACAAGTCGATCTACGCGGTGTGCCGTGAGAACGACGTCTCGCCGCTCGCCTCATGTCTCGAAGGCATCTGCGGAACGTGCGAGACCGAGGTCCTGGAGGGCGAGGTCGAGCACCGCGACGCGATCCTCGACGAAGCCGAACGGGCCGCCAACACCTCGATGATGATCTGCGTCTCGCGCTGCCGGGGCGACCGGCTCACGCTGGACCTGTGACCCGGAGGGCACCATGACCACAAGCATCTATCGGGTCGTCAACCCGGCCACCGGCGAGCAAGGCGCGCCGTATCCGACGGCGGATCCCGAGGCCCTCGAGTCCGGCCTCGCCGGCGCGTCGAGCGCGTTCCGCACGTGGCGCCGCACCCCGCTCGGCGAACGCCGGGACCTGCTGCGCCGGGTCGCGGACCTCCACGAGGAACGCGCCCCCGAACTGGCGGCCGTGATGGCCGCGGAGATGGGCAAACCGGTCCGCTCCGGGCGCGGCGAGGTCGCCCTGTGCGCCGAGATCTACCGCTACTACGCCGACCACGCCGAGGAGTTCCTCGCGGACGAAGTCCTCCCGCGGAACGACGGCGCGACCGCCCTCCTCCGCACGGCCCCGATCGGGCCGCTGCTGGGCGTCATGCCGTGGAACTACCCGTACTACCAGGTGGCCCGTTTCGCGGCGCCGAACCTGCTGCTCGGCAACACCGTCCTCCTCAAACACGCCCCGCAGTGCCCCGAGTCCGCACTGCGGTTGGCGGAGGTCTTCGCCGACGCGGGCCTGCCGGCCGGCGGTTACACCAACCTGTTCCTCGACAACGGGCAGGTCGCGGCGGTCATCGGCGATCCGCGTGTCCAGGGCGTGTCGCTGACCGGCTCGGAGCGCGCGGGCGCCGCCGTCGCCGAGGCGGCCGGCCGCCACCTGAAGAAGGTGGTGCTCGAACTGGGCGGCTCCGACCCGTTCATCGTCCTGGACACCGCCGACCTGGACGCCCTGGTGGCCGAGGCCGTCGTCGGCCGCATGGGCAACTGCGGGCAGGCGTGCAACGCGGCCAAGCGGTTCCTCGTGTCCGCGGACCTGTACGACGAGTTCGTCGCGCGGTTCGCGGCGGCCGTCGCCGGGATCCGGGTGGGCGATCCGATGGACGAAGGCACGGCGATGGGGCCGATGTCCTCGCACGCCGCCCGCGACGTGGTGGCCGCACAGGTCGCCGACGCGCTGGCGAAGGGCGCGGTCGCGGTGACCGGCGGCGGCCCCGTCCCCGGGCCCGGCGCCTATTTCCAGCCGACCGTGCTGACCGGCGTCGCGCCGGGCATGCGCGCGTGGGACGAGGAGGTCTTCGGTCCCGTCGCCGTGGTGCACGCGTTCGCCGACGTGGCGGACGCGGTCCGGATCGCCAACGATTCGCCGTACGGCCTGTCCGCGTCGGTGCACGCCGCCGACCCCGCGGACGCGCTGGCGCTGGTGGACCTCCTCGACGTCGGCATGGTCTACGTCAACGAGTCGCCGTCGACCGCCGCCGACCTCCCGTTCGGCGGCGTCAAGCGCAGCGGCTTCGGCCGCGAACTCGGCCGACTGGGCGTCTTCGAGTTCGCCAACCGCAAGCTGGTGAAGGCCCGGACATAGCCGAACGCGCGACACACGCGGAAGGGGGGGG
>NZ_JASAOI010000017.1 GCF_029953285.1 Yinghuangia seranimata | reverse complement strand
CGCGGGCATCGCCTGCGCCGCCGGAGCGGCCGGCGCGGCCATCATCGGCGGCGGCGCGGCGGCACCCGGCGCACGCGGCGGCGAACCGGCGAACGTCATGCCGCGGTCCTGCTCGGCGTACATCCACGAGTCGGTGTCCTCGTCGTCGACGTACCGGGGCTCCGGCGCGCCACCGACCAGCAGGCCGTCCGGCGGGCCGCCGTAGCCGCCGGCCCTGGGGACGGGACGCCCCAGGCTCGACAGCCGCTGCTGCCGCTTGCTCTCGCCCGCGTCGTAGCCCGTGAACAACTCGTCGAGGCCCGAAGGGGGTTCGCGCCATCCGGAGGCGGGCGGCGCGGCCTGGCGGCGGCCGATCCGCAGCGAACGCAGCTCCGGCAGATCCGTGCGGCGGTCCAGGTCCGCCGTCGACAGGCCGAGCCGCACGCCCGACCAGTCCTCGCCCGTGCGCTGCGCAACCGCCGCGCGCATGACCAGCGTCCCGCCGGTCATCGCCCGGTCGAGGCGCAGCTGGTACTGCGGCACCCAGCGGGCGCCCGGGACCTGGTACTCCAGGTCCAGCACGATCTCCACCGGGTCCGACGCGTCCTCCGGCAGGCCGTCCAGCGTCACGACCGCGGCACCCGTCGTGCGGGTCTCCTCGGTACGCACCGCGCCGGACGCCTCGGCCAGCCGGTGCTGGGCGACCGCGACGTCGTAGTCGGCCTCGCGGCAGTCCCCGTCCAGGGCCCGCATCCGGTCGTGCAGCGTCGTCAGCCGGCGCGCGACGAAGTCGGCGAGCGCGAGCACCGGCTCCACCGAGGCCGGGCGCGGATACGGGTCCTCGCGGCGCGGCTTGCCCGGCACCGCGCGCAACGCCGCCGTCGCCTCGATCTCGGCCGCGAGCCGCGTCCTCCGCCCGGTCAGCCGCGACCGCCGCTCCGTCGCCGCGTCCAGCGCCCGGCGCAGCTCGGGCAGGTCCTCGGGCTCGACGAGCACCGCCTCGACGTGCGGCCGCACATCCGCGACCCGCACCCCTTCCGGCCCCGCCGCGACGGCCCCGCGCAGCGACTGCGCCACCGCCGACAACGGCACGTCCCCGATCCTGACCCGCAGGTCCCCGCGGTGCCCGCCGGGCACCACGACCCGAGCCCGGCGCGTGCAAACGGCCCCCTGCGCGTACACGACGACCGCGTCGAGTACCGACCCGCCGGCGTCCAGTGCCTTCTCCGCGCCGCTGGTGTCGACCGCGACAACCATGTTGCGTCCTCCCCGAAGGTCTGCGGTGGCTCCCAACCTAGAGGAGCCACGGGCCTGCGGCCGGGATACGCCCGGAACACCCTCCGGCCGCCGGCCGAGCCGCCCCCGGCCCGCCCCCGACGCGTTCGACGCACGACCCGGGCACCCGGTTCCGCCGCGGGCGCCGACCGGTGGACGAGCGGCACCACACCCGACCTGCCGGCCGCGACGCCCGCCCTTCCTCGTTCTCCGTTCCCGCGCGGAGCACGGCCGCCCGTCGGCGCCGCCCGTCGGCGCCCGCCGCGTCGGGCCCGTGCGGCTCGCGGGTGGGGCGTAACCGATACTGGTGCGCATGGCATACGGGACGTTGCGCGCTTTCCTCAAGGCGTTGGAGAAGGACGGCGACCTGCGGCGGATCCGCGTCGAGGTGGACCCGTACCTTGAGGTCGGCGAGATCACCGACCGGGTGAACAAGGCCGGCGGACCCGCACTGTTGTTCGAGAACGTCAAGGGCAGCTCGATGCCGCTCGCGATGAACGTCTTCGGCACCGACCGCCGCATGCTCAAGGCCCTCGGCCTCTCGTCCTACGGCGAGATCAGCGACAAGATCGCCGGGCTGCTCAAGCCGGAGCTGCCGCAGGGCTTCACCGGGCTGCGGGAGGCGTTCGGCAAGCTGGGCTCGGTGGCGCACATCCCGCCGAAGAAGGTCTCGTCGGCGCCGTGCCAGGAGGTCGTGCTCAAGGGCGACGACGTCGACCTCGGGACCATTCCCGCGCTGCACACCTGGCCGGACGACGGCGGCGCGTTCTACAACCTCGGCCTGACCCACACCAAGGACCCCGACACCGGCGTCCGGAACCTGGGCCTGTACCGCCTGCAGCGGCACGACAAGCGCACCATCGGCATGCACTGGCAGATCCACAAGGACTCGCGCAACCACTACCAGGTGGCGGCGCGCCGCGGGGAGCGGCTGCCGGTGGCGATCGCGTTCGGCTGCCCGCCGGCCGTGACGTACGCGTCGACCGCGCCGCTGCCCGGCGACATCGACGAGTACCTGTTCGCCGGCTTCGTGCAGGGAAAGCGCGTGGAGATGGTGGACTGCAAGACGGTCCCGCTCCAGGTCCCGGCCGAGGCCGAGGTGGTGCTGGAGGGCTGGCTGGAGCCCGGTGTCATGCGCGACGAGGGCCCGTTCGGCGACCACACCGGCTTCTACACGCCGATGGAGCCGTTCCCGGCGCTCACGATCGACTGCGTGACGATGCGGAAGGACCCGCTGCTGCAGTCGATCGTCGTCGGCCGCCCGCCGACCGAGGACGGGCCGCTGGGCAAGGCCACGGAGCGGTTCTTCCTGCCGCTGCTGAAGATCATCGTCCCGGACATCGTGGACTACGACCTGCCGGAGGCCGGCGGCTTCCACAACTGCGCGATCGTCTCGATCGACAAGAAGTACCCGAAGCACGCCCAGAAGGTCATGCACGCGATCTGGGGCGCGCACATGATGTCGCTGACCAAGCTGATCGTCGTGGTCGACGCGGACTGCGACGTCCACGACTACCAGGAGGTGGCGTGGCGCGCGTTCGGCAACGTCGACTACGCGCGCGACCTCACGGTCGTCGAGGGCCCGGTCGACCACCTCGACCACGCGTCGTACCAGCAGTTCTGGGGCGGTAAGGCGGGTATCGACGCGACCCGCAAGCTGCCCGAGGAGGGCTATACGCGGGACGGGGGCTGGCCGGAGATGGTGGCGTCGGATCCGGCTACGGCCGAACGGGTGACGCGGCGTTGGAAGGAATACGGGCTGCGATGAGAGTGGATGGCTTCATGTCGGGCAGGGCGGACACCATTGGTCCCCGCGCGGGCGGGGTTGTTCCTGAATACGGTGTTTCATGAGTTCGGCGGCAATCCCCGCAGGCAGCCCGTCCGACAGCAGGGTCAGGGACTTCCTGCGGCTGGTTCTGATCGAGCACTCGGTGTTCGCCCTGCCCTTCGCGTACATCGCCGCGCTCACCGCGATGTTCGAGGTCAACGGCCACGTCCACTACTGGGAGCTGTTCCTGGTGACGGTGGCGATGGTCGGCCTGCGCACGTTCGCGATGGCCTGCAACCGCATCATCGACCGCGAGATCGACGCCCGGAACCCGCGGACGGCGACGCGCGAGCTGGTGACCGGCAAGGTGTCGGTGCGTACCGCGTGGACGGGCGCGCTGGTCGCGCTGTTCTTCTACCTGGTCGCGGCGGCCCTGCTGAACCCGTTGTGCTTCGCGCTGGCGCCGCTGGCGGTCGTGCCGATGGTGGTCTATCCGTACGGCAAGCGGTTCACGGACGTCCCGCACGCGATCCTCGGCCTGGCGCAGGCGATCGGCCCGATCGGCGCGTGGCTGGCGGTGACCGGGTCGTGGTCGTGGGACGCGGTGGTGCTGGGCCTGGCGGTCGGCACATGGATCGGCGGATTCGACCTGATCTTCGGCTGCCAGGACGTCGCGGCCGACCGCGCGCACGGCGTGAAGAGCGTCCCGGCGCGCTGGGGCATCGCGAACGCGCTGTACGCGTCGCGCGTCACGCACGTGGTGACGACGGTGCTGTTCGTGTGGTTCGGCGTGCTGACGGACGCCGGGTTCTTCTGGTGGCTGGGCCTGCTGATCGTGTCGGCGGCGTTCGTGTACGAGCACTCGCTGGTCAAGCCGGACGACCTGTCGAAGCTGAACCGCGCCTTCTTCACCACGAACGGCTTCATCGGCATCGCGTTGTTCGTGTGCGCGCTGCTCGACCTGGTGGTGCGCGGCCTGCGGCTGTAGCCGTTCGGCGCGGCGGGATCCTCCGGCGCGCCACAGAATCCCCCGTCCCGGGTCAGACGGCCGCGCCGCCCGGCAGGGTCGGGGTGGTGCCGCCGCCGGGCCCGAACCCGTCGTCGCGCCCGAACAGTCCCTCCATGACCATCTTCATGTCGACGGTCTGGTCGGCGGGCGGTTTCTTCGGCCCGTGGCCGTCGTCCGAGCGGTTGAAGTAGCTGCTGTCCATGCTCGCGTCGACGGTGTCGTCGTTGTCGACGTCGGCCGTCACGCGCAGCGGCAGCGCGGCGCCGTGCGCGGGCACGTAGACGGTGCGCACCCACACCTTGCCGTCCGAGTGGGTCGTCGTGATGACGCGGATGGTGTCGATGCCGCGGATCCGCGCCGGGTCGCCGAGGCGGTGGGTGCGGTCGCCGCTGTCGGGGTCGTCGATGCCGACGCCGAGCAGGTCGTCGAAGTTCAGCGTGCCGGCGCCCCCGGAGGACCGGTCGGTGCGGGAGTCGCTGTGGTCGTCCTTGAGGTAGCGGCCTTCCAGCAGCTTGGCGAACTCGCGGGACGACGCGTCGGGGCCGTCGGTCTTCTCGTCGTACCCGGGCGTCTTCTTCATCAGGTCGAACATCACCGCGTAGCCGCCCGGGTCGACGCGGGTGTACTCGGTGTCGCCGATGAGCAGGTCGTGGACCTTCTTGTCGCCGATGAGGGTGTGCGACTCGTAGTCGCCGTTCTTGCCGACGGTGAGGTCCGAGGTGACCTTGGTGCCGAAGACCGTTCCCTGCTGCTCGACCCGCATCGCGCGCTTCCCGTGCTCGTCAGCGACGCGGCGCAGCAGGTCCTCGGCGGAGATCCCGGTGTTGTCCCGCCCGGTGTTGCCGACGGGGGAGTCGGCGGCCTTCCGCGCCTGACCGGCCGAGTCCGGGACGGCGCCGGTGCCGCACGCGGTGGCGAGGAGGAGGACCGGTATCGCCGCGGCGACGGTGACGGCGAGGCGGCGGGGCCGGTACGTACGCAAGTGGGGTCCCCCGTGGTGGTGGTGTCGGGTGGCGCGCGGGCGCGTCACAGCAGGCCGAGGTCCTTCAGCTCCTCCGACATCGGCCGCGGCCCGCCGCCGGTCGGCGCGGTGGGACGTGCGGTCTCGCGGCCCGCGCGGTCGCGGCGGAAGAGGAACGCCGCGAGCACGCCGCCCGCGAAGCCGAAGAGGTGTCCCTGCCAGGAGACACCCGACGCGGTGGGGAGCGCACCCCACAGCATGGACCATCCGTACACCCCGGTGATCACGAACGCCAGTGCGATGTCGAACAGTCGGCGGTCGACGAAGCCGCGCACCAGCAGGTAGCCGAAGTAGCCGAAGACCAGGCCGCTGGCGCCGACGGTGTTGGTGTTCGCGGGCGCGGTGAGCCAGACGCCGAGTCCGCAGACGGTCATGACGACGAGGCTGACGCCGGCGAACCTCAGGAAGCCGCGCGTCGCGGCGAGGAAGCCGAGGACGGCGAGGGCGAGCGTGTTGGCGATGAGGTGCCCGAAGCCGAGGTGCAGGAACTGGGCGGGGTAGATGTCCACGAGCTCGCCGAGGCGGCGCGGCCTGATGCCGTACGTCATGAGCGAGTCGTCGGTGGCGAACTGCACGATCTGCAGGGCCCACAGCACGGCGAGCAGTCCGGCGGTCGTGACGAGCGCGGTGCGCAGACCGCGCAGCGGATTCGGGCTCGGGAGCGGCGACACCGCGGCCTCCTCGCTGGGAACCGGTGACCGCCCCCCGGCGGCCCCGTTCGTCCACCAGTGTCCACCGGGCGGAGGGTTTCCGGTCAACAGGCTTGTCCCTCAGGCTGGCCGACCGGGCGGACGCGGGGGCGGGCGGGCTCCGGCGCCGGCCCGCGGCGGCCGTACGGAGGGCGCCCCCACGCCCGCCCGTCGGGTGGTTCGTGGTGGTTTGTCGGGGCGTGTGCGCGGGGGTGGCGGGTGCGCCCCGGCGGGGCGCTGGGACAATGGCGGCATGCATGTACAGCGTCGTCCGTGGATCGTCGGCGTCTCGGGCGCGTCCGGGACCCCTTACGCGGCGGCCGTCGTCCGTGCCCTGCTGGACGCGGGGGAGGACGTGGACCTGGTGGTCAGCCGGGCCGCGCGGCTCACCCTGTTGGACGAGACGGGCATCGGTTTCCGTGACGCGCACTGGCGCGCCGACCTGGGCGCGTGGCTTGCCCTCGACGCCGCGGACGGCGGTTGGGGCGAGGGCGACGCGCGGCTCGACCGGGTGGCGTACTGGGCGGCCGGCGACCTGGCCGCGGGTCCGTCGAGCGGCTCGTACCCCGCGAAGGGCATGGCGGTGGTGCCGGCCAGCACGGCGTCGGTGGCGGGGATCGCGCTCGGCCTGTCGAAGGACCTGCTGCAACGTGCGGCGGACGTCACGTTGAAGGAGCGCCGCCCGCTCGTGGTGGTGCCGCGCGAGACCCCGCTCACCGGCACCACGCTCCGACACCTGGTGCGGCTGGACGACGGGGGCGCCGTGGTGCTGCCGGCCAGTCCGGCGTTCTACGCGGGCGCGCGCGACGTGCAGCGGCTGGTGGACTTCGTGGCGGGGAAGGTGCTGGACGTGCTCGGCGTCCCGCACTCGTTGTTCCGCCGCTGGGACGGGGTGCTCGGCGGCGCGCGGGCGGAGGCCGTTCCGTCGTGAAAACCAGCAAAGGCCCCCGCCGAAGCGGGAGCCTGTGGTGGCGTTCCGACCGCGTGCGCCCCGGTGGGTCAGGATCCGGTGCGGACTGCGACTCAGCAGGACCGGCCGGATCAGCGGCCGGTGCGGGTGCGGGCGACGAACTTCTTCACGCGGTTCAGCGTGTTGTGCCGGCCGACGGGGCGGGACCGCTCGGCCATCTCGTGGAGCTCCTGGATGTGCGCACGCGCCATCTCAAGGGTGTACATCGTTTTCACTCCCGTTTGTCGGCGTGTTGCGCCGACGTTGTTTTCGACATCGGAGGTTCGTGGCCTCCGATGCCTTTGATTCTAAGGGATAGACTCGAAACTGTCCACTGAAATGCAGGGCAGTGGGGCGCCCGGCCGGGCGATCACCAGGACGATCAAGGAGAACGGCATGGATGCGGTGGACCGCAAGCTCATCCAGGCGCTGCGGGTCAACGGCCGCGCCTCGTACGCGGAGCTCGGCCGCCTGGTCGGACTGTCCGGTCCGAGCGTGACCGACCGCATCAACCGGCTGGAGCAGGCGGGCGTCATCACCGGCTACCGCGCGACCGTCGACCCGGTCACGCTCGGCCTCGGCGTCACGGCGCTCATCGGCCTGCAGCTGTCGGACGCCGCCGACCACGAGGACGTCAGCCGCAGGCTGCGCGACGTCGAGGAGATCGAGGACTGCTGGTTCATCTCCGGCGACGACTCGTTCATGCTCAAGGTCCGCGTGCCCGACGTGGCCGGCCTCGAACAGGTCATCCGGCGCCTGTCCGGCACCCGCGGCGTCGCGCGCACCCGTACCACCGTCGTGCTGTCCACGAAGTGGGAGTACCGCGCGGCGGACCTGCCCGGCGAACCGGAGGCCTGATCCCGAGGCGTAGGCTCGTCGCACAGTTTGTCCCGCAAGGGCCGTGGTTCAGTAAGGAGAAGTGAGCGATGGACTCGGGTCTGCGCAAGGAGATCGAGGACAAGGTCCTCTCCGGCGAGCGGCTCAGCCGCGAGGACGGCATCGCGCTGTACGAGTGCGACGACCTCGCGTGGCTGGGCGGCCTCGCCCACCACGTGCGGACGCGGAAGAACGGCGACGTCGTCCACTTCAACGTCAACCGGCACCTCAACATGACCAACGTGTGCCAGGCGTCCTGCGCCTACTGCTCGTTCCAGCGCAAGCCGGGCGAGAAGGACGCGTACACGATGCGCATCGAGGACGCCGTGCGGCTGGCCAAGGAGATGGAGCCGGAGGGCATCACCGAGCTGCACATCGTCAACGGCCTGCACCCGACGCTGCCGTGGCGGTACTACCCGCGGTCGCTGCGCGAGCTGAAGAAGGTCCTGCCGAACGTCTCGCTCAAGGCGTTCACGGCGACCGAGATCCAGCACTTCGAGACCATCTCGGGGATGAGCGCGTCCGAGATCCTCGACGAGCTGATGGACGCCGGCCTGGAGTCGCTCACCGGCGGCGGCGCGGAGATCTTCGACTGGGAGGTCCGGCAGCACATCGTCGACCACGCCACCCACTGGGAGGACTGGTCGCGGATCCACCGGCTCGCGCACGAGAAGGGCCTCAAGACCCCCGCGACGATGCTGTACGGGCACATCGAGGAGCCCCGGCACCGCGTCGACCACGTGCTGCGGCTGCGTGAACTGCAGGACGAGACCGGCGGGTTCCAGGTCTTCATCCCGCTGCGCTACCAGCACGACTTCCACGACAGCCGCGACGGCATCGTCCGCAACCGCCTCCAGGCCCGCACCACCATGGCCACCGGCGCCGAGGCGCTGAAGGTGTTCGCGGTCTCCCGGCTGCTGTTCGACAACGTGCCGCACGTCAAGTGCTTCTGGGTCATGCACGGCCTGGCCACCGCGCAGCTCGCGCTCAACCACGGCGCCGACGACCTGGACGGCTCGGTCGTCGAGTACAAGATCACGCACGACGCGGACGGCTTCGGCACGCCGAACAAGATGACCCGCGACGACCTGCTCGAGCTCATCCGCGACGCGGGCTTCCGGCCCGCCGAGCGCAACACCCGGTACGAGATCATCCGCGAGTACGAAGGCCCCGAGCCGGGCCGCCGCGACGTGCCGCAGCCGATGCGCTTCTGACCGCCCGCCCGTCGCCCCCCCACCGCCCATATTCGAGTCGCTTCGCTCCCGTCTTCGTTTTCTCCCGCCGCGCGGTGGCCCGTGCCGGACGCGCGCGGCGGGAGTGCTGTACTGGAGGACGCCGGGCGGTCGCGGCCACGCGCCGTGCCCGCCCGCATCGCTCGCACCCCCGCCGCCGTCCGGCCGAAGGAAAACGACGTGTCGACCACACCCGCACCCGAGCACCGCCCCGAGTCCGCCGACGTCCCCGGCTCCATCGAGGGCGCCGCGGCCGCCGCGGCCGTCACCGCCGAGCCCGCGCAGCCCGCCGCCGCGCGCCCCGGGGCCGCCCGCAGCGGACGTCCCGCGCTGTACTACACGCTGCTGCGCATGGGCCTGTTCGCCGGCGTGCTGCTCGTCGTGTGGCTGCTGTTCCGCTACCCGATCGGCCTGACCGGCAACGGCGCCGGCATCCTCGCCGTCGGCATCGCGCTCGCCGTGTCCGGCGTGCTCAGCTACTTCCTGCTCAACAACCAGCGCGAGGCGATGTCCGCCGCGCTCGTCGCGCGCGTCGAGCGGGCCAAGGCCCGTATCGAGGAAGGCGCGTCGGCCGAGGACGACCTCGTCGCCGACGGCCGCTGACGCCGCGGCGGCACCGGCTCCGGGTGAGCGGACCGTTCCACCAGGTAATGGTTTTGTCGTTTTACTGATGGACTGTTTACACTCCACCTCATGTTCGGCACAGGCGACACGCACGAGACGCGCACGGCGGTGGGTTTCCCGCTCGTGGCGCGGCTGCATGTCGACCTGGGCCGTTGCGCCACCGCACTGTGTAGCGGCGCCGGCGTCTGCTGAACCGGTACGCGAACCACGCTTCGCGTACCGCTCACGCACGCCGCCCCGACCGCTTCGCGGGTTCGCCGGACTCCGTCCCGAGCGCCGGCCCCGCACCTGACCGGTGGGTGAGCGCGACTCCCCCTCCCCACATGCCACATCAGGCCTGAAGCGGTCCGCATCTCCGTCCCGTACATCACGGTGCCCGGCCGACGGCCGGCCGCTTCAGGAGCTCCCCCTTGTCTGAAACCGCTGCAGTCCCCAAGCGATCCTTCCCGAAGATCCCGTTCTGGGCCCAGACGTTCATCGGCCTCGCGGTCGGCGTCGTCCTCGGCCTCATCGCCAAGAACGCCCACGTCGACTGGCTCGGCACCACGCTCGAGCAGGTCGGCGACATCTTCGTCCGCCTGCTGAAGCTCGCGGTCCCGCCGCTGGTCTTCACCGCGGTCCTGATCTCCGTCGTGAACCTGCGCAAGGTCAACAACGCCGCGCGCCTCGCGGCCCGCACCCTGCTGTGGTTCCTGATCACGTCGCTGATCGCGGTGACCGTCGGCATCCTGCTCGGCATCCTGACCGACCCCGGCCAGGGCGTGAACCTCAAGCCGGAGCAGCTGCCGAAGGACCTGCCGTCCGGTGACTGGCTCGACTTCCTCACCGGCATCGTCCCGACGAACATCGTCGCGGCCTTCGGCCCCAAGCCGCAGGTGCTGCAGATCGTCTTCCTCGGGGCGGTCCTCGGTGCCGCGGTGCTCTCCGTCGGCAAGAAGGCCGAACCGCTGATCAACGCCGCCGAACTCGTGCTCGAGGTCGTGCAGAAGGCCCTGTGGTGGGTCATCCGCCTCTCGCCGCTCGGCACCGCCGGCCTGATCGGCACCGCCGTCGCCACCTACGGCTGGGAGTCCCTCAAGCCGCTCGGCACCTTCACCGTCGACATCTACGTCGGTTGCGCGATCATCCTCTTCGGCGTCTACCCGCTGCTCCTGGCGACCGTCGCCCGCGTCAACCCGCTGAAGTTCTTCCAGGGCGCCTGGCCCGCCATCCAGCTGGCCTTCGTCTCCCGCTCCTCCGTCGGCACCATGCCGGTCACCCAGCGCGCCGTCGAACGCCTCGGCGTCCCCAAGGAGTACGCCTCCTTCTCCGTCCCCTTCGGCGCCACCACCAAGATGGACGGCTGCGCCGCGATCTACCCGTCGCTCGCCGCGATCTTCGCCGCCCAGTACCTGCACATCGACCTCGACCTCAAGGACTACTTCCTCATCGTCCTCGTCTCGGTCATCGGCTCCGCCGCCACCGCGGGCCTCACCGGCGCGATCGTCATGCTGACCCTCACCCTCGAGACCGTCGACACCCGCCTCCTCCCGGCCGTCGGCCTCCTCCTGGCCATCGACCCGATCCTCGACATGATGCGCACGGCCACCAACGTCGCCGGCCAGGCAGTCGTGCCGATCATCGTCTCCTCCCGTGAGAAGACCCTCGACCTCGACAAGTACAACCACCCCCGCGACATCGACGCCCCCGACGACGACGATGCCACCCCCCTGAACGTGCCCGCCCAGGCCACCGACCGTCGGGAGCCGGTCTCCGTCTGACGGGCACACAGCAAGCGGCCCCGTTCCCCCTATGTGTCGTGGGGAGGAACGGGGCCGCTTCACGTCCATGTTCCTGTGCTCTCCGACCCTGATTGGGGAAGTCGGCGCAGCAGCGTCGGTGACGTCGTCTGCTCGACACGGAGGCATCCGTGACATTGCCGAGCCCTAGGCTCCGGGCCATGAAGGATCGACAGGCTCGCAACTCGGCGTCGCTGCTGGACGCTCTGTTGGCAGAACTCGCGGACCCAGACTGTGATTTCGATGTTCTCGACGAGACCGTCGAGAAGCTCAAGGCGGCTTGGGAACCGGGGTTGGTTCCGGTCCTGGAACGGTTGTTGACCGCGGCCGTGGACGCTCGGAACTGGTACGCCCGCCACGTCCTTGCCATGCTCCTCGCCGATGTCGCGGGCCGCGGCGCACTCCCCGAGTTGCTGGGAGCGTGGTGCCGGGATCTCGGCGACGACCAGGATTCCCTGACGGCGGTGATCGTGGATCTTTCGTGCGAGGATCCGACGGCCGCTCGGCGGATTGTTGTGCCGTGGCTCGGCGACCCCGATCCCGGCCTCCGCAAGACCGCCGTGTGGCTGCTCGGGTTTGTCCCTCTGCCGGGGGATGCAGAGTTGCTCGGCCCCGCGGTCAGCGATGCCGACGAAGCAGTACGGTCCGCCGCTGCCGGGTCGCTGACCGGACAGGGCCCGGCCGGGGTGGCACTGCTGGTGCGCCTGCTCGGCGATCCGGCGGCCGGCGTTCGGATTTCGGCGCTGAGTTCGCTGGGTTTCGCCCGCGATCCGCAATCCCTTGCTGCGATCCGCCGTCTCGCGGGCGACGCAGACCCTCGCGTTCGTGCCTGGGTCGGCATCGCCATGAGCCGGTTCCCGGTGTCGGAACTCGCCGACGACGCCGCGAACATCGCCGTTCTGCGGCGCTTGGCCCGGGACTCCGATGCGTACGCCCGCGAACAGGCCGCTTCCCACCCGCTGCTTTCCGGTCGGTGACCTGCGCCCAACCCCGTGCCTGCGGCAGCTGATTCTGCCCCTCAACCAACGTCGCCGGCCAGGCGGTCGTGCCGATCATCGTCTCCTCCCGTGAGAAGACCCTCGACCTCGACAAGTACAACCACCCCCGCGACATCGACGCCCCCGACGACGATGCCACCCCCCTGAACGCGTCGCCCAGACCTCCGACCGTCGGGAGCCGGTCTCCGTCTGACGGCCACACAGCAAGCGGCCCCGATCGGCCGGCGTCGGTCGGGTTGTGCCTTGTTCGGTCTTGTGGTCCGCGGCCATACTGCTTCGGCGGCGTGGAACGTGTTCTATTCGGGGTCGGGTGGGGCGGGGGTCCAGGCGATGCGTGGTGGGCGAACGGCTTGGCGCGGCAGGCGAGTTGGTGCGGTCGCCGGGGTGGTGGTGCTGGTCGTCGTCGGGTGTGGTCGGAGTGGTTCCGGGCGGGTGGCGGAAGAGGGTAGGTCACGCGGGCCCGGCGGCAGTGCGAGTGTGCGGGCGTCGGCTGCGTCGGCTGGGGGAGCGGCGGCGCCGGCGTCGGCTCCGGTGTCGACGGCGGTGCCTGGGGGCAACGCCTTCTATGACCCGCCGAGTCCGTTGCCTGCGAGCCGCCCCGGCGACGTGCTGCGTCAGCGTCAGGGCACGAGTCCCGAGCCGGTCGCCGGCGGTGCCGACGAGCGGCTCGTCATGTATGTGACCACCGGAACCGACGGCAGGCCCGTCGCCGCGACGGGCATCGTCACGGTGCCGAAGTCACCACCGCCGGAAGGTGGTTGGCCGGTCGTTGCGTGGGATCACGGCACGACCGGTATCGCGGCGGAGTGCGCGCCTTCCCGTGGGTTCGGCCCCAGCTCGCAGGGCGCGGGCGACATGCTTGCGGCGTTCGTGCAGCGTGGTTTCGCCGTCGTGCAGCCGGACTATGTCGGCATGGGCGTGACCGGCGTCAAGCACCCCTATCTCGACGGCAGATCGGCCGCGTACGCGACGCTCGACCTGGTCCGCGCCGCGCACAACGCCTTCCCAGACGTCGGCACCACGGCGTTCGTCGTCGGCCACTCGCAGGGCGGGCACGCCGCGCTCTGGACGTCGCACTACGCGCCGCAGTACGCCGCCGACATCGACGTCCGGGGCGTCGTCGCGATCGCGCCCGCCAACGGATTCCAGCTCATGCCGCAGCTGGTGGCCGCCCGCGACTCGACCGCCGAGCCGTACGCGGGCATCTTCCTGCTGGTCGTCGACGGCGCCTCCGCGACCACCCCGACCGTGGTGCCGGAACGCATCCTCACCCCCGCGGGCCTCAAGGCCGCCGAACGCGCCTGGCACGCCTGCGCCTTCGACGCCCCCGCCGATCAACTGCCGCCGGTCGCCGACCTCCTGCGTCCGGACGCCGACCTCGCCCCGCTGGTCTCGGCCCTCGCCGCCGCAGCCCCCGACCAAGTGGCCCTGAACGCGCCGGTGTTCCTCCCGCAAGGCGGCCAGGACCCGCTCGGCGCGCTCAACCTGCCGCTCACCCAGACGCTGTGCGGCAAGGGCGCGAGCGTCGAGTTCAAGGTCTATCCGGACGAACAGCACACCCCCGCCGAGGTGCACGCCGCGGGAGACGACGCGGTCGCGTGGGTGCAGGCCCGGCTCGACGGAACACCGGTCACCGGCGCCTGCGGATTCTGACCGCCTGGAAAACCGTCGACCGCCACCCGAAACACGTGTGCCCGGCCCCCCGTTCAGGAGAAGCCGGGCACACGGCAACGACACGAACTAGGTCGTGTCTTCAAAGTGTTGGTCGCAGCCAAAGGAGTGTTGCGGCGAGGGTGACGACGGCATTGAACGAGGTCGCGGTCTTGTCGTAGCGGGTGGCGATGCCGCGGTAGTGCTTGAGGCGGTTGAAGCACCGCTCGACGACGTTGCGTCGGCGATAGGCCGCCGGGTCGAAGCCGCAGGGGCGTTCGCCCCTGCGGATCCGGCCGTTGAGCTGGTCGATTCGCTCGGGGATCGTGTGCCGGATCCCGCGTCTGCGCAGCCAGGCGCGGATCTTCCGCGAGCTGTAGCCCTTGTCCGCGACGACGCGGTCCGGTCGCGTGCGGGGCCGACCGGGCCCGTTCCGGGCAACGCGGATGCGGTTCATGACGTTCTCGAACTGGGTGCAGTCGTTGCGCTGGCCGCCGGTCAGAACGAAGGCGAGGGGCCGGCCGCGGCCGTCGCACGCGAGGTGGAGCTTGGTGGTCAGACCCCCTCGGGATCGACCGAGGGCGTGATCCGCCGGTTCGTCCCCTGCTCGGGCCCCCTTTTCGCGCCGGCAGCGTGCTGGTGCGCCCGCACGAGGGTGGAATCGACTGCGACCAGCCAGTCGATGTCGGCCTTGGCCTGCCGGTCGGCCTGGACCGCGGCGAGCATGCGCGTGAACGTGCCGTCCAGCGCCCACCTGCGGAAACGCGTGTACACCGACTGCCACGGCCCGTACCTCGCGGGCACGTCCCGCCAGGCGGCACCCGCGCGGATCTTCCACACGATCCCGTTCAGCACCCTGCGGTCGTCCAGCCGCGGCCGCCCTCTGGGCGGCCGCGGCAACCACGGCTCCATCAACGCCCACTCGTCGTCGGTCAGTTCGTAACGCCGAATCACAGCACTCATGATCCCGCGTCACCGTTTTGAAGACACGGCCTAGAAAGCCGCCTCGCGCCGCTTCCGCAGCACCGCGCCCGCGACAGCCGCGCCTGCGAGCGCGACCGCGCTGCCGATCACGACCACCCACGAGTAGGTGACGAGCGTTTCGGTGAACACGTCGTAGACGGCGCCGGTCGCGCCGCGGCTGACGGTCGAGCTCTTGGCCGCCTCGTCCAGCACCGGCGAGCGCGCGAGGTTCACCGTGATCAGCAGCACGCCGCCCGCGACCAGCGTGCCCATCGCGGTGAGCGCGAGCGCGCGCAGCCGCCGTACGGCGATCAGCAGGCCGGCGACGACAAGGCCCGCGGCCAGCCCGGGGATCATCCAGCCGGCGTCGTCGATGCCCTTGAGGGTGTCCTGCGCCGCGCCGTACTCGGGGATCTTTGCGAGCGACACCTGGACGTGGCCCGGGAGTTGGTTGCGGTCGACCTTCACGCCGGCCTTGGCCAGCTCGTTGAAGAGCGGGTCGAGCGGCGTCGCGACGTCGATCGTCAGCTGGTCGCCCTTGCGCTGCGTCGTCGCCGTGTCCTTGCCGAGCAGCCCGTCGACGACGACGCTGTGCGCCTGCGCCGAGCCCTCGCGCCACACCGTGCGGAACTGGTCGGTCTCCATGACCTGGCCGACCGCCTGCACGACCTGGGTGCGGGTGGACTGCGGCAGCCTGGTCTGCCGCATCACGTCGTCCGCGATGAGGTCCTGGACCTCCTTGCGGACCTCCTCCTTGCCGATCAGCTTGACCGACACGTCGGCGAAGCCGTCGTCCGAGATGAGGTCGTTCTTCAGCCACGACGCGGTGACCGCCGGGATGGCGAGCAGCACGGCCATCAGCAGGCACAGGAACGCCACGACGCCGCGCAGGCCGTCGGAGGCCGTGTTGCGGGGGCGGGCGCCACGCGGGGGCGGCCCGCTCGGTCCGGGGGTGTCGCCGTACGGCGGCTGCGGCGAGCCGAAGCCGGGCTGCGGCGGGTAGCCGTAGTCGGGCTGGGACGGATACCCGTCAGACCCGCCGTTCGGCTGGTACGCGGGGGCCGGCGGCGGCGCGGCGGGCGCCCCGTACCCCGCCTGGGGACGCGGCGCGCCGTACTGCGTGGGCGCGTCGTACGCGGGCGGCGCGGACGGCGGCGGGGCCTGGCCGGGTCCCGGCGGGGGGCCGGGGCGTCCGGCGTCTCCGTGCGGGGACGCGGGTCCGGGGTGCATAGCGGGGCCTCCGTCGGGTGCTCGCGGTTCGCCCGGCGCTGCTGTGCACCGGACCGTCCAGGCTGCTGTCCGTCCTGGTCGGGGGCGTGACTGCGGGCGCACGGTGTTCCCCCCACCGGTCACGAGCATGACAGCTCGGGGCGCCGTCCGGGTGATCCGTCCGAGGTTGTGGCATGGCGGTGACACTCGTGGGGGTGCCCCGCGGGGCGGCCGAACGGGTGCGGGCATAGCCTCGGGGAGTGGACATCAAGGACACGGCGCCCCGCGACCCGGGAACCGCCGGACAGCACGAGACCGGCCCGGTACCGGGTGACGACGGCCATCCTCGCCGTCCCCGTGTCGGGCACATCCAGTTCCTCAACTGCCTGCCGCTCTACTGGGGTATGGCGCGGCTCGGTGCCCTGCTCGACATGGAGCTCACCAAGGACACGCCGGACAACCTGAACGACGCTCTGGTGCGCGGCGACCTGGACGTCGGCCCGATCAGCGTCGTCGAGTTCCTGCGGAACGCCGACGACCTGGTGGTGCTGCCGGACATCGCGGTCGGCAGCGACGGCCCGGTCATGTCGGTGGTGATGGTCAGCCAGGTGCCGCTGGCGGAGCTGGACGGCGCGAAGGTGGCGCTCGGCTCGACATCGCGGACCTCGGTGCGGCTGGCCCGGCTCCTCCTGGAGGAGCGCTACGGCGTCCGTCCGGACTACTACACGTGCCCGCCCGACCTCGCGCTGATGATGCAGGACGCGGACGCGGCGGTGCTGATCGGGGACGCCGCGCTGCGCGCCTCGCTGCACGACGCGCCGCGGCTCGGCCTGGAGGTGCACGACCTCGGGCAGCTGTGGAAGGACTGGACGGGACTGCCGTTCGTGTTCGCCGTGTGGGCGGCGCGCCGCGACTTCCTGGCCCGGCATCCGGAGCGGGTGCGCGAGGTGCACGAGGCGTTCCTGGCGTCGCGCGACCTGTCGATGGCCGAGGTGGGGAAGGTCGCCGAGCAGACCGCGCGCTGGGAGGCGTTCGACGCGGCGACGCTGGAGCAGTACTTCGCGCACGCGCTGGACTTCTCGCTCGGGGACCGGCAGTTGGCCGGCATGGCGGAGTTCGCGCGGCGGACGGCGCACGACACCGGCTACCCGGCGGACGTCCGGGTGCGGCTGCTCAACGGGGCCGACGGGGCCGACGGGGCCGACGGGGCCGACGAGGCGGCCGGCTAGGCCCCGCCGCCCGGATTCCGAGACGGGAGTGTCCGGGGAGTGGGATATCCCGTATCCGCATGCCAGGACGGCCAACTAGGCTCGACGTCATGGGCAAGGTCTATCCAGAAGGCGTCACAGGACGCCTGAAGCAGTTCATTCTCGATCAGCCGGTCTACTTCACGGCGACGGCCCCGCTCGACGCGGACGGCCACGTGAACGTGTCGCCCAAGGGCCACGCGGGGTCGTTCGCCGTCCTCGACGAGTGGACCGTCGCCTACCTCGACTGGACGGGCAGCGGCGCCGAGACCCACGCGCACCTGCGTGAGAACGGCCGCATCACCCTCATGTGGACGGCCTTCTCGGGCCCGCCCACCGTCGTGCGCCTGCACGGCCGCGGCGAGGCCGTCTATCCCGAGGACCCGCGCTGGCCCGAACTCGCCGCCCGCTTCGCCGACGCCGACCAGCCCGGCATCCGCGCCGTCGTCCTGGTCCACGTGAGCCGCGTCTCGGACAGCTGCGGCTTCTCCATACCGTTCATGGACTACGTCGGCGAGCGCCCGCTGCTGCGCAGCTACTGGGACGGCAAGTCGGAGGAGCAGATCGGCGCGTACATCGACAAGAAGAACAGCGCGAGCATCGACGGCCTCGCGGCGATAGACGCCTCGTCGGTCGTGCCCGGGGCACGCGGGACGGCCGCCGCCGGTTAGGCTCGGACCGTTCGACAACGCCGTGGAGGGTCCCGTGAACGCAGCAGTCACCGAGTCCGGTTCGGTACGGTCCGACCTGCACTCCGTCCTGGACCGGGCCGCGGCCGGCGGGCGGATCAGCGCGGACGAGGCGCTGGAGCTGTACGTCCACGCGCCCCTCCACGCGCTCGGCTCGGCCGCGGACCAGGTGCGCCGCCGCCGCTACGCGGGCACCGAGCACATCGCGACGTACATCATCGAGCGGAACATCAACTACACGAACGTGTGCGTCACGGCGTGCAAGTTCTGCGCGTTCTACGCCCCGCCGAAGAGCGAGAAGGGCTGGTCGCGCGAGCTCGACGACATCCTGCGCCGGTGCGCGGAGACGGTCGAGCTGGGCGGCACCCAGATCATGTTCCAGGGCGGCCACCACCCGGACTACGGCGTCGACTACTACGAGCGCGCGTTCGCCGCGATCAAGGCGGACTTCCCGCAGCTGGTGATCCACTCGCTCGGCGCGTCCGAGGTCGAGCACATGGCGAAGGTCTCGGGCGTCACCGTCGAGGAGGCCATCACCCGCATCAAGGCGGCCGGCCTGGACTCGTTCGCGGGCGCCGGCGCCGAGCTGCTGCCGGCCCGCGCGCGGCAGGCGATCGCGCCGCTCAAGGAGTCGGGCGAGCGCTGGCTGGAGATCATGGAGACGGCCCACGGCCTCGGCCTGGAGTCGACGTCCACGATGCTGATGGGCACGGGCGAGACGAACGCCGAGCGCATCGAGCACATGCGGATGATCCGCGACGTGCAGGACCGCACCGGCGGGTTCCGGGCCTTCATCCCGTACACGTACCAGCCGGAGAACAACCACCTGAAGGGCCGCACGCAGGCGACGCTGCTGGAGTACCTGCGGATGATCGCCATCGGCCGGCTGTTCTTCGACAACGTGAACCACCTGCAGGGCTCGTGGCTGACCGTCGGCAAGGAGGCCGGGCAGCTGTCCCTGCACTACGGCGCCGACGACCTCGGCTCGGTGATGCTCGAGGAGAACGTCGTCTCCTCCGCCGGCGCCAAGCACCGCTCCAACCGCATGGAGCTGATCCACCTGATCCGCGCCGCGGGCCGCGTCCCGGCGCAGCGCGACACGACGTACAACCACCTCCTGATCCACGACGACCCGGCCCAGGACCCGGTCGACGACCGCGTCGTGTCCCACCTCTCCTCGACCGCGATCGAGGGCGGCACGGCGCACCCCGAGCTGACGATCATCCAGGCGAGCTGAACGCGTCTGCGGGAAGCGGAGGTTGCCCGCCTTCCCCGATGACTGCCGTGCTATAAACACACCTTCCAACCGGTTTCTTGCATGGGGGGTGTCCGATCGTGGTTCGGATTTCAAGACGAGGGGTCATCGGGGCGGCGGCAGTGGGCGGGGCGCTCGTCGCCGGCCAGCTGGCGTTCGCCGGTGGGGCCGGTGCGGCCGACGCCCTGAAGGTCACGTCGTCCGCGTCGACGCTCCGCCCGGGCGGTCCGGACGCCACGATCACGATCGACGCCTCGGCTCCGTTCGAGTTCGACTTCGCCGGCACCGGCGAGCAGTCGGTGGGCTGGCAGCTGCCGAGCGAGTGCAACAACGACAAGTACCCGGTGGTCTGCACCCCTGGTGCGAGCCACAAGGTGGTCGTGGCCATCGGCATCCTGGGCGGCGACCAGGGCGGCAAGGCGGGCCAGAAGGTCACCTTCACCGCCAAGGCCGTCGAAGGCGACGCGAAGGCCAGTACCGAGATCACCTACGGTGAACCGCTCGTGGCGGCCGACTGGGTTGTCGTGAACCCGGACGTCATCACGTACTACAACCCGGGCGGCAAGCTCGCCGAGCCGTTCCGCGTGCAGTTCTGGCAGGGCGCGGCGAGCACCGACTCGGCGGTCCTGACCGTGACGGGCGTCAAGGGCGTCACGTTCACGAAGGCGCCGGCAGACTGCACCATCGACTCCGCGGGCGCCGTTGTCACCTGTGCCATCCCGAGCGTGTTCGGCGGCAACGGGCCGGACTACCGCGAGTTCGAAGGCGCGATCTCCGGCGACGAGCAGATCGTCGAGTCGAAGATCACCGGCAAGCTCCCGGAGAACACGCCCGAGAACAACGTCGACCGGACCGTCTACAAGAACGACGTGGCGCCCGCCCCGGCCACGCCGACCGCTTCGCCGAGCGTCGTGAAGCCGACGCCGACCGCGACGAAGAAGCCCGTCACCAAGGTGACCAAGGCGCCGGCGAAGGGCAAGGAGCTGGCGGCGACCGGCGCCGACGGCGGCAGCGACAACACCGCGCTGATCGCGGGCGGCGCCGGCGCGCTCATCGCGCTGGGCGCGGGCTCGGTGTTCATCGCGCGCCGCCGCAACCGCGCGACCGGCGCCTGAGCCGAGGACTCGACGCCGCGGCGGAACACCTGAACGAAGGGCCGTACCGGATTCCGGCACGGCCCTTCGGGTGTTGTCGGGCCGGTGGGCACAATGACCTCATGCCGTTGACCGTCCACGCCGCGCCCGTCGTCCTGACCATGACCGGGGACGACCCGGCCCGTGACGGGGTGCTGCGGGACGCCGCGGTCGCTGTGGACGGGGACCGGATCGCGGGCGTCGGCCCCGTCGGCGAGGTGGCCGGGCGGTTCCCGGACGCGCGGGTGCGGCGTTGGCCCGGGGTGATCACGCCGGGGCTGGTCAACGCGCACGCGCACCTGCAGTACACCGACTTCGCGCACCTGGCGTCGTCGGGCCTGCCTTTCCCCGAGTGGCTGCTTGCGCTCAACCGCGAGCGGGCCGGGTACACGGAGGCGCGTTGGCAGGAGAGCGCGCGGCGCGGTGTCCACCTGATGCTGAAGTCGGGGACGACGGCGGTCGCGGACGTCGTCACGCACGCATGCGTGCTGGTGCCGGTGGCGCGCTCGGGCATCCGCGGGGTGTCCTACATCGAGGTGCTGGCGGACGACGCGGCCTGGGCGGCCAAGCGCCGCGACCGGTTCTTCGCCGCCCTCGACACCCCGGTCGGACGCACGCTCGGGGTCTCGCCGCACACGCCGTACAGCGTCGGGTCCGCGGTCTTCCGGGAGTTGGTCGCGGTCGCACGCGAACGCGGGCTGCGGATGCACCCGCACCTCGCCGAGTCGGCCGACGAGGTGGAGTTCGTCCGCTCGGGCACCGGCTCCTTCGCCGACGTGCACCACGCACTCGGCACGACGCACGAACTCCTGGACGCCGGAAGCGGGTTGGCGCCCGGCGGATACCTGGACACGCTCGGTGCGCTCGGCCCGGACGTGCACGTCGCGCACGGCGTCCACCTCGACGCCGCCGACCGCGCGCTGCTGCGCGAACGCGGCACCGCCGTCGCCCTGTGCGTGCGCTCCAACGCCACCCTGAAGGCCGGCGAGGCGCCGGTCGCCGACTACCTCACCGAGGGCTCCCCGCTCGCGCTGGGCACCGACTCGCTGGCCTCGGGGCCGTCCCTCGACCTGTGGGAAGAGGCGTCAGCCGTACGAGAGTTGGCCCTGCGCCAGGGCTACACCGCCCCCGACCTCGACGCCCGCCTCGTCACCGCCGCCACCCTCGGCGGCGCCCAAGCCCTCGGCCTCCCCGCCGCCGGCCACCTCACCGAGGGCGGCCCGGCCGACCTCGCGGTCTTCAAAGTCCCGACCGATCTGGACCCGCACACGTCCCTGATCACCCACGGCGCCGGCTCCTGCGTGGGAACGGTCCTGGGCGGCCGCCTGGTCCACCGCCGCTGACCGCGCTCCGGCGTGCGCTCGGCCGGAAGGGTGATCGAGCAGGGATTCCGCCACACGCGCCACGGCAGTTCGCCAGTCTCGGACGCGCAATCGATCCCGGCATACTCTGAAAGGAGTGACATGACCCTGCTCGAGGAGGCACGCGTGGCAGCCGACACCGGCGCGTCCGAGGCGGCCAAGGAAGCCGACGTGGTTGCGGCGTTCGACACCTTCGATCCGCCCGAGGGGTTCCGGGCGGAGCTCATCGGAGGGAAGATCGTCTTGTCACCGACATCGGTGGGTTTGCACGGCGGGCTTTTGCGGCGACTGACCCGGCTGTTCCTTGAGGAGCGGCTGCCTTCGGGCACGGAGGCGACAACGTACCCGCTGACGGTGTGGCTGCCTGAGACACCCGATGGCAAGGAGGGGTACATCCCCGATCTGGCCGTGATCGACGAAGACGTCATGTGGGACGCGGACCATTGGAAGTTCACTGCGGACGTGATTCACCTCGTCGTGGAGGTGGTGTCCAGCAGCAGCAAGCAGGAAGACCGGATCCACAAGCCTTGCGGCTATGCGAGTGGACCGGTGCCGCTCTATCTGCTAATCGACCCGGTCGCGGGTGAGACCACGCTGTTCAGCGACCCGAAGGACGGCGAGTACCGCACCCGGCACACCGCACCGTTCGGCGGCAAGATCCCCTTCCCCGAACCGTTCGACGCCGTCCTCGACACGTCGATCTTCATCCGTTAGTCGGCCAGCGCCGCCGGCCACACCACCCCCGTGGCCTCCTCCGAGGCGAGCCACAGTTCGCGGCAGGCGGCGTCGTTCGTTGTCCAGGGCATGCGCGGGGCGGCGCCCGGGCGGCCGAAGGCCATGAAGCGGGGGCCCACGAAGGCGTCGGGGCGCAGGTCGGGGGCGGTGGCCGCGTACAGGAGGGGGAGGGCGCCGGTGTCGGCGGAGGAGGCGAAGCGGTTGCCGATCTCCATCAGCTTTTCGCCGCGCTCGTTTCCGGCCATGCGCGGGCCGGTGGCCTGGAGGTTCGTCGAGGCGTAGCCGGGGTGGGCGCTGACGGCGAGGAGGTCGACGCCGGTGGCGGCGGCGCGGCGGGCCAGCTCGTGGGTGAACATCAGGTTCGCCGACTTGGACTTCCCGTACGCGCTCCACTTGCTGTAGCGACCCGTGAGCCGCAGAGAGCCCGGGCCCGGCTTGCCGATCGTGTGCAGCCCGCTGGAGACGTTGACCACGCGCGCCCCCGGCCGGTTCAGCAGGAGCGGGGCGAGCAGCCCCGTCAGCGCGAAGTGGCCCAGGTGGTTGGTGCCGATCTGCATCTCGAAGCCGTCGGCGGTCTCGCGTCGTGGCAGGGCCATCACGCCCGCGTTGTTGACGAGCAGGTCAAGGCCGTCGTGGGCGTCGGCGTACGCGGCGGCGAACGCGCGTACGGAGGCCAGGTCCGCGAGGTCGAGCGGCAGCGTGCCGACGTGCGGTTTGGCGTCCGGAACGGCGTCGGTGAGGCGTTCGAGGGCATCGGCGGCGCGGCCCGCGTCGCGGCAGGCGAGCACGACGGTGGCGCCCTTGCGGGCGAGTTCGCGGGCGACGACGAAGCCGAGCCCGCTGTTGGCGCCGGTGACGACGGCGGTGGTGCCGTCAAGGGGCGGGATGTCCTCGGTGTTCTTCCAGGTGCCCATCGCCGCCGCCTTCCGCGCCCTCGGTCCCGCCGTGTCGGTTCCGCCGACCCGAGCCTACGACGCCGGGTGTTACCGACGGTAGCACCGGGCGTGCCGGACCCGCGTGTGCGGGACGCCGACCCCGACAGGCGAAGATGGTCCCGTGACGCGAGCCTCGCTGGACAAGCAGCCGCGCGACGTCGCCGAGATGTTCGACGACGTCGCCGAGAAGTACGACACGACCAACACCGTCCTCTCCATGGGACAGGACCGGTTCTGGCGCAAGGCGGTCGCCAAGGCCGTCGACGCCCGCCCCGGCGAACTGGTCCTCGACCTGGCGGCCGGCACCGGCACCAGTTCGCTGCCGTTCCGCGACGCCGGCGCCACCGTCGTGCCGTGCGACTTCTCGCTCGGCATGCTGCGCGAGGGCCGCCGCCGCCACCCCGACCTGCCGTTCGTCGCGGGCGACGGCATGAGCCTGCCGTTCGCCGACGGGGTCTTCGACGCGGTCACCATCTCCTTCGGCCTGCGCAACATCAACGACCCCAAGGCGGGCCTCGCCGAGCTGCTGCGTGTCACGCGCCCCGGCGGCCGGCTGCTTGTGTGCGAGTTCAGCCACCCCACCTGGAAGCCGTTCCGTACGGTGTACATGGAGTACCTGATGCGGGCGCTGCCGCCGGTGGCCACCGCGGTCAGCAGCAACCCCGACGCGTACGTCTACCTCGCCGAGTCCATCCGCGAGTGGCCCGACCAGGCCGGCCTCGCGTCGCTCGTGCGGGACGCCGGCTGGGAGCGGGTCGCCTGGCGCGACCTCAGCGGCGGCATCGTCGCGATGCACCGCGCGTTCAAGCCGCTCGCCCAGGACGCCGATACGGGGATGGACGCCGAAACCGGGTCGGACGCAGACACAGGGGCGGACGCCGACACGGACGCCTGAGCCCGAGGAGGGCCGCCATGCGCTTACCGACCGCGCGGCGCCGCGGCGCCCTCCTCCTTTTCCGCCTCGCCGCCCTCTTGGTCGCGGTCGTCGTCCCCGCCTCCGGCTGCTCCGACGGGTCGCCTCCCGGCCCGGGGCGGCCGACGGGCGCCGCGCCGACGCCGTCCGCGAAGACCGCCCCGCCGGGCCGCGCCGAGCCGCCCGGCACCGGGGCCCTCGACGTCACCGCCGAGAACGCCCGGCCGGGCACCGACGCGTGGAAGACCGGCCTGAAGACCGGGCCCGCGCACGCCATCGAGGGCTACGCCGACAAGGTCGCCGTCGAACCCGGCGAGCCGTTCCGGCTGTTCGTGTCCACGACCGCGCCCGGCTTCACCGTGACCGCGTACCGGATGGGCTGGTACGGCGGGGCGCGCGGCCGCGAGGTGTGGCACTCCGACCACCAGCAGGGCGTGAAGCAGCACCCGCCCGTCGTCGACCCCGGCGTCAACACCGTGCACGCCGACTGGCAGCCCTCGCTCACCGTCACGCCGGCGGCCGGCGACTGGCCGGAGGGCTCATACCTGCTGCTGCTCGCCTCCGACGAGGGCTACAGCACCTATGTGCCGGTCACCGTGCGCTCGGGCCGCGCGCAGGGGCGGACCGTGCTGGTCAACGCGGTGACGACGTGGCAGGCGTACAACCTGTGGGGCGGCTACGACCTCTACAACGGGCCCAAGGACTACGCGGACCGGGCGCGTGCCGTGAGCTTCGACCGGCCGTACGACAGCAGCGGCGCCTCCGGGTTCCTCAACTTCGAGCAGCCGCTGGTGGCGGTCGCCGAACGCATGGGGCTGCCGCTCGCGTACGCGACCGACGTCGACCTGGACGCCGCGCCGGAACGCTTCAAGGGCGCCACCGCCGTGCTCACGCTCGGCCACGACGAGTACTGGTCGACGGCAATGCGCACGAACGCCTCCGCGCTCCGCGACGGCGGCACCAACCTGGCCTTCCTCGGCGCCAACGCGGTCAACCGGCACATCCGCTTCGGCGAGACCGCGCTCGGGCCGCACCGGCTGGTGGTCTGCTACAAGTCGGCGGCCGAGGACCCGATGCGCGCCGACGACCCGTCCGAGACCACGCAGGACTGGCGGCTGCCGCCCCACCCGCGGCCCGAGAACGACCTGACCGGGACGCTCTACCAGTGCTTCCCGGGCAACGCGTCGTTCGTCGTGTGGGACCCGGACGCGTGGGTGTTCGCCGGGACCGGCGTGCGGCGCGGCAGCGCGTTCACCGGCCTCGTCGGCGTCGAGTACGACCGCGTGGTGCGGGACCCGGCGCCGCCGCAGCCACTCCAGGTGCTCAGCCACTCGCCGGTGACCTGCGGGGGCAAGGCGGACTTCGCGAACGCGTCGTACTACACGGTGCCCTCGGGGGCCGGGGTGTTCTCCACCGGGACCATGCGGTGGGTGTGCGCGCTGGGCAGCGGCTGCGGCAGCTTCCTGGACGACGCGGCCCGGGCGTTCGCGACCCAGGTGACGGAGAACGTGCTCCGGGTCTTCGCGGCGGGACCGGCGGGGGCCGCGCACCCGGCGCGGGCGAACGCGGGGGAGCTGCCCGGTTGAGCAGGCCGGGGAGGCCCGGGCCGCCCGGGCCGCCCTGCGGCGCCGACCGAAAACGCCGCGACCCGCCACCGGACCGGTCGGTACCGTGGCCGTCATGTCTCCTCTCACGCCGGTCCTGAAGTCCGTCAACGTCGGCAAGGCCACCCCCACCGAGCACTCCGACGTCGCCACCACGGGCATCGACAAGCGTCCGGTCGACGGCCCCGTCCTGCTGTCCGTCCCGGCGGAGGGCAGCGGCGTCGCCGGAGACGAGATCTGCGACCTGCGGCACCACGGCGGCGCCGACCAGGCCGTGTACGCCTTCGCCTGGGAGGACCTGCTGACCTGGGCGGACCGCATCGAACGCGACCTCCGCCCCGGCCTCTTCGGCGAGAACCTCACCACCGTCGGCGTCGACGTGACCGGCGCCGTCATCGGCGAGCGCTGGAAGGTCGGCGGCGCGCTGCTCGAGGTGTCGGTGCCGCGCATCCCGTGCCGCACCTTCGCCGGGTTCCTCGGCGAACGGGGCTGGATCAAGCGGTTCACGCAGGAGGCGGTGCCCGGCGCGTACCTGCGCGTCATCGAACCCGGCGAGGTCCGGGCGGGGGACACCGTCGAGGTCGTGCACCGGCCCGAGCACGGCGTCGACATCGGCACCGTGTTCCGGGCGCTCACGACCGAGCCCGAACTGCTGGTGCGGCTGGTGGACGTCCAGGAACTCCCCGACGAGGCGCGCGCGAAGGCCCGCAAGCGCACCGGCATCGAGGTCGACGCCGACATCGTCCTCGAGGAGCGCGCCGCGCGCCCGACCGACGCGGGCTGACCCAGGCCGCCACGGGCACGGGCAGGCGGAGCCGCCGGGCGCCGACCGGCCCGTGCCGGAAGGTGCCGCCCGCCGCCCTAGACTGAAGCCGGCAGCGCCTCATGCATCCTTGCATCCGCCCGGCACACCCCAGGAGCCCGAGTTGACCGAGACCGTGTCCGCTGCGTCGGCAGGCACCGCCGACTCCGCCCACGAAGCCGACGTCATCGTGGTCGGCGCCGGGCCCGCCGGATCGACCACCGCGTACCACCTGGCCAAGACCGGCCGCAGCGTGCTGCTCCTGGAGAAGACCGCGTTCCCGCGCGAGAAGGTGTGCGGCGACGGCCTGACCCCGCGCGCCGTCAAGCAGCTCGTGTCGATGGGGATCGACATCTCGCCCGAGGCCGGCTGGCTGCCCAACCGCGGCCTGCGCATCCTCGGCGGCGGCATGAAGCTCGAACTGGACTGGCCGGACCTCGCCTCGTTCCCCAACTACGGACTCGTCCGCAAGCGCACCGACTTCGACGAGATCCTGGCCCGGCAGGCGGCGTCCGCCGGCGCCAAGGTGCACGAGCTGACCAACGTCACCGGGCCCGTGCTCGACGACCGCACCGGCCGGATCGTCGGCGTGCGCGCCAAGGTCGGGGCGGCCAAGGAGGAGCGGGTCTTCCGGGCGCCCGTCGTCGTCGCCGCCGACGGCAACTCCACGCGGCTCTCCCTCGCCATGGGCCTGCACCGGCGCGAGGACCGGCCGATGGGCGTCGCCGTCCGCACGTACTTCAAGTCCCCGCGCCACGAGGACGACTACCTCGAGTCCTGGCTCGAACTGTGGGACAAGCGCGACGGCAAGATGGACCTCCTGCCCGGCTACGGCTGGATCTTCGGCATGGGCGACGGCACGTCCAACGTCGGCCTCGGCCTGCTGAACACGTCCGACGCGTTCAAGGACATCGACTACCGCGACCTGCTCAAGGCGTGGGTCGCCGGCATGCCGGAGGAGTGGGGCTACACCGAGGAGAACCAGGAAGGCCCCATCCGCGGCGCCGCCCTCCCGATGGGCTTCAACCGGCAGCCGCACTACACCAAGGGCCTCCTCCTGGTCGGCGACGCCGGCGGCATGGTCAACCCGTTCAACGGCGAAGGCATCGCCTACGCCATGGAATCCGGCGAGATCGCCGCCCAGGTCATCGCCCAGGCCCTCGCCCGCAAGACCCCGGAAGGCCGCGAGCGCGCCCTCCACGACTACCCGCGCATCCTCAAGCAGACCTACGGCGGCTACTACACCCTCGGCCGCCTCTTCGTGAAACTCATCGGCGAGCCCAAGGTCATGAACTTCGCCACCAAGCACGGCCTCCCGCACCCGCTCATGATGAAGTTCGTCCTGAAGATGCTCGCCAACCTCACCGACCCCCGCGGCGGGGACGCCATGGACCGCATCATCAACGGCATGGCCCGCATCGCCCCGGCCGCCTAGCCCCCAACGGGGTATCAGGCATCCACAGCGCGCAAAAGCACTGAGCCAACAGCTGTTGCGGGCGACGGACTTCACGGCGGGTCGCGCGGCTCGGCGGGCTGCAGGGTGGTCCGGACCGTTCACAAGAGTGAAGGCAACGATCCGTGTTGCTTAACAGACGGCCAGGAGCAAGTCGTGTCAAATGCAGTTGAATCGGGCGGGATGCCGTTCCCCTCGAGTCGATCATTGAGCCTGAGCTACCGAGCGTTGCCGGATTGGTGATTGATCGGCCATTTGCGGGCCGAGATCGTTGAGGGGTATCCGACGCACTATCGGGAGACCCCTATGCCGACCCGTGGCGCGGCCGAGCCGGTCGCGAGAACATCTGATCGCCCCGTTGTCCGTGCCCGGTTCGGGCCGCGGGCGGAGAGCGCCGAGGAACTGGACGCGCGGTTCGAGCGGGACGCGCTCGCGCATCTGGACCGGTTGTACGCCGCCGCGCTGCGGATGACCGGCCGGCCCGACGCAGCCGAGGAGTTGGTGCAGGAGACGTACCAGCGGGCCTACCGCGTGTTCCATCGGATCGCGCCCGAGGCCGACCTCAGGACCTGCCTGCTGCGCATCCAGCACAACACGTGGCTGAATTCATGCGCTGCGGAGATGCGTATAGACGACGCGCAGACGAGGCGGCCGCACGCCGGAGCCGTGCCCGGCGCGGGGATCGAGGTGCTCGAGCGGCTCCCCGACGCGGTGATCACCGAGGCCCTGGCGGCGCTCCCGCCCGAGTTGCGGATCACGTTGTACCTCGCTGACGTCGAGGGTTGTTCGTACCAGGAGATCGTCGAGATCACCGGCGCCGTGCGCGGCGTCGTCATGACGCGGCTGTTCCAGGCGAGGCGGCGCATGCGCGGAGCGCTGACGGAGTACGCCTTGCGCAGCGGACTGCACCGCCCCCTGCGGGTCGTGGCCTAGAACGCACCGCGGCCCGGCCTGGCGAGCCGGGCGCGGTGGGTCCTGTGCGGCTCCTAGGCGGCCGGCTCCGCAGCGACCGCCTGCGCCCCGACCGCCGGAGCGGCGACCATCGGCGACCCGACCGCCGGGGCACCCGCCCCCTCGTCCTCGCGCCGGCTGTGGAAGTACGCGCGTACGCCCGGCTCGACGACCGTCATCCCCAGGGCGGACCAGCGCAGCACGCGGTTGCCGTCGTCGACCAGGTGCAGGGCGGGGAGCAGTTCGGCGAGGAGTAGTTGGCGTTCGCTGTAGCGGCGCATCTCGCGGGTGCCGTGTTCGAGCACCTCGATGTCGGCGGACGCCGAGGCGACGCCGCCGGTGCCGAGCCAGCGGGCCGCGGCCGCGACCCACGCGTCCTGTTCGGCGAGCAGCCCGGACGACCAGCTGCGGGCCAGCAGCTCGCGGTGCACCCGCAGCCAGGGCACGGACGGCGCCGCGTAGCGCTGGTGGACGGCGCGGCCGAGTATCGAGTCGCCGCCGCCCACGACCGCGCGGTCGAACAGGCCGGGCCCGTCGGTGAAGAGGGTGCGGCACGCGCCCCACACCAGCCCCATGGCGCCGTCGTCGCCGCGGAGCAGGGAGCTGACGCGGGTGCGGTGCAGCGTCCCGTCGGTGCCGCGGTAGCGGGCGACGCGGAAGGCCTGGACGAGCTTGGCCGCGTGGAACGCGCGCGTGACCGCGTCCGCCCAGTCGGGCCCGACGAGGATGTCGCTGTCGGACCAGACCACGTGCGTGTACTCGGACGGCAGCCGTTCGGCGGCCAGGTTGATCAGCCGTTCCTTGTGCCACAGGAACGGGCAGTCCTCGTCCCAGAACGCGGTCTTCAGGCCCAGCGGGGCCGGCCCGCCGGCGCCGGTGAGGTACACGTGCTCGGCCAGTCCCACGGACTGGTACGCCGTAAGACAGCGGGCCAGTTTCCGTTCGTGGGAAACGTAGCCCGCAGGGTTGAAGTAAGGGATGACGACCGCGAGTTTGACCATGCCGAACCGCCCCTCCGCCCGGATCCGCCAGGTGAATTTTGCGGTCCCGAAACGGCGTCGATCAAGGGCATAAAAGCCGCGTAGCGGCCGCGTGGCAGAAGCTTGACCGACGGCTTGGTCGGCGGCCGCCGGACGACGCCGCCGAGGGCCCCGGAACACCGCTGGACGGCGGAACCGGAACCTCCGCGATCACCACCAAATCCCTTGCAGAGCACCCGTTTTAGGCCAACCGGCCGATATATATCCGCTCCGCGTCGGGGGCCGCTCCCGTAGCCTCGCCCGCATGATCACCATCACGTTGGTTCAAGGCGATATCACCGCGCAGCACGCCGACGCGATCGTCAACGCCGCCAACTCCTCGCTGCTCGGCGGCGGGGGTGTCGACGGCGCGATCCACCGCAAGGGCGGGCCGGCGATCCTCGACGCGTGCCGGGACCTGAGGGCGTCGCGGTACGGCCGCGGCCTGCCCGTCGGCCAGGCGGTCGCCACGACGGCCGGGAACCTGGACGCCACGTGGGTCATCCACACGGTCGGCCCGGTGTGGTCGAGGACCGAGGACCGCTCCGCCGAACTCGCTTCCTGCTATCGCGAGTCACTCCGCGTGGCCGACGAGCTGGGTGCGCGCAGCGTGGTGTTCCCCGCGATCTCGACGGGCATCTTCGGGTGGCCGATGGACGACGGGGCGCGGATCGCGTTGCGGACGGTGCGTGACGCCGGCTCGGCGTCGCGGGTCGCCGAGGCCCGCTTCGTCCTGTTCGGCGCGGACGCCTACGGGGTCTTCGAGGAGGCGCTCGCCGAGCTCGGTCATTGACCCGCTGACCTGCATCGCGCCCCATGCCGCCGACCCCGCGCGCGGCATGGGGCGCTTTAACATGTGCGCTTGTGATCACCAAATTTGGTGGTCCGAAAATCAGGTGATATAGGCCCGGACCAAGATCGACATCAGGTCGGCCTTACCTATCGCACTACGTGTTCGCCCACTCGCACTAGGTCGAAGATCGCCGCTGCGCAATCGTTTCTGATCGATCATCAGGTGGTGAAGATCACACCATGATCGAACTGGGCCCGTGTCGCAGATCACATCGGAAGAGGCGTAGGATCGGCGCCGTTCCGGGTGCTTGTGAACCTGGTCACATGCTCACAAGCGGGTGGGCTGACCGGGCCCGATGGACGGAAGGGAGCAGTGCGGCATGAACCTGTACGCGCCGATCCTTGCGCTCGGTGGGATCGCCGCCGCGTTCGGAGTGGTCTCCCTCGTCGCCGGCGCACTGACCGGGCCCAAGCGCTACAACCGGGCCAAGTTGGAGGCGTACGAGTGCGGGATCGAGCCGACCCCGCAACCGGCCGGCGGCGGGCGCTTCCCCGTGAAGTACTACCTGACGGCGATGCTCTTCATCATCTTCGACATCGAGATCGTCTTCCTCTATCCGTGGGCGGTCTACTTCGACTCCCTCGGCATCTTCGGCCTCGTCGAGATGGCCTTGTTCATCGCCACGGTGTTCGTCGCCTACGCCTACCTGTGGCGGCGCGGCGGACTCGAGTGGGACTGACGTGGGACCGGCACGCACACCGCAGGCAGCACCACCGACGCAGGTGATCCAGGTGTTCCAGGTGATCCAGGAGAGGCCATCCGATGGGGATTGAGGAGAAGCTGCCCAGCGGCTTCCTGCTCAGCACGGTCGAGGATCTCGCCGGCTACTTCCGCAAGAGCTCGTTCTGGCCCGCGACCTTCGGGCTCGCGTGCTGCGCGATCGAGATGATGGCGACCGGCGCGGGGCGGTACGACCTCGCCCGGTTCGGCATGGAGGTCTTCCGGGCCTCGCCGCGGCAGGCCGACCTGATGATCGTCGCGGGCCGGGTCAGCCAGAAGATGGCACCCGTTCTGCGGCAGATCTACGACCAGATGGCGGCGCCGAAATGGGTGCTGTCCATGGGCGTGTGCGCCTCGTCCGGCGGCATGTTCAACAACTACGCGATCGTCCAGGGCGTCGACCACATCGTCCCCGTGGACATCTACCTGCCCGGCTGCCCCCCGCGTCCCGAGATGCTCATGGACGCGATCCTCAAGCTCCACGAGCAGGTCCAGCAGATGCCGCTCGGCGTCAACCGGGTGCAGGCCGCGAAGGCGGCCGAGGAGGCCGCCCTCAAGGCGACGCCGACGATCGAGATGCCCCGGTTCATCGAGAAGGGCGCGCTTCGGTGAGTGACGCACAGAACGGATCCGGGGTTCCCGTCCCGCGTGGTGACGGCGGCGGCGAGGTCCTCGAGGTCCGGCACGGCATGTTCGGCGCGAAGGGGTCCGGCGACACGTCGGGCTACGGGCGGCTGGTGCGCACACTGGCCCTCCCCGCCCCGGCGATCCGGCCGTACGGCGGGCCGCACAGCGTCCCCGGTGAAGAGGCTCGCCAGGAAGGCGAGTTCGACCTCGTCGCCGACGAACTCGAAGGCGCCCTGGCCGAGTCGGGCCTCGCGTTCGACGCCGCTGTCGCGCGCGTCGTCGTCGACCGCGGCGAGCTGACCTTCCACGTGCACCGCGACAACCTCGTCAAGGTCGCCCTGACGCTGCGCGACGACCCCGCGCTGCGCTTCGAACTGTGCTCCGGCGTCAGCGGCGTGCACTACCCGACCGACGAGGGCCGCGAGCTGCACGCGGTGTACCACCTGCGCTCGATCACCCACAACCGCGCGGTGCGCCTCGAGGTCGCGGCGCCCGACGGCGACCCGCACGTGCCGTCGCTCGTGAAGGTGTACCCGACGCTCGACTGGCACGAGCGCGAGACGTACGACTTCTTCGGCATCGTCTTCGACGGCCACCCGGCCCTCACGCGCATCCTCATGCCGGACGACTGGCCCGGCCACCCGCAGCGGAAGGACTACCCGCTCGGCGGTGTGCCCGTCGAGTACAAGGGCGCCCAGATCCCGCCGCCCGACCAGCGGAGGTCGTACACCTGATGGCCGAGAACACGCAGACGCGTCCGGACGCGCAGGAAGCGCCGGACACCGCGCAGGCGCAGTCCCGTGACACCACCGAGGGCCGCGTCTACACCGTCACCGGTGCCGACTGGGACGAGGTCGTCCAGGCCGCGGCGGACGCCGACGAGCGCATCGTCGTCAACATGGGCCCGCAGCACCCGTCCACGCACGGCGTGCTGCGCCTGATCCTGGAGATCGACGGCGAGACGGTCACCGAGGCCCGGTGCGGCATCGGCTACCTGCACACCGGCATCGAGAAGAACCTCGAGTACCGGACCTGGACGCAGGGCGTCACGTTCGTGACGCGCATGGACTACCTCACGCCGCTGTTCAACGAGGCCGCCTACTGTCTCGGCGTCGAGAAGCTCCTGGGCATCACCGACCAGGTGCCGGACCGCGCGAACGTCATCCGCGTCATGCTCATGGAGCTCAACCGCATCTCGTCGCACATGGTGTGCCTGGCCACCGGCGGCATGGAGATCGGCGCGCTCACCGTCATGACCTTCGGGTTCCGCGACCGCGAGCTCATCCTCGACGTGTTCGAGATGATCACCGGCCTGCGCATGAACCACGCGTACATCCGGCCCGGCGGGCTCGCGCAGGACCTGCCGCCCGGCGCCGTGGACAAGATCCGCGAGCTGGTCGACGTGCTCCCGGGCCGCATCCGCGAGTACGAGCTGCTGCTCAACGACAACCACATCTTCAAGGGCCGCACCGAGGGCATCGGCTACCTGGACCTGACCGGCTGCATGGCGCTCGGCGTCACCGGGCCGTGCCTGCGCTCCGCCGGCCTGCCGCACGACCTGCGCAAGACGCAGCCCTACTTCGGCTACCAGAACTACGAGTTCGACGTCCCGACCGAGGACACCTGCGACGCGTACGGCCGCTACCTGGTGCGCATCGAAGAGATGAAGCAGTCGCTGCGGATCGTCGAGCAGTGCCTCGAACGCCTCAAGCCGGGCCCGGTCATGGTCGAGGACAAGAAGGTCGCCTGGCCCGCACAGCTCGCCCTCGGCCCCGACGGCCTGGGCAACTCGCTCGACCACATCCGCAACATCATGGGCACCTCGATGGAGTCCCTCATCCACCACTTCAAGCTGGTGACCGAGGGCTTCCGCGTCCCCGCCGGCCAGGTGTACGCCGCCATCGAGTCGCCGAAGGGCGAGCTGGGCGTGCACATGGTCAGCGACGGCGGCACCCGCCCGTACCGCGTCCACTACCGCGACCCGTCCTTCACCAATCTGCAGGCCATGGCCGCCATGTGCGAGGGCAGCCAGGTCGCGGACGTGATCGTCGCCGTCGCGAGCATCGACCCCGTCATGGGAGGTGTCGACCGGTGAGCGAGCGAACCAATAGGAGGGGCGCAATGTGCGAAGCATCCGCCGAGCGAAGCGAGGTGGAGGCGTGAGCACGGATCTGGGCATGCCGAGGCTGCCCGCGCCGGGCTACCCCGCCGACGTACGCGCCCGGCTGGAAGCCGATGCGCGCGAGGTCATCGGCCGCTACCCGCAGTCCCGTTCGGCACTGCTGCCGCTGCTGCACCTGGTGCAGGCCGAGGAGGGCTACGTCAGCCCGAACGGCATCGAGTTCTGCGCCGAGATGCTCGGCCTGACCACCGCCGACGTCACCGGGGTCGCGACCTTCTACACGATGTACCGGCGCGAGAACGGCGGCGACTTCCACGTCGGCGTGTGCACCAACACGCTGTGCGCGGTCATGGGCGGCGACGAGATCTTCGCGACCCTCAAGGAGCACCTCGGGGTCGGCAACAAGGGCACCACGCCCGACGGTTCGGTCACCCTCGAGCACATCGAGTGCAACGCGGCCTGCGACTACGCGCCCGTCGTGATGGTCAACTGGGAGTTCTTCGACAACGTCACCCCGGCGTCCGCGAAGGACCTGGTCGACGAACTGCGCGCCGGGAAGCAGGTGTCGCCCACCCGCGGCGCCCCGCTGTGCACCTTCCGCGAGACCGCCCGCATCCTCGCCGGCTTCCCCGACCCGCGTCGCGACGCGGTGGACGCGGGAGGCGCGGGCGGCGCCGCCAGCCTCGTCGGACTCCGCATCGCCAACGGCCAGGACCCCGACGCGCCCGCCGCCTCCGACGCACCGAAGAAGGGGGCGTGACCGCCGTGACCGATCCGTCGATCCTCACCCCCGTGCTGTCCGCGTCGTGGGGCGACAAGATGCCGTGGCGGCTGGCGACCTACCGCCAGCACGAGGGCTACGCCGGCCTGCGCAAGGCGCTCGCCAAGCACCCCGACGAGGTCATCCAGACCGTCAAGGACTCGGGCCTGCGCGGCCGCGGCGGCGCCGGCTTCCCGACCGGCATGAAGTGGGGCTTCATCCCGCAGGGCGACGGCAACCCGCACTACCTCGTCGTCAACGCCGACGAGTCGGAGCCGGGGACCTGCAAGGACATCCCGCTCATGTACGCCAACCCGCACGTGCTCATCGAAGGCGTGGTGATCGCGGCGTACGCGATCCGCTCGAACCACGCCTTCATCTATGTGCGCGGCGAGGTCGTCTCCGTGCTGCGCCGCCTCCAGGAGGCGGCCAAGGAGGCGTACGAGGCGGGCTACCTCGGCAAGGACATCCTCGGCAGCGGCTTCGACCTGGAGCTGACCGTGCACGCCGGCGCCGGCGCGTACATCTGCGGCGAGGAGACCGCGCTGCTCGACTCGCTCGAGGGCCGCCGCGGCCAGCCGCGCCTGCGTCCTCCGTTCCCCGCCGTCGCCGGCCTGTACGCGTCGCCGACCTGCGTGAACAACGTCGAGTCGATCGCCTCGGTGCCCGCGATCATGAACAAGGGCGTCGAGTGGTTCCGCTCGATGGGCTCGGAGAAGTCGCCGGGCTTCACGCTCTACTCGCTGTCCGGGCACGTCAAGCGGCCCGGCCAGTACGAGGCGCCGCTCGGCGTCACGCTGCGCGAGCTGCTCGACCTGGCCGGCGGCGTCCGCGAGGGCCACCGCCTGAAGTTCTGGACGCCGGGCGGCTCGTCGACGCCGATGTTCACCGACGAGCACCTCGACGTCCCGCTCGACTACGAAGGCGTCGGCGCCGCCGGGTCCATGCTCGGCACCAAGGCGCTGCAGATCTTCGACGACACCGTGTGCGTCGTGCGCGCCGTGCTGCGCTGGACCGAGTTCTACGCGCACGAGTCGTGCGGCAAGTGCACGCCGTGCCGCGAAGGCACGTACTGGCTGGTGCAGATCCTCGAGCGCCTCGAAGCGGGCGAGGGCACCGAGGAGGACCTGGAGACCCTCCTCGACGTCGCCGACAACATCAACGGCAAGTCGTTCTGCGCGCTCGGCGACGGCGCGGCCAGCCCGATCTTCTCCTCGCTCAAGTACTTCCGCGACGAGTACGTCGCGCACCTCGCCCACCGCGGCTGTCCCTTCGACCCGGCGGCCTCCACCGTCTGGGCCTCGAACCTGACAGGAGCGCAAGCCTGATGACCGTCACCACCAATGCTCCGGCGGGCGGGGCCCCGGCCCCCAAGCCGCAGGACGACCTCGTCACCATCACGGTCGACGGGATCGAGGTCAGCGTGCCCAAGGGCACGCTGGTCATCCGGGCCGCCGAGCTCCTCGGCATCACGATCCCGCGGTTCTGCGACCACCCCCTGCTCGACCCGGTCGGCGCGTGCCGCCAGTGCCTCGTCGACGTCGAGGGGCAGCGCAAGCCGCTCGCGTCCTGCACGACCACCGTCACCGACGGCATGGTGGTGCGCACCCAGCTCAGCTCGCCCGCGGCCCGCAAGGCGCAGGACGGCGTGATGGAGCTGCTGCTCATCAACCACCCGCTCGACTGCCCGGTGTGCGACAAGGGCGGCGAGTGCCCGCTGCAGAACCAGGCGATGACGTCGACGCGTTCGACGTCGCGGTTCGGCGAGGTCAAGCGCACCTACCCCAAGCCGCTGCCGATCTCCTCCGAGGTGCTCCTCGACCGCGAGCGGTGTGTGCTGTGCGCGCGCTGCACCCGGTTCTCCGAGCAGATCGCGGGCGACCCGTTCATCGCGCTCATCGAACGCGGCGCGCTGCAGCAGGTCGGCATCTACGAGAAGCAGCCGTTCGAGTCCTACTTCTCGGGCAACACCATCCAGATCTGCCCGGTCGGCGCGCTCACCTCGGCCGCCTACCGGTTCCGGTCCCGCCCGTTCGACCTGGTGTCCTCGCCGACCGCGTGCGAGCACTGCGCGTCCGGGTGCTCGCTGCGCGCCGACCACCGGCGCGGCCGGGTCATGCGGCGGCTCGCCGGCGACGACCCCGAGGTCAACGAGGAATGGAACTGCGACAAGGGCCGGTTCGCGTTCCGCTACCCGACGCTCGGCGACCGCATCACCGCGCCGCTGGTCCGCGACGAGGAGAGCGGCGAGCTGCGCCCCGCGTCGTGGCCGGAGGCGTTCGCGGCCGCGGCCGAGGGGCTGAACGCGGCGCGCGGCCGGGCCGGCGTGCTGGTCGGCGGCCGCGCGACCGTCGAGGACGCGTACGCGTACGCCAAGTTCGCGCGCGTCGCGCTGGGCACGAACGACATCGACTTCCGCGCCCGCGACCACAGCACCGAGGAGGCCGAGTTCCTGGCCTCCGCGGTCGCCGGGACCGGCATGGGCGTCACGTACGCCGACCTGGAGCGCGCCCCCGCGGTCCTGCTGGCCGGGTTCGAACCCGAAGAAGAGTCGCCGATCGTCTTCCTGCGGCTGCGCAAGGCGGCCCGCAAGGGCGGCCTCAAGGTCTACACCGTCGCGCCGTTCGCCAGCTCCGGCCTGACCCGCATGAACGGCGCGCTGCTGCGCGGCGAACCGGGCAGCGAAGTGCGCTGGCTGACCGCACTGGCCACCGGCGCCGGGCTCGACGAGGTCGGGCAGACCGCCTCCGACCTGCTGCGCACGAACGGCGCGGTGATCATGGTCGGCGAGCGGCTCGCCGCGATCCCCGGCGCGCTCACCGCGGCGCTCGCGCTCGCCGACGCCACCGGCGCCCGGCTCGCCTGGGTGCCGCGCCGGGCCGGGGAACGCGGCGCGCTGGAGGCCGGCGCGCTGTGCAACCTGCTGCCCGGCGGCCGCCCGGTCAGCGACCCCGAGGCGCGCGCCGAAGTGGCCGCCGCCTGGCGGGTCGCCGACCTGCCCAGCGGCTACGGCCTGGACACCGCCTCGATCCTGACCGCCGCCCGCGACGGCCGGATCGGCGCGCTGGTGGTCGGCGGCGTCGAGCCCGGCGACCTGCCGGACCCGGCCGGGGCGCTCGCCGCGCTGGAGGCCGCGCCGTTCGTGGTCAGCCTGGAGCTGCGGCACAGCGAGGTCACCGAGCGCGCCGACGTGGTCTTCCCGGTGGCCGCCGCCGCCGAGAAGCCCGGCACGTTCGTCGACTGGGAGGGCCGTGAGCGGCCGTTCGCGTCCGTCCTCAAGCACGACCAGGTGCTCCAGGACGCCGGAACGGTCATGCCCGACCTGCGCGTCCTGCACGCGCTCGCCGACGAGATGGACATCTCGCTCGCACTGCCCGACGTCGCCTCGGCGCGCCGCGAACTGCGCGCGCTCGGCGGCTGGGCGGGCGAGCGCGCCGCCGGCCCCGAGGCGCGCGAGCGCCGGGTGTCGACCCCCGGCAGCGGCGAGGCGCTGCTCGCCACCTGGCGGCTGCTCCTCGACGAAGGCCGCGGCCAGGACGGCGAGTCCGCACTCGCCGGAACCCGCCGCGCGCCCGTCGTGCGGCTCAGCGCCGCCACCGCCGCCGAGATCGGCGCGGTCGACGGCGGCGAGGTCACCGTGTCCACCGGGCGCGGCGGCGAGGTCACGCTGCCGCTCGCCGTCACCGACATGGTCGACCGCGTGGTGTGGCTGCCGACGAACTCACCCGGCTCGGAGCTGCACCGCATGCTCGGCGCGGCCGCCGGAGAGGTGGTCCGGATCACGGCCGCGGTGCTCCCGCAGCAGCGCGCGACCGACGGGCCCGCGACCGGCGCCGCCCTCGGCCCGAACGGGCACGGCGGCGACGGTCCCCCCAACGGCACCGGTCTCAACGGCTCGCAGGCGCGGCGTACCGGTGAAGGTGAGGAGTCCTGATGAGCCAGAGGCTCGCCGAACTGGCGGCCACCACCGACCTCGCGGCCGACCCCGTCGGCTTCGCGTCGGACCCGTGGTGGCTGATCCTGTTCAAGGCGGTGCTGGTCTTCGCGTTCTGCGTCGTCATGACGCTCTTCGCCATCTGGTGGGAGCGCAAGGTCGTCGCGTGGATGCAGATGCGCATCGGCCCCAAGCACGTCGGCCCGCAGGGCCTGCTGCAGTCCCTCGCGGACGGCGTCAAGCTGGCGTTCAAGGAAGACATCATCGTCAAGGCCGCCGACAAGCCGGTCTACATCCTGGCGCCGGTCGTCTCGATGGTCCCCGCGTTCATGGCGTTCGCCGTGATCCCGATGGGCGGCCAGGTGTCGATGTTCGGACACCAGACGCACCTGCAGCTGACCGACCTGCCGGTGGGCGTGCTGTACATCCTGGCGACCGCGTCGGTAGGCATCTACGGCATTGTGCTCGCCGGGTGGTCGTCGGGCTCGACGTACCCGCTGCTCGGCTCGCTGCGCAGCACCGCCCAGATGATCTCGTACGAGGTCGCGATGGGCCTCAGCTTCGCGGGCGTGTTCCTCTACTCCGGCTCGATGTCGACGTCGACGATCGTCGGACAGCAGGGCGACACCTGGTTCGCGGTGCTGCTGCCGGTGTCGTTCATCATCTACATCGTCGCGATGGTCGGCGAGACCAACCGTGCGCCGTTCGACCTCCCCGAGGCCGAGGGCGAGCTGGTCGGCGGCTTCCACACCGAGTACTCGTCGCTGAAGTTCGCGCTGTTCTTCCTCGCCGAGTACGTGAACATGGTCGTCGTGTCGTCGCTCGCGACGACGCTGTTCCTCGGCGGCTACCGCGCGCCGTGGCCGATCACCGCGGTGTGGGACGGCGCGAACAGCGGCTGGTGGACGCTGCTCTGGTACTTCCTCAAGGTGCAGCTGTTCCTCTTCCTCTTCATCTGGCTGCGCGGCACGCTTCCCCGCCTGCGGTACGACCAGTTCATGCGCCTCGGCTGGAAGGTGCTGATCCCCACCTCGCTCGTCTGGCTGATGCTCATCGCCACGGTGCGCGCGATGAAGAACGAGGGCTACGACTACCGCGGCATCGTGCTCGGCATCGCCGGAGCGATCATCGCGATCCTCGTGCTGTCCGTCGTCTGGGACATGTTCCGCGGGACGGACGACGAGGAGGAGAAGGCCAAGGCGGCCCAACCGCCGCCCGGGGCGCCGGGCGCGGCCGAGCCGTTCGACCCGATGGCCGGCGGGTTCCCCGTACCGCCGCTGCCCGGACAGGAGCTGCCGCCCGTGCCGCGTCGCGCGGTCCGGCGCGCCGAGCCGGTGGGCGCCATGGTCGGGAACGGGAACGGGACCGGCTCGGCGGACGACGAGTCCGCCACCGACGCCACGGACAAGGAGGTGTGACCGTGGGCGGTTTCCTGGGACCCGTCGCGGGCTTCGGCGTCACCTTCGCGACGATGTTCAAGAAGGCGAACACCGAGTTCTACCCGTTCGAGAAGAAGCCGACGGCGCCGCGCTACCACGGCCGGCACCAGCTCAACCGGCATCCCGACGGGCTCGAGAAGTGTGTGGGCTGCGAGCTGTGCGCGTGGGCGTGCCCGGCGGACGCGATCTACGTCGAGGGCGCGGACAACACCGACGAGGAGCGCTTCTCGCCGGGTGAGCGGTACGGCCGCACGTACCAGATCAACTACCTGCGCTGCATCTTCTGCGGCCTGTGCATCGAGGCGTGCCCGACCCGGGCGCTCACGATGACCAACTTCTACGAGCTCGCGGACAAGACGCGCGAGAGCCTGATCTTCACCAAGGAGCAGCTCCTCGCGCCGCTGCACGAGGGCATGGTCGCCCCGCCGCACGCGATGTACCCGGGTATGGAGGAGCGCGACTACTACCTCGGGAAGGTCACCGAGGCCGCACCGGGCACCGTCACGCAGGGCGCGGAGCCGTCGGCCCCCGAGCCCGACGGTGAGAGCGCGGCTCCCGACGAGCACGAAGCGGGTGTGCGATGAGCATGAGCGCTGACGGGGTGGCGGGGGGCGTGGTCCTCGCGGAACAGCTCACCCGCACCTCGACCGGCGAGGCGGTGCAGTTCTGGATCCTCGCCGCGGTCGCGCTGCTGGGCGCGCTGGGCACGGTCTTCATGAAGAAGGCCGTGCACAGCGCGCTGTGCCTGGCCTCGACGATGGTGTGCCTGGCGCTGTTCTACATGGCGCAGGGCGCGGTGTTCCTCGGCATCGTCCAGATCGTCGTCTACACGGGCGCGGTCATGATGCTGTTCCTGTTCGTGCTGATGCTGGTCGGCGTCTCGTCGGTGGACTCGCTCAAGGAGACGCTGCGCGGGCAGCGGGTCGCCGCGGTGGCGGTCGGGCTCGGCTTCGGCATCCTGCTGGTCGCGGGCATCGCGAACGCGTCGCTCGGCTCGTTCGCCGGGTACAGCGGCGGCACGTCGCCGTCGGGCGCGCCCGCGCCGAGCGGCACCGAGGGCGAGCTGATCGCCCAGAACCGGAACGTCGAGGGCCTCGCGCACATCATCTTCACCCGCTATATCTGGGCGTTCGAGATCACCAGCGCCCTGCTGATCACCGCGGCGCTCGGCGCGATGGTGCTCGCGCACCGCGAGCGGCTCACGCCCCGCAAGACGCAGCGCGAGCTGTCCGAGGCGCGCGTGCGCGAGAACATCAACCTCGCGCCGCTGCCCGCGCCCGGTGTGTACGCGCGGCACAACGCGGTCGACATCCCCGCGCTGCTGCCCGACGGCTCCATCTCCGAGCTGTCGGTCAACCAGACGCTGCGGGCCCGCGGCCAGGTGCGCGACGTCAGTCGCGAACCGGTCCACAGGGTCGCGGAGTTGGAGGAGAGCGGCGAGGTGTGGATGGAGCAGCGCGGCGACGTACCGACCGCGCGGCACGAGGGCGAGGAGGGCGGCGAGCCCACCGAGGGCGGTGCGCCCGACGGCGAGCCGGACGGCGCGGCCGACCAGGACCCTGACGAGGCCGGGACCCCGCACGGCGACTCGGTCGCGGCCGGAGCTGGATCGAAGGAGTCGCGCTCATGAACCCGGCGAACTACCTGTACCTGGCGGCGCTGCTGTTCACCGTCGGCGCGGCGGGCGTGCTGCTGCGGCGCAACGCGATCGTGGTGTTCATGTGCGTCGAGCTGATGCTCAACGCCACGAACCTCGCGTTCGTGACCTTCGCGCGGATGCACGGCAACTACGACGGCCAGGTCATCGCGTTCTTCACGATGGTCGTCGCGGCCGCCGAGGTCGTGGTGGGTCTGTCCATCATCATCGCCATCTTCCGCAGCCGCCGTACGGCCTCGGTCGACGACGCCAACCTGATGAAGTGGTAGGGGACTGGTGACGCAAACCTTGGTTTCCGCGGCGTCCGGTGCGCTGCTCGCCACGGGCGAGGGCGGGCCCGGACTGCACTCGGTCCCGGCGACCGGCGTGTTCGACGCGACGTGGCTGGTGATCGCGCTGCCGTTGCTGGGCGCGGCGGTGCTGCTGCTCGGCGGCAGGCGGACGAACAGGTTCGGGCACTGGCTCGGCACGCTGCTCGCGGTCGGCTCGTTCTTCGTGGGGCTCGCGCTGTTCTCGGCGATGCTCGACGCGTCCGACGCGGACCGGTCGGTCAACCAGCACCTGTGGGACTGGGTGTCGGTGGGCTCGTTCCAGGCCGAGGTCGGGCTGCACCTCGACCAGCTGTCCATGGTGTTCGTGCTGCTGATCACCGGTGTCGGCTCGCTGATCCACATCTACTCGATCGGGTACATGGAGCACGACGAGAACCGGCGCCGGTTCTTCGCGTACCTGAACCTGTTCCTCGCCTCGATGCTGCTGCTGGTCCTGGCGAACAACTACCTGCTGCTGTACGTCGGGTGGGAGGGCGTCGGCCTGGCGTCGTACCTGCTGATCGGGTTCTGGCAGCACAAGCCGTCGGCGGCGACCGCGGCGAAGAAGGCGTTCCTCATGAACCGCGTCGGCGACCTCGGTCTGGCCGTCGCGATCTTCCTGATGTTCACCACCTTCGGCACGTTCTCCTTCGACCAGGTGCTGAGCGGCAACGCGCAGGCGTCGGGCGGCACGTTCACCGGCATCGACCTGATGCTGCTGCTCGCGGCGTGCGGCAAGTCGGCGCAGTTCCCGCTGCAGGCGTGGCTCGGGGACGCGATGGAGGGCCCGACGCCGGTCTCCGCGCTCATCCACGCGGCGACGATGGTCACCGCGGGCGTGTACCTGATCACCCGGTCCGCGGAGCTGTTCAACGCCTCGCCGGACGCGCAGCTGGTGGTCACCATCGTGGGCGCCATCACGGTGCTGTTCGGTGCGATCGTCGGCTGTGCGAAGGACGACATCAAGAAGGCCCTCGCGGCGTCGACGATGTCGCAGATCGGCTACATGATCCTGGCGGCGGGGCTCGGCCCGATCGGCTACGCGTTCGCCATCATGCACCTGGTGACGCACGGTTTCTTCAAGGCCGGGCTGTTCCTCGGCGCGGGCTCGGTCATGCACGGCATGAACGACGAGGTCGACATGCGGCGCTACGGCGGTCTGCGCAAGTACATGCCGATCACCTTCGTCACGTTCGGCCTCGGGTATCTGGCGATCATCGGATTCCCGCTGCTGTCCGGGTACTTCTCCAAGGACAAGATCATCGAGGCGGCGTTCGCCAAGGGCGGGACGAGCGGCTACGTGCTCGGCTCGGTGACCCTGGTCGCGGCCGGCCTCACCGCGTACTACATGACGCGCGTGATGCTCATGACCTTCTTCGGCCGCGAGCGGTGGAAGGAGGCGCCGGTGGGCGCGCCCGCCGACTGGCACGAGCCGCACCCGCACGAGTCGCCGAAGTCGATGACGCTGCCGATGATCGTGCTGGCGTTCGGATCGGTGTTCGCGGGTGGATTGTTCGTCCTCCACGACTCGTTCGTGAACTGGCTGACCCCGGTCACCGGGTTCAGCGAGGGCGACTCGCCGTTCAGCGAGTACGCCGTGACCGGCATGGCGGTCGCGATGGTCGCGCTGGGCGCGCTGGTGGCGTACGTGCAGTACGCGCGCCGCGAGGTGCCGGCGGTCGCGCCGCAGGGCTCGTTCATCACCGTCGCGGCCCGCAAGGACCTGTACCAGGACGCCGTCAACGAGGGCCTGGTCATGCGGCCGGGCCAGTACCTGACGCGGATGCTGGTGTGGCTGGACCTGCGCGGCATCGACGGATTCGTCGGCGGGCTCGCGGCGTTCATCGGCGGCACGTCGTCGCGGGTGCGCAAGGTGCAGACCGGTTTCGCCCGCTCGTACGCACTGTCGATGTTCGGCGGCACGGCCCTCGTGGTCGCGGCGACCTTGATGGCGAGGATGGCGTGATGGCCCGTCCGTTCAGGCTTCCGGCAGGATTCGACGAGGCGGAGGGACAGCGATGAGCGGCAACTTCCCCTGGCTGACGGTGCTGGCCGCGGTGCCGTTCGCGGGCGCGCTGCTGGTCGCGGCGGTGCCGGCGGGCAAGCGCGCGCTGGCGAAGAACGTGGCGCTGCTGGTGACGCTCGTCGAACTCGCGCTGGCGATCGCGGTCACGGTGAAGTTCTCGCCGAACGGCGACCGCTTCCAGTTGACCGAGAACCACACCTGGATCAAGCAGTTCGGCGTGCACTGGGCGCTCGGCGTCGACGGGATCGGCGTGGTGCTGATCCTGCTGACGGCGGTGCTCATGCCGGTGCTGGTCCTGGCGTCCTGGAACGACGCGGACGCGCCGCAGGTCCGCATGGACGGAACGGTCGGCGACACGGCGGCGCCGCGCTCGACGCACGCGTTCTTCGCGCTGATGCTGGCCGTCGAGGCGATGGTGGTGGTGTCCTTCGCGGCCACCGACATCTTCGTCTTCTACGTGTTCTTCGAAGCCATGCTCATCCCGATGTACTTCCTCATCGGCGGCTTCGGCGGCGCGCAGCGCTCTTACGCCGCGGTCAAGTTCCTGCTCTACAACCTGCTCGGCGGCCTGGTCATGCTGGCCGCGGTCGTCGCGCTGTACGTCGCGACGGCCGACGCCGACCTGGGCGGCGCGGGGCAGGGCACCTTCGACCTCATGCGGATCACGCAGGCGGTCGGCACCGGCGAACTCAACCTGAACCCGACCGCCGAGAAGGCGATGTTCCTCGGCTTCATGTTCGCGTTCGCGGTCAAGGCGCCGCTGTGGCCGTTCCACACCTGGCTGCCGGACACCATGACCGAGGCCACGCCGGGCATCGCGGTGCTGGTGACCGCGATGGTCGACAAGGTCGGCACGTTCGCGATGCTGCGGTACTGCCTGGCGCTGTTCCCCAACGCGTCGAAGACGTTCGCGCCGCTGGTCGTCACGCTGGCGATCATCGGGATCATCTACGGCGCGCTGCTCGCGGTCGGCCAGACCGACATCAAACGGCTGATCGCCTACACGTCGATCTCCCACTTCGGCTTCATCATCGTGGGCATCTTCGCGCTGACCAGCCAGGGCCAGTCCGGCGCGACGCTCTACATGGTCAACCACGGGTTCTCGACAGCCGCGCTGCTGCTGGTCGCCGGGTTCCTCATCAGCCGGCGCGGCAGCAAGACGATCGCCGACTTCGGCGGTGTGCAGAAGGTCGCGCCGCTGCTCGCCGGCACGTTCCTGGTGGCGGGCCTCGCGACCCTGTCGCTGCCCGGACTGGCGCCGTTCGTCAGCGAGTTCCTGGTCCTGGTCGGCACGTTCTCGCGGTACCAGGCCGCGGGCATCGTGGCGACGTTCGGCATCATCCTGGCCGCGCTGTACGTCCTGGTGCTCTACCAGCGCACCATGACCGGCCCGGTCAAGGCGGGCGTCGAGAAGATCCGCGACCTGAACGTGCGCGAGCTCGTCGTCGTCGCGCCGCTGATCGCGCTGCTGCTGGTGCTCGGCGTGTACCCGAAGCCGGTCCTCGACGTCGTCAACCCCGCCGTCGACGACACGCTCAGCCAGGTGGAGAAGACCGATCCGGCGCCCTCCCACCCGATCGAGCAGGTCGCCGCCGTCACCCCCCTCGGAGGCAACAAGTGAGCTCGGGTCTTCAGCTCGCCGCGGACGCCGCGGACAAGGTGCCGGCGCCGAGCATCGAGTACGGCAAGCTGTCGCCGATGCTCATCGTGTTCGGCATCGCGGTGGCCGGAGTGCTCGTCGAGGCGTTCGTGCCGCGCAAGGCGCGCTACGTCACCCATCTGGTGGTCGCGCTCGGCGGCATGGCCGCCGCGTTCGGCGCGGTCCTCGCGCTCATCCCGGGCGTGAAGGACAGCGGCGGCGAGATCGCGGCGGTCGGGGCGGTCGCCGTCGACGGGCCCACGCTGTTCCTCCAGGGCACGCTGCTGCTGCTCGGCATCGTGTCGGTCCTGCTGATGGCCGAGCGCAAGCTGGAGCCCGGCGGGGACGCCTTCGCGCCGCAGGCCGCGGCCGCGCCCGGCAGCGCGCAGGAGAAGGAGGCCGCCGCGGCCGGGCTGCGGCAGACCGAGGTCTACCCGCTGGCGATGTTCGCGCTCGGCGGCATGCTGCTCTTCCCGGCCGCCAACGACCTGCTGACGCTGTTCGTGGCGCTCGAGGTCATGTCGCTGCCGCTGTACCTGCTGTGCGGGCTGGCCCGTCGTCGCCGCCTGCTGTCGCAGGAGGCCGCGCTGAAGTACTTCCTGCTCGGCGCGTTCTCGTCGGCGTTCTTCCTGTTCGGCGTGGCGCTGCTGTACGGCTACTCGGGCAGTGTCCGGCTCGACCGCATCGCGGTGGCCACCGGCGGCGCGATGGACAACGACGCGCTGCTGCTGATCGGGCTGGCGATGGTCGCGGTCGGCCTGCTGTTCAAGGTCGGCGCGGTGCCGTTCCACTCGTGGACGCCGGACGTGTACCAGGGCGCGCCGACCCCGATCACCGGCTTCATGGCGTCGGCCACCAAGGTCGCCGCGTTCGGCGCGCTGCTGCGGTTCTTCTACGTGGCGCTGCCGGGCATGAAGTGGGACTGGCGGCCGATGATGACCGGTGTCGCGATCGTCACAATGGTCGTCGGCGCGGTGATCGCCATCACCCAGACGGACGTCAAGCGCATGCTGGCGTACTCGTCGATCGCGCACGCCGGGTTCATCCTCACCGGAATGATCGCGGCCAACGAGGCCGGCGCGTCGTCGACGCTGTTCTATCTGGTCGCTTATGGCTTCGTCACTCTGGGTGCGTTCGCGGTCGTGACGCTGGTCCGCGACGCGGGCGGCGAAGCGACCCATCTGTCCCGTTGGGCGGGTCTCGGGCGGCGCTCGCCGCTGGTCGCCGGGGTGTTTGCGGTGTTCCTCCTGGCCTTTGCCGGAATCCCCCTGACCAGCGGTTTCTCCGGAAAGTTCGCGGTATTCCAGGCGGCCGCGGATGGCGGTGCGGGATCGCTTGTGATCGTCGGTGTGCTGTGTTCTGCCATCGCCGCGTTCTTCTATGTCCGGGTCATCGTGCTGATGTTCTTCTCGGAGCCCCGGGCCGACGGTCCGACGGTCGTCGTGCCCAGCGTGATGACCACCGCTGCCATCGCGTTGGGGGTAACGGTTACGGTGGTCCTTGGCATCGTGCCGCAGCCGGTCCTCGACCTCGCGGACAAGGCCGCCCTGTTCGTCCATTAGCAGCAGGCGCAGATACGCTGCGCGACCATGAGGAGTGCACCGGCATGACGATCGTGGGGCCCTTCGGGCTGAGCGTCCATGACGGTGAACTGGACGCGGAGATCCGCGCCGGGATGGCGGCGGTGGAGCAGGAGCTCCTCGCCGCCACCAAGAGCGAGTTCCCGTACCTCACCCAGACGTCGCGGCACCTGGTCGAGGCGGGCGGCAAGCGGTTCCGGCCCTTGCTGACCCTCCTCGCCGCCCAGTTCGGCGACCCCCAGGCGCCCGGCGTCGTCCCCGCCGCCGTCGTCTGCGAGCTCACCCACCTCGCGACGCTCTACCACGACGACGTCATGGACGAGGCCGCCCTGCGCCGCGGCGCACCCAGCGCCAACGCCCGCTGGGACAACTCCGTCGCCATCCTCACCGGCGACTTCCTCTTCGCCAAGGCCTCCGAGATCGTCGCCGACCTCGGCGACGAGGCGGTCCGCATCCAGGCCCGCGCCTTCGCTCGACTTGTCACAGGCCAGATCCGCGAAACCGTCGGCCCCAACCCCGGCGACGACCCCGTCGAGCACTACCTCGCCGTCATCGCCGACAAGACCGGGTCGCTCATCGCCACCGCGGGCCAGTTCGGCGCCATGTTCGCCGGCGCCGACGACCAGGTCGTCGAGATCCTCACCCGCTACGGCGAGCGCATCGGCGTCGCCTTCCAGCTCGCCGACGACGTCCTCGACATCGCCAGCGACTCCACCGAGTCCGGCAAGACCCCCGGCACCGACCTCCGCGAAGGCGTCCCCACCCTCCCCGTCCTCCACCTGCGCGCCACCGCGCAGCCCCAGGACGCCCACCTCGTCGGCCTGCTCTCCGGCCCCCTGACCGACGACGACCAGCACGCCGAGGCCCTCACCCTCCTCCGCGCCCACCCGGCCCTCGAACGCGCGCGCGAAGACACCCGCCGCTACGCCGACGAGGCCCGCGACGTCCTGACCCCCCTCCCGGACTGCCCGGCCAAGCAGGCCCTCCAGTCCCTGTGCGAACTGGTCGTCGAACGCAGCTGCTGAGGCCCTAACCCGGCGGGGCCCGGCCCACCCTCGGCCTGACGCCCCCGGCGCCGCCTGACGCCCTCCTGAGCGAACGCAGAGGCGGCCCTGGCCCGTCACACCAGGCGACCAACGGCACGCCGCCGGCGCCACGCGGCCAACGGCACGCCTCACGGCCCACGCCACGCCTGCACGGCCCACGCCACGCTGCATGGCCGACGCCATGCCGCACGGCCGCCGCCATGCCGCACGGCCGCCGCCACGCGGCCACCGCACGCGCAGCGCCGACGGCCACGTGGCCAACGGCACGCCGCACGGCCCACGCGCCCGGCACGGGGTCGACGGGCACCCCGCCCGCGCGAGACCCGGCCAACCGCCCCCCGCGCACCGGGCCGTGGGCGGCCCCTCCCGCGACCCACGGTCAGCCGGAGCTGCGCGCCCGAACGTCTGCCCGCAGCTCCGCCTGCCCCGCCGCGCCGCGTTCACCGCACTGTGGAGCCACCTCTCGTCGGATAGCCGACACCGCGCGAGCCTCCACCCTGGCGCGCGCCGCTCCCGTCGGAGCATGGCGCGCAACGCTTACGCCATGGGAAGCATTGGCACCTCTTGTCGGGGCGCAGCGGCCTCGTCCAATGCCATGGTGGACGCGCACGCTCGTGCAGCCGCCGGGCGAGGCAGAGTTAACCGGGCAAGGGGTGCGCGGCGCCGCCAACCAGGCGGCGCCGCGTAAAAGCCGACGTGCGACCGAACGTCACCACTGGGCGGCGTCCCCAGCCGCGAGTTCGCCGTCATCCGCAGGCACAACGCCATCCGGCAACGGTGCCGGCGCCCCGCCATAGAACGCTTCAATCTCCTGCGCCGCGCGCCCTTCCGCTACTTCGCGCGCGCGCAGGCAGACGCCCTCGCGCAGCAGAGCCATAAAAGCGTCCGCGCAAGCCAGGAACGGCTCGACACTCGGCTCGCTCTCGAACCGCGACCCGGCGCCGCCCGTACCGAACCCGTTGACCACATCCGTCGGGATCGCCGGTGACCATCCCATCAGCCGGGCCCGGGCGCGTCCCGACAGCCCGAGCACGACGGCGACCCGATCAGCGTCCCCGCCCAGGTGCCGATCGAGGCCCGCGGACACGCATCCCACGTACCCCGCCGTCGCCTGCACCCGCCAGTCCCGCGCGGCCTCGTCGAGCCATCCCACCCGCTCGACCACCCCAGCGGACTCCTCCGCGAGCAGATGTAGCCACACCTCGACCTGAGAGTCCCAGGCCCAGAACCCCCACCCGCGGTACGCCGTATCCGAGCTCCCCATTCCGCGAGGATGACCAGCACCGCGCGGAGACCGGCAGTTCATTTCCCGGCGCCGCCGTGTGACTGAACCCCCCTGTCCGAAGGGGGGCTGGCCCCACCCCAAGACGGCAGCGTCCCCCATGGGGCCGACGAGCCTCAATTTCTAGATTTGAGGCACGCGGACAACGGGGCCGCCAGGGGACGAGGGAGCACACCAGTGAACAGCCGCCAGCCGGGAGCCATCGGGTCGTTCATCCGCTTCGTGGTCTTCGGCGGCGGCACCGGAATCGCCTCGAGCGCGGCCCTCGTGTACCTCTCCGCCGGCATGTCGGTGGCCGTCGCGAACGCCGTCATCACCGTCGTCTCGACCCTCCTCGCGAACGAGCTGCACAGCCGCTTCACCTTCCGCAACGGCCGCGCGAGCTGGCGCGTCCACGTCGAATCGACCGGCACCGCCGTGGTCTGCTACCTCTTCACCACCGTCGCGATGCTGGCCCTCGACGCGGTCGCCCCGAACGCCGGCACCCTCACCGGCCAGGCCGTCTACCTCACCGCCTCAGGCCTCGCCGGCATCGGCCGCTTCGCCATCCTCCGCCTCTTCGTCTTCGCCCGCCCGAAGCCCACCACCCCGGTCACCCTCACCCCGGCAACCGCCCCCCTCGCCCGCACCGCCCTCACCACCGCCGCCTGACCGGACCGAGTTGTCGGCAGTTGGTCTCACAGCCCAATGGGGCACGACACCACCGGGCCGTGGATGCCACGGGTAGGGCAGGGGACGGCTGCTCGGTAGACGACGTTGCCACCAGGCATCCACACAGACCACACCACGTCGTTCCCCTGCGCCAGGGAGCCCTCGGCGTACTCCCGCCGGTCCTGTGCGGCTACGTGGTCGGCGGCTTCGGCGCCGGACGTTCGCCACTCATCGGCCAGCCAGTCAACGGCCTGCTTCGGGTGCTCGAACGTCGCGTGCGGTTGGATCGGCTTCAGCAACCAGTGGTGGACGACGAGCGGCGGCCGGTCATCCTGCCGGAACAGCAGGACCGGTCGCTTCCTTTCGGCAATGCCCGGATGCCTGGGATCGAAGTCAGGGTGTTCCGGACGCCGACCTTCGTCGCTTGCCAGATCGGCCCCTCGGCCGGTCCACCGGTAGCCGTGAACGTGGTGCTGCACCTTGCCCCCTCACGGGCCGGCGAGGCCCCGGCCGCCTCGTTCTGCCGGAACCGGGCGACCGGGGCTGTCAGGGGTCGGATCACACGGCCTTGTCGAAGCGTGCCGGGTCGATCCCTGCGTTCAGCAGCTCGACTGTGGTGAACCGCAGCTCTGCACCGGGGCGTTTGGTGTCGCCCATGATCCACAGCCCACCGTCGACGCCGGGCACCTCTCGGAGCGTCGGACACGTCTCGGTGTCGTCTCCGCCGCCCTGGTTGCCGCCGCACGCTTTGTATGCGGGCAGTCCGTCCGGGATCTCGATCTCGTAGAGGTTGAGCTCACGCATCGCTGGAACCTCCTGTAGCTGTCAGGGCGGCAAGAGCCCTGCCCCGCCCCCGAATCGGGCGGAATGTCTGGATGGATTGATGAGCCGTCAGCGCTGACGGGAACTCACCGTAGGTCGGCCTCGGGCCGCCATCCAGATCGTTGCCTGTTACCGCAAAAACTCGTCCCGGATGCCGCCGACCAGGGCGCGCATTTCTTCGCCGGTAACGGCCGTCTGCTCGAAGCGTTCGAACTTCGCCAGGTACAGCTCGACGTCTTTCGGCTCGCTGGTGGTGATCTCCGCGTGGGGGATCTCCACGATCACCATGCGGCTGTCGAAGATCACGAAGGACGACGTCGGCACCTCGGTCATGGGCGCTGAGAGCGGTACCGCCCCGATCCAGACGTTCGGGAGCCGGGACAGCGTGATCAGCCGATCAAGCTGTACTGCCATGGCCGGAGCGGGCAGCAGCCGCCAGCGGAGCACCGATTCGGTGATCAGGTAGCGGAACGACTTGGCCGGGTCGTACAGAACCTCTTGCCTCTCGAGCCTGGCCCCTACGGTGCGGGCGAGGACGTCGTCGCTCAGTGCCTTCGGAGCCAGGATGCCCCGCACGTACTCCGGCGTCTGACACAGGCCGGGAATGCAGGACGGCTGGAATACCCGTTGAACCGCCGTCTCTGCCTCGACGGCACCAATGGCTTCCTGGTGATGGTGGAGCCCGGCGCGCCGGTACAGGCGCCACGCGGTGGCTTCTGTGGCCTCTTTGCGGGCCAGCTCGGTCAACCGGGTTCGTATCTCGGGAGAGACGCCGAGTGCCGTCAGGATGCGGTCGACGTCCATCGCACTCGGGACAAGCCTGCCGGTCTCGATCCGGCTCAGCTTGGACGCGGACATCGCAGCACTGCGGGCCACCGCCTTGGCTTCTTTCCCGCTCGCCTGGCGCAGCTCTCGCAACGTGCCGCCGATGTTGCCTTTCACGCCGTCCCGTACCGCTCCCACCAGTCAGTGAACGGCTCAGCATGGCTCACGGCCACGTCCCGCCAGTGCTGCCACTTTGCCGGATCGGCTTCCAACTCGGCACCGAGAAAGACTCCGTGCTGGTCGTACGTCATCGAGACCACGGACGTGTCATCGAACATCCAGTAGTCCGGTACGCCTTCGAGTGGATTGGGCTGTTCCGTCAGGTCGAGAATGAAAAACTCCTCGCCGGCCGTGATGTTCGTCCGGTAGCCCCAATCCAGCTCGTACCGAAGGTAGTCGGAGAGCGGTCGGGTCACGACGTGGACCCGGTACATGCGCCGACCGGCGTCCGTGTTGCCGCGGACCTGGGCCAGCCATCCGGCGTTATAGCCCTCCGGCATGGGCTCGCCGGCGAAGTAGGCCCGCAGGTACTCGGCACTCGAAGACCCTGTGTAGTCGTCCAGGGTTTCGAGCCGAAAGGCCTCACGGTGAAAGGAGTCGAACAGAGCTCCGAACGCCTCAGGCGAGATGGTCACGAGCCACCCGCTTGAGAAGAGCAACAGGGATCCGCACGGCCGACTCGCTCTCCGGAAGCTGCATCGTGGCCAGTGCCTCCGGATCGTCGACCTTGAATCCCTGCACGATTAGCTCACCAGTGTCCGTTAAGTAGATCGTCGGACACGGCCCGGTCTCGCACTCGCTGTCGAGCTCGGTCAGCTTCACTGCTCCCCCTCTGGTCGGTTGGCTGTGATTCGTTCGATGTTCTCGGTGGCACGGCGGCCAGAGCAAGAGTGGGGTGTTGCGACAACGCGCAATCGGCTCTGTTCAGCCGATCGAGTGACGACCACGGGTGACCGACGGTCTGGAGTGAGACCGGTTCCTCTACCCGTCGGCAGTGCAACCGGCCCGTTCCGAGAGCTCACTCCGCCGGCTCGTCGCACCACGCGCCGTTGGTTAACCTGCACAACCGTCACGCCTAGACCCGGGGCGGGGGGGGGGGGGGGGGGGGGGCGCCCCCCCCCCCCCGCCGGGGGGGCCCACCCCCCTGGCTGTTATAAACACCCCCCCCCCCCCCCCCCCCCCGGGGGGGGGCCCCCCCCCCGGCCCCCCCCCGCAACTCTGATGGTTGTACGAACGGGTCCTTTGCGGTTGACGACGGCGTCACCGTGATGTGGTTCTGCGGGGACATCACGTGGGTCCAACCGGCGTACCTAGCTGGGTGTTGGGACCGCGCCGCGCCGCGCCGTCCGGCGCGGCGCGGAACCTCGCGTTGTGCCTCCGGGGACATGTGCTGATCGGATCCGAGGTTCGTTCCCGCACGTTCGGGTCTCATCGCGCAAGCGGGCGTCGGTGCAGGCTATGCACCCCGCCTCGACGGCGCGAAGCGCGCGTTGGGCGACGTACCCCATGGGGTTTTGGCGCGCCGCCGCCCGACCAGGGCGGCGGCGCAAGAACACCAACCTGCTCGGGCCACGAGCCCCGCCGGTCGCGCGCGCAGCGCGCTGAGCAGCGGGCGGCAGTTTCTGGCCCACCGGTGTACGTACGTGGGGCTTTTGGCCGCGCCGCGCCGGATGGCGCGGCGCGGAAATCTGCGAATTTTCACAGATCTGGTCGTTGCGGCGCGGGTTGGCAGCCTGTTGGCAGCGGGTTCTACCGCGACGCGGCCCTGGGCCGCGTCGCGTAATCCTGGTGTGGTTCGAGCGTGTGTTGAGCGCACTCCAACCGGCCTACCCGTGCGGGTCTTTGAGTATCGCCGGGCCTGATGGCGCGGTGCGGTCCCTGTGTTTGCTGTGCATCAGCAGGTATCGCGTTCGCGCAAGACCGACCGGCTCGGGCCGCGAGCTCACCAGGGGAGCTTCCAAGAGGCGGTCTTTGGAGCGCGGCGAGGCTCTTGGCCGCGTCGGGCGACGGGGGGCTGGTGGCGCGGAGCGGGGGCTACCTCGTGTCCGGTGCCAACTCCGTGCGGTTGCGGGCGGCTTCGGCGCGGTTGCGGGTGAGGACGGGGGTCAGGAGCCACATCGCCGCGAACCATGTGAGGGCCGCCGTGCCGCCGACGAGGGCGGGGAGGAGGCCGAGGGCGAAGTCGAGGGTCACGACCAGGGCCAGGCTGATGGCGAGGGCGAGGAAGCACATGCCGGTGAGCAGGTAGCGGTGGGCGGCGGTGATGAGTTCGCGCTTCAGGCCGCGGCCGTGCATCAGGCGGTGGAGGACGGCGGGAGCCATGAGGGTCCCGGCCGCGCCGACGGCGCAGAGGAGGGAGGCGCAGTAGGCGACGCGTTCGAAAGTGTCGCCGCGGGTGAACGCCGGAGTGACGCCGAGCGCGAGCAGCGAGGCGAACATGATCTGGATCCCGCCCTGGGCGATGCGCACTTCCTGGAGGAGCTCGGCGTACTCCCGGTTCAGGCGCGCTCTCGGCGACTCGCCGCCGTGCGTCTCGGGTGTGGGGGCGCCTCGTTGTACGCCAATCCCGTCCGTGGCGTCGACCATCGACCGCCTCCTGGATCCGCCTTCAGTTCAACTGGAGTTCAGATTCTGTTCATCTAAAAGTCTCCGTACGGTAGCAGGTTCGCCGCGCTGGACGTCGCGGCCTCCCAACCGGAACGACGGATCGCGCGGACAGGCCGGGCGGTGGAGGCTCACGGCCACCGCCCGGCCTGGATCACGGGGTCAGCCGACGTGGACGGCCGGGGTGGTGGTGCGTTCGGGGGCCTGGGTGGGGTTGGAGGCGATGACGGTGGTGGTGGGCGGGGTGCGGAGGATCAGGAGGGCCAGGACGGCGGAGGCGCCCAGGAGGACCGTGCCGACGGTGAAGGCGAGGTGGTAGCCGCCGGTCAGGGCCTCGGCGGTGGACCTGCCCTGGGAGGCGAGGGTGTCGGCGCGGGAGGTGGAGAGGGTGTTCAGGAGGGCCACGCCCAGGGCGGCGCCGATTTGTTGGGTGGTGTTGAAGAGGCCGGAGACCACGCCCGCGTCTTCGGGGCGGGCGTCGGACATGGCCAGGGTGGCGAGGGCCGGGAGGACCAGGCCGCCACCGCCGAGCAGGACGAAGACGGGGAGCAGGTCGACCGCGTAGGAGCCGTGGACCGGGACGCGCGCCAGGTAGGCCATGCCCGCGGTGAGCAGCAGGAGTCCCGCGACCAGCACGTTGCGGGCCCCGAAGCGGCCGATGGCGCGGGCGGAGACGCCGAGGGAGACGGCGCCGATGGCGAACGCGGCCGGGAACATCGCCCAGCCGGTCTTGGCCGCGCCGTAGCCCAGCACGTGCTGCATGTAGAGCACGACGAGCACCTGGAAGCCGAACATCGCGGCGATGGTGAGGACTTGGAGGGCGTTGGCGCCGGACACGTTGCGGGAGCGGAACGTGCGCAGGGGGAGGAGCGGGGTGGACGTGCGGGCCTGGCGGAGCGTGAAGAGGGCCAGGAGGGCAAGTGAACCCGCCACCAGCGCCCAGGTCTTCGGCGAACTCCAGCCGTACGACTCGGCCTTCACCACCGCGTACACCAGCAGCATCAGCCCGCCGGTGACCAGTGCCGCGCCGACCACGTCCGCCTTGCCTCGGTCGCCCGCAGGAGTCCCGTCGGCGTCCAGGACGCGCGCCGCGAGCACCAGCGTCACGACGCCGATCGGCAGGTTGACCAGGAAGATCCAGTGCCAGTTCGCCGCCTCGGTGAGGACGCCGCCGAGCACGAGTCCGAGCGACGCGCCGGCCGCGCCGATGAAGCTGAACGCGCCGATGGCCTTGCCCTGTTCGGTGGGCTCGGGGTACAGCGTGACGATCATGCCGAGGCTGACCGCGGACGCCATCGCACCGCCCGCGCCCTGCAGGAACCGCGCCGCGAGCAGCGTCTCGGGGTTGGTGGCCACGCCGCACAGCAGTGAGGCGACCGTGAACACGGCCAGCCCGGCGAGGAACATCCGCTTGCGCCCGAACAGGTCGCCGAGTCGTCCGGCGAGGAGCAGCAGGCCGCCGAAGGCGATCATGTAGACGTTCATGACCCAGGCGAGGTCGGCCTGCGAGAACCCGAGGTCGTCGCCGATCGACGGCAGCGCGACGGTCACGATCGTGCCGTCGAGGATCACCATCAGCATGCCCGCGCACAGCAGTGCGAGGGCGAGGGTGCGCGGGTACGCGCGGCGGTCGCGCGTGTTCGGTGCCGTGCCGGCGGGCTGCGCCATGGTTCGTGTCTCCCGAGGTGGTACCGGTCCGGGGACCGGTGGTCTGCGACAAGAACGACGCTAGCAGATGGTTTCGTTAGAGACGATATTTTGAGGATTTGTTTTTCTCGGGACGGGCGGGCGTCGGGCCGAGCGCTCCCTGGCCCGACGCCCGTGCAGACCAGGGGGTCAGGCGCGGCGGTGCCGCAGCAGCACCACCCGCTCGTCGAACGTCCGCGTCTCCACCAGCTCCAGCCGGTGCCGCAGCGCAGACGGCTGGAACACCGGCTTGCCACCGCCCAGCAGCACCGGGTGCACGAAGACCCGGTACTCGTCGATGACGCCCTCCTCGGTCAGGAACCCGGCCAGGTTCGAGCCGCCGAACAGCAGCAGCGTCTTGCCGACCGCCTTCATCGCGTTCAGCCGCTCGGCGACGTCGGTGTTGATGATGTGCGTGGCCCGGTCGTCCTCGGTCAGCGTCCGCGACACGACGGCCTTCTCGGCCTTCCGCCACACCGGCGCGAACGCCAGGTCGTGCGGGTGGTCGGAGTGCTGCTCGACCGTCGGCCAGTAGTCCGCCATGAACTCCCACACCGGACGCCCGTACAGGAAGACCTTGTCGCCACCGGTCAGTTCCTGCGAGTAGGCGGAGAGCTCCGGCCCCATGGCCGGCCAGTCGAACTCCCCGTTCGGGCCCTCGATGAACCCGTCCAGCGACTGGTGCACGAAGTGGATGAGCTTGCCGGTGGTGGTGCCGGCGGTGGTGTTCGTCGAGGTCATGGCCGCGTCCCGTCTGTCCGTGTGCCGCGCCGCTCCGGCGCGCTCTCACAGGGGACGTCGAACCCGCCGACGCCTTCTCGACAGCGTCGGCGGGATTTCTTCGAAGATTTTCCCGCGACGGGAAAGCCGCAGGTCAACAGGGGTCCGGAGGGCTCAGCCCTTGCCCGTGTGCCCTCCCCGGCGCACCGGGCGCCCCGACTCGACCGGCGTCGACAGCCGCCCGCCGACCAGCAGCTCCAGGTTGCGGACGAACGCCTCGCGCTCCGCCTCCGGGATCGCGGCCAGCACGTCCCGGTGCACCTCGTCGACCACCCGCGCGCCCTCCGCGGCCTTGGCCAGCCCGGTGTCCGTCACCGCGATGATGCGGGCGCGCCGGTCGGTGGGGGAGGGGTGGCGCTCGGCCAACCCGCGCTTCTCCAGCTCGTCGACGGTGAGCACCATCGTGGTCTTGTCGAGCGCGCTCTGCTCCGCCAGCTGGATCTGGGTGAACTCGCCCTGCTGTGCGTGCGTGAGGACGCACTGCCCGCGCGGCGTCAGGTCGATCTCGGCCAGCCGTGCGTGCATCTCGGTGGCCAGGACGTGCCCGGCGTGCGCGAACAGGAAGCTGAGGTCGGGCATGCGCAGGTCACCGCTGCTCGACCCAGCGACGGCACCCCCGGCGGCACCTCTGGCGGCACCCCCGGAGCCCACAGCGGCGGGCGAGTCGGCGGCGGTGTCCGGTGCGGCGGGGGTGCTCAGGTCGGCGCTCATGCGCCCCAGCGTAGCGCCATCGATCCGCCAACGGATTATCCCGCAGCAGATTGTTTTGCCCTACCCTCCCACCCATGGACACCCGCGTCATCGTCGCCTCCAGCGGCCTCCCCGCCGACGTCTTCTCCGCGAAGTGCGCCACCCGCCAGGTCCTCGACCACATCGCGAGCAAGTGGACCGTCCTCGTCGTCGACGCACTCGGCGACGGCCCGCGCCGGCACGCCGACCTGCGCCGCCGCGTCGAGGGCGTGACGCAGAAGATGCTCACCCAGACCCTCCGCCTCCTCGAGGCCGACGGCTTCGTCGTACGCACCGTCACCCCGACCGTGCCGCCCGAGGTCAGCTACGCGCTCACCCCCCTCGGCCGCAGCCTGCGCGAACCCATCGCGGCCATCCGCGACTGGACCGAGAGCCACATCAACGACATCGAACGCGCCCGCGCCGAGCACGCCGCCGCCCGGCCCGTCCACCCCACCCGACCCGCCTGAGACGACGCCGGGGGCGGGCACTTCAAAGTGCCGTCTTCCGGCCGTCCCGCCGCTGTCCGAGGGTTGGGCCATCCCCTCCGGAACGATCAGCGGCAGGAGCACTCCCATGGTCGCAGCGGCCCCCCGCGCCACCGTCCGTATCGGCGGCGCGCGCGTCACCTTCCTCCCCGACGGCTACGGCCGGCTCAACCCCGACGTGCTCTTCCCTGCCAGCGCCCCCGACGGCTGGTCCACGCACGCCGCCTACCTCGACGACGACGGCCGGTTCCCGGTCAGCGTCGGCGCGTTCCTCGTCCGCACGCACGACCGCGCGATCCTCGTCGACCTCGGCCTGGGCGACGTCGCGTTCGGCATCCCCGGCGTCGCCGACTTCCGCGGCGGCGCACTGCTCGACAGCCTCGCCGAGGAAGGCCTCACCCCCGACGACATCGACACCGTCGTCTACACCCACCTCCACCACGACCACGTCGGCTGGACGACCAACGTCGCGCCGGCACCCGACACCGTTGCAAACCAGTGCGTCACCGGCCTGACGTTCGCGAGCGCACGCCACCTCGTCGCCGAGGCCGAGTGGCGGCACTGGGCCGGTACGGACGACCCCGTCGGCCCGCACCCCGACGCCGTCCAAGCGCCGCTCGCACAGCACATCGCCTTCCTCGCCGACGGCGACGAAGTCGCGCCCGGTGTACGCGTGTTGGCGACCCCCGGCCACACCCCGGGACACATCAGCCTCGTCGTCACCGATCCCACGGGCGAGGACGACGACCGTCTCGTCATCCTCGGCGACGTCATGCACTGCCAGGTCCAAGTCACCGAAAGCTCCTGGAACTTCGCCTTCGACGTCGACCCCGCCCAGAGCGTCGCGACCCGCGAACTCCTGCTCAAGGAGCTGGAGGACGAGCACACGCTGCTCGCCGGCGGCCATTTCGCGGGCCACGTCTTCGGCCGCGTCCTGCCTCCGCGCGCCGTCCGCACGTGGCAGCGGAGGACACCCGCATAGTCGTCAAGTAGTCCGCGCGGCGTACGTCTGCTCCCGCAGGCGTACGCCACGGTCTGACCAGCGGTCGATGTTCCGACCCTGTCCGCGGTGATCCCCTGGATACACCGGCACGACGGCCATCCGGGCCGCAGCGCCGCCCGTCCAGACAAGGCGGTTCCATGCCCGCAACACTCCGCACCGCAGGCAAGATCGCGCTCCCGCTCGGGGTCGCGGGGCTCGCCGCGGGTGCGATCGCGTACGGACCCAGCGCGTTCGCCGACGACTCCGACCCGCATCCCCAACTACCCACCCTGACCGCCGAACAGGTGGTCGCGAAGATCGCGGACGCCAAGACCGAGACGCTGTCCGGCGCCGTGAAGATCAGCACCGACCTCGGCCTCCCGGCACTGCCCGGGCGCGGCGACACCAAGCCGACCGGCCTGCTGTCCGGCACCCACACGCTGCGCGTCGCGGTGGACGGCCCCGACCGCCAGCGGGTCGGCATCCAGGCCGAACTCGCGGAGTACAACGTCGTCCACAACGGCCGCGACGTGTGGACGTACGACAGCCACAGCAACACCGTCACCCACACCACCCTCCCCGAGGGCGGCGCCAAGGCCGCGCTGCCGGGGCTCGACGGCCTGCCGTCGAACCTCGGACTCGCCGCGACCCCGCAGGAGGCCGCGAAGAAGCTGCTCGACGCGGCCGGCCCGAGCACGAAGGTCACCGTCGACGGCACCGCGAAGGTCGCCGGCCGCTCGGTGTACCAGCTGCGCGTGGCCCCGGCGCAGCCCGGCAGCCTGCTCGCGGGCGCGACGGTCTCGGTCGACGCGGAGACCGGTGTGCCGCTGCGCGTCGTCGTGGACACCGCGAAGGGCGGCGCCCCGGCGGTCGACGTCGGCTTCACCGAGGTGTCGTTCAACGCGCCGTCCCGCGACACGTTCGACTTCAAGCCGCCGTCCGGCGCCAAGGTCGAGGAGAAGAGCCTCGACAAGGACGGCAAGAACACCAAGGACGGAAAGGGCGGCAAGGACGGGAAGGACGGGAAGGACGGCAGGTTCGGCCTCCCCGACCTCAACCAGCTCACCGCCGGCCTGTCCGGCGGCGCCGCGCCGAAGGCGTACGGCCAGGGCTGGGGCACCGTCGTCGAGTTCCACGTCCCCAAGGGCCTGAGCACGATGCTCGGCGCGCTGAACGACAAGGCCCTGCCCGGCACGGACAAGGACAGCGACAAGAACGACAAGGGCAAGAGCGACCACAACGGCGTCGCCGCCCTGCTCGGCAAGGCCGGCACCAAGGTCACCGGCCCGTGGGGCAACGGCACCGTGTACACGACCCGCGTCGTCTCCGCGATGGTGACCGACGACGGCCGGGTCCTCGTCGGCGCCGTCGACGCGGCGACGCTGCAGCGCGCCGCCGCCGGCGAGCTCGCCCCCGCCCCGGGGACGGCGGGCCGATGAGCACGTCCACGGCGGTCCGGGCGCCCCGCACCACCGCGACCCGGCAGCACGACGTGGCGGACGGCCGCGAACCCGCGGTCGTCACACGGGGGTTGTCCAAGCGATACGGCCGCGACCGGCTCGCCGTGGACGGACTCGACCTGGTGGTGCCCGCGGGCTCGGTGTTCGGCTTCCTGGGCCCGAACGGCTCCGGCAAGACGACCACGATCCGCATGCTGATGGGGCTGATCGCCCCCACGTCGGGCACCGCGGCCGTGCTCGGCGGCCCCATGCCCGGGGCCGCCGGCACGGTCCTGCCGAGGGTCGGCGCGCTCATCGAAGGGCCCGCGCACTACGGGTTCATGACCGGACGCGAGAACCTCGCGCGCCTGGACGCCGCCGACCGCACCGCGGACCCGCGCACCCGCGCCGCCCGCATCGACGAGGCGCTCGCGCGCGTGGGGCTCACGGCGGCCCGCGACAAGAAGGCGCGCGCCTACTCGCTGGGCATGAAGCAGCGCCTCGGCCTGGCGTCCGCCCTGCTGCGGCCGCGCGACCTGCTGGTGCTCGACGAGCCGACCAACGGCCTTGACCCGCAGGGCATGCGGGAGATCCGCGCGCTGATCCGCTCGCTCGCGGCCGACGGCACCACCGTGTTCCTGTCCTCGCACCTCCTGGACGAGATCGAGCAGGTCTGCACGCACGCGGCCGTCATGAGCCGGGGCCGGCTGATCACCCAGGGCACCGTCGACGACCTGCGCGCCGCGGTGCGCGGCCGGCTCGTCGTCGAGACGCCCGACGCCGGGCGCGCCGCGCTCGTGCTCGCCGACCTCAAGGCCGTCTCGGTGCAGACGACGCCGACCGGCGTCGAGGCCGAACTCGGCGACCTGGCACCGGACGTGGCGTGTGCCGCGCTGGTGCGCGCGGACGTGCGCGTGCGCTCGTTCACCACCAAGGGCGGCTCGCTGGAAGACGCCTTCGTCGCACTCACCGGGGAGGGCTTCGATGTCGCCGACTGATGTCGCGGCGGTCGCGCCGACGGAAGGCACCGCCGCAGAGGTGGCCGAACGCGGGGGCGACGTGGCCAAACCCACCCTCGGCCCCGTCGCGCCCGAGCCAGAGGCGAAGGCCGCCGAACACGCGACGCACCCGTACCTGCCGCGCGCCCGCGGCCTGCTGCTCAGCGAGATGCGGCTGGTGTTCCGGCGGCCGCGCACCTACGCGATGCTGGGCTTCCTCGCGGTCGTGCCGGTGCTGCTCGGTGTCGCGCTGCGGTACTTCACCAGCGGCGGGGGCGGACAGGACGGCGGCGGCCTGGAGTTCGTGTCGCAGGTGACCAACAACGGGCTGTTCCTGGTGTTCGCGTCGCTCGCCGCGACGCTGCCGTTCTTCCTGCCGATGACGGTCGGTGTGGTGGCCGGCGACGCGATCGCGGGCGAGGCGCACGGCGGGACGCTGCGCTACCTGCTGGTGGCGCCGGCCGGACGGGTGCGGCTGCTGCTGGTCAAGTACGCGGGTCTGGTGGCGTTCTGCTTCGCCGCGACGTTCACGGTCGCGCTGTCCGCTCTGGCGACCGGTGCGGTGCTGTTCCCGATGGGCGATGTGCCGCTGCTGAACGGCGACACCATCGCGATGGACGAGGCGCTCGTCCGCGCGCTGCTGATCGCCGCGTGCGTGGCGGTGTCGCTGCTCGGGCTGGCGGCGATCGGCCTGTTCGTGTCGACGCTGACCGGGGTGCCGGTGGCGGCGATGGCGACCACCGTCGGCCTGGTGATCGTGTCGGCGATCCTCGCGTCCATCCCGCAGTTCCACGCGCTGCACCCGTGGCTGTTCAGCGACCAGTGGATGTCGTTCGGGGACCTGCTCCGGGCACCCGTCGAGACCTCGCACGTGGTGCGGAACATCGAGGTGCAGGCCGCGTACACGCTCGTGTTCGGCGCGGCGGCGTGGGCGCGCATGACGGACCGCGACGTCACCTGCTGACCCGACCGCGCGGGCGGCCCGCCACGGAGCCGCCCGCGCGCCGCCCCTCGTGCCGAACCCGAGTACGGCCGCCGGCCCGCCGCACACCCCCGCACCCCGTCGGAAATGCGGGTTCGCCGGTTGGTTGGTCCGCTTTCGCGGTCCGGTCCGGCAGTGGTCCGCTTCACCGGATGTCCCTCGCGGGGGCGCAGTGACAGGCCCGGAAGTCGTAGGCTGGTGTTCGGTTGGACAGTCAGCCGCACCGGACTCCGCTGCCGTGGCCCGGCGGGCATTCGCCCGCGCGCCGACGGCGGCGTGCGGGTCCGGCCCGAGTCTGCCCGCACGCTCAAGGGGTGGGGCCATGACCACCGACCCGTTCCGCGCCCGTCCGTTCCCGTCGCAGCCGAACCGTGACTTCGGCACCCGGCCGTTCGACCTGGCCCGCGACTCGGTGCTCGCCTATCCGCTCCGCGAGGTGCGGCCGCCGCAGTCGCTCGACGCGGCGGAGTTGCTCTCCGCGGTGGGCGAACTGGCTTTGCGCAGGCTCCCCGACGCGCGGGACGTCACGCTGGTGTTCTGGCGCGAGGACCGGCTGCTCGCCGAGGTCGCGACCGACGAGCAGCTGAGCGAACTGGTGGGCGCGCACGACGTGGCGCGGCCCGGGCCGGTCGCCGAAGTACTGTGCCGGGGTGGCGCGGTGCGGCTGCCCGATCTGGAGCGCGAGTCGCGCTGGCCGGACGCCGCGCGTGCGCTACGCGGCAAGGGCGTGCGGTCGTGTGCGGTGGCCGCGTTGCGCAGGCCGCGGTTCAGCCTCGCGGTGGTGGTGTACTCGATGGCGCCGGATCTGGTCGAGGCCGAGACCGACCTGTCCGCACTGTTGTCCGACTGGGTGTCCGCGGTGGTGCGCAGCCGGGTGCGCGGCGTCGTGTGAGCGGGAAGGGGCGCGGCGGACTCGCCGTCAGCGCCCCGAGTGCCGCTCCCCGTCAGCGCCCCAACTGCCGTTCCACGTCGGCGACCAGCCGCTGCGCGACCTCCGCGAGTTTGATGTTGTTGCGCTGCGACACGTCGCGCAGGGCGGCGAACGCGGCCTGCGAGTCCATCTTGCGCTGTGCCATGAGGATGCCCATGGCCTGCCCGATGGTGCCGTGCGTGCCGAGTGCCGCGGTGAGGTCGGCGAACCGGCCCTGGACGGCGAGGCGTTCCTCCTGCTCGCGGGCGACCGCTTCGCGGGCCGCGAGGCGGATCTCGAACTCGCGGACCACCAGCCCGGCGAGCGACACCAGCACGTCGAGCCGTTCGTGCGGCACGGGGCGCGGCTTGGTGTCGAACACCGACAGCGTGCCGATGTCGTGCCCGTCGGCGGTACGCAGCGGGACCCCGATGTAGAAGCGCAGCCCGAACTCCCCGGCGACCAGCGGGTTCGCGCACGCCAGCGGGTCGGCGGCGGCGTTGTCGAGGCCGCACGCGCGGCCGGTGACCACGACTTCGTGGCACAGCCCCGGCGCGATCGGGACGCCCGGCAGGTCGAGCCCGTGTCTGCCGTGGAACCACACGTGGTCCTCGTCGACGACGGTGACGACGCAGTACGGCACGTCGAACAGCCGTGCCGCCAAAGCGGCGATCTCGTGGTAGCAGTCGGGGGGGACGGCGAGGACCTCCCACGCGCGGATCGCCTCGGCGCGGCTGCGGGCGTGCGGGTCAGGGCGGCGGAGCGTCGTCGCTTCGTCGGTCACGCGTTCCACGGTAGGCGTGCACGCCGCCGGGGGAGGTGGACACCGCGAAAAACCCGTCGGGAAACGGCCGAGGCCCCGGCGAAGGATGCCGGGGCCTCGACCTGCACTATGACGGACCGTCAGGCGATCGTCCAGGTGTCGTTGCCCGAGATGAGCGAGGCCAGGTCGCCGGCGCCGCGGTTCGCGGTGTCGGTGGCCAGCTGCTCGGCCATCAGGGTGTCGTACACCGGCCGTTCGACGTTGCGGAACACGCCGATCGGGGTGTGGAAGTTGCTCGTCAGGTCGCCGAGCCGGGACAGCGCGAACGCCAGCTCCGGGTTCTCGGCGTGCGCGTCGTGCACCACGAGCGCGTCGGTGCCGACCTTCGCCACCTCGGCGACGTCCAGCGAGCCGGACGCGCCGCGGATGACGCCGAACTGCCCGTCCTTGCCGAAGGTGATCGGCTGACCGTGCTCGAGCCGGATCGTGACGTCGTCACGCGTGTCCGGGTCCTTGAGCTGGTCGAACGCACCGTCGTTGAAGATGTTGCAGTTCTGGTAGATCTCCACCAGCGCGGTGCCCGGGTGCGCGGCCGCCTCGCGCAGCACCGAGGTGAGGTGCTTGCGGTCGGAGTCGATCGTGCGCGCGACGAAGGTCGCCTCGGCGCCGATCGCCACGCTGATCGGGTTGAACGGGTGGTCGAGCGACCCGAGCGGGGTCGACTTCGTGATCTTCCCGGACTCCGACGTCGGCGAGTACTGGCCCTTGGTCAGACCGTAGATCCGGTTGTTGAACAGCAGGATCTTCAGGTTGACGTTGCGGCGCAGCGCGTGGATCAGGTGGTTGCCGCCGATGGACAGCGCGTCGCCGTCGCCGGTGACCACCCACACGCTCAGGTCCTGCCGCGACGACGCCAGGCCGGTCGCGATGGCCGGGGCGCGCCCGTGGATCGAGTGCATGCCGTACGTGTTCATGTAGTACGGGAACCGGCTGGAGCAGCCGATGCCCGACACGAACACGATGTTCTCCTTGCGCAGCCCGAGCTCCGGGAGGAAGCCCTGGACCGCGGCGAGGATCGCGTAGTCACCGCAGCCAGGGCACCAGCGCACTTCCTGGTCGGACTTGAAGTCCTTCATGGTCTGCTTCTCGTCCGTCTTCGGGACGAGGGTGAGCGACGGGAAGCCGCTGCGGCCGTTCGCGCCGGCCCCGTTTGCGGAAGCCGTGGCCTCAGACATCTTCGATGACCCCCTGGATCACATGGGCCAGTTCCTCGGCCTTGAACGGCAGGCCGCGGACCTGGTTGTACGAGATGGCGTCCACGAGGTACCGGGCGCGCAGCAGCATCGCCAGCTGCCCCAGGTTCATCTCGGGGACGATCACCTTGTCGTACTTCTTGAGGACTTCCTCGGTGTTCGCCGGGAACGGGTTGAGGTGCCGGAAGTGCGCCTGGGCGACCTTGCCGCCCTGGCTCCGCACCCGCCGCACACCCGCGGCGATCGGGCCGTAGGTGGAACCCCAGCCCACCACGAGGACCTTCGCGTCGCCGGTCGGGTCGTCGACCTCCAGCGCCGGGATGTCCTTGGCGATGCCGTCGACCTTGGCCTGGCGCGTGCGCACCATGAAGTCGTGGTTCGCCGGCTCGTAGTTGATCGCGCCGGTGCCGTCCGCCTTTTCGATGCCGCCGATGCGGTGCTCGAGGCCGGGCGTACCGGGCACGGCCCACGGACGCGCGAGCGTCTCGGGGTCGCGCTTGTACGGCCAGAAGACCTTGGTGCCGTCCTCGGTCTCGTGGTTCGGCTCGGTCGCGAACTCCACGCGCAGGTCGGGCAGCTCGTCGACGTTCGGGATGCGCCACGGCTCGGAGCCGTTGGCCAGGTAGCCGTCGGACAGCAGGAAGACCGGCGTGCGGTACTTCAGCGCGATCCGGGCGGCCTCGATGGCGGCGTCGAAGCAGTCGCCCGCGGTGCGCGGCGCGACGATCGGCACCGGCGCCTCGCCGTTGCGGCCGAACATGGCTTGCAGCAGGTCGGACTGCTCGGTCTTCGTCGGCAGACCCGTGGACGGGCCGCCGCGCTGGACGTCGACGATCAGCAGCGGCAGTTCGAGGGAGACCGCCAGGCCGATCGCCTCGGACTTCAGCGCGACACCCGGTCCCGAGGTGGTGGTGACGCCGAGAGCTCCGCCGAAAGCGGCGCCGAGGGCCGCGCCGATGCCGGCGATCTCGTCTTCCGCCTGGAACGTACGCACGTTGAAGTTCTTGTGCTTGGCCAGCTCGTGCAGGATGTCCGAGGCCGGGGTGATCGGGTACGACCCGAGGTACACCGGGAGCTCGGCGCGCTGACCCGCGGCGACCAGGCCGTACGACAGCGCCAGGTTGCCGGTGATGTTGCGGTACGTGCCGGCCGGCAGCTTTGCGGGCGCGACCTCGTAGGAGACCGCGAAGCCCTCCGTGGTCTCGCCGAAGTTCCAGCCCGCCTTGAACGCCGCGACGTTGGCCTCGGCGATCACGGGGAGCTTGGCGAACTTCTTCTTGAGGAACGCGATCGTCGACTCGGTCGGCCGGTGGTAGAGCCACGACAGCAGGCCCAGCGCGAACATGTTCTTCGCGCGCTCGGCGTCCTTCTTGGAGATGTCGAACTCGGCGAGCGCGTCGACCGTGAGCGTCGTGAGCGGCACGGCGTGGATGTTGTACGCGTCCAGCGAGCCGTCTTCGAGCGGGTTGGTCGCGTACCCGACCTTGGCCATGGCGCGCTTGGAGAACTCGTCGGTGTTGACGATGATCTCGGCTCCGCGGGGCAGGTCGCGGATGTTGGCCTTGAGTGCGGCGGGGTTCATCGCGACCAGGACCGTCGGGGCGTCGCCCGGCGTGAGGATGTCGTGGTCGGCGAAGTGGAGCTGGAAGCTGGAGACGCCCGGCAGGGTTCCGGCTGGCGCGCGGATCTCGGCGGGGAAGTTGGGCAGAGTCGACAGGTCGTTTCCGAAACTTGCGGTTTCGGACGTGAAACGGTCTCCGGTCAACTGCATTCCGTCACCGGAATCGCCCGCGAACCGGATGACGACCCGGTCGATCTGCTTGACCTGTTTGGTCACTGGTGAGGACCTCCTCGGCGCTGCGGCAGAGTCGTCCGCGCACCGCGCGGATGTCGCAGTTTCATCGTACGGCTGTACAAGAAGAGCCCTGAGCGGGCCCCAGGTGGTGCACGGGAGCGATTCGATGCCGGATTTCACCCAAGAGTGTGGATTTTGTCCGTTTTCCGGGGTGAGAACTGGCCCATGACGGACCAGCCTCCGAACGCGGGGATGATGGCATGGGTCCGGTAATCCGTTCACCAGAGTGTCAGGATCCGAGATAAGCGAGTACCGCCAGCACCCTTCTGTGATCGGTCTCACTGGGGGCCAGTCCCAGCTTTCCGAAGATGTTGCTGACGTGTTTTTCGACCGCCCCGTCGGACACGACCATCGCCTGCGCGATCGCCGTATTGCTGCGGCCCTCGGCCATATAGCCGAGCACTTCGCGCTCCCGCGGGGTCAGCGTGACGATCACGTTCTGCTTGCGGCTGCGCCCCAGCAGTTGCGACACCACCTCGGGGTCGAGCGCCGTCCCGCCGTTGGCCACCCGCACCACCGCGTCGACGAAGTCGCCCACGTCGGCGACCCGGTCCTTCAGCAGGTATCCCACCCCGCTGGTGTTGCCGGCCAGCAGCTCCGTCGCGTACTGCTCCTCCACCGCCTGGGAGAGGATCAGCACGCCGACGTCCGGCAGCCGCTCCCGCATCCGCACGGCGGCGCGGATCCCCTCGTCGGTGAACGACGGCGGCATCCGGACGTCGACCACGCACACGTCCGGCTTCAACTCCGCGGCCACGGCCAGCAGCTGCTCGGCGTCGTCGACGGCGGCCACCACCTCGTGCCCGCGATCGACCAGCAGACGGGTGAGCCCGTCCCGCAGCAGTACGGAATCCTCAGCGATGACGACGCGCACGACGCTCGCAGCCTCCCAGCGACCCGCCGGGACCCCGTGCCCCGGCGGACACCAGTCTTCCGGATGCGGGAGGCTGCGGTGGCACCGGCGGCGGTTCCCGGACAGCCCGCCCGGGCACCCGCCGCGTCCTAGCCGCCGATGCGGGGGGACTACAGCGGAAGAGTGACCGTCGCCCGCGTCGGGCCGCCCACCGGGCTGTCCACGTGCAGCGCCCCGCCGACGCCGCGCACCCGCTCGCCCAGCCCCGCGAGACCGGTCCCGTGCGCCGGGTCGGCGCCGCCGCGCCCGTTGTCCTCCACCACCGCGTAAAGCTGCTTGCCGCGCGCGGAAACCGTCACCTTGGCGGACGTCGCGCCGCTGTGCTTCGACACGTTGGTCAGCAGCTCGCTCACGCAGTAGTACGCGGCCGTCTCCACCGGCGCGCTCGGCCGCAGCGGCAGGTCCACCGTCACCTGGACCGGCACCGTGCACTTCGCGGCCACCGCCGACAGCGCCGCGTCCAGGCCGCGGTCGGTCAGCACCGCCGGGTGGATGCCGCGCGCCAGGTCGCGCAGCTCGCGCAGCGCGAGCTTCACCTCGTTGTGCGCCTCCGAGACCATGCGCTGCGCCGACTCGGGGTCCTCGTTCATCTTCTCCTTGGCCAGGCCCAGGTCCATGGCCAGCGACACCAGACGGGCCTGCGCGCCGTCGTGCAGGTCGCGCTCGATGCGCCGCAGGTCGGCCGCGCCGGTGTCGAGTGCCGCGCCGCGGCTCTCAGTCAGCTCCTGCACCTGCTGCGACAGGAACGCGGTGCCCAGCAGCGCGCGCACCATCACCCGGTCGACCCACGCCAGGCCGCGGATCAGCTGCGGCGTCAGGAACAGCATCACGACGCCGATCAGCACCGTCACCGTCACCCACAGCGGGCCCGCGACGTAGAAGTCGTCGCCCGGCTGCTTGGGCCCGTCGCCCCACAGCATCGCGCCCGGCTGGTCGGCCATCCGGTACAGCGGCTGCAGCGCCGGATAGGCGATCAGCGACAGCGTCACCGCCCACAGCGTCACCGCCATGGTGAAGGTGAAGATGCCCCACGGCAGCATCAGGAACAGGTAGAGCGCTGCGCGCCAGCCAGGGCCGTCGCCCAGCCCGCTCTTGATCCAGCCCCACGCGCCCGACGACTTCTGCTTGAACGGTGCCGGGGCGAGTGTGTCCTCGCCCATCAGGGCGCGCGCCCGGGCGCGCTCCATGGCGCCCCAGCCGCGGCACGAGATGACGGTGCCGGCCAGCATCGGCAGGCCGACCAGGAACAGCGGCGTCAGGCCCACGCCGAGCGTGACGAGCACGACGACGAATATGAAGCCGACGGTGCCTACGAACAGGTTCAGCGTGAGGTGGATCGTCTCGCCCCACGTGCGCGCGCTGATCGGCGCGCGCCAGAACCCGGGGCGCGGCACCCGGGCGCGGCGCTCGGCATCGGGCACGGTAGTACCAGCAGTCGACATCGGGGCTGTCCTCGCTCGGGTGGTCTGCGGTCGATCCTTGCAGTACCACTGTGCTCGGCACAGGCCGGAGGTCCCATGGCGCGAGTCGGAGTCTTCGGGGTAGGGCTGTCCCTACCCCCGCGGGTGTGCGAGCGGCAGATTACGGGGGAGACACAGGTATGGACGGTGCGGACAGTCCGGGGCCAATCCCCCTAGACTCCCGTGCCACAGGGGCAACAGAAGGGCAGCGAGAGGACGTACCAAGGTGACCGCACACGGCTACTTCAGTACGTACGCGCTCGTCGGCCTCGTCCTGCTCGTCGGCGGCGGCTTCGTGTCCGTGGCGTTCGCGGCCAACCGCCTGCTGCGGCCGCACGCGCCGAACGTCGAGAAGCTGATGACCTACGAGTGCGGGGTCGACCCCGTCGGCGAGGGCTGGGCGCAGACCCACATCCGCTACTACATCTACGCCTACCTGTACGTGATCTTCGCGGTCGACGCGATCTTCCTGTTCCCGTGGGCGACCGTCTTCGCCGACCCCGGCTTCGGCACCACGACGCTCGTCGAGATGTTCGTGTTCGTCGGCTTCCTCGCCGTCGGCCTCCTCTACGCCTGGCGGAAGGGCGTGCTGACGTGGACGTGACCCGGCGTGCTCCGGTCGCCCTCCCGACCCCCAAGCTCGGTCCGCTCTCGCGCCTGGCCCCCGACCCGATGCGGCTGGTCCTCAACTGGGGGCGCCGCTACTCGCTGTGGGTCTTCAACTTCGGGCTGGCCTGCTGCGCGATCGAGTTCATCGCGTCGTCGATGGCCAAGCACGACTTCATCCGGCTCGGCGTGATCCCGTTCGCGCCCGGGCCGCGGCAGGCCGACCTGATGATCGTGTCCGGCACGGTGACCGACAAGATGGCCCCCGCGATCAAGCGGCTCTACGAGCAGATGCCGGAGCCCAAGTACGTGATCTCGTTCGGCTCCTGCGCGAACTGCGGCGGCCCCTACTGGGACTCGTACTGCGTCACCAAGGGCGTCGACCAGATCATCCCCGTCGATGTCTACGTGCCGGGCTGCCCGCCGCGCCCCGAGGCGCTGCTCCAGGGCATCCTCAAACTCCAGGAGAAGATCGCCACGGAGTCGCTGGCGGACCGCTACGCAGCACCCGCCCCGGCACCCGCGGTCCCGGCGGCGGCGCTGCGCCGCCCGCTGGTCGAGCCCCCGGCCGCCCCGGGCGCGGGCGGCACCGACGAGACGCCCCCCGGCGGTGCGGTGTGACACCCGACGAGATCCGCGGCGCGCTCGGCGACGTCGCGGTGTCCGACGCGTACGGCCTCACCACCGTGGACGTGCCGGCCGACCGCTGGATCGAGGCGCTCACCGCGGCCCGCGACGAGCTCGGCCTCACGTACTTCGACTGGCTCACCGCCGTCGACGAGCTCGCCGACGGGTTCACCGTCGCCGCGCACCTGTGCACCGCGCCGGGCCCGCGGCTGCTCCTGCGCACCCGCGTCCCCCGCGACGCCGCCCACCTCCCGACGGCGACCGGCGTCTACGCCGGCGCCGCCTGGCACGAGCGGGAGACCGCCGAGATGTTCGGCGTCGTCTTCGACGCCCACCCGCACCCGGTCCCGCTGCTGCTGCCCGAGGGCTTCGAAGGCCACCCGCTGCGCAAGGACTTCATCCTGGCCTCCCGCGTCGCCAAGCCGTGGCCGGGCGCCAAGGAGCCCGGCGAGTCCGACGCGCACACCGGCGCGGCCCGCTCGCCGGGTCGCCGCCGCATACTGCCTCCCGGCGTCCCCGACCCGGCGGAGTGGGGCCCGCACGCCACCGAGCCCGCGCCCGAACCGGCCCCCGACGAGCCCGAAGCCCCCCGCGTCGGCCGTGCAGGCCGCACCCCAGGCGACCGCCCCGCCCGCCCGGACCGCCCCCGCCGCACCCGAAGCGCCTCCCAGGGCTCCGCCAGCCAAAAGCCCGGAGACGCGGAGGAAGCACCGCCGTCGCCCGAATCGGAGCCGGAGCAGGCGCCGCAGCCACCCGCCGACGGGCCACGCCGCGCCCGGCGTGCGTCCGACGGCTCGACGAGCCGGCAGACCCCGGCTCCGGAGGAAGCGCCACCATCGCCGGAGCCGGAGTCGCGGCCAGAGCCGCAGCCGCCCGCCGGTCGGCCGCGCCGCGCTCGGCGTGCGTCCGACGGCTCCGCGAGTCAGGACGTGCCGCCTGCCGCGCCGCCCGCGCCTGAGCCGCCGTCCTCCGCGCCGCCTGGTGCCGAGCCCCCGTCCGTCGAGCCGCCCACTGCTGAGCCGCCCAGCCCCTCGTCCGAGGAGGACGCGTGACCGTCGTCGAGGTGCTCGTCCGCCTGGCGCTCGTGCTCGCCGCGTTCCTGGTTTTCCCGTTGGTGATCGGGCAGACCGAGCACAAGGTCATGGGACACATGCAGGCCCGCGTCGGCCCCATCTACGCCGGAGCGTTCCACGGATGGGCGCAACTGGTGGCCGACGGGGTCAAGTTCGCCCAGAAGGAGGACGTCGTCCCCGCCGGGGCCGACCGCCGGGTGTTCCGGCTCGCTCCCGCGATCGCGCTCATCCCGTACATGGTCGTGCTCATCGCGATCCCCGTCGGGTCCGGCGACCTCGTCGGGCGCAGCATCGACGCGGGCGTGTTCTTCGTGCTCGCCGTCATGGGCGTCGGGGTGCTCGGGTCGCTGATGGGCGGCTGGGCGTCCGCCAACAAGTTCTCGCTGCTCGGATCGCTCCGCACCGCCGCGCAGCTGATGGCGTACGAGCTGCCGATGCTGCTCGCCGGCGCGTCCGTGGCCATGGCGGCCGGGACGCTGTCGCTCACCGGCATCCTCGGCCAGTGGGAGTGGTGGTGGCTGCCCTGGCAGGCGGTCGGCGGCGTGGTGTTCTTCACCGCGGGGCTCGCCGAGTTGCAGCGGCCGCCGTTCGACATGCCGGTGGCCGACTCGGAGATCATCTTCGGCGCGTACACCGAGTACACCGGCCTGCGGTTCGCGCTGTTCCTGCTCGCCGAGTACGCCGGGATCCTCGTCCTGTGCGCGCTGACCACGGTGCTGTTCCTCGGCGGCTGGCACGGGCCCTGGTCGGACGACCTCGGCTGGCTGTGGACGCTGCTGAAGACCGGCGTCCTCGCGTTCGTCGTGATCTGGCTGCGCGTCAGCTACCCGCGGCTGCGCGAGGACCAGCTCCAGAAGCTCGCCTGGACGGGCCTCATCCCGCTCGCGCTGGCGCAGCTCGTCCTGACGGGTGTCGTGAGGGTGGCGATCGCATGAGCAGGATCCCCGGCGCGGGTCTCGCCAAGGGCCTGGCCGTCACGCTGAAGACGATGACGAAGCGTTCCGTCACCCAGGGCTATCCCGAGGTGCTGCCGGAGCTGCCGCCGCGTTCGCGCGGGGTGATCGCGCTGTTCGAGGAGAACTGCACGGTCTGCATGCTGTGCGCGCGCGAGTGCCCGGACTGGTGCATCTACATCGACTCGCACAAGGAGGTCGTGCCGGCGAAGGAGCCGGGCGCGCGCGACCGGACCCGCAACGTCCTCGACCGTTTCGCGATCGATTTCGCGCTGTGCATGTACTGCGGGATCTGCGTCGAGGTGTGTCCGTTCGACGCGCTGTTCTGGTCGCCGGAGTTCGAGTACGCGACCGACGACATTCAGGCGCTGACCCACGAGAAGGACACGTTGCGCGAGTGGATGTGGACGGTGCCCGCCCCGCCCCCGCTCGACGAGCGGGCCGAGGAGCCGAAGGAGCTGGCGATGGCGCGCCGCAACGCCGCCAAGCTCGCCAAGGAGCTCGAGCAGGAGCAGCCGCAGGGGCGCGAGCCGAACGGCCCGGCGTCCCCCGGCGGTGACGCGTGACCGCCGGTCTCGCCGCGGCCACGGTCGCGGCCGCCGACCTGTCCGGCCGCGGCGGCCCGGGGTTCCTGTCGCCGACCGGGGCCGAGGTGGCGTTCGTCCTCATCGGCCTGGTCGTGCTCGGCTCGGCGCTGCTCGTCGTGACGACCAGCCAGATCGTGCACGCCGCGCTGTGGCTCGTCGTGACCCTCGGCGGCCTGGCCGCCGAGTACCTGCTGCTGACCGCCGAGTTCATCGCGTGGGTGCAAGTGCTCATCTACATCGGCGCGGTCGTCGTGCTGCTGCTGTTCGGCCTCATGCTGACCCGGGCGCCGATCGGCCGGTCGACCGAGCTGGACTCGCTGAAGCGGTGGCCGGCCGTGCTGGTGGCGGTCGGGGCGACGGCGACGCTGCTGACCGTCGTCGTCGACGCGTTCCACAGCGCGTACCTCGACCTCGGGAAGACCGACGACGGTTCGGCGCGGGTGACCGGCGAGAGCCTGTTCCGGGTGTGGGTGCTGCCGTTCGAGGTGCTGTCGGTGCTGCTGCTCGCGGCGCTGATCGGCGCGATCGTGCTGTCGCGGGGCCGCGCCGACGCCGACGGCAAGGGGCGGTGATCCGATGCACCTCGTCTATCCGCTGGTGCTCGCGGTGCTGCTGTTCGGCATCGGCCTGTACGGCGTCCTCGCGCGCCGCAACGCCGTCCTGGTGCTGATGTCGGTCGAGCTGATGCTGAACGCCGTCAACGTCAACCTCGTCGCGTTCGACATGTGGCTGCGCGACACGTTGCACGCGGGTCAGGCGCTCACGCTGTTCGTCATCACGATCGCGGCCGCCGAGATCGGACTCGGCCTGGCGATCGTGCTCATGATCTTCCGCAACCGCGCGACGTCGGACGTGTCGGCGCTGCGCGACCTCGCCGAGCCGGGCGCGGTGCCGCGGGCCCGGCGCCGGCTCCGTACCGCCAGGACCCGACCCGGAAGCGAGGCCGCATGACCACGGCAGCGGCGCTGGCCACCGGCCTGCCGTTCCTCGCCGCCGTCCTCGGACTGGCGTTCGGCCGCCGCTTCCCTGCGGCCGCACGGGCGCTCGCGACCCTGCCGCTCGCCGCTTCCGTGCTGCTCACCTGGGCGGTCGCGGTACGGCACGACTCCGGCGGTGTGACCGAGCACGGCACCGAGCTGACCCCGACCGGCGCGCTCGACATCACGCTGTCCATGCGGGTCGACGGACTCTCGGCGATCGTCGCCGCGCTGGTCGCGACGGTCGCGCTGCTCGTGCAGGTCTACTCCGCGGCCTACATGCGCAAGGACCCGCGCTACTCGTCGTACGCGGCGCTGATCTCGCTGTTCAGCGCCGCGATGCTGCTGGTCGTCTACACCGGCGACCTGATCGTGCTGCTGGTCGGCTGGGAAGTCATGGGCGTGTGCTCGTACTTCCTGATCGGGCACTACTGGGAGACCGAGGTCGCGCGCGCCGCCGCGGTGAAGGCGTTCCTGGTCACCAAGCTCGGCGACGTGCCGTTCCTCATCGGCGTCCTGGTGCTCGGGGTCGGCGCGGGCTCGTTCCGCATCGGCGCGATCGTCGACGGCGTGCCGCCGGGCGGCGCCGGCTGGGCGACCGCGGGGACGCTGCTCATGCTCGGCGGCGTGGCCGGCAAGTCGGCGCAGGTCCCGCTGCAGACCTGGCTTCCCGACGCGATGACCGGCCCGACACCGGTCAGCGCGCTCATCCACGCCGCCACCATGGTCGCGGCGGGCGCGTACGTCGTGGCCCGCCTGTACCCGGTGTTCCTCGCGTCGGACGCCACGCTCGTCGTGCTCGCCGTCATGGCCGCGCTGACCATGGTCTCCTCGGCGCTGTTCGCGTTCGCGCAGGACGACCTCAAACGGGTGCTCGCCTGGTCGACGGTCAGCCAGCTCGCGTACATGACCGGCGGCCTGGCGGCCGGCGGGCGCGACGCGGCGGTCTTCCACCTGCTCACGCACGGCGCGTTCAAGGCGCTGCTGTTCCTCGCCGCGGGCGTGGTCATCCACCTGGCGGGCACCGGCCGGATCAGCGACATGGGCGGGCTGCGGCGGCGCGAACCGCTGGTGTTCTGGACGATGACGGCCGGGCTCGGGGCGCTGGTCGGCGTTCCGCCGCTGTCCGGCTTCTTCAGCAAGGAGGCGGTGCTCGGCGCGGCCGAGCACACCGCGATCGACGGGGGAGCGGGGGCGCCGCCCGCCGTCACGGGCTGGCTGGTGATCGTCGCGGGCGTGCTGACGGCCGGGCTGACCGCGGCGTACGCGACGCGGCTGTGGCTGCGGGTGTTCTTCGGCGAGGCGCGCAAGCCGGCGCCCGAACCGCACGGGCCCACGCCGGTCCTGATGCTGTGGCCGCTCGCCGTGCTGACCGTCCCGACGGTGCTGCTCGGCGTCATCGGCCTGAACGAATCGTGGCTGCCGGCGTGGCTCGGCGACGCCGACGGACGCGCGTACGGCAGCGCCGACGCGGCGAACGGCCTGCTGCTGCAGGCCCCGGCGTACTACGACCTCGCGCCCCGGCTGGGCACGTCGCTCGCCGCCGTCGCGCTCCTCGCGCTGGGCGCGGGCGCCGTGTACGCGCTGTGGCGCCGCGACCCGGCGGCCGACCCGGCGCGCGTCCTCGGGCGCCTGCGCGGGCCCGCCGAACGCGGCTTCGACGTCGACCGCTTGTACGACGCGGTCGTCGTACGCCCGGTGTGGCTCGCCGCGCGCGCCACCCGGTTCGTCGACCGCGTCGTCATCGACGGCTACGTGCACGCCGCCGCCCAGGGCACCTGGCTCGCGGGCGGCGGCGTCAGACGCAGCCAGAACGGAAACGTGCAGGTGTACCTCGCCGGAGTGCTCGCCGGATTCGTGGTGCTCGCGGTCACCGTGGCGGTGCGGGCATGAGCGTCGTGCTGATCGTCGCCATCGTGCTGCCGCTGATCGCCGGGTCCGCCCTCATCGCGTTCCCTGTGGACGACCGTCGGGCGCGGTACGCCGGGGTCGCCGTGACCGGCGCCGTGCTGGGCCTGACCGTCGTGCTCGCCGGCGCGTTCGACCGCGACGACGCGCGCACCATGCAGTTCGAGACCGACCGGGCGTGGGCGTCGTCGCTCGGGCTGCGCTTCCACCTCGGCGTGGACGGCATCTCGCTGCCGCTGATCGTGCTGACCGCGCTGCTGACGTTCCTGGTCGCCGTCCACAGCCTGGGGAAACTTCCGGACGGCGGGAGCGCCCGCGCGTACGTCGCGCTCGTGCTCGTCCTCGAAGCCGGCGTGCTGGGCACCTTCGCGGCGCTCGACCTCATCCTGTTCTTCCTGGCGTTCGAGGTCGTGCTCGTCCCGATGTACTTCCTCATCGCGCGATGGGGCACCCCTGGCGAACGCGGCCCCGCGGCCTTCAAGTTCATCCTGTACACGTTGCTCGGCTCGGCGCTCATGCTGCTGGGCTTCCTGCTCGTCCAGGCGCACACCGGCACGTTCGACATCACCGAGCTGGCGGCGCGCGGCGGCGACGGCATGTCGCGCGGCGTCCAGATCACGGCGTTCCTCGCGATCGGGCTCGGCCTCGCGGTCAAGGTGCCCATGTGGCCGCTGCACACCTGGCTGCCCGACGCGCACACGGCCGCGCCGACCGGCGGCTCGGTGCTGCTCGCCGGGGTGCTGCTCAAGATGGGCACGTATGGGCTGGTCCGCATCGCGGTGCCGGCGCTGCCGCAGGGCGCCGAGGAGTTCGCGCCCTACCTGGGGGCGTTCGGCGCCGTCGGGATCGTGTACGGCTCGCTGGTGTGCCTCGCGCTGCTGCGCTCGCCCGACGGCGACCTGAAGCGGATCATCGCCTACTCGTCCGTCGGCCACATGGGCTTCGCGCTGCTCGGCATCGCGACGCTGACCGCGCAGGGCATCAACGGCGCGCTGTTCGTCAACATCGGGCACGGCCTCATCACCGGCCTGCTGTTCTTCCTCGCCGGCGCGGTCAAGGAACGCAGCGGCACCGCGCTGCTCGGCCGCATCGGCGGCAGCCTGTACGCGCGGGCGCCGCGCCTGGGCGGGCTGCTCGCCTTCGCGGCCGTCGCGGGGCTGGGGCTGCCGGGGCTCGCCGGGTTCTGGGGCGAACTGCTCGCGATGTACGGCGCCTACCACCCGGCGGACGAGCTCAGCCGAGGGCTGTTCCTGGTGCTGCTCGTCGCGGCGGCGCTGGGGACGGTGCTGACCGCCGCGTACATGCTGGGCATCGTGCGCGCTGTCTGCGGCGGCCCCGGGCTCGCCGCGTCGGGGACGTCCGAGACCGACGACGTCGGGCCCATGGCGGAGGGCGCGCCGCTGGTGCGCGTCGACCCGCTGCCGGACGTCGGACGCGTCGACGTCGTCGCGTGGGCACCGCTCGTCGCGTTCACCGTGGTCCTCGGCCTGTGGCCCGCGACGTTGCTCGCCGTCACCGATCCCGCCGTGCGCGCACTGCTGGGAGGCGGCGCATGAACCCCGTTCCGCCGACCGGCGGTTCCGTGCTCGCGGCGGCGCACGGGCCGCTGTCGCTCGTGCAGGACATCGACTGGGCGGCCATCGCGCCGCCGCTCGCCGTCGCGTCCGCCGCGCTCGTGGTGCTGCTCGCCGACCTGTTCCTGAGCGGCCCGCGCAAGGTGTGGCTGGCGTGGCTGTCGCTCGCGGGGCTGGCGACCGCGCTCGGGCTCCTGCTGCCGCTGCGCGGCGGCGGGCGGGCGACGTTCTGCGCGCCCGCGGACCCGGCCACCGGCGGGCCGCCGGCCTGTTCGTACGTCGTCTCCGACCTCACGCTCGTGCTGCAACTGGTGCTGATCGGCTCGGCGGCGGTCGTCGTGCTGCTGTCGATGCCGATGACCGCGCCGCGGCCGTGGGCCGACGAGAGCGGCTCCGACCGCGCCGTGCCGGGCGGCGAGTACCACTTCCTGCTGCTGGCTTCCGTGGCCGGCGCGGTCACCCTCGCGGCCGCGCGCGACCTGGTGACGCTGGTGGTGGCGCTCGAGACGCTGTCGCTGCCCGCCTTCGCGCTGGTCGGCCTGCGCCGCGACGCGCGCGGCGGCGAGGCCGCGCTCAAGTACTTCCTGCTGTCCGTCGCCGCGACCGCCGTGCTGCTGTTCGGCGTCAGCCTGCTCTACGGGGCGACCGGCGCCGTCCACCTCGACCGGATCGCGGCGGCGCTGACCACGCTCGACCCGAAGCTCGACACCGTCGCGGCGACCGGGGCAGGGCTGGTGCTGGTCGGTTTCGCGTTCAAGGTCGCGGCGGTGCCGTTCCACTTCTGGCTGCCGGACACCTATCGGGGCGCGCCGGTGCCCGTGGCCGCGTACCTGTCTGTGGTGTCGAAGACGGCCGGGTTCGCGGGGCTGCTGCTGGTCGCGGGGATCGGGCTGCGGCCGTACGCGCATGTGTGGGGGCCCGCGCTGGCGGTGCTGGCGGCGCTCACGATGACGGTCGGCAACGTGGTCGCGGTGCGCGTGGCGACGGGCTCCGGCGACGCGGTGCGGCTGCTGGCGTGGTCGTCCATCGCGCAGTCGGGTTACGTGCTGGTGCCGTTCGGGACGGCGGCGGGGGACGGGGCCGACCTCGCCGACCGGCTGCCCGCGTCGGTCGCGTACCTCGCGGTGTACGCCGTCATGAACCTCGGCGCGTTCGCGGTGGTCGCCACGGTCGGCCGCGACCGGCCGACCGGCGTGGTCGGCGACTACCGGGGCCTCGTGCGCGTCCGGCCGTGGCTCGCGCTCGCGATGGCGTTCTTCCTGCTCTGCCTGGCCGGGCTCCCGCCGGGGTTGATGGGGCTGTTCGCGAAGGTCGCGGTGTTCCAGTCGGTGGTCGCGGGCGGCACGGGGTGGCTCGCGGTCGTCATGGCCGTCAACGTCGTCGTCGCGCTCTACTACTACCTGGTGTGGACGGCCCTGCTGTTCCAGCCGCCGGTGCCGGGCCCGCCGCCGGTCGCGGGCGACGGCGAGGCCGCGGGAACCCTGGGCTCGGGCGGGACGTTGCGCGTACCAGCGCCCTTCGCGGTCGCCATCGGCCTGGCCTTCGGGCTCGGCGTCGTGCTGTCGGTGGCGCCGCAGATCGTGCTGCGGGTGCTGACGGTTCCGGGGCTGCTGGGCTGACCGGGCGGGGCCCGGGCAGGCGTGACGTCGGCTCTGTGGGGGAACCATGCGATTTGTTCCGACGTTCCCCTGGTGAGATCCAGCGCCCCGCCACCCCGAGAGGACTCGCCGTGCACCGCCAGCACAACGGGCTCAAGACCGCCGCCCTGCTCGGCGGCATGTCCGCGGTCATCCTGCTGATCGGCAGCGCGTTCGGCCGGACCGGCCTGATCATCGCGTTCATCGTCGCGCTCGCCACGAACGGCTACGCGTACTTCAACAGCGACAAGATCGCGCTGCGCTCGATGCGCGCCCGGCCCGTCAGCGAGGCGGAGAACCCCGGCCTGTACCGGATCGTGCGCGAGCTGTCGACGCAGGCGCGGCAGCCCATGCCGCGGCTGTACATCTCGCCGACCGAGGCGCCCAACGCGTTCGCCACCGGCCGCAACCCGCGCAACGCCGCGGTCTGCTGCACCACCGGCATCCTGCGCATCCTCGACGAGCGCGAACTGCGCGGTGTGATCGGCCACGAGCTCGCGCACGTCTACAACCGCGACATCCTCATCTCGTCGGTCGCGGGCGCGCTCGCCAGCGTCATCATGTTCCTCGTCAACTTCGCGTGGCTGATCCCGATCGGCCGCGGCGACGACGACGAGGGCCCGGGCCTGCTCGGGTTGCTGCTGATGATGATCCTCGGGCCGATCGCGGCGTCGCTCATCCAGCTCGCCATCAGCCGCAGCCGCGAGTACCAGGCCGACTCGTCCGGCGCCCAGCTGACCGGCGACCCGCTCGCCCTCGCCAGCGCGCTGCGCAAGCTCGAGGCGGGCACCCAGCAGCTGCCGCTGCCCGCCGAGCCGCGCATCGAGGCGACCAGCTCGCTGATGATCGCCAACCCGTTCCGGCGGGGGCAGGGGCTGACGAAGATGTTCTCGACGCACCCGCCGATGGACGAGCGGATCCGGCGCCTCGAGGCGATGGCCGGGCGCTGACCGTCCTCGCGTCCGGGCGAACCCGGTCGCGATCATGCGGTACATCTCGCCTCAACCAGGGCATTCATCCCGCATGAAGACGCTGCTCAACATCATCTGGCTGGTGCTGTGCGGGCTGTGGATGGCGATCGCCTACGTCATCGCGGGCCTCATCTGCTTCGTGTTGTTCTTCCTGGTCATCACGATCCCGTTCGGGATCGCGGCCTTCCGCATGGCGGCGTACGCCCTGTGGCCCTTCGGCCGGACGGTGGTGTGGAAGGACACCGCGGGCGTCGGGTCCATGATCGGGAACGTCTTGTGGATCATCCTGTGCGGGTGGTGGCTGGCGATCGGCCACCTGGTCACCGGCCTGGCGCTGTGCATCACCATCATCGGCATCCCGTTGGGCCTGGCGAACTTCAAGATGATCCCGATCTCGCTCACCCCGCTCGGCCGCGAGATCGTCTCCACCGACGACCCGCGCTACGTGTACGGCTGAGCGGGCCCGGGCCGCGCGGGGCTCGACTCGCGTGCGGGGCGGCCCGGGGCTTAACTCGTGAGGGTGCTCTCCCGCGCCTTCCGGGTGAACCGGACGCCCCGCGCTGAATCCGCCCGGCCGTCCTGCCGATAGTCCGCTCATACGCCCCGCGCGTACGCGAGTCGAGCCTCGGCCTCAGTGCAGCCACGGGGAAGCCGACCCTTCGGAGGGATGCCGTGCCGGCAACGGTGAGCGTCATCGTCCCCACCCGAGACCGCCCGGAGTCCTTGGCGGACGCGTTGCGCAGCATCGCGATGCAGGACCTGCCCGGGATCGAGATCGTCGTCGTCAACGACGGGGGCGGCGACATCGCGGCCGCGCTGCCGCTCGGCGTCCCCGGCGTCACCGTGCGGCTGCTGTCCCACCCGCGCCCGCGCGGCCAGGCGGCGGCCCGCAACGCCGGCCTGGAGATCGCCTCGGGCCGCTACGTCGCCTTCCTTGACGACGACGACATGTACCTGCCCGGGCACCTCGAACGCGCTATCAGGGCGCTGGAGACGTCGGGCGCGGACGTGGTCTACGCCGACTGCGTGCTCACCGAGGGGCGCTGCGCCCCGGGCGGGCTGCCGGACGTCTCGCCGTGCCGCTACGACTTTCCGTACGACCCCGGCATGCTCGCGGTCGCGAACTTCGTGCCCACGTCCGCCGTGGTGTGCCGCAACCCGGCGGTGCACGGGCCCGCGTCGTGGTTCCGCTTCGACCCCGAGCTGCCGGTGCTCGTCGACTGGTCGCTGTGGCTGCGGCTCATCCACGACCGCGGGTGGTGCTTCGAACGCACGCCCGAGCCGGGCGTGGTCTTCCACCGCGCACTCGAGGACGTCGCCGTCACCGGCCGCACCGACGCGCACCTCGACCAGCTCGGCCGCTACGAGGACGCCTACCGCACCGTCATCGCCCGTTGGCCGGTCACCCCCGCCAGCCGCGTCGCGCGCTTCCGGACCCTCTTCCTCGAGACCTTCCAGATCGCCCAGACCCTGCTGGCCACCGGGCAGCGCCTGGTCCCGTTCGCCTACGAGGGCGCCCTGCGCGTCCTGTACGACGGCTTCACCGGCCGCCTCGACGAGACCCTGGTCCCGGCCCGCACCGCCGCCGTCCTCGCCGGCACCGACCCCGACGACGCCCCACCCGTCGCCCGCATGACAACCCACCCGCTGACCCACCCGGCGACGCACACCTGACCCCGCCGGAAAAAGCCCGTGGGGCGGGGTGGCCCTGAAACCACCCCGCCCCACGCGGGTCACGCGGCCTGAAGCGCCATAGGCGCCACCAGTAGCCGCCCGCCGACAAGCAGTCGGCAGAGCCACCTGCCGACAACCGCCTACCGGTAGTTCACAAACTGCAAGGCGAAGTCGAGATCCTTGCCCTTGAGCAGCGCGATGACCTCCTGCAGGTCGTCCCGGCTCTTCGAGCTCACCCGCAGCTCGTCGCCCTGGATCTGGGCCTTGATGCTCTTGGGGCCCTCGTCCCGGATGATCTTGGACACCTTCTTCGCGTTCTCCTGCGAGATGCCCTCCTGCATACCGCCGGAGATCCGGTACTCCTTGCCGGACAGCTTCGGGTCACCGGCGTCGAAGGCCTTCAGCGAGATACCGCGCTTGACGAGCTTGGACAGGAACACGTCGAGGATCGCCTTCACCCGCTCCTCGGTGTTCGCGCGCATCTCGATCTGCTCGCCCGACCAGGCGATCTGCGCCCCGACGTTCTTGAAGTCGAAGCGCTGCGAGATCTCCTTCGCCGCCTGGTTGAGCGCGTTGTCGACCTCCTGCCGGTCGACCTTGGACACGATGTCGAAAGAGGAGTCAGCCAAGGGTCCGCATCGCTTTCTGTGAGGCTGGGGAATCCGCGCACCCAGGCCGGGCCCACGACCCCGCACCACCGGACGCGCGACTCCCCAGCGTATCCACGCCGACCCGCCTCCCGCCCCCCACGCCACAGCCCACCCGAAATCAACCGAGTGGCGGAGCACCCCCGGACGTCCGCTATTGTTATCCCCGTCGCCGCCCAGCGGAGACATCCCGGCGGGTTGCCCGAGTGGCCAAAGGGAGCAGACTGTAAATCTGTCGGCTGATGCCTACGCAGGTTCGAACCCTGCACCCGCCACCCACGAAAAACAGCCCCTGACCAGCATGTTTGCGGTCAGGGGCTGTCTCGTTTGCTCACTCAGTCCGGTGCCTGAAATGCCGGGACTGTCTCACCTTGTCTCGGCGGAAATCCCGTGTTGTCCAGCGCGTGCGGCCTATCTGTGGACGCGGACGGACCGCGGATTGCCCGTCACTCCCACTCGCCGAACGCGTCGGTGATCCGCTTGTTCGCCGCGTCGGTCCCGCCGTCCATGCACTTGGCGTAGACCTTGAGCAACACGGCGATGCTGTGCCCCGCGCGCTTGGCGACTTCCGCCGGGTCTACCCCGGAGTTGAGCCACAGGGACACCCCGGCGTGTCGCAGGTCGTACGGGCGTGCGCCGAGTGGTGAGGCGACCTGTTGCGGCGTGAGAGCCGCCGCGCGCGCCTTGGCCCATACCTCGCCGTACCCGCTCTCCTGCACGATGCCGCCGCGCGCGGTGCGGAAGAGCCGCCCGTCCGGCGCGACGCCGTACCGGTAGACGTGCCAGCGCAGCATCGCGACCATCCCCGGAGGGATCGGTACCGGGCGTGTGACCTTCTTGGCGCGCCACTTGAGCGCGCGGACGTCGTGCGCCTTGCGGTTGTCGGTCCACGCGGATCCGACGCGCGGACGGGACCCATCCAGGCGCAGGACACCCCACCCATGCTTGGGCAGGTAGCAGTTCTCCACGCGCAGCCAGACCGCTTCCGCGGGCCGCATGGCGCCGTAGTACAGGCACCCGAAGAACGCTTCGAGGTGCTCGCCGCGCTTGCTCTGCGCCCGGACGGCATCCAGAAGCACCCGCGCCTGCCGGGGGTTGACCACGGCGGCCGGCTCCACTTCCGTCGCCGTGTCAGGCGCCTTCCACTGCACCGCGTGCAGCGGATTCGACTTCAGTCGCGACATCTCCACTGCGTATCCAAGGGAGTTGTGGAAGATGGCGCGCTTACGCCGGACCGTGGACGCGGACGCGTCCGTCCCATCCAGGCGAAGCGTGAACGCGGTCAGGGCCTTCCGGATGATCGGGGCGTCATCCAGCGCGCTCATCGGCAGTGAATGCGCTTCCACCCACGTGAGCGCGTTGGCGATGTCCTCGGGCGGTTCCTCCTCCCATCGGTTGACGTTGAACGCCCACCCGTACAGCGCGCGCCGTAGGAGCGCCTTGTCCGGCATGCCGCGACGGTCCTTGACCAGCACGGGCGTTGCCGTGGCGAGCGCATCGGCGAGCGTGGTCCGCGTCTTCGCCGGCGCCGTCGGCCACTTCATCTCGATGTACTCGCGCGCGTGGACGTACCACGCCACGTCATCGCGGATGCGGATCTCGGACATCGGCAGACCAGTCACGGCGTCGAACGGCTCACCCCCGTGCAGCGCGCGCAGCAACTCGGCGCGGCGGCCATCGGCGAGAGTCTTCGTCCGGAACGTCTCGGAGAACGCGGTACCGGCGACCTTCCAACGGACTTCGGCCGACGTGCGGCCGGTCTTCCCCTTGCGCACACGGATCTCCCAGATCCGCACGTCAAAGCTCGGCTTGGGCATGACTTCCTTTCCAGGGCATGCGAAGGGCCCGTGCGCGGATGCACACGGGCCCAAGCGGCTCGCTTACGCGGTCTCTTCGAGTCCGTCCCACCACCGGTCCATCTCCGCGCGGCGCACGCGGAGATGACCGTTCGGCATCTTGATGAGCGTCGGAGCCTGACCACGTGCACGCATCCGGTAGAACGCGGCCCGGGAGACGCCCATCTCCTTCAGTACGGCCCGCAGCGGGAGCTTCTCGTCCGGGTTGCTCATCAGTTGCTTCCCCCGTTCGTTGTGGCAGACCGGACACTGCCGATGTTGAGCTGTCCGGGCCGTTCGTGCTGGTCAATGGCCGTGTCCGGACAGTCGGACACGGCGGACACCTGGGACACGCCCTGCTCGGCGGAGTCCGCGTAGCACCGGCCGGAGCCGTCCCGCCGGATCTGACCGTCGATCGCCATTCGGGTGCAGGTCTTCCGCACGGTGTCCGGATCGAGGTGCGGGAGCGTGCTCGCGATGTCCTTCGGCCGCACGCCAGGGTTGTCCCGGACATGCCGCAGGATCGCGGTGCGGGTGTCGCCCATGGTGTGCTCGTCGGCACGCCCGTGGAGCAACTTCCATGACCCGGTTTCGGCTTGCAGGGTCAGGGCGTACTCGGACTCGTCGACGTCGCGGCCGGTGACGTGCAGCACGCCGTCTGCCTGCCCGCGTCCGCGGCGCAGGACGAGCGTTGCGTCTGCGGCGCCCGCAAGGCCGTTGGTGCCGGAGACCTCCGCGAGGAAGTCATCCGAGCCCGCCTTGCGGACGTGGTGGACGAGCACGACAGCGATGGCGTGGTCGTCGGCGAGCCGCTTGGCGTGGCCCACTGCGGCGTAGTCCGCGTCGTACGCGGACGCTCCGGGCGGAGCGTTGCCGCGGACCTTGGCGAACACGTCGATGACGACCATGCGCGCGTCGGGGTGCCGCGCGAGCCAATCCGCGATGGCCTTTGTCCCGCCTTCAGGCAGCGGCGGGCATTGCGTCGCGAGGGTCAGCCCGGGTGGCGCCGAACGGCCTTGCAGGAGCTTGCCCATGCGCGTCTTGAGCCGCCGGGGCGTGTCCTCCAGAGCGAGGTAGAGCACCGGTCCGCCATCCACGGGGATGGACTCGAACGCGACTCCGCCGGCCGCGACGGACAGCCCGAGTCCGAGCGACATCCAGGACTTGCCGACCTTGGGCGGGCCACATAGGAGGTTGACGCCCTCGGACAGGATGCCCGGTACCGCCCATCGCGGTTCGGGGAAGTCCATGGCCATCAGCTCGTCGGCGGTCCACGCGGTGCGCCGCCCCGGCGCGGCCGGCGCTCCGTCCACAGGCTGTGGATCGGCGGGGACCGCGTGCAGGTGCTCGGCGAGCGCGGGGCGCGGCGCGGTGCTCATGCCGCCACCGACCGCGGGCGCTTCGCCCCGGCCTTGAGCCCGGAGCGGATCGTCCGTTCCGCTTCCCGTGAGCCTTGACCGACCTGCGCCGCGGCGTTCGCGAGCGCGGTCATGGCCTGCTGCTCGGCGAGCGCGCCGCCGGCGACGAGCTGTCCGAGCGCGCACGCCGAGCGGTACAGCGCGGTGTTGTGCTCGTCGTCGCCGGACTTGAGTACGTACCCGACTTGGGCGTTGACCGCGGCGTTGACGTACGCGCCACGCCGGTCGTTCGGCAGGGTCAGGACGACGGGCTTCTGCGGCGGGAGCGGCTTGGGCAGCAGCAGTTCGGCGAGCCACGCCGGAAGCGGCGCGGGTGCCGGGTCGCAGTCGGGAACCACCGTGTACGGCGTGCGGTCCACGGTGCTGCCCGCGGCGACGACGTACCCGCCGTGGGCTCGGGTGTCGACCTTCCACCCGAGCGAGCCGCACGTGTTCCGCAGCTCGGCCCCGGCGGGCGCCGCGAAGTACAGGTGCGTTCCCCTGCTCGGCGTCGACACGGTGAAGGTGCCGTGCGGGTATGCCGCCTGGTGCTCGTCGGCGATGACCGCGAGCACATCCGCCCCGCACGCGACGTTGCGACTCGACCACGGTTCCTTCGGCTCTTCGCCGTTCTTGGGCACGTCCAGGTCCACCACGACCAGCCCGCTCGGGCCGGTGGCGATCCCGACGTTGTACGCGGCGTGGTCCCAGCACCGATCGATACGAGCCCGGTTCGTGGTCGCGCGGTTCTCCCAGTCCGAGACCGCCGGGCGCTTCTGGCCGGGGACGAGCGGGAAGACGTGCCACCCGCGGGCGGCGTAGACGAGCGCGGCCGACTTGAGCGGGTTCGGGTCGGGCGCGTAGTGCCCGCCACGCGGCGCGTGGTTGGGGCAGAAGTGCCCGTTCGTGAAGCGGCGCAGCCCCACCGTCTGGGGGCAGGGATGGCCGGTCCATCGCGAGCACACCGGGCCCGTGAGGTTCTGCGGAACGGGCGTACCGCCACGCTCCGCCACGGGACGCATGAGCGAGCCATGGGTCATGCTGGAGGTCTCCTGTCTGCCCTGTGAGGGGCGGTGAGAGACCCGGGGCACCCGGCGGTTCTTGGCGGAAGTGGCGGGTGCCCCGGGGCGCGGCTAGAACGGCGGTTCGTCCTGCGCGGGCGGCTCGCTGGACCACTGGTCGCGCGCCGGTCCGGACGCGCGGGAGCGGGTGGCCTTACTGACGCTCGCGGTGGCCCACGTCAGGGAAGGGCCGATGTCCTCCAGGTCGAGCACGACGCGGGACCGCGGCTCGCCGGTCTCCTTGTCGTCCCACCTCTGGGTGGTCACGGTGCCGGTGGCGATGACGCGGGCCCCTTTGCGCAGCGACTCCGCGGCGTTCTCCGCGAGCCCGCGCCACAGGGTGCACTCCCAGTAGGTGGTCTCTCCGTCGGTCCACTCGCCCGCGTTCTTGTCGAAGCGGCGCGGGGTGACCGCGATGGCGAGCCGGGTCCGGGCCACGCCGGACGTGGTGTACGCCATCTCGGGATCGCGGGTGAGGTTCCCGGTGATGGTCAGGTAGGTGGCGTTGTTGGCCACGGCCTTGCTCCTCTCACAGGTGAAGTGCAGGGGTTAGAAGCGGGACTGGTGGCTCAGCCACGGGTCGCCGACCGGGCCCGTGGTGCGGCGGCGCAGCGGGCGGTAGCGGATACGGAGCGACGGGCCGTCGCTGCAGGGGCACGCGGCGAACTCCGGTTCGTCCGGGAGGATGCCGCCCACGAACCACCCCCCGTCGCCGTTGCAGTGGCGGCACTTCGGGTCGGCGCCGCGCTCGATGTGCAGCGCGCCGTGCTCGCGGTAGATGAACCAGCGTCGGATGCGCATGGGGTGTGCCTCCCGAGTGGGAGACCGGTCCGTCCGGTCGTCCCCCGCGGTCCCGGGGCACGTGGGGTGCTCCGGGGCCACGGCGGGCGGCCGGGTCAGGACAGGGCGTTGGTGAACCCGTCGACGATGCTGGTGAACATCGCGTGCGTGGACGTCGACAGCGATCCGGCGAACTGCGTGCCGGACAGGCCGACGCCGGCGATGAACAGCAGGAACCCGGCGAGCCTGGGGGCCTTGCCGTTCGCGAGCAGGACCGCGGCGAGGATGATGCAGATGACCGGCATGGCGAGGGTGACCGTGCCGCCGGTGGTTCCGGCGGGCGTGGTTCCGTCGCCCGCGGCGAGGGTGTAGAAGTCGGTTCCCATGGCAGTCTCCTGATGCTTTGTCAGGGTGGTGCTCGGGTGGGTGGTCAGCGGGTGCCGTCGTGGTGCAGGCGGCGGCCGGCGTTGTGGATGCGGCGGCCGATCCGGAGCCGGGCGCCGGTGCCCTTGCAGCGGCGGCACGGCTTGCGGATGCGGCGCTTGGGCTTGTGGTTCGGGTTGGTCCGGGCCTGCCTGCGGTCCCACCACGAGACGTGGTTGCCGGTGCCGTCGCAGAACCGGCACGCCGTGAACGGGCTGAGCCAGCACAACAGTGCGTAACCGGCGGGCAGGGCGAGGACGAGCAGGCTAGCGAGCGCGTTAGGGGTCATCAGGGGCCTCCGGAGGGCGTTTTCGCTGGTTCCGGGCATGGCGGTGCTAGGGACTAGTGCGCTGATCAGCGCGGGAATGGGTTGCTAGCAAGGCTGCTAGGTCTAGCAAGGGATGCTGCTAGACCTAGCAGCCACCTCCGGTCAGTCCGAGCGGCGCCGAGCGTCACGCTTCGTGATGGCCGCGGCGATGTGCTCGCGCTCGATCCCGCGCCGGTTCGCACCCTTGCCGGTGGTCTCGTCGGTGCCCCAGACCTGATCGACCGCCACACCGTGCGGCTTGAGCGCCGCGGTGAGTTGCGCGGACTTGGCCTTGGTCCCGAGCGTGGCCCACGGGCCGTAGGCGTCCGGCCGCAGCTCGGCGAGCCGGTCCACCACGGTCTCGTTCCACACCCGTTCCTCGGACGCGGGGACGACCGCGAGCACGTCCGCGAGCAGGTCATGCGCGGGCGTCTGCTCGGTACCGGTGGTCTCGCCGGCGGCGTAGCCGGACAGGGTGCCCGCGGCGATCCGCGCGGCGCGGGCGCGCTCGCAGATCCGGTCCGCGGTAGGTCCGTCGATGTAGAACGAGCGGACGATCTCGGCGTCCGTGGCGTGCCCGACGAGGTACCCGATCCCGGTGTCCGCGCGGGTGAACGTCGTGGCACGCAGGCCGTTCTTGTACGACGAGGTGCCCAGCACCATGTCGTTCTCGGTCTGACCCATCACCCGCAGACAGAAGCGGATGCCCACGTTCGCGGAGACGCCGGTGGGCATGGAGTCCTTGTCCGGGCGCTGCGTCGCCAGCAGCAGGATGACGCCGAGCGCGGGACCGCGCTTGATGATGCCGGTGCACAGGTCGGCCGCTTCCGCCCCGAACTTCGGGTGCGAGAACAGCTCTTGGCACTCGTCGATCGCCACGACGAGCGGGTGCAGCCGCAGCGACTTCTTCGCGGACAGCTCCGGGGTGACCTTGTTCTCCGGGCAGACGTCCCGGGGCAGGCCCCGGATCACCTTCGCGCGGCGCTCCAGGTCGCCGTAGACGTACCGGAGCATGTCCATGCAGCCGGCAAGGGTCTCGTCGTCCGGGCCCGAGCCGTAGGTGTGCGACACCCGGCCCGGGGCCTCAAGGTCGCCGGTGCCCTTCAGCTCCCAGGTGTGCAGCTCGGCGAGCACGTCCAGCGCCACCGCGAGCATCGCCACGCGCAGCGAGAACGTCTTGCCGAACCTGGGCATGGCGCCGATCAGCATGTTCGCGAACATCAGCGTGAACGCGACCGTGCGCCCGCGCTGGTCGGTGCCGAACGGGATCGGCTTGAACAGCGACGCGGTACCGGACTTCGCCAGCGGCCACTCGGGCTGCTTGAGCTGGTTCATGTCCTGGTCGCCAACCCAGATGACCAGCCGTCCGGTGTGCTGCGTGTGGACGGGCTCGGGCCACACGCAGCCCATCGGCCGGCGCAGACCGGATGCGAGCCGGTCCCGCCGCTCGATGATGTCCACTGCCGTGACGCCGTACGGCAGGTCGACATCCGCGCGCCATCCGGGGCCGTCGCGGGTGATCGGGGCGACGAACGCCCGCGGCCCCCACCCCTTGGTCACGGCCTTGTTGATCTCGGCGATCCCGAGCGCGCCGAGTGCCCGCAGCACGATGTGGCTGGTGAGCTTCTGGACCTGCGGCTTGACCACCGCGGGGCCGATGAGCGGCCGGTCCTGCGGGGCGCCGAACCACCCGAGACCGCCGACGATCCCGGCGAGCGCGAGCAGCGTGCCCCACGTCGGCCCGGCCACGATGAGCGCGGTCAACAGCACGGCGGTGCCGAGCATCGCCGCGAGCAGGATCGTCAGCCGCAACCGCACCTTGCCGTCGCGGTGCTTGGCGAGCCGCAGGTACTCGGCGGCGTCGTTGTGCGCAATGGCGTTCGCCCGGATCGGACGGGAGTCCGCATCCGACACCCACCGGAACGCACCGCCGACCAGCCGCGCCGCGCCGAGCGGCGAGCGGATGGCGAGCGTCCCGGCGTAGACCGGCGTGCGCACCGCGTGGAACGCGAACACGTGCATGAAGTGGTCCAGGGTCCAGCGCGCCCGCTCGCGCAACTCGTCCTGCGAGAGCAGCCATGCCGGCAGCACCTCGCGCCGTTCGCCGCTGGCGATGGCCTGCTGCCACGACGGGCGGGCCAGCGCGGGACCATCTACAGGAACCGTGGTCTCCTGCTCGCCCTCGTCGCCGGTGTCCGGCTCCGTCTCGGGCTCGGCGGTGTCCGCCGGGTCCGTGTTGGCCGGTTCGGCGGGCGGGCGCTCCTTGCGGAGGGGGATGACCTCCGCGGTCGGCTCCTCGATCTCGGCAGGGGTGTTGTCCTGCGAGTCGGGGCCGAACAGGTCGGTGTGCGTCATGCTGGGGGTTCTCCAATCACAGGTTGGGGAGCGGCCCCGGCGTGCTGTCCAGGCGTTGGCCGGGGCCGCGCGACTATGCGGCGGCGCTGTACGAGTCGGAGGAGTCCGCGCACGGCACGCACATGCCGAGCCGGACGGAGATGACGTAACCGCGGTCGGTGCGGCACATCGGGCAGGTGCGGCGTGCGAGCATCGCCGCGGCGAGCGCGCGGCGCTTCGGCTCGGTCATCGGCCGAACCGGCAGCGCGCGGTCGGTGAGGTACAGGAACGCGACACGGACACCGCGGCGCGTCTGCCACATGACCTGTGCGGCAGGCTCCTGACCACCGGGCCGCAGGTCCGACGAGCGGAGTTGACGACGGGTCGCCAGTCCCTCAGGGGCCAACTGCCACGGGTAGGTGGGGAGTCCGTACCGCGCGCCGGTCGGGTCCCAGAAGCGGCGGCGGAACCGGGTCATGCCGCCTGCTCGGCACCGGCCGTGCCGGTGACCGCGGCGAGCAGGCGATCCCCGATCCACTGCCCGTACGCCGGGGGGATCGCCTCGGCGAGTTCGCGGCGCTGGTCGGTCCAGTCGATGCCCATGGCGTGCTGCCACTCGGCGACCGTGCCCTTGCCGCCACCGTCGCCGTACACGGCGTAGTAGACGGCACCGTCTTCGGGGCCGAAGTACTCGCCGTGCCGCCACCCGATGGTGCGCCCGCGGTGGGCGACGTGCGCCGGTTTGGCGGTGCTCCAGAAGCCGAGTTCGAAGTACCGGTGACGGGTCACCAGCAACCCGAACATCTCGCCGCACAAGGTGACGTCGCGGCGGATCCCGGACCCGGGGACGTTCTCCATCGCGTACGGAACGCCGAGCCCGTCCAGGACGACCCGGGTCGGGCCGATCAGGTCCGGGTGGTCGCGCCACCGGTTGGTGCCCCGGTTGAGCGTGCACCGGAACTGGCACGGCGGAGACGCGTGGATCGCGTCGAAGAGGTGCCCGTACTCGGCGGCGTACTCGATCGCGTCCGCCCGTACGAACACGTCACCCGCGTACCGCGGTTGCGGACGGATGTCCACGCCGGTCACGTGCCATCCGGCGCGCTGGTAGCCGCGGGCCGCGCCGCCAGCGCAGCAGAACAGGTCCAACAGCCGCGGCCGGTCCGGTCGGGCGGTCATGCCGCCTCACCTTCGGAGTCCTCCGGCGCGGCGGAGTCGGCGCGCTCGGCGCGCAGCGTGTCCCGCAGCGTCCGAGCCGACTCCGCTGATGTGCGCACCGACTTGCGGATGCGGTCGGCGGTCAGGTGCCCGATCGGCCACCCGGCGGTGATCCGACGCGCGTCCGCGAGCAGTTCGTCCGCGGTGCGCTTCGGCGCGGCCGACTTCGCGGCCGGCGGCACCGGACCGGTCGGGCGACGCCGCGCGCCAGTCGGCCGACTCGCGTTTGCGAGGGTTTGTGGAGATTCGCCGGAAACGCGCTGTTCAGGCCCCGACTGTTCGGCCGACTCGTCCGCCGACTCGGGAACGCCGATCAGCTCTTCAATCGGGTACGACGCATCGAACGCGACCACGACCGCGTCACGCACGGCGCGCTGCGAGTCGGCGACCGTTCCGCCGGGCGCCATGTCCGGGAGCGACGCGGACAGCGTCTGAAGCGAGTTGAGTCCGATCGCGCACGGGTTCGCCACGGGCGCCTTGTCGAGGAGTTCGGCGATCCCGGCCACGGCCTTGTGGTGCTGTTTGAGCGTCCGGTGGGTCACGCCGGGGTCGGCCCCGTGGACCGACCGCCACGCGATGACCCACGCCGCGTCCTCGTCCATCCCGGGGACCGCGGCGATCAGGTCGCGGGTGCGCCGCGCCACCTTGCGGAACCGTGCCTTGCGGTAGATCTCGGCGCGGATCTGCGCGCCGGACTTCCCGCCGGCGGTGTGGGTGCGCGAGTGCGCGTACGCCTCCCACAGCAAAACGCCGAGCAGGCTCGCCATGCCGAGCACCGCGGCGAGCGCGGGGCTCTTGGCCCACGTGTGCACCACGTTCAAGGTCGCGGCGAACAGCGCCGAGCCCCACGTGATCGCCCGGTACATGCCCGCCGGACGCTGCTCCTCGATCGCCTTGGAGGCCATCGCCGCGCCCGCCCACGCCGCACCTTCGGTCATCGCGGTGACCAGCACCGCGAGCACCGGGTGCATGCCCATCGCGAGGTAGAACCCCATCTGCGCCGGCCACGCGGTGCCCACGGACGCCGTCATGACGCCGGTCACGAGCGTGAAGTCCCGACGCCCGCGCACCATCGCGAGCGACGCGGACCAGCGGGCTCGCCGCGCCGCGCGCTGCTCGGCCTTGTCGCGGCCGGTCTCCGCGCGGATGTCGCGCTCCTGCTGCCGGCGGATCGCCGCGACGCGCGCCGCCATCTCCGCCTGCACCACGGACGCCGCCGCGGTTTTCTCCGACGCTTCGGCGTTCGCCGCGGCGATCCGCGCCCGGTCCATCTTGGCGCCGGCGCGCAGCGTGTAGATGGTCTCCGTCACGCCGCCCACCGCCCCGGGGCGGTGCGTCGCGCCGGCAGGTCGATGACCTCCGCCGACTCGTCCAACAGGCCCGCCGCGTACGCGGCGAGCTCGGGGTCCTCGCGCCGCAGGTCGGCGAGCACATCCCTCGCGGCATCCAGCCGCGCGGTGCGCTCGCTCGCACTCTCCCCCTCGACACCGGTGAACAATTCCGGGTCGATGCCCAACGCCAGCTCGGCGAACTCGGAATCCGAGAACACCGTGTGTCCGGCGACAATGGTTCGCACGGTCGTACTCCTCTCACGTAGGAGCGACCCACGGGGCGACCGCCGTCCGGCCAAGGTGTCGGCGGTCGCCCCGGCACACGATGCGTGTGCCTCGTCTTGCGATCTGACGAGTGGTCATGGCCCCGGACGCACCCGCATTTACTGCGGTCGCCCGGGACTATGAGCACTGGTTCAGGTGTCCCCTTCGGCAGCGCGCTGCCGGTTCAGGCTGGGGACGTGAGGCGGGGTTGCCGCCGCCTCGTGCCATCCGGCTGCCCAGGGGTCCGGTGCCCTCGACCCGATCTGTCCCGGGTCCCTTGACTCGCTGAAGCGAGCCCATTCGTCGCGCAAACGTGCAGGTCAAGCTCTTGCGACGGACGACAAGTCCGCTACGTCACTGCCTCACTAGTGAGGTAGTGACGTCACCGTAGCGCGACAAGTCAAGCCACCGCAATACCTCACTAGTGAAGTAGGCATACGATGGCTGTCATGGGTATCGATCCGACCGATCCGCGACCGCCATCACGCCAGATCGCTGACGAGCTGCGAGAGCAGATCGTCAGCGGAGAGCTTGAGCCAGGACAGCCGTTGCCGTCCGAGAGTGTGCTGGTCAGCACCTATGGCACGTCGCCCACGACGGCCCGGCAGGCCGTTCGTCTCCTCAAGCAGGAGGGGCTAGTCGTGTCCGAACCCGGCCGCGGCGTCTTCGTCAAGAAGCAACCACCCACGATCCACATGGGCTCTCATCGTTTCTCGCGCAGGACGCGAGAGGAGGGCAAGGCTGCCTTTGAGGCGGAGATAGAGGCACAGGGCCGCAAGTGGGGCCAAGAGATCCTGGAACTCGCCGACGTTCCCGCGCCTGCCTGGGTCGCCAAGTGGTTCGGCATCGAACCGGGTACCCCGGTGTTCGTACGGCGCCGGCGCAACTGGGTCGACGACGATCCCACCCAAATCGCGGACAGCTACTATCGCCAGGAGACGGTTGCCGGAACCGCCATCCGCACGGAGAACACCGGCCCCGGCGGGAGCTACGCGCGGCTGGAAGAGCAGGGCCACCGGCTGGAGCGGTTCCGCGAGGAAATCGCGATCCGCATGCCGTCGCCGGCGGAAACCAAGTCGCTGCGGCTTTCCCCCGGAATCCCCGTCGCAGAGCTGCGGCGTATCGCGTTCACCGCAGACGGCCCGGTGGAAGTTCTCACATCGGTGGTCGCCGGAGACCGACACGTGTTCTGTTACGAGTTCCCCGCACCCGAGTAGACAGGAAGACCCTTGCAGGTCACCTACATCAGCGATCCGACACCCGGCGGAGTGAACGACGATTTCGTGATCGCGGGGGAGCGATTCGTCGTCGTCCTTGACGGGGCAACGCAGCTCAGTGCCTCCGGCTGCATTCATGGCGTGCCGTGGCTGGTCGCAAGGCTCGGCACGCAGCTCGCGACGAGCCTTGCGACGGAGCCGGACACGTCCCTCACCGCGATTCTCGGGGGCGCCATCGATCGCGTTTGCGCGATGCACGCGGACACCTGCGACCTGTCCAACCCGGACAGCCCTTCTAGCACGGTGGCACTGTTGCGGCACAGCGGCGAAACGGTGGACTACCTCATCCTGTGCGACTCGCCCATGGCCATCGAAACGACGGACGGGAAGGTGCAGGCCGTCACAGACGACGCCACGTCCTACCTTCCGGGCTACAAGCCGGATGACCTGCGACTTACGCGCAATCAGCCCGGGGGGTTCTGGGTGGCAAGTACCAAGCCCGAAGCGGCAGAGCACGCGGTCATTGGCTCGGTTCCCGCGGCAGAAGTGCGACGCGTGGCGTTGATGACTGACGGCATGTCCCGGCTTGTTGAGCGGTACGGCTGGTCCTGGTCCCGCCTCATGGACGTAGTCGAGAACGACGGCGCTGCGGCGGCCGTCCGAGCAGTGCGCGACGCTGAACGCGATACGACCCCAGGAACGTTTCGCGGCAAGCAGTACGACGACGCCACGATCGTCCTTTGCCGGGAGTTCGGGTCGTGACGGACCCCGCCCGGCACTCAGTCAGCGTCGCCGGTGTCGTCGTTGACGACGCCGGACGCTGCCTGCTCACGCGGCGACGGGACAACGGCAATTGGGAAGCTCCCGGCGGCGTACTCGAAGTGAACGAGACCATCACGGACGGGCTGCGGCGCGAGCTGCGCGAGGAAACCGGTCTCGAAGTTGAGCCCGTCAGCCTGACCGGCGTCTACAAGAACATGCGGATTGGTGTCGTCGCGCTGGTGTTTCGGTGCCGTGCGGTCGGCGGAGTACTGACGCCGAACAGCGAGGTCACCGAATTCCGGTGGGCCCACCGCGGCGAACTCGGCGACCTGATGGCAGAGGCGTACCGAGTACGTGTCACGGACGCGCTTGAGGAGGAAAGCACCCCCGCCATCCGCTCTCACGACGGGCGGGCCCTGCTCTGAGTCCCTGTGAGCGGGGGGACTGAAACATGGGGGCATGTCCTGGCTGTCCGGGGTGTCCGGCTGTCCGGCTGTGTCCCTGACCAGCGGAAACGCGGCGGACAGCTTGCCGGACAGCACCCCAATGTTTCAGTCCTCTCCCCGTGTACCTGTGGTCCCGCGGTTCTAACTCGTAGCTTCCTGGGCCGCGCGCAGGACTTCGATGGTGGCCTCTAGGTCTGGCTTCACGCCGTCGGCCTCTGAGTACTCATCCGCGCCATGCGGCAGGGGCTCGATGTAATCGCGAACGAGCATGAGCATCGACGCCAGCGTCCCGCCGTCAGCTACGTGAATGCGGCCTGACTGGGTCAAGGCGTCCACATGCTCTGCGATGAGCAACACGGCTTCAAGGGCGTCCTGCTGGGACACAACATTGCGGGGCGCGCCAGGCGGCGGGGTAGCCCCCTGGGCCCGGTAGACCATCAATGTCTGCATCATGCCGTAGAGGCGTTTCTGAGCGGGATCCAGTCCCTCAAAGCGTCCGGTCATGGGAATCAGCGGACCATCAATCTGTAGGTAAGCCTCGCCGACACGCGATGGGCTACCCGAGCAACTGAAGCGTTCGTTCGCGCCGTTGCGCGCCCCCTGGCTTGGTCATGCCGCCGCGTATGCCAGGCGTTCGGGACAAACGCAGGACAGCGACCGGGCGCCATCACTCCGCGCGGCGATGATGCAGGTCAGGGGGAGCCTCCCCGATGTTTCATTTCACAGTGTGACGTCCCCTCGACGCTGCTCCTAAGAATTGATGATGAAGATCACTGTCGGGCATGCAAAGAGCCTGTTCTTTGGGCGTCCGGTGATCTCCTGCAAATAGCCCATGCTGACCAACTTTGCTACGGCTTGGTTGGTTGTTTCAAAGGTCTTTCCGGTTAGCTTCGTGGCCGTCTGTACGTCAATAACCGGGAAGCCGATCAGGTTCTCGGCGATCTGAATTGCGGCGCCCTTGTAGCCCGACGAGCGAAGTTTCGCAAGCATTTCGTCTCGAAATTGAATAAGGAGTGCAATTTTCCTTACTCCTGCTCGGGCCTGAATGCTGATTGCCCTTGAAAAGAACGTGATCCAGTCGTTGAAATCTCCAGATTTCGTCACCCTGAGGAGTCCGTCTTGATATTCATCTCGATTTTCCTCAAGCCACGGTGCGATGCTGAGAATCGGTAGCCTGAGGACGTTCGATTGAATCAACTGGAGCAGCGCGATGAGGCGCCCGAGGCGCCCGTTTCCATCGGCATATGGATGCATGGTCTCGAACTGATAATGAGCCAGGGCGGCCTTAATTACTGCCGGAATGTTGTCCTGCGCATTAACCCACTTCTCCCAGTCGCTGAAAAGCTCTTCGAGGCCGGGGCCCGGAGGCGGGGGAACAAAGCGCGATTCCTCAATGGGTCTGTGCTTGGGGCCGATGCATACTTGGCGTCGTCTGATGTCGCCGGCGTCGTAGGTTTCGCCGGGGGTGCCCCGCACGATGGTGTGCTGTAGGGTCCCGAGCATTCGGCGGCTAATCGGGTACTTATGCAGTAGGTCCATCGCCTGTTCAGTGGCGCGAACGTAGTTGTGGACTTCGCGCTGTTCTGCAGACTGGCGACTCTCGTCAATGAAATCTGCCTCTAGCACCTCGTCGAACGTGGCGTATGTACCTTCGAGCGCTGAAGTGCTCACGGCCTCGCGCCTGACGATTGGACGGACCAGGATCTCGGCGTTCGGCAATTGAGTGGCAGCCTGATCAAGCCGCGCGACTTCCATTCCCGCTTCCGTGGCCGCGTGGATCGCGCTCAGGTTAAGGGGTGGTTCGGACGGGAGAGGCGTGGGAACGAAGGCCCAGTACTGCCAGTCGCGACCAGTTGAGGGGTCTACTCCGCTGATCGGCTCCAGCCGGCCAACTGGAGAGCTCCGGAGGGCTTCAACGTCCATGCGCGGAGTGTACAGAGTCTCTACAGATCGTCTTCAGGTGAAGGGGGGTGGGGCCTGAACAAGTGCGAGGTTGTTCAGGTTGCCCTGCATGTTTCGGCGGCTGTTCAGGTGAAGGGGGGTGGGGCCTGAACAAGTGCGAGGTTGTTCAGGTTGCCCTGCATGTTTCGGCGGCTGTTCAGGTGAAGGGGGGTGGGGCCTGAGCGGGCGCTTGCCAGGATCGTTGCTGTCCAGATGGCGCCCGCCTCAGAGGTCTCCGGGGGGTCTCCACGGATGCGGACACCGTGCGGACGTGCGCTCACCGTGCGTGGCCTGCTGTTCATTTGCGCAGGTCAGGTGCCCCGATGGCCGAACCAGGCCGCGTACTGTAAATCTGTCGGCTGATGCCTACGCAGGTTCGAACCCTGCACCCGCCACCCTTAAGAAACAGCCTCTGACCAGCATGTTCGCGGTCAGGGGCTGTTTTCGTTCGTCGGCTCGACCCAGTGCCCGTAATGCCGGGACTATCTGACTCTGTCTCGGCGGTGCTCGCGCCCTGTCCGGCGCGTGCGGACTATCCGTGGACGAGAAGCGCCTGCGCGGTGCTCACTGCGTCTGTCCAGGAGTCAGGCCAGGCCAGTGGTCCGATTGACGGCGCCGATCGGGCGGTAGCCGACCGGGGCACAGTCGCTCTCGACGTTGTCTTTGTCCCCGACCGCGTTGCCGACGTGGGTCTCAGCATTGGCGTGCGCGTCCTCCATGGTCGGCAACTGGTAGGGCTGTGCGGGGCCGTCGGGGGGTCGGGGGTGTGGTGGGGGCGGGCTGGGTGGGTGGGTGGGGGTGGGGGCAGCACAGATTTTGGGGTTGCGCCAGTTGGGTTGGAGGGGGGCGGTTGTTGTTTTGGGGTGGGGCGGGCGTGGGACCGCATGGCCGTGGAGAACGCAACTCGGCTACGGCGTACGGGTGGTCGAGGGGCTGAGTGCGGCTGTCCCCGGCCGCGTCCCGGCGGGTCGTCGGGGGTGGGCCACACGCCGAGGAAGCAGGGAGCATCCGCCCGTGCCGAAGACCGCCGCACTGCCTTGCCGACGCCGTCGGGTACTGAACGTTCCGCTCCGTCGGGTGGTGGCTGTTCTGCACCGTCGGGTGGTGACTGTTTTGCTTGCCGCGCTTCTGGCCGTCCCCTGGACGGTGATCGGGGGCGGTCGGGCCGAGGCGGCGGTGACGTTGCCGGCCGGGTTTTCGTTGGTCGACATGCCCACCGGGCAGACGGAGTTGCTCACCGACTTCGCGTGGACGCCGGACGGCGGTTACTTCACGACGGGGAAGAACGGCGTCCTCGCGTGGGTCTCGCCTGGCGGGGTGGCCAAGACGATCGCGACGCTGAGCGTCGACACCGTCGGCGACCTGGGCCTGACCGGTGTGACCGTGGCGCCCGACTACGCGACGTCGCGCAGGATCTACATCTGCCGGGCGACCGGCTCGCGGCATCTGCGGGTGGAGAGCTACGCGGTCACCGGCACCGGTGAGCCGGTCGGGCTGACCGACAACCGGGAGATCGTCGACCTGATCGGCGATGCCGGGGGCCACGCGGTCAACACGGTCCTCGCGCCCGACGACGGGACGCTGTGGATCGCGATCGGCGACAACGCCCAGCCGTCGACGGTGGACCCTCTCGCGCTGCGCGCCCAGGACCTCGACCAGGGCTTCGGCAAGATGCTGCACATGTACCCGGACGGCCGCGGCGTGTCGTCCAACCCGTACTACGACTCGGCCAATCCGACGTCGTGGCGCAGCCGCGTCTACGCGTACGGCCTCCGCAGCCCGTTCCGCTTCACGCTCGACCCCGCCACCGGCGGCCCCGTGGTCGGCGACGTGGGCTGGAACGACTGGGAGGAGGTCGACATCGTGCGCCCCGGCACCAACTACGGCTGGCCCTGCTGGGAAGGCACGCACGCCACACCCGGCTACCACGACCTGGACGGATGCCGCGGCGTGACGGGCGCGGCGCCGCTGTGGGAGTACCCGCACGGCCCGCAGGGCTCGTCGGTGACCGGCGGCATCCTCTACACCGGCAAGGCCTATCCGGCGCAGTACCAGGGCGCGTACTTCTTCGGCGACTACGTCTCGAACCGGCTGTACACCCTCGCCTACGACGCGACCGGCGTCCTCACCCGCGCCCCCGAGCCCGACGGGTTCGGCTCCGGCCTGGGCGGTCCGGTGAAGTTCGCCAGCGCGGTCAACGGCGACATCGTCTTCGCCGACATCATCTCCTCGAAGCTGCGCCGCCTCGTCTACGCGGCCGGCAACCGGGCGCCGGTGGCGAAGCAGACGACCAGCACCGACCCGGCCACGCGCACGGTCACCTTCGACGGGTCCGAGTCGTACGACCTGGACGGCGACGCCCTCACCTACAGATGGGACTTCGGCGACGGGAACACCGGGACGGGCGTGCGCACCACGCACCAGTACGCCGCGCCCGGCACGAGCCCGATCACCGCGAAGCTGACGGTGACCGACGCCGTCGGCGCGTCCGGCGACGTCTCGTTCACGGTGGTGCCCGCGAACGCCGCCCCCGTGCTCACCTTGAACAGACCGCCGGACGGCACGCTGTACCGGGTCGGCGACACCGTCTCGCTCACCGCGACCGCGAACGACGCCGAGGACGGCCCGCTGACCGTGCACTGGACGTCGAAGATCGTGCACTGCAGTGTCAGCACGTGCCATGAGCACCCGGGCACGTCGACCGACGGGCCGTCGTACTCGTCGCTGTTCGAGGACCACGGCGACAACACGAAGTGGGTGGTCACCGCGTCGGCGACCGACCACTTCGGCGTGGTGTCGAGCGCCGAGTACACCGCGCTGCCCAAGCAGCGCACGCTCACCGTCACCAGCAACTATCCGGCGGCGGTGACCGTCAACGGCGAGGCACGGCAGACCTCCGAGCAGACCGTCGGAGCGTCGGTGGCGGTCATCGCGCCGGTCACCGCGGCGGACGGCGTCACGACGTTCCTCGGCTGGAACGACGGCGCGCCGCGCGCACGGCAGTTGGTGATGCCGGACAGCGACCTCGACCTGGCGGTGACCTACGGGTCGCCGATCGACCAGCGGTACGCCTCCGACGCCGCCTTCCGCACCCTGCTGGGCGCTCCGACCGGGCCCGAGACGGGCGACGCTTCCCTGCGCTACCGGGACTTCGTCGGCGGGCGGGCGTACTGGACGCCGGCCACCGGGGTGCACGAGGTGCACGGCGCGATCCTCGCCGACTACCTCGCACAGGGCGGGCACGCACGGTTCGGCGGCCCGACCACGGACGAGACGGCGACCGCCGACGGCGTGGGCCGGTTCAGCCACTTCACCGGGACCAGCGCGACGGGGGCGGCCTCCTCGTACTGGACGCCGGTGACCGGCGCGCACATGCTCTACGGCGACATCCGTACGAAATGGCTGGCGCTGGGCGCGGAGCAGGGCCCGAACGGCTACCCCGTCACTGACGAGGGCACGACCGTCAACGGCCGCGGCCGGTACAACAACTTCCAGAACGGCGCGGTCTACTGGCTGAATTCGACGATCGGCGCGCAGAGCGTGCACGGCTACGTCTTCGACGAGTACGCGGCGCTCGGCTGGGACGGCAGCGTCCTCGGCTTCCCGCTCAGCGACGAGACGGGGACGGCTGACGGGGTCGGCCGGTTCAACCGCTTCGAGGCCGGCTCCATCTACTGGACGCCGAGCACGAACGCCCACGAGATCCACGGCGACATCCACACGAAATGGCTGGCGCTGGGCGCGGAGCAGGGCCCGAACGGCTACCCCGTGACCGACGAGGGCACCACGGCCAACGGCCGCGGCCGGTACAACAACTTCCAGAACGGCGCGGTCTACTGGCTGAATTCGACGATCGGCGCGCAGAGCGTGCACGGCTACGTCTTCGACGAGTACGCGGCGCTCGGCTGGGACAGCAGCGTCCTCGGCTTCCCGCTCACCGACGAGACAGGCACCCCCGACGGCGTCGGCCGCTACAACCACTTCGAAGCCGGCTCCATCTACTGGACGCCCGACACCAGCGCCCACGAGGTGCACGGCGCGATCCGGAACCGCTGGGCCGAACTCGGCTGGGAGAAGTCGTACCTGAAGTACCCGGTCACCGACGAGTTCTCGATCACGGGCGGCCGCCGCTCGAACTTCCAGGGCGGGTCGGTCAGCTGGGACGCGTCGACGGGCGGCACCACCGACGGCCCCTGACCCTCGCATGCCGTGACGCAGCGGCGCCCCCAAGGCATTCAGGTGATCCTTCCGCGCGAAGGGTTACGGGGGCGCCGCGCGTGGCACTCGGACGGCTGGGCGCGCGCCAGGGCGCCCCGGAGCGGAGGAGCGCGCGGTGTTCATCCAGGTGATTCAGGGCCGGGTCACGGATCCGGCGGCGTTGAAGGCGCGGTTGGACCGTTGGCAGACCGAGGTGGGCCCCGGTGCCACGGGGTGGCTCGGCGCGACCGGCGGGGTGACGGACAAGGGCGTCTTCGTCGGCGTCGTGCGCTTCGCCTCCGAGGAGGACGCGCGCCGCAACAGCGACCGCCCCGAGCAGTCCGCGTGGTGGGAGGAGACGTCGAAGCTGTTCAGCGGCGACGTGACCTTCCACGACTGCCCGGACGTCGAGACGCACACCGGGGGCGGTTCGGACGACGCGGGCTTCGTGCAGGTCATCCAGGGCCGCGTGACCGACGTGGAGCGCATGCGCCGCATGGGCCGCGAAATGGACGCCCAGGTACGGCAGTTCCGCCCCGACGTCATCGGCAGCACCACCGCGCTGCACGGCGACGGCGGCTTCACCGAGACGGTCTACTTCACGTCCGAGGCCGAGGCCCGCGCAGGCGAGGGCAAGGAGCTCCCGGCGGAACTGCGCCAGGCCTTCGAGGAGTCGATGGCCATCATGGAGGACGTGGCGTACTTCGACCTGCGGGACCCGTGGCTGAGGTCGCCGAAGTAATTAGCGCGGGCGCTTTCGCGAACACCCTCCGAAGACGGACCCCCGGGAGGTAGACAGGGGGTCTGTCGAATCGAGACGGGTGGGGGCGGGGGGCACTGCGCATGGTGGAGGACGTCAGAGCGGCGGTGAGGCCGACGGTGGCCGACCACTCGCGGCCGGGCGTAAGGGCGTTCGCCGGCCGCGGAGTGGGCGGGGTCGCGGTCGGGCTCGGGGCGGTGCTCACCGCGGTGTCCGGGCGGTACGGGTTCCACCGCGACGAGCTGTACTTCCTCGCCGCCGGACGGCACCTCGACTGGGGCTACGACGACCAGCCGCCGCTGACACCGCTGTTGGCGCGGGCGTCGACGGAGCTGTTCGGGGAGTCGCCGGCCGGGTTGCGGGTGGTCGCCACGTTGGCCGCGATGGCGATCGTGGTCGTCGTCGGCCTGGTGGCACGGGAGTTCGGCGGCGGGGCGCGGGTGCAGGTGGCCGCCGCGGGGTGCGCCGCGGTGTCCGGACTGGTGCTGGCCGTCGGGCACATGGTGTCGACGGCGACGTTCGACGTGCTGATGTGGCTCGTCGTCACCTGGGTCGCCCTGCGGCTTCTGCGGACCGGCGACGTGCGCTGGTGGTTCGCGCTGGGGCTCGCGGTCGGCGTCGGCGGGCAGAACAAGGACCTGGTGGTGCTGCTCGTCGGCGCGCTGCTGGCGGGGGTGCTGGTCGCCGGGCCTCGACGGGTGCTCGCGGGGTGGTGGCCGCTCGCCGGTGCGGCCGTCGCGCTGGTGCTGGTGCTGCCGAACCTGTGGTGGCAGGCGACCCACGGGTGGCCGCAGCTGGCCGTCGCGCACGGGATCAGCGGCAGGGACGGTGCGATGAACCGCACCATGTTCGTTCCGCAGCAACTGCTGTTCCTGTCCCCACTGTTGATCCCGGTCTGGGTGGCCGGGCTGCGGCGGCTCCTGCGCGATCCGGAGCTGCAGTGGGCGCGGTCGATCGCGTACGCGTATGGCATCACCTGCGTGTTCGTCGTCGCGGTGGGCGGAAAGGCCTACTACGCCCTGCCGTTGCTGATCGTGATCATGGCGGCGGGCTGCGAGCCGGTGCTGGACTGGGTCGCCCGTGGCGGAGGTCGTCGCCGTGCGCGGGGACGGCTGGTGGTCGCGCTCGGCGTCGCGCTGGCGGCGTCCAACGCCGTGCTCGCCCTTCCGCTGCTCCCGCCCGAGCACCTGGCCATCCCCAACGCGATCGACCAGGAGCAGGGCGAGCAGGTCGGCTGGCAGACATTCGTACACACGGTGGCCGACGGCTGGGCGCAGATACCGGCGGACGAGCGCCCGCACGCCGTGCTCTACGCGAGCAACTACGGCGAAGCCGGCGCCCTCGCCCGCTACGGCCCCGACCTGGGCCTCCCGTACCCCTACTCCGGCCACGTGAACTTCTACGCCTGGGGCCGCCCGTCGGACACCACCCCGGGTCCGGTCCTGATCGTCGCGAAGAAGGACAAGATCGCCCGCCAGGAGTCCCACTTCACCGACTGCCGCCAGGTGGGCCTGGTCGACAACGGCCACGGCGTCGACAACGAGGAACAGCACGCGGTCGTCCTGCTGTGCGCGGGCCCCGCCGAGCCGTGGTCGACGCTCTGGCCGAAGCTGCGGAAGTACTACTGAGCCGACTTGCCCGCACGGCACCGGCGGTCGATATACCTGTTGACCCGGTATGACAGGGTCCTCGCATGGGTGAAGAACACACGGCCATGGACGCCGGAACCGCGCTCAACAGGGCGCTGTGGGATGTCCGTGCCACACGCCACGGGTCGACCGAAGCCGACCGCTTCTACGACGTCGACTCCTTCCTGACCGGCCGCCAGACCCTCTACGCGCTCGAGCGCGAGCTCGTCGGCGACGTGGCCGGCAAGGACCTGCTGCACCTGCACTGCCACTTCGGCATGGACACGGTCAACTGGGCGAGGCTCGGCGCCCGCGCGACCGGCGTGGACTTCTCGCCCGTCGCCGTCGAACGCGCGCGCGAACTGGCCGGGCGCGCCGGGGTGGACGCCGCGTTCGTCGAGGCCGACACGCAGCGGCTGCCCGCGAGCCTCGCGGGACGCTTCGACGTCGTCGTGGCCACGTACGGCGTGCTGTGCTGGATCGGCGACCTGGCCGCCTGGATGGGCGGGGCCGCCGCGGCGCTGCGTCCCGGCGGCAGCCTGGTGCTGGTCGACCTGCACCCGGCGTACCAGACCGTCGGCCGGCTCGACCCGCTGCTCGTCGACTGGCCGTACGGCGGCGGCGCCCCGCACCGCGAGACCGTGACCGGCACGTACGCCGACGCCGACCTGGAGATGCCGGCGCAGGAGACCGTGCAGTACCCGTACTCGCTCGGCGAGATCGTGACCGCCGCCGCGAACGCCGGGCTGGTCGTGCGGCACCTGGCCGAGCACACCGACGCCGAGTTCGACCCGCGCGGCCTGCTGCCCGAGGGCGGGGACGGCCGCTACCGGCTCCCGTTCGGTGACTCGTACCTGCCCGTCCTGTACTCGCTGCGGGCCGAGGCGCCGTCCGGAACCCGGTAGAGAACCGGGGAAGGGAACCGGGGCAAGGAACCGGGGCAAGGAATCGCGGTAGAGGACCCCGCGGGGAATCCCGGCAAAGAAAATCTTGGGCTGTCCGGGCGGACACCGATGAGTCCGCGGTGCCCGCCCGGTCTAAGGGGGTAGGAAGGCCCACCCAGCCCCCGAGGAGGTCCCCATGACCGGCACCGCGAACGGCAACGGTTTCCCTGTGTGCCTGTGGTTCGACACCCAGGCCGAGGAGGCCGCCGAGCACTACATGGCCGTCTTCAAGAACGGCAGCATCGGCCGCGTCACCCGCTACCCCGAGAACAGCATGCGCGAGGCCGGCGGCGTCATGACGGTCGAGTTCGAGGTCAACGGCCAGCGCTTCGTCGGCCTCAACGGCGGCCCCATGTTCACGTTCAACGAGGCGATCTCGTTCCAGGTCCCGTGCGACGACCAGGACGAGGTCGACTACTACTGGGAGCGGCTGTCCGAGGGCGGCGAGAAGGGCCCGTGCGGCTGGGTCAAGGACCGCTTCGGGGTGTCCTGGCAGGTGTTCCCCAAGGAACTCGACGACATGGTGAGCGACCCCGACCCGGCGAAGGCGTCGCGCGCCATGGAGGCCATGCTGAAGATGGGCAAGATCGACCTGGCCGGACTGCGCCGCGCGTTCGCGGGCGAAACGACCGGCGAGTAGGCGGACGTTCAGACGGACGAACAGACGGTCGAGGACGCCGCCTCACCGGCGGCGTGTCCCCCGCGGGCGGGCGCCCGGGGTACCGGACAATGCGGTGATGGTCGTCCGCGTTCGAGTCCTGGTGTCCGGCCGCGTGCAGGGCGTGTACTTCCGCGCCGACTGCGAGGCGGCGGCGCGCGCCGCGGGGGTCGCCGGCTGGGTGCGCAACCGCCGTGACGGCCGCGTCGAGGCGGTGTTCGAGGGCACCCGCGACCAGGTCGAGACGATGGAGGCGTGGGTCGCGCACGGTTCTCCGGAGTCGGCCGTCGACTCCGTCGAACGGCACGACGAACCGCCCGAGGGCATGGGCGTGTTCGAGGTCTGGCCCACGACCGTCTGAGTACCCCGGGCCGGAATCTGAGTACCCGTGCGGTCCCCGCGAGCACGTCTCCCGGCGAGGCTGGACACATGACGACACGGGGGCAGCACACGGATCGGCCGGCGCCGTACACCGGATGGGGCCTGGCACCCGGCGCGTTCGCCACAGGGGCGGCGGTCTGGCCGCCGGCCTACCCGCCGGATGTCCCGGCGCACGGCCGCGCCTGGATGAAGGCGCTCGCCCTCATCCCGCTGTGGTCGGCGACCGTGTTCTCGATGATGATCCTGCCGCTCTTCGCCCTGATGAGCGACCCGTGCCCGTCGCAGTCGACGGCGCTCATCTGCACCGCGCACGGGCAGGCGCTGTGCGGGCAGATCCCGTGGTTCGGCGGCTTCCCCCTGGCCGTCGCGGGCACGCTGGCGATCCTGTCGCGGTGGCGCACGCTGCGGTACGCGGCCGTGGGCGGCTGGATGGTCGGCCTTGTCGTGATGTGGGCCGCGGTGAGCTCGATCGCGGACACGTACCACCCCTAGCCTGCGCGGCAGATGTCCATACGCGACCGAACCGGCCGTTGCGTCGCCGCGTCCGGCTCGTTGATCAGGCGTGCAGCATATTGACGTCGACCTGGTGGGGCCGGCCGCCGCCGTGGCCCACATCGTCGCGCGCCTGCGCGACATGGAGGTCCTGGTCTCGGCGCGGGACCTGGTACGCAACAGCGACAACCCGGACTACGGCTGGCGCAGCATCACCGTGGCCGTGCCCGAGGAGGCGGCCGCCGCCCCCTGACCGGCCCGGCACGCGCACGGGGCCGAACACGCCGAAGGGCCCGGCCGCCCGAGGTCTCCCTCGAACGACCGGGCCCGCCCGGCTGTCCCGCGTCGTCCGCGGGCTCCGTACCGTCCGTGCGTCTCGTACTACCCGCCTCATCCGCGGCGGCCGCGGAGCACCAGCGCCCAGCCGAGGAAGCCGATCGCGGCGGTCGAGGCCAGCGCGCGCACCGCGTTCCAGACCAGCCACGGGTTCTCGAACGTGTCGCGGACGTGCGCCGGGTCGGCGATCGCGGCCGGGTCGCCGGCGTCCTTGAGGCCGTTGTTCAGCGGGATGTTGAAGCCCATCGTGGTGACCAGGCCGAGCGTGTACAGCCCCAGGCCGATGACGATCATCTTGAACACCTGGCCGCCGCCGCGCTTCCGCTGCATGATCGCGGCCGCCAGGCTGAGGCCGAACGCGCCGAAGAAGCTCGCGAAGAACAGCGGGTTCTCGATCTTTACGTTGATCTGCTGCATGGCGCCGATGAAGGTGCGGTCGTCGGTCGCGCCCAGGCCCGGCATGACCGCGACCGAGAACGCGTAGTAGACGCCCGCGATCAGGCCCATCGCGACGGTCGCGGCGACCAGCACGATGTCGAGCGCGTCGCGCTTGCCGCCGCCGGCCGCGGCCTCCGCGCCGGAACCGCGGCCGCTCGGCGCGGGGATGTGCTCCTGGCCGTACTCGTCGCGGCGCTGCGTCCACCGCGACCACGGGTCGGCCGGCTGCTGGTGGTTCGGCTGCTCGGGGTGACGGTACGCGGGGCCGCCGGTCAGGTAGGTCTGCTGCGGGGCGGGGCTGTCGTGGGTCGCGGTCATGGGGTGTCCTCCGAGTTCGCGGTCCGCCGCGGTCCGCGGCGAGCGGTGTCTGTGTGCCTCCGGCGGTGTGTCCCGCCCTTTCGATGTCTCTATTCAAGGCCGGATCGGCGAGACTTCCCATGGCCGTGAAGCGCAATTGCATAAGCGTTCGTCTCACGCGTGTTCTAGGCTGGTGCGCATGGATGCACTCGCGGGACTCCTCGACGGCCCTCGCGCGCAAGGCGCGTTCCTGCTCCGCTCGCTCCTCGCCCCGCCCTGGTCGATCCGGATCCAGGACGAGGCCCCGCTCACGCTCGTCGCGATGGTCCGCGGCAGCGCGTGGTTCCTGCCGGAAGCCGACGGCATGGAGCCCGTGCACCTCGCGCCGGGCGACGTCGCGGTGATCCTCGGGCCCGACCCGTACGTCGTCGCGGACGCCCCCGAGACCCCGCCGCAGATCATCATTCACCCGGGTCAGCGCTGCACGACCCCGGACGGCGTCGACGTGTCCGAGATGATGGACCTCGGCGTCCGCTCGTGGGGCAACGACCCGGACGGCGACACGATCATGCTGACCGGCACCTACCAGCTCGAAGGCGAGATCACCCAGCGGCTGCTCGCCGCACTCCCGAAGTTCCTCGCCGTGCGCGCCGACGAGTGGAGCAACCCGATCATCCCGCTGCTCGAGAGCGAGGTCGTGCGGGACGAGCCGGGCCAGGAGGCCGTCCTCGACCGGCTGCTCGACCTGCTGCTGATCGCCGTCCTGCGCGCCTGGTTCGCCCGCCCGGAGGCGGAGGCGCCCGCCTGGTACAAGGCCAACAGCGACCCGGTCGTCGGCCGCGCGCTGCGCATGCTGCACGGCAACCCCGCGCACCCGTGGACGGTCGAGAGCCTCGCGCGCGCCGCCGGTGTGTCGCGCGCCGCACTCGCCCGGCGGTTCGCGGAACTGCTCGGCGAGCCGCCCATGACCTACCTGACGAGTTGGCGCCTCGCGCTCGCCGCCGACCTGCTGCGGGCCCCCGACGCGACCGTCGGGGCGGTCGCCCAACAGGTCGGTTACGGAAGTCCGTTCGCACTCAGCACGGCGTTCAAGCGGGTACGCGGCGTGAGCCCGAAGGAGTTCCGGGCTCTGGTCGGCGCGACCCGCTGACGGCCTCCCGCGCGACCCGCCGGCCCCGGCCCGGCGGGCCGCGGTGTGCGACGTGCGCGTGAAGCCGGAACGACGTCCTCCGGAAATCCTCGGCTCCCGTCACCTCGTTCGCATACAGTCCGGGATCATGAGGACCATCGACGTGCACGGATATCTCACCCGACTGGGCCTTGACGACATACCTGGGCCGCCGTCCAGCGAACTGCTGTTCGCCCTGCACCGCGCGCACGTCGAGCGCGTGGCGTACGAGGGCCTGCACGCGCAGTTCGGCGACCCCGCGAGCATCGACCCCACCGCGTCGGTGGAACGCATCGCGGCCGGCCGCGGCGGCTACTGCTTCCACCTCAACGGCGCCTTCGCGGCCCTCCTGGAGCACCTCGGCTTCCACGTCACCCGGCACGCCGGGGGCGTCCAGCCGCGCTTCGAGGACCCGCCGGGCGTGCTCGGCAACCACCTCGCGCTCACCGTGCGCGTGGACGCCCGCGACTGGTTCGTCGACGTGGGCCTCGGCGACGGCATCTACGAGCCGCTCCCGCTGCGCGCCGGCGTCTACGACCAGGGCCCGTTCTCGTACGCCCTCGCGCCGTCCGACGTGGTCCCCGGCGGGTGGCGCTTCACGCACGACCCGCGCGGGTCCTTCCCGCGCATGGACTTCGCGCGCGAGACGACCGAGATGGACGCGTTCGCCGAGAAGCACGAGTGGCTGTCGACGTCGCCCGAGTCGTCGTTCGTCCGCACCTGCGCGATCCTGCGCCGCGACGCGAAGGGCACCGACTCGCTCACCGGCTGCGCCCTGCGCCGGATCGACGCGTCGGGCGAGACCACGACCTACCTGACCACCGAACGCGACTGGTACGCCGCAGTCGCCGACGTGTTCGGCCTCCCCCTGACCGACCTCACCCCGGAGGACCGCCACAAGCTCTGGGACCGCGTCCACGCCACCCACCTCGACTGGGAGGCCGCCCGCGCGGCCCGCACCACTGAGCGCGAGCGCGCCACCCAGGGCACCGACAACCGATAGCGCCACGCCGTGCCCGCCCCCGAGCGCCCCGGCCCCGACACGGACCGGCTCGGCCGGGTGGCGGCCGCACGCCCCGCATAGGGTCGGGGGTGACCAAGCGGGACATACGCGCAGGGAGGCCGGCGGATGCGGGCGTTCTATCCGGAGATCGAGCCGTACGAGCACGGGATGCTCGAGGTCGGCGACGGCCAGCGGGTGTACTGGGAGCTGGTCGGGAACCCGGAGGGCAAGCCCGCGGTGTTCCTGCACGGCGGGCCCGGGGGCGGATGCACGGCCAATCACCGGCGGCTGTTCGACCCCGAGGTCTACCGGGTGCTGCTGTTCGACCAGCGAGGCTGCGGGCGCAGCACGCCGCACGTCAGCGGCCACGACGTGGACCTCGCGGCCAACACCACCTGGCATCTGGTCGACGACATCGAACGGCTGCGCGAGATGGTCGGCGTCGAGCAGTGGATGGTCTTCGGCGGCTCGTGGGGCAGCACCCTCGCGCTCGCGTACGCGCAGACGCACCCCGAGCGGGTCAGCGAGCTCGTCGTCCGCGGCATCTTCACGCTGCGCGCCTCCGAACTGCACTGGTTCTACCAGGAAGGCGCCTCGCAGCTGTTCCCGGACGTGTGGGAGACCTACCTCGCGCCGATCCCCGAGGACGAGCGCGGCGACCTGATGGCCGCCTACCACCGCCGCCTCAACCACCCGGACCCCGACGTGCGCGCCGAGGCCGCGGTCGCGTGGAGCGTGTGGGAGGGCTCGACGATCTCGCTGCGGCCTCGCCCGGACGTCATCGCGGTGCACGGCGAACGGGACTACGCGCTGGCGTTCGCCCGCATCGAGAACCACTACTTCGTCAACGGCGGCTTCATGGACGAGGGCCGCCTCATCGCCGACGCGGGCAAGCTCCGCGGCATCCCGGGCGTCATCGTGCAGGGCCGCTACGACGTCTGCACGCCGCCGCGCACCGCGTGGGACCTGCACCGGGCGTGGCCCGAGGCCGAGTTCGTGGTCGTCGACGACGCCGGGCACGCCTACGACGAGCCGGGCATCCTCGACGCGCTGATCACCGCGACCGACCGCTTCCGTGGGTAGCGGCCGGTCGCACCCTCCTTGCCCCAGCCGCGAGCGCGCCGATACGGAAGGATCACCCGAGGACCCGAGGACCCGAGGCGGAGGGAGCGGCCATGACCGGCGCGCCGCAGTTGGACGTGCGTGCGCTCAGCCGTGCGACCCTCGACCGGCAGTTGCTGCTGCGTCGTGACCGGCGCAGTGCCGCCGAGGCGATCCAGCACCTCGTCGGCATGCAGGGGCAGGCGCCCAACGCCCCCTACGTCGGGCTGTGGACGCGGCTCGCCGACTTCGCCACCGACGACCTCGCCGGTCTGCTCGCCGCACGCGACGCGTTGCGGATGCCGTTGATGCGCGTGACCGTCCACCTCGTCACGGCGGCGGACGCGCGGGTGATGGTTCCGTTGCTCAGCCCGATGTTCGAACGGTCCTTCGCGATCTCGGTGTTCGGCAAGGCGCTGGCCGGGACCGACTACAAGGCGGTGTCCGCGTACGGCCGGACCCTGATCACCGACACGCCGCTCACCCGCGCCGAGCTCGCCGAACGGCTGTCCGAGCGCTGGCCGGACGCCGACCCGATGGCGCTCGCCTACGCGGCCACCCACCTGCGCCCGAACGTGCAGGTGCCGCCTCGCGGGCTGTGGGGCCAGAGCGGCCCGCCGCGGTGGACGCCGGCGGAGACGTGGCTGGGCGGCGTGTTCGATGCGGCGCCGTCGCTCGACGCGTTCGTCCTGCGCTACCTGGGCGCGTTCGGGCCCGCCTCGGTCAAGGACGCGCAGATGTGGTCAGGGCTGACCCGTCTGCGCGAGGTCTTCGACCGGCTCGGCCCCCGGCTCGTCCGGTTCCGCGGCCCGGACGGCGCCGAGCTGTTCGACCTCCCGGACGCCCCACGGCCACCCGCCGAGACGCCGGCGCCGCTGCGGTTCCTGCCGGAGTACGACAACCTGCTGCTGTCCCACGCCGACCGCTCCCGGGTCATCGTCGGCAAGCGCCGCGTGCCCCTGCCGCCGGGCAACGGCGGGACGACCGGAACGCTGCTGGTCGACGGGTTCTTCGAGGGCATGTGGAAGATCGTCCGCAAGGGCGGCACGGCCGTCCTGCAGATCGACCCGTTCCGTCCGCTGGACGCGGCGCGGCGCGCCGAGGCGGAGGAGGAGGGCCGGGAGTTGCTCCGCTTCGCGGCTGCGGAGGCCGACCCCGAGGCGTACGACGTGCGGATCTCCGACCCGGCGTAAGCCCCTCGTTCGCGCCCTCGCGCTCCCGTCCGCTTCCGTCCGCCCCCGCACGTCTCCAACCACGCGGAAAACCGGTGGCTCCGCCGCAATCCGTGAGCCATGCTGCGGAGCATGGGCTTGCTGGATTCCATGGCCTCGCGCGTCGCCGACGGGGCCACCGTCGAGTTCCGTCCGACCGGCTCGTCGATGACGCCGCTGATCATGAGCCGCCAACTGGTTTCCGTCGCACCGGTCGACCCCGCGAAGCTGGAGATCGGGGACATCGTCCTGGCGCGCGTCGCGGGAACCGTCTACCTCCACCTGGTCTCCGCCTTGGACCGCACCCGGGGCCGGGTCCAGATCAGCAACAACCGGGGCCGGGCCAACGGGTGGACCGCCGCGACCCGGGTGTACGGGATCTGCGTCGCCGTCGACGGCCAGGAGCGCGCCACCGCCAAGGGCAAGGTGCTGAACGTCTGAGCGCCCGCCCGCCGGGCCCGGAGACCGCGCTCGTACAACACGGCCGCGGGCCCGGCGGGCGGACCCGGATCAGCCGCGCTCCGCGACCCTCGGGAACTGCGGCATCGCAGGCATCACCGGCATGGCCGGGTACTGCGGCACGGCCGGCATGTGGATCAGGCTGGACACGTCCGGAACACCCGGGATCGCCGGCAGTTCGGGCAGCTTGGGCAGCGGCGGCAGGTCCGGGAGCTTCGGCAGCTCCACCGTCGGGACGTCCGGCTCCGCCAGGTCGGGCAGTGCCGGCTTGGCGGCGTCGCCGCCTCCGCTGACGATCCCGCTCAACAGTCCGGTCAGCGACGACACGAGCTTCCCCAGCAGGTCGGTCAGCGAGCCGACGATCTTGCCGAGGTCCCCGCTCTTGACCGCGTCGAGCAGCTTGCCCAGGTCGAGGTCCGGCAGCGGCGGCGTCTCCGTCACCGCGTCGAGCGCCCGCAGGCCGGGCAGCTCCGCGGCGTCCGTGCCCGCCGCCCGGGACGCGCGGGCCTGCCGCGCGGCCGTGTTCCGCTCCAGCGCCGTGGTGTTCTCCACCGCCGCCAGCGCGTGCTTGAGCCGCGCGGTCAGCTCGGGGGACGCGCCCGGGACGCCCCGGTCGACGCGGTCCTCGAGCTCGGCGAGCTGCCGCGCCTGGTCGGGGCGCGCCTGCGCCGCCGCGTCGGGGGCGGCGACCGCCGAGGCGTCCGCCGATGTGCCGGTCTTCGCGACGACACCGGCCGGGAGCGCGGACCTCGACCCCGGTCCCGCCGTGTCCGCCGCGGCGAATCCGCCGAGGCTCACCACCCCGAGCAGGGCCGTGCCCGACACGGCGGCGACAAGCTTCTTACTACGCACGGGATTTTCCTCCATCACACGTACAGATGTGATGAAAAGGTCACTCTTCCGCGTGAAGTTCGCAATTTTTGGTGTGATTAATGCGGCAAACGGGTTGCCGCCTGCGCCGAACGGGTTGCCCTCATTCCGTCGGCCGAGCCGCGCGGCCCGTCAGCGTTCGTCGCGCACGAAGACCAGCTCGCTCCCGGGTGGTTCGTCGGTCGGCTGCTTGGCCGCCAGCGTGTAGCCCCGGCTGTTGGCGAGCCGCACCAGCATGTCGACGCGCACCGTCCCGCCCTGCTCGGGGACGACCACCCGCGGCGACCCGTCGAACAGTTCCTCGTCGTCCTTCCACTTGGCGCGCAGCCGCGAGCCCGCGAGGGCCACAAGGGCCACCACGATCGCCGCGGCGATCAGCCCGCCCAGGATCCGCATGGTGAGCTCCCCAGCGCCCGATGCATCCGACCGCGCCCGCGCGGTCGCGGGTGCGGCGGTTCCAGCGTGCCGCCCGCCCGAAGGCCGCGTCTACGCCCCATTCCGTCAGGACGCGGGGCGTTCGTCGGAGGTTCGCCGTCCGTTGTCAGCCGATACCGCTAACGTTCCCGCCATCCTGATCGCGGTCGTGGCCGCTTCGGTGCCACCATCCACTTGCCCCGGCGGCCCTCGGCCGTGAGCGGCCGCGGTCAGGACCCACAGGCGACCGGCGCACCTATGCGCGGCCTGGGGTCCAGCGGGCTCGGCGGGAGGACTTCATTCCATGGCGTGGGTGCGGGCGGGCGACTACGAAGTCGCCCTGGAAGACGGCACGGTGGTGTGCCGCAACGCGGCGGGACGGCGGCTGAAAAGCGTCCCCTCCAAGCTCGCCGACGACCCCGCGGTCGTCGGACTGCGGCAGCTCACCGAGTGGCTGGAACGCCACGAACGGACCTGCCTCGCCGACGTCGAGCGGTGGATGGTGCGCTCGCTGGCCGTCCCGACCGCGGTCGTCGCCCGCGTGTGGCCGGACCCGGCGTGGCAGGGCGTGCTGCGCGACCTCGTGGTCAGCGCGGACGACGGCGCCGCGGTCGGGTTCCTGCGGGACGCCGACCCCGAGCGCGGCATCGGCCTCGTCGACCTCGACGGCGACACCGTCCGCGTGACCCCGGACCGGATCCGCATCCCGCACCCGGTGCTCCTCGAAGACCTCGAGGACCTGCGCGAGTTCGCCGCCGAACTGGGCGTCGAGCAGCGCGCCGGGCAGCTCTACCGCGAGGTGTGGCTCCGCCCCGCGGACCTCGCCGCCGACACGACCCACGTCGACGACTACGCAGGCGGCAAGTTCGACCAGCTGCGCTTCCTCTTCGGCCGAGCCACGTCGCTCGGCTACCAGGTGCGCGGCGGCCAGGCCGTCTGTCCCGTCACCGAGGACGGGCACACCGTCGAGGCCCGTGTGTGGCTCGGCGACTTCGACCCCTACGAGAGCACCGAGACCGGCGCGCTGTCCTGGACGAGCGCCGAAGGCCGCGTGCTGAGCGCGCCCGAGGTCGGACCCGTCGCGTGGTCCGAGGGCATGCGCATGGCCGCCGCGCTGTACGCCGGACGCTCGACCGAGAACCAGGAGGACGCCGCGTGAGCGCCCACCCGAACACCCAGGCCGAGGCCGCCGCACTGCTCGACGCCGGAGCCGTCCTGCCGCTCGGCGCCGCGACCGGCGACGACGTCGACACGCTGACCGCCCGCACGTACACGCACCCCGCGCTCGGCGACCGGCCGATAGTGCGGCTGGTGCCGGGCACCCTCGGCGAAGCCGAGGACCTCGCACTCGACTTCCTCGGCCTGACCCGCGACACCGGCGACGACGTCCCCGCCGCCGACGCGGCCGGCAAGGACACCGCCCCCACCGTCGGCCTGGTCCGCCGCGAGACGCTCGGCTTCCCGGCCTGGGCACTGGTCAACGACCCCGCCAACGGCCACCACGCGCTCGCCCTGGTCCGCGACATCGAACGCCTCGGCCGCCAGGCCCGCAGCAAGCCCGGCACCGCCAAGGACGGCTTCGACGTGCTGGGCACCCGCCTGGGGCGCGCCGTCCCGCACTTCCTGCCGACGTTCTACGAGCAGGCCGCGCGCGTGTTCCTCGGGCACGAGAACACCACGTACGCCGCCACCTTCTTCGGCAAGGCCCGCGAGGCCGAGCGCGTGCACAACCTGCCCGTCGAGGAACAGCGGCTGCGCGCCGTCTTCCTCGAGTTCGCGTTCGCCGGCGCGCTGACCGCGAAGGCACTCAAGGAGTACGCCCGCGACCTGTCCCGCCGCCTCGAAGCGGCCGAGGCGTGGGCGCAGTTCCGCCAGCTGTGCGTCGAACGCTGCGCGGCCGGCATGCCGCCCTACGCCGGCCTCGCCGAGGACGCCCGCTCCATGATCAAGGCGGTCGGCACCGCGGCCGCCAAGGACGGCAAGCGGCAGTCCGCCGCCGAGTCCGCGGCCGTCGTCGCGGCCGAGGAACGCGCGCTGCTCGCCGACCTGCTGCCGACGCCCGCCGTGACCCGCGCCCCTCTGACCTTCTGGAAGGCGTTCCGCCCCGCCCTCGTCGCGCTGTGCGCCGACGAACCCGCGGCCCGCGCCCGCCTGCTGGAGATCTTCCCGACGCCGAACACCGGCGCCCCGGCCGAGGCCGACGCCTTCTGGCTGGCACTGCTCGCCGACACCGGCGCCGAGGCGCTGCTGACCACCCCGGGCGCACGCGAGTCCGGCCAGTCCGCCGCCTGGCTGACCCGCTGGGCCAAGCACATGCGCCGCAGCAGCTGGCGCGGCCGCAAGCGCGACGCGGCCGCCCTCGGCCTCGCGGCGCGGATGGCCGAGGCGCTGCGCGCCGACGGCGCCCCCGTCTCGCTCGGGGACAAGTCGTGGCACCCGATCGACGCCGACCTGCTCGACGTGTGCCTCGCCGCGGGCATCCCGGTCGCCGACCCGAACAACAGCGCGCAGTTCGCCCTGGGGGACTGGTACGACGACGAGGAGCCCGGCCGCCGCGACCTGGCCGCCGTGGCTGCCGACACCCGCTACGAACCGGTGCTGCGCAAGGCCGTCGGCGCGCTCGGCAGCCAGGGCAACGGCAACCACCTCGTCAAGGCGGCCGCCCACCCGGTGCTGCGCGGCGTCATGCACGCGTGGCTCGCCGACCGGGCCGCGGACCTGGAGACGCAGTCCGCGCTGCCCGGCGCCCGCGCCGCGCTGGACGCACTGCACCCGTTCAACGCGGTGTGCGCCGACGTCAACCCGGACGTGGTGGCCCGCGTCCAGGCGTTCGACATGGCCCCGCTGCTGGCCCGCACGCTGCGCGTCGGCCTGCTCGACGAACTCGGCTGGCCCGCCCTCGACGAGGCGTTCGACCGCCTCGGCCTGACCACCGGCACCCCGACGCCCGGCCTGCACGACGACGCGTCCACCGACAAGTCGGAGCTGCTGATCTCCGAGGCGTGGCCGGCGCTCGTCCTGGCGAGCGGCGGCAAGGCCGTCGTCATCGGCCCGGACGGCGTGCTGCTCGAGCACGACCTGCGGCTGCCCAGCGGCCTCGACTCCTGGGTCAGGCCGAAGTTCCGCTACGTCGACGGCGACCTGCTGGTGATGTGGTGGGACGAGGAGCAGAAGGGCTACTGGTCGTCGCGGCCCGCCGAGGTCTTCACCGTCGGCGGCGACACCCCCGGCCGGTGGGGCGGCGAGTCCGGCGGCGTCATGTCGCTCCCGTTCCCCGGCGGCGGCCGGGTCAGCGGCGGCCGTGTCCTGCACGCCGGCGACACCGCTCTGCCGGGCCGCGAGCACGTGATCGGCGACGGCGCGAACTACTGGGTGCTGCACTGGCGCGACGTCCTCACCTGGCACGAGTACGACCCCGCGACAGGAACGCGCGGCCGTGCGTCGCTGCCCGCGCCGTTCGCCGCCGCGGTCGCCGACGGCGGACGCCTCGTCCACGAGGCCTGCCGCCTCATGCCGCTGCAACCGGGCCTGGAGAACAGCCCGTTCGGCACCGACGGCACCCTGCTCGGACACTGGGTGCGGGTCGACGACAACGACACCGTCACCGCCGGAAGCGTCGACGGCACCGCCGTCACCCTCCCGGTCGGCGCACGCCGCTGGGACGGCCGCCCGCAGCGGCTGCCCATGGGCGCGCTGCGCCTGCCCGGCGGCGCGTGCCCGACCGTGTTCGCCGACGACGGCAGCCTTCGGTGGGCCGACGGCGAGGTCATGCTCGGCAGCGCCGACGCGTGGCGCCGGGGCGGCGTCCACGCGGCCGGCACCCGCCTGGTGCCGGACACCGCGTTCTGGCACGCGCTGCGCCCCCGCGACGAGGCGGGCTCGGCGGTGCTCCGCGCGGTCACCGACGACGACGCGCGCGGCCTGCTCGCCGCGGCCAAGCGGGCGCGCGACGCGGCCGTCGAGGCTGCGCAGGAGGCCGCCGCGGCCACCGGCGAACCGGCGGCCCGCCCCGACCCGGTGCCGCTCGCCGAGGTCGACGCACTCCTGCCCGGCATCACCCACCCCGGCCTGCGCGCGGGCGTCGCCGGCATCACCCGCGACGCCGCCTCGCTCGTCCGCCGCCTCGACGGCTACGGCACGGTCGTCGCGAATAAGCGCACCGGCGACGACCAGGACGAGTACCGGCCCGAGCACGGCACCGACAGCCTCGTCCACGAGGGCCTGCGCGGGATCGGGGAGCAGGGCGGCTACGGCTACTACGGCGGAGCCCCCCGCTGGAACGTCCTCAACCAGATCCGACAGGTCGCGGCGCTCCTCGCGGCGCCCGGAGCGGACGCGGAGACCGCGACCGACGGCGAAGCCGCCGACGGCGGACCTGCCGACGGCGAAGCCGCCGACGCGTGGACGACCACCCAGGTCCGGCTCGCCGACGGCTCCGGCACCTGGATCGGCGCCATCGGCCGCCTCGGCGCGCTGCTCTACCGCGCCGCGTCCCCGCTCACCGCGCCCGCGAACCGCGAAGCGCTCCTGCTGTTCGTCGAGGAGCTGTCCGCCGACGTGTTCCGCCGCCCCGGGCTGCTGCGCCGCGTCGTGCTGTGCGCCGACCACCGCGACGCCACCCGCGTCGGACAGGTCATGCGCCGCGGCGGCCGCGTCGTGGTGATCATCGGACCGGCGGGCTGGGGGAGCGACCGCCGCCAGCACTGGACGGCGCTGGACTACGACCCGAGCGGCCGGTTCGACGCCGTCGCCGACTTCAGGTCGCACGACGCCTGGCCGGTCGACTACCTCGACAGCGACGACCGGGCCGCGCGCGTCGGCGACTACGTCACCGCCATCCGCGCCGCCGAAGCGGCCGCGTGGTGGCCGGACTCCGTCGACCGGTTCGCCGCCGCGACCACCGCCCGCCGCACCGAAGCCGCGCTGCTCTTCGCCGGCCTCCCCGACGCCGCCCGCTACGGCCGCATCGACCTCGACACCGACCAGCGCACCCTCCTCGGCCTCAAGAGCGCCGAGGCGACCGCCGCACGGGACCGCCTGCGCGGCCTCGACACGAAGGCCCTCAGCGGCGTCCTCGGGGCACTCCTGCCCGCCGACCCGGCGGACCTGGCGAACACCGGACCCGACGTCGACGCGGGCGCCGCCGCCTGGAACACCCACTTCGGGCACCTCCTGCGGCTGCCCGACGACATCGCCGCCGACGCCGTCGCGGCGTCGTTCGGCGAGACGTTCATCGACAGCGTCCTCAACCCGGACACCAGCGCGGAGCTGTCCCGCACCACCACCCAGCGACTCGACGAGCACCAGCGCCTCGTCGCGGACGACAGCGACGCGATGCTGTCGCCGCACCAGCTGGGCACCTACGCCCGCGCCGTGCGCTGGCTCGCCTACCGGCTGCCCTACGGCGACCCGCTGCGCGCCGCGCTGCCCCGCCTGCTGGCCGCCGTGCGCGCCCGCCTCGCCGACCCGGGGCTGCTCCTCGACCTCGACCTGGAGTGGACCGAACGCGGCGCCTACACCTCCGTCGCACTGCGCGAGGCCGCCGGCCTGCCGGCCACCGGCGGCGCCGCCGAGGACGGCATGGTGCACGTCAACGACGTCATCGTGCTGACCCCGTGGCACGGCGAGGCCGAGCAGGTGTGGGTCCGCACCGGCAACCTGACCGGGCCCGACGACCCGGACCTCGCCCACGTCATCGCCCTGCGCGGTGCGCCGACCGGGGCCGCGGCCGCCGTGCGCACCCTCCTCGGCACCGAACTCGACGGACTGGCCGCGGCAGGCGCCGACGGTCCCGTCGGGTACGCCCAGGACCCGGCCTGGTCGGTGCCCGACCTCGTCGACGAGGTCGCGAAGACGCACGACCTGTCCGCCGACGCCGCCGCGCTCTACCTCCAGCTGCTCGCCCTGCCCGACCCGACCGACCGCAACGTCGTCCGCTGGAACGGCTGGAAGCCCGCCCGCTTCAAGGCCGCCAAGGCCGCCCTGGAGGCGACCGACCTGGTGGTCTCCGCGAAGCGGTCCCGCGCCTCCCGGACCCTGTTCCTGCCCGGCGGCTGGCACGAGCTCAAGCGCGCGCTGCCGCTGGAGACGTGGAAGGACGCGTTCTACGAGGTCGACGGCAACCGGGCGATCACCCCGCGGCAGCCCGTTCCCGACCTGTTCCGGGCCGCATGGCAGCGTGTCCAGGAGGGCGACGCGCCCGCGTTCGAACAGCTCGAGACCCGCACCACCCGGAGGGGACGCCGCCGATGAGCACCGCCACCATCACGCCTGGGCCCGGCACGCCGGAGCCCGACGGCGCGGACCGCCCGCAGGCGGCCCGCCAGGTCCAGCCGCCCGAGGACGCGTACGCCGCCGAACTGGAGTTCCTCGCCGCGTACGACACCGGGGCGCGGCCCCCGGCCTGGCGGCTGACGCCCCGCGCGGTCGTCACGTTCATCCTCGGCAGCGCCGGTGAACAGCTCAAACTCCCCGACGGCTCCGCGAGCATGACGATCAGCCAGAAGTTCGTGGGGGAGCGCGCGCTCGTCGAACGCTGCGTCGTCACCCTCGCCGGCGAACGCGGGCTGCTCCTCGTCGGCGAACCCGGCACCGCCAAGTCCATGCTCTCCGAGCTGCTGGCCGCCGCCGTGTGCGGCACCAGCGCGCTCACCGTGCAGGGCACCGCCGGCACCACCGAGGACCAGCTCAAGTACGGCTGGAACTACGCGATGCTCCTCGCGCAGGGCCCCAGCCGGGCGGCGCTCGTCCCGTCGCCGGTGCTGACCGCCATGGCGCGCGGCGCGGTCGCCCGCGTCGAGGAGGTCACCCGCTGCCTCCCGGAGGTGCAGGACGCCCTGGTGTCGCTGCTCTCCGAACGCCGGATCGCCGTACCGGAACTCGCCGGCACCGACGACGCCCAGGCGCACGCCGCGCCCGGCTTCACCCTGATCGCCACCGCCAACCTGCGCGACCGCGGCGTCTCGGAGATGTCCGCGGCGCTCAAGCGGCGGTTCAACTTCGAGACCATCGGCCCGATCGCCGACCTCGACGCCGAGACCGACCTCGTGCGGCGGCAGGCCCGCGGCTCGGTCGAACGCGCGGGCGCGGCGTTCTCGGTCGACGACGCGGTGCTCGAAGCGCTGGTCACGGCGTTCCGCGACCTGCGCACCGGGCGCAGCGCCGAGGGCTGGGAGGTCGAACGCCCGTCCACCGTGATGAGCACCGCCGAGGCGGTCGCCGTCGCGTCCGCGCTGGGGCTGGCGTCGGCGTACTTCCCGGGCGACCGCGACGTGCTGGGGCTCCTGCCGGGCCACCTGCTCGGCGTGGTGCGCAAGGACGACCCGACCGACGCGGCACGGCTGCTGGGGTACTGGGACGCCGCCGTGCGCCGCCGAGCCGAGCAGGGGTCGGCGACGTGGCGGACGCTGTGGGACCTGCGGCACGTGCTGGAAGGCTGACCAAGTGCCGAGTGATTTCGACGAGTTCGCGCGAGAGGCCGGGCCGGTCCCGGCCTCTCGCGGGGCGGCTGTCGGTACCCCCGACGCGACCGGCGCTTTCGACGAGGCCGGTGCCTTCGACGCGGTCGGTGCGTCCGTCGCGGCCGGCGCTTTCGCTGCGGCCAATGGCTCCGATGCCGCCGCGGACCGGCTCGCCGCGGACGACGCCCCCGATGCGGCCGCGGCCCGGCTCGCCGCCGCCGACCGGCCGCACCTGGTCGGCGTCCGGCACCACGCGCCGTCACTCGCGGCGGCCATGCCCGCGCTGCTCGACGCCGCGAAGCCCGACGTCGTGCTCGTCGAGCTCCCGGCCGACCTCCAGGACTGGCTGCCGTGGCTGGCGCACCCCGAGACCGAGGCGCCGGTCGCGCTCGCCGGGTCCGGGCCGCACGGGCTCGGGTTCTACCCGTTCGCGGACTTCTCGCCGGAACTGGCCGCCGTACGCTGGGCGGCCCGCGCCGGAGTCCCCGTCGTCGCGTGCGACCTGCCCCTCGCACACCGCGGCTGGGAACCGTCCGAGCCGCCCGCCGGCGCGGCCGCCGCGCCCACGCTGCACGCCGCGCTCAGCCGCCGCCTCTCCGGGCGCCCCGGCGACGACCTGTGGGACCGCCTCGTCGAGGCGTCCGCCCCGGGTTCGACGCCCGAGGCGGTACGCCGGGCCGCGCTCATGGTCGGCTGGGCGCTCCGCCGCGACGCCGCCGCCGGCCCCGGCGTCGACCCGGTCGACCTGCGCCGCGAAGCGTGGATGCGGCGGGCCGTACGCGAGGCCACCGCCGACGGAGCCCGCGCCACCGCGGTCGTCGGCGCCTTCCACGCCCCGGCGCTCCTGCTCGGAACGGTTGCCGAACAGGCCGACGTGGAAGGCGACTTCGCCGAGGACGCCGAACCCGTCGTCACCTCCCTCGTCCCGTACACCCACGCGCTCCTCGACGAGCGCTCGGGCTACCCGGCGGGCATCCGCGACCCCGAGTGGCAGCAGCAGGTGTTCGAGGCCGGCGGCGACCCCGCACGGCTGTACGACGCCCTCACCCGCACCGCCACCCGCGTGTGCGCGGAACTGCGCGCCCAGGGCCACCCGTCGGGACCCGCCGACGCCCGCGAGGTCGTGCGCATCGCGACCGACCTGGCCGCCCTGCGCGGCCTCCCCGCCGCCGGACGCGGCGAGTTCGCCGAGGCCGCGCAGACCGCGCTCACCCACGGCGAACCCCTCGGCCGGGGCCGCGCCGTCGCGCGCGCCCTCGAACGCGTGCTGGTCGGCACGCGCGCCGGACGCCGCGCGCCCGGCACACCGCGCAGCGGCCTCGGACCCGCCGTCGAGGCCGAACTCGCCGAACTCGGGCTGCCGGGCCCGCACGAGCCCGCACCCGAGCCCGGCACCGCACGCCGCCGCCCGGCCGGCGGCGGCCCGGCCGGCGGGCGTGGCGGCTCGCGTACGGCGGCCGGCGACGACGAGCGCGACCTGCGCCTCGACCCGCTGCGCGCCGACCTCGACCGGCACCGCGAACTGCTCCTGCGGCGGCTCGACGTGTGCCGGATCCCGTACGCGGAACCCGTCGACGTGGTCGGCACCGGCGGCGCCGACGCGCTGACCACCCGCTGGCGGGTCCGCTGGTCGCCGTCGACCGCCGCGATGCTGGACGTCGCCGGCATCCGCGGCGTCACCCCCGAACAGGCCGCGGAAGGCGTGCTGCGCGAGCGTAGGCGCCGCGAACACGAGGACGGCGGGCCGACCGCGGCCCAGGTGCTCGCGGGGCTGGAGGAGGCCGCCCAGTGCGGCCTGGAGGCGCTCGCCGCCGAACGCCTCGCCGAGGTCGACGCGTTCGTGCCGGGACTCGCGACACTGCCCGAACTCCTGTCCGGTCTCGCGCTGCTGGACCGGTGGGCGAACGGGCACATCCCCGGCCTGCCGGACGCCCCCGACGAGACCGCCGACGTCAGCGCCGACCTCACCGCGGCCGCCGTCCGACGGCTCGACGGGCTCAGCGGCTCCGAGGACCCCGCCGACGCCCGCGCCGTCGTCGAACTCGCCCGCCGAGCCGACACGTTCGGCGGTCTCAGGCTCGCCGACGCCCTCACCCGCCTGGACACCGACGCAGCCCCGATGATGGCCGCTGCGGCGGGCGCCGTACGGGTCCTGCTCGGCCACCAGCCGGCCGAACGGTTCGGCGAACGCGTCGCCTCGTGGCTCGACGAGGCCACCACGCCCGACCGCCGCGCCGACCTCGTCCGCCGCATGACCGGCCTCCTGACCGCCGCCGGCCCACTCCTGAGCGCCGGCGGAGCCGCCCTGGAGCCCCTGCTCGACCGCGTCGCGGAGCTCCCCGACGAGGACTTCCTCACCCGCCTCCCGGCCCTGCGCGGCGGCTTCGACACCCTCAGCCCGGCGGCCCGCGAAAGGCTCCTGGCGGTGATCGAGGACCGCCTGGAGTCCACGGTCGACACCACGACGGACACGTCCCCGGAAACCCTCGCCTCCTGGGCCGCAGCCGACCTGGCCGGCCGCACGGCGCTGCGCGAACGCGGCCTACTGCCGACCACGACGCCGCCGCAGCCCGAACCCGGCTCCCCGAATCCAGGCTCGTCCGCCCCCGCCCTGACACCCCACCCCGACCCGCACGAGACGACCTCGCCGAAACCAGAGCTGTCCGCTCCCGCCGCCGTTCCGGTCGGATCATCACCCCGGTCCTGTGGACGCTGCGGGGCCGCTCTCGTGCCGTCTGCGGTAGACCCCCAAGCTGGGGGCCTGTGTTCGCGGTGTGACGATCAGACCGCGTCGGGCGCCTCGAAGGCCGCCGTACCTGCACCTGCTCAGCCCTCCACCGCTGCGTCGGGCGAGCCCCCCGCGTCGGGCGAGCCTCCCGCGGCGGACACGCCCTCCTCGTCTGCGCAGCCCGCACCCACCTCGTCGGCCCCCCTCACACTCGCTCCCGAGGCTCGTTGGCGGCTGGTCCTCGGCCGGCGGGTCGACCGGTCCGGGGCGCGGGTCGCGCGGCTCGGGGCCGCGCTGGACGAGCTCTACGGGGCCGGGCGCGGCGAAGGGTCGCGTGGGGATCTCGGCGGCGGCGCTCCCGGGGCGGGGGCCGGGCGGGAACCTGCTTATCCGTCCGCCCGTGACTGGTCGGAGGACCTCGCGGCGCTGTTCGGGCCCGGGGTCCGCGAGGAGGTCCTCGCGGCCGCCGTGGCCGCCGGGCGCCGTGACGCCGTTTCCGAGCTCGACCCCGGGTCCGCCCGGCCGTCCGTCGACCTGCTGCGGGCCGTCCTCGAACACGCGGGTGGCCTGCCCGAGTCGCGGATCGCCGCGCTGCGCCCGCTCGTCGACCGCATCGTCGCCGAGCTGACCCGCGAGCTCGCCACCCGCATGCGGCCGGCGCTCTCCGGGCTGTCCGTCCCGCGCCCGAGCCGCCGCCCCGGGGGAGGCCTCGACCTTCCGCGCACCATCCGCGCCAACCTCGCCACCGCGCGCCCCATGGGCCCGGACGGCGTGGTCACCGTCGTCCCCGAGCGGCCGGTCTTCCGTACGAAGGCCCGCCGGGCCGCCGACTGGCGGCTCATCCTCGTCGTCGACGTGTCCGGCTCGATGGAGGCCTCGACGATCTGGTCGGCCCTGACCGCCTCGATCCTCGCCGGAGTGCCCGCGCTGACCACGCACTTCGTCGCGTTCTCCACCGAGGTCGTCGACTTCACCGACCAGGTCCACGACCCGCTGGGCCTGCTCCTGGACGTCCGCGTCGGAGGCGGCACGCACATCGCCGCGGGCCTGCGGTACGCCCGCGAGCTCGTCACCGTGCCGTCGCGCACCCTCGTTGCCGTGGTCAGCGACTTCGAGGAGGGCTGGCCGCTCGGCGGACTGCTCGCGGAGGTGCGCACGCTGGTCGGCTCCGGCTGCCACGTCCTCGGCTGCGCGAGCCTCGACGACCGCGGCAAGCCGCGCTACTCGACGGCCGTCGCCTCGCAACTCGTCGGCGCGGGCATGCCGGTGGCGGCCCTCAGCCCGACCGAACTGGCCCGCTGGGTAGGGGAGAAAGTCCGTTGACCGACACCGTGGACCTGCGTGCGATCGCGGTACGCCCCGAGGCGGTCGCGGAGATCGTCGACGCCCTGTCGCCGAGGCTGCGCAAGCGCCTCGACGCCGCCGTCGACAAGCTCGCCGCCCGACCCGTCACCCAGGACGCCGACACGGTCCGTATCGCCGTCGACGAGGACGCCGAACTGACGCTGCACGCGCCCGGATCGCTCGTGCGCACCGCCGAAGACGTGCGGTGCTCGTGCCTGTTGGCCCCGGCGTGCGTGCACCGTGCCGCGGCCGTGTCGTCCCTGACGCCGTCGGTCGACGACGAACCCGCCGCACCGGAACCGGAGACGACCGACCCGTCGGCGCCCGCACCGGCCGCCGACGACGCCACCGCCGCCCCGGTCGGATCATCACACGGCACCTGTGCACAGTGCGGGGTCGCTCTCGCCTCACCCGTGCTAAACCCCCAAGGTGGGGGCCCGAGTTCGCGGTGCGATCATCACACCGCCGCTCCTGGATCCGCCTCGGCGGCCGACACTGCGGTCTCCGTGCCCGCTTCAGCAGCGGGCGCCGCGCTCACCGGACAGGCCTCATCCGCCGGCGCCGCGCTCACCACACAGGCCTCATCCGCCGCCCAAGCCCTCTGGTCCGCCGCCGCCACCGTTCTCGACGCCGGGGTCTCCGGCTCCGGCGCCGTGCTCCAGGCCGGCCTGCTCCGCGCCGCGCACGCCGCCAAGCTCGCGGGTCTGCACAGGCCCGCCGCCGCGGCCGTCGCCGTGACCACCGGGCTCCGCGCCGCCCGCGCCGACGACCCCTCCCACCGGCTCGCCGACCTCATCGCCGCAACCCACGAACTCCTCGACACCGCTCGCGAGTTGTCCCGGATCTCCGAAGGCCCGGAACCCGGCTCGGAAAGGGACCGGCCCACCCCCGACGCGACCGCCGTCCTCATCGGCACCGCGCGTCAGCCCTACACCCACGCCGGCTCCCTGCGCCTCTACGGCGTGTTCACCGAGCCGATCAACACCGCGACCGGCCACGCCGGCGTCGTCACCTACACGCTCGCCCCGGGCAGTCGCGCCCTGCGCACCGTGTCCGACGTGATGCCGGGCGGCGCCGCCCGCATCGCCGGTGCCGCCGCGCGGGCCGTACGCCTGGGCGACACCGCTCTGGACCACCACCAGCTCTCCCGCGCGGGCCTCATCGTCTCCGGCGCCACCGAGTCGCCGACCGGACGTCTCGGCGCGGGCGCCTCGGTCCGTGCCGTGAGCGCGTCCGGCGCCGCCTGGCACGACGACCCGCTCGCCGCGCTGTGGGCGGAGCCCCCTGCCGACCAGGTCGCCCGCGTCCTGCGCACCCTCGCCGACCTTCCGCCGGACGCCCGCCCGGCAGGCTCCGACCTGGTCTTCCTGGACGTCGAGCTGCTCGGCCCGGTGGCGTCCGCGTCCGGTGCCGACCGCGTCGCGGCCCGGTGCGGCGGACTGACCGTCCATCTCCTGGTCGCCGACGACCACCCCGCGCTGCCGTACCGCGACAACCTCCGCCTCCTCGCGACCCGCCCGGGCCTGCGCCTCCGCATCGTCGGCCGTCTCGAACCCGGCGCGCAGCCCGCCGTACGAGCACTCGCGGCAGGCCCGGCCCCGGTCGCCCCATCCGGCGAAACGGCGCACGACCCCACCCCCGACACCCTCCGCGTGCGCGTCAACCTCGGCCTCGACCGTCTGCAACGCGCCGACGTCACCGCGCCCACACCGACTTCGCCGACTTCGCAGGCCGCGCCGGCCCGCCGGGAGCACGCCCCGTCCCCTGATCACTCCGGCGCACGCCCCCCGCAGCCCGCCCCCGCGCCGGCGTTCGCCACCCCCGACCAGGCCCCCGCCTATCTGCTGTCCCGGCACGTCGAGCGCGCCGTCTCGGGCGGCCGTGCCGCGCTGGCCCTCGCCGCCGCACCGGTCTCCGCCACCGCCTCCCCGGCGGCCGCGCCTCTCACCCCTATGGCCCGCGACGCCGCCCGTTTGCGCCGAGACGGCCTGGTCACAGGGGCGGACCTCCTCGAGGCGCTGGTCGCCGCGTCCGCCGACCGGGGGCGCGACGTGTTCGGCCGGCTGCTGCCGGGAGACGCCGACGCGCTGGCCCGTGCGTGGCTGGCCGCCACCACCTATACGAGGGCCGTCGACGCGGCCCTGACCGCGCACGCCTGGGCCGCGCCAGACCCCGTCTGACCCGGCCCGGAGGTCCGCCGAAGACCCGCCGCGACACCGCCCGGACAACCGATTTCCGATGCGGGGCATGAGCCGTGTATGGTTTCACCTGCTCGCCCCAATAGCTCAGTCGGCAGAGCGTCTCCATGGTAAGGAGAAGGTCTACGGTTCGATTCCGTATTGGGGCTCTGACGAGGAAGACCCCGCCCGATCGCGGGCGGGGGTCTTCGTCGAGGCGGCGTAGCTCAGTCGGTAGAGCAAGCGGCTCATAATCGCTGTGTCACCGGTTCAAGTCCGGTCGCCGCTACCCAAGGAGCCGATGTGGGGGGAACCCCAGGTCGGCTGCTTTTGCTGAAATCACGTCCACGACTGTCAGGAAGGCGCTCCCGTGGCTGCCACAGATGTCCGCCCGAAGATCACGCTTGCCTGTGTGGAGTGCAAGGAGCGGAACTACATCACCAAGAAGAACCGGCGTAACGACCCGGACCGTCTTGAGATGAAGAAGCACTGCCCGCGTTGCAACGCCCACACGGCGCACCGCGAGACCCGCTGACCCCGGTCGCGGATCCCACACTTTCGACGAGGCCACCCCTGCACGGGGGTGGCCTCGTCGGCGTTTTGTCCGACGCCCGAGGAGGCGACCCGAGAATGCCGCTGGACCCCAAGTTCATCGGGCGGACCTACCCGCCCACCGCGCCGTACGAGGTGGGTCGCGAGAAGATCCGCGAGTTCGCGGACGCCATCGGCGACGCCAACCCGGCGTACCGCGACCCCGAGGCCGCGCGGAAGCTCGGCCACCCGGACGTGATCGCCCCGGTGACCTTCCCGATCGTCGTGTCGATGACGGCCGCCGAGCAGATCGTCATGGACCCCGAACTGGGCCTGGACTACTCGCGCGTCGTGCACGCCGACCAGCGGTTCGCGTACGCCCGCCCGGTGCGCGCCGGCGACCGCCTTGTGGCCGTGGTCACCGTCGAGAACATCAAGTCGATGGCCGGCAACGACATCATCACCACCCGCGCGGACATCGCGACGGAGGACGGCGAGCACGTCGTCACCGCGCACTCGACACTCGCAGCCCGCGGCACCGCGGCGGAAGGGGAGGCCTGACCGATGGCCGCGAGCATCAGCTACGACGACGTCGAGGTCGGCACCGAGCTGCCCGCGCAGACCTTCCCGGTCAAGCGCGAGAACCTGGTCCGGTACGCGGGCGCGTCCGGTGACTTCAACCCGATCCACTGGAACCAGCGGTTCGCGACCGAGGTCGGCCTGCCCGACGTCATCGCGCACGGCATGTACACGATGGCCGAGGCGGTCCGCGTGGTGACCGACTGGGTCGAGGACCCGGCCGCGGTGGTCGAGTACAGCGTGAAGTTCACCCGTCCGGTGGTCGTTCCCGACCCCGAGGGCGCCGTCGTCGAGGTGACCGGGAAGGTCGCGCAGAAGCTGGACGACCGCCGGGTGCGTGTCGACCTGACCGTGACGAGCGACGCGGGCAAGGTGCTGGGCGTGCCGCGCGCGGTGGTCCAGCTGGCGTAACGCCCGCGCCACGGCCTGTCCGTGGCGTGGCTGCCCGTACCCTGTTCGGGTGCAGCATCTCGCCGACTCCCCCCTCGCCCCGCTGACCACGCTCCGCCTCGGTGGACCGGCGCGGCGCCTCTACGAGGCCACCACCACCGCCGAACTGGTCGCGGTCGTCCGCGACGCCGACGACCACGGCACGCCGCTGCTGCTGATCGGCGGCGGCAGCAACCTGGTCATCGGGGACGAGGGGTTCGACGGCATCGTCGTGCGCGTCGCCACGAAGGGCCACACGCTGAGCCCGAGCGGCCTGCTCAGCTCGGACGCGGGCGTGCGCTGGGACCACCTGGTCGAGACGGCCGTCGACGCGGGCCTGGCGGGCGTCGAGTTCCTGTCCGGGGTCCCGGGCAGCACCGGCGCGACGCCGATCCAGAACGTGGGCGCGTACGGCCAGGAGGTCGCCGAGACGATCTCCCTCGTCGAGGTGTACGACCGCAAGACCGGCCGCATGGACATGCTGGACGCGTCGGAGTGCGGGTTCTCGTACCGCGACAGCATGTTCAAGACCCCCGCGGACCCGGCCGATGCGGGCCGCTTCGTCGTGCTCCGCGTCCACTTCCAGCTGCGCGACGAGGGCGGCCTGTCGGCGCCCGTGCGGTACGCCGAGGTGGCCCGGGTGCTCGGCGTCGAGCCGGGCGGGCGCGTCCCGCTGGCGACCGCGCGCGAGACCGTCCTCGGGCTGCGCCGCGGCAAGGGCATGGTGCTCGACGAGGCCGACCACGACACGTGGAGCGCGGGCTCGTTCTTCACCAACCCGGTCCTCACCGACGCGGAGTTCGCCGCGCTGGAGCAGCGTGTCGCGGACCGCCTCGGTGCCGACGCGGCGGCCCCCCGCTACCCGGCGGGGGAGGGGCACGCGAAGACCTCGGCGGCCTGGCTCATCGAGCGCGCCGGCTTCGCGAAGGGCCACGGCACCGGCCCGGCCCGCATCTCGACGAAGCACACGCTGGCCCTGACGAACCGCGGCGGCGCCAAGACCGAGGACCTGCTCGCGCTGGCCCGCGAGGTGCGCGACGGGGTCCGCGAGGCGTTCGGCGTCGAGCTGGTCAACGAGCCGGTGTTCGTCGGCGCGGAGCTCTGACCGGGGCTGTTGACACGCTGGTTATTGAGTAATAACTTACTACTCATGACAGCGACGAAGAACGCCCCGCACAACGCGGGCACGGTCCGGATGAGCGCCGACGAGCGCCGCACCGCCGCCGTGCGCGCGGCGGTCGAGGAGTTCTCCGTGGGCGGTTACAACGGCACCTCGACGGCCGCGATCGCCAAGCGCATCGGCGTCTCGCAGCCGTACCTGTTCCGGCTCTTCGACGACAAGCGGCAGCTGTTCCTCGCCGCCGTGGAGGAGTGCTTCCGTCGGGTCGTCGTCACGTTCGACCAGGCCACCGAGGGTCTGGACGGCATCGCGGCGACGCACGCGATGGGGCACGCCTACCAGGAGCTGCTCGACCGCGAGCCGACCCTGCTGCGGATGCAGATGCAGGCGTACGTCGCGGGGATGGACCCGGATCTGCAGGCCGACATCCGCGCCTGCTGGTCCAAGCTCGACGAGCTGGTCCGGGTCCGCACCGGCATCACCGGCGAGGAGCTGACCAACTTCTTCGCCCGCGGCATGCTCTGCAACGTGATCGCCGCGCTCGACCTGCCGAAGCAGATCTACTTCGAGGAAACCTACGACGAGCAAGGCGACGTCGTGCACTGCGACTACTGCCGCGAGGCCGAGGCGGCCGCGGCCGCCAAGGCCGCCGACGCCGGCTGAGCCACGCCGACCGCACCGCCGCGGGACCTGCCTGTACCGCGCCAGGGGACTCCTCCGCCCCGCAAACTTAGTGACCAATAACTAAATCTGTGGTCAAAAGTTAGTCATCGATAACTTCCATCGCCTCCGAGGGGATGTCACCCGCCATGAGCACCACCCAGCCCACCGCGGCCCGCCCCGGTCCCCGGACCGCCCTGTGGACCTTCCTCGCCAGCAGCTTCGCGCTGTTCATGGCCGGACTCGACAACCTCGTCGTGACCACCGCGCTGCCGTCCATCAAGGAGGACCTCGGCGCCGACATCTCCGAGCTCGAGTGGACGGTCAACGGCTACACGCTGAGCTTCGCCGTCCTGCTCATGCTCGGCGCCGCGCTCGGCGACCGCTTCGGCCGCCGCAAGGTCTTCGCGTCCGGCATCGCGATCTTCACCGTCGCCTCCGCGCTCGCCGCCATAGCGCCGAACACCGGCACGCTGATCGCCGCCCGCGCCATCCAGGGCGCCGGCGCCGCGGCGATCCTCCCGCTCAGCCTCACGATCCTCACCCGCGCCGTGTCGCCCGAGAAGCGCCCGCTCGCGCTCGGCCTGTGGGGCGGCGTCAACGGCCTCGCGGTCGCCCTCGGCCCGTTGGTCGGCGGCGCCATCGTGGACAGCGGCTCGTGGCAGTGGATCTTCCTGCTGAACGTCCCGATCGGCCTGGTCCTCGTCCCGCTGACCCGCCTCAAGGTCGAGGAGAGCTACGGCCCCAACAGCCGCCTCGACCTGGTCGGCACCACCCTGGTCAGCCTCGGCATGCTCGGCGTCGTCTTCGGCCTGGTCCGCGGCCAGGAGGCCGGCTGGGGCAGCGCCCAGATCGTCGGCTCGATCGCCGCGGGCGTCGCGCTCCTCGCCGCGTTCGTCGTCTGGGAGAGCCGCACCGAGCAGCCGATGCTTCCGCTGACGATGTTCCGTGACCGCGGCTTCACCGCGCTCACCTTCTCCGGCCTGCTGATGTTCGCCGGCGTCTTCGGCTCGATCTTCCTGCTCACCCAGTACTTCCAGGGCGTCCAGGGCTTCTCGCCGCTCGGCGCGGGCCTGCGCATCCTCCCGTGGACGGCGATGCCGGTCCTGATCGCGCCGCTCGCCGGCCCGCTCGCCGCGAAGATCGGCGGACGCCCGCTCGTCGTCACCGGCATGGCGATGTCCGCCGCGGGCCTCGCCTGGTTCGCCGCGATCGCCTCGACCGACGTCTCGTACGCCGCGCAGATCCCCGCGCTGCTGCTGTGCGGCATCGGGATGTCGCTGTACTTCATCCCGACCGCCAGCCTGATGATGTCGATCGTCCGGCAGGAGCTGCACGGCGTCGCCTCCGGTACCAACAACGCGATGCGCGAGCTGGGCGGCGTGTTCGGTGTCGCGGTCCTCGCCTCGGTGTTCTCCTCGAACGGCGGCTACGCCTCCGGCCAGGACTTCGTCGACGGCCTGGTCCCCGCCCTGTGGGTCGGCGCCGCGATCGCCATGGTCGGCGCGGTCACCGCCGCCCTGATCCCGCGGGGCCTCGGCAGGACCGTCGCGAAGTCCGCGGACACCGAGACCGTTACCGCCGCCGCTCCGGAGAAGGTCGGCGTCGCGGCCTGACCACCCCGACCACCACACCGGACGCCGCGGCCGGGTTCCACCACGGAACCCGGCCGGGGCGTCGTCATGTGTCGGTACGGCCGGCCGCTCAGCCGGCCAGCCACGCGTCCACACCGGCCAGCAGCCGGTCCCGCACCGCGTCGGGCGCGACGGAACCGCGGATCGACTGCCGTGCCAGCTGGGCCAGTTCCTCGTCCGTGAAGGCGTGGTCGGCGCGCGCGATGCGGTACTGCTCGGTGAGCCGCGACCCGAACAGCAGCGGGTCGTCCGCGCCCAGCGCGATCGGCACGCCCGCGTCGAACAGCTTCCGCAGCGGAACGTCGGCCGGCTTGTCGTACACCCCGAGCGCGACGTTCGACGCCGGGCACACCTCGCACACCACACCGCGCCGCGCCAGCTCAGCCATCAGCACCGGGTCCTCCGCCGCACGCACGCCGTGCCCGAGCCGCTTGGCGCCCAGCACGTCGACGCACTCGCGGACGCTGCGCGGCCCGTCCAGCTCGCCGCCGTGCGGGTTCGCGAACAGCCCCGACCGGCGCGCGATCGAGAACGCCTTCTCGAAGTCCAGCGCCCGCCCGCGCCGCTCGTCGTTGGACAGCCCGAACCCGACGATCCGCCCGCGCCCCGCGTACCGCGACGCCAGCCGCGCCAGCGTGCGCGCCTCCAGCTGGTGCTTGGTGCGGTTCGCCGCGATCACCACCGCGATGCCGACGCCGGTGGCGCGCTCGGCCTCCTCCGCGGCGCCGAGGACGACCTCGACCGCAGGCGACAGTCCGCCGAGCCGCGGCGCGTACGAGGTCGGGTCGACCTGGATCTCCAGCCACCGCGACCCTTCCGCGAGGTCGTCCTCGGCGGCTTCCCGCACCAGCCGGTACACGTCGTCCTCGCCGCGCACACACGATCGGGCGATGTCGTACAGCCGCTGGAACCGGAACCACCCGCGTTCGTCGGTCGCGCGCAGCCGCGGGGGAGTGCCCGACGTGAGCGCGCCGGGCAACTGGACGCGGTACCGGTCGGCGAGCTCCAGCAGCGTCGACGTTCGCATGGAGCCGGTGAAGTGCAGGTGCAGATGGGCCTTCGGCAGGGCGCTGACGTCGCGCGCGGGGCGATCGGGGTGATCCATCTCCCCGATCATGGCCGACCCGGCGGCCGAACGGGTGGAGTCCGCGTGGTTTGCCTCTACCGGATGACAGCGAAAAGCGCCGGGCACCTACTTAACCCTGTTGGGGCCCGGCGCCGGACTCCTCGGGCGACTGCGCCGAACGGCTACTTCGCCTCGGACAGCAGCTTCGCGATGCGCGACACGCCCTCGGCGAGGTCGTCGTCGCCGAGCGCGTACGAGAGCCGCAGGTAACCCGGCGTGCCGAAGGCCTCGCCCGGCACCACGGCGACCTCGACCTCGTCGAGGATGAGGCCCGCCAGCTCCGCCGAGCTCGCCGGAACCTTGCCGCGGATCTCCTTGCCGATCAGCGCCTTGACCGACGGGTACACGTAGAACGCGCCCTTCGGCTCGGGGCAGTCGACGCCCGGGATCTCGTTGAGCATGCGCACGATGGTGCGGCGGCGGCGGTCGAACGCCACCTTCATCTCGTCGACGGCGGACAGGTCGCCGGCGATCGCGGCCAGCGCCGCGGCCTGCGCCACGTTGCAGACGTTGGACGTCGCGTGCGACTGCAGGTTGGTCGCGGCCTTGATCACGTCCTGCGGGCCGATGACCCACCCGACGCGCCAGCCGGTCATCGCGTACGTCTTCGCGACGCCGTTGACGATGACGGTGCGGTCGATCAGCTCCGGCACCACGGCGGCGATCGACACGAACTCCGCGTCGTCGTACACCAGGTGCTCGTAGATCTCGTCGGTCAGCACCCACAGGCCGTGCTCGGCGGCCCAGCGGCCGATCGCCTCGACCTGCTCGCGCGAGTACACCGCGCCCGTCGGGTTCGACGGCGACACGAACAGCAGCACCTTGGTGTTCGGCGTGCGCGCGGCCTCGAGCTGCTCGACGCTCACCAGGTAGCCGGTGGTCTCGTCGGCCACGACCTCGACCGGAACACCGCCCGCGAGCTTGATCGACTCGGGGTAGGTGGTCCAGTACGGCGCCGGCACGATGACCTCGTCGCCCGGGTCGAGGATCGCCGCGAACGCCTCGTAGATGGCCTGCTTGCCACCGTTGGTCACCAGCACCTGGGACGGCTCGACCTTGATCCCGGAATCGCGCAGCGTCTTCTCCGCGATCGCGGCCTTCAGCTCCGGCAGCCCCCCGGCCGGCGTGTAGCGGTGGTACTTGGGCGTGCGGCACGCCTCGACCGCGGCGTCGACGATGTAGCCCGGCGTCGGGAAGTCCGGCTCGCCGGCGCCGAAGCCGATGACCGGCCGGCCGGCGGCCTTGAGGGCCTTCGCCTTGGCGTCGACCGCGAGCGTCGCCGACTCGGCGATCGCCCCGATCCGCTGCGAGACACGGCGTTCTGTGGGGGACGTGGAAGAGCTGGCCCGGGGGCCTGAGGAAGGAGCCGTCATGCCGCCCATCGTCCCACTGGCCCCCGCACGCGGGCACACCGGATTTACGATCCGAGACGACGGGTTCGACCTCGGGCACCTCAACCCGTACACTCATCCTCTGGCGGATCACACCTCGCTGTCGTCGCGCCCGGAAACCCCATGGTTACCGGGCCGTGCTTCAGCTAGGTTGGGGACCACCGAAGGGCACTAGCTCAATTGGCAGAGCACCGGTCTCCAAAACCGGGGGTTGGGGGTTCAAGTCCCTCGTGCCCTGCGATGTGCCGTCCCGGGATCGCATCGACGATCGCCCGGGGCGCGCATATGCAGTCAGCGCCAGAAATCAGCGCCGACGACACCGTCGGTGATCCAGTCAGACCGGATCCAGGTGAGGACGAGTGACGGAGGCCCACGGCTCCACGGCCACGCCCGAGCACGAGAGCTCGGACGACCTCGGCGTGGACGAGACCCCGCCTGGCGGCAAGGACCGCAAGGGGCGCCGGGCCGCGGCGGAGAAGCCGGAGCCGAAGAAGAAGTCGGTCTTCGCGCGCCTCGCGGTCTTCTACCGGCAGATCATCGCCGAGCTGCGCAAGGTCGTCTGGCCCACCCGCAACGAGCTCGTCACGTACACCACCGTCGTGATCGTGTTCTGTCTGATCATCATCGGCATCGTGTACACGCTCGACCTCGGGTTCGCGCGCGCCGCGCTCGAAGTCTTCGGCTGATCCGACGGCCGTCCGGCTACTGTGGTGCGTAGGGCACGGCCCTGGGCTCCGCGGTAGCGCGGTGCCCGGAGGCGATGCCGCCGAGCCGGGCCCCCTCGATTGATCCCCACCAGGAAGAAGCAGCCACCGTGTCAGACCCGAACCTGTTCCCCGACGAGGCCGTCGAGGAGACGGGGTCCCTGTCGGAGCAGGCGGAGGACGCCGCCGAGCGCGCCGAGACCGCTGAGCCGGCCGACGCGGACATCCTCGACGAGGGCACCGACGCCGACGCCGAAGAGGCCGTCGACGCGGAAGAGGACGAGGACGAGGCTGCCGAGGACGACGCCGCCGAGCTCGCGGAGGTCGCCCCGGTCGACACCCTTGAGGAGTTCCGCGAGGCGCTGCGCCGCGCCCCGGGCGAGTGGTACGTCATCCACTCGTACGCGGGCTACGAGAACCGGGTGAAGGCCAACCTCGAGTCCCGCACGACCTCCCTCAACATGGAGGAGTACATCTTCCAGGTCGAGGTGCCGATGGAAGAGGTCGTCGAGATCAAGAACAGCCAGCGGAAGACCGTCAAGCGCAACAAGTTCCCCGGCTACGTCCTGGTCCGCATGGACCTGACGAACGAGTCGTGGGGCGCGGTCCGCAACACCCCGGGCGTCACCGGCTTCGTCGGCAACGCCCACGAGCCCTTCCCGCTCACCCTCGACGAGGTCGCCAAGATCCTGGCGCCCGAGGAGGAGCAGGCGGCCGCCGGCGGCGGCACCTCGACGAAGGCGCCCGCCGAGGTCAAGGTCCTCGACTTCGAGGTCGGCGACTCGGTCACGGTCATCGACGGCCCGTTCGCGACGCTCCAGGCGACGATCAACGAGATCAACCCGGACTCGCAGAAGGTCAAGGGCCTGGTGGAGATCTTCGGCCGGGAGACCCCGGTGGAGCTCTCGTTCAACCAGATCCAGAAGAACTAACGGCTTCCGAAGCCCCGGCGGCGAGCCCGCCGGGGACGCGGATTATGGCGCCTTCGCAACGGTGGTTATCGTTGTGGGGGCGCCACGCCGCGTGTGCCACCCCTCAGGGGCGGCGCCGCGTGGCGCACACGTCGCTCGAATCGGTTCCCTGCGGAGCCGTGCGTACCGAGCGGCGACAGGGAAGTACATCTCGTCGAAGGACCCGGAAACATGCCTCCCAAGAAGAAGCTTGCAGCGATCATCAAGCTGCAGATCAAGGCCGGCGCCGCCACCCCGGCCCCGCCGGTCGGTCCGGCGCTGGGCCAGCACGGCGTCAACATCATGGAGTTCTGCAAGGCCTACAACGCGGCGACCGAGTCGCAGCGTGGCGACATCGTGCCGGTGGAGATCTCGGTCTACGAGGACCGCTCCTTCACCTTCGTCACGAAGACGCCGCCGGCCGCGCGCCTGATCCTCAAGGCCGCCGGTGTCGAGAAGGGCTCCGGCGAGCCCCACAAGACCAAGGTCGCCAAGATCACCCGCGACCAGGTCCGCGGCATCGCCGAGACCAAGATGGCGGACCTCAACGCGAACGACCTGGACGCCGCCGAGAAGATCATCGCCGGCACCGCCCGCTCCATGGGCATCACGGTCGAGGGCTGAGACCTCACCCCCCGTCCGTGACCCGCTAGGGCGCGGACCCCGAAATTCCGTGGCAGGGCCGTGCGTCGGCCCGACACCACCACGACTCCTTCCGTACCTTCAGGAGCAGAAGTGACGCAGCACAGCAAGGCCTACCGCGAGGCAGTCGCCCAGGTGGACAAGGAGCGGCTGTACGCGCCGCTCGAGGCCGTCCGCCTGGCCAAGGCCACCTCGAAGACCAAGTTCGACGCGACCGTCGAGGTCGCCCTGCGCCTGGGCGTCGACCCGCGCAAGGCCGACCAGATGGTCCGCAGCACCGTCATCCTCCCGCACGGCACCGGCAAGACCGCCCGGGTCCTGGTCTTCGCGACCGGTGAGCGTGCCGAGGCGGCGAAGGCTGCGGGCGCCGACATCGTCGGCTCCGACGAGCTGATCGACCAGATCCTCAAGGGCCAGCTGCTCAACGAGATCGACTCGGTCGTCGCCACCCCGGACCTGATGGGCAAGGTCGGCCGCCTCGGCCGCGTGCTCGGTCCGCGTGGCCTGATGCCGAACCCGAAGACCGGCACCGTGACCCCGGACGTGGCCAAGGCCGTGAACGAGATCAAGGGCGGCAAGATCGAGTTCCGCGTCGACAAGCACTCGAACCTGCACTTCATCATCGGCAAGACCTCGTTCTCCGACGAGCAGCTGGTGGAGAACTACAGCGCGGCCCTCGACGAGGTCCTGCGTGTGAAGCCGTCCGCCGCCAAGGGCCGGTACGTCAAGAAGGTCGCCTTCACGACGACGATGGGCCCGGGCATCCCGGTCGACCCGAACCGCACCCGCAACCTCCTCGTCGAGGAGGACCCGGCCGCCGTCTGATCACTCTGATCGGACGCTGGACCGGTTGCCGTCAGGCAGCGAACTCCCGTGGCCCGTACGCCCCTTCCGAGGGGCGTACGGGCCGCGTGCGTTTGTCGCCCAACCGATTTGCACCGACGCGCCGTCGTCACGTACCTTGTACCGAAGCCAAAGACCGCCGGTCGTCACTGGTGTGCCCTTCTCGAAGGGTCCCGTGACCGAAGGTTCCGCGAAGCGGGCGACCTGCGCAGGTGTTCGTGAGACGTTCTCCGTCCTCCTCTGGAGGGCAGGTCCGCCCCGTGCGCTTGCGCCGGGGCGTTTTGTTTTGCGGCTCTCCAGCTCCGGCGGTGTCCCAGGCGCCCGGTCGGTCTCACGACCGGCCGAAACGATCGCATCGCGGAAGGAGGCCCGTCCCATGGCGAGGCCCGACAAGGCGGCCGGGGTTGCCGAGATCGCGGACAAGTTCCGCGGCTCGAACGCCACCGTGCTGACCGAGTACCGCGGACTCAGCGTGGCGAAGCTCAAGGAGCTGCGCCGTTCTCTCGCTGGGAACGCAGAGTACGCCGTGGTGAAGAACACGCTGACCAAGATCGCGGCCAACGAGGCGGGCATCACCGAGCTGGACGACCTCCTTGTGGGTCCGTCCGCCGTTGCCTTCGTCACCGGCGACCCGGTCGAGGCTGCCAAGAGCCTGCGTGACTTCGCCAAGGCGAACCCCCTTCTCGTCATCAAGGGCGGTGTCCTCGAGGGCAAGGCCCTCACTGCTGACGAGATCAAGAAGCTCGCGGACCTCGAGTCCCGCGAGGTGCTGCTCGCCAAGCTGGCGGGTGCCATGAAGGCGTCGATGGCCAAGGCCGCCGCGACCTTCCAGGCCCCGCTCACGGAGTTCGTCCGCACCGCGGAGGCGCTCCGGGTCAAGCGCGAGGCCGAGCAGGGCGGTGCCGGCGAGCCGGCTCCCGCCGCCGAGGCCACCGAGGAGGCCGCGGCCGAGTAATTCGGTCCGCAGCACCTCGCGACCACGGTCGCTGGGGGCCCTGCCCCCGCCACACACACCACCCGGCACCTGCCGAACTTATTAGGAAGGACCGCCACCATGGCGAAGCTCAGCAACGACGAGCTCATCGAGGCGTTCAAGGAAATGACCCTCATCGAGCTCTCCGACCTGGTGAAGCTCTTCGAGGAGACCTTCGACGTCAAGGCTGCCGCCCCGGTCGCCGTCGCCGCGGGCCCGGTCGGCCCGGCCGTGACCGAAGAGGCCGAGGAGAAGGACTCGTTCGACGTCATCCTCGAGGGTGCGGGCGACAAGAAGATCCAGGTCATCAAGGAGGTCCGTGCCCTCACGAACCTCGGCCTCAAGGAGGCCAAGGACCTGGTCGACGGCGCCCCGAAGCCGCTGCTCGAGGGTGTCAACAAGGAGGCCGCGGAGAAGGCGAAGGCCGCCCTTGAGGGTGCCGGCGCCACCGTCTCCGTGAAGTAAGTTTCCACGCTTACTGCACACCTGCTTCACACCGTCGGGCGGTCCTCCTCTGGAGGGCCGCCCGACGGCGTTCCCGGGCGCTGTGGAGCCCTCTCACGGCACCATCGCGGATCCCGATGCAGACTCCGGAGTCGACCCGAAAGTCGACCGGAAACGATCTCCGAGAGGCCTGCGACACACCGGAGTCACCGGATCGGATTCACTCTTCCGAGTGATTTCGACGACACTCTCCGGAGGCCTCGCGGGTCCGCGCTCCGCCTCCCGGTGACGCTCCGCACACCCGTGCGGAGGCACCCGCCCGGGTGTCCGTCCGGCCCGGAATCCCGCGGCCGCCGACGCGCCCGACGCCGGCCGCCGGAACTCGCGCGAGGCTGTGACCTGCGCCTGCGTGCAGATTTCGAACGGATTCGCAACGCGCCGACGGTTGTGCGGCGCACTGTCGGTCAGCTGTGCAAGAGTGGTCCTCGCGCCTCGATCGGTCGCCTGCCTCTTGACGAACCCAACGCGGCGCGCAATTCTTCGGACGCGTCCCGAAGAGCACTTGCCGGGTGGCAGAAGCCCCCGAGATGGCGAGCGCCCGTTCCAGGCGCTGGACAGCGGTGTGCCGTGTGGCTACACTGACCCTTTGCGCTGCCTGTTGACCCGTCCGCGGTACTCCCACCGAGGCTGTCCGGCATGCGCACAGTGAGTCCGAGCCCTCGGAAGGACCCCTCTTGGCCGCCTCGCGCAACGCCACGAACGCTATGAACCCCGGCGCCGCCAGTACCGCCCCGCTCCGCATCTCCTTCGCAAAGATCCGCGAGCCTCTTGAGGTACCGAACCTTCTCGCGCTGCAAACCGAGAGCTTCGACTGGCTGCTCGGCAACAGCGTGTGGAAGGCCCGGGTCGAGGACGCGCTCGCGTCGGGAGCTGACGTCCCCACCAAGTCCGGCCTTGAGGAGATCTTCGAGGAGATCTCCCCGATCGAGGACTTCTCCGGGTCGATGTCGCTGACCTTCCGCGACCACCGCTTCGAGCCGCCGAAGAACTCCATCGAGGAGTGCAAGGAGCGCGACTTCACGTACTCCGCGCCGCTCTTCGTGACGGCCGAGTTCACGAACAACGAGACCGGCGAGATCAAGAGCCAGACGGTCTTCATGGGCGACTTCCCGCTCATGACCAACAAGGGCACGTTCATCATCAACGGCACCGAGCGTGTCGTGGTGTCGCAGCTGGTCCGCTCGCCGGGCGTCTACTTCGACAAGCAGATCGACAAGACCTCCGACAAGGACATCTTCAGCGCCAAGGTGATCCCGTCCCGGGGCGCCTGGCTCGAGCTGGAGATCGACAAGCGCGACACCGTCGGCGTCCGTATCGACCGCAAGCGCAAGCAGTCGGTCACGGTGCTGCTCAAGGCGCTCGGCTGGACCGACTCGCAGATCCTCGAGGAGTTCGGCGAGTACGAGTCCATGCGCCAGACCCTGGAGAAGGACCACACCCAGGGCCAGGACGACGCGCTGCTGGACATCTACCGCAAGCTGCGTCCGGGAGAGCCGCCGACCCGTGAGGCCGCGCAGACGCTGCTCGAGAACCTGTACTTCAACCCGAAGCGCTACGACCTGGCCAAGGTCGGTCGCTACAAGATCAACAAGAAGCTCGGCGTCGAGCGTCCGCTGGACGCCGGCACGCTGACCGTCGAAGACGTCATCGCGACGATCAAGTACCTGGTCAAGCTGCACGCGGGCGAGACCGACATGGCCGGTCTGGGCGGTCAGGACCTCGTCGTCGAGGCCGACGACATCGACCACTTCGGCAACCGCCGCCTGCGCAACGTCGGCGAGCTGATCCAGAACCAGGTCCGCACCGGTCTGGCGCGTATGGAGCGCGTCGTCCGCGAGCGCATGACCACGCAGGACGTCGAGGCGATCACGCCGCAGACCCTGATCAACATCCGGCCGGTCGTCGCCTCCATCAAGGAGTTCTTCGGCACCAGCCAGCTGTCGCAGTTCATGGACCAGACGAACCCGCTGTCGGGCCTGACCCACAAGCGCCGTCTGTCCGCGCTCGGCCCCGGCGGTCTGTCCCGTGAGCGGGCCGGCTTCGAGGTCCGCGACGTGCACCCGTCGCACTACGGCCGCATGTGCCCGATCGAGACGCCCGAAGGCCCGAACATCGGTCTGATCGGCTCGCTCGCGTCGTACGGCCGGGTCAACGCGTTCGGCTTCGTCGAGACCCCGTACCGCAAGGTCGTCGAGGGCGTCGTCACCGACGACGTCGACTACCTCACGGCCGACGAAGAGGACCGCTACGTCATCGCCCAGGCGAACGCGCCGCTGAACCCGGACAACACGTTCGCCGAGGCCCGCGCGCTCGTCCGCCGCCGTGGCGGCGAGATCGACTACCTGCCCGGCGACGAGATCGACTACATGGACGTCTCGCCGCGCCAGATGGTGTCGGTCGCGACCGCGATGATCCCGTTCCTCGAGCACGACGACGCGAACCGCGCGCTCATGGGCTCGAACATGATGCGCCAGGCCGTGCCGCTCCTGAAGGCCGAGTCGCCGCTCGTCGGCACCGGCATGGAGTACCGCGCGGCGGTCGACGCGGCGGACGTCATCTCCGCGGAGAAGGACGGCGTCGTCACCGACGTGTCGGCCGACTACGTCACCGTCATGAACGACGACGGCACGTACACGACCTACCGCGTCCACAAGTTCATGCGCTCCAACCAGGGCACGAGCTTCAACCAGAAGGTCATCGTCGAAGAGGGCGCCCGCATCGAGGCCGGCCAGGTGCTGGCCGACGGCCCGTGCACCGAAGACGGCGAGATGGCGCTCGGCAAGAACCTCCTCGTGGCGTTCATGCCGTGGGAGGGCCACAACTACGAGGACGCGATCATCCTGTCGCAGCGCCTCGTGCAGGACGACGTGCTCTCCTCGATCCACATCGAGGAGCACGAGGTCGACGCCCGCGACACCAAGCTGGGCCCCGAGGAGATCACCCGGGACATCCCGAACGTCTCCGAGGAGGTCCTCGCCGACCTCGACGAGCGCGGCATCATCCGCATCGGCGCCGACGTCGTGCCCGGCGACATCCTCGTCGGCAAGGTCACGCCCAAGGGCGAGACCGAGCTGACCCCCGAGGAGCGCCTGCTCCGCGCGATCTTCGGCGAGAAGGCGCGCGAGGTGCGCGACACCTCGCTGAAGGTGCCGCACGGCGAGATGGGCAAGGTCATCGGCGTCCGCGTGTTCGACCGCGAAGCCGGCGACGAGCTGCCCCCGGGCGTCAACCAGCTGGTGCGCGTCTACGTCGCCCAGAAGCGCAAGATCACCGACGGCGACAAGCTCGCCGGCCGGCACGGCAACAAGGGCGTCATCTCGAAGATCCTGCCGGTCGAGGACATGCCGTTCCTGGAGGACGGCACCCCGGTCGACATCATCCTCAACCCGCTCGGTGTCCCGTCCCGCATGAACCCGGGCCAGGTCCTCGAGACGCACCTCGGCTGGGTCGCCAGCCGCGGCTGGCAGGTCGAGGGCGACGACGAGGAGTGGAAGGGCCGCCTGCGCGCCATCGGCGCGGACGCGGCGGACCCCGGCACCAACGTCGCCACCCCGGTCTTCGACGGCGCGCGCGAGGAGGAGATCACCGGTCTGCTCGACTCGACGATCCCGAACCGCGACGGCGTCCGGATGATCGACGGCACCGGCAAGGCGCGGTTGTACGACGGCCGCTCCGGCGAGCCGTTCCCGCACCCGATCTCGGTCGGCTACATGTACATCCTGAAGCTGCACCACCTGGTCGACGACAAGCTGCACGCCCGTTCGACCGGCCCGTACTCGATGATCACGCAGCAGCCGCTGGGTGGTAAGGCGCAGTTCGGTGGCCAGCGCTTCGGTGAGATGGAGGTGTGGGCGCTCGAGGCGTATGGCGCCGCGTACGCCCTCCAGGAGCTCCTGACGATCAAGTCCGACGACGTCCTCGGCCGCGTGAAGGTGTACGAGGCCATCGTCAAGGGCGAGAACATCCCGGAGCCCGGCATCCCCGAGTCCTTCAAGGTGCTCATCAAGGAGATGCAGTCGCTCTGCCTCAACGTCGAGGTGCTGTCCAGCGACGGCATGTCGATCGAGATGCGCGACACCGACGAGGACGTCTTCCGCGCGGCGGAGGAGCTCGGTATCGACCTGTCCCGGCGCGAGCCGAGCAGCGTCGAAGAGGTCTGATGTCCGGCCCGGGACCTGGTGAGAGCCAGGCCCCGGACTCCCGGACCACAGACCTGATGAAGACACCCCCGGGGCGGCGGATCACCCCGTCCGCCGCCGCCGGGACCAAACCCCGAAAGAGGGATTGACGAAACAGTGCTCGACGTCAACTTCTTCGACGAGCTGCGTATCGGCCTCGCCACCGCCGACGACATCCGCACGTGGTCCCACGGCGAGGTCAAGAAGCCGGAGACCATCAACTACCGCACCCTGAAGCCGGAAAAGGACGGGCTCTTCTGCGAGAAGATCTTCGGTCCGACCCGGGACTGGGAGTGCTACTGCGGCAAGTACAAGCGCGTCCGCTTCAAGGGCATCATCTGTGAGCGCTGCGGCGTCGAGGTCACTCGCGCCAAGGTGCGTCGTGAGCGGATGGGCCACATCGAGCTGGCCGCGCCGGTCACCCACATCTGGTACTTCAAGGGCGTCCCGAGCCGACTGGGCTACCTGCTCGACCTGGCTCCCAAGGACCTCGAGAAGGTCATCTACTTCGCGGCGTACATGATCACGTACGTCGACGACGAGCGCCGCCAGCGCGACCTGCCCTCGCTCGAGGCCAAGATCTCGGTCGACCGCCAGCAGATCGAGCAGCGCCGCGACTCGATGGTCGAGGAGCGCCAGAAGAAGCTCGAGGCCGACCTGGCCGAGCTCGAGGCCGAGGGCGCCAAGTCCGACGTGCGCCGCAAGGTGCGTGAGGGCGCCGAGCGCGAGATGAAGCAGCTGCGCGACCGCAACCAGCGCGAGCTCGACCGTCTCGAGGAGGTCTGGACCCGGTTCAAGAACCTGAAGGTCCAGGACCTCGAGGGCGACGAGATCCTGTTCCGCGAGATGCGGGACCGGTTCGGCACCTACTTCCTCGGCTCGATGGGCGCGCAGGCGCTGCAGAAGCGCCTGGAGTCCTTCGACCTCGAGGCCGAGGCCGAGAAGCTCCGCGAGATCATCCGCACCGGCAAGGGCCAGAAGAAGACCCGCGCGCTCAAGCGCCTCAAGGTCGTCTCGGCGTTCCTGCAGACCCGCAACAGCCCGACCGGCATGGTGCTGGACTGCGTCCCGGTCATCCCGCCGGACCTGCGTCCGATGGTGCAGCTGGACGGTGGCCGCTTCGCGACCTCCGACCTGAACGACCTGTACCGCCGCGTCATCAACCGCAACAACCGCCTCAAGCGGCTTCTCGACCTCGGCGCGCCCGAGATCATCGTGAACAACGAGAAGCGCATGCTGCAGGAAGCGGTCGACGCGCTGTTCGACAACGGCCGCCGCGGCCGCCCGGTCACGGGCCCCGGCAACCGTCCGCTCAAGTCGCTGTCCGACATGCTCAAGGGCAAGCAGGGCCGGTTCCGCCAGAACCTGCTCGGCAAGCGCGTCGACTACTCGGGCCGTTCGGTCATCGTCGTCGGCCCGCAGCTCAAGCTGCACCAGTGCGGTCTGCCCAAGCAGATGGCGCTGGAGCTGTTCAAGCCGTTCGTGATGAAGCGCCTGGTCGACCTGAACCACGCGCAGAACATCAAGTCGGCCAAGCGCATGGTCGAGCGCGCCCGCCCCGTGGTGTGGGACGTGCTCGAAGAGGTCATCGCCGAGCACCCGGTTCTCCTGAACCGTGCGCCGACGCTGCACCGCCTCGGCATCCAGGCCTTCGAGCCGCAGCTGGTCGAGGGCAAGGCCATCCAGATCCACCCGCTCGTCTGCACCGCGTTCAACGCGGACTTCGACGGTGACCAGATGGCCGTGCACCTTCCGCTGTCCGCGGAGGCGCAGGCCGAGGCCCGCATCCTGATGCTGTCCTCGAACAACATCCTCAAGCCGGCCGACGGCCGCCCGGTGACCATGCCCACCCAGGACATGGTGCTCGGCCTGTTCTTCCTGACCTCGGAGCGCGAGGGCATGAAGGGCGTCGGCCGCCAGTTCTCGTCGGTCGCCGAGGGCATCATGGCCTTCGACGCCCGCGAGCTGGACCTGCAGGCGAAGGTCGACCTGCGCCTGCCGGCCGGCACGGTTCCGCCGCGCGGCTGGGTCGCGCCGGACCCGGGCCCCGAGGGTGTCGCGTGGGAGCCGGGCCAGCCGCTGCGCCTGAACACCACACTGGGCCGCGCGCTGTTCAACGAGCTCCTGCCGCTGGACTACCCGTTCATCGACACCGAGGTCGGCAAGAAGCAGCTGTCCACGATCGTCAACGACCTCGCGGAGCGCTACCCCAAGGTCGAGGTCGCGGCGACGCTGGACAACCTCAAGGCCGCGGGCTTCCACTGGGCCACCCGTTCCGGTGTCACGGTGTCCATCTCGGACGTCGTCGTGCCGCCGAACAAGGCGCAGATCCTCGAGGGCTACGAGGCGCAGGCCGACAAGATCCAGAAGCAGTACGAGCGCGGTCTGATCACCAAGGACGAGCGCGCGCAGGAGCAGGTGCAGATCTGGACCAAGGCGACCAATGAGGTTGCCGAGGCGATGGTCCAGAACTTCCCGAAGACGAACCCCATCTTCATGATGGTCGACTCGGGCGCCCGCGGAAACATGATGCAGATGCGTCAGATCGCCGGTATGCGTGGTCTGGTGTCGAACGCGAAGAACGAGACCATCCCGCGGCCCATCAAGGCGTCGTTCCGTGAGGGTCTCTCCGTGCTGGAGTACTTCATCTCCACGCACGGTGCCCGTAAGGGTCTCGCGGACACCGCGCTGCGTACCGCCGACTCGGGTTACCTGACCCGTCGTCTGGTGGACGTGTCGCAGGACGTGATCATCCGCGAGGAGGACTGCGGCACCGACCGCGGCCTCGCGCTGGCGATCGCCACTCGCGGCGCGGACGGTGTCCTGCGCAAGGCCGGCGACGTCGAGACCAGCGTGTACGCGCGCAGCCTCGCCGAGGACGTCACGGTCGACGGCAAGGTCATCGCCCCCGCGGGCGTGGACCTGGGCGACGTCATCATCAACCAGCTCGTCGCCAACGGCGTCGAGACGGTGAAGACCCGCTCGGTCCTGACCTGCGAGTCCAAGGTCGGCACCTGCGCCATGTGCTACGGCCGTTCGCTGGCGACCGGCAAGCTCGTCGACATCGGCGAGGCGGTCGGCATCATCGCGGCCCAGTCGATCGGTGAGCCCGGCACCCAGCTGACGATGCGTACCTTCCACACCGGTGGTGTGGCGGGTGACGACATCACGCAGGGTCTGCCGCGTGTCGTCGAGCTCTTCGAGGCCCGTACCCCCAAGGGTGTGGCCCCGATCAGCGAGGCGGCCGGCCGGGTCCGCATCGAGGACACCGACAAGACCCGCAAGGTCGTCATCGTCCCCGACGACGGCTCGGAGGAGCTGGCGTACGCGGTCTCCAAGCGCGCCAAGCTGCTCGTGGAGGAGGGCACGCACATCGGCGTCGGCGAGCCGATGACGCTGGGTGCGGTCAACCCGCACGACGTGCTGCGCATCCTCGGCCAGCGCGCGGTCCAGGTCCACCTGGTCGCCGAAGTGCAGAAGGTGTACAACTCGCAGGGCGTGTCGATCCACGACAAGCACATCGAGATCATCATCCGGCAGATGCTGCGCCGCGTGACGATCATCGAGTCGGGCGACGCCGAGCTGCTCCCGGGCGAGCTGGTCGAGCGCGGCCGGTTCGAGACCGAGAACCGCCGCGTGATGTCCGAGGGCGGTTCGCCGGCCTCCGGCCGTCCGCAGCTGATGGGTATCACCAAGGCGTCGCTGGCCACCGAGTCGTGGCTGTCGGCGGCCTCCTTCCAGGAGACGACCCGGGTGCTCACCGACGCGGCGATCCACGCCAAGTCGGACCCGCTGCTCGGCCTGAAGGAGAACGTGATCATCGGCAAGCTGATCCCGGCCGGTACGGGCATGCCCCGCTACCGCAACATCCGGGTGGAGCCGACCGAAGAGGCGAAGGCCGCGATGTACTCGATGTCCGGGTACGACGAGGCCGACTACTCCGCCTTCGGCACCGGCTCGGGCCAGGCCGTTCCGCTGGAGGAGTACGACTTCGGCGGGTACCAGGGCTGATCCCGGGTCACCCAGGGCACGACGTCAGGGCCGTCACCACATCCGTGGTGGCGGCCCTGCCGCGTACCCGGGGGCGGTGAGTGGCGGGAATGAGTAGAAGTACGGGCGGCGGCAGGCCGGTTCGCGGGGCACCATGGGAGGGACGCGGAGCACAGGGGGCGTGATGAGCGACGGCTGGGGCGGCACGGTGCCCGACGACATGCGGTGTGCCTCGGCGGACCGGGACCGCTGTGCGGACGTGCTGAAGGCGGGCTGGGCCGAGGGCCGGCTGACCGACGCGGAGTACCACGAGCGGCTCGAACTGGCGTTGAAGGCGCGTACCTACGGGGATCTGCGCGCGCTGGTGCGGGACCTGCCGACCGGGCCGACGCCGACGGCCCCCGCGCCGCAGCCGCCGCCGCAGGCGCAGCCGCCGGCTCCGTACGTGAACCCGTACGCGGGCCCGTACGGGCCCAGGGCGTACAACCCGTACGCGGCGCCGCCGGTGTGGGGCTACCCGCACCTGGTCCCGGCCCGGCCGCCGGCGAAGACGAACCCGCTCGCGGTGGTGTCGCTGCTGACCGCGATCCTGACCATCGGGCCGGGCTGGATCTACACGCAGACGGTGCTGTACCCGCACGGCAACCCGTTCCCGATCGTGTTCGGCCTGATCGCGGTCCTCACCGGCGCGCTCGCGCTGCGCCAGAACCGTCAGCGCCCGTATCCGGAGAACGGCGGCAGCGCACAGGCCGCGGCCGGCGTCGTGATCGGCTCGCTGGAGTCCTTCTTCGGACTGATCCACCTGCTCGGCGGCTGACCGCACGGGGTTTGGAGCGCGCTGTCAGGGGCACCCGAATAGCGTCCGTTGCTCCGTCCGGGTAGCGTGGCCGAAGAATCGGATGTACCGCGACGGCGACCGGTAAAACCGGTGGTCAGGGCACGCTTCGGCGTGCGAATCCATGGTGGCGTCCCGGGGCCTGGCTTTCGCTTTGACCTCGGCTCGTGTGGTAGGTACTCTCTTTCCTTGTGCCTGGGGTGTCCCCGGGTTCTTGCGCCTGCTCTCACCGCCATCCGGTTCGGATCGGTCTTTGAGAGGGTGCAGGAGACCGAAACACATACCTCCCGATGCCGGAACACGCCGTAGAGCGGGCGACACGCCCGACCGCGGGGGCCGGATTAGCGAGGTAGGCGATGGCCCAACACCCAGGGATTCGAGGCCATCCAGCAGCACATTGAAGATGCAGTCGTAGTACAAGACCGCTTTGGCACGAAGAAGACGGAGATGCGGTGCCCACGATCCAGCAGCTGGTCCGAAAGGGCCGCCAGGACAAGGTCGACAAGGCCAAGACTCCTGCGCTCAAGGGGAGCCCGCAGCGTCGCGGCGTGTGCACCCGTGTTTACACGACGACCCCGAAGAAGCCGAACTCGGCGCTTCGCAAGGTCGCGCGTGTTCGCCTGACGAGTGGCATCGAGGTCACGGCGTACATCCCCGGTGAGGGTCACAACCTGCAGGAGCACTCGATCGTGCTCGTCCGCGGTGGCCGTGTGAAGGACCTCCCGGGTGTCCGCTACAAGATCATCCGTGGCTCGCTTGACACCCAGGGTGTCAAGAACCGCAAGCAGGCGCGCAGCCGCTACGGCGCGAAGAAGGAGAAGAGCTAATGCCTCGCAAGGGCCCGGCCCCGAAGCGACCGGTCATCATCGACCCGGTCTACAACTCGCCGCTTGTCACCTCGCTGGTGAACAAGGTCCTGCTGAACGGCAAGCGCTCCACCGCCGAGCGGATCGTGTACGGCGCCCTCGAGGGCTGCCGTGAGAAGACCGGCACCGACCCGGTCATCACGCTGAAGCGCGCGCTCGAGAACGTGAAGCCGACCCTCGAGGTCCGCAGCCGCCGTGTCGGTGGCGCGACCTACCAGGTCCCGGTCGAGGTCCGCCCCGGCCGCTCCACGACGCTCGCGCTGCGCTGGCTCGTCGGCTACTCGCGCGCCCGCCGCGAGAAGACCATGACCGAGCGCCTGATGAACGAGCTGCTCGACGCCAGCAACGGCCTCGGCGCTTCCGTCAAGAAGCGCGAGGACACCCACAAGATGGCCGAGTCCAACAAGGCCTTCGCGCACTACCGCTGGTAGTCGTCCCCCCGTCGAACGAGATACGAGAGAGAAAGCCACATGGCTACCACTGCTCTTGACCTGGCCAAGGTCCGCAACATCGGGATCATGGCTCACATCGACGCGGGCAAGACCACGACGACTGAGCGGATCCTGTTCTACACCGGTGTGAACTACAAGATCGGCGAGGTCCACGAGGGCGCCGCCACGATGGACTGGATGGAGCAGGAGCAGGAGCGTGGCATCACGATCACGTCCGCTGCGACCACCTGCCACTGGTCCCTCGAGGGTGTAGAGAACACCATCAACATCATCGACACCCCGGGCCACGTGGACTTCACGGTCGAGGTGGAGCGTTCGCTCCGCGTCCTCGACGGTGCGGTCACCGTGTTCGACGGTGTCGCGGGTGTCGAGCCGCAGTCCGAGACGGTGTGGCGTCAGGCCGACCGTTACGGCGTGCCGCGCATCTGCTTCGTGAACAAGCTGGACCGCACCGGCGCGGAGTTCTTCCGCTGTGTCGACATGATCGTCGACCGCCTGGGCGCGACCCCGCTGGTCATGCAGGTGCCGATCGGTGCCGAGATGGACTTCCAGGGCGTCGTGGACCTCGTCCGCATGAAGGCCCTGGTGTGGTCCGCCGAGGCGGCGAAGGGCGAGATGTACGACGTCGTCGACATCCCGGCCTCGCACACCGAGATCGCGCAGACCTGGCGCGAGAAGCTCGTGGAGACCATCTCCGAGAACGACGAGCAGATGATGGAGATGTTCCTGGAGGGCACCGAGCCCACCGAGGAGCAGCTGTACGCGGCGATCCGCCGCGCCACCATCGCGTCGACCAGCCCGGAGAAGGCCGGCGAGGCCACCTTCACCCCGGTGTTCTGCGGCACCGCGTTCAAGAACAAGGGCGTCCAGCCCCTGCTCGACGCGGTCGTGCGCTACCTGCCGTCGCCGCTCGACCGTGAGGTCATCGAGGGCCACAAGGTCGGCGACGAGGCCACGGTCATCGAGCGCAAGCCGGCGGACAGCGAGCCGTTCGCGGGCCTCGCGTTCAAGATCATGAGCGACCCGCACCTCGGCAAGCTCACCTTCGTCCGGGTGTACTCGGGCCGCATGGAGTCGGGCTCTGCTGTGCTCAACTCCGTGAAGGGCAAGAAGGAGCGCATCGGCAAGATCTACCGCATGCACGCGAACAAGCGTGAGGAGATCCCGAGCGTGGGCGCCGGCGACATCGTCGCCGTCATGGGCCTCAAGGACACCACCACGGGCGAGACGCTGTCCGACGCGTCGAACCCGGTGATCCTCGAGTCGATGACCTTCCCGGCCCCGGTCATCCAGGTCGCCATCGAGCCCAAGTCGAAGGGCGACCAGGAGAAGCTCGGCGTCGCCATCCAGCGGCTCGCCGAAGAAGACCCGTCGTTCCAGGTGCACACCGACGACGAGACCGGCCAGACCATCATCGGCGGCATGGGCGAACTGCACCTCGAGGTGCTGGTCGACCGCATGAAGCGCGAGTTCAAGGTCGAGGCCAACGTCGGTAAGCCGCAGGTGGCCTACCGCGAGACGATCCGCCAGGCTGTCGAGCGCGTGGACTACACGCACAAGAAGCAGACCGGTGGCTCGGGTCAGTTCGCCAAGGTGCAGATCGGCATCGAGCCGCTCGACGCCGGCGGCGACGACAACTACGAGTTCGTCAACAAGGTCACCGGTGGCCGCATCCCCCGGGAGTACATCCCGTCGGTGGACGCCGGCTGCCAGGAGGCCATGGAGTTCGGCGTCCTCGCCGGCTACCCGCTGGTGGGCGTGCGCGTCTACCTGCTCGACGGTGCCGCGCACGACGTCGACTCCTCGGAGCTCGCCTTCAAGATCGCCGGCTCGATGGCGTTCAAGGAAGCGGCCCGCAAGGCGAGCCCGGCGATTCTTGAACCGATGATGGCCGTCGAGGTCATCACGCCCGAGGACTACATGGGCGATGTCATCGGCGACCTCAACTCGCGTCGTGGCCAGATCCAGGCCATGGACGAGCGCAGTGGTGCCCGTGTCGTGAAGGCGCTGGTCCCGCTGTCGGAGATGTTCGGCTACGTCGGCGACCTCCGGAGCAAGACCTCGGGTCGGGCCAGCTACAGCATGCAGTTCGACTCGTACGCCGAGGTTCCCCGGAACGTGGCGGACGAGATCATTGCCAAGGTTCGCGGCGAGTAATCAGCTCACCGGGAACCAGGGGGCCCGGGATTCGTCAGGATCCCGGGCCGTCGGCCCGCCCCATCTGACCACCCCGACGTCGTACGGCGTAAAGAACGAGTCCACAGGAGGACCCCAGTGGCGAAGGCGAAGTTCGAGCGGACTAAGCCGCACGTCAACATCGGCACCATCGGTCACATCGACCACGGTAAGACGACCCTTACCGCGGCGATCACCAAGGTGCTGCACGACGCATTCCCGGACCTGAACCCCTTCACGCCGTTCGACCAGATCGACAAGGCGCCGGAGGAGCGTCAGCGCGGTATCACGATCTCGATCGCGCACGTGGAGTACCAGACGGAGAACCGTCACTACGCCCACGTTGACTGCCCGGGTCACGCTGACTACATCAAGAACATGATCACGGGTGCCGCCCAGATGGACGGCGCCATCCTCGTGGTCGCCGCCACCGACGGCCCGATGCCGCAGACCAAGGAGCACGTGCTCCTGGCCCGCCAGGTCGGCGTTCCGTACATCGTCGTCGCCCTGAACAAGGCCGACATGGTGGACGACGAGGAGATCCTGGAGCTCGTCGAGCTCGAGGTCCGTGAGCTGCTCTCCGAGTACGAGTTCCCGGGCGACGACCTGCCGGTCGTGCGCGTCTCGGCGCTGAAGGCGCTCGAGGGCGACGCCGAGTGGGGCGCCAAGCTCCTCGAGCTCATGGCCGCCGTCGACGAGGCGATCCCGACCCCCGAGCGTGACGTCGACAAGCCGTTCCTCATGCCCGTCGAGGACGTCTTCACGATCACCGGTCGTGGCACGGTCGTCACCGGCCGCATCGAGCGTGGCGTCGTCAAGGTCAACGAGACTGTCGACATCGTCGGCATCAAGGAGACCAAGACCACCACCACGGTCACCGGCATCGAGATGTTCCGCAAGCTGCTCGACGAGGGCCAGGCGGGCGAGAACGTCGGTCTGCTCCTCCGCGGCATCAAGCGCGAGGACGTCGAGCGCGGCCAGGTCATCATCAAGCCGGGTTCGGTCACGCCGCACACCGAGTTCGAGGCGCAGGTCTACATCCTGTCCAAGGACGAGGGTGGCCGCCACACGCCGTTCTTCAACAACTACCGTCCGCAGTTCTACTTCCGGACGACGGACGTGACCGGCGTGGTGACCCTCCCCGAGGGCACCGAGATGGTCATGCCGGGTGACAACACCGGCATGAACGTCGCCCTGATCCAGCCGATCGCCATGGAGGAGGGCCTGCGCTTCGCTATCCGCGAGGGCGGCCGCACCGTTGGCGCCGGCCAGGTCGTCAAGATCCTCAAGTGATCAACGTCCCGCCCGCCGACCCACTCGGGTCGGCGGGCGGGGCCTTGTTCAGGTTGAGATTCCACCCCCGTATGGCGGGGTGTTAAACCTCGATTGGCCAAGGCAGTACCTGGTACTGCATACTGGTCGAGTTGCCTGTTCGGCCAAGGGATTTTTGTGTGCACCTGTAGGTGCGCAAAATCCTGGCTCAGGCAGCAGAGGATTTGCCTCCCCCGCCGCCCACCGCAGTTAGTGCGCGTGGACAGCCTGGTGGTCGCATCGATGTCCGGTCGCTTGCCGCAGCGACAAGGACAGTGCGATCCGCTATTCGGCGCCCAGAGCCCCTCCTAGGGGGTTTTCAAGGGTGCCTTGTGAGTAGCAGGGCGACACGCCCGACCGCGGGGGTCGGTCGTAAGACTTCAGTCCCGCGTCAGCGGGGGTGATCCGCAGCGGTACGAGAGAAGGAATTCGAAGCAGCCATGGCGGGACAGAAGATCCGCATCCGGCTCAAGGCCTACGACCACGAGGTCATCGACAGCTCGGCGCGCAAGATCGTCGAGACGGTGACCCGGACGGGTGCGCAGGTCGCGGGCCCGGTGCCGCTGCCGACCGAGAAGAACGTGTACTGCGTCATCCGCTCGCCGCACAAGTACAAGGACTCGCGCGAGCACTTCGAGATGCGCACTCACAAGCGGCTCATCGACATCCTCGACCCCACGCCGAAGACGGTTGACTCGCTCATGCGTCTCGACCTGCCGGCGGGCGTCGACATCGAGATCAAGCTCTGAGGACGCACCGACGATGACGAAGCAGATGAAGGGCATTCTGGGCACCAAGCTCGGCATGACCCAGGTCTGGGACGAGAACAACCGCGTCGTTCCGGTGACCGTCGTCCAGGCCGGGCCGTGCGTCGTGACCCAGATCCGTACCTCCGAGACCGACGGCTACGAGGCCGTCCAGATCGCGTACGGACAGATCGACCCGCGCAAGGTCAACAAGCCGCTGGCCGGGCACTTCGCCAAGGCCGACGTGACGCCCCGCCGCCACCTGGTGGAGCTCCGCACCTCCGACGCCGCCGAGTACTCGCTGGCCCAGGAGATCACCGCGGACGTGTTCGAGGCCGGCCAGAAGGTCGACGTCGCGGGCACCAGCAAGGGCAAGGGCACCGCGGGTGTCATGAAGCGTCACGGCTTCAAGGGCCTCGGCGCCTCGCACGGTACGCAGCGCAAGCACCGCTCGCCCGGCTCCATCGGTGGCTGCGCCACCCCGGGCCGCGTGTTCAAGGGTGTGCGCATGGCGGGCCGCATGGGCAACGTGCGCGTGTCCACTCAGAACCTGACCGTCCACGCTGTCGACGCCGACAAGGGCCTCATCCTGATCAAGGGTGCGATCCCCGGTCCGAACGGCGGCCTCGTCCTGGTCCGCACCGCGGCCAAGGGGGCGTGAATTCATGACCAGCATTGACGTTCTCTCGCCGGCCGGCGAGAAGACCGGGACCGTCGACCTCCCCGAGGAGATCTTCGGCGTCCAGGTCAGCATCCCGACGATCCACCAGGTCGTCGTGGCCCAGCTGGCCGCCGCCCGCCAGGGCACGCACAAGACGAAGACCCGTGGCGAGGTCCGTGGTGGCGGCAAGAAGCCGTACCGCCAGAAGGGCACCGGCCGCGCCCGTCAGGGCTCGACCCGCGCGCCGCAGTTCGCCGGTGGTGGCGTCGTCCACGGCCCCGTGCCGCGTGACTACTCGCAGCGGACCCCGAAGAAGATGAAGGCCGCCGCGCTCCGCGGTGCCCTCACCGACCGGGCCACCCACTCGCGCATCCACTGCGTGTCCGCCCTGGTCGACGGCGACCCGTCGACGAAGGCCGCCCGCACCCTGATCGGCAAGATCAGCGAGCGCAAGCACGTGCTCCTGGTCGTCGAGAAGGACGACACCGCCGCTTGGCTCAGCGCGCGCAACCTCCCGCAGGTGCACGTGCTCGACCCCGGGCAGCTGAACACCTACGACGTGCTCGTCTCCGACGACGTGGTCTTCACCAAGGCCGCTCTGGAGCGGTTCATCGCCGGCTCGCCCAAGGGCAAGACCGCGACCGCCGTTGCCACCTCGAGCGAGCTCGAAGGGAGCGACGAGGCGTGAGCGAGACGACCCAGGTCACCAGCAAGACCTACACCGACCCGCGTGACGTGCTGCTGAAGCCCGTGATCTCGGAGAAGTCCTACGGCCTTCTCGACGAGAACAAGTACACGTTCCTCGTCCACCCGGACGCGAACAAGACCCAGATCAAGCAGGCCGTCGCGGCGGTCTTCGGGGTCAAGGTCAAGGACGTGAACACCATCAACCGGCAGGGGAAGCGCAAGCGCTCCAAGACCGGTTTCGGCAAGCGCAAGGACACGAAGCGAGCGATCGTCACCCTGGCTGAGGGCGAGCGGATCGACATCTTCGGTGGACCCGTCGGCTGACGGCCGCTGATACGGACGAGGACTAAGAGAAGCCATGGGCATCCGCAAGTACAAGCCGACGACTCCGGGCCGTCGTGGCGCCAGCGTCGCCGACTTCGTCGAGATCACGCGGTCCACGCCGGAGAAGTCGCTGGTCCGCCCGCTGCACAGCAAGGGTGGTCGTAACAACCACGGTCGCGTGACGACCCGCCACCAGGGTGGCGGTCACAAGCGCGCGTACCGCGTCATCGACTTCCGTCGTAACGACAAGGACGGCGTGCCGGCCAAGGTCGCTCACATCGAGTACGACCCCAACCGCACCGCGCGCATCGCTCTTCTGCACTACGCGGACGGCGAGAAGCGCTACATCCTGGCCCCGAACAAGCTGCGCCAGGGCGACCGGATTGAGAACGGCCCCGCGGCCGACATCAAGCCCGGCAACAACCTGCAGCTCCGCAACATCCCGGTCGGTACGGTCGTTCACGCGATCGAGCTCCGTCCGGGCGGCGGCGCCAAGCTGGCCCGCTCCGCGGGCGCGAGCATCCAGCTGCTGGCGAAGGAAGGCGCGTTCGCGACCCTCCGTATGCCGTCGGGTGAGATCCGCCTGGTCGACGTCCGCTGCCGCGCCACCATCGGCGAGGTCGGCAACGCCGAGCAGTCGAACATCAACTGGGGCAAGGCCGGCCGCATGCGTTGGAAGGGCAAGCGCCCGACCGTTCGTGGTGTGGCGATGAACCCGATCGACCACCCGCACGGTGGTGGTGAGGGCAAGACCTCCGGTGGTCGCCACCCGGTGTCGCCGTGGGGCCAGAAGGAAGGTCGCACCCGCCGGCCCAAGAAGGCCAGCGACAAGCTGATCATCCGCCGCCGCAAGACGAACAAGAAGCGCTAGGAGCAGGTCTGATGCCGCGCAGTCTGAAGAAGGGACCCTTCGTCGACGGCCACCTCATCAAGAAGGTGGACGTGCAGAACGAAAAGGGAACCAAGAACGTCATCAAGACCTGGTCCCGCCGTTCGATGATCGTTCCGGCGATGCTGGGACACACCATCGCGGTGCACGACGGCCGTAAGCACGTCCCGGTGTTCGTCACCGAGGCGATGGTCGGCCACAAGCTCGGCGAGTTCGCCCCGACCCGGACCTTCCGTGGCCACGAGAAGGACGACCGCAAGTCGCGTCGTCGCTGACCGGCGAGCTACAAGGAAACCGAACTGAGATGAACAAGGGGACTTCAATGGAAGCCAGGGCCCAGGCGCGGTACATCCGCGTCACGCCCATGAAGGCTCGCCGGGTTGTCGACCTGATCCGTGGCGTCGACGCCGCCGAGGCGCAGGCGATCCTGCGCTTCGCGCAGCAGGCCGCGAGCGAGCCGGTCGGCAAGGTGCTGGACAGCGCCATCGCCAACGCCGGGCACAACCACAACCTCGACACGAACAACCTGTACGTGTCCGAGGCCTACGTGGACGAGGGGCCGACCCTCAAGCGGTTCCGGCCGCGTGCCCAGGGCCGCGCGTACCGCATCCGCAAGCGCACCAGCCACATCACCGTGGTTGTCGCCGAGAAGGAGAGGACCCGCTAGTGGGCCAGAAGGTTAACCCGCACGGGTTCCGCCTCGGTATCACCACGGACTTCAAGTCGCGCTGGTACGCCGACAAGCTGTACAAGGACTACGTCAAGGAAGACGTCGCCATCCGCCGGATGATGACGACGGGCATGGAGCGGGCCGGCATCTCCAAGGTGGAGATCGAGCGCACCCGTGACCGCGTCCGCGTCGACATCCACACCGCCCGGCCGGGCATCGTCATCGGCCGCCGCGGCGCGGAGGCCGACAAGATCCGCGGCAACCTCGAGAAGCTGACCGGCAAGCAGGTCCAGCTGAACATCCTCGAGGTCAAGAACCCCGAGGTCGACGCGCAGCTCGTCGCGCAGGGCGTGGCCGAGCAGCTGTCGTCGCGTGTCTCCTTCCGCCGCGCGATGCGCAAGGCGATGCAGACCGCGATGAAGTCGGGTGCCAAGGGCATCAAGATCCAGTGCGGTGGCCGTCTCGGCGGCGCGGAGATGTCGCGCTCCGAGTTCTACCGCGAGGGTCGTGTGCCGCTGCACACGCTCCGCGCCAACGTCGAGTACGGCTTCTTCGAGGCCCGCACGACGTTCGGCCGCATCGGCGTCAAGGTGTGGATCTACAAGGGCGACGTGAAGAACATCGCCGAGGTCCGTGCCGAGAACGCCGCGGCGCGTGCGGGCAACCGCCCGTCGCGTGGCCCCGGCGGCGACCGCCCCCGTGGCGGTGGCCGTGGTGGCGAGCGCGGCGGTCGCGGCGGTGCCCGCGGCGGTCGCCCGCAGAACGAGGCGCCTGCCGCCGAGTCCGCTGACTCGCCGGCTCCCGCGCCCGCTGAATCCGGAACGGAGGCCTGACCCCGATGCTGATCCCCCGTAGGGTCAAGCACCGCAAGCAGCACCACCCCAAGCGTGGTGGTCGCGCCAAGGGCGGTACCGAGCTCGCGTTCGGCGAGTACGGCATCCAGGCCCTGGGCCAGGCGTACGTGACCAACCGGCAGATCGAGTCCGCCCGTATCGCCATCACGCGGCACATCCGCCGTGGCGGCAAGGTGTGGATCAACATTTACCCGGACCGTCCGCTGACCAAGAAGCCGGCCGAGACCCGCATGGGTTCCGGTAAGGGCTCGCCCGAGTGGTGGGTCGCGAACGTCAAGCCCGGTCGGGTGATGTTCGAACTGTCGTACCCGAACGAGAAGGTGGCTCGCGAGGCGCTTCTGCGCGCCACGCACAAGCTGCCGATGAAGTGCCGGATTGTCCGGCGCGAGGCAGGTGAGGCGTGATGGCGGCCGGGACCAAGGCGTCCGAGCTGCGCGACCTGGCGGACGAGGAGCTCGTCGCCAAGCTGCGTGAGGCCAAGGAGGAGCTGTTCAACCTCCGTTTCCAGGCGGCGACCGGGCAGCTCGAGAACCACGGGCGGCTCAAGGCGGTCCGCAAGGACATCGCCCGCATCTACACGCTGATGCGCGAGCGCGAGCTCGGGATCGTCAGCGTGGAGGAGACCGGAGGCGCGGCGTGAGCGAGAAGACTGAGATGACTGAGACGACCCGGGGATTCCGCAAGACCCGTGAGGGCCTCGTCGTCAGCGACAAGATGGACAAGACCGTCGTCGTCGCTGTCGAGGACCGCGTGAAGCACCCGCTCTACGGCAAGGTCATCCGCCGCACGAGCAAGCTGAAGGCTCACGACGAGCAGAACGCCTGCGGCGTCGGCGACCGCGTCCTCCTCATGGAGACCCGGCCGCTGTCCGCCAGCAAGCGGTGGCGCATCGTCGAGATCCTCGAAAAGGCCAAGTAGCGAGCGCCGGGCAGGCCCACTGAGGTGGGCCTGCACCGCGACGTGATGATCAGGAGTTAGACGTGATCCAGCAGGAGTCGCGACTGCGAGTCGCCGACAACACGGGTGCCAAGGAGATCCTTTGCATCCGTGTGCTCGGCGGGTCCGGCCGGCGCTACGCGGGCATCGGGGACGTCATTGTGGCCACCGTCAAGGACGCGATCCCTGGTGGCAACGTGAAGAAGGGCGACGTGGTCAAGGCTGTCGTCGTGCGGACTGTTAAGGAGCGTCGCCGCGTCGACGGTTCCTACATCCGTTTCGACGAGAACGCCGCCGTCATCCTCAAGAACGACGGTGAGCCCCGTGGCACCCGCATTTTCGGCCCGGTCGGCCGTGAGCTGCGCGAGAAGAAGTTCATGAAGATCATCTCGCTCGCGCCGGAGGTGCTGTAACACCATGGCGAAGAGCATGAAGATCAAGAAGGGTGACCTGGTTCAGGTCATCACCGGTAAGGACCGCGGCAAGCAGGGCAAGGTCATCGCGGCCTACCCGCAGCTCGAGCGAGTCCTCGTCGAGGGTGTCAACCGGATCAAGAAGCACACCAAGGTCGGCCAGTCCGCCAAGGGTGCCAAGACCGGCGGCATCATCACGCAGGAAGCCCCGATTCACGTCAGCAACGTTCAGCTGGTCGTGGAGAAGGACGGCAAGAAGGTCCCCACGCGCGTCGGCTACCGATTCGACGACGAGGGCAACAAGATCCGGATCGCCAAGCGGACCGGTGAGGACATCTGATGACTGTCACCACTGAGGCAAAGGCGCTTCCGCGTCTGAAGCAGCGCTACCGGGACGAGATCGCGGGCAAGATGCGTGAGGAGTTCTCGTACGAGAACGTCATGCAGATCCCCGGCGTCGTCAAGGTCGTCGTGAACATGGGTGTGGGCGACGCCGCCCGCGACTCCAAGCTCATCGACGGTGCGATCAAGGACCTGATGGCCATCACCGGCCAGAAGCCGCAGGTCACGAAGGCCCGCAAGTCCATCGCGCAGTTCAAGCTGCGTGAGGGTCAGCCGATCGGCGCGCACGTCACGCTGCGCGGCGACCGCATGTGGGAGTTCCTGGACCGCCTGGTGTCGATCGCGCTTCCGCGTATCCGCGACTTCCGCGGGCTCTCGCCGAAGCAGTTCGACGGCAACGGCAACTACACCTTCGGTCTCACCGAGCAGTCGATGTTCCACGAGATCGACCAGGACAAGATCGACCGGGTTCGCGGCATGGACATCACTGTGGTGACCACGGCCACGAACAACGACGAGGGCCGCGCGCTGCTGCGTCTCCTCGGATTCCCGTTCAAGGAGAACTGACGTGGCGAAGAAGGCCCTGATTGCCAAGGCCGCTCGCAAGCCGAAGTTCGCGGTGCGCGGTTACACGCGCTGCCAGCGGTGCGGTCGCCCGCACTCGGTGTACCGCAAGTTCGGTCTGTGCCGTGTGTGCCTTCGCGTGATGGCGCACGCCGGCGAGCTGCCCGGCGTCACCAAGAGCAGCTGGTAAGCACCTCCCCTCACCGGGAGGTCGCGAGACCGGCACACCATCCCGCTCCCAGCGGGGTGGCCGTATCAAACGCTGTAGGTCCCGTACCGCAGTCGTCCTGTGAGCCGCCCCTCCGTTCCGGAGGGGCGGCCCCGGGAGAGATCGCATTTCGGGAAACCGCGGCGAGAAAGGCCCTGAGGCCGTCATGACCATGACCGACCCCATCGCAGACATGCTCACGCGTCTGCGGAATGCCAACTCGGCATACCACGACGACGTCGTGATGCCGTACAGCAAGATCAAGTCGCACATCGCGGAGATCCTCCAGCAGGAGGGTTACATCCAGGGCTGGCGCGTCGAGGACGCCGAGGTCGGCAAGAGCCTCGTCATCGACCTGAAGTACGGCCCGAACCGCGAGCGCTCGGTCGCCGGCATCCGCCGCGTTTCGAAGCCCGGTCTGCGGGTGTACGCGAAGTCCACGAACCTGCCGAAGGTGCTGGGAGGGCTCGGCGTCGCGATCATCTCGACGTCGCAGGGTCTCCTGACCGACCGTCAGGCCGCCAAGAAGGGCGTGGGCGGGGAAGTCCTCGCCTTCGTCTGGTAACCGGGAAAGGAGGATAGGCAATGTCGCGTATTGGACGGCTGCCCATCCCGGTTCCCACCGGTGTGGACGTCACCATCAATGGCCGCGAGGTCGTCGTGAAGGGCCCCAAGGGCACCCTGTCGCACAATCTCGCCGCTCCGATCGAGATCGCTCTCGAGGACGGCACCCTCGCGGTGTCCCGTCCCAACGACGAGCGCCTCTCGAAGGCCCTGCACGGGCTGTCCCGGACCCTGGTGGCGAACATGATCACCGGTGTGACCCAGGGATACGTGAAGAAGCTCGAGATCAGCGGTGTCGGCTACCGTGTCGCGGCGAAGGGCTCCTCGCTGGAGTTCGCGCTCGGCTACAGCCACCCGATCGTCGTGGACGCCCCCGAGGGCATCTCCTTCGTCGTCGAGAGCCCGACCAAGTTCTCGGTCGAGGGCATCGACAAGCAGAAGGTCGGCGAGGTCGCCGCGAACATCCGCAAGCTTCGCAAGCCCGACCCGTACAAGGCCAAGGGCGTGAAGTACGCGGGTGAGGTCATCCGCCGCAAGGTCGGAAAGGCTGGTAAGTAGGCATGGCCGTCGGTGTGAAGGCCGGCAAGGGCGTGGCCAAGAAGGCCACCTCCCGGAAGCGTCGGCACATCCGGGTCCGGAAGCGTGTTTCCGGTACCCCCCAGCGGCCTCGTCTGGTCGTGACCCGCTCCACGCGTCACATCGTGGCGCAGGTCATCGACGACCTGGCCGGTGTCACCCTGGCGTCCGCCTCGACGATGGACACGTCCATCCGTGGCGGCGAGGGCGACAAGACCGCACAGGCGCGCAAGGTCGGCGAGCTCGTCGCTGAGCGGGCCAAGGCTGCGGGCGTCGAGACCGTGGTGTTCGACCGTGGTGGCAACAAGTACCACGGCCGTATCGCCGCGCTCGCCGATGCCGCGCGCGAGAACGGGCTGGCTTTCTGAGCCCGCTGGTCCGGACAGGCTTCGTACGACAGATGAGGATTTTCTGATGGCTGGACCCCAGCGCCGCGGTGGCGGCGCCGGCGGCGGCGAGCGTCGGGACCGGCGGGATCGGCGCGATGGCGGCGCCGCCGTCGAGAAGACCGCCTACGTCGAGCGCGTCGTCGCGATCAACCGTGTGGCCAAGGTAGTCAAGGGTGGCCGCCGCTTCAGCTTCACCGCGCTCGTCGTGGTGGGCGACGGTGACGGCACCGTGGGTGTCGGTTACGGCAAGGCCAAGGAGGTGCCGGCCGCCATCGCCAAGGGTGTGGAGGAGGCCAAGAAGCACTTCTTCAAGGTCCCCCGTATCCAGGGCACCATCCCGCACCCGATCCAGGGTGAGGCTGCGGCCGGTGTCGTGCTGCTCAAGCCGGCTTCGCCGGGTACCGGTGTCATCGCCGGTGGCCCCGTGCGCGCCGTGCTCGAGTGCGCCGGCATCCACGACGTGCTGAGCAAGTCGCTCGGCTCGGACAACGCGATCAACATCGTTCACGCGACGGTGGCGGCCCTCAAGGGTCTCCAGCGTCCCGAGGAGATCGCGGCTCGCCGCGGGCTTCCGCTGGAGGACGTGGCCCCGGCCGCCCTGCTGCGTGCCCGCGCGGGAGTGGGTGCGTGATGGCGCGTCTCAAGGTCACGCAGACCCGGTCGAAGATCGGGAGCAAGCAGAACCAGCGCGACACTCTCCGTTCGCTCGGCCTCAAGCGCGTCCACGACGTGGTCGTCAAGGAGGACCGCCCGGAGATCCGCGGCATGATTTTCACGGTGTCGCACCTCGTCACCGTTGAGGAGGTGGACTGACATGGGTGCTGAGAACCCGCTGAAGGTGCACCACCTGCGGCCCGCCCCCGGCGCCAAGACCGCCAAGACCCGCGTGGGTCGTGGTGAGGGCTCCAAGGGCAAGACCGCCGGTCGCGGCACCAAGGGCACCAAGGCCCGCTACCAGGTTCCGGCCCGCTTCGAGGGTGGGCAGATGCCCCTCCACATGCGGCTGCCGAAGCTCAAGGGCTTCAAGAACCCGTTCCGCACCGAGTACCAGGTCGTGAACCTGGACAAGATCAGTGCCCTGTTCCCCGAGGGTGGCGACGTGACCGTCGACGACCTCGTGGCCAAGGGCGCGGTCCGCAAGGGCCAGCTGGTCAAGGTGCTCGGTACGGGCGAGATCACCGTCGCGGTCCGCGTGAAGGCCAACGCCTTCTCCGGCTCCGCGAAGGAGAAGATCGCGGCGGCCGGCGGCTCGACCGACGAGGTCTGAGAGCCAACGGCTTCTTTGCAGGGGCGCCACGCCGGTAAGGTGGTGGCGCCCCTGCGTCGTCTCCGGCCGTGGGCGCGCAAATCCCACAGTCCGTGCGACACTTCCGCGGCCTGACGCTGTTATTGTCCGTGAGGTTCCATAGGGAACCCGCCCGTACACCACGGGACCGATCATCAAACGACTCGCCCCAGACGGGTGAGGCGCAGGAGGCAGTGTGCTCACCGCGTTCGCCCGGGCGTTCCGCACGCCCGACCTGCGGAAGAAGCTCCTCTTCACGTTGGGGATCATCGTCCTGTTCCGGATCGGGTCGCACATCCCGGTCCCAGGCGTCTCCTTCCAGATGGTCCGCAAGTGCGTCGACGCGGCGGACCAGGGCGGCCTCTTCGGCCTGGTGAACATGTTCAGCGGCGGCGCGCTGCTGCAACTCACGATCTTCGCGCTGGGGATCATGCCGTACATCACGGCGAGCATCATCCTCCAGCTGCTCACCGTGGTGATCCCGCGGCTCGAGGCCCTCAAGAAGGAGGGCCAGGCCGGCACGGCCAAGATCACCCAGTACACCCGGTACCTGACGATCGCCCTGGCGATCCTCCAGTCGACCGCGCTGGTCGCGACCGCCCGCAGCGGCGCGCTGTTTAGCAGCGCCGGCGGCGGTGAGTGCGTACCGTCCCAGATCGTCCCGGACCAGAGCCTGTTCCGCATCGTCGTGATGGTGTGCGTGATGACGGCCGGCACCTCGACGATCATGTGGCTCGGCGAGCTGGTCACCGACCGCGGCATCGGCAACGGCATGTCCGTCCTGATGTTCGTGTCGGTCGCGGCCGGCTTCCCCTCCGCCCTCTGGAACATCAAGCAGACCGGCACCCTCGGCGGCGGCTGGGTGGCGTTCTTCACCGTCATCGCGGTGGGTCTGCTCATGGTCGGCCTGGTGGTGTTCGTCGAGCAGGCGCAGCGCCGCATCCCGGTTCAGTACGCCAAGCGGATGATCGGGCGGCGCGCGTACGGCGGAACCTCGACCTACATCCCGCTGAAGGTCAACCAGGCGGGCATCATCCCCGTGATCTTCGCCTCTTCGCTGCTCTACATCCCGGCCCTGATCGCTCAGTTCAGCGGCAGCAAGTCGGGGTGGGCGCTGTGGATCAGGAACAACTTCGTCAAGGGTGACCACCCGATTTACATGGTCACGTACTTCCTGCTGATCGTGTTCTTCGCCTTCTTCTACGTGGCGATCACGTTCAACCCCGAGGAAGTTGCGGACAACATGAAGAAGTATGGTGGGTTCATCCCGGGCATCCGCGCCGGCAGACCGACTGCGGAGTACCTGAACTACATCCTTACCCGGATCACGTGGCCCGGATCGCTCTACCTGGGCATGATCGCGCTCGTACCCATGATCGCGCTCGTGCTCTTCGACTCCACCAACAGCTTCCCGTTCGGTGGTACGAGCATCCTGATCATTGTGGGAGTGGGTCTGGAAACTGTGAAGCAGATCGAGAGCCAGCTCCAGCAGCGCAACTACGAAGGCTTCCTCCGCTAAATGCGTATCGTTCTTGTGGGCCCCCCGGGCGCGGGCAAGGGAACCCAGGCCCAGTTCATCGCCGCCAACCTGTCGATCCCCGCGATCTCGACGGGCGACCTCTTCCGGAGCAACGTCGGCCAGGGCACTCCCCTCGGCCTCGAAGCCAAGAAGTACATGGACGCGGGCAACCTCGTCCCCGACGAAGTGACCATAGGCATGGTCCGGGACCGGCTCGGTCAGCCGGACACCGCGGACGGCTTCCTGCTGGACGGCTTCCCGCGCAACACGGCGCAGGCGAAGGTGCTCGACGAGATACTGGCCGAGCACGGTACGCAGCTTGACGCGGTCCTCGAGCTCGAGGTGCCGTCCAAGGAGATCATCCAGCGGCTGTCCGGGCGCCGGCAGTGCCGTGCGCACGGGCACGTGTGCCACATCGTGTTCGACCCGCCGGCCGTCGACGGTATCTGCGACGAGTGCGGCAGCGAGCTCTACCAGCGCGACGACGACCGCGAGGAGACGGTGAAGCACCGTCTGGACGTCTACAAGGAGCAGACCGAGCCGTTGATCGGCTACTACTCCGAGCAGGGGATCCTCGTGGTCATCGAAGCCACCGGTCGGGTGAGTGACGTGACCGAGCGCGCGATGACCGCGCTCAAGCCGTACAAGCAGGACTGAGCACACGCGGGACCGAGCGGCCGTCCGCGGCCGCGGGGCGTGGGCGATCCGGGAATCCGGGTCGCCCATGTTCGCGTTTCGGAGCGGGTAGAGGACCTCGGCACATTCCGGCCCGGCGGCATCGCCGGCGGCACGAGAGCGCCCTAGGCGGCGCGGAAGGACAGCGGCCCAGTGATCAAGAGGCGGCGTTCCAAGATCGAGCGGAAGACCCCGCAGCAGATCGAGAAGATGCGGCTGGCGGGCGCGGTGGTGGCGGAGACGCTGCAGAAGCTGCGGGCGGCCGCGGTGCCGGGCATCACGACGCGTGAGCTGGACGCGCTCGCCGAGGCCTCGATCCGCGGGGCCGGGGCGATCCCGTCGTTCAAGGGCTACCACGGCTTCCCGGCGTCGATCTGCGCGTCCGTGAACGACGTGGTGGTGCACGGCATCCCGGACGACGCGCCGCTGCGCGAGGGCGACCTCATCTCGATCGACTGCGGCGCGATCCTCGACGGCTGGCACGGCGACTCGGCGATCACCGTCGCGGTCGGCACGGTCGAGGACGAGCTGGCGGAGCTCAGCCGGGTGTGCGAGGAGTCGATGTGGGCGGGCATCGCCGCGGCGAAGCCCGGCGGCCGGCTCACCGACATCAGCCACGCGGTGGAGAAGGCGATCCGCGCGAACACGCCGCTCGGCGGCGGCCAGTACGGCATCGTCGAGGACTACGGCGGCCACGGCATCGGCACCGAGATGCACCAGGACCCGCACATCCTCAACTACGGCCGTCCGGGCCAGGGTCCCGAGCTGCTGCCGGGCGTGTGCCTGGCGATCGAGCCGATGGTGACGCTGGGCAAGCCGGCGACGTTCACCATGCCGGACGAGTGGACGGTCAAGACCAGCGCGGGCGGTTACGCGTCGCACTGGGAGCACTCCATCGCGGTGACGGAGGACGGCCCGGTCGTCCTGACCAGCCTGCCGAAGTAGCCTTCGGTGCCATGGGTGCTGACGGGGCGGTGGGGGACGCGGACCGCGAGCGGGTGACGGCGGTCCTGCGCGAGCACATGGCGGCCGGCCGGCTGTCGTTGACGGACTACCAGGCGCGGTTGCGCCGGGTCCGGGCGGCGACGACCGCCGGGGAGCTGGACGCGGTGCTGCACGGCCTGCCGACGCGGCGCGACACATCGCACGACAGCGAGCAGCCGCGGCCCGCGGGAGGCGGGCTCCCCGTGGACGGCACGTCCTCCGACGGCGGCGCGGCCCCGGCCAGGCGAGGCGGCTGCGCGGGAATGCTGCTCCTGCTCGTCGCGTTGTGCGTCACGCTGCTTTTGGTCTAGGGTCCCGGGCCCGGTTTCCCATCACACGGGTGCGTGCCTTAGACTGACTCGTCGGCTTATCTGTAGCCGCTTTTTGGCACGCCTCAGGCAGACGCTCACCGAGTGGGTGGTCCGAGGGTGTCCGCGGAGCAGTCAGAGCCGACGGTAGATGATCCCGAGTAGATGAAGCGCGGAGGACATGCCCAAGAAGCAAGGGGCCATTGAGATCGAGGGCACCGTCATCGAGTCTCTGCCCAACGCAATGTTTCGCGTAGAACTGCAGAACGGGCACAAGGTCCTCGCGCACATCAGCGGGAAGATGCGGATGCACTACATCCGGATCCTCCCGGACGACCGGGTTGTCGTCGAGCTGAGCCCGTACGACCTGACCCGTGGCCGCATCGTCTACCGCTACAAGTAGGCGAGCCGACGCGCCCTGCTGGGTGCGGGAGCGAGCCCGACAACCGCCTCGGCGATGAGGGTGCCTGACGGCGCCCTCGTCAGCACGTACCGGAGAATCCATGAAGGTCAAGCCGAGCGTCAAGAAGATCTGTGACAAGTGCAAGGTGATCCGCCGTCACGGCCGGGTCATGGTGATCTGCGAGAACCTGCGTCACAAGCAGCGCCAGGGCTGACCTCCGGGTCCCCGAGCAGAGCACCGCGCACGCGGCACGAGATCGTCGCGCGACGCACCACGTAAGAGACGCAGCACCCGACCCCCGCAGTTACCAGGCGCGGGACGCCACCCCCGGCAGGAGGCCGGGGACCGAAGGACCGTTGCTATCGGCCTTCCGGACCGGTGTTGCGCAAGACCTCCGACAACTACAGGAGCCTGTACATGGCACGCCTCGTCGGCGTAGACCTGCCCCGCGAAAAGCGGGTCGAGGTCGCACTCACCTACATCTTCGGCGTCGGTCGCACCCGCGCGCTGGAGACCCTGAGCAACACCGGCGTCAACCCGGACACGCGCGTGCGCGACCTGACCGAGGACGACCTCGTCAAGCTGCGCGACTGGATCGACGCGAACTACCGCGTCGAGGGTGACCTCCGCCGTGAGGTCCAGGCCGACATCCGCCGCAAGGTCGAGATCGGCTGCTACGAGGGCCTGCGTCACCGCCGCGGCCTCCCGGTCCGCGGTCAGCGCACCCACACCAACGCGCGTACCCGCAAGGGCCCGCGTCGCGCCATCGCCGGCAAGAAGAAGCCGGGCAAGAAGTAGTCCGCTTAGGCCGGATCATGACGGCCCGCATTACGTCAGCGGACCGACGACCTCAGGAGTTTCCAGCAGATGCCTCCCAAGAGCCGCACCGGCGCCAAGAAGGTGCGCCGCAAGGAAAAGAAGAACGTCGCTCACGGGCACGCCCACATCAAGAGCACGTTCAACAACACGATCGTGTCGATCACGGACCCCAACGGCAACGTGATCTCGTGGGCCTCCGCGGGCCACGTGGGCTTCAAGGGCTCGCGCAAGTCGACCCCGTTCGCCGCGCAGATGGCCGCCGAGTCGGCCGCCCGTCGTGCCCAGGAGCACGGCATGCGCAAGGTCGATGTCTTCGTCAAGGGCCCGGGTTCCGGTCGTGAGACCGCCATCCGCTCGCTCCAGGCCACCGGCCTCGAGGTGGGTTCCATCCAGGACGTCACCCCCGTGCCGCACAACGGCTGCCGCCCGCCCAAGCGCCGCCGCGTCTGACCTGTAGCTGAGTAGGAGTACTAGAACCATGGCGCGTTACACCGGCGCTGACTGCAAGCGCTGCCGTCGCGAGAAGATGAAGCTGTTCCTCAAGGGCAGCAAGTGTGAGGGCCCGAAGTGCCCGATCGAGATCCGTCCGTACCCGCCGGGTGAGCACGGCCGCGGCCGCACCAAGGACAGCGAGTACCTGCTGCAGATGCGCGAGAAGCAGAAGTGCGCGCGCATCTACGGCGTCCTCGAGAAGCAGTTCCGCGGCTACTACGAGGAGGCGAACCGCAAGCAGGGCAAGACCGGCGAGAACCTGCTTCGCATCCTCGAGTCCCGTCTGGACAACGTGGTCTACCGCGCGGGCTTCGCCAAGTCGCGTGACCACGCCCGTCAGCTGGTCCGCCACGGCCACATCCTGGTCAACGGCACCAAGACGGACATCCCGTCGGCTCGCGTCAGCGAGAACGACATCGTCGAGGTCCGCAAGGACTCGCTCGAGCTGACCCCGTTCGTGGTCGCCCGTGCCGAGGCCGGCGAGCGTCCTGTTCCGGCGTGGCTTGAGGTCATCCCGAGCAAGATGCGCATCCTCGTGCACTCCCTGCCCGCGCGTCAGGTCATCGACACGCAGGTCCAGGAGCAGCTCATCGTCGAGCTCTACTCCAAGTAGTAGGCCGACATCCCGGCGCAAGCCGGGAAAAAGGGCTCGGGCGGAACGGTTTCGACCGTTCCGCCCGTACCCTTGCCATAGCCGTCGGTGTCATATAGCGGGCACCGAAGACATGGAGGAAAACCATGCTTATCGCGCAGCGTCCCACGCTGACCGAGGACGTCGTCGACGAGTTCCGGTCCCGGTTCGTCATCGAGCCGCTGGAGCCCGGCTTCGGCTACACCCTCGGCAACTCGCTCCGTCGCACGCTTCTCTCGTCGATCCCGGGTGCCGCTGTCACCAGCATCCGCATCGACGGCGTCCTGCACGAGTTCACCACCGTGCCGGGCGTCAAGGAGGACGTCACCGACCTCATCCTCAACATCAAGCAGCTGGTCGTCTCCTCGGAGCACGACGAGCCGGTCGTGATGTACCTGCGCAAGCAGGGCCCGGGTGTGGTCACCGCCGGCGACATCGCGCCGCCCGCCGGTGTCGAGGTGCACAACCCCGACCTGGTCCTCGCGACGCTGAACGCCAAGGGCAAGCTGGAGATGGAGCTGACCGTCGAGCGCGGTCGCGGCTACGTCTCCGCGGTGCAGAACAAGCAGGCGGGGCAGGAGATCGGCCGGATCCCGGTCGACTCGATCTACTCGCCCGTCATGAAGGTCACGTACAAGGTCGAGGCGACCCGTGTCGAGCAGCGCACGGACTTCGACAAGCTGATCGTGGACGTCGAGACCAAGCCGTCGATGCGTCCGCGTGACGCGATGGCGTCGGCCGGCAAGACCCTGGTCGAGCTGTTCGGCCTGGCCCGCGAGCTCAACGTCGACGCCGAGGGCATCGACATGGGCCCGTCGCCGACGGACGCCGCCCTGGCGGCCGACCTGGCGCTGCCGATCGAGGAGCTCGAGCTCACCGTCCGCTCGTACAACTGCCTCAAGCGCGAGGGCATCCACACCGTGGGTGAGCTCGTGGCGCGCAGCGAGGCGGACCTGCTGGACATCCGCAACTTCGGTGCGAAGTCCATCGACGAGGTCAAGGCGAAGCTGGCCGGCATGGGCCTGGCGCTCAAGGACAGCCCGCCCGGATTCGACCCGACCGCCGCGGCCGACAGCTTCGGCGACGAGGACGACCACGGTTTCGCGGAGACCGAGCAGTACTGAGCCCCCGCTTAGGGACTCACAAGAACGTCGTGTCGGCGGGCCCTCGGGCCCGCCGGTGCGGACCGCCCCCTGCGCACCCGCCGGGGGCTCGCGCCCGGGCCGTCCGGCCCGGGCGGACTGACACCGGTACCTGATACGGCCGGTGCAGGGATACCAAGGAGAAAGCAATGCCCCGTCCCGCAAAGGGAGCCCGTCTCGGCGGCGGTCCGGCCCACGAGCGTCTGCTCCTCTCGGGCCTGGCGACCGCGCTGTTCGAGCACGGCCGCATCACCACGACCGAGGCGAAGGCGCGCCGCCTGCGTCCGGTCGCGGAGAAGCTGATCACGAAGGCGAAGCGCGGCGACCTGCACGCGCGTCGTCAGGTGCTCACGGTCGTCCGCGACAAGAGCGTCGTGCACACGCTGTTCGAGGAGATCGGCCCGCGTTACGCGAACCGTCCCGGCGGCTACACCCGCATCACCAAGATCGGGAACCGCAAGGGCGACAACGCGCCGATGGCCGTCATCGAGCTGGTCGAGGCGCTGACCGTGGCGCAGACCGCGGTGGGCGAGGCCGAGGCCGCGACCAAGCGCTCCGTCAAGGAGCAGGAGGCCAAGAAGGCCGAGGAGACCAAGGTCGAGGAGACCGAGGCCCCCGCCGCCGAGGCCGCTGAGGAGGCCCCCGAGGCCGCCGAGACGGAGAAGGACGCCTGAGCGTCTCTCTGACAGCATGCGGGCCCGTTCCCACCCTTCGGGGCGGGGGCGGGCCCGTGGCGTTGTCGGGGGTGCGGTGGGCGGCGATGTGATGGGGATGACGACGAACGTGACCACGGATCCGGTGCGGCTGCGCCTCGATCTGGCCTACGACGGGGCCGAGTTCTCGGGCTGGGCGCGCCAGCCGGGGCTGCGGACCGTGCAGGGCGTCCTGGAACAGGCGCTCACGACGGTCCTGAGGCTGCCCGAGCCGGCGCAGCTGACGGTGGCGGGGCGGACGGACGCGGGCGTGCACGCGCGCGGCCAGGTGGCGCATGTGGACATCCCCGCGGACACGTGGACGATGGACGGCCACCAGCTGGTGCGGCGGCTGTCGGGGACGCTGCCGCGCGATGTGCGGGTCCGCGCGGTGTCGGTGGCCCCGGAGGGCTTCGACGCGCGCTTCGCGGCCGAGTGGCGGCGTTACGCGTACCGCGTCAGCGACGCTCCCGGCGGTGTCGACCCGCTGCGGCGCGCGCACGTGGTCTGGTACGACCAGCCGCTGGACGTGGCGCGCATGAACGAGGCGGCCGGCCTGCTGCTCGGCGACCACGACTTCGCGGCGTACTGCAAGCGGCGCGAGGGCGCGAGCACGGTGCGCTGCCTGAAGGAGTTCCACTGGGTGCGTGAGACGCCCGGTGAGGCGGACGCGGGCCCCGGCTACCTGCCGCTGCTGGTGGCGTCGGTGCGGGCGGACGCGTTCTGCCACAACATGGTGCGCTCGCTGGTCGGCGCGATGCTGGCGGTCGGTTCGGGGCGCCGTGAGGTGCGCTGGCCTGCGGAGATACTGGCGCGCGGGGTGCGCGACTCGTCTGTGCACGTGGCGCCGGCGCACGGGCTGGTGCTCGAAGAGGTCGCCTATCCGTCGGACGAGCGGCTCGCCGAGCGGGCGGCCAAGGCCAAGCGGCACCGGCTCGACGTGGTGTGAGCCGGGCCGCGCGGGTGTACGGCTGGCCGGTAGGCGTCTAGCGGGTGCCGGTCAGGGCGTGCCCTGCAGCTGCTTCTCGGCGTCCGCCTTGGCCTTGTCGTAGATGGCCTGCGAGGTCTTCTCGCCGCGCGCGGTGAGCAGGCCGCGCACGTACGCGTCGATGTCCTGGGCGATCTGGTCGACCTTGGGGTCGGGCGGGGTGAGCTTGTTCTCCGTGCCCGGGTAGCCGGCGACCACGAAGATCCCGTACCGGCCATAGGAGTTCGTGGTGCGCAGGCACAGCACGCCGGGCTTGCCGGGGGTCGGTTCCGGACACAGCACCTTGACGGCGCCGCCGGGCAGGCCGCTCACCGCCGCGGTGTTGTTGTCGCCGTCCTTGGCGGCGCCCTTGGCGTCGTCGACGGCGCCGAAGGAGCCGAGGGCGACGGTCGCCGCGGTGCCGTTGGGGCCGGTCACTGTGGCGCGGAGCACCTGGACGCAGCTGTGCGCGCGCAGGACCTTGCCCAGGTCGGTGTTGGCGGCGTCGGGGCAGCTGTTGTCGAGCTTGGTGCCGACGACGGAGTAGCTGCGGCCGTCCGTCGTGAACTGCGTCGCGCCGAACAGCGCCTCGGGCGTGAACGGGTCGGTGTCCAGGGCAGGGTCGGCGAGCACCTTCGCGGAGCCCGGTGCCGGCGGGACGCTCGGGGCCGGCTTGAACGTGGGCTTGGGGGCCGACGGGAGCGCGGCGGACGGCGAGGGCGCCGCGGACTGCTTGGCGGCCGGCTTCTTGTCGTCGCCGGACATGGCGATGGACGCGGCGACCAGGCCGCCCACGAGGCCGAGGCCGACGACGATCGACGTCGTCCACACGACCGTCTTGCGGCGGCGGCCGCGGCGGCCCTCCCGGTCGGCGAGCGCGCTCCAGTCCGGTTCGCCGTTGTCCGGCGCGGACGCGGGCCCGGGGTAACTCTGCGTGGGCTGCGCGAACGGGGCGTACGGCTGCTGTTGCTGCTGCGCGTACTGGCCTTGCTGCGGGTACTGGGCCTGCTGGTACTGGCCGCCCTGCGGCTGCTGTTGGCCGCCGTACGGCGCGGACTGCGTTGCCGCGTAAGGGTCTTGGCCCGAGCCCGAGTAGTTGGGCTGGCCCGGCCGCACGGTCCACGGCGACTGCGTGGGCTCGTCGGGGCCGCCCGGAGCGCCGTGTTGCCCGGGGCCGCCGGGCTGTCCGTACGCGCCGCCGTACCCGTTGTTGTCACCACTCACGGCAGCCTCCCCAAGGTCTGCGCCCCCACTCTTCGCGCGCAGCATACTGGCGTGGTCGGTTTCGCTCGCCAGGGCGGATACGATAGGGCAGAAGGGGAGGGGGCTCGGGGAGCACAGCCCCCCGATGCTCGTTTTGACCGGCACCCCGAAAACCCGGTATTCTGCCGGTTCGTTGTGCGTATTGGCTTGCTTGAGTGAAGTCGGTACGCCGGGCGCCGCAAGAGGGGCCCCTGGCAGCACCTCGCACTGTGTGATTCCAGCACCGCGCGGAAGTTGCCGGGCCAAGCCCTAAGCGCCATCCCGTCAGCACACACTCACGAAGAAGCGAAGGCTATCGACCGTGCGCACGTACAGCCCTAAGCCCGGCGACGTCCAGCGTCAGTGGCACGTCATCGACGCGACCGATGTCGTGCTCGGCCGTCTGTCCACCCAGGCCGCTGCCCTGCTCCGGGGCAAGCACAAGCCGGTGTACGCGCCGCACGTCGACACCGGTGACTTCGTCATCATCATCAACGCGGACAAGGTGCACCTGTCCGGCAACAAGCGGACCCAGAAGATGGCGTACCGCCACTCGGGTCACCCGGGCGGTCTCCGCGCGGTCCGCTACGACGACCTGCTCTCCAAGAACCCGGAGAAGGCCGTCGAGAAGGCCGTCAAGGGCATGCTCCCCAAGAACACCCTGGGCCGGCAGATGCTGTCGAAGCTCAAGGTGTACGCGGGTCCGGAGCACCCGCACGCGGCGCAGCAGCCCGTGCCGTTCGAGATCACCCAGGTCGCGCAGTAGTCACGGCCACATCGCCTGACGAGCAAATAAGGAGAATCGTGGCCGAGACCATCGCCGAGGCCCCCATCGAGGAGACCGAAGAGGTCGCCCTCGAGAGCTACACGTCGGAGTCCCTGGCCGGTCGCTTCAGCGACCCGCAGCCGGGTGCCGCCACCGGCCGCCGCAAGGAGGCCATCGCCCGTGTCCGGATCGTTCCGGGCACCGGCAAGTGGAAGATCAACGGGCGTACGCTCGAGAACTACTTCCCGAACAAGGTTCACCAGCAGCTCGTCAACGAGCCGTTCAAGATCCTTGAGCTGGACGAGAAGTACGACGTCATCGCCCGCATCTCCGGCGGCGGCGTGTCCGGCCAGGCCGGTGCGCTGCGCCTGGGCGTCGCCCGTGCGCTGAACGAGGCGGACGTCGAGCTGAACCGCCCGGCGCTGAAGAAGGCCGGCTTCCTGACCCGTGACGCGCGCGCCACCGAGCGCAAGAAGCCGGGTCTGAAGAAGGCCCGTAAGGCTCCGCAGTACAGCAAGCGCTAAATCCCGGCGCGCTGCCTGCATTTTGCATCGGACCCCGGGGCACAGTCTGTGCCCCGGGGTCCGATGCTTTTCCTGATGCTTCGCGCGTCCGCGACGCACGCCCCGCCTGCCGGTGCGTGCCCTGACGCGTGGCTGGTTGAAGTTCGCCATGTTCTCGATGCTTTCCACGTGGGAGGTCCGAAGGTGGGACGACTCTTCGGTACGGACGGGGTACGCGGTCTGGCCAACGGCCGGCTGACGGCCGAGCTGGCCCTGGATCTCGCGGTGTCCGCGGCCCGGGTCCTCGGGTCGCAGGGGCGTACCGCGGGACACGGCCGCCGGCCGTTCGCGGTGGTCGGGCGCGACCCCAGGGCGTCGGGCGAGTTCCTGGAGGCCGCGGTGGTCGCGGGTCTCGCGGGCGCCGGGGTCGACGTGTACCGGGCGGGAGTCCTGCCGACGCCGGCGGTCGCGTACCTGACCGGCATGCTGGGCGCCGACCTGGGCGTGATGCTGTCCGCGAGCCACAACGCGATGCCGGACAACGGCATCAAGTTCTTCGCGCGCGGCGGGCACAAGCTGCCCGACGAGGTCGAGGACCGGATCGAGGCGCTGCTCGGTACCGAGTGGGAGCGGCCGACGGGCGTGGCGGTGGGCCGGGTGCAGGACCACCCCGAGGGCCACGCGCGGTACGTCGACCACCTGCTGTCGGCGCTGCCGCACCGCCTGGACGGCCTGAAGATCGTGCTCGACTGCGCAAACGGCGCGTCGTCGCGGGTCGCGCCGGACGCGCTGCGCCAGGCCGGTGCCGAGGTCATCACGATCCACTGCGAGCCGGACGGCCTCAACATCAACGAGGGCTGCGGCTCGACGCACCTGGACGACCTGAAGGCGGCCGTCGTCGAGCACGGCGCGGACGCGGGTATCGCGCACGACGGCGACGCGGACCGCTGCCTGGCGGTGGACGCGCTGGGCAACGAGGTCGACGGCGACCAGATCCTCGCGGTGCTGGCCCTGGCCATGCGTGACGCGGGCCGGCTGGTCGAGGACACCCTGGTGGCGACGGTCATGTCGAACCTGGGCCTGAAGCTGGCGATGCAGGCGGCCGGCGTGAAGATCGTGGAGACCGCGGTCGGCGACCGGTACGTGCTGGAGGCCATGCAGGCGAGCGGGTTCTCGCTGGGCGGCGAGCAGTCCGGGCACGTGGTCATGCTCGACCACGCGACGACCGGCGACGGCACGCTGACGGCGCTGCTGCTGCTGTCGCGGGTGGCGCAGACCGGGCGGCCGCTGCACGAGCTGGCCGGTGTGATGACGCGGCTGCCGCAGGTGCTGGTGAACGTGGCCGGTGTGGACCGTACGCGGGTGCAGGCGTCGGAGGGTCTGGCGGCGGCGGTGGCCGAGGCCGAGGCGCGGCTGGGCGGCGGCGGCCGGGTGCTGCTGCGTCCGTCCGGGACCGAGCCGCTGGTGCGGGTCATGGTCGAGGCGCAGACGCACGAGCAGGCGGTGCACGAAGCCGGAGTGCTGGCCGAGGTCGTGCGCATCGAGCTGGCGGTCTGAGCCGACGCCCGAGAAGCGGAGGGCCCCGTACCGCGTGCACGCGGTACGGGGCCTTTGCGTTTCCGGAGCCGTGGCGGCGCGGCGGCGTCAGAGCTTGCGCAGGCGCAGCCGGCTCACCGAGTGGTCGGCACCCTTGCGCAGCACGAGGGTCGCGCGGCCGCGGGTCGGCAGGACGTTCTGGAGGAGGTTGAGCTCGTTGATGTCGCGCCAGACGCCCTGGGCGTACGCGACCGCCTCTTCCTCGGTCATGGCGGCGTAGCGGCGGAAGTACGAGGCCGGGTCGCGGAAGGCGGTCTGGCGGAGCTTCAGGAAGCGGTCGAGGTACCAGCGGCGGATGTCGTCGGTGCGGGCGTCGACGTACACGCTGAAGTCGAAGAAGTCGGAGACGGCGAGGCGCGGGCGGCCGTCGGCGCCGACCCGGGCGGGCTGGAGGACGTTGAGGCCCTCGACGATGAGGATGTCGGGCTGGCGGACCACGAGCCGTTCGTCGGGGACGATGTCGTAGCTCAGGTGCGAGTAGACGGGGGCGGTGACCTCGGGCTTGCCGGCTTTGACGTCGGCGACGAAGCGGACGAGGGCGCGCTGGTCGTACGACTCGGGGAAGCCCTTGCGGTGCATGATGCCGCGCCGTTCGAGCTCGGCGTTCGGGTAGAGGAAGCCGTCTGTGGTGAGCAGGGCCACGTGGGGGTGGTCCGGCCAGCGGGCGAGGAGTTCGCGGAGGATGCGCGCGGTGGTGCTCTTGCCGACGGCGACGCTGCCGGCGACCCCTATGACGAACGGGGTGGTGCGGCGCTCGTCGTTCCCGAGGAACGTGGTGAGGGCGGAGTTGAGGCCGCGCGTGGCGCCGACGTAGAGGTTGAGGAGGCGGGAGAGCGGCAGGTAGACGTCGCTGACCTCGTCGAGGTCGACGACATCGCCGAGGCCGCGCAGCCGTTCGAGCTCGTCCGCGGTGAGCGGGAGCGGTGTGTTCGCCCGAAGTCGGCTCCACGCCTCGCGGTCGAGTTCGACGTACGGAGACAGGTCGCGTGCCGTGCCGGGTGTGGCGATTGTGTGCACGGCACATATTGTCCCCGCCCGGTTCACGCGGGTGCCGCCGGGTCAGAGGGGGCGGGAGCGAAGCGACCTCGAGTATGGGCGGTGGGGGGCGACGGGTGGGCGGGCGTGAGAAGGGAACCCGTAGTCTGGGCCCCAAGTGCGGCGACGTGGGGCAGATCCCACGGAAGGGAAACAATCTGTGTGCGGGATTGTCGGTTACGTAGGTGAGAAGTCGGCGCTCGACGTCGTCATAGAGGGACTGCGGCGCCTGGAGTACCGCGGCTACGACTCGGCGGGCGTGGCAGTGCTCACCGACGGCGTTCTGGTCAGCGACAAGCGCGCGGGCAAGCTGCAGAACCTGGAGAAGGCGCTGCAGGACACGCCGCTCCCGGTCGGCAAGACCGGCCTGGGCCACACCCGGTGGGCGACGCACGGCGCGCCGACCGACGCGAACGCGCACCCGCACCTGGACAACGCGGGCAAGGTCGCGGTGGTGCACAACGGCATCATCGAGAACTTCGCCGCGCTGCGCGCGGAGCTGGCCGAGCGCGGCCACACGCTGCTGTCCGAGACGGACACCGAGGTGGTCACCCACCTGCTGGCCGAGCAGTTCGAGCCGTCGGGCCGCGACCTGGCCGAGGCGATGCGCCGCGTGTGCCGCCGCCTGGAGGGCGCGTTCACGCTCGTCGCGGTGCACGCGGACGCGCCGGACGTCGTCGTGGGCGCGCGCCGCAACTCGCCGCTGGTGGTGGGGCGCGGCGAGGGCGAGAACTTCCTGGCGTCCGACGTCGCGGCGTTCATCGCCCACACCCGCGAGGCCGTCGAGCTGGGCCAGGACCAGGTCGTGGAGCTGCGCCGCGAAGGTGTGACGATCACCGACTTCGCGGGCGGCCCGGGGACGTTCCGCGAGTACCACGTCGACTGGGACGCGTCGGCCGCCGAGAAGGACGGCTACGACTACTTCATGCTCAAGGAGATCGCCGAGCAGCCGAAGGCGGTCGCCGACACGCTGCTGGGCCGGATCGGCGCGGACGGCCGGCTGACGCTGGACGAGGTGCGGATCCCGGACCAGGTGCTGCGCGAGGTCGACAAGGTCGTCATCATCGCGTGCGGTACGTCGTTCCACGCCGCGATGATCGCCAAGTACGCGATCGAGCACTGGACGCGCGTGCCCTGCGAGGTCGAGCTGGCGAGCGAGTTCCGCTACCGCGACCCGATCCTGGACCGGCAGACGCTGGTGATAACGATCTCGCAGTCCGGCGAGACGATGGACACCCTGATGGCGCAGCGCCACGCGCGCGAGCAGGGCGCCAAGGTGCTGGCGATCTGCAACACCAACGGCTCGACGATGCCGCGCGAGGCCGACGCCGTGCTTTACACGCACGCGGGCCCCGAGGTCGCGGTGGCGTCGACCAAGGCGTTCCTGACCCAGCTGGTGGCGTGCTACCTGGTGGCGCTGTACCTGGGGCAGACCCGCGGCACCAAGTGGGGCGACGAGATCACCGAGGTGATCGAGCAGCTCGCGGCGATGCCGGAGCAGGTCGACAAGGTGCTCGACACGATGGAGCCGGTGCGCGAGCTGGCGCGGTCGCTCAAGGACGCCACGTCGGTGCTGTTCCTGGGTCGGCACGTCGGATTCCCGGTGGCGCTGGAGGGTGCGCTCAAGCTCAAGGAGCTGGCGTACATGCACGCCGAGGGCTTCGCGGCGGGCGAGCTGAAGCACGGGCCGATCGCGCTGATCGAGGACGGGCTGCCGGTCGTCGTGGTGGTGCCGTCGCCGCGCGGGCGCAGCGTGCTGCACGACAAGATCGTGTCGAACATCCAGGAGATCCGGGCGCGCGGCGCGAAGACCATCGTGATCGCGGAGGAGGGTGACGAGGCGGTCGTTCCGTACGCCGACCACCTCATCCGCATCCCGGTGACGCCGGTGCTGCTGCAGCCGCTGGTGGCGACCGTGCCGCTGCAGGTGTTCGCGTGCGAGCTGGCGACCGCCAAGGGCCACGAGGTGGACCAGCCGCGCAACCTGGCGAAGTCGGTCACCGTCGAGTGACGCAGTCCCGGACGACCCCGCTCGTCGAGCTGGTCGACATCTCGGTGCCGGACCAGGCGACCGGGCACCTCGCGGAGCCGCGTGTGGCGCGGCTCCGCGACGCGGTGCTCGCGCTCGCGCCGCGGGCCGACCAGGAGGAGTTCTCCGGGCGGGCGCGGGACACGCTGCCGGTGGCCGACCAGGACCCGTACCGCAGCCCGTTCGCGATCGTGTGCGACGGCGATGCTGCCGGGTTCGGCGTGCTGGACGTCCAGGGCTACCCCGACGAACTGGCGGCGGTGGACGCGGGCCACGCGTCGCCGAGCGGCCCGGTGCCGGTGGTGCTGCTGCGCGCGTTCTACGTGGGCGTGGCGTGGCAGGGACGCGGCATAGGCGGAGCGGCGATCCGGGCACTGCCCGAGGCGGCGCGCAAGGCGCTGCCGGGGGCGCGGGCGCTCGCGCTCACGGTGAACGTGCGCAACACGGGCGCGACGGCGGCCTACCTGGCGTGCGGGTTCGCCGACACCGGGCGGCTGTACCTGGGCGGAGACGCCGGGCCGCAGCATGTGCTGCGGTGGGCGCTGGACTGAGCCGCGCAGGACGTGGTCGCACCGGGCCGGGCTCGCGAAAACGGGCCCGGCCCGGTGCTTTTCAGCGCGCGGCCGGCTCGCGGGCGATGAGCAGTTTGCGCAGCAGGCCGTTGAGCTGCTCCTGTTCGTCGCGGGTGAGGACGTCGACGAGCCGGGCCTCGTTCTCGACGTGGCCGGCGACGATGTTGTCGATGAGCTCCTTGCCGGCGTCGGTGAGCCGGATGAGCACGGCGCGGCGGTCGGTCTCGCACGGGCGGCGCTCGACGAGGCCCTTGGCGGACAGCTTGTCGACGCGGTTGGTGATCGCGCCGGACGTGACCATCGCCGACTTGAGCAGCTCGACGGGTTTGAGCTCGTAGGGCGCGCCGGAGCGGCGCAGGGTCGCGAGGACGTCGAACTCGGAGAAGTCGAGCCCGGCCTTCGCGAAGTACTCGCGCAGCGCCGATTCGACGTACGCGTGGAAGCGGTTGTAGCGGCCGACCAGTGCCATCGGGCGCAGGTCGAGTTCAGGGCGTTCGCGAGCCCACTGGTCGACGATGTCGTCCACGGCGTCACGCTCCTCGCTGTGCGTCATGTCGCTGTCCGTCATGTCTCCGTCACCTCTCCCGGGACCGTCGGGAGTCTTTCTATCACCTTCACTATCTCAACGTTCACATACTTGACGTTCGCCTTCCCCGTGCCGCATAATTATCTCAACGTTCAGATACTCAACGCTGAGGTGGTCGTCATGGGTGGGGTTCTCGCGGGCAAGGCTTCCGCCGGTCGGATCGGTGTCGCGGCGGCGGCCGCCCTCGCTCCCGCGGCGTGGGGCACGACGTACCTGGTGACCACCGAGCTGCTGCCCGACGGACGCCCGATGCTCCTCGCGGCGATGCGCGCGCTGCCGGCCGGCGTGCTGCTCCTCTTGCTCGGCCGCAAGCTCCCGAAGGGCCGGTGGTGGGGCAGGGCCGCGATCCTCGGGATGCTGAACATCGGCTTCTTCTTCCCGCTGATCTTCATCGGCGCCTACCACCTGCCCGGAGGCGTCGCCGCGACGATCGGCGCCATCCAGCCCCTGCTGGTCGCGGGCTTCTCCGCCCTGGTCCTGGGCGTGCGGCCCACGGGACGCACACTGGTCGCGGGCGGCGTCGGAGTCGTCGGCGTCGGCCTGCTGGTCCTCACCGGCGGAGCCACCCTGAACGGCCTGGGCCTCCTGGCGATGGTGACGGCGATCGTGATCATGGCGCTCGGCACCGTGCTCACCCGCAAGTGGGGCCGCCCCGAGGGCGTCACCATGCTGGACCTGACCGCGTGGCAGCTCGTCGCGGGCGGACTGTTCCTCGCCCCGCTGGCCGCCGTCACCGAGGGCGCGCCGCCGGCGCTGACCGGCGCCAACTGGGCCGGCTTCGCCTACCTGGGACTGTTCGGCACCGGCCTGGCGTACGTCCTGTGGTTCCGCGGCATCGAGCAGCTCGGCGCCGGCCCGGCGTCCTTCCTCGGCCTGGTCAACCCGCTGGTCGCCACCGCGGGCGGCATCATCGTCCTCGACCAGACCCTGACCGCGATGCAGATCGTCGGCCTGCTGCTGGCCCTGGGCGCCCTGCTGGTCGGCCAGGCGCCGGCCCGCGGCAAGGGCAAGGAGGCCGAGCGGACGGTCGCCGAGTCCGCCCCGGCGACGGCGGAACTCACCGAAGAGCGGATCCCGGCAGGCGCAACGCGCTGACGCCGAACGAAAACCAAGCGGACACACAAGGGCGGGCCTCGAAGAGGCCCGCCCTTCACCGTTGTCGGCGTCGCAGGTAACCAACATGAGGGGGAACTCCCCATCCCCGTGCGGTCATCCGCGCCGACCAGGCGTGGGATGCTGGCGCACGTGATCGTGGGCGTGGGTATCGACGTGGCGGACATCGGGCGCTTCGAGCAGTCGCTCGAACGGACGCCGGGGCTCGCCGACCGGCTGTTCACCGAGGCCGAGCGGTACGTGCGGCCGGGCCAGGAACGCGGCGGCGCGTCGCTCGCCGCCAGGTTCGCGGCCAAGGAAGCCCTCGCCAAGGCGCTCGGAGCGCCCCCAGGCCTCCAGTGGCAGGACGCCGAGATCAGCACCGAGGACTCGGGCCGACCGATACTCACCGTCCGCGGCACCGTCGCCGCGCGCGCGGCCGAACTCGGGGTCACGACCTGGCATGTGTCGTTGAGTCACGACGCGGGGATCGCTTCCGCGGTAGTGATCGCCGAGGCGTGACAAGCGGCGGGTCCTCCCGCGCGCAAAGCCGAGCGGCGGGAAGCGACGCAAACGGGAAGCGACGCAAAGGAGCGGCGGATGCGACAGGCCCACAGCGTCGAGCAGGTGCGTGCGGCGGAGGGCGCGCTCATGGCGAAGCTGCCGGACGGGACGCTCATGCAGCGGGCCGCGGCGGGGCTCGCCGCGAGCTGTGCCGGACTGCTGGGCCGGGTCTACGGCAGCCGCGTCGTCCTGCTGGTAGGCAGCGGCGACAACGGAGGTGACGCCCTCTACGCAGGCGAACGCCTGGCCCGGCGCGGCGCGCGGGTCGACGCCGTCCTGCTCAGCCCGGAACGGGCTCACACGGCCGGCCTGGCGGCCTTGCGGGCGGCAGGTGGACGTGACCACCGGGCCGCCGAGGCGGAGGGCCTGACGGGCATCCTGGCCTTGATCGACACGGCCGACCTGGTGCTCGACGGCATCGTCGGAATCGGCGGCCGAGGCGCACTCCGGGCACCCGCAGACGTGCTCGCAGGAGCCGCCCACCGGGCACGCGCGCTCGTCGTCGCGGTCGACCTGCCGAGCGGCGTCGACGCGGACACCGGCGCGGTCGCCGGACCCGCCGTACGGGCCGACGTCACCGTCACGTTCGGCACCCACAAGCCCGGCCTGCTCGTCGACCCCGGCGCGACACACGCGGGCGTCGTCGAACTCGTCGACATCGGACTCGACACGCCGGAGCCGGTTCTCCGGGCCGCCCAACACTCCGACATCGCCCGACTGTTGCCGACCCCCGAACGGGAGACCGACAAGTACCGGCGCGGCGTGCTCGGCCTGGCCGCCGGATCAACGCGCTACCCGGGCGCGGCGGTGCTCGCGGCAGGGGCCGCGCTGCGGGGCGGCATCGGCGCTCTGCGGTACGTCGGACCGGACCCCGTGGGCCAGGCCGTCGTCGCGGCCCACCCGGAGGTGATGGTGGGCGCAGGGCGTGTGCAGGCGTACGCGGTCGGCCCGGGCCTGGACACCACGGACGAATCGCGGCAGCGCCTGGCCGACGCCCTCGCCGCCGCCGTCCCGGTGCTCGTCGACGCGGACGGCCTCACCCTGCTGGCGGAACAAGGCCCGAAGGCCCTCGACGGCGTCCCGGCAGCGCTGCTGACCCCGCACGCGGGCGAGGCCGTGCGCCTGCTCCAGGGCCTCGGCGAGGAGGCGACCCGCGACGAGGTCGAGGCCGCGCGGATCGCCCACGCGACCCGCCTGGCCTCGGGCTACGGCGCGACGGTCCTGCTCAAGGGCAGCACGACGGTGATCGCCGACCCGTCGGGCGAGGTGTGGGTGAACCCGACGGGAACCCCGTTCCTGGCCACGGCCGGCAGCGGCGACGTCCTGACCGGCCTGACGGGAGCCCTCCTCGCGACCGGCCTCCCGCCGACCCGGGCCGCGATCGCCGGCGCCTACCTCCACGGCCTCGCCGGCCGCCTCGCCTCCGACGACGGAACCCCCTGCGCCGCCTCCGACGTGACAGCCGCACTGGGCGAAGCCTGGCGAGAGACCACGAACCGCGAGTGACGCAAGTGTGACGCGAACACCCCCCCAATGAGGGAGTTCTGGTGATTCGCATACGTGACGGCAAAGTGATGGGGGGTCGAGGCCGTGCCCCCGACCGAGTCGGACAAGCGCGGCCCCACGCTGGAACGAAGCCCGGCAGCGCAACGAACCCCAGCAACAAACCCCGCACCGCACCCACAGAACGACCGCAGCCCGGCAGCGCAACGAACCCCAGCAACAAACCCCGCACCGCACCCACAGAACGACCGCAGCCCGGCAGCGCAACGAACCCCAGCAACAAAACCCGCACCACACGCAAACCGCAGCCCGGCAGGGAAAACGAAGGAAAGCGCGTCCACACCCCGCGCCCCTCCCGCCAGTCGCCGAGGTAGTCAGCGCGGACGGCCCGCGGGTCAAGGCGCCCCCCGAACCCCGGGACAGGCCAACAGCACGAAGAAGACCCCACCGCGCCTTGACGCGCGGGCCGTCCAAGCGAAAATCCCAAAGCGGGAGGGGCGTCAGGCCAACACCACAAACCAGGTCAGGAATCGTGCAGCCGAGCACCCGAAATTGAACCGTTCGGCCCATCCCCAAACCACCCCCGACAAGAGCCCGTCCCCCCAACAGCCCCCCGAACCCAGGCCCCCAGTGACCGAAGCCCGGCCGGTCGGACGTACGTGCGACAGCGTGATGCCAACAGGCCTGCCACACTGGGAACCCCGATTGTGCGCCCGTCGCCCGCACCCTCGGGTCCCGGACGACCGCGACGCCTGCCTAACGAGGGGATCCACCGCCCTATGCGAGCCGAAGCCCGGATCGACCTCGACGCGGTTCGGCACAACATCTCCTCGGTCCAGGCAAGGGTCGGCAAGGCCCAGGTCATGGCCGTGGTGAAGGCCGACGCGTACGGGCACGGGGCGGTGGCCTGCGCCAAGGCCGCGCAGGAAGCAGGGGCTTCATGGCTCGGCGCGGCGCTGCCCGGTGAGGCGTTGGAACTGCGTGACGCAGGCCTCGTCGGACGCATCCTCACCTGGCTCTGGGTACCGGGCGACCCGTTCGACGAGGTGATCGAGGCCGACGTCGACGTCTCGGTGAGCGCGTCGTGGGCCCTGCGCGAGGTCGAGGCGTCGGCCCGCCGCACGGGCCGGACCGCGCGGATCCACCTCAAGGCCGACACCGGCCTCGGCCGCAACGGCTGCCAGCCGCACGACTGGGAGGCCCTCGTCGAGGCCGCGCTCAAGGCGCAGGCCGACGGGCTGGTGCAGGTCGTCGGGCTGTGGTCGCACTTCGCGTGTGCCGACGAGCCCGAACATCCGTCGGTGCGGATCCAGCTGGCCGCCTTCCACGAGGCCGTGGCCCTCGCCGAGCAGTGGGGCGTCACGCCCGAGGTACGGCACATGGCGAACTCGCCGGCCACACTTCTCCTGCCCGAGTCGCACTTCGACCTGGTGCGCTGCGGTCTCGCGACGTACGGCGTCTCCCCGATCCCGGATCTGGCGACGCCCGCCGAGCTGGGCCTGCGCCCGGTGATGACGCTGGTGGCGTCGTTGGCCGGTGTGAAGCAGGTCCCGGCGGGCCACGGCGTCAGCTACGGCCACACCTGGTACACCGAGCGCGACACGAACCTCGGCCTGGTGCCCGTCGGCTACGCGGACGGCGTTCCGCGGCACGCCGGCAACGCGGGCCCGGTGCTCGTCGGAGGCCACCGCCGCACGGTCGTGGGCCGCGTGGCGATGGACCAGGTCGTGGTGGACCTCGGCGACGACACGCCGCTGCCCGGCGACGAGGTGGTGCTGTTCGGCCCGGGCGACCGGGGCGAGCCGACGGCGGAGGACTGGGCGCGGGCGGCCGGCACGATCGCTTACGAGATCGTCACGCGGATCGGGTCGCGCGTGCCGCGGGTGTACCTGGGGGCCCGATGACGGACGCCGCGGCGAGCGCCGCGAGCGCGGTCGGCCGCCGGGCCGGGATCTTCGGTGCGGCGGTCGGCGTCCTGGCGGTGGGTGCCGCCGCGGGTGTGGCGATCGAGCGGATGACGGTGGGCCGGGTGCGCCGCCGGGCCGAGGCCGAGCTGGACGCTATGGCCGAGTACGGCACGCTGCGCGGCGAAACGCACGTGGTGTCCGCCCCGGACGGCGTCGAGCTGTACGCGGAGGTCGACGGCGTCCCGGACGCGCCGCTCACGGTGGTGCTGTGCCACGGCTACACGCTCAACATGGACTGCTGGCACTTCCAGCGGGCCGAGCTCATGGGCGAGTACCGGCTGGTGCTGTTCGACCAGCGCAGCCACGGCCGGTCGGGCCGCGGCGCGCCGGAGACGTCGACGATCGACCAGCTGGGCACGGACCTGTACGCGGTGCTGCAGGAGCTGGTGCCGGACGGTCCCATGGTGCTCGTCGGGCACTCGATGGGCGGCATGACGATCATGGCGTTGGCCGACCAGCACCCGGAGCTGTTCGGGACGCGGGTGGTCGGCGTCGCGCTGATGAACACCTCGTCGGGCAAGTGGGCGACGGTGACGCTGGGCATCCCGGCGGCGGGTGCGCGTCTGGTGCACCGGGTCGCGCCGGGGGTGCTGCGCACGCTGGGCAAACGGGCGGGCCTCGTGGAGGCGGGCCGGCGCGCGGCGCGCGACCTGGTCTACGTGTTCACCGAGCGGTACGCGTTCGACTCGGAGGTGGACCCGGCGATCGTGCGGTTCACCGACCGGATGATCTCGGCGACGCCGATCGACGTGATCGCCGAGTTCTTCCCTGCGTTCGAGACGCACGACAAGCTCGCGGCGCTCCCGGTGCTGGGCAGGGTGCCGACGCTGGTAGTCGGCGGCGAGGGCGACCTGATGGCGCCGGCGTCGCACAGCGAGGCGATCCACGAGGTGGTTCCGGACTCGGAGCTGGTGGTCGTGCCCGAGTCGGGGCATCTGACGCCGCTGGAGCATCCGGAGGTGGTGAACGCGGCGCTGCGCGGGCTTCTCGCGCGCGCCGCGCGCGCATGCGCCCGGCGAAACGGTACCGGCGGTGGGTCGCGGCGAAGCGGATCCTCGGGTTCCGCCGGTTCGCAGGCGCGTCCGCCGAGCCAGGGCGGGCCGAAGGGCCCGCCGGGCCCGGGTCCGCAGGGGACCGGCCGTGACACCTCCGGGTGACGCCCGGTGGGCCGGGGATCGGGTCTGTAAAGGGCGGGCCGTGACGCGTCCGGGTGAAGCTCGTTGGGCGTAGGTTCGGGTCCGGAAGTTCGACTGTCGTTCAGGCGTGTGGGGATGTTGCGCGTGCAGGGTCAGGAAACGGTGGCGTCGGCGGACGCCACGCGGGTGTCGGTCGCGACCGGCGAGGGGATGCGCGACCTCGGTCGGCGGCTCGCGGGGCTGCTGCGCGGCGGCGATTTGGTGCTGCTGTCCGGCGGCTTGGGGGCGGGCAAGACGACGCTGACGCAGGGCCTGGGCGCGGGGCTGGGGGTACGCGGCGCGGTGACCTCGCCGACGTTCGTGATCGCGCGGGTGCATCCGTCGCTGGTGGGCGGCCCGGCGCTGGTCCACGTGGACGCGTACCGGCTCGGCGGCGGCTCGGACGTGGTCAGCGAGGTCGACGACCTGGACCTTGACGCGTCGCTGGACGAATCGGTGACGGTCGTCGAGTGGGGCGAGGGCAAGGTCGAGGAGCTCGCCGAGGACCGCCTGCAGGTGCTGATCTCGCGCGCGGAAGCGGACGACGCGCCGGACGGCGCCGACGACGTGCGCACGGTGACGCTGATCGGCGTCGGCGCGCGCTGGTCGGGTGTCGACGTCGCGAAGGCGCTCGCCGAGGACTGAACCGCGCCGGTCCGCTAGCGCGGCACGAGCGCGCGCTCGGACTCCCGTGCGGCCTTGCGTTCCGTCTGGCTGGACGTTCCGCCCGACGTGTCGCCCGATGTTCCGTCAGACGTGCCGCCGGAGGTGCTGGGCGCCCCCGTCGTCGGAGGTGCGGTCGTCGGCGGCCGCTTCGTCGGCGTCCGGGTCGTGGGCGGCGTGCTGGTCGGGGGCGTGGTCGGGTCGTCCGTGGTCGGCGGGGCCGTCGTCGGGGCGTCGGTCGTCGGCGGCGCCGTGGTCGGGGGAGCGGTGGTGGTCGGCGGCGCGGTCGTCGGCGTCTCGGTCGGCAGGTCGCCGTTGTCGGAGTCGGACGGGGTCGCGAAGTCGACCGTCGGCTCGCCCTGCAGGGCGGTCTTCATGTACGTGGTCCACATGCGCGTCGGCAGGTTGCCGCCGTCGACGCGGGACTGCCCGGCCGTGCCGCTCATCGACTCGAACGCGTTGGTCGTCGGGTTCTGCCGGAACATGCCGATCGTCGTCGACAGCTGCGGCGTGTACCCGGCGAACCACGCGGACTTGTTGTCGTCGGTGGTGCCGGTCTTGCCGGCCGCGGGGCGGCCGAGCGCCTGGGCGCGGCGTCCGGTGCCGTTGTCGACGACGCCTTCGAGCACGCCGGTGACGTTGTTGGCGACGTCGGGGTCGAACGCGCTCTCGCCGTCGTGCGACGGCAGGTCGACGTCGTCGCCGTTGTGCGTCAGCTTCTCGACCGAGTACGGCTCGACGCGGGTGCCCTGCCGGGCGAAGGTGGCGTACGCGCCGGCCATGTCGAGCGCGCTGGGCGTCGCGGTGCCGAGCGTCGTGGCCGGGTTCGTGCCGAGCCCGGGGGTGTCCTTCGGGATCCCCGCGCGGACGGTGTCCTCGACGACGCGGTCCATGCCGACGTCGACGCCGAGCTGCGAGTAGACGGTGTTGGACGACACCTGCATGGCCTGCTTGAGGGTGATGTCGCCGTAGCTGCGGCCGTCCTCGTTGCCGGGCTGCCACGGCTTGCCGCCGTTCAGGACGGGCTTGCCGTTCGGGTAGGTGATCGTCACGTCGTCGTCGCCGTTGTAGCGGCTCTGCGGGGTCACGGAGACGCGCGACTTGCCGTCCTGCGCGCCGTCGCGCAGGCCGGAGGCGAGCACGAACGGCTTGAACGTCGAGCCGACCTGGATGTCGCGCCGGGTCGCGCTGTTGACGTACTGCTTGACGTAGTCGGGGCCGCCGTAGATGGCGACGATCTTGCCGGTGGCCACGTCGACGGACGCGCCGCCGACGCGCACGCCGACGTCCTTGCTGTTGTTCGCGGTGTCGAGGTTGTCCGACAGCGTCTTCTGCACGCTGTCGTACATCGCCTGCGTCTTGTCCTTGTCGAACGTCGTCTTGATCGTGTAGCCGCCGGCCGCCAGTTCCTGCTCGGTGAGCACGTCGTGGTCGAGCAGGTACTGCTTGGCGGTCTCGACGAGGTAGCCGTTCATGCCCTGCAGGCCGGGCGCGGTCTTGGGGTCGACCGGCTCGGGGAAGGCCATCGCGGCGCGCCGCTCGGGGGTCAGCCACTTGGACTTCACCATGCCGTCGAGCACGTAGTTCCAGCGCGCGACGGCGCGTTCGCGGGCGCGCTCGGTGGTGTTCTTGACGTCGTACGCGCCGGGCGCGTTGATGAGCGCGGCGAGGTAGGCGCCCTGCTCGGCGTTCAGCTGCGTCGCGGGGACGCCGTAGTAGGCCTGCGCGGCGGCCTCGATGCCGTACGCGCCGCGGCCGAAGTAGACGGTGTTGAGGTAGCCCTCGAGGATGTCGTCCTTCGACTCCGTGCGGTCCATCTTGGTCGCGATGATCGCTTCCTTGAGCTTCCGCGAGACCGTCTGCTCCTGCGTCAGGTACAGGTTCTTGACGTACTGCTGGGTGATCGTCGAGCCGCCCTGCAGCGACGAGCCGCCGCTGGTGACCGAGTTGAACAGGCCGCGCAGGGTGCCGGTGACGGAGATGCCGGAGTCGGAGTAGAAGCTGCGGTTCTCGGCGGCGAGGAAGGCGCGCTGGACCTCGAGGGGCACCGACGACAGCGGCACGTTCTGCCGGTTGGTGGAGCCGGTGCGGACGATCTCGGTGCCGTCGCTCCACTGGTAGATGTTGCTCTGCTTGGTGGCGTCGGCGTTGGCCTGCGACGGGATCGGGGTCATCGCGTACACGACGCCGACGCCCATGAACAGCAGGCCGAGCAGGAACAGGCTCAGCGTGACCAGGTGCTTGAACGACGGCACCCAGCGGCGGAGCGGGCCCCTGCCGGCGCGCGGGTAGTCGATGACGGGGCGGCGACGCGGGACCGAGACGGCGGGGGCGGACGGCGGCCCGAACGCCGGTCCGCCGGGGGCCGGGGTCTGGTCTGCCACTGAGTCACCGCTTTCCGCTGCCGTCGTTTTACCGACATTTACCTGCGTATCGTCCCGAGTCTGCAGGCGATGCTAAGCGGACAAGTCCGTAAAGGTGATGTTATGGCGGCGATGCCGGGAGCGCGGGGAACCCGCCGTCGGGTGCTCCTGCGCTGATCAGGTGAAGTGCGCGCGGGACGGTTCCGGCGCGCGGACGTGACGATCTTCACGCGCGCGGGGGGTCCGCCCCGGGTCCGCCCAGGGGTCCGCCGGCGGGTCCTACGGGACGACGACGACCAGCGTGCCGATGTCGACGAACTCGTACATCGCCTTGCTCGTGTCGACGGCCTCGCGCACGCCCGCGTTCTTCGCCTTGGTGCTCGTCGGCGACTTGGTCGCCGTGCCGGTCGGCTTGCGGGTCCCGCCGGTCGCCGTGCCCGAGGGCGACCCGGACGGGGTCGCCGGCGCGTTGGCCGCGAGTATGTCGGCCAGCGGCGTGTCGGTGCCGCTGAACCCGAGCGTCATGCCGTTCGACGTGCCGAACACGACGGTGTTGACGATCTTGAGGCCGTCGCCGCCGGTCTGCGGGCCGGGGGCCTTCCGCTGCACGCGGTACTGCCCGACCGGGGTCAGCACGGTGCCGGGCGCCACCGCGTACTCGCGCGGCACGCCGTTGTTGGCGTCGACGAGCCACACGTGGTTCTGGCCGACCGAGTAGACGACACGCAGGCCGGTGCCCGAGTTCGCGGGCACGGACGGCGGAGGCGGCGTTGCCGGGGCCGTCGGCGCGGGGCCGCCGCTGCCGGACGGCGACGGCGACTCGGACGCGGTTATCCCCGCCCTGCGGTCCTTGGGCGCGGTGTCGGCCGCCTGCCACGCCAACGCGCCCACGCCGATCAGCGCCGCGATGGTGATGCCCGCGACCGTCGTCCCCGGATTCGCCATGACCGTGTGCCTCTCCTGCCGCCTCTTCCGCGCGGACCCGCCGTCGTCCCCCGAGCCGGCCCGTCAGGACACATCGTGCCAGTACGGGCGGCCGTGCCGTGCGTGTCGGGCTCAGCGGCCCTGCTGCATCTTCCCGTTCAGCCAGACGAACGCGGGCTCCACGAGCTGCCGCCAGGTCGCCGTGACGTGGCCGCCGCGCGGCACGGTGAAGGCCTCGGCCTGCACGCCGGCCTCCTTGGCCGCCTGGATGAGCTCGTCGCTGAACCGCGTCTGCCCGACCTCGTCCTCCTTGCTGGTCATCAGCCACAGCGACACGTCGGGCGCCGGCTTCTGGTGCTGGAGCAGCCACAGCGCGCTGTTCTTGTTGCGCAGGTCGTTGTCGCCCTTGAAGGCCGAGCCGTCGCCCTTGTAGTCGTCGGCGGCCATGCTCATGCCGTAGTGGAACGCCTGCGGGTGCTGCACCGCGAGCTTGATCGCGCATGTGCCGCCGGTCGAGTAGCCGAGTGTGGCCCACTGCTTGGGGTCGGACGCGGCGCGGAAGTTGCCGATGACCATCGTGCGGACGTCGTCGGCCAGCCACGTGCCGCGGTTGCCCTTGCCGGGCACGTCGCTGCACTGGGTGTTGTTGCTGTTGTTGCCGATGTCGGCCACCACGAGGATGAACGGCTGGATCTTGCCGCTCGCGACCAGCGGCTCGACCTGCTTCTGGACGTTCATCGCCTTGTCCCCGACCCAGCCGGAGTTGGTGCCCGGTATCCCGTGGAGCAGCATCACGACGGGGAACTCACGGTCCTTGTTGGCCGGGTCGTCGTACTGCGGCGGCGTGTAGACGTCGACCTCGCCGGTCACGCCCGACTTGGGGCCGGCGAAGTCGGTCTTCACGAAGCGGCCCGAGTACGACTCGAACTGCTGTGTGCCGTTGTGCGGCACGCCGCTGTGCCCGCCGCCGCCCGGCGCCGTCTTGCCGCCGCCGGGTCCGGGGCCGCCCGAGTTGGGGCCCGAGGCCGTGCCGGGGGAGACCTGGCCGACGTCCTGGCCGAAGAGGTCGGCCCAGGTCACGTAGAACGGGCCGAGCGTCTTGTTGACGATGATCAGCGCGGCGAGCGCCGCGAAGAGCTGCCCGGTGACCACGAGTCCGGTGCGCCCCGCGAAGTGCAGCGGCGTGCGCCCGGCCAGCTTCGGCCACAGCAGGACCGTGGACACCAGTGCGGCCACGAGGAGAAGCACCGTCAGCCACATGAACGGCGTGCCGGCAGGACCCATCGGTTGTGCTCCTCGTGTTCTCGCAGGCCACGGTGGTCACCGTGGGTCCCCTACAGGACAAACCGGATGAGAGCGGGCGGACGGGTAGTCCGCTTTGCCCCTATCCGGCAAGGTCCATCCAGTGTCACCCATCAAGATCAATGCTTCGGACGCGGGCGGCCGCACCGCGCGATCGGGATAGCCTGGCCCGGTGCTGCTGCTCGCCTTCGATACCGCCACCCCCGCCGTGACCGTCGCTCTACACGACGGATCCCGGGTTGTCTCCGGTTGCACACAAATTGACGCGCGCCGCCACGGCGAGCTCCTGGTACCGGGGATCGTGACGGCGCTCGCCGACGCGGGCCGCGACCGTGCCGAGCTGTCCGACATCGCGGTCGGCGTCGGCCCGGGGCCCTACACCGGCCTGCGCGTCGGCCTGATGACCGCCCGCGCGCTCGGCGACGCGCTCGGCATCCCCGTGCACGGCGTGTGCACGCTGGACGCCCTCGCGTACGCCACCGGCCGCACCGCGGACCAGGGCCCGTTCGTCGCCGCGACCGACGCGCGCCGCAAAGAGGTCTACTGGGCGCGCTACGCCGACGCCCGAACCCGCCTGGAAGGCCCCGGGGTCGACCGCGCCGCAGACATCGCGGACGGCGTCGCGGGGCTGCCGGCCTTCGGCGCGGGCGCCGCGCTGTACGCGGAGTCCTTCGCCTCGGTGGCCGGCCCCGAGCACGTCGACGCGGCGGCGCTGGCCGAGCTCGCCGTCGAACGCCTGAAGAACGGCGGCGAGTTCCTCCCCCCGGAGCCGCTGTACCTGCGCCGGCCGGACGCCAAGGTGCCGGCGAACTACAAGCCGGTCACCCCGAACTGACGTACCGCACCGGTGTCCTGCGCCGGTGTGCCGCTGCGTGAACTGCCGGGCTGACGCCCCGCGCCGGCCGCCGTGCGCCTGGCGGCCGACGCGGGACGGGTCTCACACCGCCGCTCAGGGACGCGGCGGGGTGCCGTCCAGCCACCCCTCGAACACGTGCTGGTCGATCCAGTCGAGGAGGTCGCTGCCGGTGCTCGGGCGGACCCGCAGCACCTGCGGGTCGTGGTCGCTCGCCTGGTCCGCGAACTCCGCGTTCACGTGCACGATGTCGTACTCGAAACGGGTCACCCGCGGGCTGGTCAGGATGTGGTCCAGGACCTGGCTGTTGCCGTTGTAGACGTACCCGTACTGCTCGTTCGCGGGCAGCGTCGTCACCAGGTCGCGCAGCGAACCGTCGTCGGTGAGCGTCTTGAGCGCCGGCGAGAACCCGAAGTCGTTCAGGTCGCCCAGCACGACGACGTTGGCACGCGGGTCGGACTTGAGGACGTCGCCGACGAACTGGTGCACCAGCGCGGCCTGCTTGAGCCGCTGCACCTCGGACGAGCGCTGCGGCGGCTGGACGCGCGCGTCCAGCCCCTGGTCGCCGCCCTTGGAGTTGAAGTGGTTGGCGACCACGAACACGGTGCGGCCGCGGAACCGGAACTCGGCCGCGAGCGGCTTGCGGCTGCTCGTCCACGCCTCGTCCGCGGGCGCGATGCGGCCCGGCGACAGGGTCAGCTGGGTCTGCCCGAGCCACGACTTGCGGACGCCCACCGGCGTGGTCGCGTCGCCGCCGGCGCGGTCGACGAACTGCACGCGTGCCGGGTCGAACAGGAACGCGGTGCGGATGTTGCCGCCCGGCTGGCCGCCGTCCTTGCCGTCCTGCGGGTCGATCGAGCGCCACTCGTAGCGCGGGCCGCCCGCCGCCACGATCGCGTCGACCAGCTGCTGGAGCGTCTGGTCGGCGGCGGTCGTGCCGTCGTTCGTGGGGCCGCTGTTGTCCTGGATCTCCTCCAGGGCCACGATGTCGGGCCGCGCGAGGTTGTCGACCACGCCGTGCGCGAGGCGGTCGAACTTCGCCTGCGGGTCCTTCGGCGACAGGTTCTCGACGTTGTACGTCGCGATCGCCAGCTCGGTGGTCTTCTGGCCGCGCGTCACCTCGGCGGCGCGGCCGCCCGAGGTGAGCGTGCCGAGCGTCGTCGCGGCCACCGTGTAGCCGCCGAACTGGTCGTACGTCAGCGGGCCCGCGGTCACACCGGACAGCGTGTCGCCGACGTTCGCCGCCGGGAACGGCCGCTCGGCGAACGGGATCAGCGACGTGACCTTGAGGCGGCCGCCGTTCTGCGCGTCGTACGAGCCGTACAGCGTGCCGCCCGCGGCGGTCGCGTTCTGCGTCGGCTCGACGGTCACCCACAGTTCGTTGTGGGTGTTGGTCGCGCCCACCACGCGGGTGTCGGCGACCTGCACGCGCTCGCCTTCCAGCGCCTCGTACAGGTCGAGCGCGTAGGCGTCCGGCTGGAGCGGGCGCGCCTCCAGGTCGCCGTCGGCGGTGTACGCGTCGGGCACCGTGGCCGCGTCGAGCACGACCGGGGCGGGCAGCGCGTTGCCGGACGACTTGACCGTCCACGTGGCGCCCGTGACCTCGGTCAGCGACTGGCCGTTGCTGTCGGCCGCGCCCGGGTAGTACTCCTCGACCTTGCCGGTGACGGCGACCGCGTCGCCCACCGCGGCCTTCGGCGACGCCGAGCCGGTGAACACGAACACGCCCTCGGACGTGCGCGGGTCGTTGTCCGGGGTGGGGTCCTGGATCCAGAAGCCGCGCGCCGAGCCGAAGTCGCGCACCGCGGTGACGACTCCGGGGACGGCGGAGACCTGCGTGCCCTTGAGCGGCGACAGGCGGCCGGGGCCCTGGATGTCGTGGATGCGCGCCGAAGGGGTCGGGTCGGGGCCGGGCCCGGGGCCCGGGTCGGTCGGGCCCTCGCCGCGTGAGTTGAGCGGCGTCGGGGCGCCCGCGGTGAAGTCGGCGCTGTTGTCGTCGGTGTCGGCGAGCGACGAACCGCGGGCCACCGACGTGGTGTTGCTCGCGGCCGGGGCGCCGGTGCCCTCGCGGACCACGGCGGTGCCGTAGCCGACCAGGTCGCGCACGCGCGGGTCGGCGAGGCAGTCCGCGGCGGTCAGGCAGGTGAGCGGAGTGGCGCCCTGGACGAGCGCGACGGTGCCGGCCGTGCCGGACATGTTGATGCCGCCGGACGCGTCGGGCGTGGGCAGTGCGACCGTGCCGCCGGCGCCCTTGCCCTCGCCGACCAGGTAGCGCGCGCCGGGCGCGAGCGCGCCGGTGAGCGGGGTGGCCTGCCACTTGCTCGTGGGCGACGGCGCGGCGGGCAGGTACTGCACGCTCCAGCCGTCGAGCGCGACGGCGGCCGCGCCGCGGTTGGCCAGCTCGACGAAGTCGGAGGTCAGCGTGGCGCCGGAGTTGCCGCCACCGCCGTACACCTCGGCGATCACCGCGTCGGCGGACGGCGCGGCCGCGGCGGACGCCGGGACGAAGACCGCCGGGGCCGCGGCGAGGGCCCCGGCGACGGCCGTCGCCACGGGCCCTGACACGCGCCGCCGGCGCGGCCGGGGCGCTTCCTGGTCGGCCGGTCCGGACGCGTGGTCCGGGCCGGTGCTGCTGGGCTGACGGGGTGTCACCCGGGTCCTCCTGAGGTCGGCGGGGCGTGGGCGAAATCCTCGGGACCGCCGGTGAACGCGGTTCGTCGCGCGGGCGACGGAGAAGGCGTGCACGGCGGAACATCGACGGGGAAACCGGACAAGTCGGTGCGTGATCTTCGCGCGTAGCACGCGTGGCGCCGGGCGTGCGTTCTACGCGCGAAGACTAGCGGCGAGCGGGCCCGACGGGAACCGTTTCGACGGACCGCGCCGTTGCGGCCGTCCCTCCGGAGCGGCCGCCCGGGCGGCCCCGCCGGGCACGGGCCGTGCTTCTGGTGCGGCCGAGGCCCGTGGGGCACCGCCGTAGACTCGCGGGCATGAGCGCCTGCACCTTGCGCCCGCTGCGGTGGTGGGACATCGGACCGCTGCTCGACCTCGAGCACGACCTGTTCCCGGAAGACGCCTGGTCGGCGGGCATGTTCTGGTCCGAGCTGGCCGATCCCGAGACGCGGCACTATGTGGTCGCCGAGGACGCGGGCGGCGGCCTGGCCGGATACGCGGGGCTCGCCGCGATCGGCGGCGAGGCGGACGTTCAGACGATCGGCGTACGGCGCGACCAGTGGGGCACCGGGCTCGGCGCGACCCTGCTGCGCGACCTGCTGGACGCGGCCCGGCGGCGCGGCTGCCACCACGTCCTGCTGGAGGTCAGGGTCGACAACACCCGCGCGCAACGGCTGTACGAGCGCTTCGGCTTCGAGCCGCTGGGCGTGCGCCGGGGCTACTACCAGCCCGCCAACGTCGACGCGCTCGTGATGCGCTGCGACCTCACTCGTTCGGATGAAACGCAGGAAGGAGCCACCGACGGTGGCCGCTGACGAACCCCTGGTCCTCGGCATCGAGACCTCGTGCGACGAAACGGGCGTCGGCATCGTGCGCGGCACGACGCTGCTCGCGGACGCGGTCGCCTCCAGCGTGGACGAGCACGCCCGGTTCGGCGGCGTCGTGCCCGAAGTGGCCAGCCGCGCGCACCTGGAGGCGATGGTGCCGACCGTGCACCGCGCGCTCAAGGACGCCGGCGTGACGATGGCCGACATCGACGCCATCGCCGTCACCTCGGGCCCCGGCCTCGCGGGCGCGCTGCTCGTCGGCGTCGCGGCCGCCAAGGGCTACGCGATGGCGCTCGACAAGCCGGTCTACGGCGTCAACCACCTCGCCGCGCACGTGTGCGTCGACCAGCTCGAGCACGGCCGGCTGCCGGAGCCGTGCATGGCGCTGCTGGTGTCGGGCGGGCACTCGTCGCTGCTGCTGGTGCCGGATGTGACCTCCGACGTACGCCCGTTGGGCTCGACCATCGACGACGCCGCGGGCGAGGCGTTCGACAAGGTCGCGCGCGTGCTCGGCCTCGGCTTCCCCGGCGGGCCGATCATCGACCGCGCGGCGCGGGACGGGGACGCCGACGCGATCGCGTTCCCACGCGGGCTGACCGGGCCGCGCGACGCGGCGTACGACTTCTCCTTCTCCGGCCTCAAGACGGCCGTGGCGCGGTGGGTGGAGGCGCGGGAGCGGGCCGGGCACCCGGTGCCGGTCGCCGACGTCGCCGCGTCGTTCCAGGAGGCCGTCGTCGACGTGCTGACCCGCAAGGCGATCCGGGCGTGCCGCGAGAACGGCGTCGAGCACCTGCTGCTGGGCGGCGGGGTCGCGGCGAACTCGCGGCTGCGCGCGCTGGCCGCGGAGCGCTGCGAGGCGGCCGGCGTCTCGCTGCGTGTGCCGCGGCCGAAGCTGTGCACGGACAACGGCGCGATGGTCGCGGCGCTCGGCGCCGAGATGGTGTGGCGCGACCGGGCGCCGTCGATGCTCGACATCCCGGCCGACTCGTCGATGCCGGTCACGGTGACTCAGGCATGACCGCGCGCGTGACCGCCGCCATGTGGGAGGCGAAGGCGAACCCGGGGCGGGCCGACGCGCTGGTGGACTGGGTGTACGACGTCGCGGTGCCGTCGTTGGACGGGGCGGACGGGCTGCGCCGCGTCGAGGTGTTCCAGAGCGCCGACCACCGCGTCGTCGTCATCAGCCTTTGGGGTGAAGGCGGAGAGCCGATCGGGCTGCCCGACCCCCCGTTCGACCTGATCGCGCGGCCGCCGCACGCGTGGGAGTTCGAGCAGGTGCTGCGCTGATCCTCGTCGCGTGACGATCGCGGCCGCCGGTCGGGGGAAAAGCGAACGCCCTTGCATGGCAAGGGCGTTGGCTAGGGGCGGAACTCCGTCCCGCCCCCGGCGAGGAGGCCTGATTCACAAGCCGGGGACGGGAGGGCCGCACTCATGGCGTCGCGCCGCCGCACGCGCCATGCCTTCAGGACATGAGTGTGCCCCGACCGCGGTGCTGTTTACACCCGTATCGACATTCCCGTGTTCGTGGCGCGCACGGTGGTGTATGCGGGTCGCGTAGCGTGGACCGGCGTACGCCCGGCGTGGACGGCGCGCGGGGTTGACCGAGAGGCTCGGGGAACGGTGGCTGCACGCACAAGGGTTCGGGTTCGGACGGCGGTCGCGGGCGCCGCGCTCGCACTGCTCCTCACGGCCTGCGGCAGCGGGTCGGGGGACTCGGCGCCGTTCCAGGGCGGCGGGTCGGCGCACTCCGCGGATCCCGGGGCGCCCGGGCCGGCGGCGAAGAACGGCAACGGGACCACCACGCAGGCGGCCCCCGCCGCGGTGCCGGACGCCGCGGCCCGCGCCGAGAAGTGGGGGCTCAAGCCGTTCGCGGTCCCGCCCGCGGCACCTGCCGTGAAGCCCATAAAGGCGAACCCGGCCGCGCCGCCCGTCGTCAAGCAGATCCCCACCGACCAGAAGGTCGTGTTCGTGACGCTGGACGACGGCGCGGAGAAGGACCCGAAGTTCCTCGACCTGATGCGGGACATGAACATCCCGGTCACGATGTTCCTCAACGACACCTACATCAAGCAGAACCCGGACTACTTCCGGCAGTTGCAGGCGATGGGGAACTCGATCCAGAACCACACCGTCGACCACCCCAACCTGAAGACCCTCGACGCGGCCGCCCAGAAGCGCGAGATCTGCGACGACTCCGACCGCATCGCGACCGCGTACGGCACGCGCCCGCGGCTGTTCCGGCCGCCGTTCGGCAACTACAACCCGGCCACCCTCACCGCCACGGGGCAGTGCGGCATGGGGGCGGTGGTGCTGTGGAAGGAGTCGATGCAGATCAACGACATGCAGTACGCCGAGGGCAAGCAGCTCAAGCCCGGCGACATCATCCTCGCCCACTTCCGCGGCCCGTCCGAGCTCAAGGGCACGACGATGACCCAGATGATGGTCAACCTGTTCCGCAAGATCCAGGACCAGGGCTTCACCATCGCGCGTCTGGACGACTACATCGGCTGAGCCGCCTTCAGCGGGTGCCCCAGCAGCATCGTGGGGGCGCCCGCCACCCGCGTCAGGAACACCGTCGCGGACGCGGGGCCGCTCGGCTTCACCTTGCGGCGCACCTCCTCCGGCTCCACCGCCGACCCGCGCTTCTTCACCGTGAGCGCACCGATGCCGCGCTCGCGCACGATCGCCTTGAGGCGCTTCAGATTGAACGGCAGGACGTCGGTCAGCTCGTACGCCGTCGCGAACGCGGTCGGGGTCAGCGTGTCCGCCGTGATGTAGGCGATCGTCGGATCGACGAGTCGGCCGCCGACCTCCTCCGCCACCTCGGCGACCAGGTGCGCGCGGATGACGGCGCCGTCCGGCTCGTACAGGTAGCGCCCGACCGGACCGTCGGGCGCCTGCCGGGCCCGGTCCGCGGCCAGCACCGCGCCACCCGGCAACAACGTGGCCTGCAACGGCCGTTCAGCGAACGGGCCCCACCACAGCACGGCCTCCTTGACGTCCCCGCCGTACGACACCCACTCGGCGGCCATGCCCTTGGGCACGGCCTCGTGCGGGATGCCCGGCGCGACCTTCGCGGCGCCGCACGGCACCTTCGCGGCCAGCACGTCCAGGAACGACAGCGGCGGCGAATACGCCTCCGGATCGAACACCCGCCCCCGCGCCGTCCGCCGCCCCGGATCCAGGAACGCCGCGTCCACGCCGGACACGTCCGCGTGAGCGACATCCCCGCACCGCACCTCGACCAGATCCGCGACGCCGAGGGCTGCCGCATTCGCCTCCGCCACCGCACACGTGAGCGGATCCATGTCCACCGCCGTCACCCGCACCCCGGCCCGCGCGAGCGCCAACGCGTCCCCGCCGATCCCGCAACACAGGTCGGCCGCCGTCCGCACCCCGGCCCCCGCGATCCGCTCCGCCCGGTGCGCGGCCACCTCGGCCCGCGTCGACTGCTCCACCCCGTTCGCCGTGAAGTACATCCGCCCAGCGTCCGCCCCGAACTTCACCCGCGCCCGCTGCCGCAACCGAGCCTGCGTCAACGCCGCCGCGACCAACCCCGCCTCATGCTCCCGCCGCAACCGCGTGGCCCACCCGATCTCCTCCTCCACCCGGTAATCGGCGAGCACGGCAAGCAGCCCCTGCCCCTCGGGCGCGAGCAGTCGAGAAAAGGCGTCGAGATCCACACCCCCCATTCTCCCAACGGATCAGCAGCGCTCAGACCTCCGCGCAGCTTTCGCCCGCACATGTGGTCGCGGCATCATCACTGGATGACGGACCCCTCGGGATCGGCCTGGGACTTTCAAGAGGAAGCCTCGGCGGCACGTGACGGACAGTCCCGACAAGCCGGGTATCCGGCCCTCGAGCTCGCGCTGATCCGCGCTGCACGGGACAGTTCGCTGCGCCGCTTCTACCCGTTCACGAGCCACTATGAAGTCCGCTTCGGCACCGGACCTCGCTGGTATCTGGGTGAGGACGATCTGCTGTCCGTGGGAATCGCGCCGACTCGTGAGGGCGGCTACCTGGTCTACAGCAGGGACGACGCCGCGCCGGGGGCCCCGCATACGGAGATCCTCAGAACGGACGACGCGGCTGTTGCGATCGCTCAGGTAGAGCGGTTGATTTCCCGAGGTCACGGTCCAGGGGCAGCCCAGGGCGGGTGATGCGGAACCGGGCCCAGGCTGCCTCGCGGGGCAACACGGCGGGCGAGGCGTTGGCACTCTAGTTGACTGAGTGCTAAGCGCGGCCTAGGGTCTGTGATTGGCACTCTCCCTATGAGTGTGCCAACGCGACGGGCAGGTCCGGCACCCGCGACGACGGGCTTACCTGGTCGCCACCTGACAATTACCCCGTGAGATCTCCGAAGGGGGAGGTCGGATCGTGACGACCGCCAGCACCAAGGTTGCCATCAAGCCGCTTGAGGACCGCATTGTGGTCCAGACGCTCGAGGCCGAGCAGACCACGGCCTCGGGCCTGGTCATTCCGGACACGGCGAAGGAGAAGCCCCAGGAGGGCGTCGTCCTGGCCGTCGGTCCGGGCCGGTTCGAGGACGGGCAGCGCCTGCCGCTCGACGTGAAGGTCGGCGACGTAGTCCTCTACAGCAAGTACGGCGGCACCGAGGTGAAGTACAACGGCGAGGAGTACCTCGTCCTCTCGGCGCGCGACGTTCTCGCGATCATCGAGAAGTGACATCGCGGCCCCAGCAGGCACTGCGCTAGGGGCCGCTGATTCATCGACCCGCCCCGGGCACCCCGACTGGGGCGCCCGGGGCGGTGTCGTTGAGCGCCAAGGCTAGGCCCGGCCCCCGGCCGGGCTTCCGCTGACGAGGACCAAGGAACAAGAGGACTCACTTTCCATGGCGAAGATTCTGCAGTTCGACGAGCACGCCCGTCGTTCGCTTGAGCGTGGCGTCAACGCGCTCGCCGACGCGGTCAAGGTGACGATCGGCCCCAAGGGCCGCAACGTCGTCATCGACAAGAAGTTCGGCGCGCCGACCATCACCAACGACGGTGTCACCATCGCCCGCGAGGTCGAGCTCGAGGACCCGTACGAGAACCTCGGCGCGCAGCTCGCGAAGGAGGTGGCGACCAAGACCAACGACATCGCGGGTGACGGCACCACCACCGCCACGGTGCTCGCCCAGGCGCTGGTCCGCGAGGGCCTGCGCAACGTCGCGGCCGGCGCCGCGCCGATGGACCTGAAGAAGGGCATCGACGCCGCGGTCAAGGCCGTGTCGGACGAGCTGCTCGGCACCGCCCGCGCGATCGACGGCAAGGAGGACATCGCCAACGTCGCCGCGCTGTCCGCCCAGGACCGTCAGATCGGCGAGCTCATCGCCGAGGCCATGGACAAGGTCGGCAAGGACGGTGTCATCACCGTCGAAGAGTCGAACACCATGGGCCTGGAGCTGGAGTTCACCGAGGGCCTGCAGTTCGACAAGGGCTACCTGTCGCCGTACATGGTGACCGACCAGGAGCGTATGGAGGCCGTCCTCGACGACCCGTACATCCTGATCAACCAGGGCAAGATCTCGGCGATCGCCGAGCTGCTCCCGATCCTCGAGAAGATCATCCAGGCGGGTGGCAACAAGCCGCTGCTGATCGTCGCCGAGGACATTGAGGGCGAGGCCCTGTCCACGCTGGTGGTCAACAAGATCCGCGGCACGTTCAACGCCGTCGCGGTCAAGGCCCCGGGCTTCGGCGACCGCCGCAAGGCGATGCTGGAGGACATGGCGATCCTCACCGGCGGCCAGGTCATCGCCCCCGAGGTCGGCCTCAAGCTCGACCAGGTCGGCCTGGACGTGCTGGGCACCGCGCGCCGCGTGACCATCACCAAGGACGCCACCACGGTGGTCGACGGTGCCGGCGACTCCGAGAAGATCTCGGACCGCGTGCGCCAGATCAAGGCCGAGATCGAGAACACCGACTCCGACTGGGACCGCGAGAAGCTCCAGGAGCGCCTCGCGAAGCTGGCCGGCGGCGTGTGCGTGATCCGCGTGGGCGCGGCCACCGAGGTCGAGCTCAAGGAGAAGAAGCACCGTCTGGAGGACGCGGTCTCCGCGACCCGTGCGGCCATCGAGGAGGGCATCGTCGCGGGCGGCGGCGCCGCGCTCGTGCACGCCGCGTCGGTGCTCGAGGGCAACCTCGGCCTGGCGGGCGACGTCGCGACCGGTGTCGCGGTCGTGCGCCGCGCGATGGTCGAGCCGCTGCGCTGGATCGCCGAGAACGCGGGCCTCGAGGGCTACGTCATCGTCAACAAGGTGCAGGAGCTCGAGGTCGGCCACGGCTTCAACGCGGCCACCGGCGAGTACACCGACCTGCTGAAGGCCGGCGTCATCGACCCGGTCAAGGTGACCCGCTCCGCGCTGCAGAACGCCGCGTCGATCGCGTCGCTGCTGCTCACGACCGAGTCGCTGGTCGTCGAGAAGCCGGCCGAGGCCGAGGCGGCGGGCCACGGCCACAGCCACGGCGGCCACGGCCACAGCCACTGACGTACGCCTGACGCGGCCTGACGCCGCCTGACGGCAAACGCTGGGCCGAGTGCCCGGCGACACCCTGCGTGTCGCCGGGCACTCGGCCTTTTGTGTGCCCGGCTCATCTGGAAGAGTGCGCCGTGCACGCAATCTGACAGTCCGTCAGAGCTGCCCGACGCAAGGGAGAACGATGGGTACGTACGCGATCACCGGTGCGGCGTCCGGCCTCGGCGCGGCGACCAAGGCCCGGCTGGAGGCGGACGGCCACCGGGTCATCGGCGTGGACCTGCGCGACAGCGACGTGAACGTGGACCTGTCGACCGCGGACGGCCGCGCGGAGGCGGTCGCCCGCGTCACGGAGCTGTCCGGCGGCGCGCTCGACGGCTTCGTTCCGTTCGCGGGCCTCGCGGCGGCCACCGGCCGGCCCGGCTCGCTGATGGTGTCCGTGAACTACTTCGGCGCCGTCGAGGTGCTGGAGGGCGTCCGCCCGCTGCTGGCCAACGGCACCAACCCGTCCGCGGTCCTGGTGAGCTCGAACTCGACGACGTGCCAGCCGAACTGGCCGGTCGAGCTGGCCGAGCTGTGCCTGGCCGGCGACGAGGCGGCGGCGCGCGAGGCGGCGGACAAGGACCCGCTTGGCTCCTACCCGGCGGCCAAGGCCGCGCTCGCGTACTACGTGCGCACCAAGGGTGTCGGCGAGGAGTGGATCGGCGCGGGCATCCGCCTCAACGCGATCGCCCCGGGCCTGATCGAGACGCCGATGACGGCGGCCGGCAAGGTCGACCCGCTGACCGCCGAGGGCATGAAGATGTTCCCGCTGCCGATCGGCCGCGGCGGCCGCCCCGAGGAGATCGCCGCGCTCACCGCGTTCCTGCTCGGCCCCGAGTCGACGTTCTTCGTGGGCTCGGTGGTGTTCTCGGACGGCGGGACGGACGCGCTGCTGCGCGGCAAGGACTGGCCGAAGATGTGGGAGCTGGACCTGTCCGCGTTCGGCATGTGAGTCCGGCGCGCGGCCAGGGGCGACACGTGTCGCCCGGCCGCCCCGGGAAGACGGCGACCCCGTCCCGAGCCGTTCGGGACGGGGTCGCCGTCGTTGTCGCGGGTCAGCCCGCGGTGGTCACGTCCGTGCGGTTGAGCATCCGGCGCCGGCCGTCCATCTCGACGCGGTCGTCCTCGGTCAGGCCGCCCCAGACGCCGTAGGGCTCGCGTACCGCCAGCGCGTGCTGGGCGCACTGCACGCGGACCGGGCAGCGTTGGCACACCTCCTTGGCCGCGGCCTCGCGCGCCACCCTCGCCGCGCCGCGTTCGCCCTCGGGGTGGAAGAACAGAGCGCTGTCGACACCGCGGCAGGCGGCCGAGAGCTGCCAGTCCCACAGGTCGGCGTTGGGGCCGGGCAGCCGTGAGAAATCAGCCATGAGTCGTCCCTCGTGTTCAGGGGCAGTTGCAGGGTCGTAGCCGTGCGTTCACGGTCACTAGCGGATCCCTCCGCAGTGGTGGCGGATCCATCCGATCAAAGGATGGTGCGAAAGTGCCACAAGTTGATCAGTTCCATGCATATATCGGTCTTATGCGCGAAAACCAGTAAAAAATCTGTGGCCTGGACCCGCGAAGCGGTTGGCTTGCGGTTGGCTGATGTGCGCCTGGCGGCCGCCGGGCGCTCGCCAGAGTGAGGTCGTGTCGCTCGGAAAGGTCACCGCGTCGGCGTGCCCTCAGGAGGGGTCGGCTCGTTGTGGTAGCGGGTGGCCGGACGGCCCCCTGAACAATCCCGTAACCCTTTCGAGTGACGGTCGTTGGGGATGGGTGAGGCGGTCGGCGGTTCGGACCCCGTGGGTGCATCGCGCGGGTGGAGACTCCTGATCACGATCGCATAGGCAACGGAACGTACAGGCGTGGAGGCTCAACGTGACGCGGATCTGCTGCGGAGGCCGGCGATGACGACCGTCCTGGTCTGCGACGATTCCCCGCTGGTCCGGGAGACGCTCCGGCGTGCGGTGGCGACGGTCCCCGGTGTCGAGCGGGTGACCACGGCCACGAGCGGCGAGGAGGTGCTGCGCCGTTGGGGCGCCGAGCGCTCCGACCTCGTCCTCATGGACGTGCGGATGCCCGGGCTCGGCGGTGTGGAGGCGGTGCGCCGGCTGCTCGCGGGCGACCCGGGTGCCCGGGTGATCATGCTGACGATGGCCGAGGACCTCGACGGGGTCGCGCTCGCGGTCGCCGCCGGGGCGCGCGGCTACCTGCACAAGGACGCGTCGCGCGCGGAACTGCGTGCCACCGTCTCGCAGGCTCTCGCGGACCCGACGTGGCGCCTCGCGCCGCGCCGGCTGCGGTCCGCGGACATGGGTGTGGCGCCGACCCTCACGGCGCGCGAGATCCAGGTGCTCGAGGGCATGAGCCACGGCCGCAGCAACGCGGAGATCGGCCGTGAGCTGTTCCTTTCCGAGGACACGGTCAAGACGCACGCGCGGCGGCTGTTCAAGAAACTGGGCGCGTCGGACCGGGCGCACGCGGTCGCGCTGGGCTTCCGCTGGGGCCTCGTGCGGTGATCCGACGGTGTTCGCGGACCCTGCGGAACGGCGGACGGCGGGCCCGGCACAGGCCGTGCCCGGCCCCTCGTGCGAACCGCAGGGCCGCGGGCCCGGCATACTGAATCTCATGGGCGGGACCGCCGAGCGCATGCCGGACAGACCGGAACGGGCCGACAGCCGGGTCGACGACGGCCTGCGGGCTGTGGTGGTTCGGGCTGTCCAAGGGGATCTTCAGGCCACCGACGAACTGCTGGCCTACGTACGCCCGCTGGTGCTCCGGTACTGCCGGGCCCGGCTCGGGCGGGTGTCCGGCGCCGAGCACGCCGCGGACGACGCGGCTCAGGAAGTGTGCCTCGCGGTGCTGTCGGCGCTGCCGCGCTACCGCGACGAGGGCCGCCCCTTCGAGGCGTTCGTGTTCGGCATCGCGGCGCACAAGGTGGTGGACGTGCAGCGCGCCGCGGTGCGCGCCGCAGTCCCGACCTGCGACCTCCCCGAGGCGATCGACGACTATCCGGGGCCCGAGGACCAGGTGGTCCGCCGCAGTGACGCCGCACACGCGCGCGCCCTGCTCGGCCGGCTCCCCGACAACCTCCGCGAACTGCTCGTGCTGCGGGTCGCGGTCGGCCTGTCCGCCGAGGAGACCGGGCGCGCGATGGGCATGTCGCCGGGCGCGGTGCGGGTCGCGCAGCACCGTGCTCTGACCCGGCTGCGCGCGCTGGCGGAGGAGGAGATGACCGCGTGACTGCACGAGTGCCGGGTATGCGCCAGGTGCGGATGGGCGCCCCGACGCCGCGCGCCCTGGCCGACCTGGGACTCCTGCGCCGGGACGACGAACTCGTGGAGACGTTGCGACTGCGCGCCACGTGGTCGTCCGGCGACCGCGTCACCCGGTTGTTCCACGCGCTGCTCGCCGAGGTCGACGCGGGTCCGGCGGTGCGCCGAGCGGTCTCCGACCGCGCGTGAGCGGGCGCGGGCGAGCCGGTGCGGGAAGCACCCGGGCCCGCGCGCTGTTGAAGCCGAGTAACATTGGGCCCCATCCCATGGACACACCTCCGGGGCGGCCGTCCCACGCGGGCGGCGGCGGACCGGTGGAGTCGTCGTTTTCCCGCGGCCCGGCGGGAACGGCCGCGTGTCGCCGGGCTCCAGCAGATCGCTCCGGCTCGATCCCCCTTCGAGTCCCACGCAACCGAACCGGAAACCGGAAGGTGTCATGAGTCTCACGGCCGACGGCGTACCCGAGAAGTTCGCGATGCTCGGGCTGACCTACGACGACGTCCTGCTGCTGCCGGGCGCGTCCGACGTCGTGCCGAGTGAGGTCGACACCTCCTCGCGCGTCACCCGCAACATCAGCGTGCGGATCCCCCTGCTGTCGTCGGCGATGGACACCGTCACCGAGTCGCGCATGGCGATCGCGATGGCCCGTCAGGGCGGCGTCGGCGTGCTGCACCGCAACCTGTCGATCGAGGACCAGGCGAACCAGGTCGACCTGGTGAAGCGGTCCGAGGCCGGCATGGTCATCGACCCGATCACCATCGGCCCGGACGCGACGCTGCGCGACGCCGACGAGCTGTGCGGCCGCTACCGCATCAGCGGCGTCCCGGTCACCGACGAGACGGGCCGCCTGCTGGGCATCGTCACCAACCGCGACCTGCGCTTCGAGGTGGACCACCAGCGCAAGGTCCGCGAGGTCATGACGCCGATGCCGCTGGTGACCGGGCCGGTCGGGATCAGCGGCGAGGACGCGATGGAGCTGCTGCGCCGCCACAAGGTGGAGAAGCTTCCGCTCATCGACGACGCGGGCCGGCTGCGCGGCCTGATCACCGTCAAGGACTTCGTCAAGAGCGAGCAGTACCCGCACGCCACCAAGGACGCCGACGGCCGCCTGGTGGTCGGCGCCGCGGTCGGCACCGGCGACGACAGCTTCCGCCGCGTGCAGGCGCTGGTCGACGCGGGCGTGGACTTCATCGTGGTGGACAGCGCGCACGGCCACTCGCGCGGCGTGCTGGAGATGATCGCCAAGGTCAAGGCGAACACCAAGGTCGACGTCGTCGGCGGCAACGTCGCGACGCGGGACGGCGCCCAGGCGCTGATCGACGCGGGCGTGGACGGCGTCAAGGTCGGCGTCGGCCCCGGCTCGATCTGCACCACGCGCGTCGTCGCGGGCGTCGGCGCGCCGCAGGTCACCGCGATCTACGAGGCGTCGCTGGCGTGCGGCCCGGCCGGGGTCCCGGTGATCGGCGACGGCGGCCTGCAGTACTCGGGCGACATCGCCAAGGCGATCGCGGCCGGCGCGGACACCGTGATGCTCGGCAGCCTGCTGGCAGGCTGCGAGGAGAGCCCCGGCGAGCTGATCTTCATCAACGGCAAGCAGTTCAAGAGCTACCGCGGCATGGGCTCGCTGGGCGCCATGCAGTCGCGCGGCCAGGCCAAGTCGTTCTCGAAGGACCGCTACTTCCAGGACGACGTGCTGTCCGAGGACAAGCTGGTTCCCGAGGGCATTGAGGGCCAGGTGCCGTACCGCGGCCCGCTGTCGGCCGTCGCGCACCAGCTCATCGGCGGCCTGCGCGCGTCGATGGGGTACGCGGGCGCGCCGACCGTCCCGGACCTGAAGGTGCGGGGCCGGTTCGTCCGGATCACCGCGGCGGGCCTGCGGGAGTCGCACCCGCACGACATCAACATGACGGTCGAGGCGCCGAACTACTCGTCGCGCTGACGCGGCGGGGGCATCCGGCGGGTTTTCCGTACGGGGCGGTCGGGAACCGGAGGTTCCGGGCCGCCCCGTACGCTTGTCCCCGGGCATGTCGTATGAACGGCGGCCCAACCACTTGAGAACGGCAGGAGAGGCGCAACGTGACTGAGGTCGAGATCGGACGAGGCAAGCGCGGCCGGCGTGCCTTCCACTTCGACGACGTCGCCATCGTCCCGAGCCGGCGCACCCGGGACCCCGAAGAGGTCTCGATCGCGTGGCAGATCGACGCGTACCGGTTCGAGCTGCCGTTCCTGACCGCGCCGATGGACAGCGTGGTCTCCCCGGAGACGGCGATCGCGGTGGGCCGCATGGGCGGCCTGGGCGTGCTCAACCTCGAGGGCCTGTGGACCCGCTACGAGGACCCGGCGGCGCTGCTCGCGGAGATCGGCACGCTGGACGAGCCGACCGCGACGCGCCGCATGCAGGAGATCTACGCGGAGCCGATCAAGGAGGAGCTGATCGGCGCCCGGATCAAGCAGATCCGCGAGGCGGGCGTGGTCACCGCGGCGGCGCTGTCGCCGCAGCGCACCGCGCAGTACCACAAGGCGGTCATCGACGCGGGCGTCGACATCTTCGTGATCCGCGGCACCACGGTGTCGGCCGAGCACGTGTCGGGCCGGGCCGAGCCGCTGAACCTCAAGCAGTTCATCTACGACCTCGACGTGCCGGTGATCGTCGGCGGGTGCGCGACCTACCAGGGCGCGCTGCACCTGATGCGCACGGGCGCGGCGGGCGTGCTGGTCGGCTTCGGCGGCGGCTCGGCGCACACCACGCGCAACGTGCTGGGCGTCGCGGTGCCGATGGCGACCGCGGTGGCCGACGTCGCCGAGGCGCGCCGCGACTACCTCGACGAGTCGGGTGGCCGCTACGTGCACGTCATCGCGGACGGCAGCGTCGGCAACAGCGGCGACATCGCCAAGGCCGTCGCGTGCGGCGCCGACGCGGTGATGATCGGCAGCGCGCTGGCGCGCGCGACCGACGCGCCGGGCAACGGGCACCACTGGGGCTCCGAGGCGCACCACCCCGAACTGCCGCGCGGGCGCCGCATGGACCTGGGCGCGGTCGGCACGCTGGAGGAGGTCCTGACCGGGCCGTCGCACGTGTCGGACGGCTCGATGAACCTGTTCGGCGCGCTGCGCCGCGCGATGGCGACGACGGGCTACACGGACCTGAAGAAGTTCCAGCAGGTCGAGGTGACGGTGTCGCCGGCGCACTGACGCGCTCTGCGGTTCTCCGACGGCCCGGTCCCCGCGAGGGGGCCGGGCCGTCGGTGTTTTCCGGGCTCGTCACGTCGGCCGGTGAGCCCGGGGGCTCAGGCGAGGAACTCCCGTTCCAGGAAACGCGCGACGCCGTCCTCGTCGTTCGGGCCGGTCACGTCCGTGGCCAGCGCCAGGACGTCCGGGTGCGCCGAGCTCGGCGCCACGCGGCGGTCCGCGAGCGCGAACATCGCCAGGTCGTTGAGGTGGTCGCCGCACACCAGCAGCTCACCGGTGTGGCCGACGCGCTCGCGCAGGTCGCGGACCGCGGCGCCCTTGTCGGCGGTGGGGCTGTGCACGCCGAACTCGGTCTGGCCGGGGCAGTAGCCGTTGCTCATGGAGACGATCGACGCCTGGCCGCGGCACAGCGTGTCGAGCGTCTTGGCGAACGACTCGGCGTCGGCGTCGGGGACGGACACGCGGATCAGCGCGATCCGCTGCTCGGCGGTCAGCGCGCGGAAGTCGGCGCAGTAGCGCAGCCGTGGGTCGCCGAGGTCGCGTTTCTCCTCGTAGAACCAGCGGGTCCCGGGGGTGGTCAGGTCGCCGTATGCGACGGTGTCGGTCTCGCCGTCCCACGCGGTCAGCGACGGCTCGATGCCGGCGGTGAGCAGGTGGTCCACGACGCGCGCGGCGAGGCCTCGGTCCAGGGTGTGGTGGGACAGGTGCCTGCCGGTCGCCGGGTCGGAGACGTACGAGCCGCCCAACTCGATGACCGGAAGGGCCAGTTCGACGTCCGGCAGGAGCGCCCGGATGGACGGCAGGCCGCGTGCCGTTGCGATGGTCGTCGGAATGCCCGCGGCGATGAGGCGGTTCAGCACGTCGCGCGTGTAGCCGGACGCGGTCGCGTCGGGCCTCAGGAGGGTGCCGTCCAGGTCGCAGACGATCAGCGGCGGCTGGGTCACGGGAGGCCTCGCTCTCGTTGGGATTCGACGGTACCCGCCGGCTCACGCGGTGTTCACCCGGGCGGGGTATAGAGGATCCGGGCGAGACACGGCCGGGGAGCGCGGTTCCGCGCGGCAGACGCGGGCACGGGTGATGATCGGGTTGTTGATCAAGCAGGCGGCCGGCGCACCGACAGGCGCCGGCGAACGGGAGCGGGTGACGACGCGTTGAGGACCACGGCGTTGGGGTTGCGGGCGCGCGGGGACGCACTGGACCGGATGGCCGAACGGGAGTTGGACGTGGTCGTCGTCGGCGGCGGCGTGGTCGGCGCCGGCACGGCGCTCGACGCGGTCACCCGGGGTCTGAGCGTGGGCCTGGTCGAGGCGCGCGACTGGGCGTCGGGCACGTCCAGCCGGTCCAGCAAGCTGATCCACGGCGGGCTGCGCTACCTGGAGATGCTCGACTTCGCGCTGGTGCGCGAGGCGCTGCGTGAGCGCGGGCTGATGGTGCAGCGGCTCGCACCGCACCTGGTGAAGCCGGTGCCGTTCCTGTACCCGCTGCAGCACCACGCGTGGGAGCGGGTCTACGTCGGCTCGGGGGTGGCGCTGTACGACACGATGGGCGTGTCCAGCGGCTACGCGCGCGGCCTGCCGGGGCACCGGCACCTGAGCCGCCGCCGCGCGCTGCGCCTGGCCCCCGCGCTGCGCAAGGACGCGCTGGTCGGCGCCGTGCAGTACTACGACGCGCAGGTCGACGACGCGCGCCACACCATGACGCTCGTGCGCACCGCCGCCGGCTACGGCGCGCACGTCGCCAACCGCGCGACGGTGACCGGCTTCCTGCGCGAGGGCGAGCGTGTCGTGGGCGTGCAGGTCGCCGACCTCGAACGGGGCCGCGAGTACGAGATCCGCGCCCGCCAGGTGGTCAACGCGACGGGCGTGTGGACGGACGAGACGCAGGCGCTGGTCGGCGAGCGCGGCCAGTTCCACGTGCGCGCGTCCAAGGGCATCCACCTGGTGGTGCCGAAGGACCGCATCCACTCGTCGACCGGCCTGATCCTGCGCACCGAGAAGTCGGTGCTGTTCGTGATCCCGTGGGGCAGGCACTGGATCATCGGCACCACGGACACCGACTGGGACCTGGACAAGGCGCACCCGGCGGCCAGCGCCACCGACATCGAGTACCTGCTGGAGCGCGTCAACGCGGTGCTCGCGGTGCCGCTCAGCCGCGAGGACGTCGAGGGCGTGTACGCGGGCCTGCGGCCGCTGCTGCGCGGCGAGTCCGACGCGACCAGCCAGCTGTCGCGCGAGCACACCGTGGCGCACCCGGTGCCGGGCCTGGTGGTGGTCGCGGGCGGCAAGTACACGACGTACCGCGTCATGGCGGCCGACGCCGTGAACGCGGCCGTGCACGGGCTCGACCGCAAGGTCGCGCAGAGCTGCACGGACACGGTGCCGCTGGCGGGCGCCGAGGGCTACCACGCGCTGTGGAACGCCCGCGCCACGATCGCGGCCCGCTCGGGCCTGCACGTCGCACGCGTCGAGCACCTGCTGAACCGGTACGGGGCGCTCGTCGACGAGGTGCTGGCGCTCGTCGAGGAGGACCCCGCGCTGGGACGGCCGCTGACCGGCGCGGACGACTACCTGTGCGCCGAGGTGGTGTACGCGTGCACGCACGAGGGCGCGCTGCACCTGGAGGACGTCCTCGACCGGCGCACCCGCATCTCGATCGAGACGTTCGACCGCGGCGTCGGCGCGGCCGAGCAGTGCGCCCGGCTGATGGCCCCGGTGCTCGGCTGGACCGACGAGCAGGTGGCGCGCGAAGTCGACTACTACCTCAAACGGGTGGACGCCGAACGCGAGTCGCAGGAGCAGCCGGACGACCGCACGGCGGACGCTGTGCGTATGGGCGCGGAGGAGGTCGTCCCGCTGGTGTGACCTCGCGCGCGCGCCGGGTGCGCGACGGTCGCGAACCGGCCAAAGGTGACGAATCGTCAGGTCGGCGGTCCGCTCGGCGGCGCGGGTGGTTCCCCGCCGGACGGACCGCCGAAGCGCTCTCGGGGTGGTTGACTGGAAGGGTCGCGAACCCGAAGACCAGGAGACGCGCATGACCGACCCCGAGTCCGACGGGCGCCTGCTCGCGGGCCGGTACCGGCTGCGGGAGCGGCTGGGTCGGGGCGGCATGGGCACGGTCTGGAGCGCGCTGGACGAGGTGCTGGACCGCGAGGTCGCGGTCAAGGAGCTGCGCGTTCCCCGGAACGTCGACGACGACGAGCGCGACACGCTGTGCTCCCGCATGCTGCGCGAGGCCCGGGCCGCGGCGCGCATCGACCACCCCAACGTCGTCACGATCTTCGACGTCGTCGAGGAGGACGGCCGGCCGTGGATCGTGATGGAGCTGGTCCGCGGCCTCTCGCTCGCACAGGCGATCGAGAAGGAGGGCCCGCTGCCGGCGGGCCGCACCGCGGAGCTCGGGCTGCGCCTGCTGTCCGCGCTGGACGCCGCGCACGCCGCCGGCGTCCTGCACCGCGACGTCAAGCCCGCCAACGTGCTGCTCGCCCGCAACGGACGGGTCGTGCTCACCGACTTCGGCGTCGCCTCCGTCGAGGACAGCGCGACGCTCACCCAGCTCGGCGCGCTCGTCGGCTCGCCCGAGTACCTGGCCCCCGAGCAGATCGACGGGCAGATGCCGGGCCCGCGCTCCGACCTGTGGTCGCTCGGCGTGACGCTGTACGAGGCGGTCGAGGGCAAGGCCGCCTACCGCCGCGCCACGCACGCGGCGACGCTGGCCGCGGTCGCCGCCGCGCGGTTCCCCGACCTGGAGCTCGCCGGGCCGCTGATGCCCGCGCTGCGTACCGTCCTCGTCCAGGACCCGACCGCCCGGGCGGACTCGGCGCTCCTGCGCGAGCGCCTGATCGAGGCCGCCGACACGGCGCCCGCCGTCGCGCCCGGCACGCCCGGCGCGCGGAGCTTTCCCGGCCGGGCCCGGACGGCCGTCGGCAGCGCCGCGGGGGTGACCGGGCGCCGGCACGCCGTCCACGGCACCGGGCACGGGCCGCCGCACGGTGTGAGCGGTGCGGCGGGCGCGCTGCGCGGCGTCCGGGACGGCGCCCCGGCGGTGCGGCACTCCCCGTTGGAGCCGGGCGGCGCGCGGCGCGGCCACGCGACCGGGCGCACCGGGCACGAGGGGCCCGTCGGCACGGTCGAGCCCGCCGGGCACAGCGTCGAGGCCGAGGCGGACGGCGCGACACCGCCCGCCGGCGTGACCCAGACCAACCTGCGCGTGCAGAGCACGCACGCGGGCGAACGCGTGTCCGACCCCACCGAAGTCCTGCCGGTCAGCCGGACCGGCAAGCCCACCCGCGCGGAACGCGCCCGGGCCCGCCGCGGCGGCGGCTTCCGGGCCCGCTACCGGCGCTGGCCGCGCTGGTGGATCAGGCACTGGGCGACCGTCCTGGTCGTCGTCGCGATCTGCAGCGCCGCGGTGTCCCGCTGGCTCGCCGACTACGGCAGCTGGGCCGGCATGTACACGATCTCGCTGCTCGCCGCGATCCTCGCGGTGTGGCTCTTCCTGCCGCACCGCCGCCTCTCCCGGTCGGTCCCGGCGGCGATGCTGGTCGGGGTGATCGGCGGCGGGGTGCTGCAGCTGCGCGACATCAACCCCAACCTCGTCGAGGTGCTCGCGGTCGTCGGCGGCTGCCTCCTGCTCGGACCGCTCATCGACGGCGCGGTGCTCAGACGGCTGCGTACCGGGTCGGGGCTCGGCTTCGCGCTGCCGGTCCCGGAGGGCTGGAGCTGCACCACCACCGACAGCGGCCTGTCGGTGTACGACCCCGACCGGCTCGTCTCGGTGACCGTCGCCGTGGACAAGGGCATCGTCATGCCGCCCGAGGAGTCCGTGCTGCACCGCGAGCACGGCACGCTGGCCTCGCGCGACTACCGCGACAGCGAGAGCTACCGGCGCGTCGAACTGGCGTCCATGGACTACAAGGGCCACGACGCCGCCGAATGGGAGTACGTGTGGCGCGGCCCCGAGGGCGCCGCGTTCCACGGCAAGGACCTGGTCGTCCGGACCGAGGACGGGGTGCGCTACTGGATGACCGTGCGCTGCCGCGAAGAGCTGTGGCCGACCGCGGGGGCGTACTTCGAGCACGCGAAGGAGAACCTGTCGATCGTCCGGTGACGTCCCTGGATAGGTTGGCCCCCCACAAGGGGGGCGTGCGGAGCCGACGGGGCGCGCATGGTGGAGGTCGCGGCGTAACGGGCGGGGTAGGCGGACATGACGGAACCGGACGGTGGGCGCGGCGCCGAGCGCGGCGCCCACGGTGCCCAGCGGGGTGCCGAACGGGGCGGCGGGCAGGGCGGCGAGCGGGTCGTGGCCGGCCGCTACCGGCTCGGCGAGATGCTCGGCCGCGGCGGCATGGGCACGGTGTGGCAGGCCCACGACGCGGTCCTCGACCGGATCGTGGCGCTCAAGGAAGTGCGCGTCCCCGACGAGCTCGACGACGAGGAACGCGGGCGGCGCTCGGCCCGCGCCATGCGCGAGGTCCGGGCGGCGGCGCTGGTCGCGCACCCCAACGTGGTGGTCGTGTACGACGTCGTCGAGCACGACCTACGGCCGTGGATCGTCATGGAGTTCGTGCCCGGCCGGACGCTCGCCGAGGACCTCGACGAGGGCCGCCTGCCGGTGCGCGAGGCGGCGCGTGTGGCCCGCCAGATCATCGACGCGCTGCGGGCCGTGCACGCCGCGGACGTGGTGCACCGCGACGTCAAGCCCGCCAACGTGCTGCTGGCGCGCGACGGGCGGGCCGTGCTCACCGACTTCGGCATCGCCACGCTCGTCGGGTCGACGACCATCACCGCCACCGGCACGACCATAGGGACCCTGGAGTACATGTCCCCGGAGCGCGCCCTGGGGGTGCGGCCGGGGCCGGCGTCCGACCTGTGGTCGGCCGGGGCGACGCTCTACGAGATGGTCGAAGGCCGCTCCCCGTTTCGCCGCAACGGCGAGTTCGCGACCCTGCAGGCCGTGATGGACGGCCAGTACGACCCGCCGCGGCACGCGGGCGCGCTCGAGCCCGTGCTGGCCGGACTGCTGACCGCCGACCCCGACCAGCGGATGACGGCGGAGGCGGCGATCAAGCTGCTGACGGCGGTGGAGGCCGGGACGCCGGGCGCGGTGGTCTTGGACGGCGTGCCTGCGGGCGCGACCGACGGCGGCCGTGTGCGGGGCGGCGTGGACCCGGCCGCGGCGGCGGTCACCGTCGACGGCGTTCCGGCGCCGCGCGTGACGCGGCCGGAGCGGACCTCGGCTTCGGCGGCGGTGGGGTACACCGCCCCGGTGTCCCAGACGTCCGGCCAGGGTGGCTCGTCGGGGGCGGACCTGGGCGACGCCGCCACGTGGGGGCCGGCGGTGGCAGCCGGTCAGGGCGGCCCCGCGGTCACGCCGACCGCGGGGTCGGACGGGGCCGGGTCGGGTGGCGGCGGGCGCCGTCGTCGGCTGCCCCTGGTGCTGGGCGGTACGGCGCTCGTGGTCGCGGCCGCGGTGGTCGTCGTGCTGCTCAAGGTGGTCGGCGGCGACTCGAAGGACTCGCACGACGCGGCCTCGCCGGCCGCGTCCGGGGCCGCGGCGTCGCCGTCCGCGCCGGCCGGGACCGGTCCGTCGGCGTCGCCGGTGCCGCCGTCGTCCACCAACCCCGCCGGCTACCACCAGGCGAACGACCAGGCCGGCTTCAGCGTGCTGGTGCCGGACGGGTGGACCCGTGACCCGAAGGGCGACCGGGTGTTCTTCCGGTCGTCCGACGACTCTTTGCGGCTCGGCGTGCGGATGGACCCGGCGGACGCGTCCGGCGACGCGTACAAGGATCTGGCCGCGCAGGCCGGCACCGGAGCGGGCAGTTACCCCGGCTACACGCCGATCCAGCTGACCCGGACGACGTACAAGGGAAACCCGGCCGTCGTCTGGGAGTTCACCTGGTCGGACTCCGGGGTGCAGCGGCGCACCGTCAACCTGCGCTACACGGCGAACGGTCACACGTACGACTTCTGGGTGTCCGGTCCGGAGGCCCAGTCGCCAACCGTGCGGGGCGCTTTCGACCAGGCGAAGTCCAGCTTCACGCCTACACGTTGATCATCCGCGCCGGAGTGCGCGCCGCGTGTGCCGGTTCCGTCACGGGGACGTCCGGATCCGGTTGCGCGGCACCCGAGTGGGCAGGTGTCTCCTTACGTTGTCGTCTGGGGGAGCGACGACTCCACGGTCCGATGGGGAGGAACCGTGACGGAGGCGAGCGGCGGCACAGCCGGCCGCGTGGTCAACGGCAGGTATCGGCTCGGCGAATCGCTGGGCCGCGGGGGAATGGGCACGGTGTGGCACGCCGTCGATGAGGTGCTGCGCCGTGAGGTGGCGGTCAAGGAGGTCCGGGTCCCGGACGACCTCGACCCCGGCGAACAGGAGATGCGGCGCGAGCGCGCCATGCGCGAGGCGCGCGCCGCGGCGCGGGTCACGCACCCGAACGTCGTGACGATCTTCGACGTCGTCGAGGACGGCGGGCGGCCCTGGATCGTCATGGAGCTGGTGCGCGCCCGGTCGCTCGAGGAGGTCATCGAGAACGAGGGGCGGCTGTCGCCGTCGGAGGCCGCCGAGATCGGCCTGAAAGTGCTGGCCGCCTTGCGCGCCGCGCGCATCGCCGACGTGCTGCACCGCGACGTCAAGCCGAGCAACATCCTGCTGTCGGAAGGCGGCAGGGTCGTGCTCACCGACTTCGGGATCGCGACCGTGCTGGGGTCGGCGACGCTGACCGCGACCGGCATGCTCGTCGGCTCGCCCGAATACCTCGCGCCAGAGCGGGTGCTGGGGCGGCGGCCCGGGCCGGCGTCCGACCTGTGGTCGCTCGGCGTGACGCTGTATCAGGCGGTCGAGGGGCGTTCGCCGTTCAAGCGGATCACGCCGATCGAGACGTTGACCGCGGTGCTGACGGACAGCGTCGACCCGCCCCGGCACGCGGGTGCGCTCGGCCCCGCGCTGGAGCAGCTGCTGCGCAAGGAGCCCGACGAGCGGCCGGACGAGGCCGCCACCGAACTCCTGCTCGGTGCCGCGCTGAAGGGGAAGCAGCAAGGCACCGGGCAGGCCTCCGCGGCACTGCCGTCGATTCCGGCGCCGCCGATACCCGGGCCGCCAGGGGCGGACTCCGCGCTGACCGTCGAGGACCCGCGCGGTCCCGGCGGGCCGACGTTCGGCCAGGGCGCGGCGCGGTCCGGACACGAGGCGGCGGCGGCAGCGGCGGGCGGGGCAGCGGCCGGGCTCGGCCCTCGTACCGGCGCGGTGGACGCGTACGACACCTCAGCCCACGGGCACGCCGACGAGACCCGCACCGCGGGCGCGGGGCACCCGCGCATGGGCGACACCCCGCCGCCGTTCGCGGTAGGCGGCTTCCACGGCACCCGGCCGGTCCCGCAGGTCGAGCAGTACCCGCCGCGGCGCCGCGCGAAGGGCCTCTACGCGGTCCTGGGCGGCCTGGCGGTGGCGGGCGTGGCCGCGGCGGCGTTCTTCGTCGTCCCGGCCCTCGGCGACCAGAACAGCGGCGGGGGAGGGGGCAAGGACAGCGGATCGTCGGTGGCGACATCGTCCTCGTCGGACCCGGGAGCGGGCCTCGGCGCGGCCGGCAGCCCGTCGACGACCTCCGCCCGCTCCGCGACCCCGACCGACGACGACACGTCGGACACGACCACATCAACAACCCACCGCCCGACGACAACCCGCCCGGCGCCGACCACGACAAAGCCGACCACCACGACAACCAAGCCCACCTGGTCGACGACAACCTCGAAGCCGCCGACCACCACCTCCAAGTCCCCGACCGCCGTGGCACCCCCGCCCCCAGCCGCCGGCGGCAACGCAGCGGCCCCACCGCCCGAACCAGCCCCCGGCGGCTGAGCAGGCCCCGACCAGCGGAGAGCAAGTCAACAGCACGGCCGAGGCGTTGCCGCCGGGCTCGGTCCGGGGGCAGGCGGAACAGGTCCGACGAAGCCGCCCGGCGCAGAGCACGACGACGCGGGGGCCACGACGAGTGTGTGGCCCCAGAGGGCAGCCCGCGACAAGCACCCGCCAACGGCACCCGTCTGGGGCAGGGCTCGCACGGTGGCTCGGAACGGCGCATGCGACCGGCGTCGAGGCAGCGGCCGCTGCGGGCACCGACGTGGCAAGTCGGCAGCGCGGCTGAGGCGTTGCCGCCGGGCTCGGTCTGAGGACAGGCGGAACAGCTCCAACGAAGCCGCCCGGCGCAGAGCACGACGACGCGGGGGCCACGACGAGTGTGTGGCCCCAGAGGGCAGCCCGCGACAAGCACCCGCCAACGGCACCCGTCTGGGGCAGGGCTCGCACGGTGGCTCGGAACGGTGCGTCTGCGTGTTGCTACCTGGCGATCTGTCGTCTGCTGGGCAACAGGGTTGTGTGGCTGTGGTGTTGTGGGCGGCAGGGCGTCCCCACCGTCTGCGACGGCGGGGGTGCTCGTCGGTCGGGGAGGGGGCAGACGTCGGAAACGGGGCTCGTGGGGTGGGTGGCGGGGCGGGATCGGGACATCACTATTCGGTTCAGGCCTGGGCGCGGGGCGCGGGGGGTTGGGGAGGCCGTTAACCTGATCGGGCGACTGCGGACCCCGGTGGAGTGCGGCGGGGAGGTCGGGCCACCGGAGTGATGGGGAGGGCTAGGCATGGCGGACGGGGCGACCCCCGGCGGTGCGCGTGCGAGCGGGACGCGCGTAGTCGCGGGGCGGTACCGGCTCACGTCGGTGCTCGGACGCGGCGGCATGGGCACGGTGTGGCGGGCCGTCGACGAGATGCTGCACCGGGACGTCGCCGTCAAGGAACTGCGCCTGCCCGAGCACCTCGACGACGAGGAACGCGACATCCAGCAGCAGCGCACGCTGCGCGAGGCCCGTACCGCGGCGCGGATCGGGCACGAGAACGTCATCACGATCCACGACGTCGTCGAGGACGGCGGCATCCCGTGGATCGTCATGGAGCTCGTCGAGGCCGAGTCGCTCGCCGACATCCTCAAGCGCGGCATGCTGTCGCCCGTCGAGGCCGCCGAGATCGGTGTGAAGGTGCTGCGTGCGCTGGTCGCCGCCGAGGCGAAGGGCGTGCTGCACCGTGACGTGAAGCCCGGCAACATCCTGGTGACGGAGACCGGGCGGGTCGTGCTGACCGACTTCGGCATCGCCACGGAGATGGGCGGTCAGACGCTCACCGCGACCGGCATGCTCGTCGGTTCGCCGAACTTCCTGGCGCCCGAGCGCGCGCAGGGCCTGCGTCCGAACCTCGCCGCGGACCTGTGGTCGCTGGGCCTGGTGCTGTACATGGCGGTCGAGGGCCGCAACCCGTTCGACCGTCCAACGATGATCAGCACGCTCAACTCGATCATGTTGGAGGAGCCGGACCCGCCGCGGCGCGCGGGTGTGCTGCTGCCGGTGATCGAGGGGCTGCTGCAGAAGGACCCCGCGCACCGGCTGCCGGCGAAGGAGGTCGAGCGGCTGCTCGTCGGGATCGTCCGCGGCGACCAGACGCAGTCGCACTCCGCTGCGGTGCCGGCCGGCGCGCCGGTGCTGCCGCCGACCCCGGCGGGGCAGAGCGCCTCGACGTCGCACACGCAGTCCGCGCCGGCCGCCGAGTCGTGGACACAGGCTCAGGCACAGTCACAGGCGCAGGCACCGACACAGTCGGCGGCCACGCCGCAGCCGTACGCGGCGCAGGCGTACGACGCGGGCTACCCGAACGACCCGTCGCGCGGCGCGGGCTACGCCACCGGCCCGGCGGCCCCGTACGACACGCCCTCCGGTTACGACACCGCGTTCGAGGCCGCCCCGGCCCCGGCGCGGCATTCGCGTAAGCCGATGATTCTGGGCGTCGTCTCCCTGGTCGTCGCGCTGATCGCGGCGGCGGTGGTGGTCGTCGTGGTGCTGCGCGGCAACGGCAAGGACGACAAGGCCGGGAACGCCGGGCACCAGTCCAACCCGCCCGCGAGCAACGACGCGAACCTGCCGGTCGGGCCGCAGACGCCGACCCCGTCGGCGAGCAGCGGCGCCCCGACGACGCTCAAGCCGCCCGGGTCGGGCGCGCCCCCGACGCCGGCCGGCTACACCTGGGTGCAGGACCCGGCCGGGTTCTCGATGATGGTCCCGTCCGGGTGGACGCGCGTGACGAACAACACCGGGGTCGACTTCATGGACCCGAAGAGCAAGACGCTGCTGCGCGTGAGCACGACCACCGGCAACAAGAAGCCGCTGGACAACTTCACGGCGCTGGACAAGCAGTTCGCGGGCGTCAAGCAGGAGTACGCGACGCTGCAGCTCGGGGCGTACCAGGTGGGCGTGCCCGGTTGGGACGCCGCGGTCTGGGAGTTCAAGTGGATCGGCAATCCGTTCGACCCCCAGAGCGCGACCCTGAAGCCGAGCCACGCCATCGACCTGGGCATGCGCACGGACAAGGGCAAGGACTTCGCGATCTACGTCGCGTCGTTCGAGGCGGACTGGTCGACCGCGAAGCCGATCTTCGACACCGCGGTGGCGAACTTCCGCCAGGGGTGACGCGCGCGACGGCGGGTGCCGGAAGCCTTGTTACCGTGAAGTAGCCCGCTTTAGGCTGAACGCATGACGGACACTGCGCGCGAAGCGGCCGCCGCCCACCCCGACGTCCCCGTCGACCGCCTCGTGCGTCGGGTCGTCGCCGGACCGATGCCGACCCGTGTCACGACCCGGGCGCCGTTCACCGGTGCCGCGGTCGCGGACCTGCCGGAGTCGACCGACGAGGACGTCGCCACGGCCTACGAGCGGGCGCGCGTCGCCCAGCGCCGCTGGGCCGAACGCCCCGTCGCGCAGCGCGCCGCGGTCTTCCTGCGCTTCCACGACAGGCTGCTGGCGCGCCAGGACGAGATCCTCGACATCATCCAGACCGAGACCGGCAAGGCGCGCAAGCACGCCTTCGAGGAGGTCCTGGACGTCGCGCTGACGTGCCGTCACTACGGTCGGCGGGCCGGCGGCTACCTGCGCGACCGGCGCCGCGCGGGCGCGCTGCCGGTGCTGACGAAGGCGGTCGAGGTGCGGCAGCCCAAGGGCGTCGTCGGCCTGGTGTCGCCGTGGAACTACCCGCTCGCGCTGTCCATCGGCGACGCGATCCCCGCGATGATCGCGGGCAACGCGGTCGTCATGAAGCCGGACACGCAGACCGCGCTGACCGCGCTGTGGGCGCTCGACCTGCTCACCGAGTGCGGACTGCCCGAGGACCTGTGGCAGATCGTGATCGGCGACGGCCCGGTCATCGGCCCCGCCGTTATCGAGCGCGCCGACTACGTGTGCTTCACCGGGTCGACCCGCACCGGGCGGCAGGTCGCGCAGCAGGCCGCCGCGCGGCTGGTCGGGGCGTCGCTCGAACTCGGCGGCAAGAACGCGATGATCGTGCTCGCGGACGCGGACCTGGACCGGGCGGCGGAGGGCGCGGTGCGCGCGTGCTTCTCGTCGGCGGGGCAGCTGTGCGTGTCGATCGAGCGCATGTACGTGCACGCCGACGTCGTCGACCGGTTCCTCGAGCGGTTCCTCGCCCGGGTCGGGAACATGCGGCTCGGCGCCGGCTACGACTGGGACACCGACATGGGCTCGCTCACGTCGCGCCGCCAGCTCGACGCCGTGTCGCGGCACGTCGACCAGGCCCGTGAGCTCGGCGCGAAGGTGCTCGCCGGCGGGCGGGCGCGCCCCGACGTCGGGCCGCTGTTCTACGAGCCGACGGTGCTGGAGGGCGTGACGCCCGGCATGGCGGTGTGCGGCGACGAGACGTTCGGCCCGGTCGTGTCGGTGTACCCGTTCACCGACGTCGAGGAGGCCGTCGAGCGCGCGAACGCGACCGCGTACGGCCTCAACGCGAGCGTGTGGACGCGCGACACCCGCCGCGGCGGTGAGATCGCGCGCCGCCTGCACGCCGGCACCGTCAACGTGAACGAGGGCTACGCGGCCGCCTACGGCAGCGCGGGAGCCCCGATGGGCGGCATGGGCGACTCGGGCCTGGGGCGCCGGCACGGCGTCGAGGGCATCGCGAAGTTCACCGAGGCGCAGACCGTCGCGACGCAGCGCCTGGTGCCGATCGCGGCGTCGTTCGGGCTGACGGACGAGCAGTGGGCGCGGTCGCTGACGCTGTCGCTGCGGATCCTCAAGACGCTCGGGATGCGCTGAACCCCGCCGGGCCGGGACGGGGGACCGGCCCGGCGTGAGCACCGGCCCGGCGGGAGCCGTGCGGCCGGTCCACGGCGGCGGGTGGGCGCACCGGGTGGGGGTCCTGTGACGCGGGACGACGGTCGTATCGGGCAGGGTCGCCGCCCGGCGCGCGTCCGTCGTACCGCTCCTGTGCCTCGTTGGTGCGTTGTGGAGGCGGCCTGCCCTCACTCCGCGCTTTCCGCGGGCGGCCGGGGTCGGCAAGGCGCGGCGTGCGCGCCGAACCGCGCGCGGCCGGGCCGATAGCGGATAGTGTGTGACCTCTCGGCGGAGCGTCACCGTGCTTCGGTGCCGCAGGGTGTCGTGCCGTGCCGCCGCCGTGGCTCGGCGGCCGATGTCGGGCGTCCCCGACACCGGCCGCCGGCGGGGTCGTGACCGGATTGCTGTCCCCTGCGTCCCGGTCACGGCGCCGACGCGAGGTCCCACGGCAGCCGTCAACGGCATGCCTCATCGCGCCGGCGATCTTGCACCAGGGCCGCCCCGCGGCGGGCTGGTCAGCAGGCACAACGACGGTCGGCGCGGGGAGGTTACGCGGTCGGGTCAGTCCCGGTGCTCTTTCGAGTGACGCAGGGTGCGAAGCCCTGCCGGGCCGGGGCCTGAGAGATCGTCAGGCGGGTCGGGCGGGCCCGGCCGCGAGGGCCCGGACCCGCCCGTGCGTACCGCTGTCAGACGCGGCCGCGGCACAGCTCCAGCAGCGCCATCGCCACCTCGGTGCCGGGCTTGTCGAGCGCCTCGCGGTAGCGCGCGATGACCTCCATCTCGCGGGACAGCTGCACGCGCCGGCCGCCGGCCGCGATGCGGGTGCGCTGCACTTCGCGGGACTCGGTCACGCGCTCGGTGATCAACGCGATGATGCGGCGGTCCAGATCGTCGATGCGGGCGCGGGCGTCCGCGATGACCTGCTCGGGGGTCTGCTCGGTGCTGCTCTGCGTGGCGCTCATGTCGGGTCTCCTGTCCTGCTGGCGTGTGCTTCGGGAGTCCTCGGGTGCCCCGGCCGCGACAGACGAACGCCCCGGGTTCCGAGAACCCGGGGCGTCGTCGAGGCCTGATGTCGTTCAGGCGGCAGCGATGGCGCCGGGTTGCCCGGTGCCATAGGTAAAGCTGAGGTGCGTGCCGCTGAACATGCCGCCAGTATGCCCGGCCCGATGCGTGCCTGCCACAACTATCCGGATGCCGAGACCCCCTCCGAACAGGGGCTATGGGCGCCAGGCGTTCCGGTTGGTTGCGGGTGGCCGGGCAGTGGCCGAAGGGTGGCCGTGAGGCTGCGGCCGGGCGCCTCGCGGGCAGCCCGTAGAATCGAGGTGACCCCCGCACTACATCGCCGGAAGGCCCTTCGTGACCTCGACCAGTCCGGACGCGAGCGGAACCGAAACCGTTCTCGTCGTCGACTTCGGTGCCCAGTACGCGCAGCTGATCGCCCGCCGGGTCCGGGAGGCCCGCGTCTACAGCGAGATCGTCCCGCACACCATGCCGGTCGACGAGATGCTCGCGAAGAAGCCCGCCGCCATCATCCTGTCCGGCGGCCCCTCGTCGGTGTACGCCGACGGCGCCCCGGCGGTCGGTCCGGAGCTGTTCCTCGCCGGTGTCCCGGTGTTCGGCATCTGCTATGGCTTCCAGGCGATGGCCGCGGCGCTCGGCGGCGACGTCGCCAAGACCGGTCTGGCCGAGTTCGGCGCGACCCCGCTGACCGTCACCGACACCGCGTCCACGCTCTTCGACGGCCAGCCCGCCGACCAGTCGGTGTGGATGTCGCACGGCGACTCGGTCGCCGCGGCCCCGGCCGGGTTCGCCGTCACCGCGACCACGGGCGGCGCGCCGGTTGCGGCGTTCGAGGACGACGAGCGCAAGCTGTACGGCGTCCAGTACCACCCCGAGGTGCTGCACTCGAAGTACGGCCAGAAGACCCTCGAGCGCTTCCTGCACGTCGGCGCCGGGCTGCGCGCCGACTGGACGATGGCCAACGTCATCGACGAGCAGGTCGAGCTCATCCGCGAGCAGGTCGGCGACAAGCACGTCATCTGCGGGCTGTCCGGCGGCGTCGACTCCGCGGTCGCCGCGGCGCTCGTCCAGCGCGCCGTCGGCGACAAGCTGACCTGCGTGTTCGTCGACCACGGCCTGCTGCGCAAGGGCGAGGCCGAGCAGGTCGAGCGGGACTACGTCGCGGCGACCGGTGTGTCGCTCAAGGTCGTCGACGCGCAGCAGCGGTTCCTCAACGCGCTGGCCGGGGTCACCGACCCCGAGGAGAAGCGCAAGATCATCGGCCGCGAGTTCATCCGCGTCTTCGAGCAGGCGGCCGCCGAGGTCGTCGCCGAGGCCGGCGCGCACGGCGAGCAGGTCGAGTTCCTCGTGCAGGGCACCCTCTACCCGGACGTCGTCGAGTCCGGCGGCGGCACCGGCACCGCGAACATCAAGTCGCACCACAACGTGGGCGGCCTGCCCGAGGACCTGCAGTTCAAGCTCATCGAGCCGCTGCGCAAGCTGTTCAAGGACGAGGTCCGCGCGGTCGGCGAGGAGCTGGGCCTGCCGTCCGAGATCGTGTGGCGCCAGCCGTTCCCCGGCCCCGGCCTCGGCATCCGCATCATCGGCGAGGTGACCGCCGACCGCCTGGAGACCCTGCGCGACGCGGACGCCATCGCCCGCGAGGAGCTCTCGAAGGCGGGCCTGGACCGCGAGATCTGGCAGTGCCCGGTCGTGCTCCTGGCCGACGTCCGGTCGGTCGGCGTCCAGGGCGACGGCCGCACCTACGGCCACCCGGTCGTCCTGCGCCCGGTCTCCTCCGAGGACGCCATGACGGCGGACTGGTCGCGCCTCCCGTACGACCTGCTGGCCCGGATCTCCAACCGCATCACCAACGAGGTCCGCGAGATCAACCGCGTCGTCCTCGACGTGACCAGCAAGCCCCCGGGCACCATCGAGTGGGAGTGACCTCCCTCTGACCGCGAGGCGACTGCCCGCTCACTGCCAGGTCTTGGTCTCCAGGACGGGGTAGGGGGCGGGCAGTTGCACGTCGTGACCGAACTTGGTGGTCTTCTTCGACGCGTAGCCGGGAGAGTCGCAGTCGCCGGTGGGGTCCGAGTGAACGACGACGGTTCCGGTAGCGCGGTCGATCAGCACATAGTGCGGAATGCCCATTCGGCCATAAGCGACGAGCTTGTCGCGAACGTCGGTCCTGCGGTTCGAGCTGGTCACCTCGAACACGACGGCCAGGGCGTCAGCCGGTAGCCAGCCGCTGTGAGTCTCGGCCGACCTTGCCATCTCCTCGGGGCTGAACGCCCTGGATCCGATTGCCAGGTCCGGGATCACGTGGTCGCCGGTGTGCTTCTCCGAACCGGCGTCCAGGCAGTAGCCACGCCCCGCCTGCAGTACGAATGCGACGCCTGGGATCAGCTGGTACAGCAGGTTCGTGAGGATCGACTCGTGGTACGGCCCGGCGGGTGGCGTCACGATGATTCCTTCCTCGATGTACTCGACACGCCAGCCCTCGGGCGTGTCGATGGCATCGAGGAGATCGGTGATGCGGTGCTCCTGCTCGGCGTCGACCATGACGGTCATATGCCCTCCTCCGTCGAGACCGACGCCATCAGATTAGAGGTGGGGAGCGTGCCGCAGGCAAAAGCGAATAGATCACCCTTTCGGGCTAGACGGTTGGCTGAGCGGGAGAATGGCCGCATGACACGCGCGGAACTCACGTATGACGAGGTCGGGGGCACGTTCGCCGAGGCGATGCCGTCGGGGTACCGGCACGTGGAGCGGCGGGTGCGGGTCGGGGCCGGGGAGGCTTCGTACCGGGCGCTCGTCGACGGGATCATGCGGTGGGACGTCCAGCGCGGCGCCGGCCTTGAGGTGCGGGCCGAGGGGGAGCGGGTCGGCGAAGGCGTCGGGGTCGTGTGTGTGACGCGGGTCGGGCCGGTGCGGGTGAAGGTGCCGTGCCGGGTGGTGGCCGTCGTCGACGGGCCGCGGCGGGGCGGGTTCGCGTACGGGACGCTGCCGGGGCATCCGGCCCGCGGCGAGGAGGCGTTCCTCGCGGAGATCGATGCCGACGGCGAAGTCTGGTTCACGGTAAAGGCGTTCAGCCGGCCGGGGACGTGGTGGGCGAAGCTGGGTGCGCCGGTCACGCGGCTGATGCAGCGCCGGGTGACAGAGCAATACGTCGCGGCTGCACGGCGGTTCGCGGGCTGAGCGCGGGCTACCGTCAGTCGCCGGAGGGGAACAGGGCGTCCTGGGCGGCCTGTTGGGCGGCGTAGAGGGCGCCTTGGAGGATCGCGGAGCCGCCCAGGGTGGTGGCGCGGACGACGGTGTTGACGGGGGAGAGGGCCGCGGCCTTCGCCTGGACGCGGGCGGCGAGGTCGGTGCCGCCGGCGTGGCCGAGTTCGCCGGCGAGGACGACGCAGCCCGGGTCGAGGACGGCGGCGACGGCGGAGACGCCGAGTGCGAGGCGCGCCGCGAACTCGTCGAGGAACGCGGAGCCGGCCGGGCCCGCGTGGCGCGCGGCGCGGACGAGGGTGGCGCCGAGGGGTTCGACGGCCTCGTCGTGCGCGCTGTGGACGGACGGGATGAGGTGGCCGAGCCCGTGCTGTTCGGCGAGTTCGCACACGGCGGGGTTGCCGACGAGGGAGTGGTAGCCGCCTTCGCAGCCGTTGCGGGAGGGCAGGCCGTCGGTGCCGGGCACCGGCAGGAAGCCGAGTTCGCCCGCGCCGCCCGAGGCGCCGCGGCGTAGTTCGCCGTCGAGGATGACGGCGGCGCCGATGCCGTTGGCCAGCCACATCAGGACGAAGGTGTCGATGTCGCGGGCGACGCCGTTGCGGCGTTCGGCGAGCGCGGCGAGGTTGGTCTCGTTCTCGACCCGGACGGTGGCCCCGAGGCGCACGCGGAGCGCGGCGGCCAGGCTGCGGTGCCACGCGGGGAGGCCGGGGGCCTGGCGGAGTTCGCCGGTCGCGGGGTCGATGAGGCCGGGCGCGCCGATGCCGATGCTGTGCAGGCGGGTGGCGCCGGCGTCGCGTACGGCGCTCTCGACGAGCGCGAGGGTCTGGTCGACGGCGGCCTGGATGCCGTCTTCGGCGTCGATGGGGGCGGTGGCTTCGCCGAGGCGGGTGCCGAGGAGGTCGGTGACGACGACGCTGACGGTCTCGGTGCGGACGTCGAGCGCGGCGAGGTGCGCCACGTCGGCGACGATGCCGTAGAGCCGCGCGTTGGGCCCGCGGCGGCCGGTGGCGGACTCGCCGACGTCGTGGATGAGGCCCGAGCTCTGCAGGCGGTCGACGAGGTCGGCCACGGTCGGGCGGGACAGCCCGGTGAGGTCCTTGAGCTGCCCTGCCGTCAGCGGGCCCTGCTGCTGGAGGAGCCGCAGGGCGAGCCGGTCGTTGTGGGCCCGGGCGGTGCTGGGAGAGGCGGGGGGCATGGGGGTGATCCTCGCAGATATTTCTTTCATGAAGGGTTCCTGATAGTTTACCGTCACGGAGAACGACCCGGGGAGGGTGTCATGGCGTACGAAGCGATCCAGGCCGCCGGCATCGTCGGCGCGATCCAGGCCGTGCGGTGCGGGAAGGGACGGGAGTTCGGCATCGGCGGCTCCACCGGCGTCGCCGCCGTCACCCCGACGCCCGGCCCGCGCGTGGCCGACGAGCCGCACGCCGGCCGAGTGCGGCGGCGAAGGACGCCGCGCGGCCGAGACCGGGTCCACGTCTGGGAGGCCGACCCGGTCGCCGGTGACGCGGACCCGGCCGACGCGGACCTGCGGTGCGGCACGGAGGGGCGTCGGTGACCGACATCGGGACCACGGAAGACGGGCGGGCCGCCGCGGAGGAGGCCGCCCCCGGGGAGGGCCTGGTGGCGCGCGGCGCGGAAGCTCCACACGGGGTGGGGCTCGACGCGCCGCGCGTCACCACAGGGGAGACCTCGGGCGACGGGACCGACCGGGCCCGGCTCGTCCGGGCCCGGTGGGCGATCGCCGCCGTGTTCGCCGTGCACGGCGCGGTGACCGGCAACTTCGCCACCCGCGTGCCGTGGATCCAGGACCACACGGGCATCGGCCCGGGCCAGCTCGGGCTCGCCCTCGCGTTCCCGGCGATCGGGGCGTCGCTCGCGATGCCGCTCGCCGCCGCGATCAGCCACCGGCTCGGCGCCCGCCGCGCGCTGCGGATCCTGCTGAGCGGATGGACGCTCGCGCTCGTCCTCCCGGCGCTGGCCCCGAACCTGGTGGTGCTGTGCATCGCCCTGTTCATGTACGGCGCCGCGGCCGGGATGCCCGACGTCGCGATGAACGCGCTCGGCGTGGAGACCGAGAACCGGCTCGGCCGGTCGATCATGTCGGGCCTGCACGGGATGTGGAGCGTCGGCGTGCTGGTCGGCTCCGCCGTCGGCACGCTCGCGGCGCACCTCGACGTCGACGCGCGCCTGCACCAGGCGGTCGCCTCCGGCGTCCTGCTGGTGATCGGCCTGCTGGTCTCGCGTGCGGTGCTCGACGTCCGGCCCGAGCCGGACGAGGAGGCCCCGCCGCACTTCGCGCTGCCGCCGAAGTCGGCGCTGCTGATCGGCATGATCAGCTTCTGCGCGGTGTTCGCGGAGGGCGCCAGCCTGGACTGGTCGGCGGTCTACCTGAAGGACGTGATCGACACCGGGGCGGGCCTCGCGGCCGCGACCACGACGGCGTTCGCGCTCATGATGGCGGTGGCCCGGCTCGCGGGCGACCGCGTGGTGGACCGCTTCGGCGGGGTGCTGACGGTGCGGGCCGGCGGCGTCCTGTCCACCGCGGGCGGCCTGTTGGTGGTGCTGGCACCGGGTCCGGCGTTGGCGATCACCGGGTTCGCGCTGCTCGGCCTCGGCTGTGCGGTCGTGGTCCCGCTGGCGTTCGCGGCGGCGGCCCGCAGCGGCCCCAACCCGAGCCAGGCCATCGCGGGCGTCGCGACGGTCACGTACTCGTCGGGCCTGGTCGCCCCGTCGCTGATCGGCGGCCTGGCGCACGCGACGTCGTTGGTGGTGTCGTTCGGTGTCGTGACGGCCCTGTCGTTCGGCCTGATCGTGGGCGCGAACGTGCTGCGGGTGAAGGCGAAGGCTTGAGCCGGGCTTGAGGGTTCGCCCTCTGTGGGGACCGGTGGGGCAGGCCTACGCTGTGGCCGGGCGGCCGCAGGTGCCGCCGGCAGGGGGACCGGACGACGTGACGACTTCGGACTGGGCGGCCGGCCGCCCGCGCGGACACCACTACACGGTCGCGCACGGCGTGGTGCGTGCCATCGCCTTGCAGCAGCCCACGGACCTGGCGGCGTTCGCGCTCGCCGGGCTCTTGGACGAACTGCTCGGGCGGATCTGGCAGGGCGAGGGCGACAAACTCCCCGAGGAGGAGCGGCTGGCGCCCGACGGCCTCGGGTCGACGCTCTACTGGGGACCCGGCGACGAGATGCTCGCGGTCATGGCGTTTCCGGCGCCGGAGCGGATGACGGAGGCGTACTTCACGGCCGCGCTCTTCCCGAAGACGCTCGAAGCCCGGTACTTCACCTTGGAGTTCACGAGGACGCTCGACGGCGGCACGGCGACGGTCGTCGGCGAGTGGGCCAAGGACGGGCACCTGAACTTCGGCGCGGGCCCGGAGCCGACCGCTGAGCTGTTCGTCCAGCGGATCGGGGAGATGGTCGGCCTGCAGCCGTGGGTGTGGCGGGACCCGGAGCACTACGCGTCGCTGCGGGACGCGGCCAGGCGGATGCTGGGGCGCGGGTAGGCGCGGGTAGGCGCGAACAGGCGCGGGTGGTGCGACCGGGCGGGCGCGGAGCGCGCCCGCCGGTCAGGCGGTGAAGTCCGCGCGGTGGTCGGCGGCCCAGGTGGCGAAGTCGCGCGGGGCGTGCCCGGTGAGGGCGGCGACGGAGTCCGTCAGGTCGACCGGCTTGCCGTCGTTGGACTCCCACCAGTCGAGCAGCGCGTCGGCGTACTGCGCCGGGATGTAGTCGGCCATCGCGGTCTTCCACGCGTCGCGGGTGACGTGCGCGGTCGCGATGTCGGTGCCGGTGACGCGCGCGAGCGTGGCGATCTGCGTCGTGAAGTCGACGGACTCCGGGCCGGTGAGCGTGTAGGCGCGGCCGGCGAGCGCCGGGTCGGTGAGGACGGCGAGCGCGCATTCGGCGACGTCGGCCTCGTGGATCGGGTCGTTGTGGGCACCCGGGTACGGCAGGCTCACCGGCGCGCCGGAGCGGATCGACCAGGCCCACGCCCCGGCGTTGGACGCGAACGAGCCGGGGCGCAGCAGCGTGCCGCGGATCGGCGAGGCGACGAGGGCGGTCTCGACGTCGAGGTGGGACTTCGCCATGACGTTGACGGACGCGTCGGGGGCGAGGACCGCGGACGACGACAGCAGCACGATGTGCTGGACGCCCGCGGCGGCGGCCTCTTTGAGGAACGCGTCGATGTGCGTCGGGTTGGCGTACAGGAACACCGACTCGACGCCGTCGAGGGCGGCGGCGAAGGTGGCCGGGTCGTTGAGGTTGCAGGCGACGGCGGTGTCCGACGGGGTGGCGGACGCGGCGCGGTAGGCGATGCCGCGTTCGTCGAGCAGGCGCATGAGGTGGCGGGCGACGGCGCCGCGGGCGCCGGTGACGAGGACGGTCACGAGAGGTCTCCTTCGGAGCGGTAGCATGATGTGTGACGCAGCTTCTGCGTTGAGAAGTATCTGCGTAACGCAGATAAATCTAGGCAGGGAGGTGCGGAGTGTCAACCACCCGTGCGCGGCTGTTGGAGCAGGTGGCGGACGACAGTCAGCGGCACTACGCCGACTACATGCTGTTCAACCAGGCGATGGCCGACCATCTGGGGCTGCACCCGACCGACCTGCAGTGCGTCTCGCTGCTGGACCTGGAGTCGGCTCCGGTCAGTGTCGGCGACGTCGCGCGCCTGACGGGGCTGACGTCCGGCTCGGCGACCCGGCTCGTCGACCGCATGGTGAAGGCCGGACTGGTCGAACGCCACCCTGACCCGCACGACCGCAGGCGCCAGCTGGTGGCGCTGGCACCCGAGGCCCGGGCGCGGATCGGGGCGGCGTGGGACGAGCCGGGGAGGGCCTTCGTCGCTGTGCTCGACAGCTACTCGGACGACGAACTGCGGCTGATCGCCGACTACTTGCGCAAGGCCGCCGCGGTCGGCCGGGACCAGGCAGCGCGCCTGGCCGGGGGCGGTCAGGCGTAGCTCAGGCAGCCGCCGCGGACGCGGTCGCCAGGGCGAGCAGGTCCTTGTTGCCGTCCGCCCAGGTCGCGGTCATGACCAGGCGGTCGACACGCCAGGTGTCGGCCACCCGGACCACGCCGACGCGGTACGTCCCGCCCAGCGTCCACAGCGGCGACCCGAAGGGGTTCGCGAGCCGGTGCGTGGCCTGGAACGCGGCGGTCAGTTCGCCCTGGTCGCCGTCCACCGAGACCAGCTGGTTCGCGAGCAGGTGCTGCGTAGCGTCGAACGCGCCCAGCAGCGCCGACCAGTTCGCGACGATCGCCGTGGGCGCCAACTCCTCCGGCTCGCCGCCGAACAGGCTCGTGTAGTCCAGCAGGACCCGGTCGGCGAAGACGTCGCCGAGCCGCTCCCAGTCGCGGGTGTCGATCAGGTGCATCATGCGCGACGCCAGGTCGACGACGGCGTTCCGGTCGGTGTCGGGGTGTGCGGGCCGGCTCACGGAAGTCTCCTCGGAGCAGGGGGTCTTCGGGGGGCAGGGGGCGTCGTGCGAGGACGCCGCAACCGGCAGCAGCCCGCGCTCGGCGAAGACGCGGCGGGCGACGCCCATGGCCGCGAACACCCGGGGGAACCCGGCGTAGGGCAGCGCCTGGAGGATCGCCTCGACCAGCGCGGGCGCCGTCAGTCCGGCGCCGAGCGCGGACCCGAGGTGGGCCTCCAACTGCGGTTCGACACCGCCGAGGGCGATCAGCGCGCCCAGGACGACGAGTTCGCGGCGGCCGGCGTCCAGGCCGGGGCGGGCGTGGATGTCGCCGTACGCGAACTCAAGGGCGAGGCGCCGCAGATCGGGCGCGATGTCGGCGAGCGCGTCGTACGCCTGGGCGCGTGCGGCTCCGGGGCCGCCGAGCTCGGCCTGCCGCGCGAGGCCGCGCGCGTACCTGTCGTCGGCGGCTCCCGTTGTCGGCCGGCTCATGCCGCGGCCGCCGCGTGGCGCTCGGTGAAGTCGACGAGCCGGTGCCAGGCGTCGTCGCAGGCCTCGCGCCAGTCCGCGTAGGCGGCGTCGAAGAACGAGTGCGGGGCGCCCTCGTACACGTGCATCTCGTACGGCTTGCCGGCCGCGGCGAACCCCGCCGCCAGCGCGTCGAACTCGGCCTGCCCGGTGGCCACGTCGTCCCCGGCCAGCAGCATGAGCAGGGGCGCCGCCAGAGCGTCGGTGCGGTCACCGAAGAAGCGCGGCGGCCCGTAGAAGCCCACGGCTCCGGCGAGTCCGAGCCCGGCCGCGGCCAGCCGCCACGAGTAGCCGCCGCCGAGGCAGAAGCCGACGCTGAAGACGGTGCCGTGGCCGCGTTCGCGCAGCCAGGCGACGGCCGCGGCGGCGTCGGCCTCGACGTGTGCGGGCTCCAGCAGCGGGAGGTGCGCCATGCCGTCGAAGTCGTCGTCGCGCGGTCCGGTGCCGGCGGTGCGGCCGTAGAAGTCGATCACGAGCGTGTCGAACCCGGCCTCGGCGAAGCGGCCGGCGAGCGCCTCGTAGAACGGGTGCAGGCCGCGCAGGTCAGGGAGCAGCACGATCGCGCGGCCGTTGGGCTCGGTCGGCGCGGCGTGGAAGGCGCGGAAGCGGTTGCCGTCCGCGGCGCCGAGCTCGAAACCGCCGCTGTCGGCGATGCCGCCGGTCACGACGGGGGAAGCGGGCGGGCAGCTGTCGGTGGTGTGGCACATGGGCGGGCCTCGGTTCGTTGGGCGGCCGCGCGGCGGCGGCACAAGGCGGTCGGGAGGGCGCCGGACCGGCTCCGCGTCCTGCCGCGGCCGGCCGCTCCGGCGACGCCACCGAGCCTGCCGGGCCCGTCCGGACGTACCCAGGTCCCTGGTTTTCCGGGTACTCGCAGGGCCACGCTGCGCGCGGCGCCGCTCGGCATACTGGCGGGCATGGACGATCGTCAGGACCTGGGCGGATTCCTCAAGGCGCGGCGCGCCCGGATCACCCCGGAGGCCGCGGGGCTGCGCGCGGGTACCCGGCGCCGGGTCGCGGGCCTGCGCCGCGAGGAACTCGCGCACCTGGCGGGGATCAGCGTCGAGTACTACCAGCGCCTGGAGCAGGGCCGGGCGCGGCATCCGTCCGACGCGATCCTCGACGCGCTCGCGGACGCCCTGTCCCTGACACCCACCGAGCGCGACCACCTGCGCAGGCTGGCACGGCCGCCGAAGGCGGCGGAGCCGGCCGCGCCGGACGCGGCGGTGGTGCGGCCCGAGCTCGCGAGTCTGCTCGGCCGGGTCTCGGTCCCGGCGATGGTGGTCGGCGACCGGTTCGACGTGCTGGCCCTGAACCCGCTCGCCCGCCGCCTGTTCGGCCCGTTCGCCACGGCTCCGGGCGGCATGCCGAACCTCGCGCGGTTCCTGTTCCTCGACCCGGCCGGGCGCGACTTCTACGTGGAGTGGGACGACGTGGCGTCCGCGACCGTCGGCCAACTCCGTTCGGTCGCAGGGCGCTTCCCCGCCGACCGCGAGCTCGCCCGGCTGCTCGCCGAACTGCGCGAGGGAAGCCTGGAATTCGCCGGCCTGTGGGCGCGCGGCGACGTGGCGGTCCGCGCACACGGCACGAAGAGCTTCCGGCACCCGGCCGTCGGTGTACTGACGTTCCGGTACGAGAACCTCGAACTCCCCGGCGACGCACGGCAGCGCCTGGTCACCCTCGAACCCGAGCCGGACGGCCCGACCGAGGCGGCCCTCCAACTGCTCACGTCGTGGGCGGCGCCGGACGCGGCCCCGGACCCGTACGGCGCGGGGCGGCCGGTGAGCCAACCGCTCACCGGCCCGCCCGCCGGCCGGAACGCCTAGACGTTGCGGCGGTACTGGCCGCCCACCTCGAAGAACGCGTTGGTGACCTGCTCCAGCGTGCACACCCGCGCCGCGTCCATGAGCACCGCGAAGACGTTCTCGTTGTGCGTCGCGGCGTGCTTCAGGGCGGCCAGGGCCTCGTCGGCCGCGGAGTGGTGGCGGGAGCGGAAGTCCCGTACCCGGCCGAGCTGCGACTCCTTCTCCGCCTCGGTCGCGCGGGCCAGTTCGACCGGGCCGTGGGCCTCGTCGCCGGCGTGCTCCTTGCGGAAGGTGTTGACGCCGACGATCGGCAGCGTGCCGTCGTGCTTGCGCTGCTCGTACAGCATCGACTCGTCCTGGATGCGGCCGCGCTGGTAGCCGGTCTCCATGGCGCCGAGCACGCCGCCGCGCTCGGAGATGCGGTCGAACTCGACGAGCACGGCCTCCTCGACGAGGTCGGTCAGCTCGTCGATGATGTACGAGCCCTGGAGCGGGTTCTCGTTCATCGCGAGGCCCCACTCGCGGTTGATGATGAGCTGGATGGCCAGTGCGCGGCGCACCGAGTCCTCGGTCGGCGTGGTGACGGCCTCGTCGAACGCGTTGGTGTGCAGCGAGTTGCAGTTGTCGTAGATGGCGATGAGCGCCTGCAGCGTGGTGCGGATGTCGTTGAAGTCCATCTCCTGCGCGTGCAGCGACCGGCCCGACGTCTGGACGTGGTACTTGAGCTTCTGCGACCGCTCGTTGGCGCCGTACTTGTCGCGCATCGCCACCGCCCACAGCCGGCGGGCGACGCGGCCGAGCACCGAGTACTCGGGGTCCATCCCGTTGCTGAAGAAGAACGACAGGTTCGGCGCGAAGTCGTCGATGTCCATGCCGCGCGCGAGGTACGACTCGACGTAGGTGAAGCCGTTCGCGAGGGTGAAGGCGAGCTGCGAGATGGGGTTCGCCCCGGCCTCGGCGATGTGGTAGCCGGAGATCGACACCGAGTAGAAGTTGCGCACCCGGTTCTGGATGAACCACTCCTGGATGTCGGCCATCATCCGCAGGCTGAACTCGGTGGAGAACAGGCAGGTGTTCTGGCCCTGGTCCTCCTTGAGGATGTCGGCCTGCACGGTGCCGCGCACGGTCGCGAGGGCCTTCGCGCGGATGGCGGCGGCCTCGTCGGCGGACGGTTCGCGGTCCTCGGCGGCGCGGAACCTGTCCACCTCGGCGTCGACGACGGTGTTGAGGAAGAACGCGAGGATGGTCGGCGCGGGGCCGTTGATGGTCATCGAGACGGACGTCGACGGCGCGGTCAGGTCGAAGCCGTCGTACAGCGCCTTCATGTCGTCGAGGGTGGCGACGGAGACGCCGGAGGTGCCGACCTTGCCGTAGATGTCGGGGCGCTCGTCGGGGTCGCGGCCGTACAGCGTGACCGAGTCGAACGCGGTGGACAGCCGGGTCGCCTCGCCGCCGTGCGACAGCAGCTTGAAGCGCCGGTTGGTGCGGAACGGGTCGCCCTCGCCGGCGAACATGCGCGCGGGGTCCTCGCCGTCCCGCTTGAACGGGAACACGCCCGCGGTGAACGGGAAGTGGCCCGGCAGGTTCTCCTCGCGCAGGAAGCGCAGCAGCTCGCCGTGGTCGGTGTAGCGCGGCAGCGCGACGCGGCGGATCTTGTTGCCCGACAGCGACTCCCGGGTGAGCACCGTGTGCAGCTCGCGGTCGCGGATCTTCACGACCTGCTCGTCGCCCGAGTACGCCTCCACCGTGGCCAGCCACCCGGCGAGGAGGTCGCGGGAGGCCGGCGTGACGCCCGCCTCCGCGTCGGCGTGCAGGGCCTCGACGGACGGTACGGGCTCCGGGAGTTCGCCGCGGACGAGGTCCACGCGCTGCAGCCGCGCCGCCGCGGCCGTCTGCCCGGCGGTCTCGGCGTGGTACGTGCGGACCGTCTCGGCGACCTCGGCCAGGTAGCGGACCCGCGAGGTCGGGACGATGTGCGCCGCGCCGGTGGACGTGCGGCCGGTGACGCGCGGCAGCACGCCGGGCTCCAGCGGCAGGCCCTGGCCGCCGAGGCGCTCGGCGAGGTGCTGGTAGAGCGCGGTGACGCCGTCGTCGTTGAACGTGGCGGCGGAGGTGCCGAACACCGGCATGTCCTCGGGGCGCGAGGTGAACGCCTCGCGGTTGCGCACCAGTTGGCGCGACACGTCGCGCAGCGCGTCCTGGGCGCCGCGGCGCTCGAACTTGTTGATCGCGACGACGTCGGCGAAGTCGAGCATGTCGATCTTCTCGAGCTGGGACGCCGCGCCGAACTCGGGGGTCATGACGTACAGCGAGGTGTCCGCGTACTGCGTCACCGCGGCGTCGCCCTGGCCGATGCCGGGGGTCTCCAGGATGATCAGGTCGTATCCGGCCGCCTTGCACACGCTCAGCAACTGCTCGACGCGCTCGGGGAGTTCCGAGCCGGCGCGGCGGGTGGCGAAGGAGCGGAAGAAGACCCGCTCGCCGTCCAGCGCGTTCATCCGGATGCGGTCGCCGAGCAGGGCGCCGCCGCCGCGGCGCCGGGTCGGGTCGACCGCGAGCACCGCGATACGCAGCTTGTCCTGCTGGTCGGTGCGCAGCCGGCGGACGAGCTCGTCGGTCAGCGAGGACTTGCCGGAGCCGCCGGTGCCGGTGATGCCGAGCACGGGGACGTGCCGGGGCGCGGCGGCGGCCTCGACGGCCTTGAGCGTCTCGTCGTCGAGCCCGCGGTTCTCCACCACGGTCAGCGTGCGGGCCAGGGCCGCGCGGTCGCCGGCCAGCAGCGCGTCGAGCGGCGCGGGGTGCTCGGTCAGGTCGGTGTCGCACGCCTGGACCAGCGTGTTGATCATGCCGGCGAGGCCGAGCCGCTGGCCGTCCTCGGGCGAGAAGACGGTGACGCCGGACTGCGCGAGGCGGGCGATCTCCTCGGGGATGATGACGCCGCCCCCGCCGCCGAACACCTTGACGTGGCCGGCCCCGCGGGCCCGGAGCCGCTCGACGAGGTACTCGAAGTACTCGACGTGGCCGCCCTGGTAGGAGCTGACCGCGACGCCCTGGACGTCCTCCTCCAGCGCCGCGTCGACGACCTCGCTCACCGAGCGGTTGTGGCCCAGATGGATGACCTCCGCGCCCTGCGCCTGCAGGATGCGCCGCATGATGTTGATGGCCGCGTCGTGGCCGTCGAAGAGGGCGGACGCGGTCACGAACCGCACGGGTCGAACCGGGACGTACAGGGCCACCGAAGCCTCCGTTGACGCATGGAGCGGGTCACCTCCCAAGATACTAGGAAGTCCAACTATTTCCCAGGTTAAGCATGGTGGGGCAAGAGTGAACTTCTGGGCCTGCCGATGCGGCAGAATGCCCGCTGGCAGGTGCGCTTCCGGAACGCCGCCCGGTCCCGCGAACGACGCGCCGCCGTCCCAGGGGAGGGTTTCCTGATGGCGCACGGCCTCAGCGTGCACGGACCGGACTGCCACTGCGTGATCCGGGAGGAGTACCGGCGCGCCCGCGCGGACTTCGACGACGCCCGCCGCGCGCTGGCCCGCCGGGAAGGCGTGCCGACCGTCGTCGCGCCGTCCGAGCCGGCCACCCGCCAGTGGATAGACGACGAGCTGCGCGGCAGGTCGAAGGACCTCGCCGCCAAGCGGCGCGCACACGGCCGGGCGGCGCTGCGGCTGCTCGGCACCCGCACGCTGAGCGCGGTGTGGGCGGCGGTCGTCGTGCTGCTGCTCGTCCAGGCGCTGACCGCGATAGGCACGGGCTGGACGGTCACCCGCACCGCCGCCCTGGTCGCCGCCGTCGTCACGGTCGTGGCGCTGAGCGCCCTCGCGTACTGGACCCGCACCGGCGCCGGGATGTACGCGCCTGTGCGCGGCCTGGACGGGCGGCTGTCGACCTCGAAGGCGGTCGCCGGGCTGTGGGCGGTCGCGCTCACCTATACGTTCGTGTTCTTCGCCGTGCGCCTGGCGGCCGCGTCCGACGGCGGCGACCGCTCGGACCTGCTCGACAACCTCGGCTCGGTCTCGGCGGAGATGCTTCTGCTGGTCGGGGCGCCGCTGTTCGCCGCGGTGCTCGTCCGTCGCGTCGTGGGGGACAAGGTCACCCGCCGCGTCCTGCAGAAGCCGTACTCCGACCGGGCCCGGCTGCTCGACCTGGTGACCGAGGACACCGGCCGCAGCGCGCTCGCCGACGCCCAGTACCTGCTGGTCAACCTGGTCGCGGCCGGCTTCGTCGTCGTCGAGCTCGCCCGCGACCCGAACGGCCTGCCGGACATCCCGGCCACCCTGGTCGCCCTCGCGGTCGTCTCGGCGGTGGTGTACCTGGTCGCCAAACTGGTGGAGAACAACCGCCCCGTGATCCTGTCCGTGGTGCGCGTGCACGTGCCCGGCAACCTGGACACCGCGCTGCGCCAGGGCGACGACATCGAGATCCGCGGCACCAACCTGGTCGGCGCCGGGGGCCGCGAGCCCGACCAGCTCGCCCGCGTCGTGGTGCGGTTCGGGGCGGTGCACGTGTACGCGCCGCTGGTGCCGACCGAGACCGGCTTCGCCAACCCGTGCGACGCGGTGGTCGTCGTGCCCATCCCGGTAGACGTCGACCCCGGACGCGTCGAGTTGTGCGTGGTGACGGCGTCCGGGGTCGAGTCGAATCCCTATGAGATAGAGGTCGCCGAGTAGGGCTACTCGGCCGCCTCACGCTTGCGGCGGCGGCCCGTGACGACTGCCCATACGGCACCGGCGAAGCCGGACGCTCCGACGCCGATCACGGCGAGCGCGAGCATCAGCCCCGGCCGGGCGTCCATCGCGCCGTTCGCGTCGAGCATGTACATGACCGCGATCGCCATGAAGACGCCGCCCGCGATCATCGCCATGGGGTCGAAGTCGTGGCGTTCCACGGGGAGCCTCCAGGATGAGCGGGCCGTGCGGCCCTGGTCGGGGTGCGCGGCCGAACCCGGAAGGGGCTCCGACCAGATCGGGTCGTCGGGGGTGATCAGGCCGGGCCTGGTCAGCGGGTCACGGTCCACCTTGGATCACCTCGACGTCGCCGAGCCCGACTCCCAGGTCGAGCGTGATGGTCCCGCCCGGCGTTCCGCCGGCGGCCGGTTCGAGCACGGTGTCGCGCTTGGGGTGCCAGCCGCTGCTGCGCTGGTCGTCCCCGAGGCGGATCTCGCCGGCGTCGGACGTGGCGTGCACCACGACGCGGGCGTCGTTCGGGACGAAGACGCGGACCGTCCCCGCGCCGATGGTCGCGGTGACCTTCACGCCGTCGTACGGCGCCAGGTCGGTCAGGTCGACCCGCATGTCCCCGGCCTTCATCCGGTACGGGGAGTGCACCGCCGCCGGCGTGGTCGGGTGGAACGTCTGGTCCCCGAGCGACCCGGTGATCGGCACGCTGATCGCCGCCACGGCCGTCACCATCGCGGAGACCACGAGCGCGGGCACCACCAGCCACCGGCCGCGGCCGACGAACGTGCCGACCAGCAGCCCGCACGCGAGGATCGCGAGGACCACCGACAGGGCCACCTGAGCGGTGATGTTCACGCTCGTCGTCGCGTCCAGCCACCACATGACGCCGGCGGCGACCGTGGCCAGCGACAGCGTCGCCGGGGCCAGGTAGGAGCGCGGCTTCGGCTTCTTCGGGGCCGGCTCCGCCTGCTCGGGCGTCGAGCGCTGCCACCACGGCGCCGGGCCGGGAGCCAGCCCCGGCCCGGCCGCCGGCCCGCCGGTGCCGCCGACAGGGGCGTCGGCCGCGCCCGGGGCGGTCGCCGTGCCCGCGGCGGCCTCGGCGTACGCCGCCGTGCCGGGGCCGTCGGACCACGCCACCGGGGACTGGGCGAGCGTCTTCGCCTGACCCCGTCTGGTGTGCGCCCGCGAGATGTAGAGGAGCACCGCCGCGACGATCAGCAGCGGGAACGCCCCGTCGAAGCCGTCGTCGACATAGGAGAAGAACACGCCGGTGCCGATGCCCGCCACGGCGATCGGGAGGACCGCCTGGCCGATGTGCCGGCCGTTGAGGACGTCGCGGGCCAGCGGCACCGGCTGGTCGTCCGCGGGCATCAGCAGCCACGACAGGCCGTACAGCAGTACGCCGAGGCCGCCGAACAGCGTCAGGACCGCGAACACGACCCGGAAGATGACCGGGTCGACGCCGAAGTGCCGGCCCACGCCGCCCGCGACACCCGCGACGACCCGGTCGTCGACGGTGCGGACCAGCGGCGGGTTGCCGCGGTCGCCCGGCGGGCCCGGGGGCGGGTTCTGCGTTGCGGAAGAGGTCGTCTCGCTCATGTGGTCCATCGTTCCGGCCGCAGGCGTGCGGGCCTATCGGGTGGGGCCCCGGGGCTACCCCGAACGGACCCTGAGGGCGTATCAGGGTCGCACCCTGATGCGCGGACGGCGTGCCGCGCGAGACGATCGGTCGCGTGACTACCGCACCACCCCCGCCGCTGTCCGGACATCCGACCGGGAGCGGCACCGCCACGCCCAAGAACGCCTCGTGGCGCCCCGCGCCCACGCTCTACCGCAATCCCGAGCGCCGGATCGTCGCGGGCGTCGCCCGCGGCCTGTCCGACCACCTCGGCGTCGACGTGGCATGGCTGCGCATCGGCTTCGCGGTGCTGACCGCGGGCGGCGGACTGGGCGTGGTGCTCTACGGGCTGCTGTGGCTCAACGTCCCCGAGGGGGAGGCGCCTCCGCCGCCGACCGGGCCCGAGCGCAAGTCGCGGCACGCCGCGCTGGCCGTCGTCACGGTGCTCCTCGCGTTCGCCATGGTGATGATGATCGGCAGCATCGGCGGCAAGGGGTGGATCTGGCCGCTGATGCTCGCCGCGCTCGGCGTCGCCGTGGTGTGGCGGCAGGCCGACGACACGCAGCGCACCCGCTGGCTGTCGCTCGACGGCCGCAGCCGCACGCTCGGCATCATCCGCACCGTGTTCGGCCTGATCGTCTTCGCGATCGGCATCGGCATCTTCGTCGCCTACCGCGGCGGACTGGGCGACGCGTTCGCCGCGCTGCGCGGCGCGCTGCTGCTGTTCTTCGGGCTGCTGGTCATCTTCGGCCCGTACGCGCTGCGCCAGACCCGCGAGCTGAGCGCCGAGCGCCGGGCCCGCATCCGCGCCCAGGAACGCGCCGAAGTGGCCGCGCACGTCCACGACTCCGTGCTGCACACGCTCACCCTCATCCAGCGGCACGTCGACGACCCGCGCGAGGTCGCGAAACTGGCCCGCGCGCAGGAACGCGAGCTGCGCGCGTGGCTGTATCGGCCGGAAGGCGAGGAGCCGGACCGCACGTTCGCGGCGGCGCTGCGGAAGCAGGCCGCCGAGGTCGAGGACCTGCACGGCGCGACGATCGAGATCGTGCCGGTCGGCGACTGCCCCGTCGACGAGCGGCTCGCGGCGCAGATCGCCGCGGCCCGCGAGGCGATGGTCAACGCCGCCAAGTACGCGCCCGGCGCGCCGATCCAGGTCTTCGCGGAGGTCGAGGACCGCATGGTGACGGTGTTCGTCCGGGACGGTGGGCCGGGCTTCGACCCCGAGACGCTGCCCGAGGACCGCATGGGTGTGCGAGAGTCGATCATCGGGCGGATGCGCCGCAACGGCGGCACCGCGGTCATCCGCAGCGAACCCGGCGAAGGCACCGAGGTCGAGCTGGAGATGGCCCGCAGCGAGTCGAACAGGAGCAGGTCGTGAGCATGCCGGACAGCACGGGACCGGAGGGCGCGGGCGGCGGCGGGGACGGCGCCCTCGTGCGGGTCGTCCTGGTCGACGACCACCGCATGTTCCGCACGGGCGTGCGCGCCGAGATCGGGGACCGGGTCGACGTGGTCGGCGAGGCCGACGACGTCGCGTCCGCGGTCGCCGTGGTGCGCGCCGAACTGCCCGAAGTGGTGCTGCTGGACGTGCACCTGCCGGGCGGCGGCGGGGTCGAGGTGCTCAAGCAGTGCGCCGACCTGAAGCAGGTGCGGTTCCTGGCGCTGTCGGTGTCGGACGCGGCCGACGACGTCATCGGCGTGATCCGCGGCGGCGCGCGCGGCTACGTCACCAAGTCCATCACCGGCGACGAACTGGTGCGCGCGGTCGGCCGGGTCGCGGACGGCGACGCGGTGTTCTCGCCGCGCCTGGCCGGCTTCGTGCTGGACGCGTTCGCGGCGACCGACGTGCCGCCGATCGACGAGGACCTGGACCGGCTGACGCAGCGCGAGCGCGAGGTGCTGCGGCTGATCGCGCGCGGCTACGCGTACAAGGAGATCGCGCGGCGGCTGGTCATCTCGATCAAGACGGTCGAGACGCACGTGTCGGCGGTGCTGCGCAAGCTGCAGCTGTCGAACCGGCACGAGCTGACGCGGTGGGCGACGGACCGGCGCCTGGTCTGACGGTCCGGTCGTCCTTCCGGCCGTCTGTGCGGCCGCCCTGACCCCGCCGGAACGTGCGGAAGCCCGCCCGGTGGGGCGGGCGGGCTTCCGGTGGCGCGGTGGGGTGGGTCGCCCTCGGCCGGAGGGTGGGGGTGGTCCTAGCCGGGACGCACCGCGCCGTAGAACGGCATCTGGCTGATCGGCGCGATCTTGATGGTCGTGCCGGAGTGCGGGGCGTGGATCATCAGGCCGTCGCCGATGTACAGGCCGACGTGGCTGATGTCCGAGTAGAAGAACACCAGGTCGCCCGGCTGCAGATCGGCCTTGGAGACCCGGGTGCCGGCGTTGATCTGGTCCCACGTGGTGCGGGGCAGCGAGACGTCCGCGGCGGCCCACGCGGCCTTGGTCAGGCCGGAGCAGTCGAACGACGCGGGGCCTTCCTTGCCCCAGCCGTACGGCTTGCCGATCTGCGCCCGGGCGAAGGCGATGGCCTCCGCGGCGCGCGGCGAGGCCGGGACGTTCGGCAGGTCGGTGCGGCTGTTGTCGCGCGAACTGCGGTCCGTCGTGCGGCTGTCGGCCTGGTCGGCGGCGTCCAGGACCTTCTGGCGCTCGGCGGCGGTGAGCGTGTTGAGCAGCGTCTGCGCCTTGTTGAGCTTCTCCTGGATCTCGCCCTTCTTGGCGTTGAGATCCTGGCGGAGCCCGTCGAGCTCGGCGAGCTGCGCGGACGCCTCGGCGCGGTCCTGCTGGAGCATGCGCGCCTGCGCGGCGATCTGCTGGAGCTTGGTGGCCTGCTGCGAGTCGAGCTGGTCGATCATCTGCGCGCGGCTGAGGTAGTCGCCGGGGTTCCCGCTCAGCGCGAGCTGGAGCTCGGGCGGGATGCCGCCGGTGCGGTACTGCTCGGAGGCCATGGTGCCGAGCTGGTCGCGCAGCTGGGACATCGCCGCCTGCTCCTGCGCGACGCGGTCCTGCGTGGCGTTGGAGTCCTTCTGGAGCTTCTCGATCTTCTCCTGGACGCCGTTGAACAGGTCGGTCTGCTTGGAGACCTCGTGGTTGAGCTGGTTGACCTGCTCCTGCACCTGCGCGACGGTCGGCGCGGGGTCCGCGTGCGACGGGGCGGCGAACGCGATGACACCGGTGACGGTTGCGGCCGCGGTGGCCAGCGTCGCGGCTCCGCGCTGGGCGGTGCGCGATTTCGTGCGGCGGTGCTGCGGGGGACGGCGATGGGACGCCACGAAAGCGTCACTCCTTCCTCTGCCGCCTACCGGGTTAGCTGACAGGCTCGGGCGGAAGAAGACGCCCTACGGTTCCCAGGTAGCGGCCTGGTCCCCGATTCGCCTCAGATAACACGTGGGTCCCCGGCTCCGGCTCGGTCCCGACGGCCTTGGGGGAGGCCGCCCGGTCGTCGCCGGACTCGGCGGTAGCGGCCGCGCGCTCCTGTCGGAGTGCGGACGTACGGCCACTTGGCCGAGAACATTAGTCACAGCTGTGTCACGGCCCCCAGGATTCCGGCGCGTATTGCGAATTCTTTACCTTGGGACCCGTTTCATTGTCCGGTTTGTCATTTTTGTAGGCTGCGGGTCAGTCGACTCAGAGGAGCCCACCCGTGGACGTCGTCCGTCAACTCCTGCTCGTCCTGCACATCGTCGGGATCGGAGCGCTGCTCGGCGGCTTCTTCACGCAGATGAAGGGCATGAAGACCGGCGACGTGCGGATCGTGCCGGCCATGACGCACGGCGCCCTCACGATGCTGGTCACCGGCGTCGCGCTGGTCGGCGTCCGGCAGAGCGCCCTCGACCTGCCCGTCGACAACGCGAAGATCGCCACCAAGCTGGTCATCCTGGTCGCGGTCCTGCTGCTGGTGTGGACGGAGCGCATGAAGGAGCGCGTCAGCGTGAAGGTCTTCGGCGCCGTCGGGCTGCTCACTGTGGCGAACATCGCCATCGCCGTCATGTGGACCTGAGTTCGCGGCCTGGAATCCGGCGGGGGTCCGGCCCTCGTAGACTCGGCAGACGATGAGCAACCTCTTCGACGACATGCCGCTGCCCGGATTCGACGCCGCGATCCCGCCGCCCGCGGAGCCCCCCGCCGAACCGGGATACGACGACGCGCCCCCGCCGCCCGAGTACGACCCGGCCCCGGACGACCTGTTCGACGGCGCGTACGTGCCGCCGCCGGCCGAGCCGTACGAGGAGTACTACCGCAACGGCGCCCGCAAGCCCGTCATCGACCCGGACCGCCTGCTCGACGGGATGAACCCGCAGCAGCGCGCCGCGGTCGTGCACGAGGGCTCGCCGCTCCTCATCGTCGCGGGCGCCGGGTCCGGCAAGACCCGCGTGCTGACCCACCGCATCGCGTACCTGCTCGGCGCGCGCGGGGCGCACCCCGGCGAGATCCTGGCGATCACGTTCACCAACAAGGCCGCCGGCGAGATGAAGGAGCGCGTCGAGGCGCTCGTGGGGCCGCGCGCCAAGGCGATGTGGGTCTCCACGTTCCACTCGTCCTGCGTCCGCATCCTGCGCCAGCAGCACAAGAAGCTCGGCCTCGGCTCGAGCTTCTCGATCTACGACGCCGCCGACTCCCAGCGCCTCATGGCGATGGTGTGCCGCGACCTAGACCTGGACGCCAAGCAGTACCCGCCGCGCAAGTTCAACGCGCAGGTCTCCAACCTCAAGAACGAGCTCATCGACCCGGAGACCTACGCGGCGACCGCGCAGAACGACACCGAGCGCAAGCTCGCCGAGGCGTACACGCTCTACCAGGCGCGGCTGCGGCAGGCCAACGCGCTCGACTTCGACGACCTGATCATGACCACGGTCAACCTGCTCCAGGCGTTCCCCGACGTCGCCGAGCACTACCGGCGGCGCTTCCGGCACGTCCTCGTCGACGAGTACCAGGACACCAACCACGCGCAGTACGTGCTGGTCCGCGAGCTGGTCGGCGGCGCGGCGGGGCAGGCCCCCAAGCGCACCGTCGACGGCGACCTGGTCAACCCGGCCGCCGAGGGGCTGTCCGAGGTGCCGCCCGCCGAGCTGTGCGTCGTGGGTGACGCCGACCAGTCGATCTACGCGTTCCGTGGCGCGACGATCCGCAACATCCTCGACTTCGAAGAGGACTACCCGGACGCGACGACGATCCTGCTGGAGCAGAACTACCGCTCGACGCAGACGATCCTCGCGGCGGCGAACGCCGTCATCGAGCGGAACAGCAACCGGCGCGCCAAGAACCTGTGGACCGACTCGGGGCAGGGCGCCCGGATCGTCGGCTACGTCGCGGACGACGAGCACGCCGAGGCACAGTTCGTCGCCGACGAGATCGACCGGCTCTCCGACGCCGAGAAGGTCACGCCGAGCCAGGTCGCGGTCTTCTACCGCACCAACGCGCAGTCGCGTGTGTTCGAAGAGGTCTTCATCCGCGTCGGCCTGCCGTACAAGGTCGTCGGCGGCGTGCGGTTCTACGAGCGCAAGGAGGTCCGCGACGCGCTCGCGTACCTGCGGGTGCTCGCGAACCCCGACGACGTGGTGTCGCTGCGGCGCATCCTGAACGTGCCCAAGCGCGGCATCGGCGACCGCGCGGAGGCGTGCGTCGAGGTGCTCGCGGCCCGCGACCGGATCCCGTTCGCCGCGGCGCTGAGGCGGGCGGACGAGGCGCCGGGGATGGCGACCCGGTCCGCGAAGGCGGTGGCCGGCTTCGTGACGCTCCTGGACCAGCTGGGCACCCTCGTGGACGCCGGCTCGGGGCCCGCGACGGTGCTGGAGGCCGTGCTGGAGCAGAGCGGCTACCTGGCCGAGCTGCAGGCGTCGAGCGACCCGCAGGACGAGACCCGGATCGAGAACCTCCAGGAACTCGCGGCGGTGGCCCTGGAGTTCGAACAGTCCGAGCCCGAGGGGACGCTCGCCGACTTCCTGGAGCGGGTGTCGCTGGTCGCCGACTCGGACCAGATCCCGGACGACGACGGCGGCGTCGTGACGCTGATGACGCTGCACACGGCCAAGGGCCTGGAGTTCCCGGTGGTGTTCCTGACCGGGCTCGAGGACGGCGTGTTCCCGCACATGCGGGCCATCGGCGACAAGAAGGAGCTGGAGGAGGAGCGGCGGCTGGCGTACGTGGGCATCACCCGCGCGCGCGAACGGCTGTACCTGACGCGCGCGAAGCTGCGTAGCGCGTGGGGCGCGCCGGCCTACAACCCCGAGTCGCGCTTCATCGGCGAGCTGCCGGAGTCGCTGGTCGAGTGGAAGGGGCTGAGCCGCTCCGCCGGGCAGACCCTGTCCGCGACGCGTACGCCGCGCTCGGCGCCGAGCGGTGGCCGGCTGAGCGGACCGAGCCGCATCGTCGAGCGCGAGGTCGTCGCCCTGAAGGCCGGGGACCGGGTCACGCACGACAAGTTCGGGCTGGGGACGGTCGTCGCGACGCAGGGCGAGGGCGATAAGGCCCAGGCGACGATCGACTTCGGCGCGGGCGGGACGAAGCAGCTGCTGCTGCGGTACGCGCCGGTGGAGAAGCTCTAGGGCGGACGGAGGCGTCCGGCGTCGTACGGGGGCGCCGGGCGAAGACGTCGGAGGCAGGCGTCAGAGGAAGACGAAACAGGCGGCGGACCCAACCGGGTCCGCCGCCTGATCGTTGAATAGGGGTGTAGGCCGAGGCCCGTGCGGCCTGTTCGGCCCGTGCAGCCCGCGCGGTCCGTTCAGCCCGTCGGGTCGAGGCCTCGGTCGCGGAGCCACGGTATGGGATTTATCGGCTGGCCGCCGCCCGGGCGCACCTCAAGGTGGAGGTGCGGGCCGGTGCTGTTGCCGCTGTTGCCCGAGTAGGCGATGACGTCGCCGGCCTTCACCGGGCCGGACACGACCTTGGCGCGGGTCAGGTGGCAGTACCACGTCTCGGTGCCGTCGGGCGCGGTCACGATCACCATGTTGCCGTAGGCCGAGTTCCACTCGGTCCGCACGACGCCGTCGGTGACCGCCCGCACCGGCGTGCCGCGGTCCACCGGGAAGTCGATGCCGGTGTGCAGGTGCGACCAGCGGCCACCCGCCTGGCCGAAGTAGGCCGACAGGCCCGGCCTGACCGGCAGCACGTACTTGGGCCGCAGCGACTCGCGCTTCTTGCGGTCCTCGTCCTGCTGCCGGGCGATCTCCTCCTGGCGCTCCTGCAGCGCGACGCGGGCCTGCGCGCGGCTCGCCCGGTCGGCGAAGTCCTCGGCGCCGTCCCGGAGATCGGTGAACTGCTGGTCGAGCGGCGAGGCGGCCAGCGGTACGTCGCGGCCCGACGCGGAGGAGTCGCCCTGCGCGTCCGCGGCCTGGATGCCGCCCGCCGCGGCGACGGCCATCGCGGCGGCGCCCATGACCGCCAGCGAACCGCCGGCGACCTTGGCCATCGGGCGGGTGCGCTTGGTGGTCTTGCGGCGTGCGGCGCGGGACCGCAGTTCGGCCGCCGTGGCGGCGGCACTCGCGGCCGTCGCGACCGAGGCCGCCTTGGCGCGGGGTGCGTCCTCGTCGGTGTCCGCGTCGGCGGTGCCGTCCGGGGTCTCGTCGTGTGCGTCGTCGTCCTCGTCGGCGTCGGCCTGGAGGTCGCCCGGGGCGTCCGCCTCGGCCGTGACGGCCTGGTGCGCCCACGGCTCGGGGGCGTCCCACGTGCCGGACCCGTCGGAGTCGTAGGCGGGGACGGCCTGCTGGACGATGGTCGCCTCGTCGTACCAGCCGGCCGCGGCGCCGCTCTCGTTGCGGTGCGCGTCGGTGAAGGCGTCCGAGCCCAGCCGGTTGTCGCCGCCCGTCCACAGGTCGGTGCCCGCGGCTGTGGACGGCCACGCGGTGGTCGCGGCGTCGGCGGACCACGGGTCGGCCTGCTGGGGCGCGGCCGTCGCGGTCATGACGTCGCCGGACCAGGCGGCGGCGTCGTACGCCGTGTCGTACGAGGCCTGGTGCGGGAACGCGGCGTAGGCGGCGGTCGCGGCGGCGTTGGGGTCCATCTCGCCGTAGCCGGCCGCGGGGTAGCCGCCGCTGTCGTACGGGGCGTCGTAGGAGCCGGTGGCCTGGTAGGCGTTGTAGGCGCCCGAGTCGTAGCCGCTCTGCACGGCGGTGCCGTAGCCGTCGGCCGCGTAGCCGCCGGTCGTGTCGGCGGTGCCGTAACCGGCGGTCTGCCACTGGCCGGAGGCGTCGTAGGAGGCGGCCTCGTAGGCGCTCGCCTCGTACGTGCCCGACGCGTAGGAGGCGTCGTAGCCGGTGGAGTAGGAGCCGGTGGCCTGGTAGGCGTTGTAGGCGCCGGAGTCGTAGCCCGCGTAGGCGTCCGCGGCGTATCCGCCGGGTGCGGCCTGCTGGTACCCGCCTGCGTTGTAGGCGCCCGAGTCGTGGGCCTGGTAGGCGGCGTAGTCACCGGAGGTGTAGGCCATGCCGTCGTCCGGAACGCCGCGACCGTAGGGGTCGCCGTCCGGATAGCGGCCGTCCGTCACCTGATTCGCCTTCGTCTCGGGGGCAAATACGACCCTCCGCGCACGGCGGCGGGCTCAGCTCAACAGGTCCTCAACTGCAATCAAGGGGGGACTCTAGCCCGCCGTGCGCGGCCGGGACAATCCATCGGGGCTCACCCGCGTGGCGATCAGCCGCTCCCCCGAACGGATGAACGTGGGGAAACCCGGCAACCGATCGGGGGGTTCGGGACGTCTCAATACGTCACCACCGGCACGCGGTTCGCCGGGGCCCGCTCGCGGTCGTGGCCCGTCGGCGTGGTCGTGGCGCGTCAGGCCGCCGCGCGGACCTCGCCTCGCAGGAGGCCGTCGCGTACCGGTGCCGCATCGCTTGCGGCGGCCGCCAGCGCGCACACCTCGGAGACCACGGCGCGGCACGCCGGGAGCGTGAGGTGCCCCGCGCCCGGGACGAGGACGCTGGTCGCGTCCAGGTCGGGATGCGCCAGCGCGCCCGACGCCAGCGGGATGACGAACGGGTCCAAGTCTCCCCAGAACGCGACGAATCGGGTCGCGCAGCCGGGCGCCGGCCCGGCGAGCTCGGCGACGACCGGGCTGTCCGGGCACAGCTCGCGGACCAGCGGGTGCGCGCGCAGCAGGTGCGCCGCCGCGGTGCCGCGGTGCGGTGTGCCGAGGGTGACGACCGTGCGCACCCGTACGCCCCGGTCGACGAACTGCGCGTGGTAGCGGGCGATGAGGCCGCCGAGGCTGTGCCCGACGACGTGCACGGCGGTCGCGCCCGTGCGCGCGCAGACCTGCGCGATGTGCAGGTCCAGCAGCTCCGCCTTGGTGCGGATGTCGCCGCCCAGCGGGTTGTGGTCGAACGGATGGATCGACGCGCAGCCCGCGCGGCGCAGCGCGCGCCGCAGCACCGCGAAGATCGACCGGTTGTCGGCGAGCCCGTGCACCAGGACGACGGGCAGCGTGCCCGGTGCCGGCGGCGGCACGGCCGCGGGTTCCCGGGCGGGGCACGTCGACAGGGCGGCGGGAAGGAAGGGGAGCAGGCCGGTGGGGTAGAGCGCCAGATGGCCGACCAGCCACGCGACTTCACGCGCCACGCCGACGAACAGTCCGGCGGGCGGGATGCCGGTGCGGCGCGGCGGGTCCGCTGGCGGGGCCGGCGGGACGGCTTCGCCGGGCGTTGTGTCGATCGCTTCCGGGTCCGAGGACGCAGCCATGACCCACCTCCGTGCGTCATCAAGGAGAGGTCCCCCGTGGTGGCGACGCCGCGAGCCGAGCGCCGGCGCGGGTCCCTACCGGCCGGTATCCCCGGCCGGGGATGTCACGAAACACCCCGTTAACATCATGGTTGGGGATGAATCCCCTTTATGCGTATGGCATTTGGGGGACGTCGCGGACCCGTCCGCGCACCGTCCCGGTCATGTCAACGAACACGTGCGGCGGGCGCGCGACGGTTCACGCACAGTGCCGACATGACCGGTAGGGGTGGCGGTAATGGCCGGATTCCGGCCCCACGGTGCAGGTGTCGGCGCAAACCCGTACCGTGACCGTCATGCTGGAACGCTGGACCGCGGACCGGGTGTTGGCACTGGCACCCGACGCCGCGTCGCAGAAGGCCGGAACGAAGCTGGCGGCCCCCGGGCCGTGGACGGGGCTCGGAGCAGGACTCATACCCCTCGGCGACACGACCGGCGACGAACAAGGGGGCGCGCCGGGCACCGCACGCGGCGGTGTGTGGGGGTTGTGCACGGGAAGCGGCGCAACCGCGTACCGCACGGTCGTCGACCCAGACGCGCCCGCGTGGTCGTGCACATGCCCGAGCCGCAAGCAGCCGTGCAAGCACGCGCTCGGACTGCTGCTGCTGTGGTCGGCCGGCGGGGTCGCGGGGGATGCCGCAGACACGGACGACCGCGGCGCCGTCGGCGCGCCCGCGTGGGTCACCTCATGGCTGACCGCGCGCTACGGCGGCGAGCCCGCGACGGCGCGCCCGAAAACGGAGCGGCCCGCGGGCGGCGGCCTCGCCGACCCCGAGGCCGCGCGGCGCCGCGCCGCGCAGAAGGCCGCGCGCGTCGCGGAAGGCGTCGACGAACTCGGCCGCTGGCTCACCGACCAGGTCCGCCAGGGCCTCGCCGGCGCCGAACGCGCCGGCTACGCGCACTGGGAGAACGAGGCGCGCAGCATGGTCGACGCGCAGGCCCCGCGGCTGGCCGAACGGCTCCGCGAGGCCGGCACCAGACCGGGCTCCGGCGAAGGCTGGCCCAGCCGGCTGCTGGAGGACTACGCGCTGATGTGGCTCGTCCTGCGCGCCCACGACCGGCTCGGCGGACCGGACGACGCCGCCGACCCCGGCCTGGACGGCGAACGTCTCGACGGCGAACGCCTCGACGGTGCCGAGCGGCTGGCCGGCCTCGAAGCGCCGCTGGCGGCGTCCCTGCGGGCCCGCATCGGCTGGAACGTCGACTCGGCGGAACTCGTCAAGCGCGCCGCCGAACAGGGCACCGCCGTACGCGACCACTGGACCGTCCTCGGCAGTCGTGACGACGAGGACAACCCCACCGTCCGCCGCCAGATATGGCTCCTCGGCGAACGCACCGGGCGCACCGCCCTCGTGCTCGCCTACGGAGCCGCCGGCCAGGCCCCACCGCTCGCCCTCCCCGTCGGCGAGCGCTTCGAAGCCGACCTGGTCTTCCACGACGCGGCCGCACCCCTGCGCGCCCACCTCGCGGAACGCCACGGCCCGCCCGAGCCCGCCGACGTCCCGGCCGGCTGCGGCGCCGAAGACGCCGCCCTCGCCTACGCCGACGCGCTGCGCCGCGAACCCTGGCTCGACACCTGGCCGGTCGTCCTCGCCGACGTCGCCGCCGTCCCCGACGTCCTCGGCTGGCGCATCGTCGCCCTCGGCGGCGACCTGTCGCAGGACGCCGCCGACATGGGCGGCCTGCCGAACTTCGCGGGCGACAAGGGCTTCTGGCTCCCGGTCGACCGCTCCCGCTGCCGCGACGACGCCTTGTGGCGCCTTGCGGCGATGTCGGGCGGAGCCGGCATGACGGTCTTCGGCGAGTACGGCGCACGGGGCTTCGCCCCGGTGACCTGCTGGCACGAGGGCCGGGCGGTCCCGCTGTAACGCGAGGACGAACACGGTCCGAGTGACGGTCGATAGGTGCCGCGCGTCATCCGCGCAAGTGGAGGCCCGGCATCGGACCCGGACAACGAGATTCGTCTCGACGAGGACCGCCGCAGGCCGACGGCTCGTCGGCCTGCACACGCCTGCGCCGCGCCGTCGAGCACCCGTCCCACCGTTGACCCACACTGTCAGACCGTCCCTTTAGGCTGGTTCGCAGCGGATTTGCCGCTCCGGCGGTGAACTCTGCGACAACGGGGGGCTGGAAGTCAGGGCGTGTCCGAAACGTTGGGCGGGGGTGCACGGTGAAGCGGATCGTGGTGCGCGAGGGTTGCGTCGTGCAGGCGTTCCGGTTCGCGTTGGACCCGAACGCGGCGCGGGAGGCGGGGTTTCGCTCACACTGCGGTGCGGCGCGGGCGGCGTTCAACTGGGCGGTGGCGTGGGTCGAGGCGGTGTGGCGGCAGCGTGCCGCCGAGGAGACCTACGGCGTCCCCGAGGACGGGCTGACCGCGTGGCGGTCGTGGGCGCTGCCCGCGTTGCGCCGGGAGTTCAACCGTGTCAAGCACACCGACCGGAGGTTCGCCGGCTGGTGGGCGGAGAACTCCAAGGAGGCGTACAACACCGGGCCGGCGAACGCGTCTGCCGCGTTCGACAACTACGCCAACTCCAAGCGGGGCCAGCGCGAGGGTGCCCGAGCAATCCCGCCGCACCAGCGGCGGGAGGAAGCGGTACATCGTCGACAGGGCACCCGAACGCAGGTCGTGCTTGGGTGACACCGTCACGAACCATCCCGGCGGAAACACCGGGATTGCCGAGTCTCACCGAGAGTCAAAGCAACGGGGTGGCGATGACTGCGAACACCGAGGCGCTGTGGGACGACCTCGTCTCCACCGCGCTCGTCGGCACCGGCAAACGGGCCGTGCCCGGCGTCGACCCGGCCGGCCCGCTCGGGGCCGCCGCTCTCAGCGTCGGGCGCGCCGACCCCGCCGAACGCCTCCTCGACCTGGCCGCGCTGACGCTCGTCCACCGCCGTGCCGGACGGCGGCCCGGCACCGGTGCGGCCCTCCCCGACCGGTGCCCGCCGGACCCGCGGCCGACGGTCCCGGACCGGGCCCGCGTCCGCCTGCGGATCCTCCTCGGCGGAGGCGGCGCCCCGGCCGGCCGTACCGCGATCGCCGAACTCCTGCCGGAATGGCTCGCCGAAGCCCGCGCACGTGGCTTCCGCGCACCCGAGTCGGAGCTCCCCGCCCTGCTCGACATCGCCCGCGCGCACAGCGAACTACGCAGCGACGTCGCGGCGTTGGCCGGACCGCGCGGCCGCTGGCTCGCCCGTCTGAACCCGGACTGGGGATGGGCCGCACGGGTCGCCGCCGCCGACACCTCGGCCGACCCGGACGTGTGGCGCCACGGCCTGTTCGGCGAGCGCCTGGCCTTCCTCACCGCCCTGCGCGGCCGCGGCCCCGACGCCGCCCGCGACCTGCTCGAACAGACCTGGCGCGGCGAACCGGCCGAGGACCGCGCCCAGTTCCTCGCCGCCCTCGCCACCGGCCTCTCCCACGCCGACGAGGCCTTCCTCGAAACCGCCCTCGACGACCGCGGCAAGGCCGTCCGCGTCGGCGCCGCCGCACTGCTCGCGACCCTGCCGGGCTCGGCGTTCGCCCGACGCATGGCCGAGCGTGCCCTCGCCTGCGTACGCCCCAACGGCACCGACGCCGTGACCGTCGTCCCGCCGGAGGCCTGCGACGAGGCCATGCGCCGCGACGGCATAGCCGACAAGTCCCCGACCGGCCGCGAGGAACGCGCCTGGTGGCTCGGCGAGATCGTCGCCGCGACCCCGCTCTCCGCATGGACCGAGGCCTTCGCCGAGCCGCCCGCCGCCATCCTCGCCCGCCGCCTCCCGACCCGCTGGGCCGAGGACGTCCGCGACGGCTGGGCCCGCGCCGCCGTCGCCCAACACGACACCGCCTGGGCCCGCGCCCAGGCCGGCCGCGGCGCCCCGACCCGCCTGCTGTCCGTCCTCCCCGTCGACGAACGCGCCGCCCATGTCGCCGCGCACGTCGCCGAACACGGCCTCTCCGAAGCCTTCCAACTCCTCGCCGGCTGCCCCGCCGTCTGGCCCGACGTCCTCGGCCACGCCGTCCTCGACGCCCTCGCCACCGCCGCCCGCGAATCCGCCTACCCCTGGAGCTACAGCGGCGTCACCGGCATGGCCGGCCGCTCCATGAACCCCGGTCTGCTCCCCGCCGTCCACACCCTGACCACCACCACAGACGACGCCGGCTACTGGCCCCGCGTCTTCACCGACCTCGCCGGCACCCTCCGCGAACGCGCCACCATGCGCGCCGAGTTCGACGCGGAGTAGGCCGAGGACCAGGTGGCCGCCGTCATCAACGAAGTCCGGGCCGGCACACCCGTCGTCACGCGGAGCGGAGGCTGACATGGACCTGCGTATGGTCGGCTACTGGTGGTCAGAGGACGCCTCCGCCTACCCCGATCCGAAGGTGCTCGTGGATCCCGGCTGGGACATGGAGGAGCGGGTACTCGTCGAGACCTATCTGCACGACGGGCAGGTGGCCAGGCAGTTCATGGGTGCTTCGCGGTGCCGCATCTGCGGGCAGGCGAACGGCGGGGACGAGCGCACGGACGGCACCTATATCTGGCCCAGCGGGCTCGGGCACTACGTCATCGAGCATGCCGTGCGCCTGCCCCGTGAGTTCGTCGAGCATGTGCTGCGTCGGGCGCAGGAGATCGAGGACGCCCGGATCGACGTCACCTGGTGGAAGGCCCACGCCTACGACGACTGAGGCGCCGGGCCGAGGCCGGCGTCGCGGGCGATGGCTACGGCTTCGGCGCGGCTGCGGGCGCGGAGTTTGGCCAGGACGTCGCTGACGCGGTTGCGGACGGTCTTCTCCGACAGGACCAGGCGGCGGGCGATCGAGGCGTTGTCGAGGCCGTGGGCCAGGAGGTCGAGGACCTCGCGTTCGCGGTCGGTGAGTTGGGGGAAGGGGACGGCGCCGCGGGCGTGCGCGGGGGCGCCGGCGAAGAAGGACAGGACGCGTTGGGCGATCCGCGGGCCGAAGACCGCCTCGCCGCGGGCGACGCCGAGGATGGCGCGGCGGATGTCGTCGCCGTCGGCCTCCTTGAGGAGGTAGCCGCGGGCGCCCGCGCGGAGGGCCGCGAAGACCGAGTCGTCGTCCTCGTCCATGGTCAGGACGATGACCGCGGTGTCGGGGTGCGTGGTGCTGAGCTGCGCGGTGGCTTCGAGGCCGCCCATGCCCGGCATGCGCAGGTCCATCAGGACCACGTCGGGTGCGAGGCGGGCCACTTCGGCGAGGGCGGCGGCGCCGTCGCCCGCCTGACCGACGACGTCCAGGTCGTCGAGGTCCTCGAGCACGGTGACCATCCCGGCGCGGAACACGGGGTGGTCGTCGACGACCAGGACGCGGACGCCGGACGGGGACGGGGTTTCGGACTGCGTGGAGATGTCGGGCCTCTGGGGGGTCTCGGAGGTGGGTGGGGTGTCCACAGTGCGTAATAAGAAGACCGCTCCGGCGTGCGGATGCGGTTCGAAAGTCAGGCAGGTGTCGGACGACGGGTGCGGTGCGGGCGTCGCGTCGGGCTCGGCCAAGCGGTCTGCCCCGTCCACAACGCCGGACTGCGTCGGAGGGCCCGGCTCGTCCACACCGCCGGCCTGCGCCAGCTGGTAGCGCTCGTCGGTGCCGGCGTTCACTGTTGTCCTCCCGGCAGGCTCGCCCGCACCGTTGTGCCGCCGCCGGGCGTCGGGAGGATGTCGACGCGGCCGCCGACCTCGCCGGCGCGTTCGCCCATGCTGCGGAGCCCGACCCCGGCGGAGGGGTGCACCGGCATGCCGCAGCCGTTGTCGCGTATGTGGACGACGAGGTTCCCGCCGCGCAGGTGTGCGCCGACGTGGAGTTCTCCGGCGGCGCTGTGGCGGACGGCGTTGTTGACCGCTTCGGCGGTGATGGCGTACGCCGCGACCTCGACGGCGGCCGGCACCGTGTCCAGGCCGGGCCCGAGGTCGACGGTGCAGCGCGGTGTCTCGTAGCCGGCGATCAGGTCGCGCAGGGCGCCGGTGAGTCCCAGTTGGTCGAGGATGGGCGGGCGCAGTCCGTGCACGACGGACCGCAGGTCGGTGACGGTCTGCCGGAGCCGGTCGCGGACGCCGCGGGCCCGCCCGGCGAGTTCGGGCTGCCCGGCGGCGTCGATGCGCCGCGCGAGGGCGTCGAGCTGGTGCGCGGTGCCGGCCAGCGCCGGGCCGACGCCGTCGTGCAGGTCGGCACGCAGCCTGCGCCGTTCCTCCTCGCGGGCGACGACGATGCGGGCGCGGCTCGCGGCGACGTCGGCGACGAGGTTGGCGGCGTAGGCGAGGGTGGCGGCGCGTGCGGCGACCTCTTCGACGGCGGCGAGTTCCTCGGGGGTCCAGCGTTCTTTGCTGGTGCGCATGCCGACGTGCAGTTCGCCGATGTCCTGTCCGAGGGCCCGGGCCGGGACGGTGTGCCAGCCCGCGACCGCGGTTCCGCTGACCGCTTCGACGCCGTCGCCGTGGAACGCCACGTACGGCAGCCGCAGCGCTTTGCGCAGCGCGTCCACGAGCCGTTGCAGCGCCTCGGTCGGTTCGGACGCCGGCGCGACGTGCCGGCCGACGCGCGCGACGACCGCGTACGGGTCGTGCCGGTGCCCGAACAGCCAGCGGTCGACGACGCGCTGCACCGCGTCGTGCCCGAAGGAGGCGAACAGCGCTATGAACGCGACCCCGACGATCCCCATCGTCGACTTCGGCACGACCTGCCCGGCGCCGATCACCAGGACCGCGTACACGCCGACCATGAGCGCCGTCAGCACGATCGACACGATCGTCCGGTTGAGCACCACCACCACGTCGAACATGCGGTGCCGCAGCATGGCGACGGCGATGCCGATCGGCGGGCACAGCAGTCCGACGCTGAAGAGCGCGTCCGTGAGCTGCCCGTCGTTCAGCACCGACGACACGAGCCAGCTGGTCACCATGCCGACGGCGCCCAGGGCCAGCCAGTGCAACTGGGCGCGCTGCACGCCGACCGCGCGCCGCATCCGCACGATGAGCGACGCGACGCCGACCAGGGTGCCCGGGAGCAGCGTGATGAGCGCGCCCGCCATGACGCCGTACATGAGCCATCGCGTGCCCGGGATGCCGTACGGGTTGTCGACCTCGTCGCTGATGTCCACGGGGCCTTCGTGGAACGCCGCGGACAGCGCCGCCACGGCCGCGCAGAAGAACACGCCGTACGCCGCGAACCGCCAGCGCCGCCCCGGGAGGTGCCCGTCCGGGAACAGCAGGAGCAGCATCGGGACGACGACGAAGTACTGCGCGAAGCCCCACGTCCCGATCCACGCCGCGAAGTCCCCGAGCGGCAGCGGGTCGTCGGCGATGCGCGCGGACGCCACCCCGTAGAGCGAGACCAGGAGGTACGGGCCGTACGACGACGGCACCATGAGCAGCCAGCCCACCGGGTTGCGAGGCCGTCCCCGCACGACGAACGCGCCGATCACCGGCCAGGCCGAGCCGAGGATCACGTCGCCCCACGACAGCGGGACCACGTCGGCCCGCGCCGCGACCCAGTCGTACACGGGGATGTAGGCGGCCATCGCCACCACCGCGACCACCGCCAGCACCGCGGCCGTCCGCACGAGCACCGGCTCGGGGACGCGCCGCACCGCCGCCCGCACCCGCCCCACCGGGGGCGTGGGCAGGTCGGCGAGGTCCGTGGCGGGCGGCTGGTGCGTGGTCACGCCGTCATGCTGCCGCAGCGGCCGCGCCGCCCGACACCGCCCCCGTGCGGAATCCCGGAGACCCGGTGCGGGTGTCCCTGGTACCCGGGACACCGGTCCGGCGAACGTATACCTCGCCGCACCGGGCACAGGGTCCGAGTACGCACCGCTGGGGGGCGGTATCGCAAGCGGCGACTTGTGTGGGGGGATAAAACACCACATGACGTACACGGAATCCGGTCCCGTCGGCGGGCGCGCCGGGGTGGGGGAGACCCCGGCGCGCCGCACCTACTGGCCGCTGGTCTTCACCGCCGCGGGCCTCGCAGGGCTCACGGCGACGATCCTGACGGACGTCCACGTCGATCCCGACGGCGGCGTCACGGTGACGTCCGCGATGGTGAAAGACGTCAACGTCACGACGGCGAGGTTCGGCTTCTACGCCGGCGTCGTCACCGTCACGCTGCTGCTCGTACTGGCCGCGATGTGGCGCCGGCACGTCGAACCGCGCGTGCCCGGCAGCACCGCGGCCCGCGTGGTCAGCCTCGGCGTGGCCGCGTCGGCCGCGGGGCTCACGTACGGCTACGGCTGGAAGGGCGCGCTGGCCATCTACGCCCAGGGCGGCAAGGAGGACGACGCGTTCGACGAGCAGGGCCGCTACGTCTACTACATGCTCACCGACTTCGGCGGCTACATCGGCTGGCTCGGCGTGGTCGTCGCGGCGGGCGCCATCGCGTGGATGGCGCTGCGCGAACGGACCGTCTCGCGCTGGATCGGCGTCGTGTCCGTCCTGCTCATCCTGGCGCTGCTCGTCTTCTGGGCGTTCGAGCCGGTCCCCGGCCTGCCGGCCCTGGTGGCGCAGCCGTGGCTGCTGATCACCGGCCTCGGCCTGACGTTCGGCAAGAGCACCATCACCCGATGACGGCTGTCCGGACCCCGCCGGACAGCGGGCGCGGGCCCGGGCACTAGTCCCCGTCCGGGCCGACGCGCGACGCGCCCGAGGACACCGGTCGGCCGGTGTCCTCGGGCGCTTGTCACGTTCCCCGGGTCGCCTGTATGTCGGTACGGACCGGCAAGCTTGGACGTGCAACCGCGTTCCGAACTCGACCTCCGGGGGCTGTCCGTGACCTCTGCCGCGTCCTCCGCCGTGACCGGCGAACACGCCGACGAGCAGGCGGGTGCGGCGCTGCGGCCGCACGCCGAGCACGCGTTCGCCGCCGAACTCGCCGCACTGGCCGCCGCCGACGACCGGCCGAGGCCGCCGCGCTGGAAGCTCTCGCCGTGGGCGGTGTCCACGTACCTGCTCGGCGGCGTCCTGCCCGACGGCACCGTCATCAGCCCCAAGTACGTCGGCCCGCGCCGCATCGTCGAGGTCGCCGTCACCACCCTCGTCACCGACCGCGCGCTGCTCCTGCTCGGCGTGCCCGGCACCGCGAAGACGTGGGTGTCCGAGCACTTGGCGGCGGCCGTCTGCGGCGACTCCACGCTGCTCGTCCAGGGCACCGCCGGCACACCCGAGGAAGCCATCCGCTACGGCTGGAACTACGCCCAGCTGCTCGCCCACGGTCCCAGCCGCGACGCGCTCGTCGCCGGCCCCGTCATGCGCGCCATGGCCGAAGGCCGCGTCGCCCGCGTCGAGGAACTCACCCGGATCCCGGCCGACGTGCAGGACACGCTCATCACGATCCTGTCCGAGAAGACCCTGCCGATCCCCGAACTCGGCGACGAGGTCCAGGCGGTCCGCGGCTTCAACCTGATCGCCACCGCCAACGACCGCGACCGCGGTGTCAACGACCTGTCCAGCGCGCTGCGCCGGCGCTTCAACACCGTCGTCCTGCCGCTGCCCGCGACCGCCGAGGCCGAGGTCGACATCGTCACCCGCCGCGTCGAACAGCTCGGCGTGTCCCTCCAACTGCCGAAGGTCGCCGCCGCCGACGCCGAACTGCGGCGCGTCGTCACGGTGTTCCGCGAACTGCGGGCCGGACTGACCGAGGACGGACGCACAAAGCTCAAGTCGCCGTCGGGCACCCTCTCCACCGCCGAGGCGATCTCCGTCGTCACCGGCGGCCTGGCCCTCGCCGCCCACTTCGGCGACGGCGTGCTGCGGGCCGCCGACACCGCCGCCGGGATCCTCGGCGCGGTGGTGAAGGACCCGGCCGCCGACGGGGTCGTGTGGCAGGAGTATTTGGAGACCGTGGTGCGGTCCCGCGACGGCTGGCAGGACTTCTACCGGGCCTGCCGCGAGGCGGGGGCGGCCTGATGGCGGACGCCCCGACGGGCGTCCCGACGGAGGCGCGCCCGGTTGACATGGGCCTTGCCGGCGCGCGCCGTACCGGTGTGGGCCGCGCGGGGCCGGGGCACGCCGAGGTGGGGCCGGCGGATGAGGCTCCCGTCGACGTGGTCGCGGCCGAGGAGGGCCTGGCCGATGCGGGTGCGTCCGACGAGCGCCCGGCCACGGCGGGTGCGTCAGCCGTGCGCCCGGCCCGGCGTCCCGGCGCGGTGTCCGGACGGGCCGCCGCGCGTACGACCGCGCCCACGACCGCGCGTCCGGCCGGGCGTTCCGCCCGGCGCCCCGCGCCCCGGCCGCACCTGCTCGGGGTCCGGCACCACGGCCCCGGCTCGGCCCGCGCGGTCGCCGCCGCTCTGACCGCGCTCGCCCCCGACATCGTGCTGATCGAAGGGCCGCCGGAAGCGGACCTGCTGCTGTCCTACGCGGCCGACCCCGGCATGCGCCCGCCGGTCGCGCTCCTCGCCCACGCGGCCGACGACCCGGCGCAGGCCGGGTTCTGGCCGTACGCCGAGTTCAGCCCCGAGTGGGTCGCCATCCGCTACGCGCTCGACAAGGGTGTCCCGGTCCGCTTCATCGACCTCCCGGCAGGCTGCACCTTCGCCCTCGACCGCGCGCGGGCCGACGCCGCCGACGAGGACGAACCGGACGCCGACCCCGCCTCCGCCCCCGCTCCTCGCGCCGACCCGATAGCCGCCCTCGCCCACGTCGCCGGCCACGACGACCCCGAACGCTGGTGGGAGGACGCGGTCGAGCACCACACCGACCACACCGACCACGCCGACCCGATGGCGCCGTTCGCCCTCCTGGCCGAGGCGATGGCCGAACTCCGGGCAAGCGGGGCGGGCTCCGCTGCGACGCTGGGCGCTCACGAGGACACCGCGCGACAGGCGAACGTGACGGACGGGCACACGACGGGACGGCCGCTGCAGGGCAGTCCGGCGATGCCCGGGCGCGGTACCGCTTCGGCTACGGGCGAGGGCGCGAACGAACGCGGCGCCGCCGACGCCGATTCTCTGGCCGCCCCTGGCCACGATGGTGTGGCTGATCGCGATGGGAGCGCGACAGGGCCTGTGCGGGAGGGACGTTGGGGCGCGACCGCGCAGGCAGCCGGTGCACACCACACGCCGAGCCCGTCCGCGCGTACCGGCCCCGCGCCGGACGGCCTGGACACTCAGGCAGGTCTCGCTGCCGCGGCTGGTCGGGACACCGCGGGTATGGCCACGTCACGCGCGACCGGCCTGCCAGGGGTCAGCCCTGCGTCGGTCATCCCCGCGTCGGCCACCTCTCCGTCGGCGGCCCCCGCGTCGGTGCGACCCGGTTCGCGGGCGGTCGGCTCCGTTGCCACCGCGGACCTGCCCGGCCTCGAAGCCGCGCGTGAGGCGCATATGCGGCTGGCCGTCGCCACCGCCTACCGGCAAGGGTTCCGCGAGGTCGCCGTGGTGTGCGGGGCGTGGCACGTGCCCGCGCTCGTCGAGCCGCGGCCCGCCGCGGAGGACCGGGCGGTGCTTGCGCCGTTCGGGCGTGGCGGGGCGTTGCCGCGAGTGAAAGTCGAGACGACGTGGGTGCCGTGGACGCACCGGCGGCTTGCGCACGCGTCCGGCTACGGGGCCGGCGTCGCCTCGCCGGGCTGGTACGGGCACCTGTTCGCGGCCGCCGACCGGCCGCGGGAGACGCTGCTGCCGTCGTGGTTCGTCCGCATCGCCGAACTGTTCCGCGACGCGGGCCGGCCGGTGTCGCCCGCGCACGTGATCGAGGCGGTGCGGCACGCCGAGGCGCTCGCGATGCTGCGCGGCCGACCGCTCGCCGGCCTCGACGAGACCCTCGAAGCCGTGCGCGCGGTCATGTGCGACGGCGAGGACGCCCCGCTCGCGCTCGTCGTCGACGACATCGTCGTCGGCGACCGCATCGGCACCGTCCCGGACGGCGTGCCCGCCGTACCCCTGCAACGCGACCTCACCCGCGAGCAGAACCGGCTGCGGCTCAAGCCCGAGGCCGCCCCGCGCGAGCTCGAACTCGACCTGCGCAAGCCCGTCGACGCCGACCGCAGCCGACTGCTGACCAGGCTCGACCTGCTCGACGTCCCGTGGGGCGTGCCGTCCACCGCACGCCGCGGCACCGGGACCTTCCGCGAGGCGTGGTCGCTGCACTGGCAGCCCGAGCTGGCGATCCGCGTCGCGGAGGCGGGCGTGTGGGGCACGACGGTGGCGGCGGCCGCGACCAACCGCGCCGCCGAACTGGCCTACCGCGCCGAGTCGCTCGCCGACGTGACGGCGGTCGCGGAACAGTGCCTGCGCGCCGACCTGCCGGATGCCTTGCCGTTGGTCATGCGCGTCCTGGAGGAACGCGCCGCGTTGCACTCCGACGTGGCGGGCATGGCACAGGCGTTGCCGGCGCTCGTGCGGGCGCTGCGGTACGGCGACGTACGGGGCACCGACACGGCGGCGCTGGCGACCGTCGTGGAGGGCCTGCTGCTGCGCGTCTGCGTGGGCCTGGTCCCGGCGTGCGCGGGCCTCGACGCGGACGGGGCGCGCGACATGTGCCGACGCGTCGACGAAGTGCACGACGCGGTACGGCTCCTGGCCGCGGCGCGCGAGCCCGCACGGGTCGCCGCGGCCGCCGGTGGGGCCGGAGGAACCGGCGGGGCCGGGGGAGCGGGAGATTCCGAAGCAGTGGGAGGGTCCGGAGGGGCCGCCGGCCCGACCCGACCCCCGGACTCCACGGACGACCTGCGCGAGCACTGGTACGCCGCGCTCGTCCGCCTGGCCGACCGCCCCGCGGTGCCCGGCCTGCTCACCGGGCGTGCCGTGCGCCTTCTCCTGGACGGCGACCGGCTCACCGCCGCCGACGCCGCGCCCCGGTTGGCCCGCGCGCTGACCCGAGGCACGCCATACCGCGACGCGGCGGCGTGGGTGGAGGGTTTCCTGTCAGGCGGCGGGCTGCTGCTGGTGCACGACGAGGACCTGCTGGCACTGGTCGACGACTGGGTGGCGGGCATCCCGCCGGAGGACTTCACCGACGTGCTGCCGCTGCTGCGCCGCACGTTCGCGTCGTTCGCCGCCCCGGAGCGGCGCACGCTGGGCGAGCGCCTGCGCGCACCGGCCGCCTCCGCCGCCCGCCGCGCCGCCCGCGACACCGACCCGCTCCCCTTCGACCCCGCCCGAGCCGACGCCGCGCTCCCCCTGGTCGCCTACCTCCTCGGCGCCCCGACACCCCCGCCCCGAACCGGCCCCGCGGAGGTGTCGAGGTGACCACTCCGACCACGCCGAGCTCGCCGACGAAGGCGAGCACGCTCGCTGCGGAAGCCTCCGAGCCGAACCCGGTCGACGCTGTGGCCGCCTATGCGGTCGCGGGTATCGGGTCGGCCGCCGACCCGGCCACCACGCGCGCGGCCGACGTTCGGGCCTCGACCACCCTGCCCCGAACCGGCCCCGCGGAGGTGCCCAGGTGAGCACACCGAGCACGCCCACAACGGATGCCCCCGAGCCGTCGCCCGCCACCGACACCGCGCCCGTCGTCGCCGTGACCCATCCCGACCCAACGCGACCCGCCCACGACACGCCGCCCACGCGGTCGCGCCGCGGAGGTGTCCAAGTGAGCACGCCGACCACCCCGCCCCGGCCCGGTGGCATTGCGAACCCGTCCGCGCCGGAGCCGTCTCCCGCCGACACCGCCGCGCCCGGCGTTGCCGCGGGCCGTCCCGACCCCGCGCACCCGGCTCACGCACCCGCCCGCCACACCGTCCCGTCCCCCCTCGCCCAGGCCTCTACCCCGCCCGCCGAGGACGGGGAGCGGTTGCGGCGTTGGCGGCTCATTCTCGGCGGCGATGCCGACGGCACCGGCCAAGCCCTCACCGGTCAGGACCGGCGGATCGACGAGACGCTGGCCGCGCTCTATCGGCCCGCCCCGTCGGAGGGCCGGGGTGCCGCCGGGGGTGGGGCCCGTGGGGCCGGGCTCGGGGCGTCTGCGCCGTCGGTCGCGCGGTGGCTCGGCGACATCCGGGAGTACTTCCCGTCCGGCGTTGTGCAGATCCTGCAGCAGGACGCCATCGAGCGCCTCGACCTGACGCGGCTGCTGCTGGAGCCGGAGATGCTCGCCGCCGTCGAACCCGACGTGCACCTGGTCGGCACGCTGCTGTCGCTGAACCGGATCATGCCCGAGGCCGCCAAGGACGCCGCCCGCGCCGTCGTCCGGCGTGTCGTCGACGACCTGGAGCGGCGCGTCGAGCAGCGCACGCGCAGCCTCGTGCAGGGCGCGCTCGACCGTTCGGCACGCGTGCAGAGGCCCCGGCACCACGACATCGACTGGAACGCGACGATCCGCGCCAACCTGCGGCACTACCAGGCGGGGCACCGGACCGTCGTGCCCGAGCGGCTCGTCGGCTACGGGCGGCGCCGCAACGGCGTGCGGAAGGACGTCATCCTCTGCGTCGACCAGTCGGGCTCGATGGCCGCGTCCGTCGTGTACGCGTCGGTGTTCGGCGCGGTGCTCGCGTCGATGCGCTCGCTCCGCACGTCGCTCGTGGCCTTCGACACCGCCGTCGTCGACCTGACCGACCAGCTGGCCGACCCCGTCGACGTCCTGTTCGGCACCCAGTTGGGCGGCGGCACCGACATCAACCGGGCGCTGGCCTACTGCGAGTCGCTGGTCACCCGTCCCGCCGACACCGTCCTGGTGCTGGTCAGCGACCTGTTCGAGGGCGGGATCCGGGACGAGATGCTGCGCCGCGTCGCGGCCCTGCGCCGGGCGGGCGTCCAGGTGGTGACGCTGCTGGCCCTGTCCGACGAGGGCGCCCCGGCGTACGACCACCAGAACGCCGCAGCCCTGGCCGCGCTCGGCAGCCCCGCCTTCGCGTGCACGCCGGACCTGTTCCCGGAGGTGATGGCGGCGGCCCTCGCCGGCCGCCCGATCCCGCACGAGACACCCCGCGGCGCTCACAATGCGGGGTAGGCCGTGTGAGTGACGTGGCCTGCGCCACATCGGCCGGGTGGATTCTTGTCCGGAGTGTGCACGAGCGTGCGGGTTGCGCGACGATGGATCGGGTGTAAACGGGACGTACCCGGCCTGGTGCGGGGCTCGCTCGGAGCCGGCGGCTCGACACGTTCGCACGTGTGATCAAGCCCCCGGTTCAGAGCACGTCGCCGCCCCGGTTAATCTGCAAGGCGGATCAGCTGCGCGTACGGACGCCGTCCACCAGGGTTCTGGGGGCGAGCCTTCCTGGCCTCCGCGGGACCTTCATGGTCGACGAACGTGGCGCGAATGTCTTCCGACAACAACCGCGATCACAAGGACGGACGCGCGTGGACCTGTTCGAGTACCAGGCGAGGGACCTCTTCGCCAAGCACGGGGTGCCGGTTCTCCCCGGTGAAGTCGTCGACACGCCGGAGGCCGCGCGTGCGGCGACCGAGCGCCTGGGCGGCAAGGCCGTGGTCAAGGCGCAGGTGAAGGTCGGCGGCCGCGGCAAGGCCGGCGGCGTGAAGCTCGCGTTCAGCCCGGACGAGGCGGTCGAGAAGGCCACCGACATCCTCGGCATGGACATCAAGGGCCACACCGTCCACAAGGTCATGCTGGCCGGTCTGGGCGAGATCGCGGAGGAGTACTACGTCTCCTTCCTTCTCGACCGCACCAACCGCACCTTCCTCGCCATGGCGTCCGTCGAGGGCGGCGTGGAGATCGAGGTCGTGGCCGAGGAGAACCCCGACGCGCTCGCGAAGATCGCGGTCGACGCGATCGAGGGCGTCACGCCGGCCAAGGCCCGCGAGATCGTCGAGGCCGCGAAGTTCCCGGCCGAGCTGCACGACCAGCTCGTCGAGGTGCTGCAGCAGCTGTGGACCGTCTTCGTGAAGGAAGACGCCACGCTGGTCGAGGTCAACCCGCTGATCAAGTCCGGCGAGGGCAAGATCATCGCGCTCGACGGCAAGGTCACGCTGGACGAGAACGCCGACTTCCGCCACGAGGACCACGCGGCCCTCGAGGACAAGGACTCGGCGGACCCGCTCGAGGCGGCGGCCAAGGCCAAGGGCCTCAACTACGTCAAGCTCGACGGCGAGGTCGGCATCATCGGCAACGGCGCGGGCCTCGTCATGAGCACCCTCGACGTGGTCGCGTACGCCGGTGAGAACCACTCCGGCGTCAAGCCCGCGAACTTCCTTGACATCGGCGGCGGCGCGTCGGCCGAGGTCATGGCGAACGGCCTCGAGATCATCCTGGGCGACCCGGCGGTCAAGTCGGTCTTCGTCAACGTGTTCGGCGGCATCACCGCGTGTGACGCGGTCGCCAACGGCATCGTGCAGGCCCTCGCGCTGCTGGAGAGCAAGGGCGAGGCGGTCACCAAGCCGCTCGTCGTGCGTCTCGACGGCAACAACGCGGAGCTGGGTCGCAAGATCCTGACCGACGCGAACCACCCGCTGGTCGAGCAGGTGGACACCATGGACGGCGCGGCCGACCGTGCCGCTCAGCTCGCGGCTGCGAAGTAAGGGAGCCTGAACCAGCCATGGCTATCTTCCTGACCAAGGACAGCAAGGTCATCGTCCAGGGCATGACCGGCTCGGAGGGTATGAAGCACACCCGCCGCATGCTGGCCTCCGGGACCAACATCGTCGGTGGCGTGAACCCGCGCAAGGCCGGCGAGAAGGTCGACGTCGACGGCACCGAGATCTCGGTGTTCGGCACCGTCGCCGAGGCGATCGAGGCCACCGGCGCCGACGTCACGGTCATCTTCGTTCCGCCGAAGTTCACCAAGGACGCGGTCGTCGAGGCGATCGAGGCCGAGATCGGCCTCGCGGTCGTCATCACCGAGGGCGTCCCGGTGCACGACACCGCCCAGTTCTGGGCGCTGGCCGGCGCGAAGGGCAACAAGACCCGCATCATCGGCCCGAACTGCCCCGGCCTGATCACGCCGGGCCAGTCGAACGCCGGCATCATCCCGGCCGACATCACCAAGCCGGGCCGCATCGGCCTGGTCTCGAAGTCGGGCACGCTGACGTACCAGATGATGTACGAGCTGCGCGACATCGGCTTCTCGACCGCGGTCGGCATCGGCGGCGACCCGATCATCGGCACCACGCACATCGACTGCCTCCAGGCGTTCCAGGACGACCCGGACACCGACGCGATCGTGATGATCGGTGAGATCGGCGGCGACGCCGAGGAGCGCGCGGCGGCCTACATCGCCGAGCACATCACCAAGCCGGTCGTCGGCTACGTCGCGGGCTTCACCGCCCCCGAGGGCAAGACGATGGGCCACGCCGGCGCGATCGTGTCCGGCTCGGCCGGCACCGCCCAGGCGAAGAAGGACGCGCTCGAGGCCGTCGGCGTCAAGGTCGGCAAGACGCCGTCCGAGACCGCCCGTCTCATGCGCGCCATCATGGAGGGCTGACCAGCCCCTCCGCCCGCGTGAAGAACGCCCCCGCCGGACTCCCGGCGGGGGCGTTCCGCGTTCCCGCGCCCAACCGTTCCGCGCGGCCACCCGATCGACGTTCGCGATCGACGGGGCGGCGCTGGAGCGCTAGCGGGGGCGCGGCGCTATCGTGTGCCGCTGTCCCCGAATGCGACCACCATGAGGCCTCGTTGACGACCCCGTCGCACATACCGTCCGAAGAGTTGGCCCCGGAACCGTCCGTCGAAGCGGACCCGCAGGCTGAACCACGGAACGAGCAGCAGCCCGAGGCGGATCCGCCGCGTAAGCCCGGGATGCTCGGGCCGGCGTATCACGTGCCTGTGGTGCACACCGGCTATGCGGACGGCGTGCCGTTCGTGTGTTCGATCTGCGGCTCCTACCCCGCGGCGGACGTGAACCTGCGGCAGCACCACGGGGCCGTGGTGTGGATGGAACGCATCAAGCTGAACGGGCCGTTCTGCCGTTCGTGCGGTCTGTCGGAGTTCCGCGACATGACGTCGGCCACCCTGTTCAGGGGCTGGTGGGGCGTGTTCTCGATGTTCGTCGCTCCGGTGACTCTGCTCGCCAACCTGAACGCCTACCGGAAGATCCGCAAGCTGCCCGAGCCGGTGCCCGGCAGCCCGCGGTCGCCGCTGCGGGTCGGGAAGCCGGTGCACAAGCGGTTCGCGATCGCGATGCTCGTGGTGCCGCTGCTGCTCGTCTCGGCGCTGGTGTACGCGGCCACTCGGGACGATGGCGATGACATGCGCTTCGCCGAGCGTGGTGACTGCGTCGTGAACTCCGGTACGGAGAACGACCCGGAGATGCGTTTCGTGGCGTGCGACTCGACGGAGCCGGGTGTGTTCAGGGTGGTCGGGCGGCTCGACGGTGCCACGTCGGATGCCGGCTGCCCGAACGAGTCCACGGCGGCGTTCACGTACCGGAACGACCGCAACGACGACAAGTACGTGTTGTGTCTGGTCGCGGTGGACTCGGCTCGGTAGGTGGCGGTGTGCGTGGTCGGGGCTTGCTGTCGTAGCGGTGGTGTCCAATGCCTGGGCGACAGCGAGGCCATCGACTTCATCGACGGGGAGAGCCGTGGGGACCTGGGGCAGGGGCAACTTCGACAGTGACACGGCGGCCGACCATCTCGGGGAGCTGACCGGACGGCTGGTGGCCGAGGTCGCGGAGGCGATGGAGGGCGACCCCGTCGAGCTGGAGCCCGACGAGTACTGGGGCGTCGCCGTGCCGTGCAACCTGGAGCTGCTGCACCTGATCGCGCTGCGCGGCTACGTCGGCACCGAACTGCCCGCGGCGGACGTGGTCGTGGAGTGGAAACGGGTCTTCATGGACGTGTGGGACCGGACCATCGACGACCTGGGCCCGCGGCCCGAGTACAAGGCCGAGCGCCGCGAGGTGCTGGTCGGGACGTTCGACCGCCTCGTCGAGGTCTGCGTGGCGAAGGAAGCCGGCTAGGGCCGTCGTCAGCGGACGTACTCGTTGATGCGGTCGACCTGGTCGTCCATGTTGAAGTGCAGGTCGAACGCGGTGTTCGTGAGCTTGCCGTCGGCGAGCGCGGCCAGGAAGTCCTGCGGTGTCACCGACTTCGGCTCCGGGAGGCCGAACGCCTGCGCGCCGCGCACGCTCACGATCGGGGCCAGGGGGACGTCGCGGACGTCCGGTACGCCGTCGGTGCCGCCGGTGCCGTCGGCGTCGCGTGCCGTTTTGACGGTCAGGAAGGTGCCGCCGTCGCGGTCGACCGTGCCCTGCACGTAGACGAGTTCCCTGCGCTCGTCGGGGATCCGCTCCGCCTTCGCGTTGGTGCGGCCGAACTTGAACGGCGCGGGCGGCGGCGTCACGACGATCCGGATGCCTGCCGCCTCGCGGGCGGACATGGACGCCTGGACCTCGGCGCGTTTGTTCGGCAGGCCGCTGGTCGTCATCGCCGACAGCGCGAGCCCGGCGAGGCCGAGCACCACGACGGCCACCACCGCGACCAGCACGCCGGTGCGCGTGCGCGCGCCGTTGCGGACGGTGCGGGGCGAGTGCAGTTTGGGCTCGTAACGGCCGGTCAGGTCGTTCAGGACCGCGCCGAGCCGCTCGTGCGCCTCCGGGCCGTCAGGGTTGGGCCCGGTCAACTCACCGACCTTGCGGGCCAGTTGTGCGTTGCCGAGGGCGATACGGTCGCGGGTCGCGGCGGTGGTGGCCTCGGTCTCGGCGGCGATCTCCTCCGCGGACAGCCCGAGTTGGTGGTGCAGGACGACGGCACGGCGGCGATGCGCGGGGAGCCGACGCAGCGCACGCAACAGCGCGACGTCCGCCTTCCAGGTCAGGTCGCCGGGCGCGTCGAGGGGTTCGTCGGAGAGGTCGGGGACGGGGAGGGGGAGGGGGAGGGGGAGGGGGGTGAGGGGGGCGAGGGGTTCGGGTTCCTCGGGTCCCTCGGGTTCTCCGGGCCGTTCGGGTTGTTCGGCTTCGGGTTCGGGTGCGGTGGCGTCGGGCTCGGGCGCGGGGGCCTGACGGGAGGTGCGTTGCTTGCGGCCCTTCTTCTTGCTGCGGTTGTCGCGGACGGGCTTGGGGTGGTCCTCGGGCTCGGCGTCGTGGGCCTCAAGGTCGGCGTCGGCCGGTTCGGGCTCGGGCGCCTCGGGTTCGACGTTCTCGATGTCCTCGATGTCGACGGCCTCCGGCGGTGTCGGCTCGTCGTCCCGTGCCGGGGCGGGTGTCGCGGGCTCGCGGCGGACCTTGGTCGCGAGCCGGTCCGGGTGGGGTATCCAGCCGCCTACCTTCTGGAGGCCGCGGCGCACGTGGTCGAGGGCGAGGTCGGAGGCCGCCATACGGATCCACGCGAGCGGTGAGGGCATGCGCGAGACGGTGTCCCAGTCGGTGTAGGCCTTCGCGTAGGCCTGATGGGTGACGTGTGCGGCGCGGTGCGGGCTGGCGGTGAGCAGGTAGATGTGCCTGGCCACGTCGGGGGCGGTGCGCTCGTAGAACGCGTCGAAGTCCTCGATGGGCTCGTCGTTCATGCCTGCGGTGCTCCCCGTGCTCGCTCCGGTGGTGCGTCGGTCCCGGTTGCTCGTGTGCCGGACCGTGCGGAACGGGACGGGTGGAGCATCCGCCTGGGTGCGCCGATACCCCCTTGAATGATTAGTAATGCAATATTTCTAATCAAAACTGATCAACCGAGGCCGATATCGGCCGACACGATCGGAGCGAACGCCATATACCGGGCGGATCGCCTCGGCATTGGCAGCATGAGTGATCGTGAGCGACACCCCCGTACCAGCGCCGCCGAGCCACCCAGGGGCCGACCGCGGCGCGGGCCTCCACACCGATGTCGAGGACGCCGTCCTCGCGACGGACCTTCATCCCGACGACGGCCCGGACGACGACCCCGACGGCGGCTTCGACGCCGACGCCGGACCGCTCGGCGAACACGCCGCCGACCTCCGCGCGACACTCGACGGCGCGCTCGCCGGACTGACCGCGGTCGGCCTCGGCATGGGCATCGCCGTCGCGCCGGTCCTCGTCGCCGTGCTCGCCGACGCCTTCGCGGGCGGGTTCACCGACCCCGGCGCGATCCTGCGCACGGCCGGGCAGATCTGGCTCGCCGCACAGCGCGTCGGCCTCGACGTCGCGGGCGACCAGCCGGGCGCGGCGCCGGTGCGGCTCGGGATCGTGCCGCTCGGCGTCACCGTCCCGCTCGTCGTCGTCCTGATCCGGGCCGGACGCCGCTGCGCCGCGGCCGCCTCGCCCGACACCGCCGGGCCCGACGGGCACCCCGTCCGCGCGGCGGCGCTCGCCCTCGCCGCGTGCACGGGGGTGTACGCGGCATGCGCGTACGGCCTCGCGGTCATCTGCGGCACCGACGCCATCCAGCCCGTACGCGAACGTGCCCCGCTCGCGGCCGGCGCCGCCGCGCTCGTACTGGCGACGTACGGTGCGGCGCGGGCGGGAGCGTTCGAGGCGCTGCCGGACCGGATGCCCCGTCAGGTCGCGGACCGGCTCCGACCGTTCGCCCTTCCGGCAGGGACTGCGGTACGCGCGGGCGCCGCCGCCGCGGCCACCCTCGCGGCCGGCGGAGCGGTCGTCGTCTCGGCCGCGCTGGTGACCCACCTCGACCGGGTCACCGCGCTCGCCGACCAGGTCGCGGAGCGGGCACCCGACACCATCGGGCTCGCGCTGCTGTGCGCCGCGCTCATGCCGAACGCGATCGCGTGCGCCGTCGCGTACGCGTCGTGCGCCGGGTTCGCGGTCGGCGTCGGCACGACCGTGGCACCCACCGGCGTGAAGCTCGGCGCCCTTCCGGCCCTACCGCTCCTCGGCGCCCTCCCGGGCGGCCCGACCCCGGCAGGCTGGTGCACCCTCGCTGTCCCCCTCGCCGCGGGCCTCACAGCGGGCCTCCTCGCCTCTCGCACGGGCCAGGCAGGCCGCCTCTGGACCGCCACAGCCACCGCCGCCGCGGCAGGCCCCGTCGCGGGCGCCCTCACCGCCACCGCCACCTGGCTCTCCACCGGCGCGGCCGGCACCCACCGCCTGACCCGCGTCGGCCCCCACGTCCTGACCACCGCCGCCGCCATCACCGCCGAGGTCACGACCGTCGCCGCCCTGACAGCCCTGATCGCCGCCTGGTACCGCTGGCGAACCGTGAAATCCGCCGCGGCCCTCGAAACAGTCGTGGTCGCAGTCCCGGAACAGCCCACCCCGACGCCATGACCCCGCCCCGACGAGAGCCCACCCGCAGACGAGGCGAGGGGCGCTTCGACGGTGTACGAGTGCCCGCGCTGCGGCAACTCGGCGCGGGGTGCCGGGCGAGTCTGCGATCTGACGGCGTAGCCGCCGCGAAGGGGCGGCGAGCGGCGCGCAGCGGGCGAGTCGTGGACACCGGCCTTCGGCGTCGATGACGGTCTGACGTCCGCTCGCCCGCGGCGCGGGACAACCTGACGGTGTCTGGGCGGGGAGCTTGGAGCGCGCGGCGGAAGGCTTCGTGTGTGTGAGGTGGGGGCGCTGCGACTGTGCCCAGGCGGCGTACTTCGCGCAAGTGCGAACACCGAGGGTGGGCCCGTGGTCTGACGGGGTGTCGGGTCAGGGCGGCCGGGGTTGCGATCCGGTGCCGTTCGGGCGGCACCCTTCGCGGTGGCGGTGTGGCGGTGTGGCGGTGGCGGTCGGCTCGTGGTCGTGCCGTCGTTTGCGCCGCCTGCGTCGGGCGCCGCCTGGGCGCTCGTATGCCCTAGCAGCGCCTACACAGCGAACGGGGCCGCCTTCGCGCTTTGCGCGTGGGCGGCCCCGGTCGGTGTTCGGTGGGCCTCGGTGGTTGTCGGAGGCCCGTCGGGTCAGACGTACTTGTTGTCGACCTCGTCCACCAGGCTGCGGAACATGCTCGGGAGCTCCTGCTTGCACTGCTTCTCAGCGGTGTTCGTCAGGGCGGCGTCCATGCAGTCGTAGTAGTCGCTCTGCCAGGTGCGGAAGCCCCATACGCCCAGGACGAAGACCACCGTCAGGGCGCCGGCGACGAGCCCGGCGAGGGCGCCCTGGGGGCGGGCGATGGTGCCTTGGACGGAGGCGGTGGGCGGGGTTTCGACGCGGGCGGGCCGGGCGAGGCGGCGGGCGCGGCCCGGGGTGCGGGCGGTGCCGCCGGGGCCCTGCTCGATGCGGGGGCCGACGCGGGCGGGGGAGGTGCCGCGGAGGGAGCGGACGCCCAGGACGGTCGCCGCGATGCCCATCACGAGACCGATCTCCTCGCGGACCGTCACGGCGATGACGAGGCCCCACACGCCGAGCCACACGGCGATGCGCGCGTTGCGCTTCCGCGGGTCGACGGGTGTGCGCTCGTCGTCGCGCCGCTCGCGGTCCCGGTCCCGGTCGCGGTCCCGGTCAGGGCGCTGGTCGCGGCCGGACCGCGGGTCGCCCCACGGGCCGCCGCCCTGGCCGTCCGAGCCGGAGCCCCCCGAACCGGGGAGGTTCCACGGCGCGGCCGGCGGACGATCGGGCGCCCCCTCCGGCGGCGGGGCGTACGGATCCCGCTCGTCGGTCTCGTTGCCCGTACTCATGTGTGTGCCTGCCCTCGTCGTGCCGGATCCCCAACGGGCACCCGCTCCCAATGCCTCACGGCGTCCATCCCACGGGTTGCCGCGTACCTGCCGCGCCTGGCCTCGTCCAGCAGTGCGCCCGACCTCCGTACTACGGGCGCGGCTGTGCGAGCCGGCCGGTGCCGTTCTTTACCCGGGATCGTACGTGTGTGCGCCGACCCCGGTCCCGGTGGTGGTCCCTGGTTCGGTACCGCACACCACCTGACGCTATCGTTGCTGACGTTCGGGCGCCGCCCGCGTGTTCCCGGCGTGCCTATTCACCCCGTTCCGCCCCGTTCGGAAAGAGCCCCCGCTGTGGCCGTCTACGCCCCGCGCATTCCCGGGCCCGCGCGGCTCGTCGTCCTTGTGTCCGGATCGGGCTCCAACCTCCAGGCGCTGCTCGACGCGACCGCCGACACGGCGTACGGCGCCGAGGTCGTCGCCGTGGTCGCGGACCGCGACGGCATCCTGGGCCTCGAGCGGGCCGAGAAGGCCGGCGTCCCGACGCACGTGGTCGCGGTCAAGGCGTACGAGGACCGCGCCGCGTGGGACGCCGCGCTGACCGACACGGTCGCCGCGTACCAGCCGGACCTGGTGGTGTCCGCGGGCTTCATGAAGATCGTCGGGCCGGTGTTCCTGGCCCGTTTCGAGGGCCGCACGGTCAACACCCACCCCGCCCTGCTCCCGTCGTTCCCCGGCGCGCACGGCGTGCGCGACGCGCTCGCGTACGGCGCGAAGGTGACCGGCTGCACCGTCCACTTCGTCGACGCGGGCGTCGACACCGGCCCGATCATCGCCCAGGGCGTGGTCGCGGTCGAGGACGGCGACGACGCCGACGGCGGAGACGCGCTGCACGAGCGCATCAAGACTGTCGAGCGTTCCCTGCTCGTCGACATCGTGGGCCGCCTCGCCCGCGAGGGCTACCGCATCGAAGGAAGAAAGGTCCGACTCGGATCATGAGCACCCCCGAGAGCTCCCCGAACAAGCGTCCGATCCGCCGCGCGCTGGTCAGCGTGTACGACAAGACCGGGCTTGAGGAGCTCGCCCAGGGGCTGCACGCCGCCGGGGTCGAGCTCGTCTCGACCGGCTCCACCGCCGGGAAGATCGCCGCGGCCGGCGTCCCGGTCACCAAGGTGGAGGAGCTGACCGGCTTCCCCGAGTGCCTCGACGGCCGGGTCAAGACGCTGCACCCGCGCGTCCACGCCGGCATCCTCGCCGACCTGCGCCTCGAGTCGCACCGCGCGCAGCTCGAGGAGCTCGACGTCAAGCCGTTCGACCTCGTCGTGGTCAACCTCTACCCGTTCCAGGCGACCGTCGACTCGGGCGCGACGCCGGACGAGTGCGTCGAGCAGATCGACATCGGCGGCCCGTCGATGGTCCGCGCCGCCGCCAAGAACCACCCGTCGGTCGCCGTCGTGACCAGCCCCGCGCGCTACGCGGACGTGCTCGCCGCCGTCACCGACGGCGGGTTCGACCTGGCCACCCGCAAGCGCCTGGCCGGCGAGGCGTTCGCGCACACCGCCGCCTACGACGTCGCCGTCGCGTCCTGGTTCTCCAACGTCTACGCCCCGGCGGACGACGAGCAGTTCCCGGCCTTCCTCGGCTCCGTGCGCGAGCGCCAGAACGTGCTGCGGTACGGCGAGAACCCGCACCAGGCGGCCGCGCTGTACAGCAACGGCACCGGCGGCCTCGCGGGCGCCGAGCAGCTGCACGGCAAGGAGATGTCGTACAACAACTACGTGGACACCGACGCGGCCCGCCGCGCCGCGTACGACCACACCGAGCCGTGCGTCGCCATCATCAAGCACGCCAACCCGTGCGGCATCGCGATCGGCGCGGACGTCGCGGAGGCGCACCGCCTCGCCCACGAGTGCGACCCCGTCTCGGCGTTCGGCGGCGTCATCGCCGTGAACCGCCCGGTGTCGGTGGCGATGGCCGAGCAGGTCGCGGAGATCTTCACCGAGGTCATCGTCGCCCCGGACTACGAGGACGGCGCCGTCGAGGTGCTCGCCCGCAAGAAGAACATCCGCGTCCTGCGCGCTCCCGAGGCGCCCGCGGTCTCTTCGGGGTCCGCGGAGTTCCGGCAGATCGACGGCGGCCTGCTGCTGCAGAACGCCGACCGCTTCCAGGCCGAGGGCGACGACCCCGCGAACTGGACGCTCGCCACCGGCGAGGCCGCCGACGAGGCGACGCTGCGCGACCTCGTGTTCGCGTGGCGCTCGGTGCGGGCCGTCAAGTCCAACGCCATCCTGCTGGCCTCCGGCGGCGCGACGGTCGGCGTCGGCATGGGCCAGGTCAACCGGGTCGACTCGGCGCGCCTGTCGGTGCAGCGGGCCGGCGAGCGGGCGCTCGGCTCGGTCGCGGCGTCCGACGCGTTCTTCCCGTTCCCCGACGGGCTCGAGGTGCTGACCGCGGCGGGCATCAAGGCCGTTGTGCAGCCGGGTGGTTCGGTACGCGACGAGCTGGTCGTGGAGGCGGCGAAGGCGGCCGGCGTGACCATGTACTTCACCGGGACGCGGCACTTCTTCCACTGACCGGTCCGACCGGTCCCGAACGGCGGCACGGTCGGACTGGTCGAACACCGAACAGCTGAAGGCCTGATCGACACAACGCGGAAGGCCCCGGACACGAACTCCGTGTCCGGGGCCTTCCGTTGTCTCAGTCCTTCAGGGGCGGGCTACTGCGCCGTGCGGCGACGCACGACGAAGAACACCAGGCCGCCGCCGAGCAGCAGCACCGCGCCGCCGCTCAGGTAGAGGGCCGTGTTGCCGCTGCCGTCACCACCGGTCTGGGCCAGCTCGGGACCCTTGGGGGCGGGCGGAGCCGGCGTGGCGGGCGGGGTGGTCGGGGGAGTGGTGGGCGTGGACGCGGTCTCGCAGTCGCGGACGCCCTTGAACTCCTTGTCGACCTTGCCGTCGCGCATGATCTGGATGGTGTAGGCCTGGTCTTCGTTGACCTTGACCAGCTGCGTGATCTTGCCGCCGTTCTTCGCCACGGTCGACTGCTTGTTGTCGAGGGTGAAGACGAAGTCCTGGTCGCCGTTGTTGGTCACGGTGACCTCGACGCCGCCCTGCTTGCACTGCACCTCGGCGGCGTAGGCGGGCAGCGGGCCCTTCCCCCACTTGGCGACCGAGGTGGCCTGCACCTGCGTGTCGCTGCGCTGCGCGAGGATCAGCTTCTGAGCCGCGACCTCGTTGCCGTGCTCGTCCTTTTTGCCTTTCTGCGTACCCGTGAACAGCCGACCGACCTCGGCGCTGGACTTGCCGGACACCTGGACGGTGGCCTGCCCGTTGGTGTCGCCTGCGGCGGGCTTGACGTAGACATCGTCGCCGTCGCCGACCTTCGAGACCGCCGCGCCGTTCTTGTCGACCAGCTTCGCGCCCGCAGGCAGGTTGTTCTTGATCGCCGCGTCGATCGTCTTGCCCTTGGCGCTGGTCTTCACCGTGAACGGGCCGATCCCGTTGGGCGCCTTGTCGAGCTGCAGGCCCAACTCCGCCGGGGTCAGCGCGAGCGTCGTCGGCGGCTCGGACGTGTCCATGCCGTGCGTGTCGGCGTCCGCCACGAGCTTCTTGTACAGCTTGGTGACGTCGACCTTGCCGTCGTCGTTCAGCGTGATGTTGTCGCTGAAGTGCCACAGCGCGGCCTGCGTCGCGGCTGCGGCTTCCTGCGCGTCGAGGTCAGGGATGTCCGCGTAGGTCTTGAGCTTGTCGACACCGACGGTCGGGAACGAGTTGAGCAGGATCCACTTCAGCTTCGCACGGCGCTGCGCGGAGTTGTCGCCCTTGGGCCAGGTGCTCTTGTCGTCCTGGTTGTCCCACGGGCTTTCGGAGTACTGGTTGCCCTTTTCGGTGTCCGTGTCGATGTCGACGCAGTAGACCTTGAGCGTCTCGCCCGTGTCCAGCTTGAGGTTCATCAGACCAGCGCGGACGGTCTTGTGCCTGCTGCCGGTGACGATCAGCGGCATCGAGTCGTCGGGGTTGCCGTCGCCCGTCACGTCGGCGAAGCTCTCGTAGGTGCCTTTGACGCCGCTGTCAGCGTGCGCGGGTGCGGCGGCGAGGATCGCTCCGCCGACGGCCAGGGACGAGGCCATCGCGAGAGCGGACAGCCGGCGAACGGCCGTCCTCCGTTCCGGGAAATGGGACATGTGTTGCACTCCCTCAATTTGGGACCGTCTATGGGGGGCGTGCGGCGGGGACAGATGACGGGGCCGCCGATCGACCTAGGCAGCCTAGGGGCCGAAGGTTGCGCGCTCCGAGAATTGTCACAGCCTTGTTCCCATTCTTTTACCTGCCCCGGGGTTTGTCGGATTTCGGGACATAAACCTGTCGAGCTGTCGACAAATATTGGGCGAATTTCGTGGTGGATAATCCGGGGAACGGGCGGCAAAACACGCGAAAGCGGGCCCCCTGGAATCAGGGGGCCCGCCTTCGTGGCTTTTAAGCGGATTCGCTGCGCCGGGTCACCAGTGTGCGGCTACGGCGTAGTACGTGGTGCCTTCCCACGCGGTCACCGGCGTCGCGCTGGGGACGATCTTCCCCGCGCACAGGCCGCGTTCGGCGAGCCCGTTGATGATCTGCGGGATCGCCGCGAGGGTGGTCTCGTAGCCCTCGTGCATCAGGATGATGCCGCCCGGCTTCACCTGGAGCGCGTTGTCGACGATCTCCTGGGTGGTGACGCCGTTGTAGTCGAACGTGTCGTTGGTCCACAGCACTTCGGTCATGCCGAGGCTGGTGGCGTCCTGACGGATCTGCGCGTTCGTCCGGCCGTACGGCGGGCGGAAGAGCGTCGGCGCGTGGCCGGTCATCGACTGCAGGATCTGGTTCGTGCCGAGCAGTTCGTTGAACGCGTTCGGCTCGCCGACCTCGTCGAGGAACGGGTGCGAGTACGAGTGGTTGCCGATCCAGTTGCCGTTGGCGGCGATCTGGTTGACGTACTGCGGGTAGTCCTGGGCGTGGGCGCCGGTGAGGAAGAAGGTCGCCTTCACGTAGCCGGCGTCGTGCAGCGCCTGGACGTACTGCGGGGTCATCGCGCTCGGCCCGTCGTCGAAGCTGATCGCGACGTAGCCGTTGGAGCACGGTGTGGCGGCGGAGGCCGTCGGGGCCGCCGGGCCGACCGTGACGAAGCCGACGAGTGCGGCGACGGCGGCCAGCCATGTGGCGATCCGGCGGCGCTGCCGGGAGAACGAAGTCATGCGGGGCATCGCGTCCTTGCCTGAGGCGTTGCGGTGCTGGACGTTGTGCGGGAGCAGACGCGTCGGCGGGGCCCCGCGGGGGGGGGCCCCCCGGGCCGCCCCGCGGGGTGCCCGGGGGCGCGCGGGCCAGATC
>NZ_JASAOI010000016.1 GCF_029953285.1 Yinghuangia seranimata | reverse complement strand
GGGGGGGGGGGGGGGGGGGGGGCCCCCGGGGGGGGGGGGGGCGGGGGGGGGGGGCCCCCGCGGCCCCCGCCGCTCGGGGTCAGCGGGTGCGCGCGGGCATGATCCGCTTGAGCGCGAGGCCGGCGCTGAACAGCGTGAACGCCGCCACCAGCGCCCACACCACGTTGACGGCGCCAGTCATGGCCAGCACACCGCCGGTACCGGCGGCCGCGGCCCCAGTGCTCACGTTGTACACGTCACCACTTCCTTTCCTTGTTGCGGATCGCATCCCAGAACGCTTTCGCCTGGGCGGCTTGGAGGAATAGGTCGAAAGCCATCTCGACCACGATGAGCGCGCCCAGGACCATCTGGACCGGGCCGCGCGAGCGCACGGTGACCGCGCGCTCCAGAGCGAAGACGAGGGTGACCGCCATCCACACGGGCTGCACGACGACGCTGCCGGTGACGATCAGCGAGAAGAGCAGCGAGGACAGGTAGATCACGATGACCAACAGGCCGATGAGGGACAGCACCTGGCGTCCCCAGTAGGACCGGGTGACCCGGGTCCAGCCGTAGTCGGTCAGGTTCTCCAGCGCGCCGCGCTTCCAGCGCAGCCGCTGGTTGAACAGGTCGCGCCAGGTGAGCATGACCTCGGTCTCGAGCGTGCACTTGGGCGGGCAGATGATGCGCAGCCCGAGGTGCAGGATCGCGAGGGTCAGCTCGTTGTCCTCGGTCAGCACCCGGGTGTCGTAGACCTGGGGGAGACCGGGGAGGACGCGGGTGCGGCGGGCCTCGACGACCTCCTGGAGCGCGAGCGCGCGGAAGAGCGTCGCGGTTCCGGTGAGGACGAGGGCCTTGCCCTGCAGGCGCTGGACATCACGGACGTAGCGCGCGTACTCGTTGCGCTGCAGCATGCCGACGAAGCCGCCGCCCGGCTTGCCGGTGAACGTGCCGCCCACGCCGCCGAACTCGCCGGTGGCGAGGCGCTCCAGGCCGTGGCTGAGGAACTCGGGGCCGAGCGTGGAGTCGGCGTCCATCACCAGGACGGCGTCGCGCGGGCCGAGGACGGGCAGCAGCCGGTCGAGGACCTGGTTGAGCCCGCCGGCCTTCTTGTGCTGGTTGCCGACCGTCTCGAAGACGTCCACGCCCCTGCCGCGGGCGATCTCGACCGTGCTGTCGGAGCAGTTGTCGGCGATGACGATGATGCGCTCGGGCGGGCGCTTCTGCGCGAGCAGCGAGTCGATCGTGTCGCCGATCTGGTCTTCCTCGTTGTGCGCGGGGACCAGGGCCGTTATTCGCATCGTCGCCGGGTCGTGCGCGGGCAGCGAGCGGCGCCGGCGGCGCTTGGTGCCGAGGCGGAACGGCGCGGCCTTGCGCGGCGCGTGCTTGCCGCGGCCGTTGGTGGCGCGGTCGACGGGCTCGACGGACGGCGGTTCGATCGGCGGGCCGACGAGCAGGTTCGTGATGGTGTCGTCGGGGCGCGCGCCGAACGTGGCGGGCCCGGCCGCCGGGCCGGTGGGCGCCGTGCCGCTGCGCCGGGCGCGCCGGCGTTCGGCGGCCATGACGTCGACGGGGCGGACCAGGATCGCGGTGGAGGTGTCGTCGAAGCCGGGGTACCGGGCGGGACGGGGCGTCGCTTCGCCCTCGCGGAACCAGGCGTCCGGGTACGCGTCAGTCGCGACCGGTTCGCTGATCTGGTCCATTTCTCCGTCGCGTTCGACTGGCCGGGGGCGTGTTTAGACGGCCGCCCGGAATGCGGATCTGCGGGAGAATTCGGACAACTGCGTCCATGCTGGCGAAAAACGGTGCTGACTCGTGTCGCTCCCCAACGCAAGTCATCGCCGACGCGCCGCCACCCCGAAAAACTCGGCCCTCCCCGGGCGGCATACCAGCGGCTAAATCATGGATCACCTTAAGGGAGGTGTAAAGGTGACCGGGATCACGGAAGGGCGGGCGAATATTTGGTTGGTCATCACCGCATTGCGGTGGGTGAGGAGTTTTTCCGGCAAATCGGAAATCCACCGTGAAAATGAAGGCGCGGCACCCGCCGGACCGGGTCCGGGAGTGCCGCGCCTCACATCGCCGCGGTCAGCCGCGGATGACCACGGTGCCGACGATCTTGTCGGCGAAGGTCTGCTTCTTCTCGTCCCACAGCGGCCACAGGTAGCCGATGTAGCAGATGAAGCTGTCGGCGAAGTGGCACAGGTAGCGCAGCGCCGCCATCCAGAAGCCCTGTGGCTGGCCGTCGCGTTCGCGCAGCACGCGGATGCCGACGTGCTTCTTGCCGAGCGTCTGGCCGGTCTTGCCCTGCTGGTACAGCTGCCATATGAGGAAGGCGGCCAACAGCAGGCCGCCTATGACCGCCATCGCGATCGGGGCCGAGCCGCCCGTGTAGTCCTGCTTGTAGTAGCCGTCGGAGTCGACCTGGTCGGTGTCCTTCGTGCTGGCGACGATCCAGATCCACCCTGCGATCGCCACGCTGCCGACCAGCAGGCCGTACAGCCCGTCGAGCAGGCTCGCGCCCGCGCGCGAGCCCCACGGGGCGAGCAACTCGCGCGGCGGGCCGTAGCCGTACGCCGGGGGAGCGCCGTAGGGCGGCGCGCCGTAACCCGGCTGCGGGCCGTACCCGGGCTGCGGGCCGTAGCCCGGGGCGCCGTATCCGGGCTGGCCTCCGTATCCCGCCTGCGGCCCGTAGCCGGGCGGCTGTTGCCCGTAGCCCGGCTGCTGTCCGTAGGGGTACTCGGGTCCAGGCGGCTGGCCCATCACGTCCTGCCTTTCCGCGTGTTCGCGCATGCTCCGTCGACGGGTTGCCGGCGGTGGGAAAGCGAACGTAGCGGCACGCGGGGACGCGCGGGTATCCACAACAGCCAACGAGTCGGTGACAGGTAAGCGACCGCAGGGCCTGGGCACGGCGATTTACTACTCTTTGTTGGTGTTCGCCGGATCTGGTGCCGAGGGAGCCGCATGACCGAGGACGCGAAGCCGGAACCTCCCGCCCCCGCGGAGCAGCCGCGCGCCCTCCCGCCCGGGTCCGCCCCGGCGAGCGCCCCCGGCGGCGGCACGCTGCCCCCGTTCCCGGCCGAGCACCCGCCGCACATCGAGCCGGACCATCCGCTGCGGCCGATCGTCACGCTGTCGGGCGACCGCTTCGCGTGGGCGAACGGGACGCGCGCAGCGCTCGGCGTCGGCCTGCCGTTCGCCTTGGTGACCGCGGTCAGCGGGGTGGCGGACGGCTCGTCGGCGGCGATCGGCGGCTACGCCGTGCTGTACGCGTCCACCGAGCCGTACGGCCGCCGCGCCCGCGTGCTCGCCGCGGTCGGCCTCGGGCTGGCCGCCGCGTACGCCGCCGGCGCCGTGACCGCCGGCCGGCCCTGGGTCGGCGCGCTCGTCATCACGATCGTCGCCGGCACCGCCACCTTCCTGTGCGGTGCGCTGCGCGTCGGCCGCCCCGGCGGCTACATGTTCACGCTGACCTGCGCGATGGGCACCTTCCTGCCCGCCGTCAGCGGCCACATCGCGACCTCGGTCGCCCTGCTGCTCGTCGGGGCCGCGAGCGCATGGCTCGTGTCGATGTCCGGCTGGCTCGTCAGACCGCACTATCCCGAACACCTCGCGATCGACGAGGCGTTCCAGGCGATCGCCGGGTTCCTCGACGCGATCGGCACGCGCGAGGTGGACGCGGCGCGGCACCAGGCGTCCCACGCGCTGTACGACGCCTGGGTCACCGTCATCCGCGCCGACGGCCGCCGGTCGCGCATGTCCGGCGACGAGCGCCGCCTCCAGGTGCTCGTCCGGCGTGCGCTGGACCTGTTCCACGCGGCCGAACTCGTCGCGGAGGAACGCTCCGACCCGCTCCCGCCCGAAACCGCCGACACCGTGCGCGAGATCGCCGCCGCCGTCGGCCGCCCCGGCGCCGTCGCGCACCTGCCGCCGCTGGTGGTCGATCCGCAGACGAACGGCGAGCGCCGGCTGCGGGCCGCGCTGCGCGGCTCGGTGCAGGCCGCCGCCTCGCCCGCCATCCCGACCGGCGCGCCGCTGAAGGGCGACCGGCCCGGCGTGCTGGAGCTCATCGAGACGGCGGGCGGCGGGGCCTCGCTGCTGCCGCCCATCGCCGTGCGCACCGGGCTCGCGGTGGGCGCCGCCACGGGCGCCGCCGAGATCCTGCCGGTCGTGCACCCGTCGTGGGTCGCCATCGGCGCCGCCGCCGCGCTGCAGGGCGGCAACGCGGTGCTCGACTTCGGCAGCGCGCTGCAACGCGCGATCGGCACGTTCATCGGCGTGGCCGTGGTCGTGGTGTTCCTCCACGACCTCTCGCCGGGGCCGTGGGAGACCGTGGTCACCGTCGCGCTGCTCTACGGCGCCGCGCAGACCGTCATGCGCCGCAACCTCGTCGTGGGCACCGCGTTCATCACGCCGGTGCCGCTGGTGCTGGTCGGCGCCGGGCTGCCCGGCCACCACGTCGGCGACCTCGCCTCGACCCGGCTGCTCGACATGCTGCTCGGGCTCGGCATCGGGCTGCTCACCAGCTTCCTGCTGTGGCGCCGCGCCTCGACGTACCGGCTGCCCGCCGCGCTCGGACGGGCGATCCGCGCCGAGGGGCTGATGCTGCGCACCGTCGTCGGCGGCAAGGCCGGGGACGACGCCGCGGCGTGGCAGCGCACCCGTACCTCCGTACGCCGCGAGCTCATCAGCCTGTGGAACGTGTACGAGTCCTCGCTCGGCGAACTGGCCGGGCGCCGCGAGGGCGTCGAGGCGCTGTGGCCCGCCCTCCTGGTCGTGCAGCGCCTCGGGTTCCGGCTGATGGCGGCGCCGCTCAAGCCGGCCGTGCCGCCCGAGGAGGCGCTGCCGGGCGACGACGCGGAGGAACTGGACGAGTACGTCGACGCGCTGGCCACCGCCGCCGAGCACAAGAGCCCGCCGGTGCCGCCCGAACTGCCCGAGATGTGGGGCCACCCGGTGCTGCGCCAGCACCTCAAGCGGCTGACCGAGGCACTCGACGACGGGGCGCGGCGCCCGCCGCCCGGCATCGCGACGGAGCTGCTCGCGCAGCTGTCCGAGCCGCCGCACAGGGTGCGTGAGGCGGAGATGCCGCGTACGGGACAATCGAGGTGACACCCCGCCCCGACAACGGCCGGCACCCGTGACCGCCCGGTGGATCAGGAGAGAACCTTGAAGGCGCAGAAGCTCGACGGCAAGGCGACCGCCGCTCAGATCAAGGACGAGCTGAAGGTCCGGGTCGATGCCCTCAAGGCCGCCGGGATCAACCCGGGCCTGGGCACCGTGCTGGTGGGCGACGACCCGGGCAGCCACTCGTACGTGGCGGGCAAGCACCGCGACTGCGCGCAGGTCGGCATCGCGAGCATCCAGCGCGAGCTTCCGGCGACCGCGACGCAGGAGGAGGTCGAGGCGGTCGTCCGCGAGCTCAACGAGGACCCGGCCTGCACCGGCTACATCGTCCAGCTCCCGCTGCCGCGCGGTCTCGACGCCAACCGCGTGCTCGAGCTGATGGACCCGGACAAGGACGCCGACGGCCTGCACCCGATGAACCTCGGCCGCCTCGTGCTCGGCCAGGACGCCCCGCTGCCGTGCACGCCGCGCGGCATCGTCGAGCTGCTGCACCGCCACGACATCCCGATCAACGGCGCCGACGTGTGCGTCATCGGCCGCGGCGTCACCGTCGGCCGCCCGATCGGCCTGCTGCTGACCCGCCGCACCGAGAACGCCACCGTGACGCTGTGCCACACCGGCACGAAGGACCTGACCCGGCACGTGCTGGAGGCCGACATCGTCGTCGCCGCGGCCGGCGTCGCGGGCCTGGTGAGCGCCGACATCGTCAAGCCGGGCGCGGTCGTGCTCGACGTCGGCATCACCCGCACCGAGCAGGGCCTGGTCGGCGACGTGCACCCCGAGGTGTTCGAGAAGGCCGCGTGGGTCGCGCCGATGCCGGGCGGCGTGGGCCCGATGACGCGCGCGATGCTGCTGACCAACGTCGTCGAGGCGGCCGAACGGCAGCTCGCCGCCCGCTGATCCGCCCGGGTGCGCCCGGCGTCCGCACACCCGCGGCGTTGGGCGCGCCCCGACTAGAGTGACGGCTTCCGAACGTACGGGGACTCGGCATCCGCAGGAGGCGACAGGCGATGGCCGGCAAGTCCGCCAGTACCTATGTGCCCGAGGGCGGCGCGTCGCCGCGCGGCCCCGGCGGCCTGCGCGAGTGGCCCGCCGTGCTGGTCCTCGCGCTGCTCGCGGGGGCACTGGTGACGGCCGCGCTGTGGGGGTTCCGGCCGGCGACGCTGATGATCGGCGCGACGTTCCTGGTGGCCGCGCTGCTGCGCACGTTCGTGCGCGACGTCGGGATCCTCGCGGTGCGCAGCCGGTTCACGGACGTGATGGTGATGATCGTGCTGGGCGGCGCCGTGGTGCTGCTCGGCCTCGCGATCCCGCCGCCCGTGGTCGACCTGCCGTGGGTGCCGAAGAGGACCGGCTGACACGCCGCCTCCGCGGCGCTGCGGTGGCGTTTCCCACATGGCGCGCGGGAGCGGTCATCGGGGCATCGCGGGCGGAGTAGGGTGGCCGTGGAACTATCTCGATCACGAGATATCACCCTTCGGGAACCCTCACCCGCCAGGTAGCAGGAGATCGCAACGATGACCCGCACGCCCGTCAACGTCACTGTCACCGGTGCGGCCGGCCAGATCGGCTACGCACTGCTGTTCCGCATCGCCTCCGGCCACCTGCTCGGCCCGGACGTGCCGGTCAAGCTGCGCCTCCTCGAGATCCCGCAGGCGGTCAAGGCGGCCGAGGGCACCGCGATGGAGCTCGACGACTGCGCGTTCCCGCTGCTCGCGGGGATCGACATCTTCGACAACCCGGCGCAGGGCTTCGAGGGCGCCAACGTCGCGCTGCTCGTCGGCGCCCGTCCGCGTACCGCGGGCATGGAGCGCGGCGACCTGCTGTCGGCGAACGGCGGCATCTTCAAGCCGCAGGGCGAGGCGATCAACGCCCACGCCGCGGACGACATCAAGGTGCTCGTGGTCGGCAACCCGGCCAACACCAACGCGCTCATCGCGCAGCAGCACGCGCCGGACGTCCCGGCCGAGCGCTTCACCGCGATGACCCGCCTCGACCACAACCGCGCCGTGTCGCAGCTCGCGCGGAAGACCGGCGCGGCCGTCACCGACATCGCCAAGCTGACGATCTGGGGCAACCACTCGGCGACCCAGTACCCGGACGTGTTCCACGCCGAGATCGCCGGCAAGAACGCCGCCGAGGTCGTGAACGACGAGGCGTGGCTGGCCGACACTTTCATCCCGACCGTCGCCAAGCGTGGCGCGGCGATCATCGAGGCGCGCGGCGCGTCCTCGGCGGCGTCGGCGGCGAACGCGGCCATCGACCACGTCTACACCTGGGTCAACGGCACCAAGCCGGGCGACTGGGCCTCGATGGGCGTCGTGTCCGACGGCTCGTACGGTGTGCCCGAGGGCCTCATCTCCTCCTTCCCGGTGGTCTGCAAGGACGGCGCGTGGGAGATCGTCCAGGGCCTGGAGATCAACGAGTTCTCGCGCCCGCGCATCGAGGCGTCGGTGCGGGAGCTGGCCGAGGAGCGCGACGCGGTGCGCGAGCTCGGGCTGATCTGACGGATCCGACCGATCCGACCCGGCCTCGGCACGGGACTTCGGAGGGCGTCGGCCCCGCGCGGTGCGCGGGGGCGGCGCCCTCCGCCGTGTCCCGCGCGGCTCCTGTCAGTGGTCGCCGGGCCGTTCGAGGAGCCGGTTGAGGACGACGGTGCTGCGCGTGCTGAGCACGACGGGTTCCTCCCGCAGCCGCTCGAGCACCGCCTCCAGGTGCCGGATGTCGGACGCGAGCAGCCGCACGACCGCGTCGGCCTTGCCGGTGACGGTGTCGGCGCGCACCACCTCGGGGAACCGCTCCAGGCAGCTGAGCAGCGCCGCGGGGGAGGTGCGCGGCGCGCAGAAGACCTCGACGTGGGCCTCGGTGGTCCAGCCGAGCGCGTGCGGGTCGACGCGCGCGGTGAAGCCCTTGATGACGCCGGTGCCGCGCAGCCGGTCGACGCGGCGCTTGACGGCGGGCGCGGACAGGCCCACGCCGGTGCCGATCTCGGCGTAGCTGGCGCGGGCGTCCCGTATCAGGTGCGCGACGATCTGCTCGTCGAGGTCGTCCAGTGGCACGCGTCCCATGGTCGTTCATGCGCGCCGCGGGCGTGGCGATTCGGCCATTTAGCACCCCGATGTGCGGTCCGCCGGGCCGGGCGGACCGCTGATGAGATGCCTCACAAGTGCACTATTCGGCTGATATGTATTCAAGCCCCCGTTTAGGGTTGGTGTGGTTTACCGCCGATCGACCGAAGGCCCCCGATGTCCCCCGCCGACACCATCGCGCTGCTCGTCACCTGCCTGACCTTCCTCGGCCTCGGTGCCGTGGCGGTCGCCGTGGCCGCCGAGAAGCGCCGCAAGTCGGACGGCTGACGCCGCGCGGCACGGCGAGGGCGGGACCCGGACGGATCCCGCCCCTCTCCTCTGCCCCCTCTGCCACGGCTCGCGTACGGGCCTCAGGCCTCCAGGACCGCGCGCAGCTGCTCGAGCCCCCAGTCCAGGTCGTCCTTCGAGATCACCAGCGGCGGCGCGATCCGGATCGTCGAGCCGTGCGTGTCCTTGACCAGCACGCCGCGCGCCATCAGCGCCCGCGACACGTCCCGCCCGGTGCCGTGCGACGGGTCGATGTCGACGCCCGCCCACAGCCCGCGGCCGCGTACCGCCGTCACCGGGCCGCCGACCAGTGTGTTCAGCTCGTGGTGCAGGTGCTCGCCCAGCTCGGCCGAGCGCTGCTGGAACTCGCCGGTGCGCAGCATCGCCAGCACCTCCAGGCCGACCGCGCACGCCAGCGGGTTGCCGCCGAACGTCGACCCGTGCTCGCCCGGCTTGAACACGCCGAGCACTTCGCGGGACGACACGACCGCCGACACCGGCAGCACGCCGCCGCCGAGCGCCTTGCCCAGCACGTACATGTCCGGCACGACGCCCTCGTGCTCGCACGCGAACGTCCGCCCGGTGCGGCCCAGCCCCGACTGGATCTCGTCCGCGATGAACAACACGTTCCGCTCGGTGCACACCCGGCGCACCTCGGCCAGGTAGCCCGGCGGCGGCACGAGCACGCCGGCCTCGCCCTGGATCGGCTCGACCAGCACCGCCACGATCTCCGGGTCGGCCTCGAGCACGTTGCGCATCGTCTCGATGTCGCCGTACGGCAGGACCTCGAAGCCCGGCGTGTACGGCCCGAAATGCCGCCGCGCCTCCTCGTCGGTGGAGAAGCTGACGATCGTCGTGGTGCGCCCGTGGAAGTTGTCGGTGGCGACCACGATCTTCGCGCGGCCGTCCGGCACGCCCTTGACCTCGTAGCCCCACTTGCGGGCGGTCTTCACGGCGGTCTCGACGGCCTCGGCGCCGGTGTTCATGGCGAGCACCATGTCCATGCCGCACAGGTCCGCGAGCTGTTGGCAGAACGGCGCGAACTTGTCGTTGTGGAACGCACGGCTGGTCAGCGTCACGCGGTCGAGCTGCCGCTTCGCCGCCTCGATCAGCCGCTCGTTGCGGTGCCCGAAGTTGAGTGCCGAGTACCCGGCCAGCATGTCGAGGTAGCGGCGGCCCTCGACGTCGGTCATCCACGCGCCCTCGGCGTGCGCGATGACGACCGGCAGGGGGTGGTAGTTGTGCGCGCTGTACGTGTCGGAGAGCGCGATCAGTTCTTCGTCGTGCTTGATCATGACGTCCTTCCGCCCGACATCGAGCAGTCTCGGAAAACAGGGAAATTCCGGACTTTCAACGATTGTCGCGCAATTCCAGCACGCAGCTGCGGACGCCGATGCCGAAACCCGCGAAGCGCGACATGTCCAGCGGCACGGTGTGGAAACCGTGCCTGGCCAACTGCTGGGCGAGCCCCGGCGCCCGGTCCGTGAGCACCACGGTGCGGCCGTCGCAGATCGCGTCCAGGCCGCCGGCCAGGGCGTCCGCCTCGCCGACCGCGATGCGCTCGGGGAACAGCCTCGCGAGCCGCTCGCGCGCCGCGACCGAGAACGCCGCCGGGTGGTACGCGACGGCGCGGTCGGTCAGCACGGCTATCGCGCTGCCGAGCCGGGCGAACCGCGGGCCGGCCAGCTCCAGCGGCACGACCGGCAGGCCGAGGAACGAGCCGGCCTCCAGGTGCGCGCGGGCCTCGGTGTGCGGGCCGTACGCCGCCAGCAGGAAACGCCCGGCGGGCACCAGGTCGATCTCGCCCTCGTGCGCGAACACCGGTTCCAGGCGCGTGCCGTAGCCGCGTTCGGCGAACCAGCGCAGGTACGCGGGCGCCTCGGGCTGGCGCGCGCTGGAGCGGAAGCGCGCGCCCAGCACCCGGCCGTCGACGACCGTGGCGGCGTGCGCCGCGAAGACCATGCCGGGCAGGCCGCTGCGCGGCGGGATCAGGCTGACCCGGTGGCCGAGCCGCAGCAGCGTCTCGCGCAGCAGCTCCCACTGCTCCATCGCGGACGGGTCCACGCGCACCCCCGGCGCGTCGGCGCCGACCGTGGCGTGCGCGAGCGCGGGGTCGGCCGGGCCGAGCGGGAAGCCGGCCGGCGGCCGGCTGGGCAGATGGGTCGGCGGGCACATCACGTAGTGGCGCGCCGAGGCGCGCCGCCCGGCGGCCTCACGTCGGCGGCGTGGTCGCGGCAGCCGGATCTGACCCCGCGTCACCCGTGGTGCGGAGGGGAGCCAGAGCGCTCCGGACCCGGCCGCGGGCGCGGCGAATGTCAGGCGCACGCGATCTCCCCTTCTCGCGGACGGTGGCACGGCGGCGAGAGCGCGCGGGATCTCCGGCGCGCTTCGTCGTCTGCCTGGTGGCCGACTCGGATCGTCACCCTGGATGTCCGGTCCGCGACCCTCGGTGTCGGCCGTGGCAAGCCTAGGCGGCGCCGGGCGGTGCGGTAAATGACCGATCGTTGCGCATCCGCGCCGGTTCGTTGCGCTCGCCCGGCGCGCGGTGGCGCTTCGTTGCGCCGCCGGCTCGGTCGTGGTCCGGCCCCGGTCCGGACGCGGTCCGCTCCAGGGTCCGCCGCGACGTGCGCCACGCCTGGGCGGAACCCGGGGCCGAGCAGCACCGCGAGCCTGCGAGAATGGGCGCATGGTCTCGACGGTCTCGACGCGTCCCCGTGTGCTGTCCGGCATCCAGCCCACCGCCGGCTCGTTCCACCTGGGCAACTACCTCGGCGCGGTGCGGCAGTACGTCGCGCTGCAGGAGGCCAACGACGCGTTCTACATGGTCGTCGACCTGCACGCGATCACCGTGCCGCAGGACCCGGCGGAACTGCGCGCGAACACCCGGATCTCGGTGGCCCAGCTGCTCGCCGCCGGGCTCGACCCCGAGCGGTGCGCGCTGTTCGTGCAGAGCCACGTCCCCGAGCACGCGCAGCTCGCCTGGGTGATGAACTGCCTGACCGGGTTCGGCGAGGCGTCCCGGATGACGCAGTTCAAGGACAAGTCCGCCAAGCAGGGCTCCGACGCGGCGAGTGTGGGCCTGTTCACGTACCCGATCCTGCAGGTCGCGGACATCCTGCTGTACCAGGCCAACGCGGTGCCGGTCGGCGAGGACCAGCGCCAGCACCTGGAGCTGACCCGCGACCTGGCGCAGCGCTTCAACTCGCGGTTCGGCGCGACGTTCACGGTGCCCGAGGCGTACATCGTCAAGGAGACCGCCAAGATCGTCGACCTGCAGGACCCGACGAGCAAGATGAGCAAGTCGGCGTCGTCGCCGAAGGGCATCGTCAGCCTGCTCGACCCGCCGAACCAGACCGCCAAGAAGATCAAGAGCGCGGTCACCGACACCGGCACCGAGGTGCGTTACGACGAGAAGGAGAAGCCGGGCGTCAGCAACCTGCTGACCATCCACTCGGCGCTCTCCGGCACCCCGGTCCCCGAGCTCGAACAGCGCTTCGAGGGGCGGATGTACGGCGACTTCAAGAAGGAGGTGGCCGAGGTTCTGGTGGACTTCGTGACGCCCTTCCAGGAGCGTTTCCACACCTACCACGACGACCCGGCGGAGCTGGACCGCACGCTCGCCAAGGGCGCCGCCAAGGCGCGCGAGGTGGCGGCGAACACGCTGGCCGCGGCGTACGACCGCATCGGCTTCCTGCCGCCCGCCGGCTCCTGGGCCGGGGCCGAAGGCTGAGAACCGGATCGGACCGACATGCGCACCATCGGCGTCTCCATCGCGATCCCGGAACCCTGGGGCAGCCAGCTCCAGGACCTGCGGGACGGGTTCGGTGATCCGCTGGCGCGCGCCATCCCGACGCATGTGACGCTGCTGCCCCCGACCGAGGTCGAGGACACCGCGATCGCCGAGGTCGAGGGGCACCTCGCGGCGGTCGCCGCCGCGGAGCGGGCCTTCCCGATGCTGCTGCGCGGGACCGGCACGTTCCGGCCGACCTCTCCGGTGGTGTTCATCCAGGTCGCGCGCGGCATCACGGACTGCGAGCGGCTCGAACAGGCGGTGCGCTCGGGGCCGTTGCTGCGCGGGCTGCACTTCCCGTACCACCCGCACGTCACGGTGGCACACCACCTGCCCGACGACGTGCTCGACCGGGCGTTCGACAAGCTGTCCGGCTACGAGGCGCGGTTCCAGGTCGGCGGTTTCAGCCTCTACGAGCACGGCGCGGACGAGATCTGGCGGCCGCGCCGGGCGTTCCCGTTCGGCGGCGGCCCGGCGGCGTGAACCGGCTCGCCGCCCTGGTCGCCACGTGTGGAAACCCCCGCTTCGGGGCAGACGTGCAAGCGTGGCGATCAAGGACAAACTAGGCACGATGCCGGTCATCGGGCGCACGATGACCGCGTACGAGCGTTACACGGACCGCGACGGCAACTTCGCGTCGGCGGCGGTGACGTTCTATGGGTTCCTGTCGCTGTTCCCGCTGCTGCTCCTCGCCGCCGCGGTGGTCGCGGCCGCGCTGAGCCCCGGCCGCGTGCAGGAGCTCCAGGACAAGATCTCCGACCAGATCCCCGGCATCGCCGACAAGATCAACCTCGGCGCGCTGGTGGACAACGCCGGCGCGGTCGGCGTCATCGGCGGTGTGCTGCTGCTCATCTCGGGCCTCGGCTGGGTGGAGGCGCTGCGCCCGTCGATCCGCAGGATGTGGTTCGAGGACGAGACCAAGCCGGAGGGCGTCAAGGCGACCGTCGCGGCGAAGGCGAAGGACGCCGGAACGCTGGTCGGCCTCGGCCTCGCGATGGCGCTGTCGGTCGGCGCGTCTACGTTCGCGACCAGTGTGATCGGCCGGATCTCCAACTCGATCGGCCTGCAGGACCAGCCGGTCGGCCGGATCTTCCTGCAGATCGCGGCGTTCGCCGTCGCGGTGTTCGCGAGCCTCGTGCTGTTCGTCTACCTGCTGGTGGGGATGCCGCGGCTGACCATGCCGCGCCGCACGGCGATCCTCGGCGCGCTGATCGGCGCGATCGGCTTCGAACTGCTCAAGCTGCTGGTCGCCGCCTACATCTCCGGCGTCGCGAGCAAGAGCATGTACGGCGCGTTCGGCGTGCCGGTCGCGCTGCTGCTGTGGATCTACTTCGTGACCCGGCTGCTGCTGTTCTGCGCGGCGTGGACGGCGACCGACGAGCGCGCCGCGGCGAAGAACCCGGACACCACCGCGAAGAACCCGGGCGGCACTTCGAAGGACCCGGACACCGCCGCGGAGTGGCGGGCCGCCGCCGCCTCCGACCGGGCGGACGCGGACGGTTCCGCGTAGGGCCCGCCCCGAGAGCGGTCCGCCTTCGACTCAGGGCAGGATGTCGTCCTCGAAGTGCACGGTCGGCCGCGTCAGGCCGCGCCGGCGCAGGAAGAACAGCAGACCGCCGCCGCCGAGCAGCACCGCCGGCACGCCGATGCCCGCCCACAGGCCCCACGAGACGCCGTCGCCGGAGGACGACCCGACGGCCTGCGCGCCGCCCGGCACCGCGGCGGCCTGCCCGGGCAGCGTCTGCCCCGAGGCCGTCGTGCCCGACGGGGTGCCGCCGGGCTTGCCGCCCGGGTCGACCAGGGACCCGACCGGCTTGGCGGTGCCCGCCGCGGCGAAGCCCCAGTCGAGCAGCATCTTGGTCTGCTCGTACGTCTTGCCGGGCCGCACGTGCATGATGCTGACCATCAGCGTGCGCCCGTCCCGGGTGGCCGCGCCGACGAACGTGTTCTCCGCGTTCGTCGTGTAGCCGTTCTTGACTCCTATCATCCCGGGGTACGTCGACAGCATCTGGTTGGTGTTCTGGATGGCGAAGGTCGTGCCGTCCTTGCCCGGGAACTTCGCGTCCTTGGTGGACACGTAGCCGCGGAAGTCCGGGTTCTTCATCCCCTCGCGCGCGAACAGCGCCAGGTCGTACGCGGACGACACCTGCCCGGGCATGTCGTAGCCGTCGGGCGACACCACGTGCGTGTCGTCGGCGTGCAGCGCCTTGGCCCGCTCGTTCATCTGCGCCACGGTCGCGTCGACGCCGCCGTTCATCGCGCACAGCACGTGCACGGCGTCGTTGCCGGAGCGGAGGAACACCCCGTTCCACAGGTCCTCGACCTTGTAGGTGAGGTTCTCCTTGACCCCGACCGCGCTGCTGCCCTCGCCGAGCCCCTGGAGTTCCTTGGGGTCGACCACGTGTGTCGCGTTCTTGTCGAGCTTGGGCAGCACCGTGTCGGCGAAGAGCATCTTCAGCGTGCTGGCGGGCGCCAGCTGCCAGTGCGGATTCTTCGCCGCGATGACCTGACCGGTCGTCATGTCGGCGACCAGCCACGAGTACGCCTCGACGGGCGGCAGCGCCGGCGTCCCGGGCGGCAGGTCGGCCTGCACCCCGGGCTGCCCGAGCCGCGGGCCGCCGAGCCCGGACATGCCCGCGGGGGGCGGGGGTTCGGGCGTCGTCGTCGGCGAGGGAGAGGCGGACGGCGCCTTCGCCGCCTCAGGTCCGTGCGGAACCTCCGCCACGGCGCATGGAGCTCCCCCGAGCACACCCGCGATCACAACCGCGCCGACGACGACAAAAGGTGTCGCCGGTCCAGACCTGTATGACATGCACATGAGAGTAACGGCGGCCCCTGCCTGCGGTGCCGACCAGGACGCGCCGCATACTGGACAAGGACGCGACTGTGACCAAACGGCCTAGCGCGCCCCTCGAAAGCGTCTCCCAGAAGTAGGTGCACCCCCATGCGGATCGGCCGCAAGACCTCCGCCTTCCTGCTCGTCTTCGGCCTGTGGACCTGGATCCTCTGGCCGAACTTCCTCCGCAACATCTGGAAGGACGACAGGTCCTGGAACGACGGGCCGACCGCGTTCTTCCTGGTGCACCTGGCGTTGACCGTGGTGTCGTTCGCGGCGGGGAACGTCATCGGCTGGCTGGGGCTCAAGGGCCTGCGCGCGTCGCGTACCGCTGCCTGAGCTGTGTCTGAAAAGTCGGAAGTGTCGGAAGTGCCGGGGGAGTCGGGGAAGTCCGCGGAGTCGGCGTGTCCGCACGCGGCGGTGCCGGACGGGCCCGGGCTGTTCACGCGTGAGTTCATCGCCGACCCGTACCCCGCGTACGCGTATCTGCGGGAGCACGCCCCCGTGCACCGCACGACGCTGCCCAGCGGCGTCGAGGCGTGGCTCGTCACGCGGTACGCCGACGCCCGGCAGGCGCTCGCCGACCAGCGGCTCAGCAAGAACCCGCGGCACAGCGAACAGGCGTGGAAGCAGGGCAAGGTCGGGGTGCCCGGTGAGCAGCGCTCCGGGATCGGCGCGCACCTGCTGAACCTGGACCCGCCCGACCACACGCGGCTGCGCCGCCTGGTCTCCAAGGCGTTCACGCCCCGGCGCGCCGAGGAGTTCCGGCCTCGGGTGCAGGAGCTGGCCGACCGGCTCATCGACGGCTTCGCCGGGAACGGCACCGCGGACCTCATCCACGAGTTCGCGTTCCCGCTGCCCATCTACGCCGTGTGCGACCTGCTCGGCGTGCCCGAGGCCGACCAGGACGACTTCCGCACCTGGGCCGGGATGATGATCCGGCACGGCTCGGGCCCGCGCGGCGGCGTGGCGCGCGCCGTGCGGCACATGCGCGGCTACCTGAAGGAGCTCATCCACCGCAAGCGCGGCGACCTCGGCGACGACCTGATCTCGGGGCTGATCCGGGCGAGCGACCACGGCGAACACCTCACCGAGGACGAGGCCGCGGCGATGGCGTTCATCCTGTTGTTCGCCGGCTTCGAGACCACCGTCAACCTGATCGGCAACGGGCTGCTGACGCTGCTCACCCACCCCGAGGCGCGCGCCGGGCTGCAGCGCGACCTCGACGGGCGGATCGCCCCGACGGTCGAGGAACTGCTCCGCTACGACGGTCCGGTGGAGCTGGCGACCTGGCGGTTCACGACCTGCGATACCCCGATCGGCGGAACGGTCATCCCCTCGGGGGAGCCCGTTCTGGTGGTTCTCGCGTCCGCCGACCGTGACGCCGACCGCTTCCCCGACGCCGACACCTTCGACCCGGACCGCGCCGACAACGCGCACCTCGCGTTCGGCCACGGCATCCACTACTGCATCGGCGCACCGCTGGCCCGGCTGGAAGGCCGGATCGCCATCGGCACGCTGCTGCGCCGCCTGCCCGATCTGGAACTCGCCGAGCCCGCGGCCGAACTGCGCTGGCGCGGCGGGCTGATCATGCGCGGCCTGCAGCGGCTGCCGGTCGCGTTCACCCCCGAAGCGGGCCGCGCGCTCTGACCACGGCCGGCGCGGACCGCCGGGCCGGGCCGCCGGATCCCCGAGATCCGGCGTGCCCGCCCCGCCCCACCCCCTGCCCCCGTCCGCCCGGTTTTCCCCGATCCGGGCGCCCCGGCGTCCCCGCGCCGTCGAGATCTTGTGTACCCCGCGTGAGCGAACGCACACAAGACGTTTAGGAATAATTGCTCGGCACGGGTGATTCGCCTTGACCATGAAGGGAATTGGCTTGTACGACGAAATTGTGCGCCGTAACCCGGGGGAGCCCGAATTCCACCAGGCCGTCCGGGAGGTCCTCGACTCGCTCGGCCCACTCCTCGAAGCCCGCCCGGAGTTCGTCGAGGCGTGCCTCATCGAGCGGATCGCGGAGCCGGAACGCCAGGTCATCTTCCGGGTGCCCTGGCAGGACGACCGGGGGAGGGTGCACGTCAACCGCGGTTTCCGCGTCGAGTTCAACAGTGCGCTCGGCCCCTACAAGGGCGGATTGCGCTTCCACCCGTCCGTCAATCTCGGCATTGTGAAGTTCCTGGGATTCGAGCAGATCTTCAAGAACGCGCTGACCGGTCTCGGTATCGGCGGCGGCAAGGGCGGCAGCGACTTCGACCCGCGCGGCCGCTCGGACGCCGAAGTCATGCGCTTCTGCCAGTCGTTCATGACCGAGCTGTACCGCCACCTGGGCGAGCACACCGACGTCCCGGCCGGCGACATCGGGGTCGGCGGCCGCGAGATCGGGTTCCTGTTCGGCCAGTACCGGCGCATCACGAACCGCTGGGAGGCGGGCGTGCTGACCGGAAAGGGCGCCGCCTGGGGCGGCTCGCTGGCCCGGCCCGAGGCGACCGGCTACGGCAACGTGCTGTTCACCGCCGCCATGCTCGCGCGGCGCGGCCAGGACCTGGAGGGGCGCCAGGTCGTGGTGTCCGGTTCGGGCAACGTCGCGCTGCACACGATCGAGAAGGCGCAGGCGCTCGGCGCGAACGTCCTGACCGCGTCCGACTCGTCCGGCTACGTCGTGGACGAGAAGGGCATCGACCTCGCGCTGCTCAAGCAGGTCAAGGAGGTCGAGCGGGGCCGGATCGACGAGTACGCGGAGCGCCGCGGCGCCTCGGCGAAGTTCGTGGCGGGCGGCTCGGTGTGGGACGTCCCCGCCGACGTCGCGCTGCCGTCCGCGACGCAGAACGAGCTCGACGAGGCGGCCGCGGCCACGCTCGTGCGCAACGGCGTCAAGGCGGTGTCCGAGGGCGCCAACATGCCGAGCACGCCGGGCGCGGTGCAGGTCTTCCACGAGGCCGGCGTCGCGTTCGGCCCGGGCAAGGCGGCCAACGCGGGCGGGGTGGCGACGAGCGCCCTGGAGATGCGGCAGAACGCGGGCCGCGAGTCGTGGACGTTTGCCCAGGTCGAGGGCGAACTCGCGGCGATCATGCGGAACATCCACGACACGTGCTTCGAGACCGCGGAGCGGTACGGCAGGCCGGGTGACTACGTGCTCGGCGCCAACATCGCGGGCTTCGAGCAGGTGGCGGACGCGATGCTCGCGCAGGGGCTGATCTAGCGCACGAAGGAGCGCGGACGCGCTACCGGGTCGTGCTTCCGGGACGCGCTACGGCGTGAGCACCCCGGCGAACGTGTCGGCCAGCACCTGGTAGCCGACCGGGTTCGCGTGGATGTCCTGGCGCGTGCACATGAACGTCCACTGGCAGATGCGCGCGACGTTCAGCGGCACCTGTCCGACGCCAGGCAGCGGCACCGTCGGGGTGAACGCGCGGGTCGAGAACGCCCCCGCGACGTCCGCCACGGCGAAGCCGCGCGTCCGCAGGTCGGTGCTGATCACACCGTTCAGGAGCTCCTGCACGAACTCCGAGAGGTAGGCCAGCTGCTGCCCGTTGGCGCCGGTGAGCCACGCCGCCAGGAACGGGTCGTAGTACGTCATGCCCGCGTACTGCGGGCCGGCGCCGCCGGCGGCGCGCAGCCGCTTGAGGATCGCCGTGAGGTTGGTCCCGACGGTGTGCAGGCTGTCGCTCGCACACCGCATGTCGATGCCGGACGGCGCCGCACAGCGCGCGACGTCGTTGGCGCCGATGTCGAGCGTCACGAACCGTACCTTGCCGCGGTGTTCGCGCAGGAACTTCTCGGCGGCGGCGAGCTGCGTGCCCTCGGGGTACGCGCAGCGTCCGCCGCCGTTGAGCAGCGTGCTCGTGGTGGCGCCGCTGCAGCCGAGCTTGACGTGCTGGAGCCCCGGGTCCTTCGCCTTGAGGGCGTTGTAGAGCAGGTCGGTGTAGCCCTGGTCGGTGTCCCCCTGGCCCGGCATGTAGCCCCGCGCGAGCGAGTCGCCGAGCGAGACGTAGTACGTCGGGCCCTGGCCGCCCGCCGCGGCGCCGGCAGACGTCGCGCCGCCCACGAGGAGCAGGGCGGCGCTGAAGAGGGCGACGAGAAGTGTGCGTGGTCTGGTGCGCATTGTCCCTCCCGCTGGACCGCCGTGCGGCGGTCACGTGGCGCCCATAGTGGGCGCCACGGTGCGGGAGGCACCAGATGTCGGCGACGAAATTCCGTTTCCGGCAGCCCCGTTCGGGACGCGGGGCGACCGGTCAGTGCGACTGGGCGTGGTTGTCGAACGGCGCGACCACCGAGCGCAGCAGCCCGGCGAGGGCCGCGCGCTGGTCGCGGTCGAGGCCCGCGAGGATGTCGCGCTCGTGCTCGAGCAGTTCGGCCATCGCGGCGTCGACCCGGTCGCGGCCGTCCTCGGTGAGGCGGACCAGGACGCCGCGCCGGTCGCCGGGGTCGGGCTGGCGCAGCACGAGGCCCTTGGCGGCGAGCCGGTCGATGCGGTTGGTCATCGTGCCGGAGGTGACCAGCGTCTGCGTGAGCAGCTGGCCGGGGGAGAGCTGGTACGGCGCGCCGGCGCGGCGCAGCGCGGACAGTACGTCGAACTCCCACGGTTCGAGGTCGCGCGCGGCGAAGGCGAGTCGGCGCGCGCGATCGAGGTGCCGCGCGAGCCGGGTCACCCGGCTGAGCACCTCAAGGGGCTCGACATCAAGATCGGGGCGCTCGCGCTGCCACGCTTCGATCAGTCGGTCGACCTCGTCCTTCATGGTCGCAAGTCTAGCGAGTCTTTCGATGCCAAGCCTCTTGATGTCAAGACAAACGCCCGCGGGCGGGGTACTATCTTGATGTCAAGATAAATCGGCCCGCCGCGGGAGGCGTCATGTGGGACCCCGACCAGTACCTGCGCTACGCGGACGAGCGCACCCGCCCGTTCCACGAACTCCTCGCCCGCGTTCCCACCGAGCGCCCCCGCCGCGTCGTCGACCTCGGCTGCGGCCCCGGCAACGCGACCGCGGAACTCGCCGCGCGCTGGCCCGACGCGCACATCACCGGCCTCGACAACGACCCCGCGATGATCGCCGCCACCGTCGAGTACGCGCGGCCCGGCCGGCTCGACTTCCGGCTCGCCGACATCGGCGCGTGGCGCCCCGAGGAGTCGTACGACGTCGTCGTCACCAACGCCGCCCTCCAGTGGGTCCCCGGCCACCTCGACCGGCTGCCCCGGTGGGCCGACGCGCTGACCACCGGCGGCGCGCTCGCCCTCCAGGTGCCCGGCAACCACGCCGACGCCACCCACGTCCTGCTGCGCGAACTCGCCGAGTCCGCGCGCTGGAAGGAGCGGCTGGACGGGGTCGTGCTCAACCGCGGCGTCCCCGACGTCGACGTCTACCTCGACGCGCTCGCCCGGCCCGGCTTCACCGTCGACGCCTGGGAGACCAGCTACCGGCACGTCCTGAGCGGGGTCGACCCGGTGCTCAACTGGGTGAAGGGCACCGCGCTGCGGCCCGTGCTCGCCGCACTCGACGCCGCCGGACAGGCCGAGTTCACGGCGGAGTACGGCGCACTGCTGCGCGACGCCTATCCGGCCCGGTCGTACGGCACGGTGCTGCGCTTCCGGCGGCTGTTCGCCGTCGCGGTCCGCACACCGTGAGCCCGACGTCCGCCACCCTCGCCGCCCAGGAGCCCGCCCGCATGCTGCACGCCATCGACCACGTCCAGCTCGCCGTCCCGACCGGCAGCGAGGACCTGCTGCGCGCCTTCTACACCGGCCCGTTCGGGATGACCGAGATCCCCAAGCCGCCGGTGCTCGCGGCGCGCGGCGGCTGCTGGTTCGCGTCCGGCGCGGTGCAGCTGCACCTCGGCGCCGAGCCGGACTTCCGGCCGTCCGCGAAGGCGCACCCGGCGTTCGTCGTGGAGGACCTCGACGGGTTCGCCGAGCGGCTGGCGGCGGCCGGCGCGCCGGTCCGGTGGAGCGACGAGATCCCCGGTGTGCGGCGCTTCCACACCGAGGACCCGGTCGGCAACCGCCTGGAACTGATGGCCCGTCAGGAAGCTTGACCGGCACGGTAATCCGATACCCGGCACCGCTCGCGAACCGGCAGGATGGCGTGATGGACCGCATCCTCAACGCCGCCAGGTCACTGCGCGGCCTCGCCCTCGGAGACTCGTTCGGACAACGCTGGTTCTTCCGCCGCGGCGCGGAACGAACCGACAGCCTCTCGCGCCGCCGCACCCCCGAAGAGACCCCGTGGAACTGGACGGACGACACCGCGATGGCGCTGTCCGTCCTGCGGATCCTGCACCTGCACGGCCACATCGACCAGGACGCCCTGGCCGACCACTTCGCCGCGACCTACGTCGGCGACCCGTCGCGCGGCTACGGCCCGTCGATGCACGGCGTGCTCCGCGCCGTCCACGCGGGCGCGGACTGGCGCGACGTCACCACGGCGGTCTTCGACGGCCAGGGCTCGTGGGGCAACGGCTCCGCGATGCGGGTCGCGCCGCTCGGCGCGTGGTTCGCGGACGACCTCGACCTCGTCGCCGAGCAGGCGGCGCTCAGCGCCGAGGCCAGCCACGCGCACCCCGAGGCGATCGCGGGCGCGGTGGCCGTCGCGGTCGCGGCCGCGCTCATGACGGCCGGCCAGGACGACGACGCGATGGCGCCCGAGGCGTTCCTCACGGCGGTGGCCGACCGCACCCCGTTCAGCGAGGTCCGCGGCGGCCTGCGGACCGCCGCCGGCATCGCGGAGGCGACGTCGTGGCGGCACGCCGCCGAGGTGCTCGGCACCGGGCACCGCATCTCGTGCCCCGACACCGTGCCGTTCGCGCTGTGGACCGCCGCCCAGGAGCCCGACGACCTCACCGAGGCGCTCTGGCTGACCGCCAACGGGCTCGGCGACGTCGACACCACGTGCGCCATCACCGGCGGCGTGGTCGCGGCCCGCACCGGCACCGGCGGCGTCCCCGGGCACTGGCTCGCCGCGACCGAGCCGGTCCCGGACTGGGTGGCCACCGGCAGCCTGGCCTGAGCCGGCCGGCCCCGGGCTCGGACCTGTCGTGCTTGCGGCGGGTGACCAGGCGCGGGCTCTGCTCGAGCCCGGACAGGCCGTTCCACGCGAGGTTGACCAGGTGCGCGGCCACCTCGGACTTGGCGGGGGAGCGGACGTCCAGCCACCACTGGCCGGTCAGCGCCACCATGCCCACCAGCATCTGCGCGTACATCGGCGCGAACTTCGGGTCGTACCCGCGGGACGCGAACTCCAGCCCGAGGATGTGCTCGACCTGTGAGGCGATGTCGCTGATCAGCGAGGCGAAGGTGCCGGTCGACTGGGCGACCGGTGAATCCCGCACCAGGATCTGGAAGCCGTCGGTCGAGTGCTCGATGTAGTCGAGCAGCCCGAAGGCCGCCTGCTCCAGAAGTTCACGCGGATGGCCGCCCGTGAGAGCGCTGGTCACCCCGTCCAGGAGGATCCGCATCTCACGGTCGACGACGACCGCGTAGAGCCCCTCCTTGCCGCCGAAGTGCTCGTAGACCACCGGCTTGGAGACGCCTGCCTTGGCGGCGATCTCCTCGACACTCGTCGCGTCGAACCCGCGTTCAGCGAACAGGGTCCGACCGATGTCGATGAGCTGCTCGCGCCGCTCCTTGCCGGTCATACGAACACGACCGCCGCCGCGCGCGGCCCCGCCGCGTCTGCTGGTCTCGGTCATCGCTCCATCATGCCGCGCGCCGCGACTCGATTCGCGCGCGGTCCGGCCAACGCACGTCCCATACCCAGCCGAGCTGCTCCATCCAGCGGATCGTGCGCGCGCTGGAGTCGAGCTGGCCGCGCAGGACGCCGTGGCGCGCCGCGGTCTGGTCGGCGTGGTGCAGGTTGTGCCACGACTCGCCCATCGACGGGATGGCGAGCCACCACACGTTGCCGGACTTGTCGCGGGAGCGGAACGGCTGGTTGCCCACCGCGTGGCAGATCGAGTTGATCGACCAGGTGACGTGGTGCAGCAGCGCGACGCGCACCAGTCCGGCCCAGAAGAACGCGGTCAGCGCGCCGTGCCACGACCACGTGGCGAGCCCGCCGACCAGCGCGGGGGCCAGCAGCGAGACGGCGACCCAGAACGGGAACTGCCGCGAGACCCGGACCAGGTCCCGGTCTTTGAGCAGGTCGGGCGCGTACTTGTTCTGGTCGGTCTGCTCGGTGTCGAACAGCCAGCCCATGTGCGCCCACCACATGCCCTTGGCGAGCGAGCGGACGCCCGAGCCGTACTTCCACGGCGAGTGCGGGTCGCCCTCCTGGTCGGAGAACTTGTGGTGCTTGCGGTGGTCGGCGACCCAGCGCACCAGCGGCCCCTGCACCGCCATGTTCCCGGCGATGCCGAGCGCGACGCGTACGCCGCGGTTGGCCTTGAACGAGCCGTGCGTGAAATAGCGGTGGAAGCCGATGGTGATGCCGTGCCCCGTGATCGCGTACATGACGACGGCGAGGACGACGTCGAGCCACGAAAGGCCCCATCCCCACATCACGGGGACGGCGGCGACCAGCGCCACGAACGGGATTCCGATGAAGAGGGCGAGCGCGAACTGCTCGGCCCAGTGCTTGCGTTCCCCGCCGAGCGTGCCCTTTATGGGGGCCGGCGTCGGGGTCTCGGTATCGAGTACGGCGGTGCCGGACGACGGTGTCATGAGGTTCCCTCGCGCGTCGGAGACGGGGGCGTAGCCGGGTATACGGTCGCGTAACCTACGGGTCCGTAGGTTGGGGTCAGTATGGCATCCGATTCGCGGAATGTGAGGACTCCGTGCGTCAACCCGTTTTTCCGGCACGCGCTCACGCCCTTTATGGCGCGGCATGCGAGGGGGCGGGACTGGCATAGTAGGAGCCGACGAAAGCGGGCTTCCCGAACGTGTGTTCCGGGCGGTCCGGCCGTCCGGTCCGCTGTGGTGTAATCGGCAGCACTGGGGTCTTTGGAACCCTATGTCCAGGTTCGAGTCCTGGCAGCGGAGCCCTTCAGGGCGGGGGCGACCCCGCCCGACTTCACCGGTATCCTCGACTGTGTCCGGTCTTCACGCCGTGCGCCGACCTCGTTCATCCGTCGGCCGCCGCGTCGCCATCGGACGGTCCCCCCGCAAGCAGAGCCGAGGAGCCACCCGCGTGAGCCCCGTCCGCCCCGCTGCCGTCGTCGTTCTCGCTGCGGGTGAGGGCACCCGCATGAAGTCGGCGACCACGCCCAAGGTGCTGCACACCCTCGCCGGACGCAGCCTGGTCGGCCATGTCGTCGAAGCGTCCCGCCGACTCGACCCGCAGGAGCTCGTGGTCGTCGTCGGCCACGGCCGCGACCAGGTGACGGCACACCTCTCCGAGCTCGACCCGGCCGCGGTCACGGTCGTCCAGGAGCAGCAGAACGGGACCGGGCACGCCGTCCGGGTCGCCGTCGACGCGCTGGCCGAGCAGGGCCGCGAGCCTTCCGGCACGGTCGTCGTCGTGTGCGGTGACACCCCGCTGCTGACCACCGCGACGCTCGCCGCGCTGGTCGACACCCACCAGGCCGAGGGCAACGCGGTCACCGTGCTGTCCGCGGTGGTCCCGGACCCGACCGGCTACGGCCGCATCGTCCGGGTCATCGGCGACAACACCGTCCAGCAGATCGTCGAGCACAAGGACGCCTCTGAGGCGCAGCGCGCGATCGCCGAGATCAACTCCGGCGTGTACGCGTTCGACGGCAAGCTGCTGCGTGAGGCGCTCGGCGGCCTGACCACCGACAACAGCCAGGGCGAGGAGTACCTCACCGACACCCTGACGCTGCTGCGCGAGGCCGGTCACCGGGTCGCGGCGGTCGCCGCCGGGGACCACCGCGAGATCCTCGGGATCAACGACCGCGTGCAACTCGCCGAGGCGCGTCGCCTGTTCAACGAGCGCACGCTCGAGGCCTGGATGCGCGCCGGTGTCACGGTCGTCGACCCGGCGACCACCTGGGTCGACGTCGACGTGACGCTGGAGCCCGACGCGGTGCTGCTGCCCAACACCCAGCTGCACGGCCGTACGTCGGTCGCGGCGGGGGCCGAGGTCGGCCCGAACTGCACGCTGCGTGACACCCGCGTCGAGGCCGGCGCCCTGGTGAACAACGCCACGTGCGAGGGCGCGGTGATCGGTCCCAAGGCCACCGTCGGCCCGTACACCTACCTGCGCCCGGGCACCGTGCTGGCCGCGCGCGCCAAGGCCGGCGGCTTCGTCGAGATGAAGAACGCGCAGGTCGGCGAGGGGTCCAAGGTCCCGCACCTGTCCTACGTCGGCGACGCGACCATCGGTGAGGGCGCCAATATCGGTGCCGCTACGATTTTCGTGAATTACGACGGGGTGGCCAAACACCACACGACGGTGGGCGACCATGTACGTGTGGGAAGCGATTCGATGCTGGTCGCGCCGGTCACCATTGGTGACGGAGCGTACACGGCGGCCGGGTCGGTGATCACCGAAGACGTCCCCCACGGTGCGATGGCGGTGGCGCGTGGGCGCCAGCGCAACATCACCGGATGGGTGACCCGGCGGCGGGCGGGCTCGCCCGCGGCCGAGGCCGCGGCGGCCGCCGAGCGCCGCACGGCGCAGCAGGGCGCGGCCGGGGACGTGCAGGAGACGGCAGGGCCGACCGCCGGCCAGGTCGAGGCGAGCAACAAGGAGACGGATCAGTGACCGGGATCAAACTGGCGCCCGAGCGCAAGCTCATGCTCTTCACCGGCCGGGCGCACCCCGCACTGGCGCAGGAAGTGGCCTCCGAGCTCGGTGCCGCGCTGGTTCCCACCAGGGCGTTCGACTTCGCGAACGGTGAGATCTACGTCCGCTTCGAGGAGTCCGTACGTGGCTCCGACGCGTTCGTGATCCAGAGCCACACCGCTCCGATCAACAACTGGATCATGGAGCAGCTGATCATGATCGACGCGCTGAAGCGGGCCTCCGCCAAGCGCATCACCGTGATCATCCCGTTCTACGGCTACGCCCGGCAGGACAAGAAGCACCGCGGCCGCGAGCCGATCTCGGCGCGCCTGATGGCCGACCTGTTCAAGACCGCGGGCGCCGACCGCCTCATGTGCGTCGACCTGCACACGTCGCAGATCCAGGGCTTCTTCGACGGCCCGGTCGACCACCTGTTCGCGCTGCCGCTGCTCGCCGACCACGTGGGCAAGCGCGTCGACCGCGACCGCCTGACCGTCGTGTCGCCGGACGCCGGCCGCGTGCGCGTCGCCGACCAGTGGACCGACCGCCTCGGCGCGCCGCTGGCGATCATCCACAAGCGCCGCGACCCGAACGTCGCCAACGAGGTCTCGGTCCACGAGGTCGTCGGTGACGTCGAGGGCCGCACCTGCGTGCTGGTCGACGACATGATCGACACCGGCGGCACGATCTGCGCGGCCGCCGAGGCGCTGTTCGCGAACGGCGCGGCCGACGTCATCGTCGCCGCGACCCACGCCGTGCTGTCCGGCCCGGCCGTGGACCGCCTGAAGAACTCGCGCATCAGCGAGGTCATCGTGACCAACTCGCTGCCGATCCCGAACGAGCGCCGGTTCGACAAGCTGACCGAGCTCTCGATCGCCCCGATGGTCGCCCGCGCGATCACCGAGGTCTTCGAGGACGGCTCCGTCACGAGCCTCTTCGAGGGCCACAGCTGATCCGCGGAAACCGCTGATCGCCCGCTGTACAGCGGAACTTCGGACGCCGTTCGGCCCACTGGGCCGAACGGCGTCCGGCTGTTCGGGGGTACCCGATTTCAGGCTCACCGGATGTTGTGGGTAGGCTTACGGGGTTGCCCGGCGAGGGATGCGAGATCAGCTCCGTGATCGACGCGGTAGCTGACGGCTTGCACGCTCCTCTCGGGCGCAAGGGAACCCGGTGCCACTCGGGCACCACGGGATCCGATCGAGTTCGTCCGCTCCCCAGCGTCGCTCCGGTCGGGCCTCATCCACGGGGATCCCACCCCGCACATTCGCCACCGCGTCGCTTTTCGAGGAGTACCCGTCGTGTCCGAGGTCCGTATCGCCGCCGAGTCGCGTTCCGAGTTCGGCAAGGGTGCCGCGCGCCGGGCCCGCCGCGAGGGCAAGGTTCCCGCCGTCCTTTACGGCCACGGCACCGCCCCGGTCCACCTGTCGCTGCCGGGCCACGACCTGATGCTCGCGCTCAAGACGCCGAACGTCCTCCTGTCGCTCGAGGTCGACGGCAAGAAGGAGCTCGCGCTTCCCAAGGACGTGCAGCGCCACCCGATCAAGCGCCACCTCGAGCACGTCGACCTGATCCTGGTCAAGCGCGGCGAGAAGGTCGTCGTCGAGGTCCCGGTCGTCGCGACCGGCACCGTCGCGCCGGGCGGCCTGCTCGAGACCGTCCTGGTCGCGCTGCCGGTCGAGGCCGAGGCCACCCACCTCCCCGAGGCCATCGAGGTCTCGGTCGAGGGCCTGGAGGCCGGTCACGCCATCCGCGCGGAGGAGATCGCGTTGCCCGCCGGCTCGACCCTCGCGGTCGACGGCGACACGATCGTCCTGAACGTCCTGGTTCCGGCCGCCGAGGAGGCCGCTGAGGCCGCCGAGGAAGGCGCCGAGGCCGAGGCCGCGGAGACCGAGGCCGCCGAGGCCTGAGCCTCGCGCTTCACGCAGAACCCCCACTCCGAAGCACCTCCGAAGACGGGGACAAACGCATCATGGTGACGTCGCAGGCCCACGCCACCGCGGACGACAACGGTCCGTGGCTGGTCGTGGGCCTCGGCAATCCCGGACCCGAGTACGCCGGCAACCGGCACAACATCGGGTTCCTCGTCGCCGACCTGCTCGCGGAGCGGGTCGGCGGCAGGTTCAAGACGCACAAGTCGCGCGCCCAGGTCGTCGAGGGCCGGCTGGCCGGGCGGCGTGTCGTGCTGGCCAAGCCGATGTCGTACATGAACCTGTCCGGCGGACCGGTCACCGCGCTGCGGGACTTCTACAAGGTGCCGCTGGAGCGCATCGTCGTCGTGCACGACGAACTGGACATCGACTTCGCGGTGCTGCGCCTCAAGCGCGGCGGCGGCGACAACGGCCACAACGGGCTCAAGTCGATCACCAAGTCGCTCGGCCCGGACTACCACCGGGTGCGGTTCGGCATCGGTCGCCCGCCCGGCCGCATGGACGTCGCGGCGTTCGTGCTCAAGGACTTCTCGGCCACCGAGCGCAAGGGCCTCGACTTCGAGGTCGACCGCGCCGCCGACGCCGTCGAGGCGCTCGTGTCGCAGGGCCTCGAACGCGCGCAGAGCGCCTACAACTCCTGACCTCGGGCGTACGTCCCGTCCGACCTCAGGCCCACGTCCCGTCGTCCCGCACCCGGGCCGGCGCCCGGCCCAGGATCAGCGTGGTCAGCGCGTCGTCCACCGACCCGCCCAGGAACCACTCCCCGGTGTGGTCGATCGCGAACACCCGCCCGCCCGGATCGACCGCCAGGTGCCCGGCGCCGCCGTCCTCCTCGCCCAGCGGGCACAGGTGCGTCCCGATGCTGCGGCCCACGTCGGCCAGCGTCCGCGGCAGGTGCAGGCCGGAGCGCGGGTCCAGGGAGAACGGCCGGCGCGCGACCGCCGCCCCCGGACCCTCCACGGCGATCCGCAGCCCGCCGAACTCCGTCCACGCCTCGAGCGCGGCCGGGAACACCGTGTGCCGGTGGCCGTCGGGCGAGACGTGGTCGGCGATCTCCTTGGCCCAGGCCTCGGCCTGCGCGAGCCGCTTGCGGCCGACCGTCCAGCCCGCGCGCCCCAGTTCGTACACCACCTCGGTGGAGAAACGCGACACGCTCAGCCCTCCGTCGCGGTGACGCCGAAGTGCGTGAACAGCGCGGCGCACGACCGGCACGGCGGCTGGTAGCCGCCGTCCGCCGGGTCGCCCTCCTCGCGGATGCGCCGCACCGTCACCCGCGCGCCCTTGAGCGCGCGCCGCGCGTCGGCCAGCGTGAACACCTTCTTGGCGGTCCGGCCCTTGCGCGCCGCCTCGGTCTCGACGAGGTGCGCCGACAGCAGCGCGACCTCGGGGCAGCGGCCGTCCCAGCGTTCGCGCTGCTCCGGCGCGAGCGCGGCCAGCGCCTCGCGTACCAGCGGATGCGCGGGGGGTACCGCGTCGCCCTTGGCGCCCGCCAGCGTGCGGACCTGCTTTCCGACGAACAGCGCCGCGGCGACCGCGGGAAGGATGCTGTCCCGAGGTACGCGCGCCGTGATCAGTTCGGGATGCGTCGTGGTCTCCTGCGGTTCCCGGCTCAGGGTCGGGTGGGGCGGGGGCACGGTGCGCCGGCCTTTCTGTTCTTCCGGTCGATACGGCTTGTCTGTACTGCCTTGGGTTCGTGAGGCGTTCATCTGTGTGTCACAGGGTGCCAAACCCAGGGGACAGCCACCGAACCAGGGTCACCGTAAGTGATCGTCTTCACAGCCGCAGCAGGTGTTTCAGGCCGCGTGCGAGGTGCTCGGGATGCGCGGGCGCAACACGTGCGACCTGCGCGCCTCGACCCGATATTTCTGCGGTTGGGCAGTCTCAGCGCGTTCCGGGCGCTAGCGTCGGGGAGGCGATGCGTGGTGGGCACGCACAGAGCCCGGGGTGGGGGGTCCATGCCGGGGCGTGCCGCGCCGTGCCGCGCCGTGGCCGCGGGCACCGCGGGTGGGGAGGCGCAGGCCGCTGGGCCTGCGTCAGGGGCTGCCGAGGAGTTGACGCTTCGTCATGTCGTCAGTGGGTATCGCGGTGGTCGGCGCCGGGTACTGGGGGCCGAATCTGATACGGAACGCGCAGGCCACGCCGGGCCTGCGGGTCGAGGCGCTGTGCGACCTCGACGAGGAGCGCGCGCGGGCGGTGCTGGGCGACTACAGCACGGTCCGGGTGAGCACGTCGTACGACGAACTGCTGAACGACCCCGCGGTGGAGGCGATCGCCATCGCGACGCCCGCCGCGACGCACTTCGAACTCGTGCGCGCCGCACTGGAGTCCGGCCGCCACGTGCTCGTCGAGAAGCCCATCACGGCGACCCGCGCGGACGCCGTCAAGCTCGTCGAACTGGCCGAACGCAACGGCCTCACGCTGATGTGCGACCACACGTTCTGCTACATGCCGGTGGTCCGCACCATCCGCGACATGCTGCACGGCGGCGAGTTGGGCGACATCCAGTTCATCGACTCGGTGCGCATCAACCTCGGGCTCGTCCAGCCCGACGTGGACGTGCTGTGGGACCTCGCGCCGCACGACCTGTCGATCCTCGACTTCATCCTGCCGCCCGGCGTGCACCCGATCTCGGTCGCGGCGCACGGCGCCGACCCGATCGGCACCGGGCGCGCGTGCGTCGCCTACCTGACGCTGCGCCTCAACACCGGCGCGATCGCGCACGTGCACGTCAACTGGCTGTCGCCGACGAAGGTCCGCACGACCATCATCGGCGGCTCGCGGCGCACGCTGGTGTGGGACGACATGAACCCGGCGGCCCGGCTGCACATCCACGACAAGGGCATCGACCTCGCGCAGGACGCCGCGCTGGGGCGCGAGGCGCGGCACGCCAAGCTCGTGTCCTACCGCACCGGCGACGTCGTCTCGCCGGCGCTGCCGCAGACCGAGGCGCTGCGCGGCGTCATGGCCGAGTTCGCCTCGGCGATCAGGGAGTCCCGGCCCGCGCTGACCGACGGTCGCGCGGGACTGCGGGTGTTGGAGATGTTGGAGGCGGCGTCGCGCAGCCTGGAGGCCGGCGGCATCGCGGTGCCGGTCGGCCCCGGGGTGCCGGCGGCGCGGAGCGTTCCCGGGCGAGAGGGCTGAACGAGCATGGCTGACCTGCCGATCGAGGCGACTGCGACCTCCGGGGGCTCCCCCGCCGTTGCGCTGGCCGGCACCAGGTGCCTGGTCACCGGCGGCGCGGGGACCATCGGCTCGACGATCGTCGACCAACTCCTCGACGCGGGCGCGCGCGAGGTCGTGGTGCTCGACGACCTGACCCGCGGACGCCGCGAGAACCTCGCGTACGCGCTCGACCCCGCGCGGGGCGACCGCTGCCGGCTGGTCGAGGGCGACATCCGCGACCGGGCGCTGCTCGCCGAGCTGATGCCCGGCACGGACGTGGTGTTCCACCTCGCGGCGATCCGCATCACGCAGTGCGTCGAGGACCCGCGGCTGGCCCTGGAGGTGCTGGTCGACGGCACGTTCGACGTGCTGGAGGCGGCGCAGCGCGCGGGGGTGCGCAAGGTCGTGGCGTCGTCGTCGGCGTCGGTGTACGGGCTCGCCGAGGAGTTCCCGACCACCGAGAAGCACCACCCGTACGACAACGACACCATCTACGGCGCCGCCAAGCTGTTCAACGAGGGCCTGCTGCGCAGCTTCAAGGCGATGTACGGGCTGGACTACGTCGCGCTGCGCTACTTCAACGTGTACGGCCCGCGGATGGACATCCACGGCCTGTACACCGAGGTCCTGATCCGGTGGATGGAGCGGATCAGCAAGGGCGAGCCGCCGCTGATCTTCGGCGACGGCCTGCAGACCATGGACTTCGTCTACACGGCCGACATCGCGCGCGCCAACCTGCTGGCGGCGGCCGCGCCGGTCAGCGGCGAGGTCTACAACATCGCGTGCGGCGTCGAGACGTCGCTCAAGGAGCTCGCCGAGCGGCTGCTCGTCGCGATGGGGAGCGAACTGGGCGTCGAGCACGGCCCGGAGCGCGCGGTCAACGGGGTGACGCGGCGGCTCGCCGACACCTCGAAGGCCGAGCGGGAGCTGGGTTTCACGGCGTCGGTCGGCCTGGACGAGGGGCTGCGTCGACTGGTCGCCTGGTGGTCCGACAGCAAGTAGGCGCGTCCGACGCGGAGCGGGCGGTGGTCACGGCGGGAACCGTCGGCCGCCGTTCGCCGTCGTCAACCGCCGTCAGGCACAAGGCACATCAACGTGGGGGCACATGTGTGGGGGGTTCGGTGAGCGAGCGTATACCGGTCATGAAGCCGTGGTTCGGCCCTGAGGAGGCCGAGGCGGCGGCGGAGGCCGTCGCGTCGGGGTGGGTGGCCCAGGGGCCGCGGGTGGCCGCCTTCGAGCGGGCGTTCGCGGAACGGCTGGGGGTGGCCGACGCGGTCGCGGTCTCGTCGTGCACGACGGCGCTGCACCTGGCGCTGATCGCGGCCGGGGTGGGGCCGGGCGACGAGGTGGTCGTCCCGTCGCTGTCGTTCATCGCGACGGCGAACGCGGTGCGGTACGTCGGCGCGCGGCCGGTGTTCGCCGACGTCGACCTGGCGTCGGGCAACCTGACGGTGGAGACGGTGGACGCGGTGCGGACCGCCGCCACGCGCGCCGTGATCCTGGTCGACCAGGGCGGTGTCCCGGCCGACCTGGACGCGATGCGCGGGCTGTGCGACCCGCTGGGCATCGTGGTGGTCGAGGACGCGGCGTGCGCGGCGGGTTCGACGCTGCGCGGCCGTCCGGCGGGTGCGGGCGCGTCGTTCGCGACGTACTCGTTCCATCCGCGCAAGCTGCTGACCACCGGCGAGGGCGGCATGGTCACGGTGGACCGGGCGGACGTCGGCGCGCGGCTGCGCCGGCTGCGCGAGCACGGCATGAGCGTGAGCGCGGCGGACCGGGACGCGGCGGACCGCGGGGGAGCGGCGCCGGTCCTGGAGACGTACGACGAACTCGGCTTCAACTACCGGATGACCGACGTCCAGGCCGCCATCGGGTTGGTGCAGCTCGGCCGCCTGGACGCGATGGTCGCCAAGCGCCGCGGCTTCGCGGAGCGCTACCGCAAGGCGCTGTCCGGGCTGCCGGGCGCGCGCCTGGTCGAGGACCCCGCGTTCGGCGAGTCGAACTTCCAGGCCTGCTGGCTGCTGCTCGACGAGGACTTCCCGGTCGCGCGGGACGAACTGCTGGGCCGCATGTCGGCGGCCGGTATCTCGGGGCGGCGCGGCATCATGGCCGCCCACCTGGAGCCCGCGTACGCGGACGTCGCGCACGTCCCGCTGCCCAACACCGAGCGGCTGACCAGGGATTCGCTGATCCTGCCGCTGTTCCACCAGATGACCGAGGAGCAGCACGACCGGGTCGTCGGGGCGTTGTACGCCGCGGCCGGCCTGACGGTGCCGGAGCCCGCGGGGGTGCTGTCGTGACGGCGGATCAGGCGAACGTCCCTCTGGTCGACCTGCTCGCGGGCCACGCCGAGGTGGCGGCCGAGGTCGAGGCGGGCTTCGCGCGCGTGCTCTCCTCCGGTGCGTTCATCAAGGGGCCCGACGTCGCGGCCTTCGAGAGCGAGTTCGCGGAGTTCAGCGGGGTCGCGCACTGCGTGGGCGTGGCGAACGGCACGGACGCGCTGGAGCTGATGCTCCGCGCCGACGAACTGCCGGAAGGCGCCGGGGTGGTGATGCCGGCGAACACCTTCGTCGCGTCCGCCGAGGCGGTCGTGCGGGCGGGCGGCACCCCGGTGTTCGCCGACGTCGACGACGAGCACCTGCTGCTGGACCCGGCCGCGGCGGCCGGCGCGGTCACCGACGGCGTCTGGGGGCTGCTGCCGGTGCACCTCAACGGCCAGCTCGCCCCGATGGCGCCGCTGATGGAGCTCGCCGCATCCACCGGTGCACGGCTGTTCGAGGACGCCGCGCAGTGCCAGGGCGCGACGCAGGACGGACGCGGCGCGGGCTCGTGGGGACGTGCGGCGGGCACCAGCTTCTACCCCGGGAAGAACCTCGGTGCGTACGGCGACGCCGGCGCGGTGCTCACCGGGGACGCCGACCTCGACCGGATCGTCCGCGAGTTGGGCGACCACGGGTCGTCGCGCAAATACGTCCACGACCGGCTCGGCTTCAACTCCCGGCTCGACACGCTCCAGGCCGTCGTGCTGCGCGCCAAGCTCGCGCGGCTCGCGGGCTGGAACGAGGCCCGCCGGGAGGCCGCGGCGCGGTACGACGCGCTGCTGGCGGACGTCGAGGGCGTGCGGCTGCCGCGCACCGCGCCCGGCAACGTCCACGTGTGGCACCTGTACGCGGTCCGGGTCGCCCGGCGCGACGCCGTCCTCGCCGACCTCAACGCGGCCGGGATCGGCGCGGGCGTGCACTACCCCGTCCCGGTGCACCTCCAGCCCGCGTTCCGCGCGCTCGGGCACGCGCCGGGCGACTTCCCGGTCGCCGAGCGCGCCGCAGCCGAGATCCTGACGCTGCCGCTCTACCCGCAGATCACCGAGGAGCAGCAGGTGCGCGTCGTCGAGGCGCTCGCCAAGGCGCTGCGGAACCAGGACGCCGCATGACCGGGCGCTCACTTCCGCCCGGCGCGCGGATCCGCGCGCTGGGGCACGCCGGCTACGAGGTCGCGCACGCGGGCGTGCGCCTGCTGATCGACCCGTGGTTCCACCCGGCGTTCCTCGGAGCGTGGTTCCCGTTCCCGGACAACCGCGCGCTGCTCCAGGGCGTCACCACGGCACGTTATGACCTGCTGTACCTGTCGCACGAGCACGAGGACCACTTCGACGAGCGGGTCCTGGCCCAGCTCGACAGCGACAACATCACGGTCGTCATACCCGACTACCGGTCCAGGTCGATGGTCAAGCGGCTCCACGCGCTCGGTTTCCGGAACCTCGTCCAGCTCGGGCACAAGGAGCGCTACGAGGCCGCCGACGGGTTCGTGCTGACGATGCTGCTGGACACGTCGCACAAGGAGGACAGCGGACTAATCGTCGACCTCGGGGACTTCCGGTTCCTCGATCTCAACGACTGCAACACGCCGCTGTCCGAACTGCCCGGCGACGTCGACCTGTTGTCGGCGCAGTTCTCGGGCGCGATGTGGTATCCGAACTGCTACGCGTACCCGGACGAGGTGCAGCGGCGCAAGACGGCCGAGGTGCGGGGCGACCTGTTCGACACCCTGGTGCGCAAGGTGCGGCTGACCGGCGCGTCGACGTACCTGCCGGCCGCGGGCCCGCCGTGCTTCCTCGACCCGGAGCTGGACCGCTTCAACGACCGCTCCTCGACGATCTTCCCGGTGTGGGACGACGTGGCCGAGGACTTCGCGGCGGCCTGCCCCGGCGTCGCCACGGTCTGCCTGGAACCGGGGGACACCCTCGGCGAGTTGGGCGTGTTCCCGCCCAACACGCCCGACCGGGGCCGGTGGCGGACCGAGCCGGAGGCCTACCTTGCGGCGTACCGGGACCGCCGCGAGGCGGAGTGGCAGGCGTACCACGACGAGCCGTTCGAACCGGTCGGCGCGGTCGAGCTGGACGCCTACTTCTCGAAGCTGATCAGCTTCAACAAGCGCTTCCTCGCCGACTACCAGCGCGATGTGCGGCTCGTCGCGGACGGCACGACCTGGGCGGTGCGGCTCGGCCGGGTGGGTGGCGCCCTGGAGGAGGACCCGGTCGACGCCGGGTACACCATCCACGTCCCGCCGCGGGCGCTGCGCGCCATCGTCGACGGGAAGATCGGCTGGGAGGAGGCGCTGCTCTCGCTGCGTCTGAGCCTGCACCGAGACCCCGACGTGTTCGACCTGACCCTGATGAGCCTGCTGCGCTACGGCAACCATCCGGCCCAGACCATGCAGATGGTCCGGGAGCGCGCCGAGGCCGCGAGCGGCGAGACGATCGAGCGCTGCGGCTACGCCTTCCAGCGGTTCTGCCCGCACGCGGGCGAGGACCTGGCGCTCGCCGACATCGACGGCGAGGGCGTCCTGGAATGCCCGCGCCACCACTGGAAGTGGGACCTCGCGACAGGCGAGTGCGTCTCCGGCGGCACCGTCCCGCTCCGGGTCGAGCCGGCCGGTCGGACCGACCCGTCGGAACCCGTGCGCTGACGGGTCGGCCGGAAAAGGCGTGGGGGGGGGGGGGCTGCCCCGCCCCCCCCCCCCCCCGCCTCGTCCGCCCGAACTCGTCAGCCCCCCCTTGACCGCCGCCCCGGGGCGGCCGGGCGCCGCGCCGCGGCGGCGGGGGGGCCGCCCCCCCCCCCCCCCCCCCCCCCCCCCCCGCGTCGTCAGCCGTACGTCGTCAGCCCCACGTTCAGCCCTGCGCCGGGCCCGTGCCGGACGCCCGCAGCGCGGCGAGCGCGGCGAGCAGATCGGCGGTGCGCACGCCGAGGGTGGTCTTCACCGACTTCACGACCGTGTTCGCGGGGACGGGCGGGCCGTCCCCCTGCGCGACCTCGTGGACGCGCAGCACGCCGTCGCCCGTCAGCACCTCTACCCAGCCCTCGCCGGAGCGGTCGACGAGCACCACGCGGCCCGGGACGCGGCCGGTGTAGCGCGGGGCGTCGGGGGACGGTTCGGCCCGCAGGATCCGGAGCGGCTCCAGGCCGAGGTGGGTGAAGGCGCCCGGGTACGGCGGGGTCAGCGAGCGTACGAGCCGGTCGGTGTCCGCCGTCGGGGCCGACCAGTCGATCTCGCCGTCCTCCGGCAGGCGCGTGCAGCCGTAGGTGGCCTGGCCGTGGTCCTGCGGGTCGCCCTCGTCGCCGGTCAGGCGGCGCAGGACGGCGTCGGCGAGGACCGCCCGCTGCCGGGCGTTCAGCCGGTCGTACAGGTCGGTGACGGTGTCGCGCGGCCCGATCGGCACCGGCTCCTGGTGGAGGATCCCGCCCGCGTCGAGCCCCGGCGCCATGGTGTGCACGGTGATCGCGGTCTCGGTGTCGCCGTTGATGATCGCCCAGTTGACGTTGGCCCGGCCGCGCCCGCGCGGCAGCGGCGAGTAGTGCACGTTGACGAACGGGCAGCGGGCCAGCAGGCGGTCGGGCAGGATTCGGTCGTACGACGACACCACCACCGCGTCCGGCGCCAGCCGTTCCACCACCGCCTCGATGTCGGCGACGCGCGTGCCCGGTTCGACCGGGATGCCGAGCTTGGCGGCGCGCGCCGTCGTGTCGTCGTCGCCGGGCCGGATCAGCGCGACCACCTCGCACCGATCGGCGAGCGCGTCGAGTGCGTCGAGTGTGGTCGGGCCGATGCCGACCAGCACGACGCGCGCCCGCGGCACGGGGCCGACCTCAGCTGAGCTCATCGAGGTACTCCTTGTCCTCGTCCGACCGCAACTCCGGCCTGGTCAGCAGGATCTGAGCGACCTTCAGGCCGCCGGCCTGGAGTCGCACGATCGGTTCGGGGCCGACCGCCGACGGCAGGATCGCCATGTGCCCCGGCTTCGGGCCGACCGGCGGCCAGAACGGCACGCCGTATGCGGTCAGCGCCTCCCGGTCGACGTCGCCCCACACCTGGACGACCACGGCCCCCGGCCACCGGTCGGCGATCCGCCGCGCCTCGGCGGGGCCGACGACCGGCTTGGCGCCGGGCCGCAGCGCGATCAGCACCGCGTCGACGTCCTCCGGCGTGTTCACCCGGTCGAGCGAGCCCGCGCAGTGCACGCGCGCGCCGGCGCGCACCAGGCCGTCGACGATCTCCGGCTCGAACGGGTTGTCGCACAGCACAACGCAGTTGGCGCCGTAGACCGCGATGCCGCAGTCCGACATCAGCCGCCCCACCATCGCCCGGTGGTGCTCGAACACGCCGATCAGGTCGTGGTGTTCGTTGGTGCCGGCGAACGCGATCCCGCGCGCCCGCAGCGCCGCCAGGTCCACGTCGTCCCGGCCGAGCCCGACCTCCCACGCCTCGAACATCAGCGGCACCACCGCGGTCGGCTTCAGCCGTGCCACGAACGCCGCGTCGATCGGCCGCAGATGGCCGCTGTTCGTCACGATGTCCGCCGCCTCGACGTGCTCGGGCAGCAGCTCGGTGACGATGTCGATCGGGTGCCGCGTCCCGGCGAACAGCCCGACCATGCCGGTCAGGAACGACACCTCCTCCGCCGTCCCGTAGCGCGTGTCCCGCGTGAACGCGATCACCCGCGCCCCCGCGAGCGACGCCAGCACCGGCGTCACCGCATACGCCCCGGTCGCGGCCTCCGTCAGCACCGTCCGCCCGGTCAGGTCGAGCTTCAGATCGGCCACCGCCCGCAACGCGAGCCTGGCCAGCCGCTCCGGTGCGAACCCGGGCAGCGTCGTTCCAGTGGTACCCGATTCCCCCGTCGTGGGCCTCGGGCCGGGCCCTTCGGTCACAACACCTCCACGTTGTCCGCGCGTCCGAGCGCGCGCCGGCAGTCCAGGATGTAGGCGGCGTGCGTGCGGACCAGTTCCAGGTCCAGGTCGTCGTGGTCGACCACGAGGACCACGGCGTCGGCGGCCGCGACCGCTTCGGCGGTCAGGTCGGCGCGCAGGAGGCGTGAGTCGACGCGTTGGGCGAGGTCCACGTGCGGGTCCACGGCGGTGACCTCGGCGCCCAGGTCGAGGAGCAGCCGGGCGATGCGGGTCGAGGGCGACTCGCGTGCGTCGCCGGTGTTCTTCTTGTAGGCCAGGCCCAGCAGCAGGACGCGCGAGCCGTTGACGGAGCGCTTGCGGGCGTTGAACGCGGCGGTGAGGCGGCGGACGACGTAGTCCGGCATGTGGTTGTTGACGTCGTTGGCGAGCTCGACGAACCGGAAGCTCTGGCCGAGCGCGCGCTGCACCCGCCAGGAGAGGTAGGACGGGTCGATCGGCAGGCAGTGGCCGCCGACGCCGGGGCCCGGGGTGAAGCGCAGGAAGCCGAACGGCTTGGTGGAGCAGGCGTCGATGGCCTCCCACACGTCGATGCCGAGGTCGTGCGCGAACATCGCGACCTCGTTGACGAGCGCGATGTTGACGTGCCGGAAGGTGTTCTCGATCAGCTTGACCAGCTCGGCCTCCTTGGGCGAGCCGACCGGCACGGTGCGTTCGACGAGCGAGCCGTAGAAGCCGTCGACGAGCGCGAGCGACGCGTCGTCTATGCCGGAGACCACCTTCGGGGTGTTGACCAGGTTCCAGGTGGGGTTGCCCGGGTCGATGCGCTCGGGGCTGTAGCCGAGGTGGAAGTCGCGGCCCGCGGCCAGGCCGGAGCCCTCCTCCAGGATCGGGCCCACCAGCTCCTCGGTGGTGCCCGGGTAGGTCGTCGACTCGAGGACGACCGTCGCGCCCGGGCGCAGGTAGCGCGACAGGGTGCGTGCGCAGTCCTCGATGTACGTCAGGTCCGGGACGCCTTCGCGCAGCGGCGTCGGAACCGTGATCACCGCTATGTCGAACCCGCCGAGGTCGCGCGGTTCGGCGGTCGGTTTGTAGCGGCCGGCGTCCAGGATCTCCCGGACCTGTGCGGCCGGGATGTCCTCGACGTACGACTCGCCCGCGGCGAGCTGCTTGACCCGGCGCTCGTCGGTGTCGTACCCGACCACGTCGTGCCCGACCTGCGCGGCGCGCACCGCGAGCGGCAGCCCCACGTACCCCTGGCCGGCGATGACCACTCTCATGCCCATGACCCGTTCCCCTCCCCAAGAACCAGCCTGTGTCGGTGGGCCGACGCGCTTCGGCGCGGTCAGCCCGGCTTGGCGGCGACCCACGAGCAGGTCAGCCCGCCCCGCCGCTCGCGGCGCCGCACCGCGTCCGGGAACAGCCCGGCGAGTTCGGCGGGCCGCGCCTCTTCGGACCGCACCCAGTAGCGCGGCGCGAGGCCGCGGACCGTGCGGGCGAGCGCGCCGCGCGCGCCGGGCGGGGTCGCGTCCAGCAGGCCGTCGCAGACCGCCAGGTCGTACGCCGTGCCCTCGTCGCCCGGCGACCCGAACGCGGCCGGCTCGCCGACCGCGACGGCCAGCCAGCCGAGCACCCGCTGCGGTTTGGCGTCCGCCCGTACGACCTCGACGCGGGCCGGCCGGACCGGCGCGTGCAGCCAGAACTCCGGCGTCCCGCCGAGGTCGACGACGGCGAGCCGTTCGATGTCGGGGAACGCCTCGCGGAACAACTCCCACCTGCGGGCCCGCGTGGCGGCGTCGAACTGCGCGGCGACGGCGCCCGCCGCCCCGCCCACGACCGCGCGCAGATCGCGCATGGGAATCCCCATCCCCCCACCGAGCCCGACCGCTCCGACGGCCACCCCCGGCCGCAGGTGTCAGGCTATGCGAACGAGGCACCTGTGGGGCGGGTTTCCGGAGGGATCACAGGGTTTGCCCGCTGACCGCCGGAACGCGCCGCGCGGCCGCACCGCAGGCGCGCCGCGGCGGCAGAATCACCGGCATGACAGACGTGCGCATGATCCGACCGGGCGAGGGCGAGCGGCTGCGCGGCACCGCCGGGTCGTCGTACACCGTGCATCTCTCGGGCGAACAGACGGGCGGGGCCCTGGCGGTCGTGGAGTACGCCTTCCCGCCGGGCGCGATCGGCGCGGCACCGCACATCCACCGTGGGCACGCCGAGCACTTCCACATCCTGGAGGGCGACGTGACGTTCGACCTCGCCGACGGCGAGACCACCGTCGGCGCGGGCGGCACCGTCTCCGTCCCGATCGGCACGGCGCACGGCTTCCGCAACACCTCGGACGCGTGGGCCCGTTGCCTGTTCCTCCTGACCCCGGCCGGCTACGAGGGCTACTTCCGCGACATCCACCGCGCCCTCGAAGCGGGCGAGCCCCTCGCCCCGGACCGGCTCGCCGCCCTGCGCGCCGCGTACGCCACCGAGACGCTGTAGCCGTTCCGCGAACGCGAAAGCGGCGGCCGCCCAGGGGGTCCGGGGCGGCCGCCGCTCGTCAGCGGGTCGGGGAGGGCGTCAGCCCTGCCAGACCAGGGACTGGATCTCGCTGTACGCGTGGAGCGCGTACGAACCGCAGTCGCGGCCGACGCCGGACTTCTTGAAGCCGCCGAACGGCGCCTCCATGTTGCGGCCGACGGTGTTGATGCTGACGCCGCCGGAGCGGATGCGGCGCGCGACGCGGAAGGCGCGCTCCACGTCGCCGGAGAAGACGTAGCTGATCAGGCCGTAGTCGGAGTCGTTGGCGATCTTGACGCCCTCCTCCTCGTCGTCGAACGGGATGACCGTGACGACCGGGCCGAAGAACTCCTCGCGCGCGATGCTCATCGTGTTCGTCGCCTCGGTGAAGAGCGTCGGCGCGACGAAGAAGCCCTTGTCGAGGTCGGGGCGGTCGCCGCCGACCACGCAGTGCGCGCCCTCGGCCTTGCCCTTGGCGATGAGCTCCTCGACGCGGCCGCGCTGCACGGCGGAGATGACGGGGCCGACCACGACGCCTTCGTCGGCCGGGTTGCCGACCTTGAGCGCGCGGGCGTACTGCTCCAGGCCCGCGACGAGCTGCTGGTAGACGCCGCGCTGCACGATGACGCGGGTCGGCGCGGTGCAGATCTGGCCGGAGTAGAAGCTCCACACGGTGCCGATGCCGGCCACCGCCGCGGCGACGTCGGCGTCGTCGAAGACCACGCAGGCGCCCTTGCCGCCGAGCTCCATGAGCTGGCGCTTCATGCCGCGGCCCGCGACCTCGGCGATCTTCTGGCCGACGAACGTCGAGCCGGTGAAGCTGACCATGTCGACGAACGGCGAGTCGACGGTCGCCTCGCCCACGTCGGGCGCCGAGCCGGTGACGATGTTGAGGACGCCCTTGGGCAGCCCGGCCTCCTCCAGCGCGGCGGCCATCCGGTACACCGCCAGCGGGTCCTGCGGCGCCGGCTTCACGACGCAGGTGTTGCCCATGGCGAGCGCCGGGGCGATCTTGCCCGCGGTGTTGGCGAGCGGGTTGTTGTACGACGTGATGCAGGTGACGACGCCGACCGGCTGGCGCACCTCCAGGGCGCCGAACACGCCCGCCTTGCTGAGCGCGGTCGCCGGGGTGACCTGCGGGTTGATGGCGAACTCGGTGGGCTCGAGGGCGCCCTTGGCGTACCGCTTGAAGCGCGCGTACGCGGTGCCGACGTGCATCATCATCGCGGTCTGCGAGGTCGCGCCGGACTCGGCGGCGGCGAGGACGTGCAGGTCGCCGCCCTTCCACAGCAGGTCGGCGGCCCGGTCGAGGATCGCCGAGCGCTGCTCGGGGGTGGTCCGGGACCACGTCTCGAAGGCCTGGGAGGCGGCCTCGGCGGCGGCGTGCGCCTGCTCGACCGACGCCTCGGGCGCCAGGCCGACGACCTCTTCGGTGGCCGGGTTGATGACCTCGTAGTGGCCGCGGTCGGGCTCGACCCACTCGCCGCCAATGAAGAGCTTCTGCGCCTCGCCGCTCATCTGTGTGTCGTCTCCCTCGCCCTGTACGCCCGGTGACACCCAGTGCCCACCGGCATCGTCAGATGTGACTCTGAGTAATCCGACGCGCCGTCAGATTTCTCCGGCTCTCATTTGATCCCCTACGCCGTGCGTTGCCAAGAGGCAAGTGCGGAAGGGGCTAGCGGCGATCGTCACACCTGGAGATTCCGGCGCGACACCGCCACCCGGCACGAGCGCCGCGCGTTGCGTAGTCTGGAGGAGACCCCGGTCCTTCTCAGGCCGGGGCGTTCCGCGTTGCCCGCGCGCCGCCCGTCCGGAGGATCCGCGCATCTCATGAGCCTTGACCGTCTGCTCGATGTCGTCGTCACCGATCCCGCCGTCGCCGAGGCCGTCGCGGCCGCCGACCACGGCGGGCGCCCGCACCTGGACGTGGTGGGGCCTCCCGCGCTGCGCCCGTTCCTGATCGCCGCGGTCGCCGCGCGCGCCGGCCGCCCCGTCCTCGCCGTCACCGCCACCGGCCGGGAGAGCGAGGACCTGGTCAGCGCGCTCGGCTCGCTGCTGCCGCCCGACTCGGTGGTGGAGTTCCCGGCGTGGGAGACGCTGCCCCACGAGCGCCTGTCGCCGCGCTCCGACACCGTCGGCCGCCGCCTGGCGGTGCTGCGCCGCCTCGCCCACCCCGGGGCCCCGGACACCGTCGGCGGCCCCGTCAAGGTGGTCGTGGCGCCCGTACGCAGCGTGCTGCAGCCGCAGGTCAAGGGCCTCGGCGACCTCGTGCCGGTGAGCCTGACCGCGGGCGCCGAGGCCGAGCTGGACACCGTCGTCGAACGCCTGGCCGCGGCCGCGTACGCGCGCGTGGACCTCGTGGAGAAGCGCGGCGAGTTCGCCGTGCGCGGCGGCATCCTGGACGTCTTCCCGCCGACCGAGGAGCACCCGCTCCGCGTCGAGTTCTGGGGCGACCAGGTCGAGGAGATCCGCTACTTCAAGGTCGCCGACCAGCGCTCCCTGGAGGTCGCCGAGGACGGCCTGTGGGCGCCCCCGTGCCGCGAGCTCCTGCTCACCCCCGAGGTGCGCGAGCGGGCCGCCGAGCTGCTGGCCGACCACCCGAGCCTCGCCGACATGCTCGGGAAGATCAGCGAGGGGATCGCGGTCGAGGGCATGGAGTCGCTGGCGCCCGCGCTCGTGGACGACATGGAGCTGCTGCTCGACGTCCTCCCGGCCGGCAGCCACATCCTGGTCTGCGACCCCGAGCGGGTCCGCACGCGGGCCGCGGACCTGGTGGCGACCAGCCAGGAGTTCCTGGAGGCGTCGTGGGCGGCCGCCGCGGGCGGCGGGGAGAGCCCGATCGACCTGGGCGCGGCGTCGCTGCGCGGGCTGGCGGACGTCCGCGAGCACGCCCGCGAGATCGGCGTCCCGTGGTGGACGACCAGCCCGTTCGCCGCCGACCTGGAGCTGGACGTCCGGCTCGAGGCGGACACCGCGGTCATCGCCGCGCAGGCCGTCGAGTCGTACCGCGGCGACTCCGCGCGCGTGCTCGCCGACGTGAAGGGCCGGCTCGCCGACGACTGGCGGGTCGTGTTCGTCACCGAGGGCCACGGGCCCGCGCAGCGGTACGTCGAACAGCTGTCCGGAGAGGGCGTCACCGCGCGCCTGGACGCCGACCTGGCGGAGCTCCCGGAGACCGGCCTCGTCCACGTCACCACCGGCCGCATCGAACACGGGTTCAGTTCCGAGGGCCTCAAGCTGCTGGTGCTCACCGAGACAGACGTCTCCGGCCAGCGCAGCTCCACCAAGGACATGCGCAGGCTGCCCAGCCGGCGCCGCAACGTCGTCGACCCGCTGCAGCTTAAGACCGGCGACTTCGTCGTCCACGAGCAGCACGGCGTCGGCCGCTACATCGAGATGGTGCAGCGCACCGTCGGCGGCGCGCAGCGCGAGTACCTGGTCGTCGAGTACGCGCCCGCCAAGCGCGGCCAGCCCGGCGACCGGCTCTTCGTACCGACCGACCAGCTCGAACAGGTCACGAAGTACGTCGGCGGCGAGGCGCCCTCGCTGCACCGGCTCGGCGGCGCGGACTGGCAGAAGACCAAGTCCCGCGCCAAGAAGGCGGTCAAGCAGATCGCCGGCGAGCTGATCCAGCTCTACTCGGCGCGCATGGCCGCGCCCGGGCACGCGTTCGGCGCGGACACGCCGTGGCAGCGCGAGCTGGAGGACGCCTTCCCGTACGCCGAGACGCCCGACCAGCTCTCGTCGATCGACGAGGTCAAGGCGGACATGGAGAAGACGGTCCCGATGGACCGGCTCATCTGCGGCGACGTCGGCTACGGCAAGACCGAGATCGCGGTGCGCGCCGCGTTCAAGGCGGTGCAGGACGGCAAGCAGGTCGCCGTCCTCGTCCCGACCACGCTGCTGGTGCAACAGCACTACTCGACCTTCACCGAGCGCTACGCGCAGTTCCCGGTCAACGTGCGCGCGCTGTCCCGCTTCCAGACCGACGGCGAGGCCAAGGCGACGCTGGAGGGCCTGGCCGAGGGCAGCGTCGACCTGGTCATCGGCACGCACCGGCTGTTCTCCTCTGAGACCAGGTTCAAGGACCTCGGCCTGGTCATCGTCGACGAGGAGCAGCGCTTCGGCGTCGAGCACAAGGAGCAGCTGAAGAAGCTCCGCGCGAACGTCGACGTGCTGACGATGTCCGCCACGCCGATCCCGCGCACGCTGGAGATGGCGGTCACCGGCATCCGTGAGATGTCGACGATCACCACGCCGCCGGAGGAGCGGCACCCGGTGCTCACCTTCGTGGGCCCGTACGACGACAAGCAGATCGCCGCCGCCGTGCGCCGCGAACTGCTGCGCGAGGGACAGGTCTTCTATATCCACAACCGCGTCGAGTCGATCGACAAGGCGGCTGCGAAGATCCGCGAGATGGTGCCGGAGGCGCGCGTCGCGACGGCGCACGGGCAGATGAACGAGCACACCCTGGAGAAGGTGGTCGTCGACTTCTGGGAGAAGGAGTTCGACGTCCTGGTGTGCACCACGATCGTCGAGTCCGGCATCGACATCTCCAACGCCAACACGCTCATCGTCGAACGCGCCGACAACTTCGGCCTGTCGCAGCTGCACCAGCTGCGCGGCCGGGTCGGCCGCGGCCGCGAGCGGGCGTACGCGTACTTCCTGTACCCGCCGGAGAAGCCGCTCACCGAGACCGCGCACGAGCGGCTGGCGACCATCGCGCAGCACACCGAGATGGGCGCGGGCATGTTCGTCGCCATGAAGGACCTGGAGATCCGCGGCGCGGGCAACCTGCTCGGCGGCGAGCAGTCCGGCCACATCCAGGGCGTCGGCTTCGACCTGTACGTGCGGCTGGTCGGCGAGGCCGTCGCCGAGTACAAGGGCGACCAGGCCGAGGAGGTCCCCGAGGTCAAGGTCGAGCTGCCGGTCGACGCGCACATCCCGCACGACTACGTGCCGGGCGAGCGGCTGCGGCTCGAGGCGTACAAGCGGATCGCCGCGATCACGTGCGAGGACGACATCGCCGCGGTGCGCGAGGAGCTGACCGACCGCTACGGCCCGCTGCCGGTGCCGGTCGAGAACCTGCTCGAGGTCGCCCGGTTCCGCGCCCACGTGCGCAAGGCGGGGCTGTCGGACGTCACGCTGCAGGGCAACTTCGTCCGCTTCGGCCCGGTCGATCTGCGCGAGTCGCAGCAGCTGCGGCTCCAGCGGCTTTACCCGAAGACCCTGGTGAAATCGGCGGTCCACCAGATCCTCGTCCCCAAGCCGATGACGGCCCGCATCGGCGGCCAGCCGCTCCGCGACACGGCCCTCCTCGACTGGGCACGGGACCTGGTCGACGCCGTCATCCTGGAACCCATCGCGGCCGCCAGGTAGCCGGCGGACCCGGCCCGTGCGGGCGCGGGGCGCGGCGGGGGGCCCCCCCGGGGGGGGGGGCCCCCCCCCCCCCGGGGGGCCGGGGGGGGGGGTTCCCGCGCGGCCCCCGCGGCGCGCCCGCGT
>NZ_JASAOI010000015.1 GCF_029953285.1 Yinghuangia seranimata | reverse complement strand
CGCACCGGGCCCGGGGGGGCGCGGGGCGCGGCGCCCCCCCGCCCGGGGCGGCCCCCCGCCCCCCGCCTTGAAGGAAAGTTGGCGAAGATCCGGGACTTCCCGCGTGCCCGGCCGTATCTTTGATCGTTGGTCATGGGTCCACACGCAATGCCGCGCACAGCAGCCGCAAGAACAGCGCCGCCGCACCGCCGTCACAGCGCAGTCGAACCCCGGGAGTTCGTGTGAGTCGCACGTCGCGTTCCGTCCCCGCCCTCGCCCTCCTCGCCGTGCTGTCCAGCGTCGCGCTGACCGGATGCTCCGACAGCAAGTCCGGTGCGGCGGCCGTCGTCGGGGGCGACCGCATCGAGATCTCGTCGCTCAACCAGCGCGTCAAGCAGGCCGCCGACGTGCGGGCGAGCGTGGGGGAGAAGCCGGTACCGGGGGTCGAGGCGTCGCAGCAGGAGCTGTCGCTCATGATCGACGAGCGCGTGACGGCCGAGGCCGCGCGCCGCGCGGGCATCTCGGCGACGCAGACCGAGGTCACGAACGCCGAGCACGCGTACGAGGCCGCCAACCAGGTCCCGGTGAAGCTGGTCGCCGCGCACAACGGCATCCCGGACGACCGGATCGACGCGGTCTTCCGCATGATCGTGCTCAAGCAGAAGCTGGAGAAGGCCAACCCGGGCAAGTCGCTCAACAAGCTGCTCGCGGACACGGCGGACAGCCTGAAGGTGACCGTCAACCCGCGGTACGGCAAGGACTGGGTCCCGAACGACGTGGGCGGCCAGATCTCGCCGACCGACTACGCCTGGCTGACGCCGAATCAGATCGTGACCGCGTAACGGCGGATATCCGGTTGGGCGGGTACCGCGGCTGTGGTTACATTCCGCGGTGCCCCTCATACGACGGCGTGTCGCCGCGCTTTCCGTCCTGCCCCTGCTCGTGGTCCTGAGTGCCTGCGGCACGAACGCCGGTGCGCGGGATGCCGTCGACGCCGCGAAGTCCGCCGTGCCGACGGGATCGTCACCGGCGCCGAGCGGGAATGGTTCGCCGGGCGGCACGAAGGCGCCGACCGGGAAGGCGGCCCCGCTGACGCGCGCCCAGCTCAAAGAGGCCCTGGTGCCCCGTTCCGCGATGCCGGAGGGCTGGCTCGTGCAGGTCGACCCGAACGGCTCGGGCGGTTCCGGGCGCGACAAGGCCGACACCTCCGACAAGCCCGAGTGCCGGGCGATCGGTGAAATGCTCTCGCCGGGCAAGACCTCGTTCGGCAGCACCGCCGAGACGTCGATGATCGCGATCGACTCGGCGGGCGGCGGCAAGGCGTACGCGATCTCCGGCGTGAACCTGGCCTCGCTCACACCGGACGACGTTCGGAGCCTCTTCGCGCGGACCGAACGCCTGCTGCCGGGCTGCGCGCTTATTCACGACTCGTTGGACGGCACGCCCGGCTCCGTGGAGTACGTCAGGCAGGAGGCGCCCGCCCTGGGCGACGCCGCCGTGGCGTATGCCGCGGTGACGCACGTCGGGGCAAAGGCATGGGTGCACGGGGTCGTGGCCGTGCAGGTCGGCTCGACCGTGGTCGAGTCCACGTACGTCAACCTCAGCTCCGATGAGATCCATATGCCCGACGAGTCGTTGGTGCGTCAGCAGGTCGAGCGCGTCCAGGCCGTGACGGCGGGGCGGGCGCCGGGTGCCTGACGGCGGTCGTGATGCCGTCAGGGTGCGCGGTCTGTGTGCGTGGGCGGCACGGGTCCCGAGTTCGGCGACCTGGCGGTCGGTCCGGGCGGTCCTGTTGGTCGGCTGATGGGGCCGTGCCGTCGGGGAGCGGCGCGTGGCGGGGTTCGGCGGGGCGTCGTCGGGACCCTTTACGGTTGATCCCGTGACCGCATCGAGCCCCACCCCGTCCGTCGCCCCCGAGCCCCGTCTGATCCTGCTCTCCGGAACGCACCGGGTCGCGCCCGGGCTGCTGAGCTGGCCCGCCTGGAGTGTGCTGCGCGGGACCGCCGCGGGCGGGCAGGTGCTGACCGCCGAGCCCGCGCATCCGCAGCTGCCGTACCTGCGCGAGGCCGGTGTGGACGTCACGGTCGTCGGCGCGGAGCCGGCCCCGGCGCTGGCGCGACGGCTGCTCAAGGACGCGCGTACCGCACCCGTGGTGTGGCTGTCGGCGTCCGACGGCGACCCCGAGCTCGGCGCCGCGCTCGGGCAGGCGGTGCTCGACGCCGACGACCCGGCCGCGCTTCCGGCGGTCGAGGTGCTGCCCGCGTCGTGGGACCTGCCGGGCGCGCGGCTGCTCGACCTGGTCGCGGTCATGGACCGGCTGCGTTCGCCCGGCGGCTGTCCGTGGGACGCGAAGCAGACCCACGAGTCGCTGGTGCGCTACCTGGTCGAGGAGGCGTACGAGCTGGTCGACGCGATCGACTCGGGCGACCGCTCCCATCTGCGCGAGGAGCTCGGCGACGTGCTCCTGCAGGTGGTCTTCCACGCGCGGGTCGCCGAGGAGGATCCGGACGACCCGTTCACGATCGACGACGTCGCGGGCGGCATCGTCGACAAGCTGACGCACCGCCACCCGCACGTGTTCGGCGACGTCGTCGCGGAGACCGCCGAGCACGTCGAGCGCAACTGGGAGGAGCTGAAGGCCGTCGAGAAGGGCGAGCGCGAGTCGGTCGTCGACGGCATTCCGCTCGGCCAGCCCGCGCTGTCGCTCGCGGGCAAGATCATCTCCCGGCAGCGCCGCGCGGGCCTCGACGTCCCGGTGCCGAGCACGGTCGCCGCGCCCGCCGAGGTGGACGCGGACGCGATCGGCGACCTGCTGCTGGCCGTCACGGACCTGGCGTCGCGCCACGGCGTCGACGCCGAAACGGCCCTGCGCGCCGCCGCGTTGCGGCAGCGCGACAGGGTCGTCGAGGCGGAGCGGGCCACGAAGGGCTGAGCCGCGTCGGGTCCTACCCGACGTGCGCGCCCTCGTGGTGCTCGATGCGCCGCGGCAGCACGAAGATCAGCAGGGCGACCACGCCCATGCCGCCCGCGACGCCGTACAGGGTGCGCTGGAACGCACGGGCGAAGTCGGTCGCGCCCGCCTCCTTGCCGGCCTTCTGGACCGCGGTGCGCACCTGGTCCTGTATCGGCTGGGGGATCTCCTTGAGGCGGCTGTCGTCGCACGACGCCGGGACGACGGCCGGGTCCTGCTCGTCCGCGCGGTCGTGCACGCAGGCCTTGAACCCGGCGAGCAGCTGGTCCTGGTACGGCGCCGGCAGCGCGGTGGCCGCGAGGTCGCGCTTCAGCTGCGGCGCCGCGTGGTCGGCGCTCGCCCCGGACTGCGCGGTCATGATGCTGAAGAACACCACGCCGATCACGGCGATGCCGATCGCGTTGCCGAGCTGGTTGACGGCGTTCAGCACGCCGGACGCGGACCCGGCGTCCTTCTGGTCGACGCCTGAGAGCACGGTGTCCGCGAGCGGCGGCAGCAGCAGGCCCATCCCCAGGCCCGCGACCACCAGCGGAACGAGCATCTGCCACGCGGAGATCCCCGTGCCGTAGTGGTCGACCGCCCACGCGTACACGAGCATGCCCGCCGCGAGCACCAGCGCGCCGAGGCTGAGCACGTTGCGGCCGAGCTTGGGGACGAGGAACTGGATCGACATGCCCGCCGCGACGGAGACGCCGATCGAGAACGGCACGCCGGCCAGACCCGCGTGCAGCGGCGTCCAGCCGAGGCCCAGCTGCTGGTACAGGCTCCAGGTCAGGAAGAACGCGGCCATGCAGCCCTGGAACAGCAGCAGCACGAGCATGCCCGCGGAGAACGACCGGGCGCGGAACAGGCCGAGTTCGACGAGCGGCGAGCCGTCGCGGCGGGTCTTGACCCGCTCGTACCAGACGAAGACGGCGAACAGCGGGAGCGAGCCGGCCATGCAGGCGTACGTCCACCACGGCCAGCCGAGCTCGCGGCCCTGCACCAGCGGGAACACCAGCATGAGCAGCCCGGTCGTGACCAGGCCGACGCCGACCAGGTCGAGCTTGAGCGCGTGCGGAGCCTTGGACTCGCGGACGAACACCAGGGTGGCGATGACGCCGAGCACTCCGACGGGGATGTTGACCAGGAAGATCGGCCGCCAGCCCCACCCGAACACGTCGCCCTGGATGAGGAGTCCGCCGAGGATCGGGCCGCTGATCGCGGCCATGCCCGCGATCGCGCCGTACATGCCGAACACCTTGCCGCGCTCCGACGGCGGGAACGTGACGTGCACGATCGCCAGGATCTGCGGCACCATGATCGCCGCCATGAGGCCCTGGAAGGCCCGTGCGCCGATGAGCATCCCGGGCCCGGTCGAGACGCCGCACAGCAGCGACGCGACGGTGAAGCCGGCCATGCCGATGACGAACAGCCTGCGCCGCCCGAAGATGTCGCCGAGGCGGCCGCCGGTGATCAGCACGACCGCGAAGCTCAGCGCGTACGCCGCGACGATCCACTGCACGGACGCGTAGCTCGCGCCGAGTTCGTCCTGGATGGCGGGGATCGCGACGTTGACGATGGTGACGTCGAGCAGATCCATGAAGCCGGCGGTCAGGACGACCGCCAGCGCGATCCACCGCCGCCGGTCGAACTCCGGTTCCTCGTCGGGTATTCGGGCGGGTGCCTCGTTGGCTGCCCCGTCTGACGTTCCGTCGGGTGTTCCGGCGGGTGTTCCGTCGGGTGTTCGGTCGGGTGTTCCGTCGGCGCCGGGGACCGGCGCGGGTGTCTCGATGGTGTCGGCCATGCTGTGCCCCCTCGCTCGCACGTACCTCCGCGTTCTTGATTGTGGCAAGGAGCTTGTGAACGCATTCACGCGGGGTGGGTGGGGCGGGTGCAGGCGGGTCTGGTCGGCCTCGCGCGGGGCTACGGCGTGCCGTGGACGGCACGCCCCGCGAGCCACGTGCCGCGCACCGAGATGCTCGCGAGCGTGCCGGCGTCGCCGTCGCGTACGGCGGCCCGCGGGTCGTGGCCGAGCCACACCAGGTCGGCAGCCGCGCCCGGGGTCAGCACGCCGCGGTCGTCCGCGAAGACCTGGTACGCGACGCCGGTCGTGTACGCGTCCAGCGCCTGATCGATCGTCAACTTCTGGTGCGGCGTCCAGCCTTCCTCGTCAGGCAGGCCGTCGTCCGTGCGGCGCGTCACCGCGATCGCGACGCCCTCCATCGGCACCGGCGACGTCACCGGCCAGTCGCTGCCGAACGACAACCGCACGCCGCGTGCCGCCAGATCACCCATCGGGTACTGCAGGGCCGCGCGCTCGGGGCCGAGCCGGGGGATCGTCAGTTCGCGCTGCAGCGGGTCGAGTTGCGCCCACAACGGCTCGAAGTTCGCGACCACGCCGAGTGCCGCGAACCGGTCCAGGTCGGCCGGGTCGACCAGTTGCACGTGGGCGATCACCGGGCGGCGGTCCCAGGCGGGGTTGGCGGCCTGCGCGGCTTCGACCGCGTCCAGGGCCGGGCGTACACCCGCGTCGCCGATGGCGTGGATGTGCACCTGGAAGCCGGCCGCGTCGAACGCGGTTACGGCGTCCCGCAGTTCGGCCGGGGCCCAGACCGGCATCCCGCAGGTGTGCGGCGCGTCGCAGTACGGCTCCAGCACCGCCGCGGTGCCGGACTCGATGACGCCGTCGGCGAAGAACTTCACCGTGTGCGCGGTGACCAGGCCGGCGCTGCGGGCGTGGACCCGCTCGCGAGCGGCCGTGAACGCGGCGACCTGGCCGCCGGACACCCACGTGTCGGGGTCGGCGCGGAAGGCCAGGTTCGCCCGGAACGACAGCCGCCCGCGTTCCTCGGCGACGAGGTACGGCTCGACCATGTCCGGTTCGACCCAGGCGTCCTGGACGAAGGTGACACCGCATTCGGCGTACCGCGCGCCCGCGATCCCCAGCGCCTCGACGAGCTCGTCGACCGACCGGCCGGGCACGCGGTCGAGGACCAGGTCGCACGCGTGCCACTCGCGCAGCGTGCCGCTGGGAGATCCGTCCGCACGGCGCACGATCCAGCCCAGCCGCGGATCAGGCGTGTCGGCGGTGACCCCGGCACGGCGCAGCGCCTCGGAGTTGCACCACACGGTGTGGTAGTCGCCCGCACGCAGCACGACGGGACGGTCGGCCACCACCTCGTCGAGCCACGCCGCGTCGAACACCCCGTCAGGCGCGAGCGTGGGGTCGTAGCTCGCACCCACGATCCAGTCCTCACCGGGGTGTTCGGTCGCCCAGGCGCCGACGGCCGCGATGATCTCCTCCACGCTCCCGGCGCCCCGGATCCGCGGCCCGAACCACTCCAGCCCGGCGAACATGGGATGCGCGTGCCCGTCCCCGAACGCCGGCATGAGCAGCCCGGAAACCTGGACGCGCTGCTCCGGCGGCTCTGCCTCCGCGAGCCGGACGGCGTCGTCCCCGAGCGCGACGATCCTGCCGTCGCGGACGAGGAGAGCGTGGGTGTCGCCGTGCTCAGGGCTGTTGGTGCGGATGGGGGACGTGCCGGGCAGCCCCTGGAACAGCCAGGAGAGAGAGGGAGGTTCGGGGGTGTGGGGCATGGTTTCCCTCCGCGTCGAGGCGTGCGCTGCCGGGGCACAGGCGGCCAACTCTAGCGATGCGTGATCTTGACGGATCGGTTATCCCGTCGGAATCGGCCCAGTGATGGGAATGCCTGCCGGAACCTAGCGTGGGAATCGTGGGGATCCGGGGGACGGGTTCGGAACGGGGGGACCGTGAGTGGCGCATCGGACATATACGAAGTCCGTCAGGGCCTGCTGAGAACCGTCCTGCTGCGCGCGGACGCGCGAGGCATGCGCCTCGAACGTGACTTCGTGCCGTGGCAGGACGTCGAGTCCTTGGTCGTGTGGGTGTGGATCGACCCGAACAGGGCGATGACCCGCATGATCCAGCGTCAGGGCGGGGCGTTTCCACTGCCCCGGTCGGAGGGGCTGGCGATCGTCGCCCGGCAGAACGTGCCGCCGCTGCCGATGACGGGCCGACTGCGCGACGCCGTCACGCGCGGCGAAATCCCCTGGTTCCACGCCTTTGTGGAGACGACCTTCAAGCGGCCCGATGTGTCGAGCCTGGCCTCGGTGCTCGCACGGGTCGCGCCGCATGTACGGCTGCTCGACCATCGCAGTGACCCGGTCACGGTGTGGCGGGGCTGATCGGCGTGTCTCCCACGGGTGAAGACCTGCGGTCCGGCGTCGGCGAGGATGGGGCCTGTGGATCCTCTCCTCCCCACCGATCCGTCGGTCATCGGCCGGTACCGTCTCGCCGGGCGCCTCGGGGTCGGCGGCATGGGTGTCGTGTACGCCGCTTCGGCGTCGGACGGCTCCGGCGAGCCGGTCGCGATCAAGCTGGTGCGGCCCGAGTTCGCCGCCGACGGGGAGTTCCGGGCCCGGTTCGGGCGGGAGATCGACGCGATGCGGCGGGTACGCGGGCGCTGCGTCGCGACCGTCCTCGACTGGGACACCGCCGCGCCGCAGCCGTGGTTCGCGGCCGAGCTCGTCGCCGGGCCGACGCTCGCGCAGTACGTCGCAGGGCACGGGCCGCTGCCGCCCGGACCGCTCGCCGCGTTGGCCGCCGGGGTGGCGGAGGCGCTCGTCGACATCCACGCCGCGGGCGTCGTGCACCGCGACCTCAAGCCGTCGAACGTCGTCCTCGCGGCCGGCGGACCGAAGGTTCTCGACTTCGGAATCGCGCGTACCGAGGACGCCACCGCGCTGACCCGTACCGGGCTCACCGTCGGGTCGCCCGGCTGGCTGAGTCCCGAACAGCTGCGTGGCGAGGACGCGTTCGCGTCGACGGACGTGTTCTCGTGGGGGCTGCTCGTCGGGTACGCGGCAACCGGGCGTTCGCCGTTCGGCACCGGTGCTCCCGAAGGCGTCGGGTACCGGGTCCTCGCGGAGCCCCCGGACCTCGGCGGGCTGCCGTCCGGCATCCGGGAGTTGGTGGACGCGGCGCTCATCAAGGACGCGCCGTCGCGGCCGACCGCCGCCGATCTGCTCGCCGGGATGACCGCGATGGCGGGCGCGTTCGCCGCCGGTGCGGTCGATGCCACGACGTACGTGACGGGGCTGCTGGCCCGCGACTGGGATCCGGCGTTGGCCCGGACGACCGGGCGGTTCGACCAGGCGTGGCCGATTGCGCAGCCTCCGAACCGGCGTAAGACCGTCCTGCGCCGGAGCGCGGTGGTGGCGGGTGCTGCGGCCGCGGTTGCGGGGGTGCTGATCGCGGTCAACCTCTCGGGTGGGTCCGGGAGTTCGGGTGGTTCGGGTGAGGGCGTCGGCGCCGGGAGGTCGACCACGTCCTCGGGCGGCGCGCTCGGCGGGGCGCCGTCGGTACCGGGTGTGTCCGGCGGCACCACGCCGCCGCAGAACGGAGGTTCGTCTCCGTCGAGTCGCACGCCGTCGACGCCGCCCAGCAGCCCGTCGGTCAACCTCACGCGTGTCGACTGGCGCAACCGCGGCTACCCCGACGTGTGCGCGTTCGACCCGCGTCCCACCACGCCGATCCAGGTCCGCGGCGGCACCGCGCCGCCGTCCGACGGCGTCGGTGCGAACACCGAGGTGCAGGACCCTGTCTACGGCGAGATGTCCGGCCGGTCGGTGGCGGTCCTGCCGGTCCTGTGCACGGGCCTCAACCACACGCCCGAATACCTGGTCGCGTACGCGGCCGGCCCCGACGGCCCGGTCCTGCTGGACTTCGACCTCATGGACGGCGGCCAGCGCTACATCCAGGCGACCAGGATCTCCGACGACCGGCTCACCGTCACGTACGTCGGGCACAGCCCCAGCCAGCCGCTGGCCTCGCCCGACAAGACCGTCACCGCGACGTACCGGCTCAACGGGGACGCACTCACGCCGGTCGGCGGCGACGTGCGGCAGACGGTGTCGCCGCGGTCGTAGCGACCGGCGTGACATAACGGGGAAAGACCGAAATGTCACCGTGCCGTGACCAACCCGGCGCGGGGACCCGGCGTCGTTCCAGTACCCGGAGACACCGGGAACTGGAGGTGGAACATTCATGTCCCGTCGCCGAGTTCGCGCCGCCCTGGTCACCGTCGCCTGCGTCGGCGCACTGACCACCGCCGCGGCACCCGCCACCGCGCAGCACCAGCAGCCGAGTCAGTACACCGCCAAGCAAGTACGCCATTTCCTCACGCACTTCTACGGGAACACCGGCCCCACGGCGTGGGAGCGCGAGCACCTCGTGTCCGACGACCTCAAGGACCGCGCCGAACACGCCCCGCCCGGCTTCGACCTGATCATCTGTCACAGCCACCGGCCCAAGAGCATCGAGATCGGCCCGGTCACCACAGCGCAGTCCGCGGGCGTCGGTTGGGCGACGGTCTTCCTCGGCTGGGGCCCGCACCAGGAGATCTCGGCGTTCACCGCGTACGTCGACCTCGACACGAGCCGGCCGCTGAAGCTGCTGGACGTCAACTGCGACATCCCGGAAACGCCGTAAGGCGCCACCTCGTTCAGCCTGCCCAGCGTCCCGACAGGAACGCCACGGCCGTCACCGTCGCCAGAGGCGCCACCGCGAACAGATAGACGTGGGTCACCATCGGGCGGCGCATGCTCCACGCCGCGAGACCGATCCACAGCGGCCACCACAGCAGCGTCGCGCGGGGGATCGACATGTACCAGTACGAGGTGCCGAGCGCCCACAGCGTCAGGCCCACGTACGTCGCCTCGGCCCACCGGCGCCGCGCCAACAGCACGCCGAGCAGCACCAACCCGACCACCATGCCGAGCAGTTCGAGCTGCCACTCGGCGGCGTACGTGGTCGGGTAGCCGTGGTCGAACGCCGCCTGCCACGTCGTCCGCCAGGACTCCCACGGCGCGTGGAAGTCCCGGTACCAGCCGCGGACTTCGGCGTGCTTCCAGGCGAACCAGTCGCCGGTGTGCGCCTGCAGGTACCAGGTGTACGCGAGCGGCGGGACGGCCGGCAGCAGCAGCCACGGGGCGGACCGCCACGCGCGGTGCGCCCGTACCGTGACGGCGAACTGCACGGCCAGCGCGGCCGCGACGAACAGGCCGCTCACCCGTACCGTCGCCGCACCGCACGCCAGCAGCCCGGCGAGCCGCCAGTCGGCCCGCCGGGCCGCCAGCCACGCCGGCAGCGCGAAGGCCAGGAACAACGCCTCGGTGTAGCCCGCGGCGAGGAACACCGCGCACGGCGACAACAGCAGGAACCGCACGGCGCGTTCGCCCGAATCGGCCGTCGGGATCTCCAACCGGGCGATGCGGCCGAGCGCCACCACCGCCACCGCGCCCGCGACGAACGAGATCAGCAGCCCCGACGCGGTCCAACTCGGCACCACGACGTGCACCGCCCGCAACGCCATCGGGAAACCGGGGAAGAACGCCTCGCGGTTGTCCCAGCCCTCCGTACCGGGACCGGCACCCGACGGGAAGTAGCCGTCCTTCGCTATGTGCAGGTAATGGACCCAGTCCCACCGTTCCCAGACCTCCAGCACGGACGGCGCGTGCTTGGCCTCGCCGTCGGGGGCGAACATCCAGGCGGACGCGTACGCGATGACCCACAGCCCGACGCGCGTGAGCAGGTAGAGCTGGAGCACGGCCCGGTCCGCAGGCGAGAAACGGGGCGGCCGCACCGACGCGAACCGACCCGTCTTTAGCGCCGTAATCTCGGTGGTCGTACGAACCGTCGAACTCTGAGTGAGCGTCACGGGCGCCTCCTGGGCGTGTGCGGGCGTGCGCCATCGCCGCACGGCACCAAGCGAGTTCGCCGCGCGCGGGTCAGGCGTAGTTAGTTGGGCTCAAGTCGGACGGGCAAAAAGGGAACCCGTCACCCCGGCGGCCGACTGCTCGTCGCAACCGCACCAGTCGCGTTCATCGTCGGAAACACCGTGGTCGCCAGCGCGGACGGCGCCGTATCGGTCGGCATCGGCAAGGAACCGTCGGGGCCGAAGGGCGGCGTACTCGACGCGACCGGCGCCGGCGGAGAGGCGGGAACCGTTCCGCCGCCGGACGAACCGCTCAACAACGTCCCCAACACCGCACCCGCACCGGCGACCGTCACCACCGCCGCGACGGCCAACGCCGCGACCCTGCGCCGCCGCACCCGCCGTCCCCGCGCGGCGATCTGCGCCACCGGGACGACCTCGGCCCGCGCCCGCCCATAGGCGGCCGCGTCCTGGAACACCGACCTCAACGGGTCGTGCGGCTCAGGCACCGGAGGCCTCCTCATCACGCGGGTCGTACATGAGCTGGGACAACGCGGCCCGGCCGCGCACCAGATGGGTCTTGACCGTGCTCGCGGCCAAGCCGGTCTCCGCGGCGATCTGCTCGACCGTCAGATCACACACGTAATGCAGCGCCACCGTCCGCCGCTGCTGCGCCGGGAGCCCGCGCAGCGCCGCGACCAACGCGACCGTCTCAGGCCCCGGCCCCGCCGCATGCGGCGGCGCCCCACGCCTCCGCCACGCCTCCTCGGACCTCCGCCGCCTCCGCCACCGACTCACCGCCAGCCGCCACGCCACCGTCCGAATCCACGCCTCGGGCGCCCCCTCCCGATCCAACTGCCCCCGCCGCCCCCACCCCCGAACAAACGCCTCCTGCACGACGTCCTGGGCCTCCTGATGATCACCGAGCATGACAAACAACTGACCGGTAAGACGCGCGGCGGCCTGCGCGTAGAACTCTTCGAACTCCTCAACCGTCAACCCAGCGCTCCCGGATCCTCACGAACTCACCGCACATACGC
>NZ_JASAOI010000114.1 GCF_029953285.1 Yinghuangia seranimata | reverse complement strand
CCACATGTCGGCCCCCGAGGTCGCGATGGGCTACGTCGCCGCGAAGACCGAGCGCATCCACCTGGGCACCGGCATCAACTCGCTGTCGCCCCGCAAGGAGCACCCGGTCCGCTTCGCCGAGCGCGCCGCGATGCTCGACCACATCACCGAGGGCCGCTTCGAGTGGGGCACCGGCCGTGGCGCCGGCTCGCACGAGGTCGCGTCGTTCAACATCATGGACACCAACTCGACCAAGGCCGAGTGGGACGAGGTCTCCCGCGAGATCGTCCGGATGTGGGAGCAGTACGACTACTCCTTCCACGGCGAGCACTTCACGGTGCCGACCCCGCACAACATCCTGCCGAAGCCGTACGGCCACTCGCACCCGCCGATCTGGATGGCGTGCGGCAACCCCGGCTCGTTCGCCAAGGCCGGCTCGCTCGGCATCGGCGCGATCGCGTTCAACTTCGAGCCGATCTACAACCTGAAGGGCCGCATCGAGGCCTACAAGGAAGCCGCCG
>NZ_JASAOI010000113.1 GCF_029953285.1 Yinghuangia seranimata | reverse complement strand
GAGCAGGTTGGACTGGCCGAGGAAGTTGGCGACGAACGCGGTCCGCGGGGACTCGTACAGCTCCGCCGGCGAGCCGAGCTGCTCGATCACACCGCCGTTCATCACCGCGATCGTGTCGGCCATCGTCATGGCCTCCTCCTGGTCGTGCGTCACGTGCACGAACGTGATCCCGACCTCGGTCTGGATCCGCTTCAGCTCCAGCTGCATCTGCCGGCGCAGCTTCAGGTCCAGCGCACCCAGCGGCTCGTCCAGCAGCAGCACCTGCGGGTGGTTGATCAACGCCCGCGCCACCGCGACACGCTGCTGCTGGCCGCCCGACAGCTGGGCCGGCTTGCGGCCGCCCAGGTGCCCGAGCTGCACCAGCTCCAGCATCTCCTTGACCGGCCCGTCCACGTCCTTGCGGCCCTTGCGGCGCAGCCCGAACGCCACGTTCTCCGCCACCGACAGGTGCGGGAACAACGCGTAGTTCTGGAACACCGTGTTGACCGGGCGCTTGTACGGCGGCAGCCCCGTCACGTCCGCACCACCGATCAGCACCTGACCCGACGACGGCTCCTCCAACCCCGCGATCATCCGCAGCGTCGTCGTCTTCCCGCACCC
>NZ_JASAOI010000112.1 GCF_029953285.1 Yinghuangia seranimata | reverse complement strand
GGGGCCGTATTCGCCGCGGGACGCCTTGACCCAGATGTAGACCGGGATGCCGACCAGCAGCAGGATCAGGCTCTTCAGGACGGCGTCCGCGCCGGAGCCGTAGACCATCCACAGCGTGAACGCGAAGCCGACGATCGCGACCGTGAGGTCCCTCGCCAAAGACCCGCGGCTGACCGGCTTCTCCCGGGTGACGAGCCAGAACAGCTGGGCGGCCGCGGAGAACATGTACGGGATGACCGTGGTGACCGTGGCGAGCAGGAGGATGTCCTCGAAGGCGTCCTCGGACCACAGGTAGTTCATCGCCATGACGATGATGGTCAGGACGGTGCCGACGATGATGCCGACGTAGGGGACGCCGTTGCGCGTCTTGGTGAACGCCTTCGGGAACATCCCGTCGCGGGCCGCCGCGAACGGCATCTCGGCGACCAGCATCGTCCAGCCGTTGAGCGCGCCGATGCCGGAGATGATCGCCATCGCGGCCATCACGCCGCCCCACGCGCTGCCGCCGAACATGTTGTTGAGCGCGTCGGAGAACGGCGCGGTGGAGTCGACCAGCTGGTCGTGCGGGACGTTGCCCATGATGGCGACGGTCGACAGCATGTA
>NZ_JASAOI010000111.1 GCF_029953285.1 Yinghuangia seranimata | reverse complement strand
CGAGGGCGGCCTGGGCGATGGCGCCGATGCGTTCGGGGCTGAGGGTGACGTGTTGGAGGGCGCGCCAGCGTTGTTTGAGCTGGGCGATGGCGCGTTCGCCGGGTCCGCGCAGGCCGCGGATGAGGGCGTTGCGGGTGCGGGTGTTGATGTGCAGGTCGGCTTCGCGGCCGTGGTGGCGGGGGAAGGCGGGGTGGTGGATCCCGATGCCGGCGCCGCGGTAGCCCTTGTCGGCGATGGCGGGCGGGCCGCGGGCGGCGGCGCGGTGCAGGGCGGGCAGGGCGTGGCGCTGTGCGCAGGTGATGTCCGGGGTGGAGCCGGGTTCGACGGGTGAGACCCACAGGACGTCGCCGTTCGGCGCGGCCAGGACCTGCACGTTCCCGCCGAAGGCGTGGTTCTTCTTCGCGTACCACCAGTGCGTGCCGGTCTCGCGGAGCCCGGCGGCGCGGTCGGAGCGGACCAGGGTGCCGTCCAGGATCACGTAGGGCGTGCCGTCGGCCAGGCGCCGCTCCAGGACGTCCTCGAGGTCCACGGCCTCGGCGGCGAGCACGTCGATGCCCTCGTGGAGGTAGCGGTAGCCGGTGGCTTGCGAGATCGAGGCGTCGCGGGCCAGGCAGTGCACGCAGCCGCGCTCGCGGAACCAGCGCAGCACGAACACCGCCTGCCGGAACGGGGTCAGCGCGCGCGACCCGTGCGGGGTGCCGATCGCACGGCGGTGCGCGGCGAGCAGCCGGGCCAGGAACTGCACGACTATGCGCGGGACGTCCAGCGTGGCAGAGTGGGAGACCATGTGAAGCCCCTTCGGTAGACGCGGTGTTCGCTCGACACGACCCGCTTTACCAGGGGCTTCACGCCTGCGGGAGCCGCGCACCACCGCGCACGGCAACTCCCGCCCGCGCGCCCCCACGGCTTTCACTGAGAAAACCTCA
>NZ_JASAOI010000110.1 GCF_029953285.1 Yinghuangia seranimata | reverse complement strand
GGGCTAGGCAGCGTTTTGGGGATCAAGGTCTGAGCCAGAGGCGGATGGCGGCAAGGGTGACCGTGCCGTGGAAGACGTAGGCGCGCTGGTCGTAGCGGGTGGCGACCGCCCGGAAGGCCTTCAGCCGGTTGATGGTGCGTTCGGCCTCGTTGCGGCGGCGGTAGTCCTCGCGGTGGAAGCCCACAGGGCGTCCGCCCCGTCGGCCTTTGCGAAGGCGGGAGTTGGCCTGGTCCAGTGGCTCGGGGATCGTGTGGCGGATCCCGCGCCGACGCAGGTGACTGCGGATCGCGCGGGAGCTGTAGGCCTTGTCGGCCACGACCAGGTCCGGTCTGGTCCGCGGACGGCCGCCTCCCGTCCGCGGGACGCGGATAGCCATTATGACGTGCATGAACGCGGGTGCGTCGCCGGCGTGGCCGGGCCCGACCAGGACGGCGAGCGGCCGCAGCCGGCCGTCGCAGGCCAGGTGGACCTTGCTGGTCAGCCCGCCGCGGGACCGTCCGAGCGCCTCACCCGCCGTGTGGTCGAGGATCCCCTTTTTGCGGTGGCCGCGCGGGCGCGTGGCGCCCGCGCGGCATCCGGATGGGCCCGCACCGAGGTCGAGTCGACGCCGACGCACGACCAGTCCAGCGAGCCTTCGGCGTCCGCGCGGGCCTGCAGCGCGGTAAGGATCCGGTCCCAGGTGCCGTCGGCGGACCAGCGGCGGTGCCGCTGGTAGACGGTCCGCCAGTTCCCGAACCGCTCGGGCAGGTCCCGCCACGGCACCCCGGTCCGCAACCGGTACAGCACCCCGTTCACGACCGTGCGGTGGTCCGCCCACCGGCCACCGCAGCCACCCGTCGCTGGCAACAGCGGTGCCAGCACGTCCCATTCGGCCTGCGTCAGATCACCACGACCCACGACCAGCACAACGATCGACCGGGACGACAGTCACAAGATCCTCAAAACGCTGCCTAG
>NZ_JASAOI010000109.1 GCF_029953285.1 Yinghuangia seranimata | reverse complement strand
CGGGCGCGGCGCGGGCGAGCCCGCCGCGGCGGTCGGGGGCGACGGACGCCTGTATGTGTTCGTGCGCGACCGGGGGAAGGGCGTGTCGGCGCGGGTGCTGGCCGCGAACGGTGGCGGAAGGGACGGCGGCTGGGGGCCGTGGAGCGCGCTCGGCGGCGGCGAGGTCGTCGAGGGGCTCGCGGCGGTGGCCGGGGTCGGCGGGCGTGTCGACGTGTTCGGGACCGGGCGGGACGCCGTGCACCACTGGTCGCAGGACTCGGCGGGGACGGTGCGTGTGGACGCCTCGCTGCCCGCCGACCGGCCGGTCGGGCCGCCGACGGTGGCCCGCAGCGCGGACGGGCGGCTGACCGTGGTGCACCGGGAGGCCGGGACGGGGCGCGTCGTGGCGCTGAGCGAGCGTGCGCCGGGCGGCGGATGGGCCGAGCCGTTCCCGGTCGCGGGGGTGCAGGGTCCGGACGCCGGGGCGGTGGCCGGGTTCGGGCCGCCGGCCGCGGGCGGTGCGGCGCCGACGGGGCCGGTCGCTGCCGCGTGCACCGCGGACGGTGCGGCGTGGGTCGGGACACTCGACGGCACCGACGGCCCCGGCGGCCCGGTCCTGCCGCCGGGCGGGGCGCTGCCGGGGCCGGTGACGGCAGGTCCCGCGGTCGCGGTCGACGCGCGGGGGCGGATCGTCGTCGCGGGGCTCGGGACGGACGGCGTGCTCAGCGTCGCGGTCAGCGGCGAACCGCCTGGTCAGGGCGCCCAACCAGTAGGCAATTCGGACATTCCATGGCAAACAACCCGCATTACCGAGTGATTCACTGTCCGCAACGACCCGATTCCGACGATCGAAAGCCTTAAGTCGGACATTTCGGATTGCCGCCTCCGATTGAGGCCCAGGTCACATCTCCGTCACGCCACATGACGATGACCTCACGCAATGCCACGAATTTGCACATGCGGTCAACAAACGGCCACCGATGGTAGGAATTCGGACACCTTCTGACGCGCCAGCGTGACAAGGAGTCATACGTTTCCCGCCCCCATGCGGTCGTAAACCTGCTCATCTGATGAGTCGCTTGTGATCTCGCGAGCGGTCTGCCTAACGTGCTCCGCGTCGGTCCCCACACCGACCCCTCCCACCGGAACGCCTAGTTCTGCCGCCGGCCGGGACGGGACAGCTGAGAAAGCAGCCACGGCAGAAGCGGGGGAACCAGGTGCAGTTCCGCCGGTCCGGCCTTGCCGGGTCCGGCTTGGGGTGAAGCCGTGCCCGAAACCGTGTCAGCACACCGGTTTCGCGGGACGGCCGGGCAACTCCAGCCCGAATCCGACAGCTCACCTCGCAGGCGTAG
>NZ_JASAOI010000107.1 GCF_029953285.1 Yinghuangia seranimata | reverse complement strand
ATGTTCGAGAGGTTCACCGACCGCGCGCGGCGGGTTGTCGTCCTGGCTCAGGAGGAGGCCAGGATGCTCAACCACAACTACATCGGGACAGAGCACATCCTCCTCGGCCTCATCCACGAGGGTGAGGGCGTGGCCGCGAAGGCGCTCGAGAGCCTCGGGATCTCGCTCGAGGCGGTCCGCCAGCAGGTGGAGGAGATCATCGGGCAGGGCCAGCAGGCGCCGTCCGGTCACATCCCCTTCACGCCCCGTGCCAAGAAGGTCCTGGAGCTTTCGCTCCGTGAGGCGCTCCAGCTGGGGCACAACTACATCGGCACCGAGCACATCCTGCTCGGCCTCATCCGCGAGGGCGAGGGCGTCGCGGCCCAGGTCCTGGTGAAGCTGGGTGCGGACCTGAACCGGGTGCGGCAGCAGGTCATCCAGCTGCTGTCCGGGTACTCGGCGGGCGAGAAGGCCGCGCCGGGCGGGTCGGGGCAGGAGGGCACTCCGTCGACCTCGCTGGTGCTGGACCAGTTCGGGCGCAATCTCACGCAGGCTGCCCGTGAGGGCAAGCTGGACCCGGTGATCGGGCGTGAGAAGGAGATCGAGCGGGTCATGCAGGTGCTGTCCCGCCGGACCAAGAACAACCCGGTCCTGATCGGTGAGCCCGGTGTCGGCAAGACGGCCGTGGTCGAGGGCCTGGCGCAGGCGATCGTCAAGGGCGAGGTGCCGGAGACGCTGAAGGACAAGCAGCTGTACACGCTTGACCTGGGCGCGCTGGTGGCGGGTTCGCGGTACCGCGGTGACTTCGAGGAGCGCCTGAAGAAGGTGCTGAAGGAGATCCGCACGCGCGGCGACATCATCCTGTTCATCGACGAGCTCCACACCCTGGTGGGTGCGGGCGCGGCGGAGGGCGCGATCGACGCGGCGAGCATCCTCAAGCCGATGCTGGCGCGTGGTGAGCTGCAGACCATCGGCGCCACCACCCTCGACGAGTACCGCAAGCACCTGGAGAAGGACGCCGCGCTCGAGCGCCGCTTCCAGCCGATCCAGGTCGCGGAGCCGTCGCTGTCGCACACCATCGAGATCCTCAAGGGCCTGCGCGACCGGTACGAGGCGCACCACCGCGTCTCGATCACCGACGCCGCGCTGGTCGCCGCCGCCACCCTGGCCGACCGGTACATCTCGGACCGGTTCCTGCCGGACAAGGCGATCGACCTGATCGACGAGGCCGGGTCGCGGATGCGGATCCGTCGGATGACCGCGCCGCCGGACCTGCGGGAGTTCGACGAGAAGATCGCGAACGTGCGCCGTGAGAAGGAGTCCGCGATCGACGCGCAGGACTTCGAGAAGGCGGCCGCGCTGCGCGACAAGGAGAAGACGCTCCTCGCGGACAAGGCCAAGCGCGAGAAGGAGTGGAAGGCCGGCGACATGGACGTCGTCGCGGAGGTCGACGAGGAGCTGATCGCCGAGGTCCTGTCCACCGCGACGGGCATCCCGGTGTTCAAGCTGACCGAGGAGGAGTCCGCGCGGCTGCTGCGCATGGAGGACGAGCTCCACAAGCGCGTCATCGGGCAGAAGGACGCCATCAAGGCGCTGTCGCAGGCGATCCGTCGTACGCGTGCGGGTCTGAAGGACCCCAAGCGCCCCGGTGGCTCGTTCATCTTCGCCGGCCCGTCGGGTGTGGGTAAGACCGAGCTGTCCAAGACGCTTGCCGAGTTCCTGTTCGGGGACGAGGACGCGCTGATCCAGCTGGACATGTCGGAGTTCTCCGAGAAGCACACCGTCTCGCGGTTGTTCGGCTCGCCTCCCGGCTACGTCGGGTACGAGGAGGGCGGCCAGCTGACCGAGAAGGTGCGGCGCAAGCCGTTCTCGGTGGTGCTGTTCGACGAGGTCGAGAAGGCGCACCCGGACATCTTCAACTCGCTGCTGCAGATCCTGGAGGACGGTCGCCTGACCGACTCGCAGGGCCGGGTGGTGGACTTCAAGAACACCGTCATCATCATGACGACGAACCTGGGCACCCGGGACATCTCGAAGGGCTTCGGCCTCGGGTTCACGGGCTCGTCGGATGTGAAGACCGGGTACGACCGGATGAAGGCGAAGGTCAACGAGGAGCTCAAGCAGCACTTCCGGCCGGAGTTCCTCAACCGTGTCGACGACACGATCGTGTTCCACCAGCTGTCCGAGGACGACATCATCCAGATCGTCGACCTGATGATCGCGAAGGTGGACGAGCGGCTGAAGGACCGGGACATGGGCATCGAGCTCACGTCGGAGGCCAAGAAGCTGCTGGCGAAGAAGGGCTACGACCCGCTGCTGGGCGCGCGTCCGCTGCGGCGCACGATCCAGCGGGAGATCGAGGACACGCTGTCCGAGAAGATCCTGTACGCGGAGCTGCGCCCGGGCTCGATCGTGGTGGTCGGCACCGAGGGCGACGGGGAGAACGAGAAGTTCACCTTCGTCGGCGAGGAGAAGGCCGCACTGCC
>NZ_JASAOI010000014.1 GCF_029953285.1 Yinghuangia seranimata | reverse complement strand
TGACCACCGCGCTGCGGCGTGCGGTCCGGCAGGAACGGCTCTATCAACGCCCACTGGCCATCGGTCAGGCCACCACGAACACCCACATCACATCAAACGACGATCACATTCATCAGACACGGCCTAGGGGCGGCGGGGGACGGCGATCCTCGGGCGGTGTTGCCTGACCGCCCGGTAGTCCTCGCCCGGCAAGGGCGTCAGCATGCGGGCCGGGACGAAGGCCTCCTGGGCGCAGGTGCGCGTCTGGACCTCGCCCGCGTGGGCCACGGCGCCCCAGACCGGCCAGCTGACGCGGGCGCGCCAGGTGCCGTCGCGGTATTGGTGCCAGCTGACCAGCGTCACGTCGAGCTGTTGGCCGTCCGGGAGGCGGAGGCGGACGCGGGGTGGGCGGGCGCGGCGGTGGGGGCGGGCCAGCTCCGGGGTGCTGCGGAGTTCCGGCGGGGCCGGGAAGGACTCTTCGGCCGGTTCCGGGGCCGGGCCCGGGACGCGGGCCTCGGTCGGGTCGCTGATGGCGGGGCGGCCGGTCCCGTGCGCGCTTCGCCGGGTCGTGCCGGCGCCGCTCTTGGTGCTGGTCACCGGCACATTGTGGAACGGGGGTGCCGTGATCCCCGCGGATCTCCGTGGGCCCGGTCATCCCAACCACCCGTGTGGCGCAAGGCGGTTGCGCGGTGCGGGCCCGGCGGGTGTCCGCCGGGCCCGGTGTGGGGGTGGTGCGGGTCAGGACACGACGCGCAGGTCGGGGAGCGACTCGGCGGGGAGGCCGAGCATGGCGGCGAGGTCCTCGACCAGGTGGGCGGCCTGGGCGAGGGTGAGGCGCTCGACGGTCCACTCCTCGGTGGGACGGCCCTCGGCGTCGGTGTGGGGGCCGAAGCGGAGCTCGACGGGGCGCTCGGCGTCGGTCGAGCGCAGGACGGGGACGCGGGCGACCAGGGTCACGTTGTTGGACATTGGTTCTCCGTTCGGTCGTGGCGGATGTGCCCGGAGGCTTTGGACACTTATCGACAACGGAGCCGTCCCTCTTGAGCCGCCACCGAGGTGACACCCGTCACGGTCGGCGGCGGCGCGGAGGCATGGCGGGACCACCGTCGCAGCCGACGGCCCCTGTGTCCACGGTGGCGAATGGGGCGCACGAGGCACGGTGCGTCTGGCCGTGCGCCGGTACTCGGGGCGTCTGCGGGTGAACTGCGGTGCGAGGCGGGAAACCCCCGGCTCGCTACGGCACCGGATGGCGAGTGGGAGCCGGTGTCGGCCGCGCCGGCCGGGGGCGGCTCGGGGCTGCTGACACGGATCACCGCAGGTTGCGGGGTCGGTCGCACGGCTTGTCGGCCCGCGCCCGGCGCGTGGGGTCCGCGTCCTGCGGCCGTGCGCTGCGGTGTGCTCCCGCGGGCGGATTCCGGCCACGACACGCCCGGCCGGCACGCCTCCGCCCGCGCCCCTGCCGCGCTCCCCCGCTGGGCTGATCGGCCGTACGTCAGCCCTTGCGCCACACGGGCGTTGCTCCGGCCCCCGGGTCGCTCGGGGTGCGTCGCGCCCGTCAAGTGAACGGGTTGGTCCGGATCCCGGGTCTGGCCGATCGGGGGTGGCAGGGACCACCATGGAGACGACGATCCGGCGGCGGTCGCGTCGGGCCGGACGTCGTCGGGCCCGGGAGGTTGTAAGCGTGATCGACGCGTGCGAGCCACTCGCACCCGAGGTTGCCGAGCGCCTGCTCGACCTGGCCACCGCTCATCCGGCCGCCACCACACGCGCGGATTTGCTGGCCGTCCTGGTGTGCGTCGAAGTGCCCGAGCAGCTGCGCCCTCGGCTGTCGGTGACACTGGTGGACGCTCTGTCGGTCGCCGATCCGGGGCTCTTCCCCGACCTTGTGCGCACGGCTGCCGGCAGTGCGGCTCCTGCGGTGGTGATGTGGGTACGGGCCTTCGCGGCCACGCCCGGGCCACGGCGTCGCGCGGCGGTCGAGGCGCTGGTGGACGTGGGCGACCCCGACGTCGAGATCGAGCTGCACCAGCTCCTGCGCTCCCCCGACCCCGGCGAACGCGCTGCGGCGACCCGGCTGCGGGCCCGCTGGGTGCGCCGCACGGCGGTTCGGGCCGCCAACGGCGGCAGCCCCGCCGAGGAACGCCTTCCCGGCCTGCTCAACGGCCACGGCCTCGGCCACGCGAACGGGCATGAGCACGGAGCCGGCGAGATCACGGCCGCCGTCGTGGTGCCGGACGACGCCGCGCCGCCCACTCCCGAGGCCGACCCGCCCGCCGTGCCGCCTCCGCTCGGTCCGCCTGACGACCCCTGGCGGCCGACGTACCACGGCATCCTTCGGGTCGTCGGCACCCGCTGGTTCGAGCTGATGCAGCGTCATCCGCCGATCCACGCCACGTCGTTGCCGCCCGAACGGCTCGGCCCGCTGCTCGTGGACCGGCTGCTGGACAGTGCCGTCGCGCAGCAGGCCGACGCCGCTCCCGAACCCGCCCCGCGCGCCGGCCTCACCGGGCGGCGTGTCGAACTGCGCGACTGGCCCGGCGAGATGCCGTCCGAGACCGCGGTCCGCCTGGCCCGCGAGCTGAACGGCGCCTACCTCCCCGACCGTGCGGGCCTCTTCCGCCGCTACCGCCTCGCCCGCCGCGGCGAGGGCCCCGACCTCGCGGTCTCGGCCCAGTCGCTCGCGGAACTCGCCGGCGTCGGCCCACCTGCCGCCGCGGTGAACGAGCTGCTCGGCCCCCTGCTGTCGAACGACCCTTCGGAAAGCGCCGACGCGGCCGCCTTCCTACGCACCGCCCTGGAACAGGCCGCGGCGGCGAAAGCCCACAACGCCTACCCCGGTCACTGACGGTTCCTCGCGGGGCTGCGGCTCCCTGACACGCACAGCGCTCTGGAACAGGTCGCGGCACCAAGGCTCACAACGTACCCCGGTCACCGACCCTGGTTCCCGGCCGGGCGGCGGCGCTCTGACGTGCGCGCCGCGCGGCGAGCGGCGGTTCGGCAGGCGGCGAGCGGTGGCTCGGCAGGCGGTGGGCGGTGGCTCAGCGGTCTTCGCCGGCTGCCACTCGCCAGGCCGGTTAGGCCGCCAGCCCGCCACGCGCCTCGCCGGTGGCCCCAAGCCACACCGCTGTTCGCCCAGCACGCCGGCTTCGCAACCAGCCGCCACATCTCCCCCGCCGGCGTCGCCACCGGCCGCGCCTCACGTCGGCTTCGCCGCCGTTCGCTCGCCGGGTCGGCTGCGCCGCCTTGCGCCTCGACAACGCCGACGGCCCCCGGTGGGTGCACCGGGGGCCGTCGGGTCGGGCTACGTGTTACGGGATGTTGCGGAAGAAGTCGGCCACGATCGGGCCGGCCGCCTTGCCGCCCGATTCGCCGTGCTCGACGAGGACGGCGATCGCGATGTTGTTCTTGAAGGCGATCATCCAGCCGTTGGTGAGCGTCTGGCCGTTCTCGCTGAACTCGGCGGTGCCGGTCTTGGCGCCGACGGTGCCGGGGATGCCGGCGAGGGACGGGGCGGCGGTGCCGCCTGTCGCGACGCTCTGCATCAGGCTCTTGAGCTGGTTCGCGACCTCGGGCGGCAGGCCCTTGCTGGGCAGGCGCTTGAGGGCGGGGTCGCTGACCAGGATCGGCTGGTTGAAGGTGCCGGAGTCGACGGACGCCGCGACCGACGCCATCACCAGCGGGCTGGCCACGACGCGGCCCTGGCCGATCATCGACGCGGCCTTGTCGTTCGGGCTGTTGGCCGGCGGGACCGAGCCGTCGAACGTGGACGCGCCGACGTCCCACTGCTGGCCGATGCCGAACAGGTCGCTCGCCGTCTTGTTGAGCGTGTCGTCCTTGAGCTTGTCGCGCTGGCTGATGAAGCCGGTGTTGCAGGACTGCATGAAGTCCTGCTGGAACGTCGCGTTGGCGATCGGCTTGAGGCCGTCGTAGTTCTTGAACGTCTGCCCGTTGACGACCAGCGTCTCCGAGCACTCGGCCGGGTCGCCGATCTTCATGCCGGCCTGCAGGAGGGCGGCGGAGGTGACGGTCTTGAACGTCGAGCCCGGCGCGTACTGGCCCTCGAAGGCCCGGTTCGAGCCGTTCGGCGGGTTGTTCGCGGCAGCCAGGATCTCGCCGGTGGTGGCGTCGAGGGCGACGATCGCGGCGTTCTTGTCGTTGCTGATCTTGACCGACTTCTCGGCCTGCGACTGCATCTTCGGGTCGATCGTGGTCTTCACGGGCGTGCCCTGCTTGCCCTGGACCTCGGCGAGCACGACCTCGTTGCCGGTCGGCGGCTTGATGGTGACCTTGGCGTTCGCGACGCCGGCGAGCGTCGACTGGTAGCGGGCCTGGAGTCCGGAGGTGCCGACCTGGTCGCCCGGGCCCGCGTTCTCGTAGCCCTTCTTGGCCAGGATCTCCTTGGTGGCCTCGCCGACCGTGCCGATGAGCTGCTGCCCGGCGTCCGCGGCGATCTGCCGGGTGGAGTCGGTGAGCTTGATGCCCGACAGGTTGCGCAGCTTGGGCTGGGCCTGGCTCTCGAAGACGGCCTTGCGCAGCGTGACCACGGAGACCGCGTTGTCCGGCGGGGACGCCGCGACGCGGGCCTTGAGCTTGTCGACGTCGACGCCGCCGAACACCGGGTCGCGCAGAGCCGCGTAGACCGCGTCCGGGTTGGTCATCTTCGACGGCCAGATCTCGATGACGACGACCGGCTGGGCGCCGACGAGCGGCTGGCCGTTGCGGTCGAGGATCGAGGCCCGGTCGAACGACTTGCGGCTGTTCGTGAACTTCGCCCCGTCGACGTACGCGGGGTGCACGATCGTCGACTGCCAGTGCACGAGCGTCTTGCCGTCGCGCTTGAGCACCGGGACGGCCGAGTCGAACTCGACCGGCGTCGGGATGCCCTGCACGGTGATCTTGGAGTGGTACGCGAGGCTGCCCGGCTTGTCGCCGTCGGCCTTGGTGTAGCCCTTGGCCGTGTACTCGGCGCCGCGCAGCTGGATCTGGGCGGCCGCGGCGTCCAGGCCGGCCTTGGCCTTGGTCGGGTCGTCGGTCAGCCCGGAGGCCTTGGCGGTGTCGCCCGCCTGCCAGGCGGCCAGGAAGTCGGAGGCGGTCTGCTGCGACTCGTCCTTCTTGTCGCCGCCACCGCTGTCGCTGCACCCGGAGAGTGCCACCGCGACCACGACGGACAGCGCCACCGGCACCGCCGAAGGAATCCGTCGCCTCTGCCTGCCCACTTGCGCCTCCTGTTGCCGCCCATCGCCGGGTTCCCCCGGCCGTTCGCCCGGCCACCGTATCCAACGCCGCCGCGTGAGAGGTGCGAGGTGCGGCGTCCGCGGGGTCTTGTGACGGACCTGTTGATGTTCTTGTACGACCGCACGTGCGGCCGTGCGAGCGACGGGGCGCGTGGGCGCCGCACATCATCAGCGCGGATGACACGCCGGAAGGCTCCTCATCCTCCCGTACGAAAACTCCTGCCGCTCGGAAACCAATACGAGGACGCGTGCGTCGGATACAGACATGAGGCCGTACGGCACAGGCCTCACGGACAGGATCCGGTTCGGGGAGTGCCGGTCGAGCAGGAGGAGAACGGGGCGATGGGGACCACACGGATCGCCATTCCGACACCGCCGCGGTACGGGTGGCAGGAAGACGCGTCGTGCCGGGGGATGGACGCCGGGTTGTTCTTCGGGGACGACCAGGAGCGGCCAGGCGAGCGGCGGGCGCGGGAGCGGATCGCGAAGAAGATATGCATCAGCTGCCCGGTGCGGCGGCTGTGCCTGGACCACGCGCTGACGGTGCCCGAGCGGCGCGGCGTCTGGGCGGGGATGGGTGAGACGGAGCGCGCCGCACTGTTGCGGGAACGCGAGCACGCCGCCTGAGGGGAGTCAGGCGGCGACAACGCGCGGCGGCACGACCGGGACGGTCCCGGGCGGGCGGCCGCGTGACGAGGGGGACACGGGGGTTCCGGGGGGAGCCGTCCGCGTAGACGCACCAGCGCGGCCGGGCCGGCCAGGGGGTGGCCGGTCAGGCCGGCAGGTCGTCCTCGCCGACCAGTCCGCGCACGTCCAGGTGCTCGCGGACCCGCGGCTCGGTCGCGTCGACGATCACCGCGACGCCGGCCCACTGCGCGCCGGCCTCGGCGACCATGCGCCGCACAGCGTGCGCCTGCGCGCCGGATTCGATCCATTCGTCGACGAGCAGCACCCGGTCGTCCGGGGTGAACAGCCGCCGCGGCGCCATCAGTGTGAGCCCGCCGTCCTGGTACTCGGGCGGCGTTTCCGCGCGCAGCATCGGGTCGTCGGCGTCGCGTTGGGCCTCGCCCGCGATCCGGTACGCCTTGCGCACCTCGACGAAGCCGACGCCGAGGGCGAGCGCGGTGAGCGGGCCGAGCACCAGGCCGCGCGTCTCGATGCCGGCCACCACCGTGGGCTTCCGCGCGCTGTGCAGGTCGGCGAGCGCCGGGCCGAGCAGCCCGAGCAGTTCCGGGTCACGCCACCAGCCGGACAGGTCGGCGAAGACGCCGACCGGCGTGTCCGCCCACGCGAAGGTCTCCGTGAGCCGCTGGACGACCCGCTGACGGTCGGTCACGCCCCCATCCTCCCGCTTTCCTCCCGTTCACCGGGGTGTGCGCCGTGTTCGCCTGCTTCGGCGTCGGCCGATGATCGGGCAAGGGTACCGGTCACACGACGGTGAAGACGGGTCCCCTCGGACGGAACGGCAGTCGGGCGCCTCGCGGTACCAGGAAAGCGTGTTCGCGACGCACCACGACCCGGTCGCAATACCCGTCGGTAATAACGAGGATCGGACCGTCCTGCGGGAAGTCCGGGGCACGCTGCAGGAGATCGACGCCCGGCTGCAGCACCGTGCCGCCGCGCCCGCGCACCCGCACCGTACCGGCGATCTCCTCCACCGGCAGGTAGCCGGCGTCGTAGGCGACCGCGTCGCAGAACACCACGCGGGCCCGCGGCACGTCGCGCGCGCTCGCATAGGAGGCGATGGCGCCGAGCGCCTTGCCGAGCAGTTCGCGGTCCATCGACCCCGAGGTGTCCAGCACGACGCCGAACGTGCACTGCGCGGCGAGCTCTTCGGGCACGTACCGGCCGGGGCGCGGGATGTCCGGGGACGCCGCCTGGCGGCGCGACGCCCGCACGTACGAGCGGCGCGGCTCCGGTGAGCGCACGTGCTCGTCGAACCAGCGCGCCAGCTTGGCGTCCCACGCGAGCGGCGGGTGCTCCAGCGCGCGGATCTCCTCGATCAGCCCGGCCGGCAGCAGTCCGCGGGACGCGTCGTGGTCGTGGTACGCGAGGCCGGTCGACAGCGCGCGCCGGTAGAACGCGTCCAGGTCGACGAACCTCCCCGGCTGCGGCCCGTCCGTTCGCTCCCACGGGGCGGTCGGCGGCGGCCCGGCCTTGCGCGCCTTGCGGTTCTCCGCCCGGGTGGCGCGCCGGTCGGCCGACTGCGGGTCGCACAGCCAGTCCCCCAGCACGTCGCCGGTCTTGCCGCCGTGCGTGCGCCCCGCGACGGTCTCCAGCTTCCGCGCCCGGCGCAGGTCGGTGATCAGCGTGTCGTAGACGGCCTCCGCCGACAGCCCGCTCAGCTGCGGGTCGTACAGCAGTCCCTCGGGCATGTGGCCGACACCCATCTGGACCAGCCAGTCGTTGATGACGAAGTCGCACGCGATGTTGAACAGTTCCGGGTCGCGGCCGTCCAGGCGCCGGTCGTGCCCGAGTGCGGCGTGCAGCATCTCGTGGGCGAGGACGAACCGCCATTCCTGCATGGTCAGCCGGGCGTTCGGGTTGACGTAGATCTCGGCGGCGCGCGGGCTGACCGCCGCGACGGAGATGTCCCACGCCTGCGCGGTCTCGGCGTCCGCGACCACGGTCAGGCCCGCGGCGAGCGCGCCCAGCAGCGGGTACGACGACACGAACCAGTCCAGCGCCCGGTCCCACGGGCCGCGCACGGCCTTGCGCCGGACGCCGCCGGCCTTCGAGGCGGCCGTGGCCATCGCCTCGCTCGCGGCCTCGGCGAGCCCGCGCCCGAACATGACGGGCCAGTCCACCTCCCAGCGCTTGGCCGGGTCCCAGTCGGGCGGCGCGGGGAGCACGGCGAAGCACGGCGCGTTGCCGTTCGCCCCGATGCCGCGCAGGTCCGGCGGCACGCCCTCGTCGGCCCAACGGCGCGCCAGGCTCAGCTCGTCGCCCTCCGGGAGCGACGGCGGATGGGTGAGCGGCCGCCCCACCCTGATCCCCTGCGCGAACCGCTCCACCGCGACGCAGCACGCCACCGCGTACGCCTCCGGCAGCGGCCGCCCAGGGTCGACCCCGGCCTCGCGCAGCCGCTCCTCGGACGCGTGCCCGAGCCCCAGGTGCAGGAGCAGATGGGTGAAGACCCAGGCCCATTCGGCGGGTTCGCCGTCACGGTACGGGTCGACGCGGAAGCCGCCCTGCGAGGAGACCTGCGCCCAGCCCGTGGTGAGCGGCTCGGCGGCCCAGGCCGACTCGGAGGACGCCGAAACGTACGCGCCCGGCGTCTGCACGCCGGCCAGCGCCCGCATCACGGTGCTGCCCCGCAGGATCTCCCACCCGTTGGCGCGCATCTTGTCGCGCCGCGCCGCCTGTTCCGCGGCCTTCTTGTGCTTGTCCGCCATCTGGCTGCCCCCTTTCAGCTCAGCTTCGGCTCGGTTCCGGCTCAGCCGCCGTGCCGGGCGGCGACCAGGCGCGGCATGTCGCGGGCGGCGTCGACGAGGAACCAGCCGGGCAGCTGCGGGTTTCCGTCCTCGTCGTTCGCGATGACCAACTGGGCGATCTCCAGCGAGACCTCGGCCAACTCGACCAGCAGGCTCTTCGCGCGGAACGCGAACTGGCGTACGGCGGGCGACGCGTGGCGCTTGTCGGCGGGCAGTTCCTTGGCCAGCCGGGCGCGGAACGTCTCGGCGAGGAAGTACAGCAGGTCGCGGTCGGCGGGCGCGGCGGGCCAGCGGGCGTCGCCCTTGAGGATGGCGTCCAGGCCGTAGGCGTTGCGGACGGTCTTCATGTAGGCGAGGAAGCCGGAGGCGTGCGCGGGCGTGAGCGTCCCGTACACCAGGAGTTCGACGACGCCGACGCCGCGCTCCCCCCGCACGGTGTCTCCGTACGAGTGAAGCGTGTCGGACAGCATGTGCCAGCTGCGCGGCGTCGAGAACGGCTCCTCGGTCTTCGGCGGCGCGCTCCACAGGTGGTCGGGGCGCTGCGTGAGGTACTCGACGATCCACGGGTGGATGCCCGCGTGCACCGCCCACGTCAGCCAGTCGGCGGCGGACGCGCGCAGGTGGACGTGCACCAGGCGGTTCGCGAGCGCCGACGACATGGGGCGGGCCAGCGCGTTGTCGGTGGCCCGGTTGCCCGCGCCGATCACGACCGAGCCGGCCGGGAGTTCGTACGACCCGATGCGGCGGTCCAGGATGAGCGAGTAGAAGGCCTTCTGGACGTCCGGCGACGCGGCGTTGAGCTCGTCGAGGAAGAGGCAGTACGGCGTGTCGCGGGCGATCGACTCCGGCGGGCAGAACCGGCTGCGCCCGTCCACGATCTGCGGCACGCCGATGAGGTCCTCCGGCGCCAACTGGGTGCCGAGCAGGGACACGCACTCCAGGCCCAGGCCGTCCGCGAACCGGCGCACCATCGACGACTTCCCGATCCCCGGCGCGCCCCACACGAACACCGGCCTGACGACGGCGACATGAAGCAGCACGTCGGGCAGCGCGGCGGGGGTGACGGTCACGGGAGACTGCACGAAGGGGCCCTTCGTCCGGGGGAGGCGGGATCGCCCACAAGGGTGGGCCGCGCGGCCGTACGATGTCACCCGGTTTTGCCGCCCCGCCGCCCTCCGGCGTGCATTACCGCTTGAATCGGCACCAGTCCTCTAACGTGTGTCACGGACGACTGATCAGCCCGGTCGGTCCCGCGCGCCCCGGCACGACCGGTCCGGCCCGGGCCGGACCGGAACGAACCAGGTACTAGGAGAACGCCCTCGATGACGATGGTGCGGCTGCGGCGGCAGGACCCGCGCGTCGTCGGCTCGTACCGGCTGCTGCGCAGGCTCGGCGCGGGCGGCATGGGCGTCGTGTACCTCGGCACCGACCGGCACGGGCGCAAGGTCGCGCTCAAGCTGATCCGGCCCGAGCTCGCCAACAACCCCGAGTTCCGCTCCCGGTTCGCCCGCGAGGTGGCCGCGGCGGCGCGTGTGCGCGGCAACCGTACGGCGCCGCTGGTCGACGCGGACCCGGAGGCGGCGCGGCCGTGGCTGGCCACGGCGTACGTGCCCGGCCCGTCCCTGCAGCGGCGGGTCGGCGAACGCGGGCCGCTCAGCTGCGCCGAGCTGGCGCGCGTCGGCTCCGCGGTCGCGGACGGGCTGGTGTCGGTGCACGCGGCGGGTGTTGTGCACCGCGACGTGAAGCCGTCCAACATCCTTCTGTCGCCCGACGGGCCGCAGATCATCGACTTCGGCATCGCGTACGCCGACGGCGCCGGGACGCTCACGCACACCGGCACCGCGGTCGGCTCCCCCGGCTTCCTCGCGCCCGAACAGGTGCGCGGGCAACCGGTGACGCCGGCGACCGACGTTTTCGCCCTCGGGGTGACGCTCGCGTACGCGGGGCGCGGCAGCTCGCCGTTCGGGTCCGGGCCCGTGGACGCGCTGCTGTACCGCGTCGTCCACGAGGAGCCCGACCTCGAAGGCGTGCCCGCGCCCGCGGTGCCGCTGATCTCGGCCTGCCTCGCCAAGGACCCGCTCATGCGGCCCAGCGCGGAGGAGGTCCGCGACCGGCTCGCCGTCCTGGCCCGCCGCCAGTCCGCCGAACCCGGCGCGGACCCGGGGCCGCGCTCCGGCCCCGTGCGCACCGGCAACGCACAAATGGGGGGCGAGCGCGAAGCGCTCTCGAATATGGGCGGTGGGGGGCGACGGGTGGGATCGGCCAACGCGGCCGCGAAGGCAGGCGGGTTGCTGTCGTCGGGCGACGCGTCGGTACGGGACAGCAACGGGCGGCTGAAGGTCGGCCGCGACGGCGGGCCCGAGGGTGCGGCGGCACGTGACGCGCACAACTCCCGTGAGGGGCACGGCCGCGACGCCGGGACCCGGGACGGCGCGGGCCGCGACGCGTCCCACGGGCGGGACACCCGCGACCACGGGCACGGCGGCGCGAACTCCCGGCACCCCAACAAGGGTCGTCCCCCGGCAGGGCACGTCCCGCGCTCGCGGGGCGGCAGCACGCGGCCGACGTCCGCGCAGGCCCGGCGCCGGCGGGTGCTCGTCCACCAGCTCATCGTGTTCGTGATCGTCACCGCCGTCGTCGCGCTCGCCATCGCGGCGTTCCAGGGCGGCGACGACGACGCGTCGCCGCGCCCGAAGACGGGCGTGTCCGGGGCCCCCGCCGACCCGCTCGGCGCCCTCGCCCCGGCGGCCGCCACCGGCACCGCCGACTGGGCCAACCGCACCTACGCGGACCCGACCGCGGGCGGCGCCTCCGTCACCCTCGTCGGCGGCACCGCGACCGTCGGCGCCGACCGCGTGGACCTCGCCGAGGTCCTCCCGGCCACCTTCCACGGCGAACCGGCCGCCGTCGTCGTCCTGACCCGCACCCCGGGCGCGGGCGGCGCGCCGACCCAGTTCGTCGAGTTCTTCCGCTTCGACGGCGGCACCCCGGCCCCGCTGGGCGTCAAGGCCGTCCCGGTCGACCCGGCCGCCACCGCCACAAAGTGGACCGTCGAACCGGGCGCGATCCTCCGGACGGCGACCATCCCGAACTCCCCACCGGTGGTGAGCCGCTACACCGTCCGCCCGGACGGCACCCTGAACTGACGACGGATCGCGAGTCCGACGGGGACAAGTCACGCCGGTTCCCGACGAAGCTGACGGGGCCGACGTGGCTCTGACGCGGCTGACGGAGAGTCGGACGCCGCGCCGTGTGCCTGGAGCCACCGCCGCGCGACCGATCGACGTGCCGTCGGCGTGCGTTCCCAACCACGCGAAGTCGCGCCTGGCCGGCACCACGCGGGACCTGGTCGCCGCGCCCGACGCCATCGTCGGCGGCAGCGCGCTCCGCGCAGACGGCGTAGAACCGGCCGTCCAACGCCCCCGCGCGCGGCGCCGCCCCACCCTGCGCCTCACGCGCGAAGCGCCGTGACCGTGTGCACAGTTCACCGCTGGGCGGCGAACGCGTCTGTAGTGAGCCGCGCGTACACGTGCGCCTCACGGGAGTTGCGGGCGTCGCGACCCGCGGTGCCCCCAAAGCTTCATCACGGCATGCGCGGTCAGCCCGTCGCGGGGCCCACGCCTCGTCGGCGCGGCCTTAGCCCATCAGCACCGGGCCCCACGTCAGAAACGCCGCAGGGCGCCGCGCTCCCTTGCGGGAGGCGGCGCCCTGCGGGCGGAACCGGGGGAACGTCAGCCGAACTGGCGTTCCAGGTCCTTCAGTTTGCGCTCCAGCGAGTCGAGGCGCGGGAGCGTCATGGTGTCGTCTTCGGCGGTGAGGTCGATAGTGCCCTCGGACGCCGCGGGAAGGGCAGGACGGCTCGTGCTGTGGGTGCCGGGGCCGGAAGTCGCATTCTCAGCTATGGCCGGCTCCGAAACAGCTTCGGAGCCCCCACCTCCCGGCAGCGCAGCGATCTCCTGGCGGGGGCCACGGCCCCAGTGGCGGCCGTCGCCGCGGCTGATGGCCTTGAGCTGCGCGCGCTCGCGGCGGCTCTGCAGGCGGCGGCGCTCGCGGTTGTCGAGCTTGGCGCGGCGGTCCTCGCGGACCTCCTCGACGGCCTCGTCCAGCGTGCGGACGTTCTCCAGCAGCATGAGCGACCAGGCCGCGTACGTCTCACGAGGCGCTCGCAGCCAGCGGACGATGCGGATCTGCGGCAGCGGACGCGGCACGAGGCCCTGCTCGCGCAGCGCGGCCCGGCGGGTCTGCTTCAGCGCGCGGTCGAACAGCACCGCCGCCGAGAGCGACATGCCGGCGAAGAACTGCGGGGCGCCGGCGTGGCCCATGCCGCGAGGCGCGTGCACCCAGTTGAACCACGCCGAGGCACCGGCGAACGTCCAGACGAGGATGCGGGAGCCGAGGGCCGCGTCACCGTGGCTGGCCTCGCGCACGGCGAGGACGGAGCAGAACATGGCCGCGCCGTCGAGGCCGAGCGGCACGAGGTACTCCCAGCCGTCGGTCAGGCCGAGGTTCTCACGGCCGAAGCCCATGAGGCCGCGGAAGGAGAGCGCGGCGGCGACGGCGGCACAGCAGAAGAGCAGCGTGTACGACGCGACGCCGTACCAGAGCTCCTTGCGCCGGCGGCGGTCCTGATCGCGCTCCCAGGTGTCGTCGGTGGACAACCCGTTGGCGTCGCGCTTGTTGCGCATCACCAGGTAGCCGACGAGCGACATCAGCAAGACCAGTTCGACCAGGCCGACGACGGCCCAGGCCAGGGGTACACCCATGATCTTCATGAAGTGGTACTGCCTCACTTCCCATGCCTGGTCCTGACAACGGACGCCGATCCGTGCCCGAGCCGGAGCGAATCGACGCGCGCCGGACCGGAGTTCGGAGCGTTCCCTGCGCGCCGGATGCCCCCCTCGTACGGCGCCCTATCTTGGCGGAAAATCCGCTCCGCGTATCCCGAACGGCGGAACAACCCCTGAGTGGGTGAACCGCAGGTCACTCACAAGGGCTTGCCATTGGACGGGGGCACGGCGATGGGACGGTCCGAAACCGGTGCGGTCGAGAATCTCGACCGCCCGACGATACAGCCGTTCGGGTGATCCGTGCGAAGCCGCATCGCGTCCTGAGCGAAATCCTGTGCGAAAAACAGATGACAGCTGTGTATCGAAGGCTGAACCCTTGTCGCACAACGGACATGACGGACGGTCATCAGTCGATGAGGAGACAAGGCATCAGCGGACACGACGACGGCGCGGTGCGGCTGCACCGGCGCACGGTGCGGCTCGACGGGCGCGACTACACGGTGTTGGGGCTGCGGCCCGGCACAACCGAGCGGTTCGCGGTGAACCGCTTCCACGAGACGTGGCACGTCGTGACACATACGGCTGGGGCGCGTTTGCTCGGACGGCTCTTGTGGGGCATGGCGTACCAGCGGCGGCCGAACACCATTGTGGTCGTGGACCGTCCGTTTCTGGACGCGAACCCGTTCGATGCCGAGCCTTCGCTTCCGATCGTGATCGCGCCGGGCGACACGGCCCCGTTCGGCGACCGCGCGGCACGGGAGTTGCGGCGGATGCTGCCGCTGACCGGACGCCCGTCGGAAGGCGGCGTGACACTGCGCGCCCACGGCCTGCCGTCGACACCCGAGGCGGCCCACGCGTGGTTCGACGGCCGCCACCGCGAATGGCACGGTTGGAAGCAACGCCGGTTCCGCCCCACGATCGAGGTCCGGTCGGGCCTCCTCGTACTGCCGGGAACCGCCCGGAAACTCCAGGAATGGGCCGTGGAGATCGGCAGGCTGACGGCGACGCACCAGCGGCCGATGGACTACGAGTTCGTCAACGAGGACTACAGCCTCGAGGTCCAGGTCTTCGCCGCCTACCGCGACATGGTGACGGCCGCCCGGCTGGCCCGCGAGCAGGTGGTGAACGAACCGCGCCCGATCCCCGCCCCGGTGCCGCGTGCGACGCCGGGAGGCGACGCGGGCCGGAAGCCGGGTCGGACCGTCGGCGCCGAACGGGCCGTGGCGGCCCGGGCGGACGAGCAGGCCGCCCGCGAGCCGGCCCCGGCCCCCCACGCCCCGCCGCTCGACCCCGCGGAGCTGAACCTTCTCGTCTGGGAGCGGAGCGACCGCGTCCACCGGCGAATGCGGCTGAACCGGACGAAGCGCTACACCCGGAAGGCGTCTTCCGGGCGCGGCGCTTCGTCTTCGCCCTCGTCTTCGCCCTCGTCTTCGTCGTCCTGAGCGGCGGCCGCTCAGGCCTCCGCCGGGGCGAGCCGGAACTCCTGCGGGTCCGCGTCGTACTCGTACAGTTCCGCGTAGCGCCCCCAGTCCGTCGCGGTCCGCAGCTGCCGCGTCGCCTGCTCGCCGGTCCAGTGGTGGGCGAGCAGATCGCGGAAGAACCCGGCGCGCAGGGTGCCTTCGGGGCTGTGTCGGAGGCTGGTCACGATGAGTCGGACGAGGGGCACGTTGAACGCGCCCGCCGCGAACACCTCTTTGGCCGTGCGGACGTCGGCGGCGGCGAACTCCGCTCCCGCGAGCGTCAGGCGCAGGTCGTCGCCGTCGACCGCAGCGAAGCCCAGCAGGTCCAGCCCGTCGACGAGCGGCAGCAGGTCGTCGTTCTCCAGGCCGAGCCGTTCGGCCAGGTCGGCGAGGTCGGCCGCGCCGTTCTCGCGGCGGAGGAGGTCGGCGAGTCCGGCCATGCCGTCGACGCTCGCGGCGGGCAGCGGCGCGTTGGCGATGGTGCGCAGGCCGGGCGCGGGTGCCGGGCGCACCGGAGCAACGGCCGTCGGAGCGCCGGTCATCGTCCGGTACACCGCGTCCACGACGGCGTCGAAGTCGGCGGTGCCGCGACGCCGCGGGTGGCTGAGCGGCACGGCGAACTCGGCGGTGATGTGGCCGTACGGTCGGGAGCCGAGCACGACGATGCGGTCGGCCATCGTCACGGCCTCCTCGATGTTGTGGGTGACCAGCACCGCGGCGCGGGTCGGGAACTCGCCGTCCGCCCACAGTTCCATCAGGTCGCGGCGCAGGTTCTGCCCGGTGAGCACGTCGAGTGCGGAGAACGGCTCGTCCATGAGCAGGACTTCGGGGCGCACGACGAGGGCCCGGGCGAAGCCGACGCGCTGCCGCATGCCGCCGGACAGTTCCTTCGGGTACGCGGACTCGAAGCCGTCGAGTCCGACCCGGTCGAGCGCGGCGAGCGCGGCCGCGGCCCGTTCACGGCGCGGGACGCCGCGGGCCTCGAGCCCGGCCTCGACGTTCTGCTGGACGGTGAGCCACGGCAGCAGCGCGAAGCTCTGGAACACCATCGCCGTACCGGGGTTGGCGCCGGTGAGCGGGGTGCCGCGGTAGGCGACCTCGCCGGAGGTGGGGGCGATGAGCCCGGCGAGCAGGCGCAGCAGGGTGGACTTGCCGGAGCCGCTGCGGCCGAGGAGCGCGACGATCTCGCCGTCGCGGATGTCGAGGTCGACGCCGCCGAGGACGGGCAGGTCGCGGTCGGGTCCGGCGTAGGACTTGACCAGGTCGCGGGTGCTGAGGAGGACGTCGCCGGGGCGGACGTCGGAACGCGGGTGGGAGCGGCGGTCGGTGCCGGTCCCGTCGGAACGCCGGGCGGACTCGCGTGCGGCGGCCTCGGCGGCGCGTACGCGGGTGGTGTGTGCGAGCAGACGCAGAGCCATGATGAATCTCCTTGTCGATGAAAAGTGTTCGGGGGTCAGGCGGCGAGCGCGTAGCGCCGGGTCGCGAGCCGGTACAGCCGTCGCCACACCAGCCGGTTGAGCAGCACGACGTACACGCTCATCACGGCGACGCCTGCCAGCACGCGCGGGAAGTCGTCGTTCCCGGTGGCTTCGGCGATGTAGGCGCCGAGCCCGGTCGCGGTGAGCGTCGTCCCGCCGAAGGTGACGACCTCGGCGACGATCGACGCGTTCCAGGCACCGCCGGACGCGGTGATGCCGCCGGTGACGTAGTGGGGGAACACGGCCGGAATCAGGAACCGGCGCCAGCGCTGCCATCCGCGCACGCCGAGGTCGTCCATCGCCTCGCGCAGGTCGGTCGGTACGGCCATGGCGCCCGCGATGGTGTTGAAGAGGATGTACCACTGCGCGCCGAGGGCCATGAGCGCGATGCCGCCGACGTCGATGCCGACGCCGGTGCGCACGAACACCCACAGCGCCACCGGGAACAGGAAGTTCGCCGGGAAGCTCGCGAGCACCTGCACGACCGGCTGGGCGATCCGGGCGCGGCGCGGCGACAGGCCGATCCACACGCCGACCGGCACCCACAGCAGCGTCGCGACGACGATGAGCGCGACGACGCGGGTGAGGGTCACCAGGCCGAGCCACAGCGGTTCGCCGAACACGCCCAGGCCGGTGCGGTCGTGGAGGTAGCCGAGCAGGCTGACGAGTCCGACGGTGAGCGCCGCGGCGACCGCGAAGCCGAACACCAGGTCGCCGGCGCGGCGGCGGGCGGCCTGCGGCGCGAGCTGCCGGTCGTCGACACCGAACACCCGTGCGGCGCGGCCGATCCGCTCGGTGAGCGCGCGCCCGGCGCGGCCGAGGTACCGCGGCCAGTGCGCCGCGCGGACCAGGTCGAGGACGAACGAGCGCTGGGCGTCGGCGGCTTCGGCCTGCTCGTTCTTGAACCTCTCGGCCCACGCGGTCAGCGGCCGCCAGAACAGGAAGTTCACCGCGACGATCATCACGACCATGGTGAGGATCGCCCAGCCGATCTTCCCGAGGTCGCCGTCGTGCACGGCGGCGCCCGCGTACGAGCCGACGCCCGGCAGCGCCTGGTCCTCGCCGACGACGCTGATCGCCTCGGACGCCGTGAGGAAGAACCACGCGCCGCCCATGCTCATCATGCCGTTCCACACCAGCGGGATCGCGGCGTTCGGCGCCTCGATCCGCCACAGCCGCATCCAGCGGGTGAAGCGCAGGTCGCGGGACAGCTCGTCGAGTTCGCCGGGGAGCGCGCGCGAGGCCTGGTAGAAGGCGAAGGCCATGTTCCACGCCATCGCCGTGAAGATCGCGAACACGGCGGCCGCCTCGAGGCCGAGGGTCGAGCCGGGGAACAGCGCGATGAAGCCGGTGACGGTGATCGACAGGAAGCCGAGCACGGGCACGGACTGCAGGATGTCGAGCGCGGGGATCAGGACGCGCTCGAGGCGGCGGCTGCGCGCGGCGGCGTAGCCGTACGCGATCGCGAACACCGTGGACGCGGCGAGCGCCACGGCCATGCGCAGCAGGCTGCGGGCCGCGTCGTAGGGGAGGTTGGCGGGATCGGTGTCGACGGTGAGCGGGTGGGCGGGGTCGAAGGAGACGTCGGTGCCGGCACCGACGCGGACGATCAGGTAGAGGACGACCAGGACCGCGGCGCCGACGACGAGGTCGACCCACGGGAACCCGGCGCGCCGGGTGGACAGTGCGGCGGCACCCGAACGGGCGCGCGCGGAGCGTACGGAATTCGTCATGACAGAGCCCTTGGATGTGGCGCGACCGCGCGTCATGGGGCACGCGGGCACGCAGACGCCGCCGCACCGGCGTACGGGCACGCGAAAGTGCGCGCGTACGGGCGCGGGACATGCGTCACTCGGGAAGAGGCGATCTACAGCGGCGGCCTATGCGGACGCCCACCCTTCAGGTGGGGTCAGGCCTGACCGCGACTAGGAGGTTCGCTGTGCACAGCTGCCTCCTTTCGTCGCCGGAAGCTGCGCTGCCCGGGTCATGGTCGACGCACCGGGCGAACGGGTCGACGCGGCCCATACTGCCACAGGGGTCCCGGGGCGGGACGGGACCAAAGTCCCGAAGCCAGGCCCCGGGGACGGGGTTTGCGCAGGTCAGGGCCGGTCTTCAGGTCCCGGCGCCGTAGCTGACCGCATAGAACGCGACGGCGGCGGCCGCCCCGACGTTCAGCGAGTCGACGCCGTGCGACATCGGGATGCGCACCAGCCGGTCGGCGGCGTCCATCGCCTTGCGCGTGAGGCCCGGCCCCTCCGCGCCCAACAGCACGGCGCAGCGGGCGAGTTCGTCCGCGGGAAGCTCGTTGAGCGGGACCGCGCCCTCGGCGGGCGTCATGGCGAGGACGCGCAGTCCGGCGTCCCGCACCGTGTCCAGCGCCCGCGGCCAGGGGGCGAGGCGCGCGTACGGGACGGAGAACACCGCGCCCATCGCGACCTTGACGCTGCGCCGGTACAGCGGGTCGGCGCAGTCGGGCGAGAGCAGCACGGCGTCCATGCCGAGCGCCGCGGCGCCGCGGAAGATCGCGCCGATGTTGGTGTGGTCGTTGACCGCCTCGAGGATCGCGACGCGGCGTGCCCCGGCGAGGAGTTCGGCCGGGTCCGGGAGCGGCTTGCGCTGCATGGAGGCGAGCGCGCCGCGGTGCACGTGGTAGCCGGTGACCTGTTCGACGAGGTCGGGCGACGCGACGTACACGGGGCCTTCGGCCCGGTCGATGACGTCGGCCATGACGTCCGCCCAGCGCTCGGTCAGCAGCATCGACCGCAGCGGGTACCCGGCCTCCAGCGCGCGGCGGATGACCTTCTCGCCCTCCGCCATGAACAGGCCTTCGGCGGGCTCGCGGCGGCGGCGCAGGTCGACGTCGGTGAGGTCGGTGTAGTCGGTCAGCCGCGCGTCGGCGGGGTCGTCGATGCGGATCACGTGCTCTCCTCCGCCCGGCGGGCCGACTGCCCGCCCCGGAAAACCGTCCAGCCGAGGCCAAGCCTCATAACCGCCGCTCCATCGCCTAACCCGTGCGCTATCGCGCCATACGCTACCGCCCAAGATCACCATGCCCGGCCACCACCGCCCGCCACGGCAGACCCGTGCGCTACGAGGCATGCACGACGGACGGCGAGCCGGGGCCCGCCGCCCGCGATGAGCAGCCGATCAGTCGTCGAGGCCCGTATATGTCGGCCACGCCCCCGTCTGCAAGGCGAACCCGAACGGCGTCGGCAACGGGATCGGATCCGACTTTTCGCCGTAGGCGCCCTCCACGAGGACCTGGTACGTCCGCTCCCCGTCAGGCAAGTGGTGCAGCGTCCACGTGCCGTTCTTCTGGTCGACCATCAGGTAGAGGGGGACACCCCCGAGGGCGTACTGACGCGGCTTCGCGGTGCTGTCGTTGAACACCGTGTCGGGCGACTTCGGCGAGGTCACCTCGACGATGAGCTCAATGCCCTCGCGTTCTTCCGAACTGCGCGTCCCTCCAGGACGTACGACCACAAGGTCGGGCACGTAGAACTTTTCGCTGCCGCCCGGGAGGTTCCACTTGAAGTTCTCGCTGTGCGTGCGCCAGTGGGTCGGGCTGACCCCGGTGTAGTAGGCGCGCTTGACGTCATCGACGATCGATTCGATCACGCGTCGGTGCTCGAACCCTGCAGGGGCCATCACAAGGACCACCCCGCCGTCCACGTACTCGACGCGGTGCGTCTCCAGCAGCAGCTCGGCAAGGGCACGCAAGTCGCCCGTGTTGGCCAGATCATCGAGCCTCGGAGTCGTGTCGTCCGACAAGACCCGTCACCTCCTTAGCCGTCGATCGACGCTAGAGCCAGTGTGACGGTCGACGGCACGCTATGGACGATCTCGCGCGCGACAGGCCCGAATGGCGCACGCTTCACCCTTCCGGTGGAGCGTGCGCCGGGGTGGAACTGGTGTGCGGTTACTCGCTCGTGCGGGCTATCCGGTCGGCGACTGCGACGACGTCGCCGATGATGACGATGGCCGGGGGGCGCAGGCCCGCCGCCTGGGCGTCGGCGGCTGCCGTGGCCAGGGTGGTGCGGAGGGTGCGTTGGGTGGCCATCGTGCCCTCTTGGATGATCGCGACCGGGGTCGCGCCGTCGCGGCCGTGGGCGACGAGGGTCGAGGCGATCGCGCCGAGGCGTTCCATCGCCATCAGGAGGACCAGCGTCCCGCGCAGCTTGGCGAGGGCGGGCCAGTCGACCAGGGACTGCGGGTTGTCCGGGGCGACGTGGCCGGAGACGACGGTGAACTCGTGGGCCACACCGCGGTGGGTCACCGGGATGCCGGCGATCGCCGGGACCGAGATGGCGCTCGTGATGCCCGGGACGACCTCGACCGTCAGGCCGGCTTCCGCGCAGGCGATGGCCTCTTCGAAGCCGCGGCCGAAGACGTAGTTGTCGCCGCCCTTGAGGCGGACCACGAACTTGCCGGCCGACGCGTGCTTGATGATCTCGTTGTTGATGGCCTCCTGCGCCATGGCCCGCCCGTAGGGGATCTTGGCGGCGTCGATGACCTCGACGTCGGAGGGCAGCTCGTCGAGCAGCGCCCGCGGCCCCAGCCGGTCGGTGATGACCACGTCGGCCTCGGCCAGCAGTCGGCGCCCGCGCACGGTGATCAGGTCGGGGTCGCCGGGCCCGCCGCCGACCAGGGCCACACCCGCGCGCTTCGCGCGGAAGTGCGCCGCGCCGAGCGTCCCCTCACGCATCTCCTCGAGGATCCGGTCGCGGACGGCCGCCGCGCGCCGCGGGTCGCCGCCCGCCAGCACCGCGACCTGGAGCCCGTCGTGCCGCCCCGCGGCGGGCGTCCACGCGGTGGCGCGGGACGCGTCGTCGCTGCGCACGCAGAAGATCCGGCGCGCCTCCGCGTCGGCCTCGACCGCCGCGTTCACCGCCGGGTCGTCGGTCGCCGCGATGACGTACCAGGCGCCGTCGAGGTCCTCGGCACGGTAGCCACGCCGCTCCCAGCGCAGCTCGCCGTCGTCGGCCATGGCCTCGACGGTCGGGGTGGACTCGGGCGCGACGACCAGCACGTCGGCCTTGGCGTCGAGCAGTCCGGGCAGTCTGCGGCGGGCGACCGTGCCGGCCCCCACCATCACGACTTTGCGCCCGGCCAGCCGGAGACCGGCGGGGTAGGCGGGAACGTCGTCGTATTTCGGGGACATGGCGTTCTTTCTCACTATCCGTCAATACCCGGTCTCACCGGAGCGTGCGCACGTGGGCGTGGGACGCGCCCCTGTGCGGGTGCCGCCGCCCGGACCGGCGTGGTCCGGGCGGCGGCGGGTCCGGTCTCAGCCCGTCTTGCCGCTGACTCCGGCGGAGTCGAACGTGGCCACATCGTGCATCACGCGGGCCGCACTCTGCACCAGGGGAAGCGCGAGCACGGCACCCGTGCCCTCACCGAGCCGCAGTTCCAGGTCGACCAGCGGGCGCAGGCCGAGCTTGGCGAGCGCGGCGGCGTGGCCGGGCTCGGCGGAGCGGTGGCCGGCGATGCAGGCGGCCAGCGCGTCGGGCGCGATGCGGTGCGCGGCGAGTGCCGCGGCGCCCGCGATGACGCCGTCGAGCACGACCGGCGTACGCATCGCGGCCGCGCCGATGATGAACCCGGCGAGCGCGGCGTGCTCCAGACCGCCGACCGCGGCCAGTACGCCGATCGGGTCGTCCGGGTCCGGCGTGTGCTTGGCGAGCGCCGCCCGGATCACCGCGACCTTGCGGTCGTGCGTCCGGTCGTCGATGCCGGTGCCGCGCCCGGTGACCTCGCCCGGCTCGGAGCCGGTGAACACCGCGATCAGCGCCGCCGAGGCGGTCGTGTTCGCGATGCCCATGTCGCCGGTCAGCAGGCACTTGTTGCCGGCCGTGACCAGGTCGCGGGCCGTCTCGATGCCGACCTCTATGGCCCGCATGACCTCCTCGCGGGTCATCGCCGGCTCCTGCGTCATGTCGGCGGTTCCGGGCCGCACCTTGCGCGGCAGCAGCCCCGCCCCGGTCGGCAGCTCGGTCGCGACGCCGACGTCGACGACGCACACCTCGACGCCGATCTGCCGCGCGAACGCGTTGACGACCGCGCCGCCCGCCAGGAAGTTCTGCACCATCTGCGCGGTGACCTCCTGCGGCCACGGCGACACGCCCTGCGCGTGCACCCCGTGGTCGGCGGCGAAGACCGCCACCGCGGCCGGCTCGGGCACCGGCGGCGGGCACACCCGGGCGAGCCCGGACAGCTGCGCCGAGATCATCTCCAGCACGCCGAGCGACCCGGCGGGCTTCGTCATGACCTTGTGCCGGTCCCACGCCGCGCTCAGCGCCTTCGCGTCGAGCGGACGCACCGAGTTCAGCGTCTCGTCGAGCAGCCGCACCGGCTCCTCGCCGGGCAGGCCGCGCCGCCCGTACTCCTCCTCGTGCACGACCCACGACAGCGGCCGCTGCTTCGCCCAGCCGGACTGCGCGAGCTCCGGCTCGTCAGGGAAGGAGTCGACGTAGCCGACGCACAGGTACGCGACGATCTCGAGGTGCTCCGGCAGGCCGAGCGCGCGGCTGAGCTCGCGCTCGTCGAAGAAGCTCACCCAGCCGACCCCGAGGCCCTCGGCGCGCGCCGCGAGCCACAGGTTCTCGACGGCCAGCGCGCTCGAGTACGGGCCCATCTGCGGCTGCGTCTGCCGGCCCAGCGTGTGCCGGCCGCCGCGCGTCGCGTCGACCGTCACCACGATGTTGACCGGGGTCTCGAGGATCGCCTCGGTCTTGATCCCGAGGAACTGCTTCGCACGGGCCTTCGGCAGCGACGAGGCGTACGACTCGCGCTGCCGCGCCGCCAGCTCCTGGACACCCGCACGGGTCTCCTCGGACCGGATCACCACGAAGTCCCACGGCTGCGAGTAGCCGACACTGGGCGCGTGGTGCGCGGCCTCCAGGACACGGATCAGGACCTCGTCCGGAACCGGGTCCGGGCGGAAGCCGGTGCGGACGTCGCGGCGGTCGCGGATGACGCGGTGGACGGCGTCGCGCGAGGCGTCGTCGTAGGCGGGGGCGGCGTCGACGGTGTACTCCAAGGTGCGGTTCTCTGACGTGGACGGTCCGACGCCGGGTTCGCCCTCGCGGACGGCCTCGTCGGGACCCGGCACGCCGGGACGGTCCGACGCACCGGCTCCGGGCACGGGGGTCGCCTGGGCGGTGCCGCCAGGGACAGCGTCGGCTGCGGCCGGCACGCCCTCGGGGGCGCCGGCACGCGCCACGTTACCGGGGGTCGCGTTTCCGGCCGCGCCTGGGGCCGGACGGGTGCCGGGAGCCGGACGCGTACCGGGGGCGGCCTGACCGCCCGCGGGGGACGCGGCGACACCACGACGGCCCGACCGGCGCGAGCCGGCGCCGGGGGTGGGCTGGGTCTGCTCCGTTGTGGCCTGGCCGGTGCCGGGCTGGGTGGACCGCGCGGGCGGGGTGGCCTGACCGGGGACGTCGGGTGCGCCCTGGCCGGTCGTGGGGCCTGCGGGGGCACCCGACGGGGCCGACGGGACCGATGCCGCGGGGACGCCCCGCCGACCGGACGCGGCCTGGGTGGCGGCGCCGGGCTGGGGCGGGGTGGCTTGGACGGCTCCGGGCTGCTGGACGGGCGTCGCCCCGGCCTGGGCGGGGGTCGCGGACGACGCTGCGGCGTTCGGTGCGGCGTTCGCTGCCGCGTTGGGCGCGGCGTTCGCTGCCGCGTTGGGCGCGGCGTTCGCTGCCGCGTTGGGTACGACGGTGCCCGCCTGAGGCGGTACCACCGACGAGCCCGACGCGGGGGTGTCGGTCGCCGAGTCGGCCGCACCGGCCTGAGCGGCGGCGGGGCCGGCGTTGGGCGCGGCGTTCTGACCACCGGGGCCGGGCTGACCACCGGGAGCGGTACCGCCGCCCGGCTGACCGGCCACGCCCGCGACCGAACCCTGGGGAGCGGCACCGGGAGTGCCCGGCTGGGTGGACGGGACGCTTGTGCCGCCTGCGGCCTGACCCGAGGTCGGGCCGACCGGCTCCGCTGCGGCGCCGGTCCCGGGCTGGGCCTGGGCCTGGGGGGCCCCGGCGGGTGCGGCACCCGGCTGAACCGGGCTGTTCGCCGCGGACGCGGCTGCGGCCCCGGCGTTCGGGGCGGCGGCGTCCGAGCCACCGGACGTCGCGTCGGCGGGCGCACCGGGCGCGCCCACCGAGCCGGCCTCGGGGGTGCCGTCAGCCGAACCGGCGGCACCGGCCTGTGCGGCGGCGCCCGGGCCCGCGGCCTGCGCGGCCGTCGGTGCGGCGGTTGCCTGGACGGCTGCCGCGCCACTCGGGCGGCCTCCGGCGCGGTGGGCACGCCGTCGGCCGGTCGCACCCGGGACCTCGCCGGGCGCTGCCGACGAAGCACCCGTTCCGGCCTGGGCGTTGCCCGGAACGGCGGGGGCCTCAGCGGCGTTCGGAGCGGCAGGCGTTCCCGCGACAGCGGGCTGACCGGGGACGGCGCCTACGGCCTGACCGGGCGTCGGCTCAGCGGGCCCGCCCGACGGGACCGGCACGCCGGCCGCGGGCGTGTTCTGCTGAGCGGCCGCGTCGGCACCCGGGGTGCCCGCGACGGCGGGCTGACCGGCCACCGCACCTGCGGGGACTGCGCCCTGAGTGGGTGTCAGTCCGGGAGGAGCAACCTGGCCCGCCGCAACCGCGGCGCGCGGCTCGGCACCGGCCACCGGCTGTCCGGGAGCGGCGACCGCGGGCTCGCCCTGCTGACCGGGCGCGGCGGGATTGCCGGCCGCACCAGCGACGTTCGGAGCACCCGGGGTACCCGCGGCGGGCTGACCGGCCACCGCGCCTGCGGCGCCCGCACCCTGAGCAGGCGTCAGACCGACGGGACCGGCCTGCGCTGCCGGAACCGTCACGCCCGGCTGGGCACCCGGCACCGGTTGCGCGGGCACACCTTCGGCGCCGACGGGCGACGCGTTCGGAACGGCCCCAGGCACACCCGGCTGACCGGGCACCGCGCCTGCGGCGCCCGCACCCTGAGCAGGCGCGAGACCGGCAGGACCACCGGACTGGGCCGGCGCGCCGGCCACGGGAGCGTTCTGGTGACCAGGCGCCGCGTCGGCCCCCTGCGCGACGGCGGGGCCACCGGTTGCACCAGCGGCGTTCGAGGAGCCAGGCGTACCTGCGGCCACAGGCTGACCGGCTACGGCACCCGCGGCATCGGCGGGCGACGTGTTCGCGGCGACACCAGGCTGAACCGGAACGGCACCAGCGGCCACGCCGGACTGCGCGGTCGAACCGGCACCGGCCTGGGCGGACGCGGCCTGAGCGGGCGTAACGCCAACAGGACCACCCGGCTGAACCGGACCAGCACCGGCAGGCACGCCCGGAGCCCCCAGCTGACCGGCCACTGCACCGGCGCCCTGAGCAGCACCCGGAGCACCGGCCGCGTCGACTCCCGGAGCCGCCGCCGCGTCGGCCGACTCGGGAGCGGAGGCCTGAGCAGCGTTCGCACCAGCCACGCCAGGCCGGCCCGGCACGGCTCCGGCCGCATCGACGGCTTGAGCGGGTGCCTGCCCCGCGGGACCACCCGGCTGAACGGGCGCGGCCGCAGCGGCCACACCGGACTGCGCGGGGGAACCGACAGCAGCGGCCGACTCGCCGCCGGCACCCTGCTGAGCCGCCGGACCAACCTGCGCAGGCACGCCGGGCTGAGCCGGAACCTGACCAGCGGCTGCCTCGCCCTGAGCGGGCGCGGCGCCAACGGGTCCGCCCGGCTGACCGGCCACCTGCACCGCACCGTTCGGCGCGTCGGAAGGAGCGGCACCGGCAGCAGGGGCACCAGCAGGCGCACCCGCCGCGCCACCGGCGGCGTCGGCGGCCGCGGCCTCGGGCCCGGCCGTCGCCTGCACGGCGTCCGAACCAGCGGCGACACCTGCGGCGTTCTGGCCACCTGGCGTACCGACGGCACCGGGCTGACCGGGCACGGTCCCTGCGGCGACACCCTGAGCAGGCGTCACGCCTGCGGGACCGCCCGAATGAACCTGCGCGGGGGAGCCGGCACCCGCAGCGCCCTGTTGACCAGGCGCGGCAGGCGCACCAGCACCAGCACCAGCACCAGCACCAGGCGCACCGACGCCCTGAGCAGCCGCCACAGACGCGGCGTCTGCCGACTCGGGACCCTGCACCGCGTCCGAACCATCAGCGGCACCTGCGGGGTTCTGACCGCCCGGCGCGCCAACGGCACCAGGCTGACCCGGCACGTTCGCAACGACACCGCCGCCCTGAGCAGGCGTCTGCCCCACAACTCCGGCCTGCCCGGCCTGAGTCGCGGCACCAGGCACACCCGGCTGACCGGGCACCGCACCTGCGACCTGCGCGGGCGCGACACCGGCAACGCCACCCGGCTGCGCGACCGCGCCGCCGACCTGGGCGCCCGGCTGGACCTGGGCGCCCGGCACGGCGTTCTGCACGCCCGGGACACCCTGCTGTCCGGCCACGCCGTCGCCGACGTTCGCCGCAGCGCCGGGGCCCTGCTGACCGGGCACCGCGGCTGCGGCACCGGCGCCCTGAGCAGGCGTCAGACCTGCCGCGCCCGTGCCCGCGGCCTGCGTGGCCGCGCTCGCGGGCTCTGCGCCACCCGGCTGAGCGGCCGTTCCCGCCGCGGCGGGCGCGTCGGTGCCGTTCGCCGCCGTCGAGGCCGCATCGCCCGAACCGTCAGGCTGTCCCGGCGCGTTGGCAGCGGCCGGGGTTCCGACAGCACTGTCCGCCTGCGCGGCCGACTGTCCGGCGACACCTTCCGCACCACTTGCGACCGGGCTGTTCGCCGTGCCCTGCGTGGCAGCGTCAGGGCCGGCGGGCTGAGCCGGCGTCGCGCCGACCGGACCGCTCTGACCGCTCTGCTCCCCCGCCTGCGGCTGAACGCCGCCAGGCGTACCCGCCGGGTTCTGCGTCGGAGCCGACGCGGCCGCGTTCGGCTGAACCGCGCCGTCGACGGCAGCCGTTCCCGGCTGGGCGGCGTCCGGCTGTGCGGTGCCGGGGGCGTCCTGTCCGGCCTCGTTGCCGCGTACCGCACCGGCGGCGGCGTCCGCGCCGTGCAGGCGGATGCGTCCCGCGTTGGCCCGAGTGCGGTTGCCCGGCTGTGCGGGCGTCGGCTGTGCCGTACCCGAACCGGCGTTCGCTGCACCGATGTTCGACGCGGCCTCAGGCGTGCCCGGGTCCTGCGCCGCGACAGCCCCAGCAGCCGGTCCCCCGGCGGGGTTCACCGGAGGCGGGACCGGGATCGGACCCTGGTGGGCGGGCGCGACCGGCGTGCCCTCGGCGGGCGTCGACGCGGCGGCCGAAGTCGCGGGGGCCGGAGCTGGAGCAGGCGCCGGGGCGATACGCGGTGCGCCCCCCGCACGGCGCGCTCGTCGCGCGGCCACGCGGCCGGTCGTCGGGATCGGTGCCGGAGCCACGACGGGGTTCGGCGAGCCTCCGGGCTGTCCCGGGACCGGAGTCGTCGGTGCCGTCGGTGCGACGGCAGGCGTGCCCGCCGCGGGAGTTCCGTCGGCGGGCGCGGCGACCGGCTGTCCCGGTGCGGCCGCGTCAGGCTGCGGCACGGCCCCTGGCGCGCCCGCGGCGACGGGCTGACCGGCAACGGGCGTACCGCCACCGGGGGTCGCGTTCTCCGACGCCTCCTCCGAGGCGTTCGGCTGCGCCGCCGGGACGCCCGCCTGGGCCGCGGCCTCGTCGGCCTGCGCCGCAGCGGTGGTTCCGTCCTGCGGGTCCTCCGCGTTCGCCGTACCGTCCGCGCGTGCGCGCAGGTTGCGGGCCCGCACCGTGCGCCGGTTCGCGGTGTCGGGGTCGGCGAACGCGGCGGTGCGCATACGCCGGGTCGGTCCGGCCTTCGGGACCGCGGCGGTCTCGGCGGACGCGTCCGCCACTTCGTCGGTCTGTGCCGCGTCCGCTGCGGCCGTCGAGCCGACCGCGGCCTCCTGCCCGACGCTCGGCAGCGAGCCGGGTCCGGGCGGCGGCGGAATGCGCGGCACGCCCGACGTGGCGGGGCCGGCGTCCGATTCCGCCGCGCTCTCCTCGGGAGAGCGCGAACCGGCCGCGTTCGCATCGGTGTTCGGCTGCGCTTCGGCCGAGGACCGCTCGTCCGCCTCGGACGTCTGCGCGCCCGCACCCTGCGCCTCGGCGGCCGACGGCACCGCGGCCTGCGCGGACTCACCCAGCTGAACGGCCTGCTGAGCGCCACCCGTTGCCGGAACGCCCGCGGCCGGGGCCGCCTCGGCGTCCGCCTGAGCGGCCTCCGCCTGTCCGGCCGTCGTACCGGGCTGCGCCGCCGGTACGGCCACAGCAGCCTCTCCCGACGCCGCGCCGGCCTGAGCGGCCTGCTGCGCTGCACCCGGCGCCTGCGCCGTGGCGGCCTGGCCATCCTGCGCGCCGTGCGCCGACGGCGCCTCGGCGGCACCCGCCGCCGGCACGCCGGCGGCCTGGCCACCTGGCGCCGACGAAGCCACGCCCGCAACAGCCCCGGCACCAGCAGGAGTCGCCCCCGCCGTGCCGCCCAGCGCTGCGGCGTTCTCCGCCCCGCCCGGCTGAACGGCCTGCGGTGCGGCACTCGTTCCGGCCCCGGCCGCGCCCTGCCGGCCGGCGGTCGCCTGCCCGGGAATGCCCGGCGTCCCCGGCGCGGTCCCGCCCGGAGCCCCCGAGGCTCCGGGCGCGGCCTGCGCGTTCTGCGGGTTCTGCGCGTTCTGAGCCGCCTGCGCGGCCTGGACCGCCTGGTACTGCGCCGAGCCCGGTCCGCGTCCGACGCGGCGCTGGCGGCGCGGCGGCAGCGTGCGCGGGCCGTTCGTATCGGCGACCGGCGGCTGCGCGCCGACCACCTGGACGGCCTGCGACTGCGGCGAGCCGACGGTCTGATGCGGCACCTGGAGGGGTGCCGGGGAGTCGAGGCCCGACGTCGTGAAGGCGACGCCCGACGCGCGCACCGCGCCCGAGGACCCCGGGTCGACGGCCGGCCCGGCGGCACCCTGAGGAGCCGACGGCACGCCCGGCCCCTGCGGCCCCGCAGGCGGCGGCACGGTCGGTTGAAGTCCCTGAAGCCCCGGCCGGACGCCGGAGTTCGGCACAGCGGCCTGCTCCCCCGGCTGCCCGGCCGCGCCAAGCCCCTGCGGCCCGACAGGCTGCGCGGCGGGCCGCACACCCGGGTCCGGGACCGACGCACCGGGCTGAAGCCCGTGAAGCTGCTGGGGGCCCTGCGGCCCGGTCGGCTGAAGCCCTGGCCGGACGCCGGAGTTCGGCACCTCGGCCTGCTGCCCCGGCATGAACACGGGTGCGCCGGACGCTCCCGGCGCCACCGGCACACCGCCCGAGTGCGGACCGCTCGCGTCGGCGCCCGGAACCCCGGCCTGCGCCGCCGCGTCAGGCGCCGTTCCCATGCCGGGCGTTCCCAAGCCGGGCGTTCCCATGCCGGACGGCGGCACGGCCTGTCCGGGAACCCCGAACACCTGTCCGCCCACGACCGGTTCGGCCGTCGCGCCGACGTGTCCCAGTCCCGCGCCCGGCTGCTGCTGCACGCCCGGGGCCGATCTCTCACCGACGTGCGGGGCCTCGCCCTGGACGCCGAACACCTGTCCGGGCACACCCGGTTCGCCGGTCGGCGACACCGGTCCGAAGCCCGGGACACCGCCCTGCTGCGGCGGAACGGGCCCGAGGCCCGCGACGGGCGCGGGCGTCTCCGCGGCCGCGGCCATCCGGTCGGCGAGCGACCGCACCGGGGGCGTCGGGAGCGGGCCGCCGGGCTGCGCCGCACCGGGCACACCGGGGCCGGGCTGCACCGGCGTACCGCCGAACACCTCGGGCGCCGGGACGAATCCACCGACACCGCCCGGCACGGGCGCACCGGGAACAGCCCCGTGCACGCCACCCTGGAGGCCGCCGTGGACGCCGCCCTGGAGACCACCCTGGACGCCGTCCGGCACGCCGCCGTAGACCCCCGAGTCCCCCGCCGTCGGGTGCTGCTGCGGCAGCCCCTGCGGGATCCCCTGCGGAATCCCCGCGCCCGGCTGCATCGGCTGCACCGGCGGCATCTGCTGTCCGACCGCGTGCTGCCCCGAGTCGTGGCCGGCCGGCATCTCCGCCCAGCCGCCCTGCGGACCCGGCATCAGCAGCGCGTCGTCGTCGTCGAGGTCGTCGAAGTCCTCGACCTCTTCGCCCTGGTAGCCGTACGCGGAGGTCGGCGGGGCGTGGTGCCCCGAACCCACCGCGCGACCGTGCGCGTCGTACCCGCCGTGCGGGTCGTACCCCTGCTGGTCGTACCCCTGCTGGTCGTAGCCCTGCGGGTCGTACCCGCCGGGCCCTCCGTGCTCACCCTGCACCGGACGCAGCTCCTCGTCGCCACTCACGCCGCCACCTCGCCAAGGCCGTCGAGGCAGACGCGAAACGCACCCCTCATACCGGTTCGCTCGCTTCGCTCGCTCACGTCCTCAACACTCCTTCTAGTGCAACCGCGAATGCCTCTGTGGTGGCACGGTCCCGTACCGCTATCCGAAGCCAGTCCGGGCCGAGGCCCGGAAAGGTGTCGGCCCGGCGGACCGCGAAGCCCCGCTCGCGCAGGAGTTCACGGACCGTCAGGCCGTCCTCGACGTGGGCGAGCACGAACGAGGACCGGGGTTCGACGGGCAGTCGGACCCCGGGAATCGCCCGCAGCCTCGCGACGAGGTACGCCCGGTCTGTCGCGAGCGTAACGGCCGCCGCGTCGGCGTGGGCCACGGCGACGGGGGCGCTGCACGCCTCCGCCGCGACGAGGGCGGGGGTCGAGACCGACCACAGCGGCTGCGCCTCCGCGCAGCGTCGTACCAGGTCGGCGGGGGCGAGGAGGTAGCCGATGCGCAGCCCGGCGAGCGCCCAGGTCTTGGTGAGGCTGCGCACGACGACGAGGCCGTCGACGTCGCGTCGTTCGGCGAGGCTTTCGGTTTCCCCCGGAATGGTGTCGGCGAACGCCTCGTCGACGACGAGGACGCGGCCGGGACGGGCGAGCGCCGCGAGTGTGTCCGCGGAATGCGCGACGGAGGTCGGATTGGTCGGGTTGCCGATCACCACGAGGTCGGCCTCCTCCGGGATGCGAGCCGGGTCCAGGCCGAAGCCCTCCCGTTCGGTGAGGAGGACCCGACGCACAGTATGCCCGGCGGCCCGCAGCGCGGCCTCGGGTTCCGTGAACTGGGGGTGCACGACCACCGCGTGACGCGGGGTCAGGGTGCGTGCGAGGAGGACGAACGCCTCGGCCGCGCCGCAGGTGAGGAGCACTTCGTCGACGGGCCGGCGGTGCCGCGCGGCGACGGCGGCGTGCGCGGAGGAGGCGTCCGGGTAGGCGGCGAGGCGGGTGAGGCTTTCGGCGATGCGTTCGGCCAGCCACGGGGGCGGCGCGGCGCCGCGCACGTTGACGGCGAGGTCGACGAGGCCGGGCGCGACCTCGCGGTCGCCGTGGTGGCGAAGGTCGATGCCGTCGTCGTGCGGGGGTCCGGACGCCGTTCCTGTGGTGCTGCGCATGCGTGGTGTGTCCGTGCCCCTGATCGCCGTCGTGGCGGTGTCCGCCGTGCCCGCGGTGTGTGCCGTGCCGCTGCTGTCGGCGTCCATCATGCTGGTGACTATGCCGGTGCCGGTCGGCGGGGTCGCACCATTGATCACAACCCCATCCCCTCTGATCGAATCACTGTGCGTCGACCGTCGTATTCCGGCCGTTCATCTCGTTCCCGTCCCACCAACCCGATGGCACGCAACGGCAATCGTGCACAGAGACGGGGTGCGGTCGCTGAGGGTTTTGCGAATCAGCAGGTCGCCCCCGCGCGCCGCGGCCAGGGCCGCCGCCTCCGCCACGCTCGGCGTCCCGACCGCCGCGCGCACGACGTCGGACGGGGTCGGCACGGGGACGTTCGCGAGCACCTCGGCGGGCAGCCACACCAGTTCCGCGCCGAGCGCCTCGGCGAGCGCATGGATGCCCGGTTCGCCGCGTTTGCCGTCCAGGGTCGCGACCGTTCCCACGGCGGACGCCTCAAGGGCCGCCGCCGCGAGCGCGGCCGCCAGCGTGTCGGCGAGTTCGTCGTACGACACCCCGCGCGACGCGCCCACACCGACCACCAGCGGACGACCCGGGCCGTCCGCGACCGTCACAACCGGTCGCCCCACAGCACGAACACCGGCTCCTCGGGCCGCAACCGGTGCTCGGCGCCGCTGGCGGGGGTAAGCCGCGACGACTGCAGCATCGTTCCCTCGACGGCGTATCCGGCGCCGGTCAGCGCCGCGTGCACCGGGCCGACCGACTCCAACGCCGACACCGCCGCCACCATCCGCTCGGGACGCCGCGCGGCACACGCCGCGACCACGTCCGCGCCGCCGCCGCCCACGAACACCGTGTCGGGGTCGGGCAGCCGGGACAGCACGTCCGGAGCCGTGCCGGGCACGATCTGCACCTCGACGCCGTACCGCGCCGCGTTGGCGGAGATGTGCTCGCAGCCGACCGGATCGCGCTCGACGGCGATCACCGCGGCGCCCTGACGCCCGACCTCGACGGCCAACGCGCCGCTGCCCGCGCCGACGTCCCACACCAGATCTCCAGGACGCGGCCCCAGGCGCGACAGCGCCAGCGCACGCACCTCGGCCCGGACCATGGCGGCACCGGTGTGCGCGTAGGCGTCCTCCTCCAGGCCCCAGCCGCGCACCGGCCCGGGGAAGTCCGACCGCTGCCCGGCGATCCACCCGGCGGGCGCGGACGTGGCCGGATTCGGTCCGACGACGATCACCACGTTCGGATCCGACCACGTACGGTCGGCGGCCATGTCGGCCGCGAGCATGGTGACTTCCTCGTGCTCGGTGCCGAGGTTCTCGCACACCACAAAGGTGCGGGGCACGCCGCGCAGCATCAACCCGAGCTCCGCGGGACCCGAACCCGGGCCGGTGAGCACCGCGACCTTGCCGTACGCCCGACAGACGTTCACCGCGCGGCGCAGCTCGCGCCCGTGCGCGCTGACCACCTTCGCGTCGTCCCACGGCATCGCGGCGCGCGCGAACGCGTGCGCGACCGACGACACCGCCGGCACGATCTCCAGCTCGAGGCCGTACTCGGGACGCCGCAGTATCCGCACGATGCCGAAGAACCCCGGATCGCCGGACGCCACCACAACAGCCGTACCCCGGTGCTCGCTGATCCGACGGGCGGCAACGTGCACATTGCCCATCACCACACGCTCGGCCGTCTCCGGTACGGGCACCGCCTCGAGATGGCGGGCGCCACCCGCGACGAGCGTCGCCGACGCGAGCGCACCCCGCGCCGCCGCCGACAACGGCGCCCCGTCGTACCCGATCACGGTGACCCTGTCAGCCATCTGCCGCCGTCCTGTTCCGTTCCACGTCGCCGCGCCGTCCTGCCCGGCCACCCGACACCGCCACACCCCTACCGAGGCCACGACGACGACCGACCGGTTGAGGGTTCCACCGACCGGTGCGCCATCGTGCCAGAGCCACGACGGGCTCCGCAGTCCCCGACCCCGACATACCGCCCGCCCCGACGAGATCCGCGAACGAACGCACGCCGCCGCGGCGGAGCGCTCTTCGGCGATGGGAGAAGCTGGCACAGGCCATGTTCACGCCAACCATCCACGCTGCGCCGGTCCGGACCGGCCTCAGCAGCACGACCGCCCTCGCACGCACGTGCACCCTGACCCCGCCCCGACCCGAACGAACACACCCCCGGCCAGGCCGAGCTCGACCATGCACCGTGCCCGGCACCAGGTGTCTCCCCGGTGCAGCGCCCCCCACCACGCGCCTCCACGCGGCACTGTGCCGCCGAGGTCGCGCGCCTCATCAGCAGAAGCCGCCGCCCACAAGTCAGCACGCCGTACACGCAGCCCGACACGACCGCTGAACGCCTGGCGCCGTGGCCGCCCGCTCTGTCCGCGCACGCGCGCTGCGCCCCGCCCGCGTCCACGCGCCGAGCCTCGTCGGCCGGAGCCACCTCGTCAGCACGCCGTACGTGCTGCCGCGGCGACCAGGCGCACCGCTGCGGCCGGGTTGCCTGCCCAGTGGGTGTGCAGATACGACGCGTGGACGGCGCCTGTGACGAAGCCCTCTGGGGGTGCGTCCGGCCATCGCCAGGCGGCGTTGTCGCCTGATCGGGGCGAGAGCGTGGTGCGGTGGAACTCGTGGCCTCGAACTCGGGTTCCCCGCGCGGCGAGGACCGAGTCGGATGCTGCCTCGGCGTCGCGGTAGCCGAGGGTCAGGCGCTCGGTCATGTGGGCGTCGGCGGGCAGGACGCCGCACATCGGGCTGCCGTCGAGCGTGCGCGCGAGATAGAGCAGTCCCGCGCATTCCGCGGCGATCGCCCCGCCGCGCGCGGCGAAGGCCGCGACGTCCTCGCGCAGGCTCGCGTTCGCCGACAGCTCGGCGGCGTACACCTCGGGGAAGCCTCCGCCGATCACCAGCGCGCCGGTGCCGTCCGGCAGCCGTTCGTCGCGCAGCGGGTCGACGATGACCACCTCCGCACCGGCCGCCGCGAGGAGTTCGGCCGTCTCGGCGTAGCCGAAGGTGAAGGCCGCTCCCCCGGCGACCGCGATCCGGGTCGGCGGGCGGCCTGACGAGACGACCGTGCGCCGACCCCGCCCCCCGTCGGTCTCACCGTCGACCTCAGCGGCGACCTCGGAGGCGGCGTCCCACGGCTCCGCGGCGAGCGGCGGAGCCGAGCGTGCGAGCCGCAGCACGGCGTCCAGGTCGACCGACCGCGCGACGAGCTCCCCCAACGCCCGCACGGTCTCGACGGCGTCGGCGTGCCGTTCGGCGACCGGGATCAGCCCGAGGTGCCGGGACGGCTTGGCGATCACGTCGTGCCGCCCCAGCACGCCGAGCACCGGGAGGCCGAGCGGCGCGAGCGCGGCCCGCAGCATCGCCTCGTGTCGCGCGGACCCGACCCGGTTCAGCACCACACCGGCCACCGTCGTGTCGGCGCGGAACGTCGCGAAGCCGTGGACGAGCGCGGCGACCGAATCGCTCTGCGAGCGCGCGTCGACGACCAGCACCACGGGCGCGTCGATCAGCCGCGCCACGTGTGCGGTCGAGGCGAACCCGGCGCGTCCGGCGGCGCCGTCGAACAGGCCCATGACGCCCTCGACGACGGCCACGTCGGCGCCGCGCGCGCCGTGCGCGAACAGCGGCGCCACCCGCTCCTCCCCGACCAGGAACGGGTCGAGGTTGCGCCCCGGGCGCCCGCACGCGAGCGCGTGGTAGCCCGGGTCGATGTAGTCGGGGCCGACCTTGTGCGGCGACACGCGCAGGCCGCGCGCGGCGAACGCGGCCATCAGGCCGGTCGCGACGGTGGTCTTGCCCTGGCCCGACGCGGGCGCGGCGACGACGATCCGCGGGACCGGCGTCACCATTCGATGCCCTTCTGCCCCTTCTGCCCGGCGTCCATCGGGTGCTTGACCTTGGTCATCTCGGTGACGAGGTCGGCGATCTCCACGAGATCGGGGTGCGCGTCGCGGCCGGTGATGACGACGTGCTGCTGTCCGGGGCGGGCGGTGAGCGTCTCGACGACGTCCTCGATGTCGACCCAGCCCCATTTGACGGGGTACGTGAACTCGTCGAGCACGTAGAGCCGGTAGGCCTCGGCGGCGAGGTCGCGCTTGATCTGCGCCCAGCCCTCGGCGGCGTCGGCCGCATGGTCGGCTTCGGACCCGGGGCGCTGGATCCACGACCAGCCCTCGCCCATCTTGTGCCAGGCGACGGGGCCGCCCTCGCCGGTCTCGTCGTGGAGGCGCCCGAGCGTGCGCAGCACGTTCTCCTCGCCGACCTTCCACTTCGCGGACTTGACGAACTGGAACACCCCGATCGGCCACCCCTGGTTCCAGGCGCGCAACGCGAGGCCGAACGCGGCGGTGGACTTCCCCTTGCCGGGACCGGTGTGCACCATCACCAGCGGCCGGTTGCGGCGCTGCCGCGTGGTCAGCCCGTCGTCGGGCACCTGCTCGGGCTTGCCTTGCGGCATGGGGACTCCTTCGGGGACGAGGGTCGGACGAGTCGGCCTCGCCGACGGGCGGGTAGGGACGGGTCCGCGAGATCAGACGGTCAGGTGGTCACGCGGAGGTCGGCCTTCGACGGGCCGGGAACACTGCGCGATCGCGGCGGTGTTCATGTCGGCGCACAGGAGATCGACCATCCCGCGGGCCCCGTCGGGAAGCGCCGCGCGTTGACCCGGGGCGCCTTCAAGGACGCGAGCGGCGGCTGGTCGGTGCCGATACTGGTGATGCCGGCACTGGCCGGCGTGGCGACGGCGTGCGGCCTGGGCGCGGCCCGGCCGCTGCGCGTGCGCGCGGTGGTCGCTCGCGAGCCGGGGATGGACGTGGCACCCATACACGAACACCGCGGCGAGCCCGCGTCGGCGGGGCCGGAAGGCCGCGGTCGGGAAGCCCCGCAGGGCCGCTCCGGCAGGACCTGGCAGACGCGGCGAAGCGCAGCCACCGGGCAGGGCCGTCCGCCGCACGGGCAGGCGACGACGCACCAACGCGGTTCCCCGCCACCCGCCGCGACGGACTGATCGACGACGCGCCGCCACGCTGTGCACGAACCGGGGGGCGCAGCGTGGCCGCCTGCTCGCCGGGGCGTCTTCGGCCGGTGCTCGCAAGCGGCACGCCTGTCCGGCGTGTTCGGTCGGTGGCGCCGTCCCGTCAGGCGTGGGCCGGTCGTCGCGGTCGGCGGGTCGGGTCAGGGCGGCCTCGTCGTGGCTCGGCATCGCGTCGGGTGGCCGTCAGCTGGCGGCGCGGAGGTCGCGGACCAGGCCGGCGAGGCCGTCGGCGGCGAGGTCGTTGAGGCCGAGGACCGGGCCTTGCAGGTCCGCGGCGAGGCGGGCGGCGAGGCCGAGGCGGACCGGGCCGCTTTCGCAGTCGACGACGACCGAGGCGGTGCCGGACGCGGCGAGGAGGCCCGCGGCGCGGCGGGCTTCGCCGAGGGGGTCGCGGCCGTGGGTGGCGCGGCCGTCGGTGACGACGATCAGGAGCGGGCGGCGGCGCGGGTCGCGGAGCTTTTCGACGCGCAGGGCCTCGTACGCGCGCAGCAGACCCGCGGCGAGCGGTGTGCGTCCGCCGGTCGGCAGGGCCTCGAGCCGGGCGGCGCCGGCCTCGACGGAGGACGTGGGCGGCAGCGCGAGTTCGGCGCCGGCGCCGCGGAAGGTGACGAGGCCGACCTTGTCGCGGCGCTGGTACGCGTCGAGGAGGAGTGACAGCACCGCGCCCTTGACCGTGCGCATGCGGGCGCGCGCGGCCATCGACCCCGAGGCGTCGACGACGAAGAGCACGAGGTTGCCTTCGCGGCCCTCGCGGACCGCTTCGCGGACGTCGTCGCGGCGCAGGACAAGCCCGGGGCCGGTGCGGCCGCGGGCCACCTGGTGGGGGGCGGCGGCGCGGACGGTGCCGACGAGGTGGAGGCGTCCGGCGGCGCCGCGGCCGGCGCGGCGTTCGCCGGTGGTGCGCCCGGTGCCGGTCTCGGCGCGCGAGCGGCGGCCCGCCGCGCCCTGGCCGAGGCCGGGCACCGCAAGGAGCCGGGTGCGGAACGGTTCGGCGGCCGCGACGGCGGCCTGGTCGGGCGCGACGGGTGCGGCGGTCTCGCGGGGCGGTGTGTCGCGGGGTGGTGTGTCGCGGGGCGCGGCCTCAGGTGGCGCGGTCGAGGCGGCCGGGGCCTGCGGCGGTTGGGTGCGTCCCTGGTCGGCGCCCGGGTCGGCCCGCCCCGGCGGTGTCCCGTCCGGGCGTTCGCCGTCGGGGCGTTCGTCGTCCGGGCCGCCCCCGTCGGGCCCGTCCGGCCCGCCGTCCGGGTCGTCGTCGGGTTCGGGTTCCGGCTCGGGCTCGGGGTCCTCGTCCCGCAGGGCCTCGTCGAGCAGGTCCTCGTCGAGGCCCGGCGCGTCGAACGGGTTGCGGCGGCGGCGGTGCGGGAGGGCGAGCAGCGCGGCCTGCCGGACGTCCGCGGCCTCGACCTCCACCCGGCCGTGCCAGGCGGCGAGGGCGATGGCGGTGCGCGCGGTGACCAGGTCGGCGCGCAGGCCGTCGACCTCGAAGGCGGCGCACACGCGGGCGATGCGGTCGAGTTCGCGGTCGGGCAGCGCGACGTCGGGCAGCAGCGCGCGGGCGGCGCCGATGCGGGCGGCGAGCGCCGCGTCGTCGTCGGCCCAGCGGCGCGCGAAGCCGTCGGGGTCGGCCTCGTAGGCGAGCCTGCGGCGCACGACCTCGGCGCGTTCGCGCGGGACGCGGCTGGCGGCGACCTCGACGGTCAGCCCGAACCGGTCGAGCAACTGCGGGCGCAGTTCGCCCTCTTCCGGGTTCATGGTGCCGACGAGGAGGAACCGTGCGGCGTGCCGGACGGACACGCCTTCGCGTTCGACGTGCGCGGTGCCCATGGCGGCGGCGTCGAGGAGCAGGTCGACGAGGTGGTCGTGGAGCAGGTTCACCTCGTCGACGTACAGCAGTCCGCGGTGCGCGGCGGCGAGCAGGCCGGGCTCGTACGCCTTGACGCCTTCCGCGAGGGCGCGCTCGAGGTCGAGCGATCCGACGAGGCGGTCCTCGGTGGCGCCGACGGGGAGTTCGACGAGCCGGGCGCGGCGGTCCTCGCCGGGCGCGGACGCGTCGTGGGGGCCGTCGGGGCAGGCGGGGTCGGGCGCGGCGGGGTCGCACGCGAAGCGGCAGCCGGACACGACGGACGCGTCGGGCAGCAGCGCGGCGAGCGCGCGGACCATGGTGGACTTGGCGGTGCCCTTCTCGCCGCGCACGAGCACGCCGCCGACGCCGGGTGAGACGGCGTTGAGGAGGAGGGCGAGGCGCAGGTCGGCGAGGCCGACGATCGCGGAGAACGGGTAGCCGGCGCTCATCGGCATGCGCCCGTCGGGCCTGCGGAGCACGAACAACGGCTCGGTATGCGCGGCGACATCGGCTGTCGGCCTCCCTCGGGTGTCCACGCCCTGGTCGGTGGCGGCCCCGCGGCGCGGGTCCGGACAGCCGGAAGTGTCTGGCTCCCGGAAGGCTTGTGCCCCGTGGTCGCGCGCGTCGAACGGGTCGCGCGGGCGGGGCGTCGCCTTCCGGTCACAGTGGCGGGACCGCTCCGGTGTCGCACCGGATTCCTGCCGTGCTGTCGGGCGACAGCCTCTCATATCGCCCCGCGCCACTCCGGCCCGGTGCTGCCGGGCGCGGCGCGGCCGCGATGGCAGACTGCCCGGCATGGACGAGTTGTCGTGGAAACCGGACGTGCTGGGCGACGCCTTCGAGGCCGCGGAGCTGCCGCTGCGGGACGACACGGAGGGCGCCGCGGTCGCGACGCTCGTACGCAGGCGCGCGTCGGCCCCCACGAAGCGCGCGGTGCTGTACGTGCACGGTTTCAACGACTACTTCTTCCAGACGCACCTCGCGGACTTCTACGTCGGCCTCGGATTCGACTTCTACGCGCTGGACTTGCGCTCGTACGGCCGGTCGATCCGCCCGCACCGGCGGACCAACTTCGTCGACGACCTGGGCCGGTACGCGGAGGAACTCGACCTGGCGGCCCAGCTGGTGCGCGAGGTCGACGGCCACGACACGCTGCTGGTGAACGGCCATTCGACGGGAGGCCTGATCACCGCGCTGTGGGCGCACCACCGGGCGGGCCGCGGCGTCGTCGACGGGCTGTTCCTCAACAGCCCGTTCCTGGACCTGAACGCGCCGCTGGTGACACGCACGGTCGGCGTGCGGGCGGTGCACGCGGCGCGGCACTACGTGGCGCGGCGGCCCATCCCCGGCGGCCTGGGCGGCGGTTACGGCGAGAGCCTGCACCGCGACCACCACGGCGAGTGGGTGTTCGACCCGGAGTGGAAGGCGATCACGGGCATCCCGGCGTACGCGGGCTGGGTGGCCGCCGTGCACCGCGGGCACCGTGCGGTGGCGCGCGGACTGGCCGTGGACTGCCCGGTGTTGGCGATGTCGTCGACGGCGAGCGTGGACGCCCGCGAGTGGAACGAGGGCCTGCACAGCGGCGACGCGGTGCTGGACGCGGAGCGGATCGCGATGCTCGCGCCGCGTCTGGGGCGGCATGTGACGGTGGTGCGGATCGAGGGCGGCATGCACGACCTGGTGCTGTCCTCGCCGCCGGTGCGCGCGCAGGTGTTCGACGAACTGGCGCGCTGGATCGGGGCGTACGTGCCGGACCCGGTGTAGCGCGCGCGGAGCCGGCTCGTCACCGGTTCGGGTTAACGCCCGGGGACGGCCGCACGAAATCCGTTCCACCTGCGCCGATGCGGCCGTTCGGGCTGATAGCGTCGGCGCGTGGGGGCTCACGAGGTCGCAAGGACCGGCTACACGCGCGCTGTCGACGTCTATGAACGGGCGCGGCCTTCCTATCCGTTGCCCGCACTGGCGGAGCTGAGCGACGCGCTGGGCCTGGAGGCGGGCCGCACGGTCGTCGATCTCGGCGCCGGCACGGGCCTGTTCACCAGGCTGCTGGCGTTGACCGGCGCCCGGGTGGTCGCGGTCGAGCCGGTCGCCGCGATGCGCGGGCGGCTCGCGGAGCTGCTGCCGTCGGTGGAGGTCGCGGACGGAACGGCCGAACGCACCGGGCTGCCCGAGGGTTCGGCGGACGCGGTGGTCGCCGCGCAGGCCTGGCACTGGTTCGACGGCGACGCGGCGTTGGGCGAGGTCGAGCACGTGCTGGCGCCGGGCGGCGGTCTGGGCCTGGTGTGGAACACGTACGACGACGACGTCCCGTGGGTGCGCGACTACCAGGACATCTATATGCGGCGCGCGCCGGCCGGGCTGCCGTCGCACCGCGAGGGGACGTGGCGCGCGACGCTCACCGCCCGGCCCGGCTGGGGCGGCCTGCAGGAGCGGCACTTCGCGAACCCGCACCGCATGTCGCGGGAGGGCGTGATCGACCGCATGCTGTCCAGCAGCCACATCGCGTGCCTGGACGCGGCCGAGCAGGCGCGGGTGCGCCGCGAGGTCGAGGACGTCCTGGACGGGCATCCGGAGACCCGCGGCCGCGACCACGTCGAACTCCCGTACGTGACCGACGTGTACTGGACGGTGCGCACCGGCGCGGGGGGCGGGACCCAGGCCCCCCCGCCGGGGGCCCACGGGGGCAGCGGGGCGGGCCCGCAAACGGAACGCGCCGGATCCACCTTCCGGGTTCGGATCAGAACGCCGGGATGACGCTGCCCTGGTACTTGTCCTCGATGAACTTCTTCACCTCGGGCGAGTTCAGCAGCTTCTTCAGCTTCAGCACGTTCTCGTCGTTCTCGTGGCCCTTCTTCACGACGAGGATGTTCGCGTACGGGTTGCCCTCGGCCTTCTCCGCGACCAGCGCGTCCTTGACCGTCAGCTTGGCCTGCAGCGCGTAGTTGCCGTTGATGACCGCGGCGTCGACGTCGTCGAGGGTGCGCGGCAGCAGCTCGGCGTCCTGCGCCTTGAACTTGAGGTGCTTGGGGTTGTCGGTGACGTCGCTCTCCTTGGCGAGCACGCCCACGCCGTCCTTGAGCTTGATGACGCCGTTGTCGGCGAGCAGCTTGAGCGCGCGGCCCGCGTTGGTGCCGTCGTTCGGGATGGCGACGGTGGCGCCGTCCTTGATGTCGGCGAGCGCCTTCACCTTGTGCGAGTAGACGCCGAGCGGCTCGAGGTGGACGCGGGTGACGCCGACCAGGTCCTTGCCCTTCTCCTGGTTGTACTTGTCCAGGTAGGGCTGATGCTGGAAGAAGTTGGCGGTGATGCTGCCGTCGTCCAGCGCCGGGTTCTGCAGCGAGTAGTCGTCGAAGACCTTGACGTCGAGCTTGAGGCCTTCCTTCGACGCCAGGTTCTTGTTGATGTAGTCGAGGATCTCGGCGTGCGGCACCGCGGAGGCGCCCACCTTCAGCGTGTCGGACTTCTTGTCGTCACCGGAGTCGCTGCTGCACGCCGCGAGCCCGAGGGCGAGGGTGCCGACCGCTGCGAGAGAAATGATCTTGCGCACGAAGAGTGCCTTCCTTCTTGGGTGGGGTTCTCAGCGGTGGTTCAGCCGGCGGGACACGAAGCCCCCGGTGAACTGGACCGCCTGCACGATGACGATCAGGAGGACGACGGTCACCGTCATCGTCCGGTCATCGAAGTTCTTGTAGCCGTAGCGGATGGCCAGGTCGCCCAGGCCGCCCGCGCCGATCACGCCGGCCATCGCCGAGTAGCCGATGACGGCGATCGTGGTGGTGGTGAGGCCGGCCACCAGCGACGGCAGGGCCTCGCGGACCAGCACCTTGCGCACGACGGTCGGCACCGACGCGCCCATCGCCTGCGCCGCCTCGACCAGGCCGCGGTCGACCTCGCGCACCGAGGTCTCCACCAGGCGCGCGAAGAACGGGATCGCGGCCACGGTCAGCGGGACGACCATCGCGTCGGTGCCGATCGCGGTCGCCTGGCCGAACAGGCCCATCACCCAGCGGGTGAACGGGATGAGCGCGACCAGGAGGATGAGGAACGGGAACGAGCGGCCGACGTTCACGACGAGGCCGAGCACCCGGTTGAGCGCGGTGACCGGTGAGGCGGCGCCGAAGCGGGCGTTCAGCAGGCCGCCCTTGTCGGTGAGCACGAGCAGGACGCCGATCGGCAGGCCGACCGCGACGGTGAACAGCATCGTCCAGCCGACCATAGAGAAGGTCTCCTGGGTGGCCGTCCAGAGCAGCGGGCGCAGTTCGTCCCAGGGCATGTCAGGCGTCCTTTCCGGCGGTGGCCGAGACGGCGGAGGCGGAATCGGAGTCCGAGGCGGTCGGCCCGGGGAACGGGCGCGCTGCCGTGTCCTGTCCGAGGACGTCGACCTGCAGCCCCTGTTCGCGCAGGTAGCCGATCGGCACGACGTTCTGCTCGAACGTGCCGTCGAGCGCGATGCGCATGCGGCCGACCTGGCGTCCGGCGACGGTCTCGACGGCCGCGCCGAGGATGTTGACGTCGACGTTGTACGTGCGGGCGAGCGTCGACACGAACGGCTGGGCGGTCTCGGCGCCGCGGAAGGTGATGTCCACGACCGTGCCGCCGGTGCCGTCGGCGGACAGGCCGAGCGGGAACATGTCGCGGGCGAGCCGCGAGTCGGGCCGGGTGAGCAGGTCGGTCAGGCTGCCGGACTCGACGACGCGGCCGGCCTCCATGAGTGCGGCCGAGTCGCAGACCGTCTTGACGACGTCCATCTCGTGGGTGATCAGCAGGATGGTGAGGCCGAGCGAGGAGCGCAGGTCGCGGAGCAGGTCGAGGATCGACCGGGTGGTCTCGGGGTCGAGCGCGGAGGTGGCCTCGTCGCACAGCAGCACGCGGGGGTCGTTGGCGAGCGCGCGGGCGATGCCGACGCGCTGCTTCTGGCCCCCGGACAGCTGCGCCGGATACGCCTTGGCGTGCGCGGACAGGCCGACCAGGTCGAGCAGCTCGCCGACCTTGCGGGTGCGCTCGGCGCGGCCGACGCCGGCGATCTCGAGCGGCACCGCGACGTTGCCCGCGACGTCGCGGCTGCTCAGCAGGTTGAAGTGCTGGAAGATCATGCCGATCCGGCGCCGCTCGGCGCGCAGTCGCCCGGCGGACAGCGCGGTGAGCTCGCGGCCGGCGACCTCGACGGTTCCGGAGGTCGGGCGTTCGAGCAGGTTGACGGTCCGGATGAGCGTGCTCTTGCCGGCCCCGCTGCGGCCCAGCACGCCGAAGATCTCGCCCTCGGCCACGTGCAGGTCGACGTGGTCGAGCGCGGTCACCTCGCGGTCGCGGGACCGGAAGACCTTGGTCAGGGCAGTGGTACGGATCACCGTGGAGTCCAGGTTGCTCGGGGACCGCGGCCCCCGCGGACAGGCGCAGGCGCAGGCGGGAGCCCGACGGAAAGCCGTCAGGGCGCGGTACGGGCGGAATTCGTCAGTGCGTGCGAACGGGCCCGGGGCGCCGACAGGAGGGCGCTCACCCGGTGCTGAAGATCAGTGCTTCAGCAGCCGCGCATTCGACACATTCGACACATACAGCGACAGGCCGGGGCGATAGCCTCGGTCGCGCGGATCTGTGCCGTGATGAACATGCGGACGATTAAATCAGACCATCGGGGATGTTGGGAAATCACCCGCACCCGGTTCGAGCGCGAAAAGCCCCGGCAGCCATGACTTCACAGGCCACCGGGGCTTTCCCGAGATGTTTCCAAGGTGTGAACGCGTGAGGGTTCGCGCCCACCCGGAGTGGTTCAGGCCGCGAGCGCGGCGGACTTCGTCAGGTACACCAGGCTCAGGCGCGGGCCGATCCGCTCGACGCGGGACTCGGCGTAGCCCAGGCGCGCGTACAGGCGCAGGTTGTCCTCGCTGCGGTGGCCGGTGAACAGCTCGTACGACGTGGCGCCCGGGAGCTTGGCCTCGACCGCGTGCAGCAGCCGGGTGCCCAGGCCGTGGCCCTGCAGGCGCGGGTGCACGACCAGCCGGCCGATGCGGGCCACGCCGTCCTCGACGACACCGCGCACCGAGCCGACGACCTCGTCGCCGAGGCGCGCGACCAGCACGACGTGCGTCGCGAACTCGGCGGTCAGGCTCTCCAGGCTCTGGGTCAGCGGCGCGAGGCCGTAGTCGTTGTACAGGGCGGCCTCGCCCTGGTAGCAGAGGTACTGCAGCTTGAGGATCTGCTCGGCGTCGGATACGTCCGCCGCGCCGATCCTGACGTTCTGCCCCATCCGGTGCTCCCCATGATGTCCGGGCATGTGTCGTCGGGGGGCGCCGGATCTCGGCGCTCCCCCGACGGCACAGAGCCCTGTTCGCCCTGATTTGCCGTGTGTGAAGCGAGTCCACGGGGGGCGCAACCTGCCCGCCGCCCTGTGTTCGGTCACTGTTCCACACGACGTTTCGTCTTCTTCTACCCGGGTCAAGGCATCCGGCACACCCGCATTTACGGCATTCCGATGAGCCGCCGCACCGCGCGGTCGCGGAACTCCACCGCGGCCGCGAAGTTCTCGACCAGCCGCGAGAACAGCAGCGACACCTGGGCGTCCCGGCCCACCACGTAACGGCCGCGCGGACTCGGTTCGGTGGCCGCGAGCGCGATCACCCGGGCCACCTCGTCGACATCGCTCCAGAACGGCTGCACGAGGGTGAACCCCAGGTCCAGACGGCGGAACGCGGTCGCGTACTTCGAACCCCGGTAGCGGTGCGCGACATCGGCCATGTCCTCGCTGATGCCGCTGCGGAAGCCGCCGGGCGCGACCACCACGACGGACACGCCGGATCCGGCCACTTCCAGGCGCATCGCGTCCGACAGCGCCTCCATCGCGTGCTTGCCGGCCTGGTACCAGCCCATGAGCGGGTAGGTCACCTTGCCGGCCACCGACGAGACCTGGACGACCCGGCCCCACCCGCGCTCCTGCATGAGCGGGAGCGCGAGCCGGGCCAGCCGGGTGGGGGCGAAGACCGCCGTCTCCAGGTGGTGCCGGGCCTCCTCCTCCATGACGTCGGCCACCGGCGCGTAGCAGGTGCTGCCGGCGTTGTTGACCAGGATGTCGGGGCGGACGTCCGCGACCACGTCCTTGCATCCGGCCGCGTCGGTCACGTCGAGGACCCGGGTCTCGACCTCGACCCCGGCCTCCTCTGCGGCGGCCCGGACCTTGGCGGCCTTCTCCTCCGAGCGGACGGTGCCCACCGCGCGGACGCCGTGCCGGGCCAGTTCCAGGACGGTCGCCAGCCCCAGGCCCGAATTGGCGCCGGTGACCAGGGCGGTGGCGTCCTGCGGTACGAGTTGTGCGTCGCTCACCGCGGCCTCACACCCCGGTCGCGGGCGCGGACGGACGGCTCGGCTCCGCGTGCTGCGCGTCGGACCGGTTCGCGGCCGTGGCCTGCGCCGGAATCTGCGCTGCGCCGGCCTGCGGGGCGGGGGCACCGCTCCGCTCGACGGCCGCGGCGCGCGATCCGGAGGGCTTGCGGGCCGCCGGCTTGCGCGCACCGGTGGCCGCGGTGCGGGCGGTCGTCTTGGCGCGCGTTCCGGCGGTGCGGGTGCCGCCGGTACGCGCGGCGGTGCGCCGGGTGCCGGACGCGGGCGTCGTAGCGGTCGCCTTCGGGCTCGTCGGAGCCTTGGGGGCGTCGGCGGTGCCGGGCTCGGTGTTGTCGGTCTCGGTGTCGACGGTCTCGGGCTTCGCGTCGAGGACCTCGGGCTCGGCGTCGACGGTCTCGGGCGCGGGACGCTCGGTCACCGGGCCGAACTCGTGCGCCGCCTTCAGCAGCACGTTGAGCTGCTCGACGATGCTGTCGGCGAGCGCGAACGGGTCGGGCAGCATCGCACGGTCGGCGAGCACCCCGATGTCGATCTGGTCGTCGTAGCTCATGCCTCCGACGAAGAGGCCGAATCCGTCTGCGACTATGCCCATCGAGTGGAACGCCTCCACCTTCTGCCCCTGCGAGTACAGCGTCGCCCGGGGCCCTGGAACGTTGGATATGACCGCGTTGCAGATGGGGGGCAGCAGCGTCGCGACCTTCGCGGAGCGGAAGAGGTCGCCGCCGAGGCTCAGCACGGCCGGGGGTGGGGTGTCGGCCAGGTTGGTCAGCAGGTCGTTGCCGAGCGCGCCCTGCACGGCCTTGGAGGCGAGCGCGTTCTCGTGGATGCACAGCAGGCGTTCGGCCGGGTCGTCGACGTCGGTCGACAGGCCGACGAGCATGCCGGTGATGAGGTTGCCGCTCGACCGCGTGTCGCCCTTGGTCGCGTCGACCGGCACGGTCCCCACCAGCTGCTTCTCGGGTGTCTCGCCGAAGGCGGCGAGCTGGTCGCGCATCGCCCCCGCGACGATCGCGAGGACGACGTCGTTGACCTTGACGCCGAACGCGTTCTTGACCGCCTTCACGTCGGACAGCGACACGGTGCAGAAGCCGTACGAGCGTTCCTTGCCGACCGTCCCGTTGAACCGGGTGCGCGGCATGTTCAACGGCATCGCCTGGCCGAGCCGCCCGGTCATCGCGGCGGACACCACGCCCTGCGCGGTCGAGCCGAGCTGCCCGACGAGGCGCACCGGCGTTCCCGCCACGGACTTCGCCATCTCGGCGACCCGGGCGAAGCCCTCGGGCAGCGGGTCCTCCTCGTCCGGCATCGGCAGCGGGACGAGGTCGCGCGCGGCGGCGCCGTCCGGGTCCGCATCGAAGAAGACCTCCTGCATGGACGCCCCGGCCCGGCCGTCGATGCACGCGTGGTGCACCTTCCACAGGTGGGCGATGCGGTTGTTCTCCAGCCCGTCGACCACCCACCACTCCCACATCGGCCGGTCGCGGTCCAGCCGGTGCCGGTAGATCTGCGCGGCCAGCTCGGCGAGTTCACGGCGCCCGCCGGGGGCCGGAACGGTGGCGCGGTACACGTGGTTGCGGAAGTCGAAGTCGGGGTCCGGCACCCAGTGCGGGCGGGACAGCCCCCACGGGCTCTGGACCAGCTTGCGGCTGAGCAGCGGCAGCCGCGGCAGCCGCTCCGCGAGGGTCTTCTTGAAGGACTCGTGGTCGATCCGGCCGTCCGTCGACGACGCGTCGACGACGGTGAGGCACACGACGTGCATCGGCCAGGTCTCCGACTCCAGTGCCAGGAAGGCCGAGTCCAGACCGGAGAGCTTCACCAGGTGTTCCTCCTCCCGATGCCCGACGACGTCAGGGCATCCTCGATGAAGCGGCGGGTCTGCCGGTTCCACATCGCCCCGATGTGCGAGCCGCGGTACCAGCAGACGGACGGTTCCTCCCAGTGCTTCCAGAGCCGGTACGCCTGCTGCGGCGTGGCCATGCGGTCGGCCAGGCCGGCGTAGACGAACCGGCGCTCCAGCGGCACCCGCGGTGTGACGGCGAGCGGTGAGACGACGCGGTGCACGGTCTCGGCCTCGTCGCCGAGCAGCCCCGCGGCCTGCACCTCCCGCCGGATGTCGTCCGGCACGTGGTGGGACATGACCCACGCCATGTCCACCGACGGCACGCCGACGATCACGCAGTCCAGGTCCTCGAGCCCCGCGAGCAGCGCGGCGACGTACGCGCCGAGCGAGAGCCCGTGGACGGCGACCTTGGTCGCGCCCTGGCTCCGCGCCCAGTCGATCGCGCGGCGCACGTCCCACACGGCCTGTCCGAGGCCGTGCACGTTGCCGAGGTAGTCGAACGAGATGAACGGCGCGTCCTGCGTGCGCGACGCCTTGCGCGGCCCGTGCATCGGCAGGACCACGTGCAGGACGTTCACACCGAAGTCGCGGTGTGTCTTCTGGGATCGGAACGCGGCCAGGTCGCCCGGTCTGCCCATGCCGAAGCCGTGCAGGTTGACGACCCACGGCCGGGGCTTGCCGGGGTGCCGGAGGACGTACGCCCAGACGCGCTGGTTCGCGCCGGCCGACTGCCACCGCGAGGCACCGGGGATGCCGGGCCAGGGGGTGTAGCCGCTGTCGAAGGAGAGCTGCTCGTAGCTGATGGTGCCGTACAGCTTCCCCCGGATGACCGGGTCGGTCAGCGGCGGTGGTTCGGGGTGGAACAGGTGCGGGGAGTCCAGGTAGGTCTCCGCGCGGAACTTACCGAGCGCCTCGGCGACCTCGTCGCGGATCCGGAGCGCCTCCTCCGGGCCCGGCGACAGGCGGCTGGTGGACATGAACGCGACGACGAGCTCGTCGAGGAACGCCGCCGAGACGAGCCCCGGTGTGGGGAACACCGTGGGCATGTCGGGGTAGTTGCGCCGTTCCGCGCGCAACGACCGTACGTAGGACCGCACTCCGAACCCGACCGACCGCGGCACACTGCGCAGCACCGCGCCGACCGGGATGTCGGACAACATCGACGCGGACTTCTCGCCCTCGGAACGTATCCGGCGCAAGCGGTCGAGCATTGCGGGATCCCCTCCCCAGCGGAATGGCGGCGCGGCCCTGGTCGGAGCGGGGCTCGAGGCGCGGACGATCACACACGGTGGTGCGGCGGCGACCCTGCGCCGATCCGGCACGCCCGACAGTAGTACGGAATCAACGGAGCGAACACAGTCACTCGCGAGTAGTAACGGCGAATTCACATATAGGGCCGGAACCTTTACTTCCGCTCATGACCGACCAGTTATCCGGTACAACAACGAAACGGAAGCGCAACGTGCGAGGTCACCGGCGGGAAACCGAACGACCGGTGACACGATGACACTTCGCGAACATCCGCACCCGGGGGAAGGGAAAACGCGTGCAGCCGCTGCACTCCGAGGATCCGTCACAACTGGCCGATTACCGGCTGCTCGGCCGCCTCGGGGCGGGCGGCATGGGGCGCGTGTACCTGGCGCGTTCGACCGGCGGACGGGCCGTGGCGCTCAAGGTGGTGCGGCCCGAACTCGCCGACAGCGCCGACTTCCGCGCCCGCTTCCGGCGCGAAGTCGCCGCGGCCCGACGGGTGTCCGGCGCGCACGTGGTGCCCGTGACGGACGCCAACCCGGACGGCCCGACGCCGTGGCTGGCCACCGCCTACGTCCCCGGCCCCTCGCTCGCGGACGCCGTGGCCGGGCACGGCCCGCTGCCGGAACCGGCGGTGCGGGTGCTGGCCGCCGGACTCGCCGCGGCCCTCGCCGAGGTGCACGGCTCCGGGCTGGTGCACCGCGACCTGAAGCCGTCCAACGTCCTGCTGGCCCTCGACGGCCCGCGGCTGATCGACTTCGGCATCGCCCGCGCCGCCGACGAGACCGCGCTCACCGGCACCGGCCTCACGATCGGCTCCCCCGGCTACATGTCCCCCGAACAGGCCGACGGCCGCGACATCACGGCCGCGTCCGACGTGTTCTCCCTCGGCGCCGTCCTGGTCTTCGCCGCCACCGGCCAGGGCCCGTTCGGCACCGGCTCGACGCCCGCGCTGCTCTACCGCGTCGTCCACACCGCGCCCGACCTGACCGCGGTCCCGAGCTCCCTACTTCCGCTCGTCACCGCCTGCCTGCGCAAGAACCCACACGAACGCCCCGCCCCCGCCGAGCTGATGGCGTTCGCCGAGGGCCCGAGCGGAGCGACGGCCCACGGCGGCTGGCTCCCCCCGCCCATCACCTACGCCATCGCCGAACGCAGCTCGGCTCTCCTCGACCTCGACACCACCCCACCCGACGACACCGGCCTGACACCACCCCCGACGCCAGTCGCGGAACACCCCTCCCCGCAGCCCGACACCGCCGCCGTCTCCCCGCCGCTCCCAGGCGAGGCGGTCCCGGGCGCCGTCTCCCCGCGCGAGCCCGTGCAGGACCACCGATCCGCGCCGCCCCCGCAGTTGCCGACGTCCACGGCCGCCACCCCCGAGACCGGACCCGCCGCGTCCGCTCCGCCGATCCCGCCGCCGCCGGACTCCGTCCCGCCCACGCCGCCCGCCGAGGACGTGCAGGGCACAGAGACGCTGTGGCGCGGGCCGGTGCCTCCTCCCCCGCCCGTCCCGCCCACCCCCGCGCCGCCGTCGCCCGCCCCCGACGTGCGGGAGCGGCCGGGCCTGACGCGTCGACGGCTGCTCATCGGCGGTACCGCCGCAGGCCTCGCCGCGGCGGGCGGGGTCACGGCCTGGCTCACCACGCGCTCGGGCGGCGGTAAGAACCCGGCCAAGGCCAGTGGGTCGGGCGGTCCCGTCCCCGCCGGTGCGGCCGGTGGTACTCCGACCGGCCCGAAACCGCTGTTCAAGCTGGCCTTCCAGGGTCCGCTCACCGGCTCCAACGCCGACATGGGCACCGCTGCCCGCAACGGTGCCAAGCTCGCCGTCGCGCAGGCCGGCCGCGACACCGGGCTGCCGTTCCAGCTGGAGCTCGTCGAGGGCGACGACGCGGGAGACTCCACGAAGGCGGACGCCATCGTGCGGCAGTTCACGTCCGATTCCGCCATCGTCGCGCTGGTCGGCCCGCTGTTCAGTGCCACGGTCAAAACCGCCGCGAACGCACTGAGCGCGGGCAGACTGCCGATGGTCACGCCCGGCGCGACGAACACGGCCCTGGCGGCGGACAACCGCCCGTGGTTCCAGCGCGGGCTGCCCAGCAACACCGCGCAGGGCGAGGACCTCGGGGCCTACCTGCTCGCGAAGGTGAAGCCCGCGTCCGTCGTGGTCTGCACCGAGGGCTTCGAGTACGCGGATTCCGTGCTCACCGGGCTGAACAAGGTGCTCAGCCGCGGCGGCGTGCGCATCGTGGACGAGATCGGTGTCGTCCACGGCAAGGCCGACTATTCCGCCGAGGTGGCGAAGGTCCTCGCGTCCGGCGCGCCGGCGATGGTGTACCTGGGCCTCGCCGACCAGGGCGGCCCGTTCGCGAAGCAGCTCAAGGCCGCCGGGTATACCGGCCGGTGCTTCAGCCCCAACGGCCTCGCCGACCCGCAGTTCGTCACGCTCGCGGGTGGGGCCGCGGAAGGCTGGCAGATCATCGACTCGTCGGTCGACGCCGCGGCGGAGCCCGCCCTGGCCGGGTTCGCCGCCGACTACAAGGCCGCGTTCGGCTCCCCGCCGCCGCCGTACGCGGCCGAGGCGTACGACGCGGTCGGCCTCATCGTCGACACGATGAAGCGCCTCGGCAACGCCCGGAACCCGGTCAGCCGCGAAAACCTGTTCACCGGCCTGCGCGCCGCGAAGTACCACGGCGCCGTCCGCGACTACGCCTTCGATCCCGCCACCGGCGAGTACCAGGGCAAGGGCACGTTCCTCTACGAGGTGCGCAACGGCGCCATCGCTTACCTCGGCAGCACCGCCAAGGTCATCTCCGGCTGACGGCGTCGGTCACCGGCACCCGCGCGCACCGCACGCGGGTGCCGGCCGACCGTCGGACGTCAGTCGCGCGCGGCCCAGGCCCGCTGGGTCTTGAGGTTCCCGCGCAGGTCCTCGAGCTGCTCGGCGACACGCGACGGCGCCGTGCCGCCGCGGCCGTCGCGGGAGCGGATCGAGCCGAGCACCGTGAGCACGCCCTTGACCTCGGGCGTCAGCGTCGGGGAGATCTCCGCGAGCTGCTCGTCGGTCAGGTCCCACAGCTCCATGCCGCGCGGCTCGCAGTACTTGACGCACGCGCCCGCGACCTCGTGCGCGACGCGGAACGGCGTGCCCTGCTTGACCAGCCACTCGGCGATGTCGGTGGCCAGCGAGAAGCCCGCCGGAGCCAGCTCCTCGAGGCGCTCGCGGTGGAAGCGCAGCGTCGCCACCATGCCGGTGAAGGCCGGCAGCAGCACCTCGAGGGTGTCGATGCTGTCGAACACCGGCTCCTTGTCCTCCTGCAGGTCGCGGTTGTACGCGAGCGGGAGGGCCTTGAGGGTCGCCATCAGGCCGGTCAGGTTGCCGATCAGCCGACCGGACTTGCCGCGCGCGAGCTCGGCGATGTCCGGGTTCTTCTTCTGGGGCATGATCGACGAGCCGGTCGAGAACGCGTCGTGCAGGGTCACGAAGGAGAACTCCTTCGTGTTCCAGATGATGATCTCCTCGGCGAGCCGGGAGAGGTTGACGCCCAGCATCGCCGTGACGAACGCGAACTCGGCGGCGAAGTCCCGGCTCGCGGTGCCGTCGATCGAGTTCCCCGCGGACGCGGAGAAGCCCAGGTCGCGGGCCACCGACTCGGGGTCGAGGCCGAGCGACGAGCCGGCCAGCGCGCCCGAGCCGTACGCGGACTCGTCGGCCCGGCGGTCCCAGTCGCGCAGCCGGTCCGCGTCGCGCGCGAACGCCTGGACGTGCGCGAGCAGGTGGTGCGCGAGCAGCACCGGCTGCGCGTGCTGCAGGTGGGTGCGGCCCGGCATCGCCACGTCCATGTTGGCGGCGGCCTGCTCGACCAGCGCCTCCTGGAGGTCGGCGAGCAGCGCGCCGATGGTGCGCGCGTGGTCCCGCAGGTACATCCGGCCGAGGGTGGCGATCTGGTCGTTGCGCGAGCGGCCGGCGCGCAGCTTGCCGCCGAGCTCGGGGCCGAGGCGCTCGAGCAGGCCGCGCTCCAGCGCGGTGTGCACGTCCTCGTCCTCGATGGTGCCGACCAGGACGCCGGCCGCGACGTCGGCCTCGAGGAGGTCCAGCCCCTCGAGCATGCGGGCCAGTTCGTCGTCGCTCAGCAGCCCGGCCTTGTGCAGCACGCGGGCGTGCGCGCGCGAGCCCGCGATGTCGTACGGCGCGAGCCGCCAGTCGAAGTGGACCGACGCGGACAGCTTGGCCAGCGCCTCGCTCGGGCCGTCGGAGAACCGGCCGCCCCACAGCCGCGTGGTCTCCTGCTCGTTCGTCACGTGTTGCCTACTCTCTCTGCTCTGCCTTCGGCCCGTGGTACCGCCGGGACGTGCGGTGCGGACCGGATGTCGTGCTAGTCGTTCGCGGGCTGGCCGCGGCCCTCGGCGAGCGAGATCAGGTGGGCGACCAGTGCGGCGCCGCCCTCCGGGTCCCGGCAGACCAGCAGGATGGTGTCGTCCCCGGCGATGGTGCCGAGGATCTCGCGGGTCTCGGCGTGGTCCATCGCCGAGGCGAGGAACTGCGCGGCCCCGGGCGGGGTGCGCACCACGACGAGGTTGCCCGAGGCCTCCGCGGAGACCATGAGCTCGGTGGCCAGCCGGGCCAGCCGGCCCTCGTTGACCGACTCCTCGAGCGGCACCCGCGGGGTGCGGTCGCCGCCTTCCGCGGGGACGGCGTAGATGAGCGCGCCGTCCCCGTCGCGGATCTTCACCGCGCCGAGCTCGTCGAGGTCGCGCGACAGCGTGGCCTGGGTGACGGCGAGGCCGTCGTCGGAGAGCAGACGGGCGAGTTGGCCCTGGGACCTGACCCGGTTGCGGGTCAGGAGGTCCACGATCCGCCGGTGCCGTGCGGCACGGGTGCTGGGCACCGCGTACACCCCGTCGGGCGACGGGGACGGCATCGTCTCCTGCTCGTTGCTCATGACGACCTCGCCTACTTCCACCGGGGCGGCACGCGTCGTCGGCGTGGCGCGGGCGCCACCGTGCGCCGGGTCACGGGGTGCCTCCCTCCGCCGCGGTGCGTGCCGCGTCCAAGATCCGGGGCAGCGCCGCGATCAGCGCGTCCACATCCGCTTCGTCGACGATCAGCGGCGGCGCGAGCCGGATGACGTCCGGCGCGACCGCGTTGACCAGGAACCCCGCCTCGCGCGCGGCGTCCGCAACCTCGCCCGCCACGGGCGAGGTGAGCACGATACCGAGCAGCAGGCCCGCGCCGCGCACGTGATCCACCAACGGGTGGCCGAGCGCCGTGACCCGCGCGGTGATCGACTCGCCCAGCGCGCGGGTGCGCGCCAGCAGGCCGTCGGCCTCGATGGTGTCGAGCACCGCGAGCCCGACCGCGCAGCACACCGGGTTGCCGCCGAACGTCGAGGCGTGCTGGCCGGGGGCGAGCAGCTCGGCGGCCGCGCCGAACGCGACGCACGCGCCGAGCGGCAGGCCACCGCCGATGCCCTTGGCCAGCGTCATGACGTCGGGCTGGACGCCCTCGAAGTACGGGTCCTGGTGGGCGTACCAGTAGCCGGTGCGGCCCGTGCCGGTCTGCACCTCGTCGAGCATGAGCAGCGCGCCGCGCTCGGCGGTGATCTCGCGGGCCCGCTTGAGGTAGCCGGGCGGCAGCGGCCGGACGCCGAACTCGCCCTGGATCGGCTCCAGGAGGACGGCGGCGGTGTCCTCGGTGACCGCGCGGTCCAGCGCGTCGATGTCGCCGAACGGCACGAAGGTGACGCCGCCGGGCAGCGGCTCGAAGCCCGCGCGCTTGCCGGGCTGGCCGGTGAGCGCGAGCGCGCCCATCGTGCGGCCGTGGAAGGAGCCCTCGACCGCGACGACCCCGGGCCGGCCGGTCATACGGGCGATCTTGAACGCCGCCTCGTTGGCCTCGGCGCCGGAGTTGCAGAAGAACACCCGGCCGTCGCGCCCGGCCAACCCCAGGATCCGCTCGGCGAGTTCGACGGCGCGGGTGGAGATGAACAGGTTGGAGACGTGGCCGACGGTGCCGATCTGCGTGGTCACCGCGTCGATCACGGCGGGGTGCGCGTGGCCGAGCACGTTGACCGCGACGCCGGACAGGAAGTCGACGTACTCGCGGCCGTCCGCGTCGGTGACGTGCGCGCCCTTGCCGGACACGAGGGCGACCTGCGGCTGGCCGAGCGACGGCATCATCGCGCCGGCCCACCGCTGCCGGAAGTCGGCGTTCCCGCCGGTGGCGGCGGTCGTGGCGTCGGTGGCGGTCATGCGTCGTCCCCCTTGGGCCGGGCGGGGACGACCATGGTCCCGACGCCCTCGTCGGTGAAGACCTCGAGCAGCAGCGAGTGCGCGACCCGGCCGTCGAGGACGTGCGCGGCCCTGACGCCGGCCTGGACGGCCCGCAGGCAGGCCTCCATCTTCGGCACCATGCCGCTGGACAGGGTCGGCAGCAGGGCGGCCAGTTCGTCGCCGTCGAGCCGGCTGATGACCTCGTCGCTGTTCGGCCAGTCGGCGTACAGGCCCTCGACGTCGGTCAGCACGACGAGGCGCTCGGCGTGCAGCGCGGCGGCCAGCGCGGCCGCGGCGGTGTCGGCGTTGACGTTGTAGACGTGGCCGTCGGCGCCGCGGGCGACCGAGGACACGATCGGGATGCGGCCGTTGTCGAGCAGCGCGCGGATCGCCCCGGGGTCGACGTCGACGACGTCGCCCACCAGGCCGATGTCGACCAGCTCGCCGTCGACGAGGGCGTGCCGCTTCTCGGCGGTCATGGTGTGCGCGTCCTCGCCGGTCAGGCCGACGGCGAACGGGCCGTGCTCGTTGATGAGCCCGACGATGTCGCGCTGCACCTGGCCGGCCAGCACCATCCGCACGACGTCCATCGCCTCGGGGGTGGTGACGCGCAGGCCGCCCGCGAAGGTCGACTCCAGGCCGAGCCGGTCGAGGTGCGCGCTGATCTGCGGGCCGCCGCCGTGCACGATGACCGGCTTGAGGCCGGCGAAGCGCAGGAACACCACGTCCTGGGCGAAGGCGCGCTTGAGCGCGTCGTCGACCATGGCGTTGCCGCCGAACTTGATGACGACGGTCTTGCCGTAATAGTGCTCGAGCCACGGCAGTGCCTCGATCAGGGTGTGCGCCTTGCCGAGTGCGACGTTGTGCCGTGCGGCCCGAATGGCCTTGCCCACCGTTTTCACCGTTCTCCCCCCGGAGTCGCTGGTGGCGGTGTCATTCGCGGTCATGACGAGTACGCCGAGTTCTCGTGGACGTAGTCCGCGGTCAGGTCGTTGGTCCACACGGTGACGGTCTCATCTCCCGCGTTGAGCCGCGCGGTGATCGCCACTTCGCGGCCCTTCATGTCGACCAGGTCGCGGTCGTCCCCGACGGCCCCGCCCTTGCAGACCCACACGCCGTTGATCGCGACGTCGAGCCGGTCGGCGTCGAACTCCGCCGAGGTGGTGCCGATCGCGGAGAGCACGCGGCCCCAGTTCGGGTCCTCGCCGTGGATGGCGCACTTGAGCAGGTTGTTGCGGGCGATCGACCGGGCGACCTCGAGCGCGTCGGCCTCGCGGGCCGCGCCCTCGACGGTGATCGCGATGTCCTTGCTCGCGCCCTCGGCGTCGGCGATCAGCTGGCGGGCCAGGCTCGCGCACACGGCCTGCACGGCCGCGGCGAACTCCGCCTGGTCGGGGGCGACGCCGGAGGCGCCGGACGCCAGCAGCAGCACGGTGTCGTTGGTCGACATGCAGCCGTCGGAGTCGACGCGGTCGAACGTGGTGTGCGTGGCGGCGCGCAGCGCCTGGTCGAGCGCCTCGGCCGGCACGTCGGCGTCGGTGGTCAGCACCACGAGCATGGTGGCCAGGCCGGGGGCCAGCATGCCGGCGCCCTTGGCCATGCCGCCGACGGTCCAGCCCGCGCCGCCGGCCGTGGCCTGCTTGTGCACGGTGTCGGTGGTCTTGATGGCGATCGCGGCGGCCTCGCCGCCGTCCTCGGACAGCGCGGCGGCCGCGGCGTCGACGCCCGGCAGCAGCTTGTCCATCGGCAGCTGGAGGCCGATCAGGCCGGTCGAGCAGACCGCGACCTCGCCCGCGTTGAGCCCGAGCACCTCGGCGACGCGCTCGGCGGTGGCGTGCGTGTTCTGGAAGCCCTCGGGCCCGGTGCACGCGTTGGCGCCGCCGGAGTTGAGGATCACGGCCTGGAGCTGACCGCCGGTGAGCACCTGGCGCGACCACTGCACCGGAGCCGCCTGCACGCGGTTGGAGGTGAACACGCCGGCGGCGGCCAGCGACGGCCCGTCGTTGACGACCAGCGCGACATCCGCCGCACCGGTGGTCTTGAGGCCGGCCGCGACGCCCCCGGCACGGAAACCCTTGGCAGCCGTAACACTCATGCCGTCACCTCGCTGCGCTCGGCGCCCGCATTCGCGAAACGCATCCCCTTATTGGTTCGCTCGCTGCGCTCGCTCACGGCGCCACCCCCGTCTTGCTCAGTCCCAGCTCCTCGGCCAACCCGAGGGCGATGTTGGTGGATTGGAGGGCGCCGCCCGCGGTGCCCTTGACCAGGTTGTCGATGGCGCCGACGGCGACCAGCCGCCCGGCCCGCTCGTCGACCGTCACCTGGAGCAGCGCGGTGTTGGCGCCGTAGGTCATCTGCGTCGCGGGCCACTGGCCCTCGGGCAGCAGGTGGACGAACTGCTCGTCCGCATACGCCTTCTCGTAGGCCTCGCGCACCTGGGCGGCGGTCACTCCGGGGCGGAGCTTGGCGCTGCAGGTGGCCAGGATGCCGCGGGACATCGGGGCGAGGATCGGCGTGAAGGACACCGTGACCGGGCCGCCCGCGACGGCGCCCAGGCCCTGGGCGATCTCGGGGGTGTGCCGGTGCGTGCCTCCCACGCCGTACGCGCTCGCGGAGCCCATGACCTCGCTGCCGAGCAGGTGGGTCTTGGCGGCCTTGCCGGCGCCCGAGGTGCCGGACGCGGCGACGACCACGACGTCGGGCTCGACCAGGCCGGCGGTGAACGCCGGGACCAGGCTGAGCAGCGAGACGGTCGGGTAGCAGCCGGGGACGGCGATCCGCTTGGTGCCGCGCAGGGCCTCGCGGTGCCCGGGCAGCTCGGGCAGGCCGTAGGGCCAGGTGCCGGCGTGCTCGGAGCCGTAGAAGTGGACCCAGTCCTCGGCGTCGGTCAGCCGGAAGTCGGCGCCGCAGTCGACGACGAGCACGTCCTCGCCGAGCTGCTCGGCTATCGCCGCGGACTGGCCGTGCGGCAGCGCGAGGAACACGACGTCGTGCCCGGCGAGGGCCTCGGCCGTGGTCTCGGCCAGCACGCGGTCGGCGAGCGGCACCAGGTGCGGTTGCAGTTCGCCCAGGCGCTTGCCGGCGTTGGACCCCGCCGTGAGCGCGCCGATCTCGATCTGCGGATGCGCGAGCAGCAGGCGCAGGATTTCCCCGCCCGCATAGCCACTGGCTCCCGCCAGCGCAGCTGTGACCCCCATGGTCGCCTCCCTCCGATGGCATGACTATACGGAGGCCGGAAGTTTTATGCAAACACGTTCGGCCGGCCCCGGTCGTCGGGCCCCGGCGGGCACACCACGGACAAAAGCGGGCGGGCCCGGAGGAATCCTCCGGGCCCGCCCAGGGTGCCAGATCGGCCGGTCTCCGCGGAGCCGGCCCCGGCCCGGCGCGCCGCGACCGGGGCCGCCGCCGGATCAGGCCAGCGAGGCCAGCGCGTTGTTGAAGGTGGCCGACGGGCGCATGACCGCCGCCGCCTTCGCCGGGTCGGGCTGGTAGTAGCCGCCGATGTCGACCGGCGAGCCCTGGACCGCGATCAGCTCGGCGCTGATGGTCTCCTCCTGCTCGGTCAGCGTCTTGGCCAGCGGCCCGAACGCCTCGGCGAGCTGCGCGTCGTCCGTCTGCTTGGCCAGCTCCTGCGCCCAGTACATGGCCAGGTAGAAGTGGCTGCCGCGGTTGTCGATGCCGCCGACGCGGCGCGCGGGCGACTTGTTCTCGTTGAGGAACGTGCCGGTGGCGCGGTCGAGCGTGTCGGCCAGCACCTGCGCGCGGGCGTTGCCGGCCACCTGGGCCAGGTGCTCGAAGCTCGCGGCCAGCGCGAAGAACTCGCCGAGGCTGTCCCAGCGCAGGTAGTTCTCCTTGACCAGCTGCTGCACGTGCTTGGGCGCGGAGCCGCCGGCGCCGGTCTCGAACAGGCCGCCGCCGTTCATGAGCGGCACGACCGACAGCATCTTGGCGCTGGTGCCCAGCTCCAGGATCGGGAACAGGTCGGTCAGGTAGTCGCGGAGCACGTTGCCGGTGACCGAGATGGTGTTCTCGCCCTTGCGGATGCGCTCGACCGACAGCTTGGTGGCCTCGACCGGCGAGAGGACCTCGATGCGCAGGCCCTCGGTGTCGTGCTCCGGCAGGTACTGCTCGACCTTCGCGATCAGGCTGGCGTCGTGCGCGCGGTCGGCGTCGAGCCAGAACACCGCCGGGTCGCCGGTGGCGCGGGCGCGGGTGACGGCCAGCTTGACCCAGTCCTGGATCGGGAGGTCCTTGGTCTGGCACATGCGGAAGATGTCGCCCGGGTTCACGGCCTGCTCGAGCACGACGGCGCCGGACGCGTCGACGACCTTGACGGTGCCCGCGGCGGCGATCTCGAACGTCTTGTCGTGGCTGCCGTACTCCTCGGCCTTCTGCGCCATCAGGCCGACGTTCGGCACCGAGCCCATGGTGGCCGGGTCGTACGCGCCGTGCGCGCGGCAGTCGTCGATGACGGCCTGGTAGACGCCCGCGTAGGAGCTGTCCGGGATGACCGCGAGGGTGTCCGCCTCCTCGCCGTCCGGGCCCCACATGTGGCCGGAGGTGCGGATCATGGCGGGCATCGACGCGTCGACGATGACGTCGCTCGGGACGTGCAGGTTGGTGATGCCGCGGTCCGAGTCGACCATCGCCAGCGCGGGGCCCTCGGCCAGCTCGGCGTCGAAGGACGCCTTGATCTCGGCGCCCTCGGGCAGCGCCTCGAGGCCCTTGAGGATGCCGCCGAGGCCGTCGTTCGGGGTCAGGCCCGCGGCCGCGAGGACCTCGCCGTACTTGGCGAACGTGTTGGGGAAGAACGCGCGCACGACGTGGCCGAAGATGATCGGGTCCGAGACCTTCATCATCGTGGCCTTCAGGTGCACGGAGAACAGCACGCCCTCGGCCTTGGCGCGGGCGACCTGCGCGGTCAGGAACTCGCGCAGCTGGGCGACGCGCAGCACGGAGGCGTCGACGACCTCGCCGGCGAGCACCGGTACCGACTCGCGGAGCACGGTGGTGGCGCCGTCCTCGGCGACCAGCTCGATGCGCAGGGTGCCGGCGTCGGCGACGATCGCGGACTTCTCGGTGGAGCGGAAGTCGTTCGCGCCCATGGTCGCGACGTTCGTCTTCGAGTCGGCGGACCAGGCGCCCATGCGGTGCGGGTGCGTCTTGGCGAAGTTCTTGACGGCCCCGGGGGCGCGGCGGTCGGAGTTGCCCTCACGCAGGACCGGGTTGACCGCGCTGCCCTTGACCTTGTCGTAGCGCGCGCGGACGTCCTTCTCCTCGTCCGTCTGCGGGTCGTCCGGGTACGCCGGCAGCGCGTAGCCCTGCTCCTGCAGCTCGGCGACCGCGGCCTTGAGCTGCGGGATCGACGCGGAGATGTTCGGCAGCTTGATGATGTTGGCGGCCGGCGTGTTCGCCAGCTCGCCGAGCTCCGCGAGGGCGTCGCCGATGCGCTGGCCCTCCTGCAGGTACTCCGGGAAGCTCGCGATGATGCGGCCCGCCAGCGAGATGTCCCGGGTCTCGACGCTGATCCCGGCGGTGGAGGCGTAGGCCTCGATCACCGGCAGGAACGAATACGTCGCGAGGGCCGGGGCCTCGTCGGTGTGCGTGTAGATGATGGTCGAGTCAGTCACCGGGTGCTCCGCTCCACGTCTGCAACATTGCTCGACATCAAGATATCCCGTGTGGGGCCCATCGACGAAAGCGCCCCGGGCGGGCCCGCCGACCCGCGGCCCAGGGGCGATGGGCGCCACCACCGCCCCGCTAGAATCTGGCCTTTGCCACAGACGGACGAGACGCGAGGCGGACGAGACGACGTGACGACACCCCTCGGTTCCGACCACCGCGCGGAAGCCCCCGCCCCGGCCCCCGCGGACCCGGACCGACCGGCACTCGCCGACCGCGTCAGAGCACGCGCCCTGCGCGTGAACCCGTTCGACCTGGTGGCCATGCTCATCCCGACCGTGGTCCTCGCGGTCATGGCGTGGCGCCAGCGCTGGATGACCGACGACGGCCTGATCTTCACGCGCGTCGTCCGCCAGATCCTCGACGGCAACGGCCCGCTCTACAACATCGGCGAACGCACCGAGACCTCCACCAGCACGCTGTGGCAGTGGGTCCTGGTCGTCGCGCACTTCCCGTCGCCGTTCTCCGACGCGGTCACCGCCGTCTACCTGGGCATGGCGCTCATGCTCGCCGGCCTGTGGCTGGCCATGGCGGGCACCCGGCGCTTCTACCGCACGCTCGACGCGGGCCGCTTCCTGCTGCCCGCCGGCGCGCTGGTGTTCGTCGCCATCCCGACCGTCTGGGACTTCTCCACGGCGGGCATGGAAACCGGCCTGATCGTCTTCTGGCTCGGCGCGTCCTGGCTGCTGCTGGTCAGCGCCTGGGACCGGCGTCCCGAGGACATCGGGTGGCGCCGCCTGCTGCTCACCGCCGTCGTGTACGGCCTCGGCCCGACCATCCGCCCCGACCTCGGCCTGGCGATGGTCGCGTTCCTGGCCGGCCTCGGCTTCGTCGCGCGCGTGACGTGGAAGCGCGGCATCGCGATGGTGCTCGCCGCCGGCGCGCTGCCCGCCGCGTACGAGATCTTCCGCATGGGCTACTACGGCGTGATCTTCCCGATGCCGGCCATGACCAAGGAGGCCTCCGACTCCGCGTGGGGTCGCGGCTGGGACTACCTCACCGACTACTCGCGCCCGTACTACCTGTGGATCCCGCTGATCCTGATCGTCGTGCTGTCCGCCTACACGGCGCTGCGCGACAAGCAGGCCGTCCGCACCCGCGTCGTCGCCGCCGTGCCGATCGCCGCCGCGCTCATGCAGACGCTGTACATCCTCAACGTCGGCGGCGACTTCATGCACGGCCGCATGTGGATGCCGGTGACGCTGCTCCTCGTGCAGCCCGTCCTGCTCGTGCCGTTCACCCGCTACTCGGTGGCGCTCGTCGCCGCCATCAGCGCGTGGGCACTGGTCTGCGGCATCACGCTGCGCTCGCCGATCATCACCACCCCGGCGAAGATCCCCGGCCCCTACGCGCAGGTCTGGAACGAGCGCGACTTCTACAAGGACTCCACCGGCACCTACAACCCGGTCAGCCAGAAGGACCACCTCGACGGCCCGATCAAGGCCACCTACGAGCAGATCCTCCAGGCCAAGGCCGAGGGCAAGCGGCTGCTGTTCTTCGACCCCAAGTACATCCCGCAGCCGCCGCTGCCGCTGCGCCCGGACGTGAAGTTCCCGGTCGGCCTGGTCATCGGCCAGCTCGGCGTCGGCGGCGCGGCCGTCCCGCTCGACGGCATCGTGGCCGACGTGTGGGGCCTCAGCCAGCCCATCGGCGCCCGCATCGAGGAGACGCAGCACATCGCGTCCGGCCACCGCAAGCTGCTGCCGGTCGCGTGGACGGTCGCCATGTACGTCGACCCCAGCGGCTGGGCCCAGGTCGACCCGAAGTACACCTCGCAGGACGAGATCCGCGCGGCCGCCCACGTCCTGCAGTGCGGCCCGGTCAAGGAGCTCATGGAGTCGGTCTCCGCGCCCATGTCGCTCGACCGCTTCTGGAAGAACTTCACCGGCGCCTACGACCGCACCAAGCTCCGCATCCCCTCCAACCCGATCGAGGCCGAGAAGAAATTCTGCTGACCGCGACAGGTCGTCCGGTAGGCGCGGCACGACGGCGGCGCGGGCTATCGTTACCAAAACGACCGCGCCCCCCACGGCCGGGCCACCACCCCGGGCCCGCCGCGACTGGAGTCCCTCGAGCATGAGCCTTGTCAGTGCGCTCTCCCGGCGCACCGGTCTCGGCAACGCGCCGGGAGACGCCGACCCCGGCGAGCGGCGCACCCGCCGCTGGAACGCGGCGATGATCGCGCTCCCCAGCGCCGTCGTCCTGCTGCTCGGCTACACGCACCGCTGGATCAGCGACGACGGGCTCATCTTCACGCGCACCGTCCGGCAGATCCTCGCCGGGCACGGCCCCGTCTACAACATGGGCGAGCGCGCCGAGGCGTCCACCAGCACCGTGTGGCAGTGGCTGCTGGTCGCCATGGGGTGGATCACCGGCGCCGACATCGGCCGCCTCGCCGTCTACCTCGGCCTCGCGTGCACCGCGCTCGGGTACGCGGTCGCCCTCGACGGCACCCGCCGCCTCTATCAGCGCAGCCTCGGCCCGCGCATCATGCTGCCCGCCGGCGTGATCGTGCTGATCGCCCTCCCGCCCGTGTGGGACTTCGCCACCTCGGGCCTCGAGACCGGCCTGACCACGCTGTGGATCGCCGGCTGCTGGTGGCTCCTCGTCCGCACCCTCGACGACCGACGCGCCCGCACCACCTACACGCTCGCCGTGCTCGCCGGGCTCGGGCCCATGGTGCGCCCCGACCTGGGGCTCGCCTCCGTCGGCTTCCTCGTCGCGCTGTGGTTCGTGCGCCGCCCCCGGCTCCGCTCGACGTTCGGGCACGCCGCCGCCGCGGCCTTCCTCCCCGCCGCGTACGAGGTCTTCCGCGCCGGCTACTACGGCGTGCTGCTGCCGCTCCCGGCGCTCGCGAAGGAGGCCTCCGGCAGCGACTGGCGGCGCGGCGGGGCGTACGCCCGCGACTTCGCCGCCCCCTACGCGCTGTGGCTTCCGCTGCTTCTGCTCGCCGCCGCGGCGGTGATCGCCGCCGTCCTGCGGATGCGCGACGGCGGCCTCGGCCCGCTGGTACGCGCGGAGAGCGGACGCACCGCCGTGTTCGTGACGCCGATCGTCGTCGCCGCCCTGATGGCCCTGTACGTCGTCCGCGTCGGCGGCGACTTCATGCACGCCCGCATGCTGCTGCCCGCGCTGTTCGTGGCCCTGCTGCCGGTGATGCTCGTCCCGGCCGGCCGCATCGCCGTGGCGGTCACCGCGGCGGTCGCCGTATGGGCGCTGGTGTGCGGCACCACCCTGCGCGTCCCCTACGACGGCCTCAGCGGCAACAACATCATCGCCGACGAACGCGCCTTCTACGTCGACGCCATGGGCATCGCCCACCCCGTCTCCGCCGACGACTACCTCAGGCACTACCCGCGCTTCCCCGAGGCCGTGCGCATGGCCACCGTCGGCCACACGCACGTGATGATCTACGCCTGGTACCACGGCTTCTACGTCACCCCGCTGAATCCCGGCGACCCCGCGCCATATGCCACCGCGTGGCTCAACCTCGGCATGAGCGGCGCCGCGGTCCCCCTCAACGGGCGCTCCATCGACATCCTCGGCCTGGCCTACCCGCTCGCCGCGCACCTCGAGCTCACCGGGCGCGGCCGCCCCGGGCACGAGAAGGAACTCGACATCGCCTGGCTGTTCGCCGAGTACGCGGCACCCGACGCGGTCCTCCCGCCGGGCATCGACCCCCACCGCGTCGCGCAGGCCAAGTACGCGCTCACCTGCGGAGCGGAGAACCGCGGCAAGATCAAGGAACTGCAGGACTCGGTGCGCGAGCCCATGTCGTGGACGCGGTTCTGGAAGAACCTCACCGGTTCGTACGAGCGCACCAAGTTCCGGTTCCCGAACGACCCCGCCGCGGCGATGCAGCAGATCTGCGGGACCTCCGAGCTGCCCGACGACTACATGAAGACCATGTTCCGGCTCGACGACAAGCAGTGGCGCTGACCCGCCGCGGCGAGGGGACCGTGATGAGCGGCGACAAGAGCACCACCGCCCTGGTGACCGGGGCCGGACGAGGCATCGGCCGCGCCGTCGCCGAACGGCTGGCCGCGGAAGGCCTCGCGGTGGCCGTCCTCGGCCGCTCCCGCGAGTCCCTGACGGACGTCCTGGACGCCCTCGGCGACGCCCGCGCCACCGCCGTCATCGCGGACGTCACCGACCCGAAAGCGGTCGCCGCCGCCGTCGCCGAAGCCGAGGACACACTCGGGCCGCTCGACCTCGTCGTCAACAACGCGGGCCGGATCGACCAGGCCGAGGTCCCGTTCTGGGAAGCCGACCTCGACCAGTGGTGGACCGTCGTCGAAGCCAACCTGCGGGGCGTCGTCAACGTCGACCACGCCGTCCTCCCCCGCATGGTCGCCCGCCGCCACGGCCGCATCGTGAACCTGAGCAGCGGCTTCGCCGTCGGCCCCGACCCCCACTACTCGGCCTACACGACCTCGAAGACCGCCGCCCTCCGCCTCACCGACACCATCGCGGGCCCCCTGGCCGACCACGGCATCACCGTCTTCGACATCTCCCCCGGCGCCGTCGCCACGGACATGACCGCCGGCATGGACATCTTCCGCGGCAAGACCGACTGGTACGACCTCAACCTCTTCCTCAACGCCGTCGTCGCAGTAGCCGAAGGCCACCTGGACCCCCTTTCAGGCCGCTTCCTCCACGCAGGCAAAGACGACCTGATCACCCTCGCCACCCGCGCGGCCGAGCTGAAGGCCAAAGACGCCCGCCGCCTCCACCTCCGCCCGTACGGCCCCGAAGACCCCCAGCAGTAACCCGACCAGACCGATTGCCGCCGAGAGTTGGCTCGCCGACGGCAACCGTCCAACATCGCGCCCGCCGCGCACCGCAGGCGTCGCGGTCCCCCACCACGGCCGCTCGTCAAGCGCGTCCCGTGCGGTCAGAGCACCCGTCCCATTCACGCGCTTGCCGCTGGCGGTGCACTCCGGTCGAGGCCATCCGCCCGTCGAAAGCGCCCACTCGTCGGCAAGCTCCCCAGGACACGCCGAAGGCCCCGGTCTCGTGGGAGACCGGGGCCTTCGGTGGTGCGTCAGGCGCCGCGGAGGGTGGCGCCGGTGCGGTCGGCGGCCAGGGCCACGGCTGCGTCGCGGGCGGCGGTGGCCTCCTCGACGGTCAGGGTGCGGTCGTCGGCGCGGAAGCGCAGGGCGTAGGCCAGCGACTTCTTGCCCTCGCCGACCTGTTCGCCGGTGAAGACGTCGAACAGGCCCAGGGACTCGAGCAGTTCGCCCGCGCCCTCGCGCAGGGCCGCCTCGACCTTCGCGGCCGGGACGGACTCGTCGACGACGAGGGCGACGTCCTGCGTGGCCACCGGGAACGAGGCGATCCGTCCGGCCGTCGCGAGCTTCTCGCCGCCCTGCTCGTCGAGAGCGGCGGTCAGGCGCGTCACGTCGACCTGCATCGCGCTGGTGCGCTCAGGCAGTTGGAGCGCCTTCACGACGCGCGGGTGCAGCTCGCCCGCGTGGCCGACGACCGTGTCGCCGACCAGGAGCTCGGCGCAGCGACCCGGGTGCCACGGCGCGAACTGCGCCGCCCGCACCTCGAGTTCGACACCGACCGCACGTCCGACCGTGCGCGCGGCCTCGACCGCGTCGGCCCAGGTCTCGGCGCGTCCGCCGCCCCACCAGCCGGCCGGCTCGCGGTCGCCCGCGAGGACCGCGGCGACGCGGTACGGCTGGTCCGGCAGCGCCGCGGCGAGCGAGTCGAGCTCGGCCTCGGTGGGCCGCCGGTCGACCGGGAGGCGCGGGGCGACCGGCCGCTCGGTCTTCGGCAGGAACACCAGGCCGGCCTCGAACAGCGCCACGTCCGTGTTGCCGCGCCCGATGTTGCGGCGCAGCGTCGCGAGCAGCCCCGGCAGCAGCGTGGTGCGCAGCCCCGGCTCCTCGTCGGAGATGGGGTTGACCAGCTTGACGGTGGCCCGCCGCGGGTCGGAGGCGTCGAGCCCGAAGGCGTCGAAGACGGCGTCGCCGACGAACGGGTAGTTCTGCACCTCGACATAGCCGGCCCCGGCCAGCGCGCGGCCGATGCGGCGGCGGAGCCGCTGCGCGGGGGTGAGCCCGCGCCCGGCCGGCACCTGCGGCAGCACGGAGGGCACGTTGTCGTAGCCCTCGAGCCGGATGACCTCTTCGGCGAGGTCGTTGGGGTCGGTCAGGTCGGGCCGCCAGGTCGGGGGCGTGACCGTGAGCGCGTCGATGCCCTCGACGGTGCAGCCGACCTCCTGGAGGCGCTGCGCGACGGTCTCCGGCGAGTACGGCACGCCGGCGACGCGCGCCGGGTGGTCCGCCGTGATCGCGATCCGCACGGGCTCGCGCGGCGCGTCGACCTCGGTGACACCGGCCTCGGCGACCGCGCCCTCGCCGCCGAGCAGCACGAGCAGGTCGACGGCCCGCTGGGCCGCGGCGCGCGCCGCCTCGGGGTCGACGCCGCGCTCGAAGCGCCGGGACGCCTCGGAGCCGAGCTTGTGCCGGCGCGCGGTGCGGGCGATGGCGACCGGGTCGAAGTTCGCGGCCTCGATGACGATGTCGCGGGTCTCCGGGCCGATCTCGGTGGTCGCCCCGCCCATGACGCCGGCCAGCCCGATGGGGCCGCTGTCGTCGGTGATGAGCAGGTCCTCGGGGTCGAGGACGCGGTTGGCGCCGTCGAGCGTGGTGAGCTTCTCGCCCTCGTGCGCGCGCCGCACCGTGATGGTGCCCTGGAGCGCGTTGCGGTCGTAGGCGTGCAGCGGCTGCCCGAGCTCGAGCATCACGTAGTTGGTGACGTCGACGGCGAGCGAGATGGGCCGCATGCCGGCCTTCTGCACGCGGCGCTGCAGCCACAGCGGCGACTTCGCCTCGGGGTCGACGCCGACGACGGTGCGCGCGACGAACCGGCGGCAGCCCTCGGGGTCCTCGACCGCGACCGGGTAGCCGTACGAGTTGGCGGTCGGCACGTCCAGCAGCGCGGGGTCGCGCAGCGGGATGCCGTAGCCGATCGCGGCCTCGCGGGCGACGCCGCGCAGCGAGAGGCAGTAGCCGCGGTCGGGGGTGACCGCGATGTCGAGCACCTCGTCGACCAGGCCGAGGAGTTCGATGGCGTCGGAGCCGACCTCGCACTCGATGGGCAGCACGATGATGCCGTCGTGGTCGTCGCCCATGCCGAGTTCGCGGGCCGAGCAGATCATGCCCTGGGAGTCGCGGCCGTAGGTCTTGCGGGCGCCGATGTGGAAGCCGCCGGGCAGCACGCCGCCGGGCAGGATCACGACGACCTTGTCGTCCACGTCGAAGTTGGTGGCGCCGCACACGATCTTCTGCGGCTCGCCGGTGCCGTTCGCGTCGCCGACGTCGACGAGGCAGAAGCGGATCGGCTTCTTGAAGCCGGTCAGCTCCTCGATCTCCAGGACCTGGCCGACGACCAGCGGCCCCTTGAGGTCGGCGCCGAGGCGCTCGACGGTCTCGACCTCGAGGCCGAGGCCGATGAGCTCGGCGGCGACGTCACGGCCGGACTCGACGGCGGGGAGGTCGACGTACTCCCGCAGCCATGAAAGCGGGACCCGCATCAGATCTCCATCCCGAACGGAAGGGTGAAACGCACGTCACCCTCGACCATGTCCCGCATGTCCTCGACGTTGTGACGGAACATCAACGTCCGTTCCAGGCCCATGCCGAACGCGAAACCGCTGTACACCTCGGGGTCGATGCCGCACGCGACGAGCACGCGCGGGTTGACCATGCCGCAGCCGCCCCACTCGATCCAGCCCTCGGACTTGCAGGTCCGGCACGGGTTGTCCGGGTCGCCGACCGAGGCGCCGCGGCACACGAAGCACTGCAGGTCGACCTCGGCGGACGGCTCGGTGAAGGGGAAGTACGACGGGCGCATGCGCGTGACGATGCCCTCGCCGAACATCGAGGACGCGAAGTGGTCCAGGGTGCCGCGCAGGTGGGCCATCGTCAGGCCCTTGTCGATGGCGAGGCCCTCGACCTGGGCGAACACCGGGGTGTGCGTCGCGTCGAGCTCGTCGGTGCGGTACACGCGGCCCGGGCAGATCACGTAGATCGGCGGGGTGCGGGTGAGCATGGTGCGGATCTGCACCGGCGAGGTGTGGGTGCGCAGCACGACGCCCGAGTCCGGCGTGCCGTCGGCGGCCTGGACGAAGAAGGTGTCCTGCATGGTGCGCGCCGGGTGGTCCGGGGCGATGTTCAGGGCGTCGAAGTTGTACCACTCGGCCTCGACCTCGGGGCCGTCGGCGACCTCGTAGCCCATGGCGACGAAGACGTCCGCGATGCGGTCGCCGATGGTGGTCAGCGGGTGCCGGGCGCCGCGCGGGGCGCGGTCCCAGGGCAGCGTGACGTCGACGGTCTCCTCGACGAGGACGCGCGCGTCGCGCTCGGCCTCCAGCTCCTCGCGGCGGGCCGCGAGCGCCTGGTTGACCCGGCCGCGGGCCTGGCCGACGCGCTTGCCGGCGTCCGCCTTGGCGTGCGGCGGCAGGGCGCCGATCTCGCGGTTGGCGAGGGCGAGCGGCGAGCGGTCGCCGGTGTGCGCGACCTTGGCCTCGTGGAGCGCGTCGAGGTCGGCGGCTGCGGCGAAAGCGGCGAGGGCGGCGTCCCGCGCCTTGTCGACCTCCTCCGGCTTTAGGCTCTCGACCTCGACCGGGTCGTACGACTTGTTCGGTGCCGACATCTTCTTCCAGTGCTCCTGTAGGGTTCCTCGCCCGCGGGGGGTGTCCGGTCGAAGACGCGCGGCACAGTGCTTCCGCCGGGTACTTCGGCCCAGTGCTCCGCCCAGTACTCCGGCGTACGGCAACGGCCTGCGGGAGCGCGGGGCGACGGGTCGAGTCTAGGTGGTTCGGGCCGTGGACCTGGAATGCGGGCCCGCGGGGCGGTGGTGCGCGGCCGTGTCAGGCCAGCGCGTCCGGCATCCCCGCGGGCAGCCGAAATCGGAACCGGGCGCCGCCGGAGGCGGCGCGGCCGACGTCGATGGTCCCGCCGTGCGCCTCGACCAGGCCCTTGACGATGTACAGGCCGAGGCCGGTGCCGCCGCGCCGGTTGCCGCGCCAGAAGCGGGTGAAGACGCGCCCGAGCAACTCGTCCGGGATGCCCGGCCCCTCGTCGCTCACGGTGATCTCCGTCCCGTCGTCCTCGCCCGCGGCACCGCCGACCCGGATGCGCGTCATCTCGATGGTGACGGCTCCCGCGCCGTGGCGCACCGCGTTTTCCAGGAGGTTCCCGAGGATCTGGTCGAGCTTGTCGCGGTCCATGTACGTCTCCGGCAGCCCGGCGTCGGCGTGCACCCGGAACCGGTCCTCGGTGTGCCCGGCGGCGATCTGGGCGCGCACGTGCCGGTCGACGGCCTCGCGCAGGTCGACGATCTCGCGGTGCAGCTGGAGCCGCCCGGAGTCGATGCGGGAGATGTCGAGCAGCTCGGTGATGAGCCGGGTGACCCGGTCGGCGTCGGCGTCGACGGTCTCGAGCATGAGCCGCTTCTGCTCGTCGGTGAACCGCTCCCACTTGGCCAGCAGCGTGGCGGTGAAGCCCTTGACGCTGGTGAGCGGCGAGCGCAGCTCGTGCGCGACGGTGGCGACCAGTTCGGCGTGGTTGCGTTCGCCGCGGCGGCGCGCGGTCGTGCAGCGCAGCGCGACGACGACGTGGGTGAGCGGCGAGTTCGGGCCGGCCTGGCGCACGTACGACGCGGTGACCAGCACTTCGCGCCCGCCGAGCAGCAGGTTGCGCTCGGGCTGCCGGGTGCGGATGCCGAGCCCGCCGTACGGGTCGGTGCACACCCACCAGCGGCGGCCGTCTATGTCCTCGAGCGGCAGCGCGTCGGAGAGGTGTTTGCCGAGGGCGTCCTCGGCCTTCACCCCGGTTATGCGTGTCGCGGCCGCGTTGAAGCAGCACACCGTGCCGTTCGCGTCCGCGACGACCAGCCCGTCGGGCAGCGCGTCGGCGGCCGGCCCGCAGAGCGCGTCCAGCCCGCCGGCCGGGAAAACCGGCGTGGCCGGCATGCCCGCCGCGGACGGATCGACCGTCAGATCCGCGTCCATGTCCATCGGCCCCCTTCCGACCCCACACGGCCGAGGGATTGCAGCATTCCGAGGCCCCCCACGGAACGGCATACCCCTATGAAGCAGATGCTCCGGGCCGGTCACACTACTCCAACGCGTCGCGCCGCTACACAGTCACGCGCGGCCGATTCCTTGCGCGCCCATGGCGTAAGCGGGCGCACGCGGGCACGGGGCGGCGCGCAGGGGCGCGTTCGTGCCCCCGCGCGCCAACGTGTGCGCCGGTCGCGGTAGTTCTCGTACTCGATGTGCGCGGCGTGCGCGGCGTGCGCGGGTAAGGCCCCGGCGCCGCTGTCCGTCCTCATGTGGCCCTCTCCCCCGTCAGCCCTCGAACGTGTGCGCCGCTACCGGCCCGCGGCCGTCCGGCAGCCCGAAGCGCCGCGCTGGGCACGCGCGGACGCATACAGGCACACGGCGGCCGCGGTCGCCAGGTTCAGACTCTCGGCGCGCCCGTGGATCGGGACGCGCACCACGGCGTCGGCGAGCGCGCGGATCTCCTCCGGGAGCCCCCACGCCTCGTTACCGAAGATCCACGCGGTGGGGCCGTCCAGGCCGCCTGCGTCCAACTCGTCGTCCAGGTCGGCCGCGCCCGCGCCGTCGGCGGCCAGGATCCGAAGGCCCGCGGCGCGCAGCCCGGCGACGGTGTCCTCGATGTGCGCGCCCACGACGACCGGCAGGTGGAACAGGCTGCCGACGGAGGCGCGGACGGTCTTGGGGTTGTACAGGTCGACGGACGCGTCCGTCAGCACCACGGCCTCGGCCCCGGCCGCGTCCGCGGCGCGCAGCACCGTGCCGGCGTTGCCGGGGTCGCGCACGTGCGCGAGCACCGCGACCAGGTCCGGGGCGCCGGCCTCGGTCAGCGACGCGAGCGGCACGTCCACGAACCGGCACAGCGCGACGATGCCCTGCGGCGTGACGGTCTGGCTGATCGCCGCGACGACCTCGTTCGTCGCGTACAGCACCGGCACCCGCGCGGCGCGGGCCGCGTCGACGATGTCGGGGTAGCGCTCGGCGGTCTCCACCGTGGCGTACAGCTCGACCAGCGTGCCCGGCAGCGCCGCGGCCTCACGGACCGCCTGCGGGCCCTCCGCGAGGAACCGGCGCTCGTCGGCGCGGAACGCGCGCTTGGCGAGCCGCCGGGCCGCCGCCACGCGCGGTGAGCGAGTCGAAGTCAGCTCGGTCAGCTCGGGACTCGCCATGGGGTGTGCAACCGTTCCTCGTCGCGGAAGTGCGCGGAGTGCGTGCGGGCCTGTCGTCCGTCGGCCGGTGTCAGGGCCCGGATGTGACCGATGGGCCCCCGCGGGCGCCGCCGCCGGTACCGAGGTACCGGGGCGGGGCGTCCTACGCGGGGACCCATCGGGCTGCCTTGCGGGTTCAGCCGGAGATCAGGCGGCTTCCTTCGGCGCGTTCACGTCCGCGGGAAGAGCCTTCTGGGCCGCCTCGACCAGCGCGGCGAACGCGGTCGGGTCGTTGACCGCGAGCTCGGCGAGCATCTTGCGGTCGATCTCGATGCTGGCGGCCTTCAGACCCTGGATGAAGCGGTTGTAGGTGATGCCGTTCAGGCGGGCAGCGGCGTTGATGCGCTGGATCCACAGCTGACGGAAGTCGCCCTTGCGCTTCTTGCGGTCGTTGTAGTTGTAGACCAGGGAGTGGGTGACCTGCTCCTTGGCCTTGCGGTACAGGCGCGAGCGCTGACCGCGGTAGCCGCTCGCCTGCTCGAGGATTGCGCGGCGCTTCTTCTGGGCGTTGACCGACCGCTTGACGCGTGCCACTTGATGAACTCCTTGACTTCAGACCGGGGCGTGGTGACCCCGACCCGGGGTACGACTGGGACCGGCGCCCGCCGCCTCCGCCACGCCGTTTCAGGCGGGCGAGGTCAGGCGCACGTGGCTCACTTGCCGAGCAGCTTCTTGATCTTCTTGGCGTCGGCCGGGGCGGCCTCGACCGTGCCCGCGAGGCGACGGGTCAGCGTCGAGGGCTTGTGCTCGAGCAGGTGGCGGCGACCGGCGCGCTGACGGAGCACCTTGCCGGAGCCGGTGATCTTGAAGCGCTTGCTGGCACCAGAGTGCGTCTTGTTCTTCGGCATGTCGCCGCTGTCTCCTCGTCGTGCCGTGCCTGCCCGACGGCGCGCGTCAGGCAGGCACAGATGTGTGTGGAACTACTGGTCGCGGGACGGTGCGAGGCTCAGGCCTCGTCCGCCGCGGTCGCGGGGGCGGCGACGTCCTCCGCGGGAGCCTCCGTCGCAGCGGCCTCGACCTGGGCTTCGGCCTCGGGCGCGACCTCGGCGGTCTCGACCTCGGCCTCACCCTCGGGCGCGGAGTGCTCCTCGCCCCGACGGGCCTCCTTGCGGGCGGCGGCGGCCTCGCGGGCCTCGGCCATGGCCTCGGTCTTCTTCTTGTGCGGACCGAGGACCATGATCATGTTGCGGCCGTCCTGCTTGGGGCTCGACTCGACGAAGCCGAGCTCCTTGACGTCCTCCGACAGACGCGTCAGCAGTCGGTACCCCAGCTCGGGGCGGGACTGCTCGCGACCACGGAACATGATCGTGATCTTGACCTTGTCGCCCTGCTTCAGGAACCGCTCGACGTGACCCTTCTTGGTCTCGTAGTCGTGCGGGTCGATCTTCGGCCGGAGCTTCATCTCCTTGATGACCGTGTGCGCCTGGTTCTTGCGCGCTTCACGGGCCTTCATGGCGGACTCGTACTTGAACTTGCCGTAGTCCATGAGCTTGCACACGGGCGGCCGGGCGTTGGCCGCGACCTCGACCAGGTCGAGGTCGTACTCCTGAGCGAGCTCCAGGGCCTTGGCAAGCGGCACGATGCCGACCTGCTCGCCGCTGGGACCGACGAGTCGCACCTCGGGGACGCGAATCCGGTCGTTGATGCGGGGCTCGGCGCTGATGGGGCCTCCTCGATTCCTGAAGTGGTCGGCGGTTCCGTCCCGCGGCCACGTACTCCTCGCCGTCGACCGGAGCGGATCTCCTCGCCGCCGGGCACCAGGCCCGACACGCGAAAAAGCCCCGCATGGGACGCATGCGAGGCTCCATAACACCGGTGAACACGCGCCTCTTCCCGGAGGAAGAAGCCACTCCGGCCCACCGCGAGGTGAACCGCTGCTACCGGACCGGAACCCGTCGGCCGTGAGGTCGATCGGGTGGGAGAACGGAGCCTCCGCTTGCGCGTCGGACACACGGGGTGCCCGACCGGTCGACGCACCACAATACCACCCGGCAGGATGAACCGGACACCGGGCGGTGGTGGCGCTGCGGCGAGTGTAGCGGGTCCGGGGCCGCGCGTCGGCCGGGGCCCGGCATGGCGGAGACTGGTCCCATGACCGACAGCGCAACCCCTCAGCCCGCCGGCGTCGACGCCGACCTCGACGCCGTGGACACCGTGGACACCGTGGACACGATGACCCGCGACCTCGCCGACGTGTCGGCGATGGAGGTCATCACCACGCTCGCCGTGCACCTCATGAGCGCCTCCGCGATCAAGCTCGGCCTCGCCGAGGACGGCGAGGCCCACAAGGACCTCGACGAGGCGCGCAAGCTCATCACCGCGCTGGCCGGCCTGGTCACGGCGGGCGCCCCCGAGCTGGGCTCGCAGCACGCCGCGCCGCTGCGCGACGGGCTCAAGACGCTGCAGCTCGCCTTCCGCGAGGCGTCCCTCTACCCGGACGAGCCGGGCAAGGGCCCGGGCGAGAAGTTCACGGGGCCGGTCTACGCCTGACACCGACATCGCCGCGGCCCGTCTCCGAACCGGGGGCGGGCCGCTCGCGTACCGTCGGCGGCACACGGGCGTAAGGGGGACGCGATGGGGCTGCTGGAGGACTTCCGCAAGGCGTATGACGGGGCGCTGCTCACCGTCGACTGGCTGGAGCGCTCGGTGCGGCTCGATGCCGCGCTCGACGCGGTGCTCAAGCCGTGGGTGCGCGAGCGCATCGCCGCCTGGGAGGACACCGTGCGGTGGTGCGACTACAGCGACATCGCGCATGCCTTCGACGGACTCGCGGCGATCGCGCCCCAGTACGCCGACCTGCGCCGGGACCTGGCCGCCGACAGCCTCGGCCGGCACCGGCCCGAGGCGCCGTGGCGGACGATCGACCGCATCCGGATCGAACTCGTGCGCCATCCGGTGGCAGTGCGCGCCCGTACCCGGAGCCGCCACCCGCACCCCCGCTACACGCTGCGGCTCGTCAAGCCCGCCATGCAGGCGGCGCGGGTGGAGACGTGGGAGTTCCGCGTCCTCACCCCGGCGCCGGGCGGCCCGGACGCGGTGGAGACCTTCACCGTGACCGTGGTCCCCGACCGCCAGACGCAGTACGGGACCCTGCACGTGCCGCCGGAGCTGGCCGAGCACGGGGTCTGGCACGAGGAGCTGTGGTTCGCGTTCGACGCGCTGGGGCGGAAGATGAGCGAGCCGTCCGTCGGCACGGTCGACGCGAGCGACGGCTGACCGGCTCGCCCGCCTGGCGGACGCGGGCCGCCTACCGACCCCTCAGCCGCCTCGCGTGTACAGCGGCTCGCCCGGCGCGGGGGCGCCCGGCGGCAGCAGGGCCAGGTCCAGGCCGCGCGTCAGGCGTCCGCGCAGGACGTCGGCCTCGGCGAGGCGCCCGGCGATCCGCTGCGCGGCGGCCGTGACGTCCTGCGGCGGGGCACCGGAGACGAGCGTCAGGCGCACGTCGGCGGCCTCGGCCTCGGCCAGGTAGGCCGCGTCGATCACCGGCTCGGCGGCGACGGCGCCGCGCACCGCGTCCGCGACCTGCGGGTCGAGGTGCGGCACGACCAGGTCGCGCCCTTCGGCGAGGGCGCGCAGCGCGGGGCCCGTGACCTCGTACGGGTGCGGGCCGGCCACGTCCAGCAGCAGCGTGTCGGCGTTCTCCGAGTACGTCGCGAGCGCAGCCCGCCGCGCGTCCACCGGAACCGGGCGCGCGTCCGGCCGCCAGCGCGCGAGCGCCTCGGTCGACGTGAACGCCGGCAGCGCGCGGCGCCCGGACGCCCCGACGATCGTCGGCACCGCCATGTCACTGGACTTCTCGCGCTTGAGCTCACCGGGGGCGGTCTCCTCCAGCTCGCCGAGGATCGCCACGACCGGCACCAGCAGACGCGCGCCCGCGAGGGGCTTCAGCACGTCGGCCGGCGACGCGTCGGCCGCCAGCGCCGCGGCGAGCGCGGGGTCGGCGGTGCCGTCGTCGCCTGAGAAGCCGGGGTCGGGGATGCTCTTGCCGGTGAAGTCCACGCCTCGACCCTAACGGCTCGCAACACACGGACTGAGCCCGCACACCTGAGGCACCTCACCCGTTCGGGCGAGGTTGTCTAGTATCGCTAGAGGGCATATGTCTAGCGACCTAGCCTTCGGCACGTGAAGAGAACCGACCTGGTGCGGCAGCTCAGGGCGATGGGCGCGGTGTTCGTCCGCCCAGGAGGCGGCCACGACATCTACGAACTGCGGGGCTCACTCCTCGCGGTGCCGCGGCACCGCGAGATCAACGAGCTCACGGCAGCGTCGATCCTGAAGAAGGCGAGGAACGCATGACCGTACCGACGACCTACACCGCTCGCGCGGAACGCTCAGGCGACTGGTGGGCCGTCAGCATCGACGACGTCGCCGGCGGCATCCACACCCAGGGCCGCACCGTGCGCGAAGCCCGTAGGATGGCCGCCGACGCCATCGCGGCCGTCCTGGACGTCCCCGTCGACACAGTGAACGTCGACCTCGTCATCGAGGGCACCAGCGCCGAGCTCAAGCAGCTGCGCACCGCCCGCGAAGCGGCCCGCCAGGCGGCACGCGACGAGGGGGAGGCGCTCACCGACGCGGTCGCCGCCCTGCTGCACACCGGCATGAGCCAACGCGACGCCGGCGACATCCTCGACCTGTCCCACCAGCGCATCAGCCAGCTCGCCAGCGCCGCGGACCGCAAGCCGAAGAGGACGCGGAAACTGCAGGGCGCCTGACATTCCGCCTCGGGCCGCGTGGGGATTCCGCTCGGGATGCCGCACGGGCTTGACCACTGGGCCGCGTGCGGCATCCCGTTCGGGGACGCGTCCGGCAGGGGCGAACGACAGTCGCGATCAAGTGTCGTCGGCCGCCACCTCGGCGCGGGCGGGGCCTGTGGGGCCCGTGTTCCCGAACGTGAATCAGGCTAGGCACCACGACAGTTGCCGTCCCAAGATCGGCAGCAAGTCACCCTTAAGAGTGAGACGGGTCAGGCCTGGGGCAGGCCGAGCGTGCGGTAGCGGGCCAGGCGCCCCGCGATCCGCGTGGTGGCGTCGAGGCCTCGCAGGGCGGTCAGTTCGTCGGCGAGGGCGTCCGCGACGCGGTGGATGAACGGCTCGGGTTCCGCTGCGGCGTCGGGGAGTTCGGGGATGATCCGGTCGACGACGCCGTTGGCCGTGAGGTCCGCCGAGCGGATGCCCTGGCGTTCGGCGATCTCGGCGGCGCGCGTGGTCGTGCGGAACAGGATCGCGGACGCGCCCTCGGGCGGCAGCGGTGACAGCCAGCCGTGTTCGGCGCACAACACCCGGTCGGCGGGCAGGAGGGCGAGCGCCCCGCCGCCGGCCCCCTCGCCGAGCAGCAGGCACACCGTGGGCGCGGGCAGCATGACGAGTTCGGCCAGGCACCGGGCGATCTCCCCGGCCAGGCCGCCCTGTTCGGCGTCGGCCGAGAGCGCCGCACCGGCGGTGTCGACCACCGTCACCAGCGGCAGCCCGAGTTCGGCGGCCAGCCGCATCCCGCGTCGGGCCTGCCGGAGCCCGGCGGGGCCGAAGGGGCCGTACTCGCTCTGCCGCGTACGGTCGTGTCCGAGCACGACACAGGGCGCGCCCGCGCCGCCGGGAGAACCGACACGCGCGAGCGCCAGGCGCAGGGACGGCTCGCTCTCCCCCTCCCCGGTGCCGCGCAGCGGTGTGACGTCCCGCGCCCCGTAGCGCAACAGCGCACGCAGCCCGGGCCTGCGCGGATCGCGGGACCGTCGAACGCTGTCCCACGCGGACGAGGCGGCCGCGTCGACGTGTGCGGCAGTCCCACCGACCGCTGACCCTCCGTCCTCGCCGCCCGCACCACCCGCACCACCAGGCACCCCGCGATCCAAGACCGCCGGCGAGCCTGAGGCCCTGCCCCCCGATGCCGCAGTCGCGGGCGAACCTCCCGCCGCGGCACTCGCGCTCGCCCACCCCGACTCGGCAGTCGGCGCGGCAGGCCCGTCAGGCTGCGGCTCCCCGTTCAGGCCGTCCCCCAGCACGTCCAGCACCTTCACCGCCACGTCCCGCAGCCGTTCCGGCGGGACCACGGCGTCGATCAGCCCGTGCTCGTACAGGTTCTCCGCGACCTGCACGCCCGCCGGGAACGGTTCGCCGTTCAGGGCCTCGAAGACGCGCGGGCCGAGGAAGCCGATCAGCGCGCCGGGCTGGGCCGCCGTGACGTGGCCGAGTGAGCCCCACGAGGCGAACACGCCGCCGGTCGTGGGGTGCCGCAGGTAGACGAGGTACGGGAGCCCAGCGGCCTTGTGCGCGGCCACCGCCGCGGAGATCTTGACCATCTGCAGGAAGGCCACGGTGCCCTCCTGCATGCGCGTGCCGCCGGAGGTCGGGGAGGCGACCAGCGGCAGGCGCTCGGCACTCGCACGCTCGATCGCCCGCACGAGCCGCTCGGCCGCCGCGACGCCGATCGAGCCGGCAAGGAACCCGAACTCGCACGCGACGACCGCGACCCTCCGGCCGTGGATCCGGCCCTCGCCGGTGACCAGCGCCTCGTCCAGGCCGGTGCGCTCGCGCGCGGCCCGCAGTTCGGCGGCGTAGCCGGGGTCGACGGCGCGCGGCTCGGGCAGCGGGTCGTCGTCCCAGCGCGTGAAACTGCCCGGGTCGAGGACACGGTCGATGAGGTCGAGGGCGGGGACGTGCATCGGCTTGCCTCCCGGGCCGGTGTCGATCATGTGAACGATGCCATGCGCCGGGCCCGCGCGGACCCCGCTGTCCACGGAAACGCCGCCGGGCCGCCCCTGTGTGCGGACATCCGCCGTCGTGGATCACCGCCCGTCCGACCTACCGCTTGGTAACCGGATCTGGCAGGCTGCGCGCATGGCCAGCATCACCGCCCCCCGCAGCACGCACCGACCGTCCGACGACCGTGCGCGCTACGACCGCGCGACCGCGCACTTGGACGCGCCGTTCGCGATCGTCGACGTCGAGGCGTTCCGCGCGAACGCCGCCGACCTGGTGCGGCGGGCCGCCGGCAAACCGGTGCGGATCGCCAGCAAGTCGGTGCGCTGCCTGCCGCTGCTGCGCGAGGCGCTGGCGACGGACGGCTTCGCGGGCGTGATGGCGTTCACGCTGCCCGAGGCCTTGTGGCTGGCCGCCGAGGGCTGCGAGGACGTGCTGGTGGCCTACCCGTCGACCGACCGCGCGGCGTACGCGGCGCTGGCCGCCGACCCGGTGGCGGCGGCGCGCGTGACCGTCATGGTCGACGACGTCGCGCAGCTGGACTTCATCGACCGCCACCGCGGCGACGGCACCGAGCGGATCCGCGTGTGCGTGGACATCGACTGCTCGTGGCAGCCGTTCGGCGGGCGCGTGCGGGTCGGCGCGCACCGGTCGCCGCTGCACACTCCCGACCAGGTCGCCGACGTGGCCGAACAGGTCGTCAAGCGCCCGCAGTTCCACCTCGTCGGGCTCATGGCGTACGAGGCGCAGATCGCCGGCGTGGGCGACGCCCCGGCCGGGCGGGCGCTGTACGGCCGCGCCATCCGCTTCATGCAGGCCCGCGCGGGCGCCGAACTCGCCGCGCGGCGGGCCGAGATCGTGCGCGCGGTGCGGCAGGTCGCCGAGCTGGAGTTCGTGAACGGCGGCGGCACCGGCAGCGTCGAACGCACGGTCGCCGAGCCGTCCGTGACCGAGGTCGCGGCGGGCTCCGGGCTGTACCAGCCGAGGCTGTTCGACGACTACACGTCGTTCTCGGGGCGGCCCGCGGCGCTGTTCGCGCTGCCGGTGGTGCGGCGGCCGGGGATGGGCTGGGTGTCGGTGCTGGGCGGCGGCTACCCGGCGTCGGGCGCCGCGGGGCGGGACCGGCTGCCGACTCCCTACCTGCCGGCCGGGCTGGCGTACGACCCGCAGGAGGGCCCGGGCGAAGTACAGACGCCGCTGCGCGGCGCGGCGGCGGACGACCTGCTGATCGGCGACCGGGTGTGGTTCCGGCACGCGAAGGCGGGCGAGCTGTGCGAGCGGTTCGACGCGCTGCACCTGGTCGAGGGCGACCGGGTCGTCGGCACGGTGCCGACGTACCGCGGCGAGGGCAAGACGTTCCTGTAGAAGGCCGGTCGACGGGACGCCGAACGGCCCGGGGCGCGAGGGTGGATTCCGGGTGGAATCCGGGCGGTCCGAGGCACGGCGAACACCCGAAACCGGCTGCTATGCGGCAAGCCGCCCGCGATCCGCACGGGCGGGTGCAAGACGCGTGGTCGTGGGGCTGTCACCGACGCTCCGGATGCAGCAGAATGCACACGGCGCCGTGAGGTTCCACTCCCGTCCCGACCACGGAAAGGTCGAGGCCATGGTCGCGCGGCTCGGCATGCTCGGTCAGGAACATCCCGTCACCGGGGTGACCATCTGGCGCGGGTGCGCCGTCGTCCATCTGCATGGCGAACTGGACCTGCACAACGCGCCGTTGCTGCACCGGACCCTGATCGACCTGATCGACGGAGGCTGCCGCCGCGTGGTGGTCGACGCGACCGGTCTGACGTTCTGCGACTCGGTGGGGCTCGGCGTGCTGATCGACGCGTTCAAGGCGATGCACGCGTGCGGCGGAGGCCTGCGGCTCGCCGCGCCGGACCGGCACGTGCGGGCGACGCTGCGGATGACCGGACTGATCGACATCCTCGGGGTGCGTGACACGCTCCAGGAAGTGCTGGACGAGTTCGCGGTCTGAAAACGCGTTGGCCGGCCCCCAGGGGGCCGGGCGACAATCGGGCATGATCTCCGATGCCTGGCCGCTGTTCGGTCTGCGCGTGACGACGCCGCGCCTCGAGCTGCGGCTGCCCCGCCTGGAGGACTTCGACGGCCTGTTCGAGGCGGTCGCGCGCGGCATGCACGAACCGGACTACCTTCCCTTCAACGTGCCGTGGTCGACGCAGCCGGAACCGGCCAGGTCGCGCGGCTCGCTCCAGTTCCACTGGCGCACGTGGGCGGAGTGGAGCGCGGCCAAGTGGACGCTCGCGCTGGTGGTGTTCCACGACGGCGTGCCGGTCGGCCAGCAGGACCTGGTCGGCAGGGACTTCGCGGTGACCCGCCAGGTGTCGTCCGGCTCGTGGCTGGAGACCCGGCTCCAGGGCCGCGGCCTGGGCGCGGAGATGCGCGCGGCGGTGCTGCACCTGGCGTTCGAGGGCCTGGGCGCCGAGTGGGCGGTGTCGGCGGCGTTCACCGACAACCCGAAGTCGCTGGGAGTGTCCCGCAAGCTGGGCTACGCCGAGGACGGCGTGGACGTCGTCGCGTCCGGCGACCGGGCGCGCCTGCAGCAGCGCGTGCGGATCGACCGCGCGGCGTGGGAGGCGCACCGCACGGTCCCGGTCGAGGTGCACGGGCTCGACGCGTGCCGGGACATGTTCGGGGTGTGAGCGGGGCGGTCCCGGGGCGTTGGCGGACCCGTACGGCACGATAGGTCGCGTGCCTGGACAACTGATGCTCCTCGATACCGCTTCCCTGTACTTCCGCGCCTACTTCGGCGTGCCCGAGTCGGTGAAGGCGCCCGACGGCACGCCGGTGAACGCGGTGCGCGGGCTGCTGGACTTCATCTCGCGGCTGGTGTCCGACCACCGTCCCACCGCGCTGGTGGCGTGCTGGGACGACGACTGGCGGCCGCAGTTCCGGGTCGACGCGATCCCCTCGTACAAGGCGCACCGCGTCGCCGAGTTCACCGAGGACGAGGTGCCGGACGAAGAGGAGGTGCCGGACACGCTGTCGCCGCAGGTCCCGATCATCGAAGACGTACTGGCGGCGTTCGGCATCGCGCGGGTGGGCTCGCCGGGCTTCGAGGCGGACGACGTGATCGGCACGCTCGCGACCGCCGCGGACACGCCGGTGCGGATCGTGACCGGCGACCGCGACCTGTTCCAGCTGGTCGACGACGCGCGCGGCGTGCAGGTGCTGTACCCGGTCAAGGGCGTCGGCAACGCGGACGTCATCGACGAGGCGGCGGTGCTCGCCCGCTACGGCGTGCCCGCGTCGGCGTACGCGGACTTCGCGACCCTGCGCGGCGACGCCAGCGACGGCCTGCCCGGGGTCAAGGGCATCGGCGAGAAGACCGCGGCGCAGCTGATCGCCGAGTTCGGGGACCTGGCCGGGGTGCGGCGCGCGGCGGACGACCCGGCCTCCTCCCTGACTCCCGCGCGGCGGCGCAACCTCCAGGCCGCCGCCGACTACCTCGACGTGGCACCGGGGGTCGTCGCGGTGGTCCGGGACGTTCCGGTTCCGGCGGATCTGGTCACCGCGCTCCCCCGCGCGCCCCGCGACCCGGCCGCGCTCGACGCGCTGACGGCCCGCTGGGGGCTCGGCGGCTCGGTCGAGCGGCTGCTCGGAGTACTCGCCGAGGCCTGAGGACACACACTCCTGAGGGGTCCGGCGCACACTCCGCGCCGGGCCCCTCAATCACGTCAAGGCAAGGCAAAGCGATCACTCGAAAGGGTCACCCGGAAGCGCGCCGGGCGCGCAATCCCCATGTGATCCAGGTCACACCAAATATTACTCACAAGTCGCGTCACTTCTCGGGGACACCCCGGTCTCCCCTGGCATGGGTACCGAGTGTGACATCGCATCGACCGCCGACCCCGACTGGCTTCGGGGCGAGTGGCACCGTGTGACGCGCCGGGCCGGCTGGCCCGCCCGCGTCGAATGGCACAGCGCCGCCGTGGAGCTGTGCATCGAGTCGTTCCTGACCACCGGACACGTCCGGTCGGCCTGCATGGCGCTCGGCCGCGACCGCGCGGCCGCCGAGATCCCCCTCGACGTGGCGCTCGCCGAACTGGACGCGCTCTTCCTGTGCGCGCTGGCGTACGCCGCGCCCGCCGCCGTCGTGCAGGCCTACGTGAGCGCCCGCGCGCGAGCCACCGCGCCGGGAACGCTGCCGCCGGGCACCGACCCCCTCACCGAACTCCCGTCCGCCGCACTGCTCCAGCGCCGCCTCCAGGAGCGTGCCTACACCGGGGAGCACACCCGGCTGATCGTCGTCCAGCTGGAGGTGCCCGAGACCCGCTTCTGGGCGCACCTGCGGCACCTCCTGCTGACCGCACGGCACATGGAGCGCGCCCTCGGCGAGGACGTGCACGCGGTGCCGGCCGGACGCCTGATGGCCCTGGTCGACGGCGACGAGCCGACCCTCCCCGACCGCCTCGACCGGCTCTGCCGCGCCCCCGTCGACCCGTTGGCGGGGCTGCAGGGCGCGCCCGGCCACGTCCCCACCGTCCCGCGCCCGCACGTCCGGCTCGCCGTCGAGCCCGGTACGCCCCAGGGGAGTTGACCGTGTACCACCGCACCACCGGCACGACCGGCACCACCCGCACGACCGCACCGACCCGCACGACGCACGCCCTCCTCGCGGCCCGCCCCGCCCACCGCGGCGGGCCCACAGGACACCGCACCGTCCACCGCATGACGCACGGTCACGCACACCACGACCCGCACCCCGGGGGCGCGCAGGAGATCCCCTCACGCCCCCTTTGCACAACTCACGCCGGAGCGCACAACCCCTATGGCGTACGCCCCCGGGCGTTCTGGACAGACGGCGCGGACATCGCCACGATGCTGACGAAAGAGCCGAAAGAGCCGGGCAGTGCCGCGCAAGGGGGTCATGGGTGTCACGCGAGGACGACCCGTCGGCCTCCGGTCCCGACCGGCAGCCGCCGGATCCACCGACCGAGCCCGACGGCGCACCGCCCCAGTCACCCGACGACGACAGCAGCTGGATCCCGGGCCAAGGGCGCCACGAGGACGGACCGCGCCACGCGGTCGTTCCGGGCCAGCGCACCGCCCTGCACCGCCGAGGACCGTTCCCGACCCCGCGGCGGGACGAGCCGACCGGAGCCGGCGAGGCCGGTACCGGGGCGGCCGACGCCGCAGCGACCGGTGCCGTCCCGGCCCCCGTCCGGGCGCAGCACGACGCCGTCGGCGCCGACCACCCCGGCATGGCCGACACCCCCCAGGGACACGGCGGTTCGGGCGGAACCGGCGACGAACACCAGGCCCCGCCCGAGCGCCACGACGACGGCCCCTCCGACGGCTACCTCGCCGAACGCGTCCGCGACGGCGACGACGCCGCCTACGAACTCCTCTACCAGCGCCACGTGGCCGCCGTCCGGCGCCTGGCGCGCCTGTGCACGCGCACCAAGGAGAACGCCGAGGACCTGGTCGGAGAGACGTTCACCCGCACGCTGCACGCCCTCCGCGCCGGCCACGGGCCGCGCGAGGCGTGCCGCCCCTACCTGCTCACCACGGTGAGACGGGTAGCCGGCGACTGGGCCCGCAACGAGCGCCGGGTCCTGCTCACCGACGACGTGGCGGCCTACGAGTCCGCGAACGAGGTCCCGGAGGACCCGGCCGTCGCAGCCACCGACCGGCAGCTCGCCGCCAAGGCGTTCCACGAACTCCCGGAGCGCTGGCAGGCCGTGCTCTGGTACACCGAGGTGGAACGCGAGCCCCGCGACCGCGTGGCACCGCTCCTCGGCGTGAGCCCGAACGCCCTGTCCAAACTCAAGGAACGGGCCCGAGACGGACTCCGCGACGCCTACCTCAAGGTGTACGTGGAGAGCGGACTGCCCAGCGAGTGCCGGCCGTTCGCCAAGAACTACGGCGCCTACGTGCGGCACAGGCTCGGCGACCGCGCCGAGGACAACGTGAAGGCGCACCTCGACGTCTGCGACCGGTGCCGGGCCGCGTGCGTCGAACTGGCCAGTGTCAGCACGACCATGCGCGTCGTCGCCGAGGGCGTCCTGGGCGCCGCGGCGCTGGCCTACCTCGCCGCGGCGACCGCCGCAGCGGCAGCCGTAGGCGTGGCGGTCGCCGCCGGGACAGGCGCGGCAGGCGCGGGAGCGGCAGGCGCCAACGCGGCCGGAGCCGGAGCGGCAGGCGCGGGCAGCGCCGCCGGCACCAGCGGCGGCTCCGCCGCGGGCGCCGCCGGAGAAGGCGGCTCGACAGTCCTCAAGGCCTCGCTGATCGCAGGCGCCACCATCGCCATCGCCGCGGCCGCCTGGGCGTTCGTGGCAGGCCAGGACGACCACACCAAGCCGGCCGCCGCCCCGGCGCCCGCCGCACCGCCCAGCCCGGCCCCGTCGCCCCCGGCCCCGCCGGCACCCCCGCCGGTCATCCCACCGCCGCCCCCCACCCCGACGCCGCCACCCCCCAAGCCGACGCCCCCGAAGGCCGAACCCGCCAAGCCCACTCCCCCGCCACCCCAGCCCACCCCGACACCCCCGCGCCCGGAATCCCCGCCCCCCACCCCGAAGCCCGACCCGCCGAAGCCCACCCCCAAGACGCACCCGACGGTCATCGTCGAACCGACGAGGATCCTGATCGACACGGGCCGTTCACGCTTCGAATGCAAGGGCACCCAGATCCCCCACACCAGCCTCCCCCGGTGCGAACAGGTGACCATCACCCTCCCCACCCGCCCAGCCCCACCGAACCGCCCGACCCCGGCCCCGACCTGCAAGGAATACACCCGCCCGGGCGGAACGAAGCTCACCATCTGCCGCAAGTAGCCCGCCGAAACGGCCAGTTCACCCGGTGACGCAAGTGTGACGCCAAAGGGGCCTACCAGGGCCGATTCGGTGATTCGCATACGTGACGGCACAGTGACCGGGGGTCCGGGGTGGGGCTGTTCCGTTGCAGCGTGGAGACCTCCTGCCATGCACCGTCCCGGACCTGTCTGCCGGCGGAGGCCACCTCCCCCTCCCGATTGGTGATTGTCCGCGCGGCCGGTCGCCTGTCAAGGCGCGGTGGACCGGTCTTCGACAGGTGGCCTGTCCCGGGGTGGTGGGGGCGCCTTGACAGGCGCCCGGCCGCGCTTAAAACCGCGGCAACTATCGGGAGGGGGAGGCGGTGTGGAGGCGCATCGAGTGCGTTGCGTCGCGGGGTTGCGGTCCCAGCGTGGTGGGGCGGGCGACCACCTTTGACGGCCGGCGACCGGCCTTCTCGAGTCTTATATCGCACCAAATCGGTATATTAAGGCGCCGAATCCCTATTTGGCTTTCCGTCAAGAGGCGGATGTGGCAACACATTGCCCGATCCGTCACACGAAAAAGGTTTTCAGTAAGCCTCGGTGGCCGCAGCCCCTCGACCGACCCGCCGGCACGGCCCGCCCCCGACCGGTACCGCCCGCCCCACCACGCTGGGACCGCAGCCCGGCAGCGCGAACCCGGACACGCGCGCCTTCACACCCCGCGCCCCTCCCGACAGCTGCCGGGTTGTCTGCGCGGACGGGCGGCTGTCAAGCCGCCCCCACCACCCCGCGACAGGCCGCCTGTTGAGGACCGGTTCACCGCGGCTTGACAGCCGTTCGGCCGCGCGGACAATCCAAAATCGGGAGGGGCGCCAGGACACCGCCACCAGCCAGGTCAGGAACGGTGCAGCAAAAAAGCCACAACGAGGCAGGCCAAGCCGTCGGCGCAGCCCTCGTCGCCCCTAGTTCACCGACGAGTACGCCACAACCCCACGCCGAACAGCCTCAACCGCCCGCCGAGCCGTGGCCCGCACCTTCCCGTCCTCCGGCGCCGCGTCCGCGATCTGGCCCAACACGTCGACCAGTTGCTTCATCCATCGCACGAAGTCCCCCGCCGGCAGCTCCGACTCCCCCAGCACGACGTCGAGCCGCTGCCCCGAAGCCCAGTTGTACGCCGTCCAAGCGAACCCCAGGTCCGGCTCCCGCAGGAAGTCCAGCCCGTGCCGCTCCTCCAGAGCGTCCAGGTGCCCCCACAGCCGAACCATGTCCGCCAACGCCGCCTTCGCCGCCCCACCGGGCAGACGAGGCGCCAACGCGTCGTCGGGCATCCGGGCCTCGAACACCAGAGCCGACGCACAGGCCGCGAGTTCCGCCGGGGTCAGTTCGTCCCACAGCCGTTCCCGCAGACACTCCGCCGTCAACAGATCCAACTCGGCGTAGATCCGTGCCAGCCGCCGCCCGTCGTCGGTGACGGTGTCCCCCCGCAGGTAGCCGAGGTCCGTCAGCATGCCGCACACGCGGTCGAAGGTCCGCGCGATCGTGTGCGTCCGCCCCTTCATCCGCCGCTCGAGCTGCTCGGTGTCCCGCTGGAGCCGGTAGTACCGCTCCGCCCACCGCGCGTGGTCCTCGCGCTCGTCGCACCCATGGCACGGGTGCTGCCGGATCTCCTGCCGCAGCCGGGTGATCTCGGGGTCGTCCGCCGCCGCCGAGCGGCCCCGTCGGGGCCGGGAGGGCTCGATGTGCCCCGCCTTGGTCCGGAGCGCCGAGGCCAGGTCCCGTCGGGACTGGGGGTTGCGGGCGTTGAACGACCGCGGGATGCGCATGCGTTCGACCGCCTCGACCGGCACAGGAAAGTCGATGGACGCCAGCCGGCGCGCCTGCCGGTCGGCGGTCAGCACGAACGGCCGCGGCCCGTCGTGCCCTTCGTCCAGTCCGGGGTCGAGCACGACGGCGAGCCCCGCGTACTTCCCCGTGGGCACCACGATGACGTCACCGGGCCGCAGCTTCTCCAGCGACGCCGAGGCCGCCGCCCGGCGCTGGGTGGCGCCCTCCCGCGCGAGCGCCGTCTCGCGGTCCTTGAGCGCGCGGCGCAGCGCCCCGTACTCCTCGAAGTCGCCGAGGTGGCAGGTCATCGCCTCGCGGTAGCCCTCGAGGCCTTCCTCATTGCGCTGCACCTGCCGGGCGATGCCGACGACCGAGCGGTCGGCCTGGAACTGCGCGAAGGACGTCTCCAGCAGTTCGCGCGACCGGTGCCGCCCGACCTGCCCGACGATGTTGACCGCCATGTTGTACGACGGCTTGAACGACGACCGCAGCGGATAGGTGCGCGTACCGGCCAGGCCCGCCAGGTACTTCGGGTCGAAGCCCTGGTGCCACAGCACCACGGCGTGGCCCTCGACGTCGATGCCGCGCCGCCCGGCGCGCCCGGTCAGCTGGGTGTACTCGCCGGCGGTGAGGTCGGCGTGTGTCTCGCCGTTCCACTTGACGAGCTTCTCCAGCACCACCGAGCGGGCCGGCATGTTGATGCCCAGCGCCAGCGTCTCGGTGGCGAACACGGCCTTCACGAGCCCGCGCACGAACAGTTCCTCCACGACCTCCTTGAAGGTCGGGAGCATGCCCGCGTGGTGCGCCGCGATGCCGCGCTGGAGGCCTTCGAGCCATTCGAAGTAGCCGAGCACCTGGAGGTCTTCGTCGGGGATGTGCCCGGTGCGGGACTCCACGATCGACTTGACCTGTGCGCGTTCGGCGTTCGTGTTGAGCCGCAACCCCGCGTGCAGGCACTGCTGCACGGCGGCGGCGCAGCCGGCGCGGCTGAAGATGAACGTGATGGCGGGCAGCAGCCCCTGCGCGTCGAGCTTCTCGATGACGTCGACGCGGGAGGGCGTCCACACCCGGCGCCGCGGGGGCGCCCCGTCGCGGATCGCCGCGGCGCGGCCCTTGCGGTACTTGTCGTACGGGCGGCCGGTGCGCTCGTTGGTCTCGCGGGCGAGCCGCACCAGGTCGGGGTTGACCTCCTGGTGCCGTTCGTCGGTGAACAGGTCGTAGACGCGGTTGGCGGCCATGACGTGCTGCCACAGCGGCACCGGGCGGTGCTCGGAGACGACGACCTCGGTGTCGCCGCGCACGGTGCCGAGCCAGTCGCCGAACTCCTCGGCGTTGGACACGGTCGCGGACAGTGACACCAGGGTGACGGACTGCGGGAGGTGGATGATCACTTCCTCCCACACCGCGCCGCGGAAGCGGTCGGAGAGGTAGTGGACCTCGTCCATGACCACGTATCCGAGCCCGGCGAGGGTGTGCGACCCCGCGTAGAGCATGTTGCGCAGCACCTCGGTCGTCATGACGACGATCGGCGCGTCGCCGTTGACCGAGTTGTCGCCGGTGAGCAGGCCGACCTTCTCGGGCCCGTAGCGCTTCACCAGGTCGGTGTACTTCTGGTTCGACAGCGCCTTGATGGGCGTCGTGTAGAAGCACTTGCGGCCCTGTTCGAGGGCGAGGTGCACGGCGAACTCGCCGACGACGGTCTTGCCGGAGCCGGTGGGTGCGGCGACGAGGACGCCGCGCCCGGCCTCGAGGGCCTGGCAGGCCTCGACCTGGAACGGGTCGAGGCCGAACTCGTACTCGCCCCGGAAGGCGTGCAGGCTGGTGCGCTCCTCGATCTGCCGGGTGCGTGCCGCGGCGAACCGCTCGGCGGGCGACGGTTCGCGGTCCTGGTCCGGTGCTGTCATTCGGACCACCCGATCTTCGGTCGCGCGCTGTTCAGGACTCGGAAATCGCGGCGTGCGCCGCGGCAAGGATCCAGAGGCATCTCACCGAGCAGATTACCGGGCGGAGTCCGGCGATGTGATCACGTTTATCTCCGGCTCGGGGGCGGGCGCGGGAATCTCGGCGACGGGCGGGGCGAGCAGCCGCAGGGCCCCACGCTCGGTGGTCGCGGTGACGGGGAGGGCGGAGATGCGCTCGCCGTCGGCCCACGCGGTGACCTTGGGGGCCGCGAGGGACACGACGGAGGCCTCGTAGGTGGTCACCTTGGGGTGCTCGACGTGCCGGCCGCTGTAGGCGCGCGGGAGGACGCGGAGCAGCTCGATACGGCCGCACGCCTCGACGACGGTGATCTGGAAGCGGCCGTCGTCCATGCGCGCGTCGGGGCAGATCTTCATGCCGCCGCCGTACGAGCTGCCGTTGCCGACCGCGACGAGCATGGCCTCGACCTCGAGGGTGCGGCCGTCGAGCTCGAGTTCGTACGGGACGGGCTTGAGGTTGCCGAGCTCGGCGAGGACCGCCCGGTTGTAGCGCATGCGCCCGCGCGGCCAGCGCATGGCGTTGGCGCGCTCGTTGACCCGCGAGTCGAAGCCGGCCGCGATCACGGTGCCGAACCAGCGTTCGCCGACCCGGCCGAGGTCGAGGTCGCGGGTGTGGCCCGCGGTGATGACGGGCAGCGCGGCGTCGAGGTCGCCGACCGGGAGGCCGACGGTGCGCGCGAAGTCGTTGCCGGAGCCTATGGGGACGATGCCCAGCGGGGTGCCGGTGCCGGCGACCGCCTGGAGCGCGAGCGAGACGGTGCCGTCGCCGCCGACGGCGACCACGGCGCCGGTGCCGGAGCGCACCTCGGACCGCAGCCGGGCGAGTGCTTCGGCCGGGTCGGGGACGAGGATCTCGCGGACGGGCAGGCCCGCCGCGCGCAGGCCGGCCGCGACGGGTCCGGCGGCGCGGGCGGCACGGCCCCGGCCTGCGGCGGGGTTGACGAGGATGGTGATCTCACGGGACACGCCCGGCACAGTAGTGCAGGGCGTGTCATCCGTGCAGGTCAGACCCGCCCGTCAGGCCGGTAGGCGCGAGCGGGTCGCGGGGTCGTGCGGGACGTCAGGTGATGTCGTCCGCGTGCACCGACGCGTCGTGCCCGTTGCGCGGCGTCGGCGTGGTGGTGTCCAGCCGGGACGGCGTCAGGTCGAGGTCGGAGGCCTCGTCGTCGTCCAGGTCGCCGCCGAGCTGCTCGGTGCGGTGGCGTCCGCGCCGCTTGTCGTTGATCAGCGCGACGAGTATCGCCAACCCGTACAGGAAGGTGATCGGCACCGACAGCAGGCACATCGTCAGCGGGTCGGTGGTGGGGGTGGCCACCGCGCCGAAGATGAAGATGCCCATGACGACCCAGCGCCACCAGCTGATCATGTTCTTCGCGCTGATGATGCCCGCAAAGTTCATCAGGATCAGGATGAGCGGCAGTTCGCACGCCAGGCCGAAGACCAGCACCATGCGGACCAGGAAGTCCAGGTACTCGTCGAGGTCGATCTGGTTGTTGGCGCCGGCGACCGTGAAGCCGAGCAGCGCCTCGAGGGCGTGCGGCAGGATCGCGTACGAGAACCACGCACCCGCGACGAACAGCGGCACACCGAGCGCCACGAACGACAGCGAGTAGCGCTTCTCGTTCTTGTGCAGGCCGGGGGCGAGGAACGCCCACAGCTGGTACAGCCAGATCGGCGCGGCCGCGACCACGCCGACCACGAACGAGACCTTGAGCATGGTCGAGAAGGGCGACAGCACGCCCTTCTGGACCAGCGCGGAGCACTCGCTCTGGCCGACGCCCTGCACGTCGAGGTCACACACCGGCTTCACGAGGAAGTGCGCGATGTCCTTGTAGTAGAACAGCGCGACGATCGTGACGACGAGTATCGCCAGCAGTGCCTTGACCAGCCTGTTGCGCAGTTCGCGCAGGTGGTCCATGAGGGGCATGCGCCCCTCGTCGTTCTTGGGCGGGGCAGGCTTGCGCCTGAGCCCTCTGCGTTCGCTCACTTGAGGGCCGACTCCGGGGGGCTTGGGGTCAGCGGCGGTTGGCGTCGGCCTCGCCGACGGGGCGCGCCTGCGTGGTGTCGCCGGGCGCGGCCTGGATGGTCCGCGGCGCCTCCGGGGCGTTCGACCGGGCGGCGGCGTCCGCGTCCGCGTCGTCGGTCTTCATCGCCTTGGCCTCGCTCTTGAGGATGCGCATCGAACGGCCGAGCGCCCGCGCGGTGTCCGGCAGCTTCTTGGCACCGAACAGGAGCACGACGATGACCAGGATCAGAATGATCTCGGTGGGTCCAAGCCTGCCGAACATAGTTGCTACCTCATAACCGGGGGGTTGATGGGTCCGATCGTACGCTGACCAGTGTTAAGGCTGTGCAACGCAATCGTGGCGAACGTCGGGCGCTTTCGGAACCCATCTGTTCACCGGTGTTACGCCAAAGATCTTTCAGGACATCTACAAACCGCGCCGGTTGAGCGGCATTCGCGCCGCATCGAGCTCCGCGGCGGCCTCGCCGATGCGGTCGGCGGCGTCGGCGGCGGTCCGGGCGAAGTGACGCACGTCACCCGCCAACCGGAAGGCCAGTCTGCCGAGCACCGCGAGACCGGCGACGACGAGGACGAGGACGGCGGCGAGCAGGACCCACAAGAGCATGCCGGAACCCTACCGACGTCAGCCCGCGACCTGCATGGACGCGACGCCGCCGTCGGACAGCAGCTCGACGATCTTCTCGCCGGCCGGGCGGCGCACCGACTCGCCGCACGTCGGGCAGCGGAACAGGTAGAACGACTTGTTGGGGCGCAGCACGAGCCGCAGCTGATCAGCCGTCAGCTCAACGCGCCCGCACACCGTGCAGCGTGCCGTGAACGTCGCCACCGGGGAGCCTCCTTGCCCGCGCCGCCGGGCGCGCCGAGTGCCGGGTCAGGGAACCGGTGCCCCGCGTGCCACCCTGACGCCGCACCAGAGTGTGGGATCACCGGGTCCGGGTCAAGCGCCGCACGTGAGCGGGCGGTCACCGGGGGCTCCGGGACCGCCCGGCGCACGGGCGGGATCGCGGGAGTCGGCGCGGCCGACCGGGCCGAGTCTGTTGGAACGAAGGTGCCGCAGGCGCCGGACGCGTCGGGTCAGGCGGTCGCGTACGCCGCGAGCGCGGCCTCCGCCGTCCCGCGGACCTCGTCGGCCAGCTCCGGCGGGGACACCACGCGGCCGTGCTCGCCGAGCCGCAGCGCGAGCCGGCGCACCACCGACGGGTCGGGGGTGCGCAGCGTCAGCCGCAGGCCGCCGTCGGGCAGCTCCTGGAGCGCGTCGTACGGGTAGTACTCGCGCACCCAGCGGCCGCCGGGCCCGAGTTCGAGCACCACCTCGATGTCGTCGGGCGACGCCTGCACCAGGCCCTCGGCCGGGTCGAACGGGGCCACCGTCGGCGGCTCGGACGCCTCGTCCAGCAGCTCGGCGGCGACCACCCGGTCGAGCCGGAACAGCCGCCGGTCCTCGGCGGTGCGGCACCACGCCAGCAGATAGGGCCGGCCCTCGACGAGGAGCAGCCGCACCGGGTCGACGACGCGCTCGGTGACCTGGTCGCGGCGCGGCACGTAGTAGTTGAGGCGCAGCACGCGCCGCTCGGCGATGGCGCGGTCCATCGTCGCGAACGACGACTCCTCCGTCTCGAACTCGACGCTGACGTGCGCGGCGACCTCGGCCGCCTCGCCCGCCGCGTCCTCCAGCTTGGCGGTGACCCGGCCGAGCGCCTCGCGGTCGCGGTCGCGCAGACCGGACAGCCCGGCGAGGGCGCGCAGCGCGACCAGCAGGCTCAGCGCCTCGTGCGGGGCGAGCCGCACCGGGCGCACCGGCGCGTCGGCGTTGTCGAGCCAGACCCGGCCCTCGGAGTCGACGTGCGGTTCGAGGAGGTCGTCGGCCATGAAGCTGGTGCCGCACATGTGCAGCGTGCCGAGGTCCGCCTCGATCGCGTCGATGTCGTGGCCGAACGCGCGGGCCACGTCCTCAAGGCGCGCGCCGGGGCGCTCGCGCAGGTAGGCGACGAGCGACAGCAGGCGCCGGGTGTCGTCGAGTGCGTTGCTCATCAGACGTCCGTCCCCTCGTTCGCGGCGTCGACCGGCAGGCCCGCGGCGGCGCGCAGCTGGCGCACCACGGCGGTGCGCAGCTCGGGCGGGTCGACCACGACCACGTCGGGGCCGAACTCGGCGATCCAGTTGTGCAGGCCGTGCCCGTACGGGAGTTCGAGCTCGTCCCAGGCCTCGTCGAGCTGCTTGACGGCGGTCGCGCGCGCCCGCAGCGGGAAGCCGGCGCCGACCCGCACGCGGATGCGCGCCGTGCCCTCGCCGCCCTCGCCCGCGAACCGGGCGACCTGCGCGCGGATGTCGACGTTGTCGGGCACCGGGGCGCGCAGCGGCTCGCGCAGGATCTTCGGCTTCGGCTTGTCGAGCACCCGCTCAAGGCGGAAGACGCGCTGCTCCTCGCGGTCGCGCGCCCAGCCGACCAGGTACCAGCGGCCGCGCCAGCAGCTCATGCCCCACGGCTCGACGACGCGCTGGCGGGCCTCGGCGGCACCCGAGCCACGGTAGGTGAACTGCACGGGACGCCGCGTGCGCAGCGCCTCGAGGAGCGGCCCGAACGCGGACTCCCGTGCGGTCACGCGGGGTTCGACCGCCGTCAGCGGAGCGGTGTCGATCTCGACGCCGGCCGCCTTGAGCTTGTAGAGCGCCCCGGTCGCCGCGCCGGACAGCGAGGACTGCTGCCACGCCCCGGCGGCCAGCGCGAGCGCGGCCGCCTCCTCGGGGTCGAGGTCGACGGGCGGGAGCGCGTTGTGCTCGGGGCGGATGCGGTAGCCGTCGGCGGACTCGACGAGCGGGTCGTTCGCGCCGGTCTCGATCGCGAAGCCGAGCTCGCGGACGTCGTCCTTGTCCCGCTCGAACATCCGGTCGAACGCCTCGTCGGAGGTACACATGCGGTACGACTCGATCGAGGACCGCAGCTCCTCCTTCGTGACGTACCGGCGCGCGGCGAGCAGGCACATGACCAGGCTCACCAACCGCTCCTGCTTGGGGATCGCCATCCGTTCCCGCCCCTTGGGTCCACATCTCGTCACACCACGCGGCGCGCCTGCCGCGCGCATGGCCGTGCCCGCACGCGCACAGCGCGGAACAGGCGGCACGTTCCGCCCCGACCGTACCGCGTTCGCGTGTTCGGTGTCCGCCCGGTCACCGGGGCGTGGCCCCGGGGGCGGCTGGGGCGCAAGCACACGCCGGGGACGCCGGGTGGAGGGAGGCGACCAGTTCCACTAATCTCACCGACCGTGATCACGTGGCGGCGCGGTGAGGTGCTCGAAGTCCGGCGCGAGTGGCGCGGAGCCGTTGAGTTGACGGTGCGTCAGGACGGGTCGGGGGACGTCGTCCGCGCGCTCGCCTACCCCGCGCTGGTCGGCCGCCCCGAGCCCGGCGACACCGTGCTGCTCAACACCGGCGCGCTGACCCTCGGACTCGGCACCGGCGGCTACGCGATGGTCGTCGCGCTGCCCGACCGACTGCCGCCCGACCCGCCGCCGGGCCCCGGCCACCTGGTGAAGGGCCGCTACACGCCGCTGCAGGCCATCGTCCTCGGCGCCGACGAGCAGGACTCGCCCCACCACGAACTCCTGCGCGACGCCGACGACCTCGACGGCATGCCCGTCGTCGTCGCCGACCTGCACTCCGCACTGCCGGCCGTCTGCGCGGGCGTACGCGCCGAGCGCCCCGACGCCCGCGTCGCCTACGTCATGACCGACGGCGGCGCGCTCCCGTCCTGGTTCTCCATGACCGTCGCGACGCTGCGCGACACCGACTGGCTCACCGGCACCGTCACCACCGGGCAGGCCTTCGGCGGCGACCTCGAAGCCGTCACCGTGCACACCGGCCTGCTCGCCGCCCGGCACGTCCTGCGCGCCGACGTCGCCGTCGTCACCCAGGGCCCCGGCAACCTCGGCACCGACACCCGCTGGGGCTTCTCCGGCGTCGCGGCCGGCGAGGCGGTCAACGCCGTCGCCGCGCTCGGCGGCCGCGCGGTCGCCGCCCTCCGGATCTCCGACGCCGACCCGCGCGCACGCCACCGCGGCGTCTCCCACCACAGCCTCACCGCCTACGGCCGCGTCGCCCTCGCCCCCGCCGACGTCGTCGTCCCCGCACTCGACGGCCCGCTGGCCGACGAACTCGCCGCCGACGTCGCCCCGTTGCGCGACCGGCACCGCGTCGTCACCGTCCCCGTCGACGGACTCGACGCGGCCCTGCGCGCGACACCGGTCCGGCTCTCCACCATGGGGCGCGGCCTCGACGAGGACCACGCCCACTTCCTGGCCTCGGCCGCGGCGGGCCGCCACGCGGCACGCCTGCTCCCCGACACCTGACCTCGGCAGCCCACCCACACCCCGCGCCCGGCCCGACCGGCCCCGGAAACGCCGGCGGGCGGCACCCCGGCTCGTCGCCGGAGTACCGCCCGCCGTGATGCGGCCGAGCCGCGGAACGTCTAGCGCACGCCGCGCAGGTCGACGACGAAGATCAGCGTCTCGCCGGCCTTGATCAGCGGGCTCGGGCTGCGGTCGCCGTACGCCATGTGCGGCGGGATGACCAGCTTGCGGCGGCCACCGACGCGCATGCCCTGGATGCCCTGGTCCCAGCCCTGGATGACCTGGCCCCTGCCGAGGCCGAACTCCAGCGGCTGGCCGCGGTTCCAGCTCGCGTCGAACTCGTCGCCCGTGGAGAACGACACGCCGACGTAGTCGGCCTTGACGGTGTGGCCGGCCTTGGCCTCCTCGCCGTCGCCCACCACGATGTCGGTGATCTCCAGCTCCTTGGGCGGCGCGCCCTCGGGGAAGTCGATCTCGGGCCGCTCGTTCGTGTTGCTCATCGGGTACCGCTCCTTGCTGTCTGAACACTGCCGACGGACACTCTGTCAGCCCAGCGCGGCCCATGTGCCGCGCCCCGCCGCGCGGGACCGGGAAAACCCGGCCCCGCGACGCCGGATCAGCTACCGCTGCCGCTGCCCGCCTGGCCCGCCGGAATCGCCTGGACCACGTCGATCACTATCACCAGCGTGGCGTTCGCCGGGATGTTGTACTGCGGCGCGCCCGCCGCGCCGAACGCCTTGTCCGGCGGGATCACGAGCATCACGCGGCTGCCGACCTTCTTACCCGCGAGACCCTCGGCGATGCTCTTCCCGAGCGTCGAGTTCGCCTGCGCCGCCGAGAACTCGGTCACGCCGCTGGTCGTCCAGCTCGAACCGAGGCCCTTCGGGTCGCCCCACACCCACTGCACGACCTGGTGCACCAGCGTGTCGGTCGGGGTGATCGCCGCGCCGCCGCCCTCGATCAGCACCTGCGAGACCATCTGCGCCGGCGGGTTCTTGCCCGCCGGGAACGTGATGCCGCTGACCTTCGGGCCGTCGGTCGTCAGCGTCGGCAGGTCCGGGTTCGCCGGCGCCGGGGTGCCGCTCGCGTAGCCCGGGGTGTCGCTGACGATGTCGACGATGAAGACCAGGGTCTCGTTCGCCTTGATGTCGTCGCCCTTGCCGGCCGCGCCGTAGCCCAGGTCCGGCGGGATGACCAGCTGCACGCGGCTGCCGACCTTCTTGCCCTCCAGGCCCTGCGTCCAGCCCTTGACGACGCCCAGCAGCGGGAACTCCGCGGGCTGACCGCGGTCGAAGGAGCTGTCGAACACCTTCTTGGTGCTCCACGAGACGCCCTCGTAGTTCGCCTTGACGATGTCGTACTTGGTGACCACCGGGCCGGTTCCCTCGGTGAGCACCGTGGTCTGCAGCCCGGCGGGCGCGGCGCCGTCCGGCACCGCGATGGTCGGCGGCTGGTTGAACGCCGCGTTCGCGGTGACCGCGCCGGTGGTGCTCGCGGGCACGACGCGCGCGGGCTTGGTGGGGCTGGGCGAAGCTGAGCTCTTCTTGTCACCCTTGCCGTCACCGCACGCGGCGGCACCGACCATCAGGGCGGGAACAAGAAGCAGCGCGGCGAAACGACGTCGCACGGTATTCCTCTGCAAGAGCCGACAAGGACCCGGACACTCTACGGGCAACCCGAGTCGGAATCGTGTGAAGACGAAACCTCACTTCGCTCCGTACCCGACCGTAACGTCACGCGGCGTGACCGCTTGTGCGATCACGCCGCGTGCCGCCGGCTCCGCCGCGCTGTACGCGCGCCGCGTCCGCGCCACCTCCGCGCTACATGCTGGCGATCAGCTTCTCCACCCGGTCGTCGACCGCGCGGAACGGGTCCTTGCACAGCACGGTGCGCTGCGCCTGGTCGTTGAGCTTGAGGTGCACCCAGTCGACGGTGAAGTCCCGCCGCTGCTCCTGCGCCTTCTTGATGAACTCGCCGCGCAGCCGGGCCCGCGTGGTCTGCGGCGGCACCGACTTCGCCTCGAAGATCTTGACGTCCTGCCCGATCCGCTCGACCTGCCCGCGCCGCTCCATCAGGTAGTACAGCCCGCGGCGCCGGTGGATGTCGTGGTACGCCAGGTCGATCTGCGCGACGCGCGGCGACGCCATCGGCAGGTTGTGCTTCGCCCGGTACCGCTCGATCAGCTGGTACTTGATGACCCAGTCGATCTCCCGGCCCACCAGGTCGAGGTTCCCGGTCTGCACCGCGGTGAGCGTGCGCTCCCACAGGTCGAGGACCTGCTGCACGGTGCCGGTGCGGATGCCCCGCCGGTCGGCGAAGTCCATCGCCTTGGTGAGGTACTCCAGCTGGATCTCCAGCGCGGACGCCTCCCGGCCGTTGGCCAGCCGCACCTTCCGCTGCCCGGTCATGTCGTGGCTCACCTCGCGGATCGCCCGGATCGGGTTCTCCAGCGTGAGGTCGCGCATGACCATGCCGGCCTCGATCATGCGCAGCACCAGGTCGGTCGCGCCGACCTTCAGCATCGTCGTCGGCTCGGCCATGTTCGAGTCGCCGACGATCACGTGCAGGCGCCGGTACCGCTCGGCGTCCGCGTGCGGTTCGTCGCGGGTGTTGATTATCGGGCGGGAGCGCGTGGTCGCTGAGCTCACGCCCTCCCAGATGTGCTCGGCGCGCTGGCTCACGCAGTACACCGCGCCGCGCGGCGTCTGGAGCACCTTGCCCGCGCCGCACAGCATCTGACGGGTCACCAGGAACGGGATGAGGATGTCGGCCAGCCGGGAGAACTCGCCGTGCCGGGCCACGAGGTAGTTCTCGTGGCAGCCGTACGAGTTGCCCGCTGAGTCGGTGTTGTTCTTGAACAGGTAGACGTCGCCGGCGATGCCCTCCTCGTGGAGACGCCGCTCGGCGTCCACCAGCAGGCCCTCAAGGATCCGTTCGCCGGCCTTGTCGTGCACGACGAGCTCGGGAACGGAATCGCATTCCGGCGTGGCGTATTCGGGGTGGCTGCCCACATCCAGGTACAGCCTGGCCCCGTTGCGTAGGAAGACGTTGCTGCTTCGGCCCCACGAGACGACTCTGCGGAACAGGTACCGCGCCACCTCGTCCGGGGACAGCCTGCGCTGTCCACGGAACGTGCACGTGACGCCGTACTCGTTCTCGAGCCCGAAGATTCGGCGGTCCATGAACCAACATTACGCCGCTGATGTGGTGTTACGGCACCAACTCGCGGGCGTTGGTCTCGTCGGAGTGGATCACAGCCGGAACAAGTTTGCGGCGGCCCGCGAACAGGTAGGCAAGACCAAGGGCCGCACCCACTCCGGCCACCGCGAACGCGCCGCGCACTCCCCCGACTTCGCCCGCGAAGCCGGCGACCGCGGTACCCACCGCGGCACCCGTCCCCATGGCCGCCACGATCCACGCGAACGCCTCTGTGACCGTGCCGGTCGGCGCGAGCTCGTCGACCAGGGTGAACGCGCAGGCGATAGTGGGTGCGAGGAACAGCCCGGACACCACGGCGAGCACCAGCATGACCCCCGGCGCAGGCGCCCACACCAGCGGCAGGTAACCCACCGTCAGGGCGCCCAGCAGCCACGGGAGTCGCTCCCGCGCGGGACGCGCCCACCGGCGCGCGCCGTGCACCACACCGCCGATGAACGCGCCGGTGGACATCGCCGCCATGACCGCGCCCGCCCACACCGCCCGGCCGTGCTCGTCCGCGTACGCGACGGCCGCGACGTTGATGACGCCGAGCGCGGTGCCGGTCAGCGTGAGCGCGATCAGCAGCACCCGCAGCCCCGGCGCGCGCAGGGGGCCCGCCCAGTGCGGCGTGTGCGCGGCACCGCGCCACGCGCGGGACGGCCTCGAGGTGGCGACCACCAGGGTTCCGACGATGCCGAGCACGCCGGTCACGACCACGGCGGCGGCCTCCGAGAAGGCCGCGGTGACGAGCACGACGATCATCGGGCCGACGGTGAAGAGGATCTCCTGCGAGGCGGCGTCCAACGCGTACGCGGCGTGGATCTGGTCGGGGCGCAGCACGGTCGGCCACAGCGCCCGCAGCCCCGACTCCAGCGGCGGCGTCGCGAACCCGGCCACCAGCACGGCCGCCAGCGCAACGGGGAGCGGGTCGACGCCGACGACGGCGAACAGCGCGTACCCGAGCGCCGAGACGACCGCCCCGCCGATCAGCACGGCGGTCTGGCCGCCCGCCCGCCGGTCCGTCCACCGCCCCAGCGCGGGCTGCCCGAGCGCGGTCGCCAGCCCGGACAGCGCGGACAGCGCGCCCGCGACGCCGTAGCTCGCCCCGTCGGCGCGGGCGAGCAGCAGGATCGCGAGCGCGCCCATGCCGTTCGGCAGCCGCCCGAGCAGCGTGCCGCCGAGCAGCCGCGCCGCGTAGCGGGCGCGGAAGAGGTCCGCGTATATGCGCATGGGCTCGACTCTCCGCGACGTCATACGTATGACTGACCGTCCCAGTGTCCCCGCCATGCGACCAAAGAGCAACCCAGCCGGCATGCGATGGGAGCGGTGCCTGAGGACGACCCGCCACTCGCGCCTGGCCCGGCGCGCGGGGCCGCGGGCAACACCGCGGGGCGGGCGGTGGCACGCGGCAAGGTCCGCAGGCAGCCGATCGGGCGCTCCGCCGGGCCGGCGTGACACGGCACACCACGGACACCGGCCGCCCCTCCACCACGACGCCGACCCCACCGCTTACAGTGGCGAAAGGCATCGACCGACCGGGCCCGACCGTCTTCTCCACCACCCCGATGCCCGCACGCACGAAGGGAACGCCGCACGTGTCCCCGACCGGCACCCCCGCGGACGACCAGGCCGCCGACCCCCGATCCGGCCGCCCCACCAGCAAGGACGTCGCCAAACTCGCCGGGGTCTCGCAGTCCACCGTCTCCCTCGTGCACGCCGGCAAATGGCCCGGACGCGTCTCCGAACGCACCGTGCGCGCCGTCAACGAGGCCAGCGCCGCCCTCGGCTACCGGCCCAACCAGGCCGCCCGCCACCTCCGACTCGGCACGACCCGCACCGTCCTCCTCGTGGTGCCGGCCCTCACCAACCCGTTCTTCGGCGCCGTCCACACGGGCGCGTCCCACGCCGCCGCCGCACGCGACTTCTCCGTCGTCGTCTACCCGTCACCGGTCGCGGCCGGCGCCGAACGCACGCCCGTCGCCAGCCCGTTCGCCGCCGCCCACACGGCACTGGACGGCGTCCTGGCGTCCTCGACCGCCGTGGAAACCCTCTCCGACCTCCTGGGCACGGCCGGACCCGGCGCGGGGCTCCCCCTCGTCATGCTCGACAGCCAGCCGGGCGCGGGCGCCCCCACCGCCAACATCGCGATCGCCGACGGCATGTCCGCACTCACCACGCACCTGCTCGGCCTCGGCCACCGCCGCGTCGCGCGCCTGTGCGCCGAGATCGACAGCTGGACGTTCGCCAGCCGCGAGGCCGCCTTCCGCGACGCCGTCCGCGCCGTCGCCGGCACCGAGACCGACCACGCCCGCACCCCGCTGACGATCCCCGACGCCACCGCCGCCGCACTCACCCTGCTGGACGGCCCCACACCGCCCACCGCCCTGGTCTGCGACGACGACGTCCTCGCGGTCGGCGCCTACAAGGCCGCCCGCGCCCGCGGCCTGCGCATTCCCGAGGACCTGTCCGTCACCGGCATCGGCGACGTCGCCTTCGCGACCGTCCTCGAACCGGAGCTCACCACCGTGAGCCTCCCCGCCCACGAGCTCGGCGAGGCCGGCATGAGCGCCCTCCTCGACCTCCTGGACGGCCGCAGCCCGGACGACGTCTCCCTGCCCGCCGAACTCCTCCTGCGCGACTCCACGGCCCCGCCACGCGCCTGACGCCCCCACACACGGGACGGGCCCGCCCCCTTCGAAGGGGGCGGGCCCGTGGCGTCCGCTGAACCTGACCGCCGGCTCACTCGGCCGACGAATCGCCGTCCTCCGCGTCGGACTCCGCCTCCACGCCGGCCGCCGTCGCGCCCTCGCCCAACAGACGGGCCAACTGCGTGCCGACGATCCGCTTGAACTTGCGGTCCTGGGTCCGCGTCCGGTCCAACACGGCGACCTCGAGCTGCGCCGCGGTGATCGTCCGCTTCTCCCCGCTGCCGTCCCGGCCCAGCACGTCGACCGCCACCCGCAGCGCCTCGCCCAGCGGCAGCCCCTCACGGTGCGTGCGCTTGAGCTGCTCGGTGATCTGGTCGGCGTTGCCGCCCATCGCGACGTAGTGCTGCTCGTCGGCGATCGAACCGTCGTACGTCAGCCGGTAGATCTGGTCGTCGCCCGGCGCCGCGCCGACCTCCGCCACGATCAGCTCGACCTCGTACGGCTTCTCGCCGCCGCTGGAGAAGATCGTGCCCAGCGTCTGCGCGTACACGTTCGCCAGGCCGCGGGCCGTGACGTCGTGCCGCGCGTAGGAGTAGCCGCGGATGTCGGCGTACCGCACGCCGCCGATCCGCAGGTTCTCGAACTCGTTGTACTTGCCGACCGCCGCGAACGCGATGCGGTCGTAGATCTCGCTCATCTTGTGCAGGGCCCGCGACGGGTTCTCCGCCACGAACAGGATGCCGTCCGCGTACGTCAGAACGACCACGCTGCGGCCTCGGGCGATGCCCTTGCGGGCGTAGTCGGCCCGGTCCGCCATGGCCTGCTGCGGCGACACATAGAAAGGCGTCGTCACCGTGGAGTCCTTTGCTGAGAGAGGATCAAAACTCGCCGACCGTCCAATGAGCCGTCGAAAAAGGTCAGTTCAGGGGCGCGTTCGGGCCGTCGGGACGCACCAGGCGGGCGTCCACGATCGTCCGGACGACCGCGCCGACCTGCTCGTCGGTCCACCGGCTCAGGCCCTCGTCGGTCACGACGGTCACGATCGGGAAGATCTTGCGGGACAGGTCAGGGCCGCCGGTCGCCGAGTCGTCGTCGGCGGCGTCGTACAGCGCCTGGACGCAGACCGTGACCGCCTGGTCGGCGTTGAGGTCGTCGCGGTAGAGCTTCTTGAGCGCGCCGCGCGCGAACAGCGAGCCGGAGCCGACCGACGTGTACCCCTGCTGCTCGTCGGAACGGCCGCCGGTGATGTCGTAGCTGTAGATCCGGCCGACACCCGCGTCGAGGTCGTACCCGGCGAACAGCGGCACCACGGCCAGACCCTGCATCGCCATCGGCAGGTTGCCCCGGATCATCTGCGTGAGCCGGTTCGCCTTGCCCTCGAGGGACATCGTGGTGCCCTCGATCTTCTCGTAGTGCTCCAGTTCGACCTGGAAGAGCTTCACCATCTCCACCGCGAGGCCCGCGGTGCCGGCGATACCGACACAGCTGTACTCGTCGGCGGGGAACACCTTCTCGATGTCCCGCTGCGCGATGAGGTTCCCCATCGTCGCGCGGCGGTCGCCGGCCATCACGACACCGCCGGGGAACGTCACGGCCACGATCGTCGTGCCGTGCGGCGCCTCGACCGTCACCGGCGTTGCGGGCAGCCCCCGCCGCGACGGCAGCAGCTCCGGCTGGTAGTCCGCGAGGAACTCGGTGAACGAGGACGACCCGGGGGTCAGGAAGGCAGCCGGTAGACGCCCGGTGCCACGCGTGTTGGCTTCCACACGATCCCTTCCAAGTAGGCGGCGGCCCGGCGGAGCGCGTCGGGTCGATCCTTGAAATGCCCAAGGGCGGCATTGCAGTTGAAGCAGAGTACGGCTCGGACCCTACCGGTTTCGTGATCGTGATCCACGTGTTCGGCGCGTGCCACGAGGCAGATCGCACAGCGCCCGACCTGGTCGTACAGCATCTGCTGAATGCGGCTTGACGGCGCCGCCCCCGGGGCAACGCTCGTACCCCGGGGGCACCACCGGCTTCGACAGCTTCTTCGCTTCACGACGAGCCTTGACATAAGCCCGGGCGTAAACGGCCTGACAGTCACGGCAATAAATCCGCAGGCCGTCTTTCATGTAGTTATGCGTCGCGAATTCTTCGCGAGAAAGAAGCCGGTGGCGCTTGGAGTATTTCTTTTCCGAGGGCAAATCGGACATTTGGTGACTATTCGCCACCCTTCTGGACAAATCCGCGCACGAAGTCCTCCGCGTTCTCCTCAAGGACCTCGTCAATTTCGTCGAGCACCGCATCGACGTCATCGGTCAGCTTTTCCTGGCGTTCCTGCAGGTCGGAGGAACCCTGCGCCTCGGTCGATTCTTCTTCGATTTCTTCCGAGCGCTTATTGGCCCGAGCCTGTCCGCCGTTGTCCTTCGTGGCCATTCGACTCACCCCGCCTTTTCGTCTCGGTCCTTTGCAGGACGACCAAGCCCACCGCGGTCCGGTCAACGGGCCGTGCGGGCCAGGTGATCAGACACTACAAGCGTAGGGCGCAGGGTGTTCCCCTTCACGGGAATTCCCTGCGTCACACCGCGGGTGCGGTGCCTCCACCGGCTTCTTCCCCCACACGGGTGTGGTTCACCCATCCGCGAGCCCGTTCACCTGCCCGCGAACACCGGTTTCACCTTGTTGGATGATCATGGACGGCGCAGGTCAGCCCCCGGTCAGCGCGGCGACCAGCTCCTCGGCCGTGCGGCAGCGGTCCAGCAGCTCCTTGACGTGCGCCTTGGTGCCGCGCAGGGGCTCCAGGGTGGGGACCCGCTGGAGCGAGTCGTGGCCGGGCACGTCGAAGATCACCGAGTCCCAGGAGGCCGCGGCTACCTCATCGGCGTACTGTTCCAGGCAGCGGCCCCGGAAGTAGGCGCGGGTGTCCTCCGGAGGGAGGTGCGCGGCCCGCTGGACCTCGGTCTCGGTGGAGATCCGCTCGAAGCGGTTCTCCAGGCGGTTGTAGAGGCCCTTGTCGGGGCGTACGTCGGCGTACTGAAGGTCGACGAGGTGCAGCCGGGGGGCGTCCCAGTCGAGCCCGTCGCGCTGCCGGTAGCCCTCGAGGATCTGGAGCTTGGCGACCCAGTCCAGTTCGCGCGAGAGCGACATGGGGTCGGTCTCCAGGCGGGTGAGGACGGACTCCCAGCGGTCCAGCACGTCCGTCGTGGTGGCGTCCACGTCGGTGCCGAAGCGGTCCTCGACGTATTTGCGGGCCAGCTCGAGGTACTCCATCTGCAGCTGGACCGCGGTGAGCTTGCGGCCGCCGCGCAGGGTGACCAGGTGCTTCAGGGACGCGTCGTGCGAGACCTGGTGCAGGGTGCGCACCGGCTGGTCGACGGTGAGGTCGTGGGTGATGAACCGGTCCTCGATCATCGACAGCACCAGGGCGGTGGTGCCGAGCTTGAGGTAGGTGGACACCTCGGACAGGTTGGCGTCGCCGATGATGACGTGCAGGCGCCGGTACTTCTCGGCGTCGGCGTGGGGTTCGTCGCGGGTGTTGATGATCGGCCGCTTGAGCGTCGTCTCGAGGCCGACCTCGACCTCGAAGTAGTCGGCGCGCTGGCTGATCTGGAAGCCGTGCGCGGAGCCGTCCTGGCCGATGCCGACGCGGCCGGCGCCGCAGACCACCTGGCGCGAGACGAAGAACGGCGTCAGGTGCCGCACGATGTCCGCGAACGGGGTGGCGCGCTGCATCAGGTAGTTCTCGTGGCAGCCGTAGCTGGCGCCCTTGTTGTCGGTGTTGTTCTTGTACAGCAGGATCTGCTGGCCGCCGGGGACTTCGCCGGCGCGTCGGGCGGCCTCGGCCATGATGCGCTCGCCGGCCTTGTCCCAGATGACGGCGTCGCGGGGGTTGGTGGTCTCGGGGGCGGAGTACTCGGGGTGCGCGTGGTCGACGTACAGGCGTGCGCCGTTGGTGAGGATGACGTTGGCGAGGCCGACGTCCTCGTCGGTCAGCTGGCTGGCGTCGGCGAGTTCGCGCGCGAGGTCGAAGCCGCGGGCGTCGCGCAGCGGGTTCTCCTCCTCGAAGTCCCAACGCGCGCGCCGGGCGCGCTGCATCGCGGCGGCGTACGCGTTGACGACCTGAGACGACGTCAGCATCGCGTTGGCGCCGGGATGTCCCGGCACGGAGATCCCGTATTCGGTCTCGATGCCCATCACGCGCTGGACGGTCATGCGACCCCCTTATCCCTTGCCCGGCCGGCTGAGCTCCCGCGGCGGGCCGCGGGGGCGTCGTTCACCGACGTGTAGCCGGTCGGGTGCACCCTGGTCATATATCGAGCCTATTGCCGTTGGTGGGTGGTGTGGATACGGCCGGGACGATTGGTCCCGACAGACACGCCGCCGCGGCCCACAGCAACGTGTGGGCCGCGGCGGCAGGTGTCACAGGTACTGTCCGGTGTTGGCGACCGTGTCGATGGAGCGTCCGGCGTCGGATCCCTGCTTGCCCGTGACGAGCGTGCGGATGTAGACGATCCGCTCGCCCTTCTTGCCGGAGATCCGGGCCCAGTCGTCGGGGTTGGTGGTGTTGGGCAGGTCCTCGTTCTCCTTGAACTCGTCCACACAGGCGGCGAGGAGGTGCGAGACGCGGATGCCCTTGTGGCCCAGCTCGAGGAAGTCCTTGATGGCCATCTTCTTGGCGCGGCCGACGATGTTCTCGATCATGGCGCCGGAGTTGAAGTCCTTGAAGTACAAGGTCTCCTTGTCGCCGTTGGCGTACGTGACCTCGAGGAAGCGGTTCTCCTCGGACTCGGCGTACATCCGCTCGACGGCCCGCTGGATCATGTTGGCGACGGTGGTGGCCTTGTCCTCGCTGTGTTCCTTCAGGTCGTCCTCGTGGAGCGGGAGGTTGGCCGTCAGGTACTTGGCGAAGATGTCCTTGGCCGCCTCGGCGTCCGGACGCTCGATCTTGATCTTCACGTCCAGTCGGCCCGGGCGCAGGATCGCCGGGTCGATCATGTCCTCGCGGTTCGAGGCGCCGATGACGATGACGTTCTCCAGGCCCTCCACGCCGTCGATCTCGGAGAGCAGCTGCGGGACGATGGTGTTCTCCACGTCCGAGCTGACGCCCGAGCCCCGGGTGCGGAACAGCGAGTCCATCTCGTCGAAGAAGACGATGACGGGGGTTCCCTCGCTGGCCTTTTCGCGCGCCCGCTGGAAGACCAGGCGGATGTGCCGCTCGGTCTCACCGACGTACTTGTTGAGCAGCTCGGGGCCCTTGATGTTGAGGAAGTAGCTCTTGCCCTGTTCGCCGTTGCCGCCCTTGGCCTCGGCGACCTTCTTGGCGAGCGAGTTGGCGACCGCCTTGGCGATGAGCGTCTTTCCGCATCCGGGGGGCCCGTAGAGCAGGATGCCCTTGGGGGGTCGGAGTTCGTGCTCCTTGAACAGATCCGGGTGGAGGTACGGCAGTTCGACAGCGTCGCGGATCAGCTCGATCTGGTTTCGCAGACCGCCGATCTTGGTGTAGTCGATGTCCGGCACCTCTTCGAGGACCAGTTCCTCGACCTCGCTCTTGGGGACGCGTTCGTACACGTACCCGGAGCGCGGTTCGAGGAGCAGGGAGTCCCCCGCCCGGAGCGGTCCGTCGAGCAGCGGTTCGGCGAGGCGCACCACGCGCTCCTCGTCGGTGTGCCCGATGACCAGGGCGCGTTCGCCGTCTTCGAGGAGTTCCTTGAGCATCACGACATCGCCGATCCGCTCGAACTCCATGGCGTCGACCACGTTGAGCGCCTCGTTGAGCATGACCTCCTGGCCACGCTGGAGGTCGTCGAGGTCGAGGTTGGGGCTGACGTTCACGCGGAGCTTGCGGCCTCCGGTGAAGATGTCCGCCGTGCCGTCATCGTTTGCGTTCAGGAATACGCCGAATCCGGAAGGTGGCTGCGCGAGCCTGTCCACCTCCTCCTTGAGGGCCACGATCTGATCGCGGGCCTCTCGGAGCGTCGCCACCAGCCGCTCGTTCTGTGTGGTCAGACCTGCGAGGCTGGTCTGGAGCTCGACAATGCGCTCCTCCAGCATCCTCGTCTGACGCGGCGAGTCGGCGAGCTTGCGACGCAGGACGGCGACTTCCTGCTCAAGAAAGGACACCTGGCTCATGAGGTCGTCCGTACCCCGAGCCGGCCTCCCGCCACGGTTCATGTCGTCGTCGTGGGCTGCCACGGTCCTCACCTCCTCCTGGGAGCTGCGACGTCTCCGACCCTACCTGTGGCAGGAGGGGTTGAAACCCCTTGATCAAAAGACGATGCGGGCGTGTCCGATCTTCACCCTTGCGATTGCCCCCACTGTTGTGTGGTCCAGATACCCACCCGACAACATCAAGAAGCCGTCGGGGGTAGGGTCTCTTGGTCGGATCCCGGTACGAAACGGTGAAGTGCGAGGCTCGATGTCCGCCGAGAATGAACCTCTTGAGGTGTGGATCGACCAGGATCTTTGCACCGGTGACGGAATCTGCGTGCAGTTCGCCCGCGAAGTGTTCGAGCTGGACATCGACGGTCTCGCCTACGTGAAGGGCGACGACGACGAGCTGCGCACCGATCCGGGGGCGGCGGTTCCGGTTCCGGTTCCGCTCCTGGTGGAAGTGATCGACGCCACACGCAAGTGTCCTGGCGAGTGCATTCACATGCGGCGTGTTTCGGATGGCGTCGAGGTCTACGGGCCGGACGCGGTCTGACCCGGGACGGCGCCTGACGGGGCGCCAGACTCCGTATGGGTGACCTGGGTTGGCTGTTCGGGCCGGTTGCGGCGGACGGCGGGTCCGGGAGGTCTGCGGGGGTCTACGGGGTCAGGACGCGGGTCTCGGTGACGTCGGGGCTGCTGCGCGGCACCAGGTCGGACGACCAGCCCAGCAGCTCCGCGGTGATCTTGCCGTCCGCGGTGGCCGTGAGCGAGCGCACGACGCGGTCGGCCGTGGTGTCGAGGAGCGTACGGGTGGGCGTGGGGGTTCCGTCCGCGCCCAGGGTGTACCCGTAGAGGGCGTCAGGGGCGGTTCCTGAGCCCGCAACGCAGTGGACCTGGACGACATACCGTCCCCCGGCCTCCGGGGGCACGGGAAGGGCTTTGACGACCTCCACGGGGCCGCCGCCGCAGTCGATCGGGTACTGCAGCGCGCCCCAGTCGGGGGCGGCCGGCGGACGGTCGCTGCCGCGGCCGGTCTGCGGGGTGGTGGCGCGCGGGCCGGGGGCCGGTTCGGCGGGGCCGCCGGGCGGCTGTGTGCCGGGCTCCGCGGGGTGTCCGGTGCGCTCGGACACGGGGATGATCGGGGCCTCGCGGTGGCCGTTGGCGGGCGAGGTTATGCCGGGGACGCCGCCGTCGAAGCGGGACGCCGTCCATATGGCGACGCCGCAGACGCCGGTGAAGGCGAGCAGGCAGGCTGCGGTCGCCAGGACGACGGAGTTCTTCACGTCGGGCTTGGGGACGCGGGGCTGCTCGGCGACGATCCGGACCAGTTCGGTCGACTCCGACGCCGGTTCCGATGCCGATTCTGAGGCCGGTTCCGGCGCGGGCTCGACCGCCGTGGGGTCCGGGTCGGGACCTGCGACTTCCGACGCGTTGTGTTCATCCGCCACGGACGGCCACGTTAGTGGGCCGGCGGCGCCCGGAAAAGGGTCCGGGGCGGCTCCGCTCGCACGAGCGGGGCCGCCCCGGGGACGAATCGGGTGGTGACCGGACAGGGTCGGACGGGGTCAGACCTCGGGGGCCTCGTAGTCCTCGCTGTCGTAGCCCTTGGAGGGGCGGCGGCGGCGCATGGGGGCGTCGACGCCGTCGGCCATGCGGCGGGCGGTCACCAGGAAGCCGGTGTGCCCGATCATGCGGTGGTCGGGGCGTACCGCGAGACCCTCGACGTGCCACGTGCGCACCATCGACTCCCAGGACTGGGGCTCGGTGAAGCAGCGCATGGCGCGCATGGTCTCGACGGTGCGGGCCAGCTGGGTGGTGGTGGCCACGTAGCAGCACACCAGGCCGCCGGGGACGAGTGCCTTGTGGACCGCCTCGAGGCACTCCCAGGGAGCGAGCATGTCGAGGATGACGCGGTCGACGTCGGTCTCGACGAGGTTGTCCTGGAGGTCGCCCACGGTGAGCTTCCACGCGGGGTGCGGGCCGCCGAAGTAGCGCTCGACGTTCTTCTTCGCGATGTCCGCGAAGTCCTGGCGTCGTTCGTACGACGACAGCTGCCCCTGGTCGCCGACGGCGCGCAGCAGGAAGGTGCTGAGCGCGCCGGAGCCGACGCCGGCCTCGACGACGCGGGCGCCGGCGAAGATGTCGGCCATCGCGATGATCTGCCCCGCGTCCTTGGGGTAGATCACCGCCGCACCGCGGGGCATGGACAGGACGAAGTCGGGGAGCAGAGGCCGCAGCGCCAGGTAGTCGAAGTTCCCGGAGGACCGCACAACGGTGCCCTCAGGGGCGCCGATGAGTTCGTCGTGGGGGAACGAACCCTTGTGGGTGTGGAAGGCCTTGCCCGCTTCGAGGGTGAAGGTGTGGTGACGGCCCTTGGGGTCGGTGAGCTGCACTTGGTCCCCGACCTGGAAAGGCCCGCGACGACGGGCGGCACCGGTCGGTTCAGACATGCGGACAAGGGTACCGGTCCGCGGGCGACGCGCTGACCAGGGGATCGGCCTGCGGAGGGGGCACCGAATAACATCGAGTCGTGAGTTCATCTGGCGGGTCGCAAGGGTGGGGCGGGCAGCAGGGGGCGGGGGGCGGCGCGGCGCCGGGTGCGGGTTCCGGGTCGGGGTCCGGTCCGGGCGGTCCGCAGGGCCAGGGCGCTTCGGGCGGCGGGCTGTTGATGGGGCGGCCGTTCGGCGTCCCCGTCTATGTGTCGACGTCGTGGTTCGCGATCGCGCTGATCATCACGCTGTTGTTCGCGCCGACGTTCGGGCGGTTGTTCCCGCAGCTGGAGTCGTGGAAGTACCTGGTCGCGTTCCTGTTCGCGGTGCTGCTGTACATCTCGGTGCTGGTGCACGAGTTGGCGCACGCGCTCACGGCGCTGCGGTTCGGGTTGCCGGTGCACCGCATCACGATCCAGTTCCTGGGCGGGGTCTCGGAGATCGACAAGCCGGAGACGGCGGGCCGGGAGTTCGCGGTGGCGGCGGCCGGGCCGGCGTTGTCGCTGGCGCTGGCGGGCGGTTTCTGGGGCCTGGGGCTGGCGTTGGACGTCGAGTCGCTGACCGGGCGCATGGTGGCGCTGCTGGCGGTGTCGAACCTGATGGTCGCGGTGTTCAACCTGCTGCCGGGGCTGCCGTTGGACGGCGGCCGCATGTTGCGGGCGGGTGTGTGGGGCGCGACGAAGCGGCCGATGGCGGGCACGGTGGCCGCGTCGTGGGCGGGCCGCGTGCTGGCGGTCGCGGTGCTGGTCGTGGCGGTCGTGTGGTCGCGCAACGACGACGGGTGGATGCGCCTCTACACGGTGGTGTGCGGCGGTCTGATCGCCGGTTTCATGTGGACGGGCGCCGTCCAGTCGCTGCGCGGCGAGCAGTTGCGGGAGCGGCTGCCGTCGTTGCGGGTGCGGCCGTTGACGCGCCGGGCCATTCCCGTGCAGGCCGATCTGCCGCTGGCGGAGGCGCTGCGGCGCGCCGGTGAGGCGGGTGCGCAGGCGCTGGTGGTCGTGGACCGGAACGGCGAGCCAATGGCGCTGGTGCGGGAGTCGCGGGTGGCGGCGACGCCGCAGCAGCGCCGGCCGTGGGTGGCGGTGGGTCCGCTGGCGCGCGATCTGCAGCCGGGCCTGCGGGTGTCGGCGGAGCTGGCCGGGGAGGATCTGCTGGTGGCGCTGCGGGCGACGCCGGCGACGGAGTACCTGGTCGTCGAGGAGGACGGCAGCGTGTACGGGGTGCTGGCGCGGAGCGATGTGGAGAAGGCGTTCCTGGGGCTGATGCGGCGGGAGCCGTCGGCCGGGTGAGGCCGGGCTCCCGCCGCCGCGTCGCGGTGCGGGTCGGGGTCAGCGCGGGGTGATGGTCACCGTGTAGGTGCCGCCGGGGCGGCCGTGGGTGCTGACGCGTACGGTCTGGCCGCGGTCGTCCCAGGAGGCCTTGGCGCCGTCGACGCTGACGCGGAAGCCGCCGGGGTAGGCGACGCGCGGGACGGTGATCTCGGTGGGGCCGTCGGCGGACTCGGTCGTGGTGTAGGTGAGCTTGAAGGTGTGCGTGGCCGGGTCGTAGCCGGTGCTGAGCGGGTTGCCGGCGACGGCGCGCGCGTAGGGCTGGGCGAGCAGGTCGGTGTTGGGGCGCCACTCGCCGGCGGGGTTGAGGTTGCAGTAGCCGCCGTTGCCGCGGCACCACTGCCACCACGTCCAGCCGTCGGCGAAGCCGTTCATGGCGGCGGTCATGTCGTTGATGAACCGGCCCGCGTTGGGGGTGGTCGGGTTGCCGCCCCACTCCCCCACGATGACCGGCATGCGGTGCTGGGCGGGGTAGGCGCCGATGGCGGCGACGTAGTTCGGGATGAACGGGCCCGAGGGGTCGTAGTCGGCGCCGCTCTCCATGGCGGTCTCGTAGAAGTGCGGGGCGTAGCCGGCGTGCGGGTCGTCGATGGTGCCGAGCGAGGTGGGGACGCCGAGGCCGACGATGACGGTGGGTTCGACGAAGACCCAGGAGTCGCGGTCGACGAGGCGAACGGCGTCGGCGAGCCGGTTCCACATCTCGGTGAGCTCGGTGGCCTCGAACCGGGCGGCGGCGGTGGGCAGGTCCTCGCCTTCGAGGAACTTGGCGAACGGCTCGTTCATCAGGTCGTAGCCGAGCAGCGCGGGGTGGTGGCCGAGGGACGCGGCGACGGTCATCCACATGCGGGCGTGCGCGGCGCGCAGGTCGCGGTCGTTGTACAGGTGGTCGAACGCGGTCTGGACGGACGGCTCGAAGTACTCGGAGAACCAGTCGTTCGGGATCGGCTCGAACGGCAGGCCGTCGTCGCGGGTGGCCCAGTCGGGGATGCCGCGGGCGCCGAAGTGCGGGCCGTAGATGTCCTGGTGGGCGTCGAGGACGACCTTGACGTGGTACTTGTCGGCCCAGTCGAGGATGCGGCGCATCTTGGCGAGGTAGCTGCGGTCGTAGTGGCCGCGGGTGGGCTCGAGGTCGTCCCAGAAGAACGCCAGGCGGGCGAGGTTGAAGCCGCGCGCGGCCATGTCGCGCAGGTCGCTCTCGTGGATGTCGGCGAAGGCCTCGGTGCCGCGGTGGCCCTTGTCGGAGAGGTTGAACCCGCGCCACTGGGTGGCGCGTCCCTGCTCGTCGGCGATGTAGGTGCGGTCGCCGACGGTGACGCGGTCGGGGCGGCCGTGGCCGTGTCCGGGGTGGGCCTCGGCGGTGCCGGGGACGGCGGCGACGAGGAGGGCCGCGGCGGTGAGGGACACGGCGGGGTGGAGGCGGTGGCGCATGCACGGGGCCTTTCGGCGTGGGGCGTCGGGGGCACGAGCGGGACGGGCGCCGGTCGCGGGCGTGCGGAAGCGGCCCGCGGGACGGGTGCGACGGTGGTGCACGAGCGCGACGGATGTTACTGGCGGGTGCGGCAACTTCCCAGATGCGCCGGAGCCGCTCTCGGACGGGGCGTACGGGTCAGATGTTCGGTCGAACAGCCCTCTGGCCTTCACCGGTGCGGGGATCGGGATGCGGTGATGTCTGCGGCGGCCCGTACTCTGGCTCGCATGAGTACGACCGGAACCGACTCCCCCGCCGACACCGCCGACGGCGGCGGCCCCGCGCCCGACTCGCGCGGTGTGTCGCTGTCGCCGTCGCGGGCCGCGGACTTCATGCAGTGCCCGCTGCTGTACCGGTTCCGTGTCATCGACAAGCTGCCGGAGAAGCCGAGCGCGGCGGCGACCCGAGGGACCGTCGTGCACTCGGTGCTGGAGCGGCTGTTCGACATCCCGCGCGGCGAGCGCACCCCGCAGGCCGCGCAGGGCCTCGTGCGTCCGGCGTGGGACGAACTCCTGGCCAAGCGGCCCGAGTTGGCCGAGCTGTTCGACGACGGCGAGGGCGGGGTGCGGGCCGACGAGCTCGCCGAGTGGCTGACCGGCGCCGAGCAGCTGGTGGAGCGGTACTTCACACTCGAGGACCCGAACCTCCTGGAGCCGGCCCGCCGCGAACTGTACGTCGAGACCACGCTCGACGGCGGCCTCACCCTGCGCGGCTACGTCGACCGGCTCGACGTGGCGCCGACCGGCGACCTGCGGGTCGTCGACTACAAGACCGGCCGAGCGCCGTCCGAACGGTTCGAGGACAAGGCGCTGTTCCAGATGAAGTTCTACGCGCTGGTCCTGTGGCGCCAGCACGGCCGGCTCCCCCGCCGCCTCCAACTGGTGTACCTGGGCAGCGGCAACATCCTGCGTTATGACCCCGACGAGTCCGATCTCCTCGCGGTGGAACGCAAGTTGCGCGCCCTGTGGACGGCCATCCAGACCGCCACCCGCACCGGCGAATGGCGCCCCAACCGCACGCGCCTGTGCGGCTGGTGCGACCACCAGTCCCTCTGCCCCGAGTTCGGCGGCACCCCACCGGTCTACCCGCTCCCGGTGATCGGCCCCCAGATGGACACGGACGTCACCGACGCGCTGTAGATGCTGATTTCGCCTGAGGGTGTCGGTTCCGTTCCGTTGCGGCGGCACGCCTTCGGCTTGCGAGCCAGCCGGCCGCTAGTACGTCGGCCTGCTCCTGCGGCGAGGACGGCCGGGGGCTGTACCGTTCGTGGCCTGCACCGTGGCGGCGTGGACTGCGCCTGCCTGCACCGTCCCTGACCTGATCCGCGGTTGGAGGCCTCCCGCCCCTCCCGCCTTTTGATTTTCGCGCGGCCGTCCCGCGCGTCAAGCCGCGGTGGATCTGACGCGGTCCTGGTGGCCTGTCCCGGGGTGATGGGGGCGGCTTGACCCGCAGGCCGTCCGCGCTAACGACCTTGGCAACTAGCGGGAGGGGCGGGGGGTGTGGCGCCGCGTCATTTCGCTTCGCGCTGCCCGCCTGCGGTTCACGTGGGGTGGCGGGCGCGGGGCCTGGAGCGTGGGGTGCGCGGCCTGCCCGGTGCCCGGGCCCGCCCCGCGCCACCAGGCCACCAGGCCACCAGGCCACCAGGCCACCGACCCCATACTGAAAACAATGTTCAAAAGAACCAAATGGCCACCTGGTGGCCATTTGGTTCTTTTGACGCGAAGTCAATAGGGGCCAGGGCGCCCTTATGCCCGAATGTGAACCGATATGCACCTCGCGAAGAGCAGCGCGAAGTGACGTGACGCGGCGCCACACTCCCCGCCCCTCCCGCTAGGTGCGAGGTGTTCAGCGCGGACGGCCCGCGGGTCAAGCCGCCCCCTTGACCTCACGCCAGGCCACCTGAACCGCGTCAGATCCGCCGCGGCTTGACGCGCGGGACGGCCGCGCGAAAATCAAAAAGCGGGAGGGGCGGGAGGCCGCCAATCACGGTGCAGGTCAGGAACGGTGCGGGTCCGCGGAGTCCACGCCGCGCCGAATGCCGGTCGCGCGCTCGAACATGTCGGCGAACGCGCCTTCCGCGATGTTGATGAGGATGCCCTCGGGCGACTGCTGCGTGACGCGGGTGAGCACGCCGCCGTGCCACCAGAAAACGTCGGGGCTGACCCCGTACGGCGCGTCGGCGTAGAGCGCGGCGGCGTCGAGGGCCATCGAGGCGGGTGTGACGGCCGTGAGGTGGTCGCCGACGCGGTGGAACATCAGCAGCTCGCGGGTCGGCACGGCCACCAGAATGCCGTTCTCGGGGACGGCGTCCAGCTCCGTGACGCGGCGCACGAGTTCGTCGACCACGCCCAGCCGCGCCGCCCCGTGCGGCGAACCGTCGCCGACGACGACGTAGCGGGCCCCGTTGTCGGCTTCGCGGACGAAGTGGTTGAGCGGCAGCGCGTTCAGGTTGGCGTAGGCGATCTGCCACGCCTCCTCCGGCGTGCCGAAGCGGGCCGTTCTGGCGTCGTTGAGCGTGTGCAAGAGCCCGTCGTGGGCCACCGCGAGCAGCTCGTGCAGGCCGGGCGCGAGGGTGCGCGCGTACGTGTGCAGGCCGGTGTCCGCGTAGAAGGCGTCGGAGGTCACGCGCGGGTAGAGCGCGGCCCGCAGTACGTCGGGGTCGAGGTCCTGCAGCGACCGCTCCCGCTCGGACAGCGACCGGATGCGTATCGCGTTCTCGACGTACTCGCCCACGATGTCGGACCACTTCCGGACGCCGCGCAGCTCGTGGCATCGGGAGGCGAGGTTGACCAGGTTGAACTGCCAGGACGTGCCGTTGCCGGAAGCCGCGGCGTGCTCGGACGCGGCGTCGGTGGCGTAGGTGTCGTAGACCTTCACGGCCGTCTCCCGGGCGGCGAAGGCCCCGCGGACGAGGTGGCGCAGGTGCACGCCCTCGTCGCGGGTCAGGAACGGGAACGCCGTGTCCTGGTCCGGCTGCTTGCCGCCGCGTCGGAATATGCCCATGCCGTGCTCCCCGAGGTAGATCTCGGGGAGCGTATCCGGGTGTTCGGGGTCAGAGGGCGCCGGGGCGGACGAGGCCGCTTTCGTAGGCGTAGACGGCGGCTTGGACGCGGTCGCGGAGGCCGAGTTTGGTCAGGACGTGGCCGACGTGGGTCTTGACGGTGGTTTCGCTGACGAAGAGTTCGGCGGCGATCTCGGCGTTGGACATGCCGCGGGCGACCAGGCGGAGGACCTCGACCTCGCGCTCGGTGAGCATGGCGAGGGTGTCGGGTGTGGGGTCCTCGGCCGCGGGGAGGCGGGAGGCGTACATGTCGAGCAGGCGGCGGGTGATGCTCGGGGCGAGGAGGGCGTCGCCGTCGGCGATGACGCGGATGGCGGCGATGAGGTCGTCGGCGGGCACGTCCTTGAGGAGGAAGCCGCTGGCGCCCGCGCGGAGGGCCTCGACGACGTACTCGTCGAGGTCGAAGGTCGTCAGGACGAGGACGCGCGCGCCGGCCGGTTCGGTGGAGGCGTTGTCGCGGCCGGCAGTGTTGCCGACGATGCGGCGGGTGGCCTCGACGCCGTCCATGCGCGGCATGCGGATGTCCATGAGGACGACGTCCGGCTGGAGGGTGCGCACCAGCTCGACGGCCTGGAGCCCGTCGGCGGCCTCGCCGACGACGGCGATGTCGGGCTCGGCCTCGAGGATCATGCGGAACCCGGTGCGCAGCAGGGGCTGGTCGTCGACGAGGATCACGCGGATCGTCATGCGGGGTTCTGCTCCAGTCGTTCGGTGGCACGGGCGGGGTGCCGGGTGGTCGCGGGGCGGTCCGCGGGGGCCAGCGGGATGCGGGCGAGGACTTCGAAGCCGCCGCCGGCGCGCGGGCCGGCGTACAGGCGTCCACCGTAGAGGGCGACGCGCTCGCGCATGCCGAGCAGGCCGTGCCCGGTGCGCTCGCCCTCGCGTGCGGTGAGGTTGGCGGCGGCGCCGCGGCCGTCGTCGGCGACCCGGACCAGGATCTCGTCGGGCCGGTAGCGCAGCAGCACGCGGGAGCCCGCGGGGCCTGCGTGCTTGAGCGTGTTGGTCAGGGCTTCCTGGATGATCCGGTAGACCGCGAGGTCGATGCCGGGCGGCAGGTCGGCCGGGACGCCTTCGATGGACAGCTCGACGGCGATGCCGGCCTCACGGACCTGTCCGACGAGGACTTCGAGGGCGTCGAGGCCGGGCTGGGGTGCGTTGTGGCCCTCGCTGAGCTTTCCGCTGTCGGCGTCGTTGCCGCGGAGGATGCCGACGAGGCGGCGCATCTCGACGAGTGCGGCGCGGCCGGTCTGCTCGACGGCGGCCATGGCCTCGCGGGCCCGGTCGGGGTCGCGCGCGAGGGTGCGCTGCGCGGCGGACGCCTGGACGGTCATGACGCTGACGTGGTGGGCGACGACGTCGTGCAGTTCGCGGGCGATGCGGCCGCGTTCCTCGGCGATCGCGGCGCGGGTGTCGGCTTCGCGGGTGTGCAGCAAGCGGTCGGCGCGGGCCTCGAGTTCGGCGGTGTAGGCGCGGCGGAAGCCGACGCTGCGGGCGAACGCCCAGACCGCGAAGAGCGCGGCGAGGTTCGCCAGCACGTCGACGAAGCCGATCTGCCGGTCGCCGACGGCGAGCCACACCATGGTGGTGGCCTCGGCGAAGAACAGCGCGAACGCGGCGGGGATGCGGGGGCGGCTGACGGCGGCGCTGTACATCGCGACGAGTTGGCCGAGGCTGGCGCCGGCGGCGCCGTAGTGGTGCGCGGCCAGGATCAGGAACGGGATGGTGACGGCGACCAGCACCCGCAGCGAGTGGCTGGCGCGCCACAGCAGCGGCAGGACGCACAGCAGCGCGAGGATCACGCCGAAGGCGTCGGCGGGGCGCCGCGTGTCGGTGCCGAGGTCGTCCATGAACAGGCCGCCGACCGCGAGGAAGGCGAGCACGACCACGAGGACGACGTCGAGCGGGGCGGGCTTGCGCAGCAGCGTGCCCTCGCCCTGACGCAGCTCGTCGAGCCACCCGTGCAGCCGCTCCCGGGCCCGCTCGCCGCGCGAGGGCGGCGCGTCTTCGGGGTGCCCGCCCGACGCCGCGCCGGGGTGCGCGGAGGGCGCGGCCAGGACGGGCGCGGGGGGATGCGGGTCTGCGACTGCGGGGGCGCCGGCGCGTACGTCGTCGTGGGCAGCTGTCACAGGTCCACGGTAGAGGCTGTGACCTGCCGATTTCGCCCCCGGGGCGGCGTCTCGTCCGCACGGAGGAGCCGGGGGCCGGGGGGACTGCGACTTGCGGAGGAGGGGGGTCCTAGTCGTGACGAAGCAGCGGGCTCGCACGCAGGTGGGCGGGGGCGCGGCCGCCGTATGCGGAGGCCCGGCGGAGGGGGGTGGGGCCCTGTTCCGTGTACCGACTCGCCGGGCGTGAGGGCCTCTCGGTGATGTCGAGGGATTTCCCTGACGACGGTCTACCCGCGTTGTCGCAACACTGACAGTGCACGGGGGATCCACCAAGGTGGGCCGCCTGGGCCTCCGGCGGTGGCTTCGGTCATCGCAGTGAGAGCCCACAGGGTCCACGGGGGGCCTTGTGGGAGCTTTCCCGGACGTGGGGGCGGCCGGGAACACGGGGAAACGGGGGCCCGCGCCTTTCGGGGCACGGGCGGAGCACGGCGGAACCGGTCGTCGGCGATGGGGAGATCGCCGAGGGCCGGCTCCTGACGGGCCTGGTACGGGGAAGGGGCCGACCGCCGGGAGGCGGCCGACCGGGGAGGGACACAGGCTTCGGGGGAACGCCGACCACGGGGGAACGGCACGGGGAGCGGAGCGGACGGGTCTCAGGGCCCGTCCGCTTCCCTGTGTCCGGGGCCGGTCAGCGGCGTGTGCGGCGCCGTACCAGTGCCTCCAGCAGCCCCAGGTCGACGCCTTCGAGCGACTGGACCACGGTGCGCCGGGGCCCGGCCGGGATGTCGGTCATGCTCGGGACGGCGACGACGACGCATCCGGCGGCCTCTCCGGACGCGACGCCGGTCGGCGAGTCCTCGAGGACGACGCAGTGCGCGGGGTCGACGCCGAGGCCCGCCGCCGCGGTCAGGTACGGGTCGGGGGCCGGCTTGGGCCGTTCGACCTCGTCGCCCGCCACGGTGACGCTGAAGTGGTGGGCGCCCAGCGACGGCAGCACCGCGTCGACGATGGCCCGGTAGGACGCGGTCACGAGCGCGAGCGGCACGCCCGCCGCGTCCAGGTCGGCGAGCAGCCGCTTGGCGCCGGGCCGCAGGTCGACGCCGCTGCTGAGGATCTCGACCATGCGCTCGTTGATGCGCCGTTCGAGTTCGAGGGGCGCTATGTCGACGCCGGAGACACCGAGCAGGTACGTGACGGCGGGTTCCATGGGGCTGCCGAGCAGCCGTGGGGCGTGCTCGGGGCCGAGCTGGAAGCCGAGGTCGGCCATGACCGAGACCTCGGTGGCGAACCAGCTGCGTTCGGTGTCGACCAGGGTGCCGTCCATGTCGCAGAGGACCGCTTCGAGGTCCGGAGCGGGCTGGGTCCCGGTGTCGAGAGCCGTCATGGCCACCTGCCTCTCGTGTCGTGCCTGGCGCGCCCGGCGGTCGTGCCGGGGCGGGCGCAGCGTGCCGTCCCCTTCCGTCGCTGCCTCACTCGCTGGTGATGGGCCCTCGATTGTCCGTGACCGTGCGGTTGGAGGCAAGCCGAAACGCGTGGCGGCTACGCGCGTCGCGGAGCGTAGACGGACAGGGTGACCTCGGCGGAAACGACGTGTGGCCGGGGAAGTTCCGCGATGCGGCGGGCCAGCTCCGCGGGGTCGGTGTGCCAGGCGCTGGGGCCCATGCCGACGACGGTGGCGACGTCGGTGTCGGTGAGGTTCATGGGGAAGCCGATGACGTCGGCGCGGACGGGGGTGAAGTGCGGGTCGAGGGCCTCGTCGAGGCGGGCCTTCTTGTCGTCGTCGACGCGCAGGAGGCCGAGGGCGCCGACGAGCTCGCCCAGGTGGCGGGCGGTGGGGGTGACGACGAGGAGGCGTCCTTCGGGGTGCAGTACGCGCCGGAGCTCGGCCGGGTTGCGGGGCGCGAACACGTTGAGGAGGGCGGCCGCGGCGGCGTCGCGGACGGGGAGCGGCCGCCAGGCGTCGCAGACGACCGCGCCGGCGCGGGGGTGGGCGCGGGCGGCGCGGCGCAGCGCGTACTTGGAGATGTCGAGGGCGAGGCCGACGCGGTCGGGGGCGGCGTCGAGGGCGTGGGCGAGGTAGTGCCCGGTCCCGGCGCCGACGTCGACGACGGCTCCGGGGGCGCGGCGCGCGGCGTCTGCGGTGGCTTCGGCGAGGGCGGCGGCGATGGGACGGTAGTGCCCGGCGCCGAGGAAGGCGTCGCGGGCGGCGACCATGTCGGCGGTGTCGGCGGTGCCGGCCTTGGCGTCGCCGGCGAGGAGGTTGGCGTAGCCCTGGCGGGCGATGTCGAAGGTGTGCCGGGCGGGGCAGCGCAGCGCGGAGCCGTCGGGAGCGAGGTCGGCGCCGCAGTGCGGGCAGCGCAGGAGCGCGACGACGTCGGGCAGCACGGCGGGGCCTTTCTCCGGAACCGGCACGCCCGGTGCGACGATCCGACCGGTTGCGCGCTCCCCCACTGCTGGGGGTTTTGGCAGAACGGGCCTGAGGAGTGCGTAGCGCCGTCGACAGGCCTGCGGGATCCCCGACCCGGACCGCGTGGGCGGGTCCGGGTCGGCGGGTCCGGCTCAGCGTGCGTTGAAGTACTTCGCCTCGGGGTGGTGCAGCACGATCGCGTCGGTCGACTGCTCCGGGTGGAGCTGGAACTCGTCGGACAGGTCGACGCCGATGCGCGAGGGGTCGAGCAGGTCGACGATCTTGGCCCGGTCCTCCAGGTCGGGGCAGGCCCCGTAACCCAGCGAGAACCGCGCGCCGCGGTACTCGAGCTTCAGCATGCCGTCGATGTCCGCCGGGTCCTCGCCCGCGAAGCCGAGTTCGGAGCGGACGCGGGCGTGCCAGTACTCGGCAAGGGCCTCGGCCAGCTGCACGGACAGGCCGTGCAGTTCGAGGTAGTCGCGGTACGCGTTGGCGGCGAACAGCTCGCCGGTGGCGCCGGAGAGCTTCGAGCCCATCGTCACGACCTGGAAGCCGACGACGTCGACCTCACCGGAGTCCTCGGGCCGGAAGAAGTCGGCGAGGCACAGGTGCCGGTCGCGGCGCTGGCGCGGGAAGGTGAAGCGGGTGCGCTCGGAGCCGTCCTCGTGCAGGACGATCAGGTCGTCGCCCTTGGAGACGCACGGGAAGTAGCCGTAGACGACGGCGGCCTCGAGGAGGTTCTCGGTCACGAGCCGGTCGAGCCAGTACCGCAGCCGCGGCCGGCCCTCGGTCTCGACGAGCTCCTCGTACGACGGGCCGTTGCCGCCGCGGGTGGGCTTTAGCCCCCACTGCCCCATGAACGTGGCGCGCTCGTCGAGCCAGGAGACGTAGTCGGCGAGCTGGATGCCCTTGACGACGCGGTCGCCCCAGAACGGCGGCTTCGGCACGGGGTTGGTGACGGACACGTCGGAGCGGGCCGGCATGTCCTCGGGCGCGGTCTCGACGAGCGTGGCCGCGGCGACCTTGCGGCGCTTGAGCGGCGGGAGCTCGGCGCCGGGGAGGCCGCGCTTGACGCCCATGAGCGCGTCCATGAGCCGCAGGCCCTCGAACGCGTCGCGGGCGTACCGGACTTCGCCCGCGTAGATGTCGTACAGGTCCTCTTCGACGTACGCGCGGGTGAGCGCGGCGCCGCCGAGGATGACGGGGTACCCGGTGGCGAGCCCGCGCTGGTTGAGCTCCTCCAGGTTCTCCTTCATGATCACCGTGGACTTGACCAGCAGGCCGGACATGCCGATGACGTCGGCCTTGTGCTCCTCGGCGGCCTCGAGGATCGCCGACACCGGCTGCTTGATGCCGATGTTGACGACGTTGTAGCCGTTGTTGCTGAGGATGATGTCGACGAGGTTCTTGCCGATGTCGTGGACGTCGCCCTTGACGGTGGCGAGCACGATGGTGCCCTTGCCGTCCGCGTCGGACTTCTCCATGTGCGGTTCGAGGTACGCGACGGCGCTCTTCATGACCTCGGCGGACTGCAGGACGAACGGCAGCTGCATCTGGCCGGAGCCGAACAGCTCGCCGACGACCTTCATGCCACCGAGCAGCGTGTCGTTGATGATCTCGAGCGCGGGCCGGGTGAGCAGGGCCTCGTCGAGGTCGGCCTCCAGGCCCTGGCGTTCGCCGTCGATGATGCGGCGTTCCAGGCGCTCGCCGAGCGGCAGCGCGGCCAGTTCCTCGGCGCGCGAGGCCTTCACCGACTTGGCGTCGACGCCCTCGAACAGCTCCATGAAGCGCACGAGCGGGTCGTAGTCGTCGCGGCGCCGGTCGTAGACCATGTCGAGGGCGACCTCGCGCTGCTCCTCGGGGATCCGGGCCATCGGCAGGATCTTGGAGGCGTGCACGATCGCGGAGTCGAGGCCGGCGTCGATGCACTCGTTGAGGAACACCGAGTTGAGCACCATGCGGGCGGCCGGGTTGAGGCCGAAGGAGACGTTGGACAGGCCGAGCGTGGTCTGCACCTCCGGGTAGAGGCGCTTGATCTCGCGGATGGCGTCGATGGTCTCGATGCCGTCGCGGCGGGTCTCCTCCTGGCCGGTGCCGATGGGGAAGGTGAGGCAGTCGACGATGACGTCGGCGACGTCGAAGCCCCAGTTGTCGCGCAGGTCGCGGATGATGCGGTCGGCGACGCGGACCTTCCACTCGGCGGTGCGGGCCTGGCCCTCCTCGTCGATGGTGAGGGCGACGAGCGCGGCGCCGTGCTCCTTGGCGAGCGCGGCGATCTTCGCGAAGCGCGAGTCGGGGCCGTCGCCGTCCTCGTAGTTGACCGAGTTGACGACGGCGCGGCCGCCGAGCGCCTCGAGGCCGGCCTTGATGACCTCGGGCTCGGTGGAGTCGAGGACGAGCGGCAGCGTGGTCGCGGTGGCCAGGCGGGTGGCGAGCTGGCGCATGTCCTCGGCGCCGTCGCGGCCGACGTAGTCGACGTTGAGGTCGAGCATGTGGGCGCCGTCGCGGGACTGGTCGCGGGCGATCTCCAGGCACTTCTCCCAGTCCTGGACCAGCATCGCCTCGCGGAACGCCTTGGAGCCGTTGGCGTTGGTGCGCTCGCCGATGGCCAGGTACGAGGTGTCCTGGCGGAACGGCACCGACTGGTACAGCGAGGCGGCGGCCGGCTCGTGGTGCGGGCGGCGCGGGGTGATCTCGTGGCCGCGGACCCGGTCGACGACCTGGCGCAGGTGCTCGGGCGTGGTGCCGCAGCAGCCGCCGACCAGGGACAGGCCGTACTCGCGGACGAACACGTCGTGCGCGTCGGCGAGTTCCTCGGGGCTGAGCGGGTAGTGCGCGCCGTTGCTGGTGAGCACGGGGAGGCCGGCGTTGGGCATCGCGGAGACGCCGATCTTGGCGTGCCGGGCGAGGTGCCTCAGGTGCTCGCTCATCTCGGCGGGGCCGGTGGCGCAGTTGAGGCCGATCAGGTCGACGCCGAGCGGCTCCAGCGCGGTGAGCGCGGCGCCGATCTCGGAGCCGAGCAGCATGGTGCCGGTGGTCTCGACGGTGACCTGCACGAAGACCGGCAGGTCGCTGCCGGCGGCCTGGTTGGCGCGGTGCGCGCCGATGATGGAGGCCTTGGTCTGCAGCAGGTCCTGTGTCGTCTCGACGAGCAGGGCGTGGGCGCCGCCGGCGATCAGGCCCGCGGCGTTGGCCTGGTAGGCGTCGCGCAGCGAGGCGTACGTGGTGTGGCCGAGGCTCGGCAGCTTGGTGCCGGGGCCGATGGAGCCGAGGACCCAGCGGGGGCGGTCGGCGGTGGAGTAGCCGTCGGCGACCTCGCGGGCCAGGCGGGCACCGGCCTCGGACAGCTCGAAGATGCGGTCGGAGATGTCGTATTCGCCGAGGTTGGCGAGGTTGGCGCCGAAGGTGTTGGTCTCGACGCAGTCGACGCCGACCTCGAAGTAGGCCTCGTGGACGGACCGGACGATGTCGGGGCGGGAGACGTTGAGGATCTCGTTGCAGCCCTCGTGGCCCTGGAAGTCGTCGAGGCTGGGGTCCTGCGCCTGCAACATGGTGCCCATCGCCCCGTCCGCGACGACGACGCGGGTTGCGATCGCTTCACGCAGCTGCTGGGGGGTCGCGGATGTTGCGGTCATCAGGATTCTCCCTGGGGTGCGACGGCTGTCGGCTTGGTCGACCCATGATGGGCCGGGCGAACAGCGTAACCAGGACGCCTGCGATTTCCGTGGACCGTCCCACCAGATGGGCGCAGCGTCACACTGGGCGGTCACCCTGTCGCCCGCTGTCGAGGTCCGGGGCCGAGCGCGGTCGGTGTTCACGCTCGGCGGAACGCGGCCGGGGGTATGGGGGTGTTTACCGATGCCCTTCCCCCGGAAGGCGGATGCGCAAAGCCGTAGGCTGGTCGTGTCGGCCGGAAGGTTGGCCGGCGCGGCATGGCGGTACGACGGTACGACGAAGCAGTAGCGACGCAGGAGGCACCGGCTTGATCGAGCTCGACGACATCCCCGAGCTGGTCGACCCCGTCATGGTGGCCGCGTTCGAGGGGTGGAACGACGCGGGGGACGCCGCGTCCTCCGCGGTCGCGCACCTCGACCAGGTCTGGAGCGGCGAGGTCTTCGCCGCGCTCGACGCCGAGGACTACTACGACTTCCAGGTCAACCGGCCCACGGTGTGGATGGACGGCGACACGCGCCGCATCACGTGGCCGACGACGCGGCTTTCCGTCGTACGCGTGCCGGAGCCGCGCCGCGACATCGTGCTGGTGCACGGCATCGAGCCGAACATGCGGTGGCGGTCGTTCTGCAACGAGCTGCTGGGGTTCGCGCACGAGCTGGGCGTCGAGACGGTGGTGACGCTGGGCGCGCTGCTGGGCGACACGCCGCACACGCGGCCGGTGCCGGTGACGGGGACGACGTCGGACCCGGTGGTGGCGCGCGGCCTGGGCCTGGAGCAGACCCGCTACGAGGGCCCGACGGGCATCGTGGGCGTGTTGCAGGAGGCGTGCGCGCACGCGGGCATGCCGGCGCTGACGTTCTGGGCGGCGGTGCCGCACTACGTGTCGCAGGCGCCGTCCCCGAAGGCGACGCTGGCGCTGCTGCGCAAGCTGGAGGACTTCCTCGACCTGTCGATCCCGATGGGCGACCTGACGGAGGACGCCCGCGCCTGGCAGCTGGGTGTCGACCAGCTGGCGTCGGAGGACACCGAGGTCGCCGAGTACGTCCAGACCCTCGAGGCGGCGCGCGACGCGGAGGACCTCCCGGAGGCGTCCGGCGAGGCGATCGCCCTGGAGTTCGAGCGCTACCTGCGCCGCAAGGGCGGCGAGACGGGGCCGTCGGGGGCGCCGGGCCAGTAGGAGTCCAGCCCGGCGCGGCACCGCGCCGGGCTGTCCCCCTTCATCCGTCCGCGACCCGTCCTACTCCCCGAGCCCGACAGCGGCGGCGAAGGCACGGAGTTCGCGGGCCTTGTCAGGGCCCACCGGCTGGTATGCGAGCTCCGTGACGCCGTTCTTCCCCATCTCGGCGATCTTCGCGCGGACTTCCTCCGCGGTGCCGGTCAACGTCAGCTGCGTGGCCAGGTCGCGGGACTTCTCCCAGATCAGGCGGTCGTGCCGGTTGAGGGCGACCAGGTGGCCGTCGTGGACGGACAGGTGGCGGGCGTCCTCGGGGGCGAGCTCGACGGACTCGCGCCAGGTCTGGCCGCCGGGGAACCCGTCGACGCCGGCACCGGCACGCTCGTACACCGCGTGGTAGATCACCGCGACCGCCGGCCCCGCCGCCTCGCGGACCCGGTCGCTGCGCGGGTCTTCACCCTCCTCGAGCACGGTCCCGAACTGCAGCGTGGCGCGCCAGCCGAAGGCGCCGGCCTTCTGCACCGAGCCGACGGAGAACACACCGTCGGCGAGCCTTTCCGCGGCCGCCAGACCCTTGGGGCCCTCGGCGCCGAGCAGGATCGGCACATCCGCCAGCGGCCGGGCGGCGCCGTGACCGGGCGGCTGGAGCATGCGGAGCGTCTTGCCCTCCCACAGGATCTCGTCGCCGCGCAGCAGCGCCCGGACGGCGGCGACGTACGGCTCGACCTGCGACCACGGCATGGGGCGCTGCCCGAGCATCATGCGTCCCGTGAAGCCCGCGCCGAGGGTGACGGCGACCCGGCCGGGGGCGAGTTCGGCCAGGTGCGCGATGGCCGCGGCGTTCACCATGGGGTGCCGCAGGCTCGGCACGAGGACGGCCGGACCGAGGCCTATCCGCGTCGTACGTTGGGCGGCCAGCGCGAGGGTCATCCACACGTCGCCGTAGAGCACGGGCGAGTCGTAGCACCACGCGCGGGCGTAGCCCAGGCGCTCGGCCTCGGCGATCAGTTCGGGGGCTTCCGCCGACGGGGGCAGGGCGCACGAGATTTCCATGCCGCGGACCTTAGTGACACGTGACGGCAATGAGAACAGGTTCTCGTCGGACGCCCGGCGCGTACCCGGACGGCCGTACCGACCCCGCGCACCCCCCATGCGTGTGCCGTCGTACGGGTGACGCCGCCCGGGGGCGCGAGAACTCGACATCCCATGCGACATGCGGCCACGACGGGCTTTCCGGGCTGTGACGCGGGGCACGTATCAGGGTGGACGCGCGGTCGCCGTCGGTATCGTCGTCGCGGCTTCTGCGGTTGATCACATCAGGGCTGGCCAACCGTCAGAAATCCGGTCGGCACGTGTCGCCGTCGGCCGTCGACGCACGACCCCTTACGGAGGGAGCACGCGTGTCCCAGCCCGTTCAGCCCAGCGCCACCGAACCGGTCGAAGCCGACCTGCTGATCATCGGTGCGGGTCCGACCGGCCTCTATGCCGCGTACTACGCCGGCTTCCGCGGCCTGAAGGTCGCCGTCCTCGACTCACTGCCCGAGATCGGCGGGCAGATCACCGCGATGTACCCCGAAAAGATGATCTACGACGTCGCGGGCTTCCCGGCCGTCAAGGGTCAGGACCTCGTCGACGCGCTCGGCGAACAGGCCGCCCAGTTCGACCCGGTCTACCTGCTCGGGCACCGCGCAGAACAGCTCGAGCACACCGACGAGTCCGTCACGGTCACCTGCGACACGGGCCTCTCCGTGCACGCCAAGGTCGTGCTGATCTCGGGCGGCATCGGCACGTTCAGCCCGCGCCCGCTCCCGGCCGCCGACGCCTTCACCGGCGAAGGCGTGATGTTCTTCGTCCCGCGGCTCGCCGAACTCGCCGACCTGGACGTGCTCATCGTCGGCGGCGGCGACTCGGCGTTCGACTGGGCGATGAGCCTCGAACCGCTCGCCAAGACCGTCACGCTCGTCCACCGCCGCGACAAGTTCCGCGCGCACGAGCACACCGTCCAGCGCGTCCTCGCGTCCAACGTGGAGGTCATCACCTCCGCCGAGGTCACCGCGCTGCGCGGCAACGGTCGCGTCGAATCCGCGGACATCGTCGGCAAGCTCGACGGCGCGCTCCGGACGGTCCCGACGCAGGCCGTGGTCGCCGCTCTGGGGTTCGTGGCGGACCTGGGACCGATGAGCCGCTGGGGGCTGGAGCAGCGCAAGCGGCACATCCTCGTCGACTCCTCGATGCGGACCAATCTGACGAGGGTCTTCGCGGCCGGCGACATCGCCGACTACGACGGCAAGGTCAAGCTGATCGCCACCGGCTTCGGCGAGGCGGCGACGGCGGTCAACAACGCCATGACGGTCATCGACCCGTCGGCGAAGGTGTTCCCGGGCCACTCGTCGGACTCGGGCTGACAGACGCAGCCGGTACGCCGCTGCGCCGCCCAGGTGACGTCAGCGGCGTACCGCGGCGACAACGCGGTCGACCAGGCCCGCGAGGCCGTGGCGACTGGGCCTCTGCGGCACGGCGGCCTCGGTCGCGATCGCCCCGCTGACGTCGAACGCCCCGACACCCTTGCCGGCGCTGCGGGCCTTGAGGCGCTTCGCGAGCACCCCGATGACCACCGGGAGCAGCATCTCGGCGAGGGTGACCGCCACACGGACCGGAATGCCGGTCTTCTTCGCGATCCGCCGCGCGGCCGGGCCGGCGACCCGGCGGATCACCAGCGCGAGGATGCCGCCCTTGATCCCGGCCAACGCCGAGCCCCGGCGCGTCCCACCAGTGGCCGCGCCGCCGGACACGGGCATGGCCTCGTTGATGGCCCCGGCGACGCGGGTGGCCTCGGTGCGGTTGCGGTGGGCATCGTCCGCCAGCGCGGTCGCGATCGGCGTGACGGAGTCCTGAACGATGCGCCGCGCGGCAGGTTGGTCGACGCCGAGCACTACAGCAATTTTCGCCAGGCGCTCGTCGCCGAGGCGCTTGAGGACTTCGTCCGTGAGAGAGCGGCCGCGCATGACACCTCCCTGGAAGACGCGACAAAAGCCAACAAAACGCTACGCCGGACCAGGCTTGGGCGCGCGGTGACGCGAGTGTGACGCGGAGACCCCCCAATGAGGGAGTTCTGGTGATTCGCATACGTGACGACACAGTGACCAGGGGAAGGACCCTGGCGCGCGCCACGCTGGAAGAGGAACCCGGCAGCGCAACGAACCCCAGCAACAAAACCCGCCCGGAACCCCCAGCAAAACCGCAGCCCGGCGGAGCAAAGCAAACAAAGCGCGTCCACACCCCGCGCCCCTCCCGCCAGTCGCCAAGGTAGTCAGCGCGGACGGCCCGCGGGTCAAGCCGCAACCGAACCAGGCCACCTGACCAAGCGCTGCCAGGAACGGCTTGAGGCGCGGGCCGTCCGCGCGAAAATCAAAGAGCGGGAGGGGCGTCAGGCCACCGAAAGCGAACCAGGTCAGGAACGGCGCAGGTCAAGGACCCCGCCCCCGGGCGTCAGGCCACCGAAAGCGAACCAGGTCAGGGACGGTGCAGCCCAAGAACCCCCCAGGCCCTAGGCTCACCCCGGCGGTGATCGCCTTAGCGACAGTGCGAAACATGGGAGGCCAGGGCGTGGTCGACGACCAGGGTTCAACGGGTCAGCCGGGCTGGAATTCAGGACCGGGCGTGCCGCCGCCCCCGGGCGGCCAGCCGCCCCACCCCCCGAACCCCTGGGGCCCGCCGCAAGGCGGCCAGCCCCCGCACACACCCCCGCAACCCCCACAAGCGCCCCCGCAAACACCTCCGCAAACACCTCCGCAAACACCCCCGCAACACTGGGGCCCACCCATCGGCCCCTCAGCCCTCCCCCCAATCCCAGGCCCCCCGTCGGGCCACGGCGCTCCGCCGCCCGGCGGCCCCATGCCCCCCTACGGCCCAACCCCCTTCGGCTCCCCCCAGCCGCCCCCCAACCGGCGGAACGTCGTGATCGGCTCAGTAGCCGCCGTCGTCGCCCTAGCCGTGATCGGCGGCATCGTCTGGGCGGCAACCAGCGGCGGCGACGACAAGGGCGGCTCAGCCACGGCCACCACAACAGGCACCACAAAGAACCCCACCGACGCCCCCACAACCACAACCTCACCCACGTCGACGTCGACGCTGTCCCCCTGGCCCACCACACCATCCAAGCCGTCGAACACGACCAACCCCGGAGCCGCGGACCAGTTCGGCTGCACCCCGCCCACGCCCGGAACCCCCACGAACCAGTGGTTCACCTCCGCGCCGGCAATGAGCATCGACAAGGCCGCCCCGTACGAGATGGTCCTCAAGACCACCTGCGGCGACATCACCGTCGCACTCGACGCCGCGAAGGCCCCCACGACCGTCAACTCGTTCAACTTCCTCGCCGGCAAGAACTACTTCGACCACACCAAGTGCCACCGCCTCACCACCGACGGCATCTACGTCCTCCAGTGCGGCGACCCGACGGGCACCGGCACCGGAACGCCCGGCTACGCCTTCCCGGACGAGAACCTCACCGGCGCGACGTACCCCGCCGGGACCATCGCGATGGCGAACTCGGGTCCGAACACCAACGGCAGCCAGTTCTTCCTCGTCTTCAAGGACACCCAACTGCCGCCGCAGTACACCCCGTTCGGCAAGATCACGGGCGGCATGGACGTCCTCACCCGGATCGCCACCGCAGGCACCGCGGACGGTTCCGCCGACGGCACGCCCAAGGCCCCCGTCGTCCTGAACCAGGTGACAGTGGCCAAGAAGCGCTGACGATCCCCCTGACCGGATGGTCGCGGAGGGCAGCGGCTAGCCTGCTGCCCTCCGGGGGGACGACGCAGACCGCACCACCCCTGGCACGGACATCGGGGGTGGCGGGGATGCTGCAGGACGACGCGCTCGCGGTACGCGAGGCACTGGCCCGGGCCCGGGTGGGCCTGGTCGACCGCGAGGTGATCGCGGAGGTGGTCGCACTGTGCGCGGTCGCCGGCGAGCACCTGCTGGTCGTCGGCGCCCCCGGTACGGCGAAGTCCGAGGCGGTACGTCGGATCGCCGCCCAGCTCGGCGGCAGCTACTTCGAGTACCTGCTGGGCCGCTTCACCGAGCCGAACGAGATCTTCGGCCCCGTCGACCTCCGGCGGCTGCGCGAGGGCGTGGTCGAGGTCGAGACCGCCGGCATGCTGCCGGAAGCGGACGTCGCTTTCCTGGACGAGGTGTTCCTCGGCTCGACCGCGATCCTGAACACACTCCTCGGCCTCCTCAACGAGCGCACGTACCGGCGCGGCCGCACCGCCCTGCGCGTCCCCCTGCGGGTGTGCGTCGGCGCCGCGAACCAGCTGCCCGACGAGCCGTCCCTGGCCGCATTCGCGGACCGATTCCTGGCCCGGGTGTTCATCGCCCCTGTCACGGACACGCGCCTCGAGGAACTCCTGGAAGAAGGTGGGCGCGGCGCGGTTCCGGGCCCGTCCGACTCACGCACGCTCGGCGCGGTGGACCGGCTCTCCGAAGCCGCCGCCGAGTGCGAACTGACCCACGTGCGGCCGGTGCTGGCGGCGGCACTTCGGCGACTGCGCGCTGCCGGTGTGCCCGTCAGCGACCGCCGCGCGGTCCGCTCGCAGCGCCTGATCGCCGCGGCCGCGGTGCTGGACGGGCGCGGCAAGGCGGACACCACCGACCTGTGGACGCTGCCCCTGATCGCCCCGACGGCCGACGCCCAGGCCGCGGCGCGCGACGTGCTCGCGGACCTGATCGGCGAGGCCGGCAGCACGAGCCTGTTCCACGCCGCCGAGGAGTTCTCCCGCGGCGCACGGGCCCGGGCGCAGCGGCTGGCGGCCTCGGGCCGGGCCCTGCTCCAGGAGTTCGGCGACCGTCCCGAAGACCTGGACGTGCGGCTGCGCTTCGAGGCCGTCCTGCGCGAGATCGACGCGGGCTTCGCCGCCCCGGACCTGGACGTGGAACTGGGCGAGGTCCGTGACCTGCTCGTCGCGGCCGTGAAGGCATGACCGACGGCCCGCGGTGGGTCCGGCGGGAACCCCCACTCGTGGCCGCCGCGGTGGCGGCGAACGGCAAGGCGGCGGCCCGGCTCGCCGCCGGTGCGGCCCGCCGAGTGCGCGCCGGAACGTCCCTGCGCGCAGCCGCGGACGCAGACTGGCTGGTGGTGATCGGCGCCCCCGACGACCTCCCCTGGGCGGACGGGGCACGCTATCTGGGCTGGGAACACGGCGTATTGGTACCCACGACCCAGGAACCGCTCCCGGCCGCGGACCTGTGGCGCGAGGTCTTCGGCGCCCCGAACCCCGGCGACCTCCTGGTCCTGATGCCGGACCTGGTCCTGGTCGCGCCGATGCCCGTATGGCCGGCGGATCCAACCGCCCTCGAGTCGTGGAGCGGCGCAGCCAACGGCGCGCTCGACGAGCACCCACCGACCACCGACGCAGCCGGTGTCACCCGTCATGGCCCACACCCCGACGAACCGAGCCGCACGCCTAACAGCCGTCCGACCCAAAGCGACTCAGGTCTGAGCGACGATGTCTCGGTAGTGCCCCCGCCGCCCGCAGGCCCACCCGTCGGGGGAACCGCATGACGCCTCGCCACATCTCGTCAGGCCCCCGCACGCTGCCTCCCGCCCTCGCTCCCTGGGCGGCCCAACTCGCCTTCCTCGTCCCCGAGCTGGCCGTCTCGTTGGGGCCGCTCATTCGTCGGCTCGACACCGAAATGGCCTCTCCCCTCGTCGCGCCCTCCCCCCAGGGCGAGTTCGCCGGCTACGGCGGCATCACCCGGCGCGGGAAGCCCGAACTCCTCCTCGCCTCCGAGTGGGCACTGGCAGACGAGGTCGGCGACGAGTTCCTCCGCCGTGCCGTCGACGGCGAACTCCTCCACCTCGCACACGAGTTCACCGAGCCGAAGCACACCGGCACGGTCGTCGCCCTCGTCGACGCCGGGCCGTACACCGCAGGCGCCGCGCGGCTGGTGCAACTGGCCGGGCTCGTCGTGCTGGGCCGTCGGGCCGAGGCACGCGGGGCCGACCTCTGCGTGCGGGTGCTCGGGGACGAGCCCGGTCGGGAGCTCCGAGGCGGGCTCGCGGAGGTACTGGCCGGATGGGTCCGCCTCAGGCGGCCCGCCGCCTGGTCAGCGGAGGCGGTCGCGGAGGCGTTCGAGACCCTCGATCCCGACGACGAGGCCTGGGTGTTCGCTCCGCCGATGTGGACCGGAACCACCGACCGCGCCGCCGCGATCGCCGCGCGCGGGCGCCTGGTCACGGCCGTCGAGTCGGCGTGGACGGAGTCCGGCGCCTCCGCGGTCCGGGTGGCCGTCGGGACCTCGGACCCGTTCGACCTGCCCCTGCCGCCCCCCGACCTGGCGTTGCGGACGTTGCGCGGCGGCGCGTTCCGGCGCCCGTCCACCCCTTCGGAGCAGCCGTCGGACACGGCCGCCCTGCGTGGCCTCCGCGTCCCGTCGTTCACCGACGCGACGACGCGGCTGCTGCTGCGCGGCGAAGGACCCGGCGAGGTGGTGTCGGTCTATCTCCCGGCGAATCCGGGCCAGCGCTCGGGGCGTCCGCGGCGCTACCAGGTGCCGGGAACGGCCCTGGGAGCGTCGTGGATCGACCACCGGCTGGTCGTCGTCTACGTGACCTACGACAGGCTCTGCCTGTGGATGGCGGGAAGACCGTGGCCGCAGGTCACCGCGTCGGAGTTCGTCGCGGACGCGGACATGGTCGGCGTGACGTCCACCTACACCGCGCTGGCCGGTGAGCGCCCGCTGCAGCCGGTGTTCGCACTCGGCGAGGGCTTCGTCACGCGCGTCGGTACGAAGTGGGTGCGGCTGCACCCGGGCGGCGCAGAGCCGACGCCGTACCAGGCGATGGCGCCGAGCCTGCGGCGCGGCGCCGAGCCGCTGCGCACGTGGTTCGTGAACGGCCGCCTGCACGTGGCCGGTTGGCCGCAGCCGTGGACCACTGACGGGGTCAGCGGGCACCTGTTGGGCGCGGGCATGTTGGCGTGGTGCACGTCGGACCGCCGGACCTGGTCGGTCCACGAGCCCCTGATGGGGTCGGCCTCGATCACGATCGACGCCGACGCACGACCGATCGGGCTGATCCGGCACGAGGGCGCGCCGATGCTGGTCACCGTGTCGCTGCGCGGTCAGATCGAGGCGGTCGGCGCCGACTCCCGGCACGCGTTGCCGGGCTGGTCCCCGCCCACCGTCCCGACGGACGCGCCCCCGGTGGTGCATCCGACACGACCGCTGCTGGCGGCGGCGACACAGGACGGCCGGATCCGGATCGGGGAGGCGTACTCGGGCAAGGAGACGCTGGTGTTGGGGGGTTCGCAGTGACGCACGGAGAGCACGACGCGGGCGACAGCGCCGACATGAACCGCGGCCCCGCTGCAGAGACACCCACCCCGGCGGCGTCCCGCACGCCGCGTTCCGACGCCGACTCCCCCACCGCACCCACCGCACCCACCGCACCCGGTCACCCTCAGGCCTACCGCGGCCGGGTCACCGCTTCGGGCTTCCTCCTCGACCCGTCCGTGGTCGGCGACGCCGATGTCGCGGCACGTGTCCGCGCCTCCTGGCAGCCGGGTGCCGAGCTGCGTGAACTGCCCGACGGCCGGGTGGTGTTGCGCCTCCCGGAGGCCTCGGACGTCCGGGCCGAGCTGGCGCCCGGGACGCCGCTCGTCGCGTACGACGGCGCACTGGTCGTGCCCGGCCTCCCCGTCGAGGCCGGCGACGTCGGGCATGTGGTGTACGCCGTCGCGGGCGCGCGCCGTAGCGTCGCGTGGTCTTCCCTGCCCCGTGTCCCGGTGTCCCGTTGGCTGGACGTGTCCGCTCTCCCGGTGCGCCGCCTGGCGGTCCTGGACGGGCCCGCGCCGGAACCGGACGCGCTGCCGGGCCCGCCGTCGCCGGACGAGCCCGATCTGCGTGACGCCGCCCGGGTACGCGGTCGCGGCCCCCGGGCCGCGCGTGCCGTCGACGAACTCGCCGGCGACGCAGCGGGCAACCGGCGTACGCGGGTCCATTGGGGCCAGGTGGGCCTCCGCGTCGCCGCCCTCCTCGTCGCCGTCCTCGCGATGGTGATCGCGGTCAGGCTGTTCACCGGCGACGGCCTGGACGGCAAGCCGAGCGCCGCGGATTCGACGCAGGCGACGGCGACCGCGTCGAAGACCACCAAGGACGGCACGCCGACAAGCACGAAATCGAACACAGGCAAAGCCCGTTCGCCCGGCCCGCTCCCCACGGACGCGGCAGGCATGGCCAGTTGGCTGGCGGCGCAGGGCTTCACGCGCTCTCCCGGCCCCGGCGACACATCCGCGATGCCCACCGACCCGCGCGCCCTGGCGAGTTGGCTGGCCGCGCGCGGCGTCACCGTGAAGCCCGGCACGGGCGAGCCCACCACCCTGCCGACCGACCCGCGGGCGCTGGCGAGTTGGCTCACCGAGCACGGCCTCACGTCGTCCCCCGGGTCCGGCGGGACCGGGTACCTGGACATGGACGGCCAGCCGGGCAGGGTGATCGAGGACCCCGTCGTCGGTTCCTCGGACGACGGGCTCGGCAGGGGCTGGCTGCTCGCCCTCCTCGCCGCGTTCGTCGGCCTGCTCGCGCTGTGGACGTCCCGGCGTCGGCGCGCGGCGGCGACCGGGGCGGGCGCCGGGGGCACAGGGTCCGCGCGGACCCGCCGCGGCCGAGCGCACGGCGGCGACTTCGGCGCGCCGGGCGGCCCCGAGTGGGCCCCGCGCCCGCCCGGTGCCCTGAGCCGCCTCGCCAACCGCATCGCCGTCGGGGTCGCCCTCTCCTCGCCCGCGCGCGGGTACCTCGAACAGCGCCACGAACGCTACGTCCGCGAGCTCACCGACGCGTTCCGGCAGGGCCGTTGGGACGACGCGCTGCGGGACGCGATCGCCATCGGCGACGGCCCCGCGGCGGGCACGATGTCGCTGCGCGTGCCGGCCCGCCGGGTGGGACGGCTCGTCCCGACACCGCAGGAACGCCTCGCCCGGACGCAGGCGTTCGGCGATCCGACGCTGTTCGCTCACCTGAGCGAGCTGTACCGCGACGCGGGCCGCCGTCTGGAGGCCGAAGGGCGGGTCGACGAGGCCGCGTTCACGTACGCCGACCTGCTCGGGTCGCCGATGGAGGCGGTGTCGCTGCTGGAGCGGCACGGACGGCCGCGCGACGCGGCGGTGCTCGCCGAGGGCCGCCGCATGGCCCCGGAGCTCGTCGTGCGGCTGTGGTGGAAGGCCGGCGAACGGCGGCACGCGGTCGACGTCGCGCGGCGCACCGGAACGTTCGCGACGGCGGTGGCGCGTGCCGAGGCGGTGGACCTCGCGCTGGCGGCCGAGCTGCGGGCCGCGTGGGTCGCGGCCTGTCAGGAGGCCGGGGACCACATGGGCGCCGTCGAGGCGGCGTGGCCGGACCGGGCGCTGCGGGGCACGGTACGCGCGGACATCGCGGCCGGCATGACGCAGGGCGGCCAGAGGGGCGCCCGCCTGACGGCGTACTTCGCGGTCGCGGCCCCGGCGGCCGAGGCCCGCGCGGCGGTCGCGCCGCTGCTGGCGCCGGGCACCGACCCGGACCCCGACGAACTGGCGTGGTTCCTGCTGACGCTGGCCACGCTGGACGGCGCGGACCCGGTGTGGGACCGCGAGTTGGCGACGCTGGCGCTGCGCGCGCTGACCGTGCGCGCGGGCGCGTTGCGGCCGGATCCGTCGGCGCCGAAGCCGCAGTCGGGGTCGGGGTCGGGGTCGCGGTCCGGGTCGCAGTCGGGAGCTTCCACCGTCGCGGAACCGGCCATGGTTCCGGTCGACGGGGAGGCGGCCTTCGGGCGGGTCCGGGAGCCGGTGGCGGCCCCTGGTTCCGGAACGCCGGCGGCCGGGGAGGGAGGCTGGCCGGAGACGGCGGCGGGCGCGGCGCCCGGCGCCTCGGCGCTCCCTGGGCGAGGGCCGACGGAGCCGTCCGCGCGCCTGGCGCCCGAGGCGTTGCCGTCCGCCGCGTTGCTCCGACGCGCCGGCCGCAGCCCGTTCCCCGCACTCGGCACCACCGCGCTGCTCGCCCCCGCGACGCCGGGGCCGACCGACGCCGCCCCGGTTCCGCCGACCGGCGGCAACAACCCGCCCAGGAGGCGCGTCCCGCAGGTCGCGCTCACGCCGAGCCAGGCCCGCGACATCCGCTCCACGCTGGTCGGACGCGCCGATCCGCTGGTCGCCGACGACCTGGGGGCGCTGCGGACGTACTCCGCGGACCTGCCGCAGCGGACCCCGCTCCACGTCGCCGCGGCCGACCAGTCGGGCACGCTCCCGGTGTTCGACGCGGCGGCGCTGCCCGGCGGCGACGTGCTGCTCGCCCACGGTGAGGCCGGCGTACGGCTGGTCGACGGCTCGGGGCGGACCCGCGCGCGGTGGGACGTCCCGGCGCACCGCCTCGTCCTCGCCGACCACGCGGGCACGGCCTTGCTGGCGGCCGACCGGAACGCCGTGCAGGAGGTCCACCGGCTCGACCTGGCCACCCGGGCGGTGCGGTTCTGGGCGGTGCTCGCGGACCGGATCGCGGTCGACTCGTTCGACGGTGCGCAGCTGGTGACGCTGGACGGCCAGGGCGTCGCCGTGCTCGACACGACGTCGGAGCGGCCACGCGTGCTGTGGCGCGAACTGGCCCACGAGACCGCGCTGCGGCCCGGCATGCTCACCCGCACCGCCGATGCCTGCGCCGCCCTGGTGCTCGACGAGGTCCGCGGCCACCTCGAGGTGTGGCGGTGGTCGATGCCGGACTGGTCGCTGCGGGAGCGCCGCCCGGTCCAAGGGGAGCTGACGGCCGCGGCGGTGTCCGCGGCGGGCGCGGTGGTGACCGTGCGCCCGGCCTCGGAGGAGCGGCAGGCCCGGGTCATCGGCAGGCGCCGACTGCCGTACGAGGCCAGCTGGTCGGGTCCGAACGCGACGGACTGGGTACACCTGCTGCCGGAGAGCGGCTGGGGTGTACGCGCGTCGGGTGAGGTGACCGCGGTCGTCGAGGCTTTCGGCAACGAGGTCACCGCCCGCATCCGCACACCGGACGCCCCGCCCACGCCGGGCACTACCGGCACGGTCTCCGTGCGGTTCCCGGACGCCGACCCGAACGGCATCGGCATCCGCGAACACAACGGCCTGCTCACGGTATGGGACCGCACCGGCCGCGTCGTGGTGGCGGACGCCCGAGGCAACCTGAAAGCGAACTTCCGCACCCGCGCCTGACGCGCCGCCCGAGAACAACCGAGCCGACGAGCGGCCGTCGCAGCGCGGCAGAAGCCAGACGACGGCACGCCCGCCGCCCGACGGCCGCGCTGCCGACGGCCGACTCCCGCGACGCGCCGCCTCGGGCCGGGCATCAGACGGCGGCGTGCCGCGCGCGGGCAGCGTACGCGCCACGCGACCGCCGCATGCGCGGGTCCGCGTCTGCGGGGCCGCGTCTGCGGGTCCGCAGGTCCGCCGGTCCGGCCGGTCTGGTCGGCAGGTGTCGCCACTGTTCAGCGGCCAGACGAAGGCGGGCTGTCGACCACGCGTGCAAACGCGCGGTCGACAGCCCGCCTTGTCCGTCAGTGCCTCCGTCAGGCGGCGAACCGCCCTACGGGCACAGGCCAGCCCAGGCCAGAACCCACGTCACATGTTGATCATGTGCCCCGCGAGGCCGTGGATGGCCTCCTTCACGGCCTCGCCCAGGGTCGGGTGGGCGTGGACGTTGCGGGCGATCTCGTGGACGGTCAGGTCCCACTGCTGCGCGAGGGTGAGCTCCGGGAGGAGCTCGGTGACCTCGGGGCCGATCAGGTGCGCGCCGAGCAGCTCGCCGTACTTGGCGTCGCTCAGGATCTTGACGAAGCCGACCGGCTCGCCGAGGCCGTGGGCCTTGCCGTTGGCGGTGAAGGGGAACTTCGCGACCTGCACGTCGTAGCCCTGCTCGCGGGCCTGGGCCTCGGTGAGGCCGAAGCTGGCGATCTGGGGCTGGCAGTACGTGGCGCGCGGCACCATCACGTACTCGATCGGCATGGTCTCGGCGCCGCCGATGGTCTCGGCCGCGACGACGCCCATCGACTCCGCGGTGTGCGCGAGCATCAGCTTGGCGGTGACGTCGCCGATCGCGTAGATGTGCGGGACGTTGGTGCGGCAGTACGGGTCGACGTCGATCGCCCCGCGCTCGGTCAGCGCGACGCCGGTGTTCTCCAGGCCGTAGCCCTGCACGCGCGGCGCGAAGCCGATCGCCTGGAGCACCTGGTCGGCCTCGATGACCTGCTGGGCACCGTCCTTTCCGGTGACGGTGACCTTGACGCCGGCCGCGTGCTCCTCGATGGCGTCAACGCGGGTCGAGGTGAGGAGGGTGATGCCGAGCTTCTTGTAGCGGCGGGCGAGTTCCGCGGAGACGTCCTGGTCCTCGAGCGGCACGACGCGGTCGAGGAACTCGACGATCGTGACGTTCACGCCGAAGCTGTTCATCACGTAGGCGAACTCGACGCCGATGGCGCCCGCGCCGACGATGACGATGCTGGACGGCAGTTCGTTCGCGAGGATCTGCTCCTCGTACGTCCGCACCCGGGCGCTCAGCTGGGTGCCGGGCAGCAGGCGGGTGGTGGCGCCGACGGCGATGATGCAGTTGTCGAACGTCACGCGGGACGACGTGCCGTCCGAGCCGGCGACCTGGAGGGTGTGGTCGTCGAGGAAGGTGCCGATGCCCGCGTACTGCGTGATGGCGTTCTTCTTCATCAGGTAGTGGACGCCCTTGACGCGGCCGTCCGCGACCCGGCGGCTGCGCGCGTGGGCCTCGCTGTAGTCGAGCGAGACCGGGCCCTCGATGTTGATGCCGAAGCCCTTGGCCTCATGCGTGACGAGGTGCGCCAGCTCGGCGCTGCGCAGCAGCGCCTTGGACGGGATGCAGCCGACGTTGAGGCAGACGCCGCCCCAGTACTTCTCCTCGACGATCGCGGTGCGCAGCCCCAGCTGCGCGGCGCGGATCGCGGCGACGTAGCCGCCCGGGCCAGCTCCCAGGACCACCACGTCGAAATGTCCGTCGGCCATGCCGGAATCCCCTCTCCTTCTGTTCGGTGCGTGTGCGGCGCGGCCTTGTGGGCCGTACTCGCTCGCCGTCACACAGCTGTCCCACCCTGCTATCCCAACATTGCGGCCCGCGGGCCGCACAACCGGGTCTCGGGTTCGGCGGCGTGCCGCGGCTCAGCGTGGCAGCCGACGCCACAACGGGCGCGGCATCAGCCGCATTCCCGCGAACACCGGCCGCAGCGCGCCGGGCACCCAGACCTCTCCTCTGCCGCGCAGCAGGGCCTTGACAGTCGCGTCGGCGACCTGGTCAGGGGTGCTGGACAGCGGCGCGGGGTCCATGCCCTCGGTCATCCGGCCGATCACGAAGCCGGGGCGCACGAGCAGCAGGTGGACGCCGCTGCCGGCGAGGGCGTCGGCGAGTCCGCTGGCGAAGCCGTCCAGGCCGGCCTTGGCGGACCCGTAGACGTAGTTCGCGCGCCGGACGCGGACGCCCGCGACGGAGGAGAACACCACGAGGCGGCCGTGTCCCTGGGCGCGCAGCAGCGTGGCGAGGTGCGTGAGGATGCTGACGTGCGCGACGTAGTCGGTGTGGACGACGGCCAGCGCGTGCTCGGCGTCGGTCTCGGCGCGGGCCTGGTCGCCGAGGATCCCGAACGCGGTGACGACGACGTCCAGCGGTCCGTACGTGTCGGCGGTCTTGTCGAGGAACGCGCGGTGGCCGGCGACGTCGTCGGCGTCGAACTCGACGCGCACGACGTCGGTGGCGCCCGCGGCGCGGAGTTCTGCTTCCTGCTCGTCGAGGTCGGCGCTGCGCCGTGCGGCCAGGATGACGCGCTCGGCGCCGCGTCCGGCGAGGCGTACCGCGACGGCCGTTCCGATCTCGCTGCGGCCGCCGAGGACCAGCACTGTTCCCATCACGGGGACAGTCTGCCGGATTCCGGGCCGCGCGAGGTCCAGTCCGGCGTCCGGCCCGGGTGGCGGAGCGCTGTCCGGCCGCGGCGTCCCCCGCCGGACCGGCCGCTCCGGTCCGGCGGGGGCGGGGTCACTGGCCGGCCAGCGCGCTGTGCGTGGTCCAGGCCGTGTAGTCGGCGTTCCAGTCGCCGAAGCCGTTGCCTGCGGTGACGACGCTGCCGCCGGTCGAGCCGCTGACCTTGACGATGTCGCCGAGGGCCGCGCGGTCGAAGAACTTGCGGGCGTCGGCGTCGCCGAGGCCGACGCAGCCGTGGCTGAGGTTGGCCTTGCCCATCGAGGCGGCGTTCCAGGGGGCGGCGTGGACGAAGGTGCCGGACAGCGTGAGGCGTACCGCCGAGGAGACGTCCTTGTCGTACGCGGTGCCGAGGCCGACGGTCTCGGAGTTCATCCGGACCTTCTCCTGCTTCTCCAGGACGACCATGGTCCCGTTGTAGGTGGGGGTGGCCGTGGCGCCCGCGGAGATGGGGGCGGTCATCACGGTGGTGCCGCCTTCGGTGACGGTGAGCGTCTTGGCGGCGACGTCGACGGTGGTGACGCGCGCGGTGCCTATGGTGAAGGTCGTCTGGTAGTCGCGGACGAGGAAGCGGTCGTCGCCGGTGCCGACGCCGTTGAGCTTGGCGTCCATGGTGACCTTGGTGCCGGGCTTCCAGTACTCCTTGGGCCGCCAGTCGACGCGGTCGTAGCCGAGTTCGTCGGTGAGCCAGCCCCAGGAGCCTTCGGCGGCGGGCTCGGTGGTGACCTTGAGGGCGCGTTCGACGGCGGCGCGGGCCTCCTTGCCCTTGACCGGGAAGTCGAACTTGAGCGACACGGGCATGCCGATGCCGACCGTCTGGCCCTTGCTCGGCTGGATGGTGACCTTGTTGACCTTGGCGGGCGGCGCGCTGCTGGAGGGCGGCGCGGAGGGTGACGCGGGGCCCGGGGCGGGCGGGTTCGCGGCGTCGGGTCCGGGCGCGGCGGGTGCCGGGCTGCCCGACTTCGCGGCCGGTTTGCCGCCGTCGTCCGAGCAGGCGGTCGTCACTGCGAGCAGGGCCGCGAGGAGCGCGGCGACCGCGGGCAGGGTACGTCGCCGCGGGGCGCGGTTCCGGCTCACCGGCCGCGCGCCAGGTAGATCTGGAACGCCCGGTGGAGCGGCCTGTTGAGCGGGTAGACCCACTCCCCCAGGTTCTCCACGACGTGTCCACCGGTGCCGAGTTTCCAACGCAGTACTCCGAATCTACGGTCGTCGGGGTCGATGACCGGGCTGACCCCGCGCATGTCGTGGACGGGTACGCCTCGTGCGTACGAGTCGCGGATGATCCGCCACTGCAGCGCGTGGCTGGGCCGGACGCCGCGCCCCCGGTCGGCGGACGCTCCGGTCTGGTACCAGGCCCGGCGCCCGGCGCTGACGAGCGTGTGGGCGGCCAGCAGTCGGCCTTCGTGGCGGGCCAGGTAGAGCTTCATGCGCCCCGGTTCCTCGTCGTTGAGGACCCGGTACTGGCGCTGGTAGTAGCCGAGGGTGCGGCCGAGGCGGAACCCGTTGCGCGCCTCGGTCTCGCGCAGCAGGTCGAAGAACTCCGGCAGGTCGGCCTCGGTGCCGATGCCGAGCTGGACGCCGGACTTGTCGGCCTTGACGATGCCGCGCCGCCACTCCTGGTTCATGCCGGCCCGGATCTCGTCCAGGGTGCGCCCGTGCAGCGGGAGGTGGAAGACGTGCCGGGGCTGGGCGTCCTCGCGTCCGTCTCCTGAGCCGGGGCGCCAGCCGAGGGCGTGCAGGCGGTCGGCGAGGGTCGCGCCGACCGGGTCGATCTCGTCGGGGATGACCTGGTCGAGGTGGGTGCGGCCGGCCTTGACGGCGGCCTTGACCGTGGCACCGTACCAGCGCCGGTGTTCGGGCGCGGGTCCCATGCGGACGGTGAACACGCCGGCGCGCTTGAGGTGCTCGAGCAGCGGGTCGAGCCAGCGGCCGAGGTCGTGGTCGGCCCAGTCGATGACGGGGCCTTCGGGCAGGTAGGCGAAGCTGAGCGGAAGCTGCGGCACCCGGCGGTAGAGCACGAGTGCCGCACCGACTTGGCGGCCGCCCACGTCGAACCAGCCGAGACTCTCGCCGTGCCAGCCGTCCTTGACGTCGGCCCAGGACGGGTACTGGAGGAATCCGGCGTCGCCGTGTGCGGCGAGGTACGCGAGGTGGGCGCCGCGTTCGACGGGGGCGACGACGAAGGCGCCCGGAGCGTGTGCGGCGGGGCCGGTCCGCGGATTCGGCACGGCGTGCAACGTGGGTGCGGGCGGCGGGGGTTCAACGGGTGGAAGGGGGGCCGGGTACGGAGGGGTGAGCGGGGAGCGCTGCCGGATACGGGTGGCCGGGTGTGCGGTGTCACGCCGCAAAGTGACCAATTCTCCTCCTGTGTCGTCGGGACGCCTCAACCCTTCGAGTCCGCGTGATGAGTCATTCGTTGCGCGTTTTGAGCGGCTGATTTCGGATGTGTCGGATGTGCAACGCGGGGCGGTGGTGATCGCGTTATAAAAGTGGACACCCATGCCCGGAGCGGGAAATCAGCAGAGAGGGGGCGCATGACGCACGTAGGGACCGCGCCCACGCGCACGGAGTCGGCCGGGGCGGGCCGGGGTGCGACGGCGGCGAAGGTGCCCGCTCCGCGGGGACGTAGCCGGATTTCTCCGGTTCTGGGCGGTGCCGCGCTCGCGGTGGGCTCGGCGGTGTCGCGGCTGACCGGGTTCGCGCGCAGCGCGATCGTCGTCGCGGCGCTGGGCACGGGGTTGTTCGCGGACGGCTACAACGTCGCCAACACGGTGCCGAACATCCTGTACATCCTGCTGGTCGGCGGCGCGCTCAACTCGGTGCTGGTGCCCCAACTGGTGCGCGCGGCGCGGCGGGACGCGGACGGCGGGGCCGGGTACACCGACCGTCTGGTGACGGCCGTGTGCTGCCTGCTCCTGCTGCTGACCGCGGCGACGGTGGCGGCGGCGCCGTGGATCGTGTCAGCGTACGCGCACTTCACGGGCGCGCAGCGGAACCTGACGGTGGTGCTGGCCCGTTACTGCCTGCCGCAGATCTTCTTCTACGGCGCGTTCGCCCTGCTGAGCGAGGTGCTGAACGCGCGCGGCAAGCCGGGCCCGCCGGCGTGGACGCCGATCCTCAACAACGTCATCGTGATCGCGGTGTTCGGCTCGTACCTGAAGGTCGCGCACGGCGCGAACCACGCGGGCGAGGTGACGCCGGGTCAGCTGCGGCTGCTGGGCCTGGGGACGACGCTCGGCATCGTCGTGCAGGCGCTGACGCTGCTGCCCTACCTGCGCGGCGCGGGCGTGCGGCTGCGGCTCCGGTTCGACTGGCGCGGGCACGGGCTGGGCGCGCCGCTGCGGATGGCCGGGTGGGCGGTCGCCCTGGTGGGCGTCTCGCAGGTGGCGTACTGGCTGACGACGCGGCTGGGCACGACGGTGTCGAACCGCGCGGAGCAGGCCGGGATCGGGCACGGCGTCGGCTACACGGCGTACGCCAACGCGCAGTTGCTGTGGATCGTGCCGCACGGCGTGATCACGGTGTCGCTGGTGACGATGCTCATGCCGAAGATCAGCCGGGCCGCCGCCGACGGCGACATGCTCTCGGTGCGCGACTACGTGGGGCGCGGTCTGCGCTGGAACGCGGCCGCGATCGTGCCGTGCGCGTTCTTCTTCCTGGCGCTGGGGCCGCAGATCACGGCGGTGGTGTTCCAGCACGGGGCGACGACGGCGGCGGACACGCGGGCGATGGGGCTCATGCTGTGCGCTTTCGCGCCGGGGCTGATCGCGTACTCGGCGCAGCACATCGTGCAGCGCGGGCTGTACGCGCTCCAGGACGCGCGCACGGCGTTCTGGGCGAACGTCGCGATGGCGGTGACGGGGTCCGCGCTGTCGCTGGTGGCGTACTGGACGCTGCCGCTGCGGTGGTCGGTGACGGCGATGGCCGGGGCGTACAGCCTCACGCAGGTGGTCGGGCTGCTGTGGCTCGCGGTGGTGCTGCGCCGCCGACTGGGCGGTCTGGGGTCGGTGCGGGTGATCGTCGCGCACCTGATGCTCGGTGTGGCGGCGGGCTGCGCGGGGGCGCTGGCGTGGCTGGCGGCCCGGTCGTGCCGGGCCGCGATGGGCGAGGGTCCGATGGCGGCCGGGGCGGCGTTGGCCGCGGGCGCGGCGCTGTTCGGGCTGCTGGTGGGTCCCGTGGCGTGGTCGCTGCTGGACGCTCCGCGCCTGCGCCGCCGCTCGAAGGCGGCCGGCGGGCCGCTCGAGGTGCCGGACGCCTGACGCCGGGTCATCATTGCGCTGATGGGGTGTCAGCGTCCCGTGCCCGGTCATCCTTTCGGGCGCGGCCGCGCGCGCCAAGTGGCGGCCCGCGCGCGCTCCCCGCAGTGTTGACGCATGATCGTGGCGCACGGGCTGACGAAGAGGTTCGGCGAGAAGACGGCCGTCGACGGGGTGGACTTCAGTGTGCCCGGCGGCACGGTGACCGGCTTCCTGGGGCCCAACGGCGCGGGCAAGTCGACGACGATGCGGATGATCCTGGGCCTGGACCGGCCGACGGCCGGCGTGGTCACCGTCAACGGGCGGCGGTACGACCACCTCGCGGCACCGCTGCGTGAGGTCGGGGCGCTGCTGGACGCCAAGGCGATGCACGGCGGCCGCAGCGCGTACAACCACCTGCTGTGGATGGCGGCGTCGAACCGCATCCCCAAGCGCCGGGTGTCCGAGGTCATCGAGATGGTCGGTCTGAGCGACGTGGCGAAGAAGCCCGCGAAGGGCTTCTCGCTGGGCATGGGGCAGCGGCTCGGCATCGCGGCGGCGATGCTGGGCGACCCCGGGGTGCTGATGTTCGACGAGCCGGTCAACGGGCTCGACCCCGAGGGCATCCTGTGGATCCGCAACCTGATGAAGCAGCTGGCGTCCGAGGGCCGCACGGTGTTCGTGTCCAGCCACCTGATGAGCGAGATGGCGCTGACCGCCGAGCACCTGGTGGTCATCGGGCGCGGGCGGATCCTGGCCGACACCGACATGCGCACGTTCATCGACGAGAACTCCACCAACTACGTGCGGGTGCGCTCGCCGCAGCCGGAGGCGTTGCGCGACGCGCTGGCCGCGCAGGGGATGCAGGCGGAGCCGGACGTGGCCGGGAAGGGCGCGCTGCGGGTCGAGGGCGCGGACACCGGCCGGGTCGGCGACGCGGCCGGGCAGGCCGGCGTGTGGCTGCACGAGCTGACGCTGGTGCAGTCGTCGCTGGAGGAGGCGTTCATGCGGCTGACCGCGGAGAGCGTCGAGTACCACGCGGGCGTGCCCGGCACCCACGTCCCGTCGCATCCGCCGCACAACGGCGACCCCGAGCCGGGCGCGGAGCAGCCGGTCGGCGGCGGCACCCCGGGATGGGGTCCCCCGCAGCAGCCCGGGGGCTGGGGTCCGCCGCAGCCGCCGGGCGGTCCGGCCGGCACCGAGGGAGGCAACTGATGACAACGGTGACGGCGCGGCGCGGGATGGTCCCCGAGGGCGACGCGGAGCCCGAAGGCCGGGTCGGGTTCGGGGCGTTCCTGAACGCCGAGTGGATCAAGGTCCGCACGGTGCGGTCGACGTTCTGGACGCTGGTGACGATGGCCGCGCTGAGCATCGGCCTGACCGTGATGATCTGCGCGGTGGTGGCCGACAGCCTGTCCAAGGACGTCGCGGAGGCGGCGGTCACCGGCAAGCGGCTGGACGCCTACCCGGACCAGTTCGTGTTCTGGGGCATGACGTTCGGGCAGATCGCGGCGCTCGTGCTGGGCGTGCTGGTGATGTCGGCGGAGTACGCGACCGGCATGATCCGCTCGACGCTGACCGCGATGCCGCGCCGCACGCAGGCGTTCCTGGCGAAGGCGTCGATCCTGGCGGTCGTGCTGCTGGTGCTCGGCATGCTGATCGCGCTCATCTCCTACCTGGCCGGCAACCCGTTCCTGGAAGCGAAGGACATCGGAGTGGAGCTGAGCGACCCGGGCGTGGGTCGCGCGCTGATCGGCAACGGCCTGTACCTGGCGGTGCTGGGGCTGTTCGGGTTCGCGTTGGCGGCGCTGCTGCGGCACACGGCGGGCGCGATCACCATCGGGCTGGCGCTCATCTATGTCATCGGCGGGCTGGTGGGGCTGCTGCCCGGCAAGTGGGGCGAGTGGGTGACCAAGCTGATGCCCGGCAACGCGGGCGGGCAGGTCGCGGTCGCGCGCCGGTGGGACGACACGATGCTCAGCCCGTGGGTGGGGTTCGGGGTGTTCTGCGCCGAGGTCGGCGTGCTGCTGATCCTGGGGTGGTTCCGGTTCACCCGCAAGGACGCGTGACCCGGACGCCGCTCCCCCGCGTTCACCCGTACAGCCCTGCCCGCGCAGGGCCGTACGAGTGAGCGCTGTCAACCACACGGGTGTACGCCCCGGATGGCGGTCACCCGGCCGCGCGGCGCACGGCAGGGTCTTCGTGTGACCGACGCGCCAACCGCTCCGCCGCCAACGAATCCCGCGTCCGCGGCCCCCGGCGACCCGCTTGTCGTCCTCAAGGGCGTCAACAAGCACTTCGGGTCGCTGCACGTGCTGCGCGACATCGACCTGACCGTCGCCCGCAATGAAGTCGTCGTGCTGATCGGCCCGTCCGGGTCCGGCAAGTCGACGCTGTGCCGCACCGTCAACCGCCTCGAGAGCATCGAGACCGGCAGCATCACGCTGGACGGCGAACCGCTGCCCGCCGAGGGCCGCGCGCTGGCCCGGCTGCGCGCCGAGGTCGGCATGGTGTTCCAGTCGTTCAACCTGTTCTCGCACAAGACCGTGCTCGACAACATCACGCTCGCCCCGACGAAGGTCCGCAAGCTGGGCCGCGCCGAGGCCGAGCGGCGCGCCCGCGAACTCCTCGGCCGGGTCGGGCTGACCGAGCACGCGCACAAGTTCCCCGCGCAGCTCTCGGGCGGCCAGCAGCAGCGCGTCGCGATCGCGCGGTCGCTGGCGATGGACCCCAAGGTGATGCTCTTCGACGAGCCGACCTCGGCCCTCGACCCCGAGATGATCAACGAGGTGCTCGAGGTGATGCGCTCGCTCGCCGCCGACGGCATGACGATGATCGTGGTGACCCACGAGATGGGCTTCGCGCGGTCCGCCGCGAACCGCGTGGTGTTCATGGCCGACGGCCAGATCGTCGAGGCCCGCCCGCCCGCCGAGTTCTTCGCGTCGCCCGAGAGCGACCGGGCGCGCGACTTCCTGTCCAAGATCCTGCACCACTGAGGGGGCGGAGCATGCACGCACGCACCCGGCGCGGTGCGCTCGCCCGCGGCGCGGCGGCGGCCCTGCTCGTCCTCGTGCTGGGCGGCGCGGCGACGGCCTGCGGCAAGGCCGGCACGCCGCCGCCCAAGGGGCCCGACCAGGGCGCGCTGCCGGCGTACCCGGTGAACCGGGCGGCCGACGTGCCCGACTCGCCGACCTGGAAGGCCGCCAAGGAGCGCGGGAAGCTGGTCGTCGGCACCAAGGCCGACCAGCCGTACGTCGCGCAGCAGGACCCGGCGACCGGCGCCTACTCGGGCTTCGACGTCGAGATCGCCAAGATGATCGCGGCCGACCTCGGGTTCGGCCCGGACCGCGTCGAGTTCAAGACCATCACCTCCGCGAACCGCGAGACGGCGCTGCAGAACGGCCAGGTCGACTACTACGCCGGCACGTACACCATCAACGACAACCGCAAGAAGCTCGTCGGGTTCGCGGGCCCGTACTACCTGGCCGGGCAGTCGCTGCTGGTGCGCGCCGACGAGAAGAAGATCGACGGGCCGCAAAACCTCGCCGGGAAGAAGGTCTGCTCGGTCGCCGGGTCGACGCCCTACCAGCGGCTGCAGAAGGACTACCCCGACGTCCAGCTGGTCGGCTACGACAGCTACTCGGTGTGCGTCGACAACCTCATCAGCTACCAGGTCGACGCCGTGAGCACCGACGACACGATCCTCAAGGGCTACGCCGCCAAGGTGCCCGACCAGCTGAAGATCGCCGGGCAGCCGTTCTCGCAGGAGCCGTACGGCATCGGCGTGCCCCGGGGCGACCGCGCGTTCCGGCTCGCGATCGACGACGCGCTCGCCAAGTACGAGGCGAACGGCGACTGGAAGGCCGCCTACGACGCGACGCTCGGCCTGTCCGGGGTGCCCGCGCCCGCGCCGCCGCCGATCGACCGCTACTAGTCACTTCTCTGGGGCCGGGAGCCGCACGATGAACGTCCTGACGGAAAACTGGGACACCTACTGGGAGGGCTTCCTCGGCACCGTCAAGCTGACCGCGGTGTCGGCGGTCCTGGCGCTGCTGCTGGGGGTGTTCGTGGCGGCGTGCCGCGTGTCGCCGGTCAAACCGATGCGGGTGTTCGGCGGGGTGTGGGTCAACATCCTGCGCAACACGCCGCTCACGCTGCTGTTCTTCGCCGTCGTGCTGGGGCTGCCCCGGTTCGGCGTCGTGCTGCCGTTCTTCACGTTCGCGGTGCTCGCGCTGGGCTGCTACACCTCGGCGTTCGTGTGCGAGGCGGTGCGCGCCGGCATCAACACGGTGCCGACCGGGCAGGGCGAGGCGGCGCGCAGCCTGGGGATGACGTTCGGTCAGACGCTGGGCCTGATCGTGCTGCCGCAGGCGTTCCGCTCGGTGATCCCGCCGCTCGGCAGCACGATGATCGCGCTGGCGAAGAACTCGGCGATCGCGGGCGCCTTCAGCGTCGTCGAACTGCTGGGCACCTACCGCACGCTGAGTGAACTCGGCTTCAACATCGTGTGGACCTTCGTCTGGATCGCCGTCGGCTACCTGATCATCACGCTGTCGATCAGCCTGGTGTTCGGCCTCATGGAGAAGCACTGGGAGGTGGCGCGATGACCGGCCCGGTGACCGGCCCCGCGACCGCGACCGTCACGCTCGAGCCCGAGCGCAAAGGGAAGGCGAAGGTCGAACAGGCCTCCGCGCTGTACGACCCGCCCGGCCCCAGGGCGCTCGCCCGGCATCGCCTCTACGGGATCCTCGCCCTCGTCGTCTTCGCGGGGATCTTGGCGTGGATCGGCTACAAGCTGGTCGACACCGGCCAGTTCGCCGCCGACAAGTGGAACCCCTTCACGTACCAGGGCATCCAGGACCTGCTGCTGCGCGGCCTGGGCAACACGCTGCGGGCGTTCGTGTGGGCGGCGGTGCTGTCGCTGGCGCTCGGCACGGTGCTGGCCGCGGGCCGGCTGTCCGACCACCGGGTGGTGCGCTGGGCGGCCACGGCGGTCGTGGAGTTCTTCCGCGCGATGCCGGTGCTCGTGATGATCTTCTTCGTCTTCGTCGCGCTGAAGACCGAGCCGCGCGTCGCGCTGATCACCGGGCTGACGCTGTACAACGGGTCGGTGCTCGCCGAGGTGTTCCGCGCGGGCGTGCACGCGGTGCCGCGCGGGCAGCGCGAGGCCGCGTACGCGCTGGGCATGCGGAAGACGCAGGTCATGACGTATGTGCTGATCCCGCAGGGGGTGCGCACGATGCTCCCGGCGATCGTCAGCCAGCTGGTGGTGGCGCTGAAGGACACCTCGCTGGGCTACCTGATCTCGTACGAGGAGTTCCTGTACGCGGGCAAGCAGGTCGCCACGAACCTGGACTACGGCCTGCCGTTCATCCCCGTCGTCATGGTCATCGCGCCCGTCTACATCGGCATGTGCATGCTGCTCTCGGGCCTCGCCACGTGGCTGGACCGCAGGGGGCGCCGGTCGGCCCGGACGTCCGGCTGAGCGCGTCGAACAATCGGTCGGTCGCTTTCCGGATTGTTCTCCGGATTTCCGGTTATTGGTACGAAGAGTACCGATAGGAGTCTTCATGACCATCGCCGGCGGACTGGCCCTCATCATCATCGGCGCGATCCTCAGGTATGCCCTCGAGTGGCAGCCCACGTGGGTGGACCTGGACGTGCTGGGCACGATCCTCATGATCGGGGGCGCGGTCGGCCTCGCCGCCGGGTTCGTGATGACCGCGATGAGGCGGCGCCGGCAGGCGGCCGCGCAGGTGTACGAACAGCGCTACTACCGCGACCCGCCCAGCCCCTGACACGGCCGCGGCACATGTGCCGCACCCCACACCCCCGACCGGGATGCCCCGGTCGGGGTTTTTTGTTGTCCACGCCGATGAGTTCGGCACGGCGCGGGAGTCGGAAAAGGAGAAGCGCGCGGGGCATTGCGGAAAGTACCTTTCCTATATCGCCTCTAGAGTCGTGACGAACACGACGACGGGAAACCGGGCGTCGCGAGGGGCGGGCGGACAACGGGGTTCCGCCAGGGGATGAGGAGTCGAAGCATGGAACGCAGCGCGATCAAGAGCACCGTCACCGGCAACGGTCCCGTCGCCTCGTTCCTCCGCTTCGTGGCGTTCGGCGGCGGCACCGGGCTCGCGGCGAGCGGCCTCCTGGTCGCGCTGTCGGCGTACCTGTCCCTGGCGGTCGCGAACCTGGCCGTGACGGTCGTGTCGACCTACGTCGCCAACGAACTGCACAGCCGCATGACGTTCCGCAGCGGCGAGCGCGGGTGGCGGATGCACGCCAAGTCGACCGGCACGGCGGCCGCGAGCTACGTGTTCACCACCGCGGCGATGCTGGCGCTGCACGGCGTCATCGCGGCGCCGGGCGTGCTGACCGAGCAGGCCGTGTACCTGAGCGCGTCGGCGCTGGCCGGCATCGGCCGGTTCGCGGTGCTGCGGGTGTTCGTGTTCGCGGCGCGCGGGCACGAGGCCCGGCCGGTGCGGGTGCAGCCGGTGCTGGACCGCACGGCGGTCGTGGTCGCGGCCTGACGGTTCGCCCGGCCGCCCGGTCGCCCGGTCGAACAGCGTGCGGGTCGTTCACTCGTTCGAGAGAATCCGGCCGGTTCGCGTAGGCGGGTCCGGGCGGCGCGGCGTAGCGTGCGACAGGTACGGGGGTTGCCCGGACGTCCTCGGAGGCCGCCATGTCCGAATCCCTTCTGCTGGCCGTCGGAACCCGCAAGGGGCTCTGGCTGGGCCGCTCGCACGACGGCGGCGCGGGCTGGGAGTTCACCGGCCCGCACCACCCGATGACCGGCGTGTACTCGGTGCTGATCGACACCCGGCCGGCGGTCGGGGGCGGCCAGGTGCGGCTGCTGGCGGGCGTGGTCAGCGAGCACTTCGGCCCGGCTGTGGCGGCGAGCGACGACCTGGGCGCGAGCTGGGGCGAACCCGTCGTCGCGACGGTGGCGTTCCCGAAGGACACGGGCGCGTCGGTGGAGCGGGTGTGGCAGCTGCAGCCGGGCCCGCCCGCCGAGCCGGAGACGGTGTACGCGGGGGTGGAGCCGTCCGCGCTGTTCCGCTCCGGAGACGGCGGCCGGTCGTTCGAGCTGGTGCGCGGCCTGTGGGACCACCCGCACCGGCCGCACTGGGAGCCGGGGTTCGGCGGCATGGCGATCCACACGGTGCTGCCGCACCCGACCGAGCCGGGCGACGTGACGGTGGCGATGTCGACCGGCGGCGTGTACCGGACCACCGACGACGGCAAGACGTGGCACGCGTCCAACACCGGCATCCGCGCGTACTTCCTGCCGGACAACGAGTACCCGGAGTTCGGGCAGTGCGTGCACAAGATCGCGCGGCATCCGGCGTACCCGGAGCGGCTCTTCCTGCAGAACCACCACGGCGTCTACCGCAGCGACGACGGCGGCGCGACCTGGGTGTCGATCGCCGACGGCTTGCCGAGCGACTTCGGGTTCCCGATCGCCGTGCACCCGCACCGGCCCGAGACCGTCTACGCGTTCCCGCTGACCGCGGACGCGATGCGCTTCCCGCCCGAGGGGCGGTGCCGCGTGTACCGCAGCGACGACGCGGGCGGCACGTGGGCGCCGCTCGGGGACGGCCTGCCGGGCGGTGGTTTCTGGACCGCGGTGATGCGCGACGCGCTGTGCCTTGACGACGCGGCCGAGCCCAGCGTGTACTTCGGCACGCGGTCCGGCGAGGTGTACGTCGGCCGCGAGGGCGGCGCGCACTGGACGCGGATCGCCGAGCACCTGCCCGACGTGCTGTGCGTGCGGGCGGCCACCGTGTGAGCGCGGCGCCGCGGCCGCCCGCCCCCGGCGGTCCTGTGCGGCCGTGTGCGGCCCGCGCACGCGATCACTAAGCGAGGCTTACCGGTCGTTACAAGCTTTGGCGTTGTTCCGATCCCCCGGGTGCCAGATCGTTGACCTGCAACGATACGAACCTGGGAGAGGAAGCATGACCGAGAGCACGACCCAGGAGCAGCCGCGCCGTCCCGACTTCGGTGTCGAGACGTTCCGCCTCGCCGTCATCATCGGCAGCGTGCGGGACAACCGGGTCGGCACGGTCGTCGCGGACTGGTTCATCCGTCAGGTGGAGCGGCGCGCCGAGCTGGACATCGACGTGATCGACCTGGCCGAGGTGGACCTGCCGGTCGCGGTCGGCCGCAAGCCCGCCCCGCCCGAGTCCCCGACCGCGTACACCGTGCGCCGCCGCCTCGACGCGGCGGACGCGTACGTCGTGGTCACCCCCGAGTACCAGCACGCGTGCCACAACTCGCTCAAGCGCCTGGTGGACTGGCACAGTTCGCCGTGGCAGGCCAAGCCGGTCGGGTTCGTGTCGTACGGCAGCGCGGTCGGCGGGAACCGCGCGATCGAGCTGCTGCGCCCGGTGTTCGCCGACTGCCACGCGATGCCCGTGCCGGACAAGGTCGTCCTGCCGACCATGTGGAACCTGCTGGGCACGGACACGCTGACCCACCGGCCCGCGCCGTTCGACGCGGCCGCGGAGACGATGCTCGACCGCGTGGCCTGGTGGGCGGTCACGCTGCGGCGCGGCCGCGAGCTCCGCCCGTACGCCGCGTGACGCGCGGGGCCGAGGGCATGGAGACACCGCCGTACCGGCAGCGCATCGACCTGCCCGCCGCGGCGGCCGGCGGCTACCAGGCGCTGGCCCGGCTGGACAGCCTGATCCGCCGCGACGGCCTGGTCGACGACCGGCTGCGCGAACTGGTCAAGCTGCGCACGTCCCAGATGAACGGCTGCGCGCTGCACCTGGAGCGGCACTCCCGCGAGGCGCGCCGGCTGGGCGAGCCCGAGCAGCGGCTGCACCAGCTGGCCGGCTGGCGCGAGTCGCCGCTGTTCACCGCGTCGCAGCGGGCCGCGCTGGCGCTCACCGAGGCGGTCACCCGGCTCGGTCCCGACGGTGTGCCGGACGACGTGTACGACGACGCCGAGCGGCACTTCGGGCCGCAGCAGCTGGGGAACCTGATCCTGACCGTCGCGGTGACGAACGCGCTCAACCGCATCGCGGTCACCGCGCGGCTGCAGCCTCCGGCTCCGGAGCCGGACGCGCCGCCGCGGCGCCCGGCGCGCTGAGCCGCCGCACGTCCGGGGACAGCAGGGCGCCCGCGGTCGCGACGACGACGACCGCGGCGCACGCCAGCACGGCGCGGTGCGGCCCTATCGCCTCCGCGAGCGGCGCCGCGAGCACGAGGCCGAGCGGGCCGAACATGAAGGAGCCGAGCGCGTCGTAGGCGCTGACCCGGGACAGCGCCTCACGCGGGATCTCGCGCTGCATGGTGGTCTCCCACAGCACGCCGAACACGTCGAACGCGGCGCCGAGCAGCACCGACCCGAGGGCGATCGCGACCAGCGGCGCGTGGACGCCCAGCAGCACGAGGGGCACCGCGGGCACGAACACCATCAGCGTGGCGACCAGCAGCGGGCGGCGCGGCCGGATCCGGATCGCGATGAACACGCCCGCGAACATGCCGACCGCCTCGCCGCCGAGCACGACCGACCAGCCCGTCGCGCCGCCCAGGTCGGCCTTGGCGATGACCGGGCCGAGGACGCCGAGGACCGCCTGCAGCGCGCCGATGACGAACGCGAACTGCAGGACGATCGCCCACAGCCACTGCCGCGACCTGAACTCGACCCAGCCCTCGCGCAGTTCGTCGAGCATCGAGCTCTCGCCGCGGACCGTGACGGCGGGCAGCCGCAGGCTCGCCAGCAGTACGGCCGAGGCTACGAAGCAGCCGGCGTTCACTGCGAGCGCCCAGCCGGGCCCGACCAGCGCGACGGTGCCGCCGGCGAACGCGAGACCGAGCACCTTGGCGGCGTTGACGCCCATGCGCAGCACGCCGTTGGCGGTCTGCAGCCGGTCCTCGGGGACGACTTCGGGCACGACGCCGGTCAGGGCGGGGAAGAACATCGCGATGGCGATGCCGGTGATCGCGGCGAAGGCGGCGACCAGCGGGATCGGCGCGTACCCGGTGACGAACATCGCGGCGAGCGCGCCGAACGCGGCGGCGGACAGCAGTTCGGCGCCGGTCATGACGCGCGAGCGCGGGAAGCGGTCGGCGACGACGCCGCCGAACAGCAGGAGCAGCACCTCGGGCACGGCCTGCGCGGCGAGTACGACGGTGAGCGTCGTGGCGTTCGCGTCCGGCAGATCGAGGACGCCGAACGCGAGGGCGACGGGCCCGAACCCTGAGCCGAGGACCGAGATGGTGCGGGCGAGGAACAGGGCGGTGAACCTGCGGTCGGCGAACAGGTCGCGACCGCGGGGTCGTTCGGGGTCGGCGTCGGTGTCGGCGCCGGTTTCGGGGCCGGCCGTTCCGATGTCCGCCGTCATGGCCGCAGCCCTCCACCGCCCGGGTCCGGGGCCGCCGCCCGGGCTGCTGTCGTCCAGCCGTCGCCGCGTCGCCCGCGTGTGCGCGCACCGAGTCCGGCACGCCGCCGCGCCAAGTTACTGCGGCGCGTTTGGCTCGGCAACGGACTTATCCGCGCCGCGCATCCGCACGGTTGCGGGGCCTCCGGGGAACACCGGGTGAACGCGCGTCGACACGTCGGGGGCATGATCGTCGCGGAGTCCTCATCAGTCGCCTCCCGGCACTGCGGCAGGGCTCCGGACATGGGATCGTGTTCGCATTCGAGAAGGGGGTGACAGCCATGGTGTGGCTCATTGTCAGCGTGGTGCTCTTCGCCGCGGTTGGCGTGTACGCGCGTGGCGTGATGAAGGCCGGCAAGGCCCGCCGGGTGGTCGCGCCCGAGACGGGCTCGCTGGACCTGTACCACCTCGCGTTCCTCGCGGGTGGTCCCGGCCGCGCGGCCGACGTCGCGCTGCTGGCCGCGCGGGCGCGCGGTGAGGTCCAGATCGCGCCGGACGGGCGGATCGCTCCCGGCCAGGGCGCGGGCGGCGGCGACATGTACGGCGCGGCCGTGGACGCGGCGGTGCGCGGGGCGGGCGGCAACGCGACGGTCGCGGGCGCGCGTGTGGTGGTCGCGGGGCACGGGTCGATCCGGGCGCTGCGCGACCGGCTGTTCCAGCAGGGTCTGCTGAATCCGGCCAAGCACACCGCGAACCTGGGCACCGTGCGCCTGGCGCTGTGGATCGCGCCGCTGGTCGCGATCGCGGGCCTGTTCATCAAGCCGCTGGCCGGCTCGCCGACCCACCACACGGGGCTGTGGATCGGCAACCTCGCGCTCGTGCTGCTCGGCACCCTCGGGTGCGCGACGATGCTGTTCTTCCTCTTCACCCGGTACGACAAGCTGCAGTCGCCACTGAACGACCAGTCGATGTTCTACCTGTGGAACCAGGTGCGCGACCCTCAGCAGTTGCAGCACATCTCGCAGGCGGTCCCGGGTGGTCCGGGGCTCGGCGAGGTCGCGCTGTTCGGCCTGGACCGGATCCAGGACCCCGCGCTGCGCGGGGTGTTCACCCAGGCGGTGCAGGTGACGGCGGGCCAGATCACCAGCGACGGCTGGAACGAGCAGCAGTGGCGGCAGGCCGCGGAGTCGCGCGGTCCGCTGGGCGCCCCGTCGTACAACGACGTGCGCTACGCGGCGCAGCAGCAGGCGCAGAACCCGGGGCAGGCCCCGGGCCAGGTGCCGGGCCAGCAGGGCGGGTACCCGCAGCAGCCGGGGCAGCAGACCGCGTACCCGACGCCGGGGCAGGCGCTGCCGAACCACGGCATGTACGGCGGCGGCGCGCAGGCGTACCAGGACCCGGTGCGGGCGCCGTGGGAGGACCAGCCGGGCCAGCACTGAGTCCCGACGCTCCAACGCGGCCCCGCCCGCCCGGAACACACCGGGCGGGCGGGGCCGTTCGTCGTGTGCGGGTGCGGTTCAGGCCGGGACGGGGGCGCTGGTGATGACCGCGAAGCGGGCGCCCTCGGGGTCGGCGACCAGCGCGAAGCGGCCGATCGCGGGGTTGTCGTCGACCGGCGTGACGACGCTGCCGCCGTGGGCGGTGACCGCGGCGACGGCCGCGTCGCAGTCGGCGACCTCGAAGTACGGGTGCCAGCCCACCGGGACGGCCGCGCCGGAGCCGGTGGTGACGCCGCCCTGGCGGCGGTCGCCGTCGCCGGTGCCGGTGGCGACCACGAGGTAGGTCAGGCCGGGGATGGGCGCGTCGGAGTAGGTCCAGCCGAGGACCTCGCGGTAAAAGTCGCCGGCGCCGCCGACGTCGCCGGTGAACAGCTCGGTCCAGGTGAGCGCGCCGGGCGCGTTGACCAGGTCGACGCCGCCGTTGAGGCCGGGCTGCCAGACGGCGAAGTCGCCGCCGGTCGGGTCGGTGTAGTGGGCCATGTACCCGAGGCCCATGACGTCCATGGCCGGCATGCGGACGGTGCCCTCGGCCTGTTCGACGGCCTTGGTGGTGGCCTCGGCGTCCGGGGTCTGGAAGTAGATCGTCCAGGCGGACCTGGCGCCTTCCTCGGTCAGCGGGCCGATGGCGGCGACGTTCTTGGCGTCGACCGTGAACATGCCGTAGCCGCCGGCCTCGGGGCCGGCGGAGACGTACTCCCACCCCAGGACGGCGCGGTAGAACGCGGTGGCGGCCGGGATGTCGCGCGAGCCCAGGTCGAGCCAGATCGGTGCGCCTGCGACGGGGGCGGTGTTCAGCATGGTCCCTCCGGGGGTCCGACGTGCGCCGCCCCTACCCGGGACGGCGGCCTGCACAAGTGCAGACTCCCGGGACCGCGCGGACTCATCGGTCCGACCACCACATTCGAAAGAATCTTCGAACGACTAGTGTGCCGAGGGTGAGCCTCGTGAACAGCGGTACCGTGCCGGGCCCGAACGACGCCGACGCCGGCTTCGTGGTGGGCTTCGACCTCGACATGACGCTGATCGACGGCCGCGTCGGCATCGCCAGGGCGTTCCGCGCGCTGTCCGCGGAGACGGGCGTGTTCGTCGACGCCGACCTCGTCGTCTCGCGGCTGGGCCCGCCGCTCGAGCAGGAACTGGCGGAGTGGTTCCCGCGCGAGGACATCCCGGCGGTCGCGAAGCGCTACCGCGAGTTCTACGGCGAACTGGCCATCACCAGCACGGTCGCCCTGCCGGGGGCGCACGAGGCGCTCGCCGCCGTGCGCCGCCACGGCGGCCGGTCGATCGTGGTGACCGCGAAGAACCAGCCCCAGGCCCGGCTCCACATCGACCACCTCGCCCTGGAGGTCGACGAGGTGGTCGGCGGCCTGTGGAGCGACGGCAAGGCCGCCGCGCTGCGCGAACACGGGGCGTCGGTGTACGTCGGCGACCACCTCGGCGACGTGCGCGGCGCGCGGGCCGCCGACGCCGTGTCGGTGGCGGTGGCCACCGGGCCGATCTCGGCCGCCGACCTCGCGGCCGCGGGCGCCGACGCCGTCCTGGCCGACCTGACGGCGTTCCCGGCCTGGCTCGACACCTACCGCAAGGCCACGACGGGCTGACCGACACGCGCCCCGCCAACCCGTTCGGGCGCGACGGCGTGCGGGTACGCCCTGCCCGGCCGACGATGGAATCTCGGGCGGTCGGCACCGCGGCGCGCCTCGGCGCGGGGTCCGGCCCCCGGGAAGGGGCTCCGGTGTCATCGGGTGCGTTGCCGTGGGTCGACCAGCGCATGCTCGCGCTGCTGCTCGACGGCACGCCCGCAGGCGTCGGCGTCCTGGACCGGAACCTGCGCTACGCCTACGTGAACCCGGCGCTCGCCCGCATGAACGGCGTGCCGGCCGCCGAGCACATCGGCCGCACGATCGCCGACGTGCTCCCCGGCCTCGACGCGGGCATGGACCAGCTGCGCGCGCTCCTCGCCGACGGCCGTCCTCGCGAGATCCTGACCAGCGGCCAGACCCGCGCCGAGTCGCCGTACGGCCGCCGCTACTGGTCAGGCGTCTACCACCGCATCGAGGTCAACGGCGTCGTGCTGGGCGTCGCGGGTGTCGTCGTCGAGGTGAGCGAAGCGCACCGGGCGCACGCCGAGCTGGAGCAGACCAGCCGGCAGCTGGCGATGTTCGACGACGCGGCCCAGCGCATCGGCACCACCCTGGACATGGAGACCACCTGCGCCGAGCTGGCCGACTTCGCGGTGCCGCTGCTCGGCGACCTGGCCGCCGTGGACGTGTTCCCGCCCGACCACGAGGCGCCGGTCCACACCACCCCGCACGGCGTCCTGCGGCTGATGCGCGCGGCGCTGGCCGCGACGCCCCGGCTGCGCTCGGTCGCGGACGCGGTCGACCAGCCGGGCGACATGATCGACTTCCAGGAGGGCTCGGCGATCCACCGCTGCCTGGCGTCCGGCTCCGTTGTGGTGGAGAACTTCGCGACCGACGAGGTCCTGGAACGCGCGGCGCCGAACGCCTCGCGCCTGGCCTTCTACCGCGCGGCGGGCGCCCACTCGGGCATGGTCGTGCCACTGTCCGCGCGTGGGCACGCGATCGGCACGATGACCATCCTGCGGGCCGGCGGCTCCCCCGGCTTCGACGCCCAGGACGCGGTCGCCGCGCGTGAGCTCACCGGCCGGGCAGCGGTAGCACTCGACAGCGCCGTGCACTACACGCACCAGCACGCGATCGCCCTGGAACTCCAGCAGGCGCTGCTGACCGAGCCGCAGGTTCCCCAGCTCGACCTGGAGATCGCGTCGAGGTACCGCCCGGCGGGGTCCAGTGTGCTCGTGGGCGGCGACTGGTTCGACGCGATCCCGCTGTCGGGCGGCCGCACCCTCCAGGTCATGGGCGACGTCATGGGCCACGGCGTCGAGGCCGCCGTCGCGATGAGCCACTACCGGTCCATGCTGCGAGCCCTCGCCGACACCGACCTCGCACCCCACGACATACTCACGCGGCTCGACCCCATGGTGTCCGCCGCGGGGTTCGAGCGCGCGGCGACCTGCCTCCTGGCGATCCTCGACCCGGCCGCCGGCGAATGGGTGTTCGCCAACGCCGGCCACCTGCCGCCGGCCCTCGTCGAGGCGGGCCGCGTCCGCCTCCTCGACGTGCCCGCCGGCCCGCCGCTGGGCACCAACATCGGCGGCTACAGCGCGACCACCGTGCCTGCGCCCGCAGGCCCCGTCCTGCTGATGTACACCGACGGCCTGGTCGAACGCCGCGGCGAGGACATCGACGCCTCCCTCGCCCGCCTGACCGGACTGGACCTGCCCCGCGACACCGGCCTCGAGGAACTCCTGGACACCGTCCTGGACGCGCTCGCGCCCGGCGCGGAGGACGACATCGCACTGCTCGCCTCACGGCAGCGGCCCGACCCCGGCACGAAGGAACGACCATGAACCGCTTCACCGACCGCAAGGCGCTCGTCACCGGCGGCGGGTCCGGCATCGGGCAGGCCACCGTCCTCCGGCTGCTCGCCGAGGGCTGCACCGTGGCCGCGATGGACATCGCCGCCCCGGGCCTCGAGGACACCGCGGCGAAGGCCAACGAGGCGGGCCACGGCGAGCGGCTCAGCACGCAGGTCGTCGACATCGGCGACGAGGCCTCGGTGACGACGGCCGTACCCGCCGCGATGGAACGCCTCGCCGGGCTCGACGTCCTGGTCAACGCGGCGGGCATCCTGCGCTCCGCGCACACGGCGGCCATGCCGCTGGGCGACTGGAACCAGGTCATCCGGGTCAACCTGACCGGCACGTTCCTGATGACCCGCGAGGCCCTGCCCGCACTCCTGGCCTCGGGCCGCGGCGTGGTGGTGAACTTCAGCTCCACGTCGGCCGCGTTCGCCCACCCGTACATGGCCGCCTACGCCGCGAGCAAGGGCGGCGTGCAGTCCTTCACCCACGCGATCGCCCTCGAATACGCCGCCCAGGGCCTGCGCGCGGTCGCCGTCGCCCCGGGTTCGATCAGCAGCGGCATGACCGACGCCTCAGGAGCCAGCGGCCAGAACCGAGGCCCGGGCATCCCGGAAGACGCCGACATGCGGCTGTTCTCCAAACTGATGCCCGCCCTGAACCCCTCCGGCTCCGAATTCGGCTTCGCCGGCCCAGAGGCGATCGCCGGCATCGTGGCCGCCCTCGCCTCCGACGACGGCGCCTTCGTCACCGGCACCGAAATCCGCATCGACGGCGGCACCCACATGTAGCCGGTGACGCAAGTGTGACGCGAACACCCCCGAATGAGGGAGTTCTGGTGATTCGCATACGTGACGGCAAAGTGATGGGGGGTCGGGCCCGCGCGCCCCACGCTGGAACGCCAACCCGGCAGCGCAACAAAACCCGCAACAAAACCGCACCGCACCCCACGCAAACCGCAGCCCGGCGGGGAAACGAAACAAAGCACCTTCACACCCCGCGCCCCTCCCGCTAGTTGCGAGGTGTTCAGCGCGGACGGCTCGCGGGTCAAGGCGCCCCCTCGAACCCAAAACAGGTCACCTGACCCGCGTCAGAGACACCGCGCCTTGACGCGCGGGCCGTCCGCGCGAAAATCAAAGAGCGGGAGGGGCGTCAGGCCACCGAAAGCGAACCAGACCCCGCTAAAGCCAGCCCTTGTCCGCCGCGAGCCGCGCGGCCTCGGCCCGGTTCCGCGCCCCGGTCTTCTGCATCGCCGTGGACAGATAGTTCCGCACCGTCCCCGACGACAAATGCAACCCCGCCGCGATCTCGTCGTTGGTCGACCCCGAGCCGACAGCCCGCAAGACATCCCGTTCGCGGTCGGTCAACGGACTCGCCCCGTCGGCAAGCGCCGCCGCGGCCAGGGCGGGGTCGATGACCCTCTCCCCCGCGAGGACGCGCCGTATGGCCGCGGCGAGTTGGGCCGCCGGCGCGTCCTTCACGAGGAACGCGTCCGCCCCCGACTCCATGGCCCGACGCAGGTAGCCCGGTCGTCCGAACGTGGTCAGGATGACGATCTTGAGGTCGGGGAACGACGCCCGCAGGACACCGAGCGCGTCGAGCCCGCTCATCCCCGGCATCTCAATATCCAGCAGGGCGACGTCGACGTCGTTGGCCCGGACCGCGTCCACAACAACGTCACCCCGAGCGGCCTGGGCGACGACACGGATGTCGGGTTCGAGCTCGAGGAGCGCCGCCAGCGCCTCCCGCACCATGGCCTGGTCCTCGGCGAGCAGCACCCTGATCATGGCGTCGAGGGTAGGGGCACGCGGGCGACCAGGGCGAACCCACCCAGCTTCCCCGGTCGGGCGTCGAGCGTCCCCCCGACGTCGGAAAGCCGCTCGGAGAGGCCGGTGAGCCCGTTCCCATACGTCGAACCGCCGCCCCCCTGCCCGTCATCCTCCACCGCCAGCTCGAGAACAGGCCCGTCGAGCGTCTCACGCCGCGTCAACGCCACAGTGCAGCGGTCGGCCCCACTGTGCCGAACCACGTTGGTGACAGCCTCACGCAGAGCCCACGCCAGCGCGGCCTCCCCCTCGGCGTCGAGCCCGTGGTCGGCGTCGACATCCGCAGGCAACCGAGCAGCGACACCGGCAGCGGTCAACGCCGTACGGGCCCCGGCGAGTTCGCCGGGAAGCGTAGGCCGTCGGTAACCGGTAACGGCCTCACGGACATCGACCAGCGCCTGGCGGCTGACCCGTTCGATGTCGGCGACCTCGCGCGCGGCCTTGTCGGGATGGTCGGGCAGCATGCGCCCGGCGAGCTCGGACTTGAGCGTGATGAGCGAGAGCGAGTGGCCGAGCAGGTCGTGCAGGTCGCGGGCGAGCCGGAGACGTTCCTCGTTCGCCGCGAGCTGGGCGACGGTCGCCCGGGCCTGCCGGAGTTCGGCGGTGGTGCGGACGAGCTGCCGTACGCCGATCATCGCGAACCCGCCGAGAAGCGCAGGCACCAGCAGCGCGGGCAGGAAGTCCCGTGCCGCCTCGGTGATGCTGCCGACCGCGAGGAGCAGCAGCACGGTCCCCAGCACAGCCCAGCGCGCGAGCCGTCCCGGCAACACCGCCCCGCAACCGACCGCGACGTACACGAACAGCACGAGCCACGCGGCACCGAGAGTCAGCGAGAGCACCAGCGCAAGCGCCACGAGCACGACCAGCGGCCCGAGGATCTCCCGAGCGATCATCGCCTTGGACGTGTTGCGGAAGACCAGCACCAAGTAGCAGCCGACGAACACCACGAGCCCGGTCCAGCCCACGATGTCCGCGAACAAGGTGTGGTTGTCGTGCACGAGGTCACTCACAGGCGCGCCGAGATAGGCGAGCCAGATGCCGATCCACAGCAGCTTGACGACGGCCTGCTGCCGGTTCTCGGGCGCCTGGCCGATGGACACCCGGTCGGCCTCGGTCTCGCGCAACGCGTTCGCGGTCATGCGCGAGGCGAACGGTGTCCAGCGGTTCCAGCGTTCGTCGGCCACCGTGTTCACCGTTCCGTTCCCGTGCCTTCGTCGTCGTTGATGCCTGCCCCCCGTCTCAGGCCTTCAGCGTGTCCTTGCGGTACAGCCAAGCCGCCCCGCCGGTGAAGAGCAGGAGGTAGCCGACCATGACCGCCACGTCGGAGGCCGCGGGCGCGTCGCCGACCTCGATCGCCCGGCCGATGGCAGCGTACGCGTGCGTCGGCAGCCAACGGACGACGTCGTTGAGCCACTCGGGGTACCCGGTGGTCGGGAACCACAGTCCGCCCAGGATCGACAGCCCGAAGTAGATGATCATGGTGACCGGGCGGACGGCATCGCCGGAGACCAGGTACCCGATGGCCACACCGAGCGCCGCGAAGACCATGCTCCCGGCCCAGATCGACCCGGTGAGCGCGAGCCACTGCCACGCTTCGAGCCGCACGTGCTTGGCGGTCGCGGCGAGCCCGAACACGATGAGGATGGACGGCAGGCTGACCACGGCCGCCGAGGCGACCTTGGCGATGACGTAGCCGCGTCCCGGAAGCGTGGTGAGTCGGAGCTGCCGCACCCAGCCCTGCTCGCGTTCCTTGGCGATCCGCTCGCTGTTGCCGACGAGCACCGAGGTGAGCGCGCCGAACGACGCCATCGCGACGGTGTAGTAGAGCGTCAGGGTGAGGTTGGTGCCGGACACCTTGTCGTTCGGGTCCGCGCTGCCGGCGATGGCCAGGAACAGCCCGGCCGGGTAGAGCAGCGAGAAGAACATGAACTTCTTGTTGCGCAGGGTGCGCGCGATCTCCAGGCGGATGAGGGTGTTCATCGGGCCGCCTCCTCAGCGGTCGCGGCGTCGCGCTCCTCGGCCGTGGCGGCGTCGGTGATGGCGATGAAGGCCTGTTCGAGGCCGAGCCCGGCCACTTCGAGGTTGCGGGGGTAGAGGCCGAGCGCGTACACCGCGTGGACGGTCGCGTCGGCGTCGGAGGACTGGATGCGGACGGTGCGGCCCGACACGTCGAACGCCGTCAGCGCCGGCAGTGCGGACAGCCGGCTGCCGGCGTCGGAGGCCAGGTCCGCCGCGTCGAGGTCGAAGGTGACGCGTCGGGCCCCCGCGCGGGCCTTGATCTCGGCGGCGGTGCCGTCGGCGAGGATGCGGCCGCGGTGCAGGACGAGGATGCGGTCGGCGACCTCGTCGGCCTCTTCCAGGTAGTGCGTCGCGAAGAGGACGGTGCGGCCCTGGTCGGCCTGCTCGCGGATGGTCGCCCAGAAGGCCTGCCGGGCGCTGACGTCCATGCCGGTGGTCGGCTCGTCGAGCACGATCAGGTCGGACGCGCCCGCGGTGGCGAGCGCGAAGCGGACGCGCTGCGCCTGGCCGCCGGACAGCTTGTTGACGAGCCGGTCGCCGATGTCGGCGAGCCCGGCGCGGGACAGCACCTCGTCGACCGGGTGCGGGCGCGGGTGCAGGTCGCAGGCGAGCCCGACGAGCTCGCGGACCCGGACCTCCTCCATGAGCCCGCCGCTCTGCAGCATGGCGCCGACCAGGCCGCGCTCGATGGCCTCGCGCGGGCTGACGCCGAACAGTTCGACCTCGCCCTGGTCGGGGCGGCGCAGGCCGAGCAGCAGGTCGAGGGTCGTGGACTTGCCGGCGCCGTTGGGGCCGAGCAGTGCCACGGTCTGGCCGGGCAGCAGCTCGACGTCGAGGCCGTCGACGGCGCGGACCGTGCCGTACGCCTTGGTGACGCCCCGGAACGCGACGGCGGCGCGGTGGGTGGTGCGCGCGCTGTCGGTCGCGGGGACTGTGGTGGCTGTCATGGCTCTACGATCGCGCCGCACAAGGCGCGGTCGGCAGTGCCGCCGCGCGCGTGTGCGGCATGACAGATGTCATGCCGCACACGTGACCGGCGGTCGCCGTCAGTCGAGCAGCGCTTCCTCGGTGATGACCTCGGTCTCGGCGTTCAGCGTCTCGCCGCGGAAGAAGGCGGGGTAGTAGACGTTCAGCGCGAGCATGACGAACACGCCGAGCAGCAGCAGGCCGACGCCGATGACGAACACGCTGCCCATGCCGAGGATCTGCGAGCCGCTGCCGTACTCCGGGTCCCAGATGTCGTACAGCGTCTTGAGGAAGACGGCGCTGAGCATGATGCCGCCGACGACCGGGATCGCGGACTTGACCGTGAAGTCGCGCACCGAGGCGGTGGCCTCGCGGCGGAAGTACCAGGCGCACGCGAACGCGGTGAGCGCGTAGTAGAAGCAGATCATCAGGCCGAGCGCGTAGATGGCGTCGACGAGGAAGTTCTCGCTGGCGAAGGTCAGGACCGCGTAGAAGATCCCGGTGGCGACGCCCTGGATCACCGTCGCGAAGACGGGCGTCTTCAGCCGCGGGTGGACGGACGCGAAGCGCGCGGGCAGCGCCTCGTACGCGCTCATCGCCAGCAGCGTGCGGGCGCCGGGGATGAACGTGGTCTGCAGGCTGCCGGCCGAGCTCGCGAGCACCGCGAGGAACAGCAGCAGGCCGAGGCCCGAGCCCATCACGGGGTTGGCGAGGGTGGCGAAGACGTTGTCCTGGGTCTCGGCGTTGTTGAGGCCGAGGCCGGAGGAGCCGGTGCCGGCGTACATGAGGGCGGCGACGCCGCACAGCACGTAGGACAGCACCAGGACGACCATCGAGAGCAGTGCGGCGCGGCCGGGCGTGTGGGTGCTGCCGGCGGTCTCCTCGTTGGCGGAGAGCGACGTGTCCCAGCCCCAGTACATGAAGATCGACAGCGACAGGCCGGCGGTGAACGCCGCGAACGAGAACCCGCTGGCCGGGTTGAGCCAGGACCACGAGAAGTCGAGCGAGCCGGGCGTGCCGCCCTGGCCTATGCGCACGAACAGCATGACCGTGAAGACCACGAGCACGGCCATCTGGAAGAAGACCAGGCCGTACTGGAGGGCCTTGCCGTCGCTCATCTTGCGGCAGCTGAGCGCGGTCGCGACGGCGATCACGACCAGGCAGGTCAGCACGTGCAGCGGCTTGTTGTCGTCGAGCGAGGAGATCCAGTCGCTGCCGGTGGCCTCCCCCGCGGTCAGGTAGAGGAACGAGGTGGCGACGCCGGCCTGGCTGGCGAGCACGATGACGGTGGAGAGCATCATGCCCCAGCCGCACATCCAGCCGACCCAGGGGCCGAACGCCTTGACCGTCCACGTGAAGGACGTGCCGCAGTCGGGGATGCGCCGGTTGAGCTCGCGGTAGGCGAACGCGACGAGCAGCATCGGCAGGAAGCCGGCGAGGAAGATGGCGGGCAGGTGCACGCCGACCTCGCCCGCGGTGGGGCCGAGGGTGGAGGTCAGGGCGTAGACCGGGGCCACCGAGGAGAGGCCGATGACGGTGCTGCCGAGCAGGCCGAGCGATCCTCCGCCGAGCCCCTTATCTTTCGGGCCCGCCACACGGTCCCGCACAGTTCCTTGGTACACGAGGCGAGACCATAACCCGGGTCCTGACCTGCGGCGAAACCGGAGGTTGCCGGTTTTGTCCGAGGCCCGACCGTCAACAGACAGGCTGTCAGGACCTGCGGGCTGAGGTCTCCCGGACGTCGGATCCGGGGGCCGGGAGGGGGTCCGGAACCGCGTCGGGCGTGGGCGGGCTGATGATCCACAGCACCTCGGCCGGACCCGGTCCGGGGTTCACGAGGCGGTGCGGCACCGAGGTGGAGTACTCGACGCTGTCGCCCTCCTCCAGGTGATGCTCCTCACCGCCGATCTGGACGCGCGCGCTGCCGCGCAGCACGAGCACCAGCTCCTGCGCGTCGCCGTGGGTGTACGCGTCCTCGCCCGTTGAACCGCCGGGCTCGAACTCCGCCGAGTAGACCTCGAGGTGTCGCAGCGGCGGCCGGGTGAGCATGAACTTGCGGGCGCCGAGGCCGAGGCCCGCCTCGGGCCGGTCGGCGCGGCGCAGCACGCGGTGGGCGGCCGGCGCGCCGGTCTCGATGAGGTCGGCGACCGCGACGCCGAGGGCGGTGGCGAGCCGGCGCAGCGTGCCGACGCTGGCGTCGGTGCGGCCGTTCTCCAGTTGGCTGAGGAAGCTCGCGCTGACGCCCGCGGCCGCGCCGAGCTGACGGAGAGTCAGTCTGCGCATGCGGCGGTAGTCGCGGACCCGTTCTCCGATGTGCACAAACGGGAAAGTAGCGATCACCGGATCCGCCGGGCAACCACCCGGCCGGCCGCGGGCCGGAGGTGGCGCGGCGACCTGATAGCGTCACTGAACAAGTTGTTCAGTGGTGATGAACATCGCGTTCATCCATGATCGGGAGTGCTTTCTCATGCGGATCCTGCTGGTGGGAGCGGGCGGCGTCGGTTCGGCCGTGGTCAAGATCGCGGCGCGCCGGGACTTCTTCACCCACATGGTGGTGGCGGACTACGACGCGGACCGGGCCGCCAAGGCCGCCGCGGCGCCCGGCGACACCCGGTTCAGCGCCGCCCAGGTGGACGCCTCCGACGAGGCCGCGGTGCGGGCGCTGCTCGCCGCGTACGGCTGCGACGTCCTGCTGAACGCGACCGACCCGCGCTTCGTCATGCCGCTGTTCCGGGCCGCGCTGGCGTCGGGCGCGCACTACCTCGACATGGCGATGTCGCTGTCGTACCCGCACCCCGAGAAGCCGCACGAGCTGACCGGCGTGAAGCTCGGCGACGAGCAGTTCGCGCTGGCCGGCGAGTGGGAGGAGGCCGGGCGCCTCGCGCTGGTCGGCATCGGCGTCGAGCCGGGGCTGTCCGACGTCTTCGCGCGCTACGCCGCGGACGAGCTGTTCGACGAGATCGAGGAGCTCGGCGTCCGCGACGGCGCGAACCTGACCGTGGACGGCTACGACTTCGCGCCGTCGTTCTCCATCTGGACGACCATCGAGGAGTGCCTCAACCCGCCGGTCGTGTACGAGAAGGACCGCGGCTGGTTCACCACGCCGCCGTTCAGCGAGCCGGAGGTGTTCGACTTCCCCGAGGGCATCGGCCCGGTCGAGTGCGTCAACGTCGAGCACGAGGAGGTCCTCCTCATGCCGCGCTGGGTCGACGCCGAGCGGGTCACCTTCAAGTACGGGCTGGGCGACGAGTTCATCGAGGTGCTCAAGACCCTGCACAAGCTGGGCCTGGACCGCACCGCGCCGGTCGAGGTCGGCTCCGACGCGGGCCGCGTGCGGGTCTCCCCGCGCGACGTGGTGGCCGCGTGCCTGCCCGACCCGGCGACGCTCGGCGAGCGCATGCACGGCAAGACGTGCGCCGGCACGTGGGTCAAGGGCGTCAAGGACGGCGCGCCCCGCGAGGTGTACCTGTACCACGTGGTCGACAACCAGTGGTCGATGGCGGAGTACGGCTCGCAGGCGGTCGTGTGGCAGACCGCGATCAACCCGGTCGTCGCGCTCGAACTGCTGGCGAACGGCACGTGGTCGGGCGCCGGGGTGCTCGGCCCGGAGGCACTGCCGGCGCGGCCGTTCCTGGACATGCTCAACGCGTACGGCTCGCCGTGGGGCATCCGCGAGCAGTAGGCGGCACGCGAACGGGCCTGGGGCCGCGGCGGTTTCCCGTCGCGGCCCCAGGCCCGTTCTCCGTGGAGGTCAGCCGAGCGGCGTCGGCACGGTCGGCCGGTCGGTCATCCGGTGCCGCGGCCCGTCCTCGACGCCCCGGGGCATCTTCGACGGCCACCAGTTGCGGTGCCCGAGCAGCACCATCAGCGAGGGCAGCACCACGATGCGGACCACGATCGCGTCGATGAGCACCGCGGCGGCGAGGCCGACGCCCATCTGCTTCATGTCCATCATGCTCAGCGTCGCGAACACCGCGAACACCGACACCATGACGATCGCCGCGCTGGTGACCACGCCGGCGGAGCCGGTGATCCCGCGTTCCACCGCCTTCTTCGTCGGCATCCCGGTCAGCGCCGCCTCGCGGATCCGGCTGACGACGAACACGTGGTAGTCCATGGACAGTCCGAACAGGACCACGAAGAGGAACAGCGGAAGCCAGGCGATCACCGTGCCGTTGGACGTGAAGTCGAGGAGGCCTTCCGCCCAGGTGTGCTGGAACACCGCCACCAGCAGGCCGAACGCTGCCATGGCGGACAGCAGGTTGATCGCGATCGCGGTGAGGGCGACGACCACCGAGCGGAACGTGAACGCCATCATCACGAAGGTCAGCAGCAGCACGAACCCGATGACCAGCGGGAGCTTGTCCTTGACGTGCTGCGCGTAGTCGAGGTTGTCCGCGGTCTCCCCCGCCACCGCGAACTCGGCGCCGGAGACCTTCCCGACGGTCTGCGGCAGGATCGTGTCGCGGAGCTCCTTCAGCGCGTCCTTGGCCTGCTTGCTGGTGCTCCCGAACGGCGCGGTCACCTTGGCGCGGAACGCGCGGCCGTCGGCGGACGCCTTGATGTCGGCGGGCTGGGTGTCGTGGGTGAACAGGGCGCTGGTGCCGGTGCGGGCGACGGCCTGCTCCAGCGCGGCGCGCGCCTCGGCGTTCCGGCCGGCCGGGGCGACGACGTAGATCTCGCTGGAGACGTGCTTGTTCGGGAACGCGGCGGTCATGCGGTCGTAGGTCTGCATCATGGGCATCGAGCGCGGGAAGTCGTCGATGCCGGTGTTCTGCAGCTTCATGCCGAACGTGGGCAGCGCGAGAGCGACCAGCGCGAGCACCGACACCGCGAGCGTCGCCTTCGGGTGGTTCAGGGCCGGCTTGAGCATGGCCTTCCACACACGCGGCTCGCGGTCCTGGCGGGCGGTCAGGCGCCACAGCAGCGGGACGCGCGGCCGGTCGATCTTGTTGCCGAGCTTGGCCAGCAGCGCGGGCAGCACGGTCAGCGAGCCCAGCATCGCCACGAGCACGACGATGATCCCTGCGGTGGCCAGCCCCGAGAAGATCGCGTCCCCCGCCACATACATGCCCGCCATCGACACCGCGACCGCGAAGCCGGAGACGACCACCGCGTGACCCGACGTCTGCGCCGCGACCTCGATCGCGTCGATCTTCCCGAGCCCCTTGGCCCGTTCCTCGCGCTCACGCCGCACGTAGAACAGCGAGTAGTCCACGCCGACCGCCATGCCGATCATCATGATCACGTTCGCGGCGCTGCCCGGGTCGGGGAACACCGCCGACGCCAGGCCGAACAGGCCCACAGACCCGAGGACCGCGGTGATCGCCAGCAGCACCGGCACCGCGGCGGCGAGCAGCGCGCCGAACGCGACCATCAGGATGATCAGCGTCACCGGGAGGCTGAACAGCTCGGCCTGGCCGAGGTCCTTGCCGATCTGCTCGGAGATGCCCTTGGCGCCCGACCCGTCGCCCATCTCCTCCAACCGCAGTGTCGGGAACCGCTTCTCGACGTCCTTGCGGGCCTTGATGATCGGGTCGACGTGCTTGGACGCGTCCTTCGGGTCGCCCTTGTACTCGACGGGGACCAGGTAGGCGGACTTGTCGGCGGACACCATCACCGCACCGACGTTCGCGACCTCCTTGAGCCCCTTCATCCCCGCAGTGACCGCGGCCGCGGCGCGCTCGGCGGTGGCCTGGTCCAGCGCCCCGGACTTCGCCGTGATCAGCACGTTCTCCGACGCGGGCGCCACCAGCCCGTACTGCCGCGCGATGTCCCCGGCCCGCCCCGACTCCCCGACCCCGGTGTCCGCGCTGGTGGCCTTGTGCGTCCCGGCCATCCCACCGACCACCACGCAGACGACCACGAACACGATCCACATGCCGATCGCCCGCCACGGATGCGTAGCACTCCACCGCGCCATCCGCACCGTCGTAGCCCTACGCTGCCTGCCCATCTCCGGCCCCCTCGTGTGCGTGGTCTCCTTCACGACCACGAGTCTTCTGGCGCGCAGGCATACGGACATTGCCCCCAGCCGCCGAAGGGGGGTGGGTCTAGACCCCCACCGGCAAGCGACTGGACCCACCGCGCGCTGCACGCGGCGCGGAGCACGGGTACGCGACCGAACGGGTGGTGTGTGGGGCGGGGGTGGGGGGATTCGCGGTGTAATCGGGGGCGCGAGGTGCGTACTGCGGATGGATGTCGGCGGCGCGGGCGGGTCGGTGGACGGGCTCGGGGTCGTCGGAGAGGAGGGCCTATGACGGCGGACCGGCACGGGCTGGAGTTGAGCGGGATCGGCGCGGAGGGGGTCGCGCTGTTCGAACGGGCCCTGGACGACCTGTTGTTCTTTCGGCCGGCGGTGGTCGGGAACCTGGCGGCGGCGCGGGAGGTCGCGCCCGAGGCGCCGTTGCCGCATGTGTTCGCGGCGTATCTGGGGCTGTTGGCGACCGAGGAGCACGACGCGGCGGAGGCGCGGGAGGACTTCGTGCGTTTCCGGGCGGGGCTCGAGCGGGCGTCGGCGACGCCCCGGGAGCTGGCGCACGTCGACGCGGCGAGTGCGTGGCTGGACGGGGACATCCTCGCGGCGGGGCGGCTGCTCGGGGAGCTGACCGTCGCGTACCCGCGTGACGCGCTCGCGTTGATGGTCGGGCACCAGATCGACTTCCTGACCGGCGACGCGGTCCGGCTGCGGGACCGGGTCGGCGGTGCGCTGTCGGCGTGGGACGAGGACGACCCGCACTACGGACACCTGTGCGGGATGTACGCGTTCGGCCTGGAGGAGGCCGGGCACTACGACCGTTCGGAGCCGGTCGGGCTCGCCGCGGTCGCGGCGAATCCGCGGGACGTGTGGGCCGTGCACGCGGTGGTGCACACGTACGAGATGCAGGGCCGGTTCGGCGAGGGTGTCGCGTTCCTCGACGCCCGCACCGAGGACTGGTCGGCAGGGAACTTCCTTACGGTGCACAACTGGTGGCACTACGCCCTGTTCGCGATCGAGGTCGGCGACGTCGCGCGTGCACTGGCGGTGTACGACGCGGCCCTCCACAACAAGGAGTCCGCCGGGCAGGCGATGGAACTCCTGGACGCGTCGGCCCTGTTGTGGCGCCTGTACCTGGCTCGTCAGGACGTCGGCGACCGGTGGTCAGCGCTGGCCGACGCGTGGGCGGGGCGCAACGACGGCCCGTACTACGCGTTCAACGACACGCACGCGGTGATGGCCTACCTGGGCGCGGGCCGCTTCGCCGAGGCCGAGGGGCTGTTGCGCGACCGGAGGCGGTGGTTGGCCGCACCGCATCCGGGTGTCACGAACCACATGATGACCGAGGAGATCGGCGTCCCGGTCTGCCACGCGCTGATCGCGTTCGCCCAGGGCCGCTACGGCGAGGCGGTCGACGTGCTGGCCCCGCTGCGGCTGCGCCTGAACCTGTACGGCGGCAGCCACGCGCAGCGCGACGCGGTGCAGAAGACCCTGCTGGAGGCCGCGATCCGCGCGGGCCGCGACGACCTTGCCCGCACCCTGCTGAGCGAACGCCTCGGCCTGCGCCCGACCAGCCCGTACAACTGGCTGACGCAGGCCCGTCTCGCGGAGCGTCTGGGCCGCGAGGCCGAGGCCGCGGCGGCCCGGGCGAAGGCGGAGCGGCTCACCCGCGGCGTGTAGCGGCCCGCGGATCCGGGGTGTTCCCGCCCGAGCCCCACCACCGAGCGAGAGTGCTGGACAAAGTCAAACACCTCTGCCAGGGTGCGAAGCATGAGCACCTCAACACCCGTCGCGTTCGTCACCGGTGCGAGCCGCGGCATCGGCCGCTGCGGCGCGCTCGCGCTCGCCGAGGCCGGGTACGACCTGGTCCTGACCGCCCGCACGCTGCACGAGGGTGAGGGTCGCGGCGGGCCCACCACGTCGGGCGGCTCGCAGGAGGCCGTCGCCGTGGCCGGCAGCCTCGAGACGACCGCGCGCGAGGTCGAGGCGCTCGGCCGGCGGGCGCTGGTCGTGCGCATGGACCTGATGGACCGCGCGTCGGTCGAGGCCGCCTGCGACACCGCGTTGGACACGTGGGGCCGGGTCGACGTGCTCTTCAACAACGCGATCTACCAGGGCCCCGGCGCCATGGACCGGTTCCTGGACCTGCCGCTCGACGCCGCGCAGAACATGCTGACCGGCAACTACCTGCACCAGATAGTCCTGCTCCAGCGCATGCTGCCGCACCTGCTCAAGCAGGAGCGCTCGTACGTCATCAACATGACGTCCGGCTCGGCCAGCATGAACCCGCCCGGCCCGGCCGGCGCCGGCGGCTGGGGTCTCGCGTACGCCGCGTCGAAGGCCGCGTTCGCGCGCGTTGCGGGCGTGCTGCACGCCGAGTTCCACGAGCGCGGCCTGCGGGCGTTCAACGTCGACCCCGGCCACATCCTGACGGAGGCCCAGAAGGCCCGCGGTTCGGGCAAGCACCTGGAGGCGCACTTCCGCAGCGCGCCCGCCGAGGTGCCGGGCGCGGTCATCGGGTGGCTGGCGTCGGCGCCCGAGGCGGACGCGTACCGCGGTGAGATCGTGCGCGCGCAGAAGGTCTGCAAGGACCTCGGCCTGGTGCCCGGCTGGCCGGAGCCGCGCCAGGCTTGACCGGAAATGCCCCGGCGCCCGCTCCCGCCGTTCGGCGGAGGCGGGCGTTTCGGCGTGCCCTCGCGGCCCTTGTCGCCGCTGATTCCCCGTTCTGTGTACGCGCGTTCCGCTTATCTGTACTGTGGTACACATATCCGAGGGGGCGTGATACCGCGATGCAGCACGACCAGATCCGGCCACCGCGAGGTCCGGCCGACCCGCAGCGTCGCGAGCGGATCATCACCGCGACCGTCGACGTGCTGCTGGCACACGGCATGGAGGGCTTGACGCACCGCGCGGTCGCCCATCGCGCCGGAGTGCCGCTCGGGTCGACCACCTACTACTTCGCGACGCTCGACGAGCTGCGGCACGCGGCGTTGCAGCGCGTGGTGGGGGCGTACACGGGCTATATGCACGCGTGGGCAACCGAGTTGGGGCAGCCGACGGCAGTGGAGCTGGCCGAGGCGATGACCGAGCTGGTGTGCCTCGCCATCGACGACTTCACGGAACACGTGATCGTCGACCACGAGTTGAGCGTCGCGTCGATGCGTCAGCCGCGGCTCAAGGAGCTGGCGTGCCTGTACTCCAGCACCACGGTCGCGGTACTGGAGACGCTCACGACCCCGGTCAAGGCCCGTGCCCTCGCGGCCGCCATGGACGGGCTTTCGCTGCTCGGCCTGACGTCACCGGAGCCGCTTCCACGGGCGTACGTCGAGACCGTCTTCCGCGCGATCCTCACGCCCGACGCGCCGAACGGCCCCGACGCCCCGCACGCGGACGCCGACACGGAGGCCCCGTGACCCTCCAACAGCTGCGCTACCTGCTCGCCGTCGTGGAGCACGGCGGCATGACCGCCGCCGCGCAGGCGCTGTTCGTCGACCAGTCGGCGCTGTCCCGTTCCCTCCAGGCGCTCGAACGCGAGCTCAAGGCCGACCTGTTCGTGCGCTCCGGCCGCGGCGTCGTGCCGACGCCGGAGGGCACCCGGATCGCACGGCTCGCGAAGAAGCTGCTCGGCGGCGTCCGCGAGATCGAGGCGACGTTCCGGACGCCCGTCGAGGAGCCGAGCGGCCGACTGACCCTCGGCGGTACGCAGAGCCTCGCGATCGAGCTGATCACCTCGGTGGTGCCGCAGTTCCGCGCCCGGCACCCGGGGTGCCGGGTCGAGGTGATTCCGTTCGACGGCCCCGAACCCGCCGCCGAGGCCGCGCGTTCCGGCACCGTCGACCTGCTCCTCGTGGACCTGCCGGCGCCGTCCGACCTCAAGGTCATGCCGCTGCGGCACCTGGAGATCGTGCTGCTGTCGCCGCCCGCGGTGCGGCTGCCCGACCCGGTGCCGTGGGAGGCCATGCGCGGCCTGCCGCTGATCATGCCCACCCCGGGCAGCAAGCGCCGCGCCCAGTTCGAGCAGCTCTTCGCCCGGCACGGCGTCGTCCCGACCGTCGCGATGGAGACCGACGAGCGCGGCGCGTGGGTGTCGTGCGTAGCTGCCGGGCACGGCTCGCTGCTGTGGTACCGCGATCTGGCCGACCGCTTCGCCTCCTTGGTCGCGGTCCGTTCGCTCTCACCGCCGTTGATCCGCACGATGGCGTTCGCATGGGCGCGGCGGCCGCTCACCCTGGAAGCGCGGGCGCTGCTGGAAGACGCGCGGTCCCGGGGCGTCGAGGAGACCAAATACATCTGAGCAAAGCGGCCCCGGGTCAGGCCGCCCGGGCCCGCGTCACGGCCAGGGTCTCGGCCACGAGCGGCGCCACCTGGTCGAGTTCGATCAGGAAGCCGTCGTGCCCGTACGGCGAGTCCACCCACCGCAGCGGCCCCGCGGTCGGGATCGTCGCCGCCAGCGCGCGCTGCTGCGCGGGCGGGTAGAGCCGGTCGCTGGACACCGCCGCGACGGTGGTCGGCGCCGTGATCCGGGCCAGCGCGTCGGCGACGCCGCCTCGGCCGCGCCCCACGTCGTGGCTGTTCATGGCCTCGGTGAGGACCACGTAGCTGCCGGCGTCGAACCGCGCGGTCAGTTTGGCCGCGTGGTGGTCGAGGTACGACTCGACGGCGTACCGCCCCGGCGGCGCGTCGTCGGGCTGCCGGTCGCGCCCGAAGCGGGCCTGGAGTTCGGCCTCGCTGCGGTAGGTGATGTGCGCGATGCGGCGCGCCAGCCCGAGGCCGCGCCAGGGGCCGGCGTCGGGCGGCAGGTGGTGGTAGTCGCCGCCGTGCCAGCCCGGGTCGCCGCGTACCGCGTGCGTCTGCGTCGCGCACCAGGCGATCTGCTCGGCGCTCGCGGCGGCGCCGCACGCGACGAGGAAGAGCGCGCCGACCCGGTGCGGGTGGGTGACCGCCCACTCCAGCGCGCGCATGCCGCCCATGGACCCGCCGACGACGGCCGCCCACCGGCCGACGCCGAGCGTATTGGCGAACGCCGTCTCGGCGGCGACCTGGTCGCGGATCGTCAGCCGCGGGAACCGGCTGCCCCACGGCCGCCCGTCGGGGGCGGGTGAGGCGGGGCCGGTCGTCCCGCGGCAGCCGCCGAGGACGTTCGGGGCGACGACGAACCACCGGTCGGTGTCCAGCACGCGGCCGGGCCCGACGAGTCCGTCCCACCACCCGGCGGTCGGGAACCCGGGCCCCGCGTCGCCCGCCACGTGGCTGTCGCCGGTGAGGGCGTGCAGCACGAGCACGGCGTTGGACAGGTCGGGCGCGGGGGTGCCCCAGGTCTCGTACGCGACGCGCACGTCCGGCAGTTCGGCCCCGCACTCCAGGCGCAGCGGCCGGTCGAGGACGATCGTGCGCCGGGCGGCGAGCCGGGGTGGTGCGGTGGTCACGGCGCGGCCTTACGCGGTCGCGCGGGCCGCGGCGAACCCGGCTTCGAGGTCGGCGGTCAGGTCGTCGAGGTCCTCGATGCCGACGGACAGCCGTACCAGGCCGGGCGTCACGCCGGTGGCGGCCTGCTGCTCGGGGGTGAGCTGCGCGTGCGTCGTGGAGGCGGGGTGGATGACGAGGCTGCGCACGTCGCCGATGTTGGCGAGGTGGCTGAACAGGGTCAGCGCGTCGACGAACCGCCGGCCGGCCTCGACGCCGCCCTTGAGTTCGAACGCGACGATGGCGCCGGCGCCGCGCGGGAGGTAGCGCGCGGCGGCGTCGTACCAGCGGCTGTCGGGCAGTCCGGCGTAGTGCACGCGTTCGACGTCGTCGCGGTCGGCGAGCCAGCGGGCGATCGCGGACGCGTTGGCGACGTGCCGTTCCAGGCGCAGCGACAGGGTCTCCAGTCCCTGCAGGATGAGGAAGCTGGTCAGCGGTGCGATGGACGCGCCGACGTCGCGCAGCAGTTGGACGCGGAGCTTGGCCGCGTACGCCCCCGCGCCCAGGTCCGGCCAGTAGCGCAGGCCCCCGTAGCTCTCGTCGGCCGCGGTGAACCCGGGGAACCGGTCGGGGTGCGCGCCGAAGTCGAAGGTCCCGGCGTCGACCACGACGCCGCCGATCGCGGTGCCGTGCCCGCCGAGGAACTTGGTCGCCGAGTGCACGACGACGTCGGCGCCGTGCTCGATCGGGCGCAGCAGGTAGGGCGTGGGCACGGTGTTGTCGACGACCAGCGGGACGCCCGCCTCGTGGGCGATGCCGGCGACGGCCGCGATGTCGAGGACGTTGCCGCGCGGGTTGCCGAGCGTCTCGCCGAACAGCAGCTTCGTCTCGGGCCGGATCGCCGCGCGCCACGCCTCGGGGTCGTCGGGGTCCTCGACGAAGGTCACCTCGACGCCGAGCTTGGGCAGCGTCCAGTGGAAGAGGTTGTAGGTGCCGCCGTACAGCGAGGCGCTGGAGACGATGTGGTCGCCCGCGCCGGCGAGGTTGAGCACCGCGAGGGTCGTCGCGGCCTGCCCGGACGCGGTGGCGACCGCGGCGACGCCGCCTTCCAGCGAGGCGACGCGCTGTTCGAGGGCGTCGGTGGTGGGGTTGTGGATGCGGGTGTAGATGTGGCCTTCCTGCGACAGGTCGAACAGCCCGGCGGCGTGGTCGGTGTCGCGGAAGACGAACGAGGTGGTCTGGTACACGGGGACGGCCCGGGCCCCGGTCGCCGGGTCGGGGGCGGCTCCGGCGTGGATCTGCCGGGTCTCGAACGCCCAGGCGGACGGGTCGGTGGACGCGGCGGCGAGGTCGGCCGGGCTTTCGACGGTGGCGTCGACGGTCATGGGAACTCCTGCGGGGGCGTGGTGCGGGAACGCTCCGGCGGCGCACGCCTGTTCGGCGTCGCGCGGCGGGGGCGGAAGCGGTGGGGCCGACAGCTGGTCGGCGAAACGGGGGCGGCGCGGCCCGACGGAACCCTCGGGGGCCGTCAGGGCATCGCGGTCGCCGTCAGCGGCTCGTACGACACGCCATGCTCGTCACGCGGGCGAGGTCCACGTGGCGGCGGGCGACGAGCAACGGCTGAGGCATGCCGTGAGCGTAGGCGGCGCGACCGGCGCCGACCAGGCGTTTTCCGGCGTGTCGCGGATCGCGCAACAGGGTGTTCGCGCGGTGTTCACAACTCGCGGGCTCAGCCGATCGCTCCGCGGGTCCGCAGGTCGGCGATCTCGGCGTCGTCGTAGCCCAGTTCGGCCAGAACGGCTGCGGTGTGCTCGCCCAGGGCCGGGATCGCGCCCATGGGCGGGGTGTAGCCGGGGATCACCGGCGGCGGCAGCAGCGCCGGTACGTCGCCGCCCGGCGTGGCGACGGTCTGCCAGCGGCCGCGGGCCGCGAGGTGCGGGTGGGCGAGGACGTCGCTCGGCGTGTTGTAGCGGGAGTTGCCGATGCCGGCCGCGTCGGCGCGGGCCTGGATGTCGGCCAGCTTGTGGCGGGCGCACCATGCGGCGATGGCCTCGTCCAGCGCGTCGCGGTGCCGGACGCGGTCGGCGTTGGCGGTGTAGCGCGGGTCGGCGGCCAGGCCGGGGCGTTCCAGCAACTCGTCGGCCAGGCGCTGCCATTCGCGGTCGTTGGTGGTGCCGAGGACGACGGTGTGGCCGTCGGCGGTCGGGTAGGCGCCGTACGGGGCGACCGCGGGCGAGCCCATGCCGCGCGGCTCCTGGTCGACGCCGGTGTGCCGGGTGTAGGTGAGCGCGTAGCCCATGAGTTCGGCCATGGTGTCGAACATGCTCACCGACACGGTCGGGTCCACGGGTCGCCCGCGTCCGCGCCCGGCCAGCAGCGCGAGGACCGAGATCGCCCCGTACAGGCCGGTGCACACGTCGGCCATCGGCGGCCCGGGCTTGGCCGGCGCGCCCGGGTGGCCGGTGATCGAGCACGCCCCGGACTCGGCCTGCACCAGCAGGTCGTAGGCGCGTTTGCCGGAGAGCGGTCCCCCGGCGCCGTAGCCGTCGATCTCGACGGCGATCAGGTCGGGGTGGCGTGCGGCGAGGGCGTCGCGGCCGAGCCCGAGCCTGCCGGCGGCGCCCGGGGCGAGGTTGGAGACGAGGACGTCGGCGCGCCCGAGGAGGCGGTGCAGGACGGCGACGCCGCCGGGGTCCTTGACGTCGAGCGCGACCGACTCCTTGCCGCGGTTGAGCCACACGAAGTGCGCGGCCTGGCCGTGCACGACGTCGTCGTAGTGGCGGGCGAAGTCGCCGCCGCGCGGGTGCTCGACCTTGATGACGCGGGCGCCGAAGTCCCCGAGGGTGCGCGTGCACATCGGTGCGGACACGGCCTGTTCGAGGCTGACGACGGTCACGCCCGCCAACGGGCCGTCGCTCCGGGGCTCTTCGCTGTGGTCCGCGTGTGCCACTCCGGCCTCCTCGGGTCGGATGGCATGCTAATCGACGTACGCGGGCCGCCTGTTGCCGTCGGCCGGACGCGGCAGCGCGGCCGGCAGGTCGGTCTGGACGTCCACGGAGGCCGCGGCCGAGTCCCGGGCCCCGCCGCGCGTCGCCGCCATCCCCGCGCCGACCACGAGCAGGACGCCCACCACGGACAGCGGACCCGGCACCTGGCCGAGGATCACCAGGCCGATGACGACCGCGATGGCCGGCTCCACGCTCATCAGCACGCCGAACGCGTTGGCGGCCAGCCGCCGCAGCGCGGCCACCTCGAGGCTGAACGGCAGGACGGGGTGCAGCACCGCGAGCGCCAGCCCGATGCCGAGCAGCTGCCAGGTCAGGTCGCCCGCCTCGGTGGGCGCGGCGACGAAGGTGGCGACGACCGCCGCGGTGGGCAGCGACACGGCGAGGCCCTTGAGCCCGGTGACCTTGTCGCCGACGTGCTGCGTCAGCAGGATGTAGCCGGCCCAGCCGACGGCCGCGCCCAGCGCGCAGGCGACGCCGACCCCGTCGACGCCGCCGTGCCACGGCTCGGTGAGCAGGACGACGCCGGCCGCGGCGGGCAGCGCCCAGATCCGGGCCCGGCCGCGGGCCGCGTACAGGGAGACGCCGAGCGGGCCGAGGAACTCCAGCGCGCTGGCGGTGCCGAGTGGGATCCGCGCGGCGGCGCTCATGAAGAGCAGCATCATGCCGGCGGTGACGACGCCGAGGCCCATGCAGGCGAGCAGGTCGCGGCGGGCGAAGTCGGAGGGCTTGGGCCGGACCAGGACGAGCAGGATCACGCCCGCGCACATGAGGCGCAGCCAGGTCGCGCCCAGCGGGCCTATTCGGTCGAAGAGCTGCACCGACACGGCCAGCCCGGTCTGCACGCAGAGCATGGCGCCCACGGCCATGAGCGCCCCGCCCTGGGCGCCGCCGAGGGCGGGCCGGGCCGTGCGGGTCCCCGACACCGCTTCTTTCGTCGTCATGCCCCGAGTAGACCGCCGAACGATCATTCGCGTCCACGTGCTGATTATTGATGATCCGTTCACGAATCATGGACAATAGGGAGATGGAGACCCGCCGCCTGGAGATGCTGGCCGAGCTGGAGCGCCTGGGGTCGATGCGCGCCGTCGCGGAGGTGATGCACACCACCACCTCCACGGTGTCGCAGCAGCTCGCGGTGCTCGCGCACGAGATGGGCGCGCCGCTGTTCGAGCCGGACGGGCGCCGGGTGCGGCTGACCCCGTACGGGCGGCGGCTGGCCGAGCACGCGGTGACGATCCTGGCCGCCGTCGAGGCCGCGCGCCGCGACCTGGGGCCGACCGCCGAGCCGAACGGCACGGTACGGGTGGGCGGCTTCCAGACGGCGGTCAGCGGGAGCCTGCTGCCGGTGCTGCGGGAGCTCTCCGGCAGCCACCCGCGCGTGCACGTCCTGGTGCGCGAGCACGAGCCGGCCGAGGCGCTCGGCATGCTGGCCGCCGACGAGGTCGACCTGGCGCTGGTCTACGACTACAACCTGTCCCCCGCGCCGCCCGACCCCGCGCTCGCGGTGACGCCGCTGTGGCGGACCCGGTGGGGCCTCGGCGTCCCGGCGGAGGAGGCCGCCGCGTGCGCCGGGGCGCGGACCTCGCCCGAGCTGTTCGCGCGCTTCCGGGAGCGCGAGTGGATCGTCAACTCGCGCAACACCGCCGACGAGGAAGTGGCCCGCAGGATCGGCGCGCTGGCGGACTTCACACCCCACGTCACGCACCGCGCGGACAGCCTCGACCTGGTCGAGGAGCTGATCACCGCGGGCCTGGGCGTGGGCCTGCTCCCGCAGGACCGCCCGACGACCGCCGGGGTGCGGGTCGTACCGCTCGAGGATCCGGCCGTGTACATGCGCGCGTACGCCGTGACCCGCCTCGGACACCGCGACTGGCCGCCGCTCGCGCTCGTGATCGACCGGTTGACCGAGCGCGCGGAGGCCGGGGCGTTCCCGGGACGTGTGGCCGGCGGCTGACCCGCGCGGGCGCTCCGGGCACCCCCGCCTGTTAGCACCGTGTTCACAAGTGGACGACGGCGCTCCGCACGTGCTTTCATCGCCGCCATGGCCTCGCCACAGATCCTGTCCGCGCTCCTCGACCCGTTCTGGGCCGGGCGCCGCGCCGACCACTTCGACCAGATCTGTCGCTGACGCGCGTCCGCGCACCGCCGCCCCCGCCCCCGCGTTCCGGGGGTACGGGGTCCGCGGTGCCCGGCATACGAGCCGTCCGATGCCCCCGCCGCGGAACTCCCGTCGGCGTACCGGCATATCGCGCTGACTCGCCGCACGAGGAACCGTCATGACGACCGTCGCCCCCCGTCCCAGCACGCCCTCCGCCGACCCGGCCGCGCCCGCCCCGGCGCCGGCCGCACTGCCGGTGATCGACATCTCGCGCTTCCGCGGCCCCGCCGCCGAGCGCGCCGCCCTGCTCGACGAACTACGCCGCGCCGCCCGCGAGATCGGCTTCTTCTACGTGGTCGGCCACGGCGTCGACCCGGCGCTGCGCCGCCAGGCGTACGACGTGGCCCGCGAGTTCTTCGCGCTCCCCGAGGAACAGCGCCTGGAGATCGAGAACGTGCGGTCCCCGCAGTTCCGCGGCTACACGCGCACCGGCACCGAGTACACCGCGGGCGGCCCCGACTGGCGCGAGCAGCTGGACATCGGCCCCGAGCGCCCGGCGCTCGACCTCGGCCCGGACGATCCGGCGTACCTGCGCCTGGTCGGCCCGAACCAGTGGCCGACCGCCCTGCCGGCGCTCAAGGACGTCGTGCTGCGCTGGCAGGCCGAGGCGCTGCGGGTCAGCCGCGAGGTCCTGCGCGCGCTGGCCGCCGCGCTCGGGCAGGACGACGGCTACTTCGACCGCTGGTTCGACGACGAGGCGGCCGTGCACGTCAAGGTCGTGCACTACCCGGGGCGCCCGGCGGCGGACGTCGAGCAGGGGGTGGGCGCGCACAAGGACTACGGCTACCTCGCGCTGCTCCAGCAGGACGACGTCGGCGGTCTCCAGGTGCAGGCGCGCGACGGCTCGTGGATCGACGCGGCGCCGCTGCCGGACTCGTTCGTGTTCAACATCGGCGAGATGCTGGAGATCGCGACGCGCGGCTACCTGCGTGCCACCCGGCACCGCGTGGTCGCCCCGCCGTCCGGCGTGGACCGCTACTCGCTGCCGTTCTTCCTCGGCCCGCGTCTGGACGCGGTCGTCGAACCCCTCACGCTCCCGGCCGCGTTGGCGGCCGAGGCGGACGGGGTGACGGAGGACCCGGACAACCCGCTCAAGCCGGCGTACGGCGAGAACGCGCTGCTGGGCTGGCTGCGTTCGCACCCTCGGGTGGTGGAGCGGTGGTGGTCGGACCTGGTGCCCGCAGCGGCCGGGTCCACGGCGGCAGCGCCGCCCGAGCCGCTTGAGGAGCCCGAACCCGGCCGTCCCACACTGTCGTTCGACACCCTCCAGGTGCACGCCGGGGCCCGCCCCGACCCCGCGACCGGCGCCCGCGCCGTCCCGGTCTACCTGACCAGCAGCTACGTGTTCCGCGATGCCGCGCACGCCGCCGACGCGTTCGCGCTCACCGACCTGAAGACGCACGCCTACACCCGGCTGTCCAACCCGACCACGTCCGTCGTCGAGGAGCGCATCGCCGCGCTGGAGGGCGGAACGGCGGCCGTCGCGGTCGGCAGCGGCCAGGCCGCGACCACGCTGGCGCTGCTCAACCTCGCCCGCGCCGGCGACCACGTCGTCGCGGCGGCGTCGCTGTACGGCGGGACCCGCACGCTCCTCGAACACACCTTCGCGGACCTGGGCGTCGCGGTGTCGTTCGTCGACGACCCCGACGACGTCGGCGCGTGGCGCGCCGCCGTCCGGCCGCAGACCCGGGCGCTGTTCGGCGAGAGCATCGGCAATCCGCGCGGCAACGTCCTCGACATCGCGGCCGTCGCCGAGGTCGCGCACGAGGCCGGCGTCCCGCTGGTCGTCGACAACACCGTGCCCACGCCCTACCTGCTGCGGCCGCTCGAACACGGCGCCGACATCGTCGTGCATTCGACGACCAAGTTCCTCGGCGGGCACGGCACCGCGATCGGCGGCGTCGTCGTGGACGGCGGCCGGTTCGACTTCGGCGCGGCACCGGAGCGGTGGCCGGGGCTGACGGCACCTGATCCGACGTACCACGGCCTGGCGTTCTGGGAGCGGTTCGGCGCGGACGGCGTGGCGTACGCGCTGCGCCTGCGGGTGCGGCTGCTGCGCGACCTCGGCCCGGCGGTGTCGCCGCTCAACAGCTTCCTGCTGCTCCAGGGCCTGGAGACGCTGTCGCTGCGGATCACCCGGCACACCGAGAACGCCGCGACGGTCGCGGCGTGGCTGGCGGCGCGGCCCGGTGTCCAGCGGGTGGACCACCCCAGCCTGCCGTCGAGCCCGTGGCACGCGGCGGCCAAGCGGTATCTGCCGCGCGGCGCGGGCGCGGTGCTGGCCGTCGACCTGGCGGGCGGTGCCGAGGCGGGCCGCCGGTTCGTGGAGGGCTTGCGGTTGTTCAGCCACTTGGCCAACATCGGCGACGCGCGCAGCCTGGCGATCCATCCCGCGTCCACGACGCACGCGCAGTTGGACGCCGGGCAGCAGCGTCTCGCCGGGGTCTCCCCCGGGCTCGTCCGGTTGTCCATCGGCCTCGAAGGCATCGGCGACCTCCTCGCCGACCTGCGTCGCGGCCTCGACTCGGCCGCGGAGGCCCGCTCATGACGGTTCATCACACAGGTCGGCCGGCGCACGCGACGCCGCGCGAGGAGCGCCTGACCGGCGCCCGCGGCCAGGTCCACGTGCGCGTGTGGAGCCCGGCCGACGCCGAGCCCGCAGCGGTCGTGCTGTTCCTGCACGGCCTGGGCGAGTACGCGGGGCTGTACGGCCCGCTCGCCGAGCACCTGACCGCGGACGGCGTGGAGCTGTGGGCGCCCGACCACATCGGGCACGGGCTCAGCGACGGCACGCGCGTGCTGGTGGAGAGCGTCGACGCGGTCGCGGACGACGCCGAACTGGTGCTGGCCCGGATCGCCGCCGAGCGTCCGGGGGTTCCCCTGGTGATCGCGGGTCACTCACTGGGCTCCGCCGTCTCCCTGCTACTTGCGGCGGAACGCCCGGCGGCAGCGCACGCACGCGCGCTCGTCCTGGCGGGTGCGAGCGTCGGCATGGGCGATCCGGACGCGGGCCCCAAGGGCGGCCTGCGCGCGCTCCTCGACGAGCACGGCATCGACCCGATGGACCTGCGCAAGGACCCGTCCGAGCTGTGCGGCGACGCCGCGTACGCCGAACAGGTCCGCAACGACCCGCTGGTGTGGGACGGCGGCCTGCGCTACGAGACCCTCGACGCGCTGGAGGCCGCCGGAAGGCGCATCGCCGACGCGGTCGCGTCGGGCCGGGTGACGCTGCCCGTGCTGTTCCTCCACGGCGGCGCCGACGACCTGGCCCCCGCCGCGGCCGTCGAGGCGACCGCCGCCCGGCTGCCCGACGCGCGCGCCCGGGTCTTCCCCGAGGACCGGCACAACGTCCTGGCCGAGACCGACCGGGCCGACGTGTACGCCGAGTTCGGGGCGTTCGTCCGCACCCACACCACCGACTGACCCGGCCCGGCTCCGCCGGCCCTCGCACCCCGTCTCCGCACCGGCGTCCCGCCCGCGCGGCTTCCTCTCCACCATCCCCCCGCGCATCCGCGCACCCACTCGCAAGGAGATCAGTCCACCATGCGCCGCTCCATACCCCGTCTCGCGACCGCCCTCGTGCTCACCGGCCTGGCGACCGCCGCGTGCGGCACCGGCGGTTCGTCGGACGATCCCGCGAACCCGAGCGCGGGCGTGCCCGGTCAGACGAGCGCCGCGTCCGCCGCGCCCGACTCGGCGCTCAACCCCAACGCCACCGTCAACGTCCGGCTCGTCCTCGAACCGACCAGCCTGAACCTCACCACGACGGCCGGCGCGGCGCTGGAACAGCTGCTGCTGGACAACGTGTACCAGGGGCTGCTGACCGTCGACACCAACGCGGACAACAAGATCGTGCCGGCGCTGGCCGCGTCGTACGAGACGTCCGCCGACGGCCTGACCTACACCTTCCACCTGGCCAAGGGCGCGGCGTTCCACGACGGTTCGCCGCTCACCGCCGACGACGTGGTGTGGTCGCTGCGGCAGGCCACGGCGCCCGGCTCCAAGCAGCCGAACGCCAAGACGCTCGGCTCGATCGCGAACGCCGCGGCGCCCGACCCCGGCACCGTCGTCCTGACCCTCAAACAGCGCGACAACGACCTGACGTGGGCGCTGACCCAACGCGCCGCCGTCGTCTACAAGAAGGGCACCGACTTCACGAAGCTGGACGCCGCGGAGAACGGCTCCGGGCCGTTCAAGCTGGAGACCTGGCAGCGGGGTTCGGCGATCACGCTGGTGCGCAACGACGCGTACCAGGGGCCGGGGCCGAAGGCCAGGTCGGCCAAGGTGGTGCTGCGGTACATCACCGACCGCAACGCGGCCGACAACGCGGAGTCGACCGGGCAGACCGACGTCCAGACCAGCGCCGACGCGACCCTGCTCCAGCCGTTCACCGGCAACGCGGGCTTCACCGTGCTGCGCGGCACGACGACGGACAAGTACACGCTCGCGTTCAACAACGCCAAGGCGCCGCTGAACAACCCTGCGGTACGGCACGCGCTGCGCCGGGCGGTCGACAAGGCCGCGCTCATCCAGGCGCTGGGCGGGGCGGGGGTCCGGGTCGGCGGCCCTGTGCCGACGTCCGACCCGTGGTACCAGGACCTGACCTCGGTGGACGGCTACGACCCGGCGGCGGCGAAGCAGGCGCTCGCCGCGGCGGGCTACCCGGACGGGCTCAAGCTGACCCTGAAAATCCCGAGCATCTATCCGGCGGCGATCGGCGACGTCCTCGTCTCCGACTTCAAAAAGGCCGGCATCGAACTGACGGTCAGGCAGCAGGAGTTCACCGCCTGGCTGACCGAGGTGTACACCAACAAGGACTACGACCTGAGTCTGGTCAACCACGCCGAGGCCCGCGACCTGGGCAACTACGCGAACCCCGGCTACTACTTCGGCTACGACAACAAGCAGGTCCAGGACTGGTTCGCCCAGGCCACCGTCGCGCCGGACGAGAAGACCCGGGTGGACCTGCTGGGCAAGGTCGGCCGCCAGGCGTCGGAGGACGCCGCGGCGGACTGGCTGTTCCAGGCCCAGACGCTGACCGTGGTGCGCAAGGGCGTGTCCGGGGCGCCGCAGCACTACACGAGCAGCCGTCTGCCGCTGGCGGGCGTGGGGATCGTGAAGTGACGGGACGATCGGCCGGGTTCGGCGGACGCGGCGGGAAGGTGCCGCCGCCCCGGATAGCGGGTGACGCGGCACGCAGCGGTGGCGGGCCCGGCGCGCTCGCCGGGTTCTTGAGACGCGGCGGCTTCGGAGGGCGCGGCAGGTTCCGCGAGGCTGAGGCCGCACCGCCGGTCGCGGCCGCGCGCGGCGAGGGCGTCCTCCACGCGCTCCTCGAGTTCGCCACGCCGGGCCTGATCGCCGTCGCCCGCGCGTTCGGGGTCGTCGTCGCGAGTGCCGGGGCCGACGAGGACGCCGCCCCGGCACCCCACGCGGCCCCGTACGCCCGGCTGGACGGTGGGGGCGGCCGCGTGTGGGCAGCAGCCCGCCCACGACCCGATGAAGCCCGCCGCGAACCACATCCCGGCCGCGACGAGCCTGTACGCGACGACGCACCCTTCCATGCACCGCGCTCCACCGCCGTGCCCCCGCCCGGACCGCTTCGCGCGCGCCCGTCCTGGTTCGGGCGGCGGTCGGCGCGGCGCACCGTCGTGTGGTCGGCGGAGCCTGCCCCGGGGCGGTCCCAGGCATGACGGTGTTCGTGGTGCGCCGCCTCGCCCTGCTCGTCCTCGCGCTCTTCCTGGCCAGCCTGCTCGCGTTCGCGCTGCTGCGACTGCTCCCCGGGGACGCGGCCGCGGCACGCGGCGGGATCACTGCTGATCCCGCGCAACTGCGGGCGATCCGCCACGAGTTGGGTCTGGACCGGTCGTTGGCGGAGCAGTACCGGTCGTGGCTCGGCGGGGTGCTGCACGGCGACCTGGGGCGTTCGCAGCTCAACGGGACGTCGGTCACGGCGGAGCTGGGCGAAAAACTGCGGGTGACCGGCCCGCTCGTGCTCGCCGCGCTGGCTCTCGCGCTGGCCGGCGCGGTGCCGCTCGGCGTGCTTGCGGCGTTGCGGCACCGGACCCGGCTCGGCACCGGCATCAGCACCGTCGGACAGCTCGGCATCGCGCTGCCGACGCTGTGGGTGGGCCTGCTGCTGGTCACGGTGTTCGCCGTCGAGGCGCGGCTGCTGCCCGCCCAGGGCTTCCCCGTCGAAGGGTGGTCCGCGCCGGGAGAGGCCGCGCGCAGCCTGGTCCTGCCCGTGGTGACCCTGGCGCTGTCCGAGGGCGCGGTGCTGCTGCGGTTCGTGCGCTCTGCGGCGCTCGACGTCCTCGGCCGGGACTTCCTGCGCACGGCCCGGGCCTCGGGGCGCACGCGGGCGGGGGCGCTGTGGCGGCACGGGCTGCGGAACGCGGCGGGCCCGGTGCTGTCGGTCCTCGGCGTGCAGGTGGCGGCGCTGCTGGTGGGCGCGGTCGTGGTGGAGAAGGTGTTCGCGCTGCCGGGGGTGGGCTCGATGCTGGTCGCGGACGTCGGCAACCGCGACATGGTCAAGGTGCAGGGCGAGGTGCTGGTGGTCGTCGCGGTGGTGCTGGCGGTCGGGTTCCTGGTCGACGTCGCGCAGCGGCTGATCGACCCGCGGCTGCGGGAGACGGCGTCGTGACCGGCACGACCTGGTGGCGGGCGCTGCTGCGGGACCGGAACGGGCTGCTCGGCCTGGTGCTGGTCGGGACGCTGGTGGTCGCGGCGGGCGTGTCGTGGGTGTGGACGCCGTACGACCCCGCGACGACCGACCTGAAGGCCCGCTGGGTGCTGCCGCTGCGCGACGGCCACCTGCTGGGCACCGACATGCTCGGCCGCGACCAGTTCAGCCTGCTGCTCGCGGGCGCCCGGGAGACGCTGGCCGTGGCGGTGCTGGCGACCGCGATCGCGAGTGTGGTCGGGGTGGCCCTGGCGTTGGCGGCGACGCTGCCGACGCGTTGGGTGTCCGCGTCGGTCGCCCAACTCGTGGACGTGGTCATCGCGTTCCCGGCGCTGCTGACCGCGATGATCCTCGCGGCGGTCTTCGGAGGTTCGCTGTGGACGGCGGCGACGGCGGTCGGCATCGCGTCCGGCGTGCACGTCGCGCGGGTCGCCCGCGCGGAGATCGACCGGGTGCGCGGCACCGACTACGTGCTCGCGGCGACGGCGGCCGGCTCGGGCACGTGGCGCACCGTGCGGCGGCACGTGCTGCCGAACATCGCCTCGACGCTGATCGTGCAGCTGTCGCTGGTGATGTCGGTGGCGTCGCTGACCGAGGCGATGCTCGCCTATCTGGGGTACGGCAGCCCGGCGCCGGCCGTGTCGTGGGGCCGCATGCTGTACGACCAGCAGCCCTACATCGAGGCGCGGCCGCTGCTGGTCGTGTGGCCGGGCCTGGCGGTCGCCCTGTCGGTGCTCGGGTTCAACCTGCTGGGCGACGCGCTGCGGGACGCGACCGACCCGAAGGTGCGTGGAGCAAAAGCGGGTTCGGGGGCTGCTGTCGGGGCCGGGTCGGCCGGGCGGGTGGGTGGCGGCGCCCAGGCCGCAGGTGCCGCCGGCGCGGCGGTCGACCATTCATCGACCGGGCTGGCGGGCGACGCGGTGCTCCCGGTGCTCGACATCCGCGGCCTGACCGTCCGCATCAACGGCCGCACGGTCGTGGACGAGGTCGACCTGTCCCTCGCGCCCGGCGAACGCGTGGGCCTGATCGGGGAGTCCGGGTCCGGCAAGTCGCTGACCGCGCTGGCGGTGCCGGGGCTGCTCCCGGACGGCGCGGAGGCGTCGGGGAGTATCCGCTTGGCCGGGCGGGAGCTGCTGGGGCTGCGCGAACGCGAGCTGGCGAGGGTGCGCGGCGACCAGGTCGCGGTGGTGTTCCAGGAGCCGTCGACAGCGCTGGACCCGCTGCGGCGGGTGGGCGCGCAGATCGCCGAACCGCTGCGCCTGCACCGGGGCATGACGCGCCGCCAGGCCGCCGCCGAGGCCGTCGAACTGGTCCGGCGGGTGGGCCTCCCCGACCCGGAGCACGCGGTGCGGTCCTGGCCGCACCAGCTGTCTGGCGGGCAGCGGCAGCGGGTCGGCATCGCGATCGCCCTGGCCTGCCGCCCCGCGGTGCTGATCGCCGACGAGCCGACCACCGCCCTGGACGTCACGGTACAGCGGGAGATCCTCGGACTGCTGGACGAGCTGACCCGGGAGGAGGAGACGGCGCTGCTCTTCATCACGCACGACCTCGCGGTGGTGGCGGGTGTCGCCGACCGCGTCGCCGTCATGCGCGGCGGCCGGCTGATCGAGGAGGGCACGACGGAGGAGGTAGTGCGGGCACCGCGCGAGCCGTACACGAAGGACCTGCTGGCGGCGGCGAGGGCGACGGCGTTCGATCCGACAGGCAACGCGCCCGAGCACATGGCGGTGAACCCGTGACCCACGCAGAAACCACACCAGAGGTCGGAGCCACGCCGCCGCTCCTCCAGGCCCATGGCCTGTCCCGCTCCTACCGGCTCCCCCGGCGCTCGTTGCGCGGGCCTGCGCCCGTGCGGGACGCGTTGCGCGGGGTCGACCTCGTCCTGCCCGAGGGCGGTGCGTTGGGCGTGGTCGGCGAGTCCGGGGCGGGCAAGTCGACGCTGCTGCGGCTGCTCCTCGGCCTCGACCGGCCGGATTCCGGACGGGTGCTGTTCCGCGGCCGGGAGGTGCGCGCGTCGCGGCGGCCGCGCGATCTCGTCTGGTTCCGGCGCGAGGTGCAGGTGGTGCTCCAGGACCCGATGGGCTCGCTCGACCCGCGGGCCCGCGTGCGGGACATCGTCGCCGAGCCTTTGGAGTGCCTCGGCGTCGACGGCGACCACGCCGCCCGCGTCGTCGAGGTGCTCGCCGCGGTGGGCCTGGAGTCGGACGTCCTGCGCCGCTACCCCCACGAGTTCTCCGGCGGGCAGCGCCAGCGCATCGCGATCGCCCGCGCCCTCGCGCCGAGCCCGACGGTGTTGGTGGCGGACGAGCCGGTCAGCGCGCTGGACGTCTCGGTGCGCGCGCAGGTCCTGGACCTGCTGGAGGAGCTGGCCGTCCGGCTCGGACTCGCCCTGGTGCTGGTGTCGCACGACCTCGGTGTCGTGCAGCGGCTGTGCGACCGGGTGCTGGTTCTGAAGGACGGTTCGGTGGTCGAGCAGGGCCTGACGGGTGACGTGCTGGCCCGGCCGACGCACCCGTACACGAGGGAACTGCTGGACGCAGTACCGGTGTTGCCGGGTATGGCGGGATGATTCGGGCGGCCGGTTTTCGCCGTGCCACGGCGGAACCGGCCAAACAGCGCGCCACGCTTCCGGCCGGGGCCTGCCCCTGGTAGGTGTTGCGGGGCCCCAGCCGCCCCGGAGGTTGCGTTGAAGACCGTGGTCCACCGTCCCCTGACCAGTCCGCGACGCCTCGCGGGGCTGCTGTTCGCGGTCCTGCTGCTGCTCGTCGGCCCGTGGGCCACCCCGTCGGCGCACGCCGCGATCCCGGTGACGCCGTACACGTCGCTCACCAACCAGTTCCAGAACTACGGCAACACATCCGGACAGTGGAGCGGCGGCGACGGCTCGGAGTCGCTGAAGCTGTCGGACGGGCGCGTGCTGTGGTTCTTCAGCGACACCTACTACGGAACCGTCGACACCAGCGGCCACCGGCGGCCTTTCCAGTCGTACTTCCTGCACAACTCGATGGTGGTCCAGAACGGTTCGTCGATGTCGACCGTCGTCGGCCCGGCGAACGCGAACGGGCAACGCACCCAGCTGGTCAACGCGGCGGCCTCGGGCGAATGGCTGTGGGGCGCCGACCAGATGCAGGTCGGGGGCACGGTCTACAAGTTCTACCAGCGCATCCAGCAGGCCGGGTCGGGCGGCTTCGGATTCCAGGTCAACGGCGTCGAGCTGGTCGCGATGCCGGTCGCGTCGATCACCGACCCGACCACGTACACCAAGGTGTCGATCCCGTCGCCGTACGACTGCGTGCCGGGGACGCACTGCACGCTGTGGGGCACCGCGCTCGTCAGCGACGCGAACTACACGTACATCTACGGCACCGAATACGAGAAGGTCGGCGGCACGCTCAACAAGTGGCTGCACCTGGCCCGCGTGCCGAAGGGGAACTTCTCGGCGACGTGGAACTACTGGACGGGCGGCGGCTGGAGCACCTCCGCGTCGGCTTCGACGCGGATGATGAACGGAGTGGCCGAGGCGTTCTCAGTGACGTACGTCGGCGGCCGGTACGTGCTGCTGACGCAGGGTCTGACGGGCGGCCTGGCCGGCAACATGGAGGCCTACTTCTCGTCGACGCCCACCGGGTTCACCGGCGGCAACAAGACCGTGCTCTACATGACCCCGGAGACCACGACCGACTGGGGCAACTGGACGTACGGCTACCGGATCGTGCCGTACCTGACCAGCGGCAACACCATCGTCGTCTCGTACAACGTCAACTCGCAGTACGTGGACAGCGCGTGCGCCGAACAGAGCAACTGGCAGGCGAACGTCTACCGGCCGAGGTTCGCGCAGATGACGCTGCCGACGAGCGCGCAGGGCGGCGCGTACATCGCGCCGACGAAGCCGCCGATCGGCGGCGACTGGACGATGAGCCCGGCGGCCTACTGCACGGACAACACCGTTGCGGCGCCTGCCCCGAAGAACCTGACGTTCACCGCGCAGGCCGGCGCGCGGCTCAAGGCGACCTGGACGGCACCGACGCCGGGCGCGTGGTCGTACGTGGGCCACTGGCGCGACGCGACCGCAGGCGGGGCGTGGAGCGACCTGGTGTGGTTCACCCCGGACGCGACCGAGTGGACGGCGACCGGCCTGGTGCCCAACCACACCTACGAGTTGCAGATCTACTCGTCGGCCTGGTCGGGGGCCAAGAGCGCGTGGACGTCGGTCGTGTCAGCGACTGCATACCTCTCGACGCCGACGGGAGTCCAGGCCTCGCGGTTCGACTCCGGCACGTGCCGGGTGACGTGGAACGACTCTCAGCCGGACGTGTACTGGCAGGTCTACGAGCACGACGTCGCGACGGGCGGGGACCGCAATTTCGGCCCGTTCTCGTCGAAGGTCGCGGCGGTAGGGCTGCTGACGCCCTCGCACGCGTACCAGTACCGGATCGCCGCCATCAACGCGTACGGCTCGAGCAGCCTGTCGACGACGGCGACCTGCGCGGCGTTCTAGCGCTTGAGGCCGGTGACCAACGAGGCCCAGGAGCGGGCCTCGACGGTCAGGTCGCCGAGGAGGGGGGCTTTGCTGTCGCGGACGCCGACGCCTTCGACGAGGAGCGCCGCCTCGACGCAGTTGCCTTGCGTGTTGCCGCTATAGCTGGACTTCCGCCACACGGCCCGAACTGTGCTCACAGGTTCTCCAATACATCGCGCATGTACTGTGCGGAGCGACGCGGCGACAGGGTCTCGGCGCGCAACAGATCGTATCGGCGCTCGATTTTGTCCACCGCCTGATCGTCGGCGATGAGGCGCCCTTCGCCTACGCCCTCCTCATAGGCGACTTCCCCGCGCTCGGGAACTGTGAGCAGCACAAATCCGCCATTCATGCATGCGTGAAGACCGCAGTCGACCGGAAGCACCTCGACGGTCACGTTGGCGAGTTCGCTCACCTTGAGCAGATGCGTCAGTTGTTCCACCGCCACCGGTGACGGCACGAACGCCAGTCGCTGCAAAGCCGCTTCGTCGAGCACCGCCCAGTAGTCCGGCGGCTTCGACCGCGTGAAGATCTCCTGCCGCAGCAGCCGTGTGGCGGCGAGGTCGTCGATCTCGTCCGGCGGTGTGCGGACCTGGCGGAACAGCTCGCGCGCGTAGCCCTCCACCTGCAAGAGCCCTGGGACGACCTGCGGTTCGTAGGTCCGGATCCGCGAGGCGGCTTCCTCGGCCTTGGTGTATCCGGCAAACCACGCGGGCAGCCCCTGCGTCGCTCTGCGTGCCATCCGATACAGCCGCAGCAGGCGCCCCCGGGCGTTGAGCACGTTGTCGTAGGCCCGGATCGTGTCGAGCTGCGGACGGCGGTGAACCGTCTCCACCGACCCCACATGACTCTCGGAGGAGTGTGCCCGGGTGGCCAGTTGCGCCTGCGTCATCCCGGCGGTTTTGCGGTGTTCCCGCAGTTCATAGGCCAGCAGGTGCCAGGGCGACTCGTCGGGGTCGATGTCCTTTTCCGCGGTCATGTCTGCCACCCCTCGGAAATCCGAGCGTCGTTATCGGCCATTTCCAAGCTATCCCGACCCGTGTTCGCTCTGTAGCGAAACCGTCACTCGGGAGGCTGACATGGACGAGAACCGGGCGAGCCGGATGACCCTCCGCGCGTACGACCGCACGCCGGACGGCGTCGAGATCGCGCGCGGGGACCCGCAGAGCGTCACCCGCTACCGCGACATCCTTGCGGCCACACCGCTTTCGCCCGCGGTGTGGCCGCCGTGCCGGTGTCCGTTGTGCGCGCCCGTCGGCTAGAGCGTCAGGACCATGCCCTCTTCGGCGATGACGACCTCGCCGTCGAAGCCGGTCCGGGCGTCGTCGGCCCAGCGCTTGCGGTCGCTGCCGGGCCAGAAGTGCGTGAGCATCAGGCGCTTCGCACCGGCCCGCGTGGCCCACTGGCCCGCGTCCACGGTCGTCAGGAGATAGGGCTCGTCGTGTTCCTCAACCGTCCCCTGCAACGTGACGCCGGCGATGAACAGGTCTGCTCCCGCCGCCAGTTCGGCGAGTTCCGGCGCGGGCCCGGCGTCGGCGCTGTACATGACGGTCAGCCCCGGCGCGCTCAGCCGCACCCCCGCGTGCGGGACATAGTGCGGGAGCAGGGCCGAGTCGAGCCGGAACGGGCCCACCTCATAGCTCGCCGGAAGCTCGTGCACGTCGAAGACCTCGTTCAGGTCTTCGGTCGGTTCCATCGCCTGGACCCGGCTGAAGACCCCAGGCGTGCAGTACAGCGGGATGCGCGGGCCACGCACGTCCGCGAAGTACCGCGCCCGGGTGAGTGCGCTGAGGTCGGCGCAGTGGTCGGGGTGCTCGTGCGTGACGACCACGGCGTCCACGTCCCCGCCGGGGCGGTGCTCGAGGAGCCGGGGCACGGTCGCGTACCCGAGGTCGAGCACCACCCTGAACCCGTCGTACTCCAGCAGGAATCCACTGGCACTCCGCCCGGCCTCAGGCCAGGCCCCACATGTCCCCAGGACAGTCAGTGTGCGCACGCGTAGATCGTGCCACGGCCGGACCGCTGCGGCACGGACTGCGGCTGCACCGACAGGACGGCAACGCAACGCACCCAATGCGCCTCCACACCGCCTCCCCCTCCCGATAGTTGCGTAAGCGCGGCCGGGCGCCTGTCAAGGCGCCCGGCCGCGCGGACAATCCCCCGGCGGGGGGCTTGGGCCCCCCCACCCCCCCCCCCCCCGCGTTGTGGGGTTCCGGCGGGCGGGGCGCCCCCCCCCCCCCCCGGCCGCGCGGACAATCCACAGCCGGGGGAGATGGCCACCGCCAGCAGACAGGCCAGGGGACCGTGCACGGCCGACGGTCTCCACGCCGCAGCGGGCCAGGCCAACCCCCGGCCTCATCGGTGCGGGGTCAGGCGCGGCCCGCGGCCATGGCGCGGAGGCGGGCGAGGATGCGGCCGCCTGAGGCGTGGCCGCCGTCGTGTTCCCATTCGTTGGTGACCCAGACCTTGCTCGCGCCGATGCCGCGGGCGGTCTCCAGGGAGAGCTCGGCGTCGACGTACATGTCGCCGTGGTAGACGACGGCCGCGAGCGGCACGGTGTTGGCGGCGAGGCGGGCCGGGTCGTACAGCGGTGCCCAGTCGGTGCGGGCCGCGAGGATCTCCGCGGCCTCGGCGAACGGCCGCAGGCCTGCGATCTCCTCGAACATCCAGGGGTAGATCATCTCGCCGGTGAAGAGCAGCGGGTCGGCGTCGTCCGCGAACTCCGGGTGGTCCGCCAGGAGGCGCTGCGCCGACCACGCCGTGGCGCCCGCGCCCTGCCCGTAGACGGCTTCGTGGACGACGGCGAACAGCGGGTTGTCGATCAGCCCGGTCTGCGCCATCACCTGGTACAGGAAGGTGTCGCTCAACTCCCCGTCGGAGGTGAGGGCTTCGTCGAGCCACCAGTGGGTCCGCTCGAACCCGTCGCCCATCCCCAGGACGAGCCCGAGGCTGCGGAAGCGCCGCGCGGTGAGTCGGTCCCCGTCGGGCAGCCGTACGTCGTTCGCGGTGAGCAGGTCGGCGATCTTCCGTACCCGTGCGATGTCTTCGGGGTAGCGCTCGTAGAACTCCCGCACGCGGTCGCGCACCCGCGGGTACGTCCGCGCGTACACCTCGTCCGCGGTCGCCGTGAGCCCGGGCAGCCCGCCGGTGACGTAGCAGGCGCGCAGGCCTTCGGGCGCCTGCGAGAGGTAGGTCAGCGTGATGAACCCGCCGTAGCTCTGCCCGAGGGTCTCCCACGGTGTGTCGCCGCACAGTTGACGCCGGATCAGCTCCGCGTCGGCGACGATCGCGTCGGCACGGTGGTGGGCCAGCCGGTCCGCGAGCTCCTTCGGGTCGGTGCGCGCGGCCTCGCGCGCCGTGACCGGGGTGGAGCGGCCGGTGCCGCGCTGGTCGAGGAGCAGCACGCGGTGGGTCTTGAGCGCCTCGGCCAGCCAGCCGGGCGTGCCGACCGACGGGCGCGGCGACTTGCCGCCGGGGCCGCCCTGGAGGAAGGCCAGCCACGGGAGTTCCTCACCGACGCGGGCCGGGTCGACGACCTCGCGGGCGAACACCTCGATGGTCTGCCCGTCCGGCGCGGCGTGGTCGAGCGGGACGGTGAACGTGTGGTCGGTGGTGGCGTATGCGGGGTTCATGGATCCCTTTCGCGGAAGGTCGGGAGCCCGGTCAGCGGTGTCCGCTGGCGACGGCCTGCTCGGTGGCGGTGCGCACGCCGGCCTCGACCGCGCCGGCGAGCGGGAAGCGCGGGGGGCGGGTGGGTCCGCCGTCGCGGCCGACGAGGTCCATGGACAGCTTGATGGACTGCACGAACTCGGTCTTCGAGTCCCAGCGCAGCAGCGAGTGCAGCGACTTGTACAGCGGCAGCGCGGCGGCCAGGTCGCCCTGGACGGCCGCGTGGTACAGCTCGGCGCAGCTGGTCGGGAAGGCGTTCGGGTAGCCCGCGATCCAGCCGACCGCGCCGGCCGCCGCCAGCTCGAGCAGCACGTCGTCGGCGCCGATCAACAGGTCGAGGCCGGGCGCGAGTTCGCCGATCTCGTAGGCGCGGCGGGTGTCGCCGCTGAACTCCTTGACGGCGACGATGCTGCCGTCCCGGTGCAGGTCGGCGAGCAGCGCGGGGCTCAGGTCGACCTTGGTGTCGATCGGGTTGTTGTACGCGACGACCGGCAGGCCGGCCTTGGCCACCTCGGCGTAGTGGGCGCGCACGGCGGCCTCGTCGGCGCGGTAGGCGTTGGGCGGCAGGAGCAGCACGGAGCCGCAGCCGGCGTCCGCGGCGTGCTCGGCCCACGCGCGGGCCTCGCCGCTGCCGTACGCGGAGACGCCGGGCATGACGCGGGCGCCGTCGCCGGCCGCCTCGACCGCGGTGGCGACGACGCGGCGGCGCTCGTCGGCGGTGAGGGTCTGGTACTCGCCGAGCGAGCCGTTGGGGACGACGCCGTCGCAGCCGTTGTCGATGAGCCAGCGGACGTGCGCGGCGTAGGCGTCGTAGTCGACGGAGAGGTCGTCGCGCAGCGGCAGGGTGGTGGCGACCATGATGCCGCGCCACGGGCGGGAGCTGCTCCAGGAGGTGGCGGTCATTCCGACAGACCTTTCTATGGCATGTGACATGTCACTGATGTGCGCGGGACGGCGCACGGCATAGCAAACGCATATATAGAGGAACGCGCGGCGGGGCGGAACCCGCCGAGCCATCAGTAATATTTCACATTGCACTGAGAATTTCATCTACCGCCGCACGGGAACCTCGACGGACGTCGCCCGGCCTACGCCGCGGCGGTAGCCCGCCCGCGCTCGCCCAGCAGCTCGACGATCTCGTGCACCGCCACGCGCCCCGCACGGTTGGCGCCGATCGTGCTCGCCGACGGCCCGTACCCGACCAGGTGGATCCTCGGGTCGGCTGCGGCGCGCGTGCCCTCCATGCGGATGCCGCCGCCGGGCTCGCGCAGCCCGAGCGGCGCGAGGTGGTCGAGCGCGGCGCGGAAGCCGGTGGCCCACAGGATCGCGTCGGCGTGGACTTCCCGCTCGGCGCCGGCGGTGTCCCACGCGACGCCGTCCGGGGTGATCCGGTCGAACATCGGCAACCGCTCCAGCACGCCCAGCTCGCGGGCGCGGCGCACTGCGGGGGCGAGGCCGCTCAAACCTGTCACCGACACGACGCTCTGCGGCGGCAGGCCCTGCCGCACCCGGTCCTCGACCTGGGCGACGACCGCGCGGCCGTACTCGGGCGTGAACTCGTCGTCGCGGAACACCGGCGGCCGGCGGGTCACCCACGTCGTGGTGCCGCCCGCGGCGGCGATCTCGCCGAGGAAGTGCGTCGCGGACGTCCCGCCGCCGACCACGACCACGTGCCTGCCCCGGAACTCGTCGGGGCCCTGGTAGTCGGCGGTGTGCAGCTGCCGGCCGCGGAAGTCGGCGGCGCCCGGGTAGTACGGGATGAACGGACGCCGCCACGTGCCGGTCGCGTTGACCAGCGCGGACGCGCGCCACGTGCCGGAGTCGGTGGCGACCACGAGGAGTTCGCCCTCGGAGCGGACGGACGCGACCTTCACCGGACGCTCGACCGCCAGCTCCATCGCGCGCTCGTAGGCGGCGAAGTACGCGGGCACGACGTCACGCGCGGGCCGCAGCGGATCCACCGACGGCAACGCCATGCCGGGCAGCTCGTGGACGCCGTGCACCGACTCCATGAGCAGCGTCGGCCAGCGATGCCGCCACGCGCCGCCGGGCGCCTCGTCGGCGTCGAGCACCACGAAGCGCAGCCCGGCGCGGTGCAGGAAGTACGCCGCCGACAGGCCGGCCTGACCCGCGCCGATCACCACCACGTCGACGGTGCCGCGGTCCCGCTCCGAATCGCTCATGCCTGGCCAACACCGCGCGCACCACCAGGCTTCCCGGGCACGGTTCGCGGGCCCGATCGATTCGGGTGCCTGAACGGGTGTTCGAGTGGGTAAGCCTCGTCGGGGCCGCGGGGTCCATGAGGAAACCGCTCAACTCCCGCTGCCCCCAGCGAAGTTGACAGAAATGACCGAGAAACGGGGAACGTCTTGTCCGCACTGTCGCAACATCGCCGGATTCGCCGCACCGTCGCCTTAGCCACCGCGACCGCCGCACTCGCTGGCCTCGCCACCATCGCCGGCGCCGGCACCGCCCATGCCGACGCCGAACTCTGCGGCACGCGCAATCAGGGCGGCTCCCCGGGCTCGCCCTGGTACGGCTGGGCGCTGACGCCCTGCATCGATCAGTCCAGCATGTACCCCTACCCCTTCTACAGCAGGGTCTACGTCACCGGCGGCAGCACCGACGTACGCGTCTACACCGGCGTCTACGACTCCTGCAACGGCGTCACCTACGGCATCAACGGGGACTCACCGGACAACCTGGTCTTCGCGGGACAGTCCAAGTGGGTGTACAGCAGGTATGTCCCGAGCCCGCATTGCCCGGGGGACGCAGGCGGCGTGCGGGGCATCGCGCGGATCACGGAGTCCGGCCACGGGTCGCCCTGGGTCCGGTCGAACGGCATGGGCGCCCCGTAACGGCTTAATCGGACTCTGGTAGGCGCGCACCCGTCCCGCGGCTCACGGCCCCGTGGGCGGCTGCGCGCCGTGCCTCGCCAGGAACATGTCGACGACCGCCTGCTGCTGGTCCGGTGTGGCATCCGCCAGCTCGAGCGTGTCGTCGCCGATGGTGATCACGACCGGGTGCGGCGCGGTCTGCCTGGCGCGCCAGTCCTGGATCAGCCCGACGAGGCTGGTCAGCACGCCGCCGGGCACCGTGAGGGCGACGATGACGGCGCCGATCGTCACCGGGTCGGCGGCCTTGGCGCCGACCGGGAGCGCGCCCGCGGGGACCGGGCGCACGGACTCCACGTCCAGGTCGAGGATTTCGGCGCGCAGCCGGCGCATGAGGCGCTCGGCACCCTCGTCGTCGAGCCCGTCGTTTGGGACGACGGCCACCTGCACGTCGGTCACGCCGGTGTCCGCCACGGTGTCGCCGCTCATCCGTACCCCCCGCTTTCGCACCACCTGATCCGCCGCGTCCAGTCTGACGGCGCGCGGGCGGCGCCGCGGCGGAATCGCCGACGCGGGCCGCCCGTCGTACCGCCGGACGAGCGCGGTCAGTTCGCGGAGGCGCGGGCGTACCGCTCGGACAGCGCGCGCAGTGCCTCGACGACGTCGGGCGCGTTCTCGACGGTGAAGTCGGCGCCCAGCATGCCGAGCCACACCGCGAGGGTCGCGGGGCTGTCGGCGCCCGTGGAGAACACGCAGGTGTGCTCGTCGACGGCTTCGACCGCGCCCGCGAACCACGGGACGCGCGCGGTGATCTCCTCGGCGGGCGCCTGCACGATCACGCGCACCCGGGTCCGCCAGGGCGCGGCGGCCACGCGGCTGGAGACGTACTCGGCGATGTCCTCGGCGGGCAGGTCGCGCGGGGTGAAGCGCGGCCCGGTGGGGGTGCGCGGCGAGACGCGGTCGACGCGGAAGGTGCGCCAGTCCTCGCGCTGGGTGTCCCACGCGACCAGGTACCAGCGGCGGCCCCAGTTGACCATGCGGTACGGCTCGACGACCCGGAGCGTCTCCGTCCCGCCGTAGTCGCGGTAGTCGAAGCGCAGCCGCTCGTGGTCGCGGCACGCGGCGGCGATCGTCGTGAGCACCTCCGCGTCGACGCGGGGGCCTTCCTGCCCCGGCACGGGGACGGTGTAGGTCTGCAGCGCGTTGACGCGGCGGCGCAGCCGGTTGGGCAGCACCTGCTCGAGCTTGGCCAGCGCGCGCAGCGAGGTCTCCTCGATGCCGGCGATGGTGCCGCCCGCGGCGGTGCGCAGGCCGACCGCGACGGCGACTGCCTCTTCGTCGTCGAGCAGCAGCGGGGGAAGGGACGCGCCGGCGCCGAGGCGGTATCCGCCGGCGGCGCCGCGCGTGGCGTGCACGGGATAGCCGAGCGTGCGCAGCCGTTCGACGTCGTTGCGCACGGTGCGCGCGGTGACGTCGAGGCGCTCGGCCAGTTCCGTGCCGGTCCAGTCGCGGTGGGTCTGCAGCAGGGAGAGCAGACGCAGCAGTCGTGCCGATGTCTCCAACATGTTTTCCACTCTCCCTTTCCTTTAGGAACGAAGCTTGCCTAATGGCCTCCTAGAGTTCAAGCAGTGGAGACGAGGGGAGGCGACAAGCCCCCGAGTTCCCGGGCGAGTCCCCCCTTGAACCGACCGCTGAACCGACCGCTGAGGAGCGATCCCTGTGAGTGCAGTCCTGGAGTCCGCGGCCACGCCGGCCACGAGCACGACGGCACCGTCCCCGACGACGAGCGGCACCGCGCCCGCCCCGGGTGCCGGCCGCAAGTGGCTGGGCCTGTTCGCGATCCTCGCGGCGACCCTGATGAACCTGCTGGACGCGACCGTGGTCAACGTCGCGGCGCCGGCGATCCGTACGGACCTCGGCGCGTCGTACACCGGCCTGCAGTGGGTCGCGGCGGCGTACACGCTGACGCTCGCGGTCGGCCTGCTGACCGGCGGCCGGCTGGGCGACATGTTCGGCCGCAAGCGGTTGATGCAGTTCGGCGCGGTCGGGTTCGTGCTCTCCTCGCTGGCGTGCGCGCTGGCGTGGTCACCGGAGTCGCTGATCGCCGCGCGGGTGGTGCAGGGGCTGTTCGGCGCGGTGATGATCCCGCAGACGTTCGGTCTGATCCGTGACCTGTTCTCGCCGCAGGAGATGGGCAAGGCGTTCGCGGCGTTCGGCCCGTGCATCGGCATCGCGACGATCCTCGGCCCGATCGTGGCCGGCACCCTGGTGGACGCCGACCTGTTCGGCACCGGATGGCGCATGATCTTCCTGATCAACCTGCCGCTCGGCCTGTTCGCGCTCATCGCCGGCCACAAGGCGCTTCCCGCGGTTCCGCCGATCGCGGCGGGTGAGGGCATCCGTTCGCTCGACGCGCTGGGCATGCTCCTCGGCGGCACCGGGATGTTCCTGCTGGTCTACCCGCTGGTGCAGGGCCGTGAGCAGGGCTGGCCGATGTGGATGTTCGCGATGCTGGCCGGCGCGGTCGTGGTCCTCGGCGGGTTCGTCGCCCAGCAGCTGCGGCGCAGTGCGGACGGCAAGGCTCCGCTGGTGCAGCTGAGCGTCTTCAAGAAGCGCTCGTACGCGTCGGGCGTGCTGTTCGTCATCGCCTTCTTCGGCGCGATCACCGGATTCTCCCTCGCGACGGGCCTGTTCCTGCAGCTCGGCAACGGCTTCAGCGCGATGCGGGCGAGCCTCACGATGGGCCCCTGGGCGCTCGGCGCGTTCGTCGGCTCGGGTCTGAGCGGCGCGCTGATGGGCAAGCTCGGCCGGAAGATCCTGCACATCGGTCTGTCGATCATGGCGGTGGGCATCCTGGCGCTGTACGCGGTGTTCACCAACGTCTCGCCGCACGTGGGCAGTTGGCCGCTGGTCGCGCCGTTCCTGGTCTACGGCCTGGGCATGGGCCTGATCTTCGTGCCGCTGTTCGACATCGTCATGGGCGAGGTCGAGGACCACGAGGTCGGTTCGGCGTCCGGCGCGCTGGAGTCGATGCAGCAGCTCGCGGCGGCGCTCGGTGTCGCGGTGTTCGGCACGGTGTTCTTCGGGCACGGCGGCGCGAAGATGTTCTCGCAGGACTCGCTGGACGCGGTGGCGTTGACCGCGCTGGTGTCGCTGGTGCTGACGGCGGCGGCGTTCGCCCTCGGGTTCCTGCTCCCCAAGCACGCCCGGCAGGGCGGCGGGCACTGAGCCGCCGGTAGGCCGCGGAGGGGCTGCGCTCGGAAGCCCGTTCGCGGAAGGGAGTTCGAAGAAGGATCAGCGGGAAGGGCCGTCGACCCAAGGTCGGCGGCCCTTCCGCGTTCGCCGCTCCCCCGCCTGTTCACGCGCCGGTTGGCGGGGGCGATACTGCTGCGCATGCACCACGCGATACGCCGGACGACCGGACCGGCCCTGGCGCTGGCCCTGCTGCTGGCCGGCGCCGTCGCGTGTTCGCCCGGGCACGACAGCCCCGCGCGTTCCGGACACGACGCCGGGCCCGCGGCGGTCGCGGCGGGCGGCCCGGCCGCCGGCTCCGCCGCGGAGGACGCGGTGGTCCCGGCCGCCTCGCCCGCGCGGTTCTGCGACGTGCCGCTGCCCGCCGCCTGGCAGGCCGCCGCCGAGCGCGGCCGAATACCCGGGGTGCCGGGCGAGGACGTGGTCCCGGTCGAGGTCACCGCGGACGGCACCAGGGTGTTCGCGGACGTCGCCGCCGCGGGCCGCCGCGACCTGGTGTGGTTCCGCGACACGGGCCGCTCGCGCCAGACGGTGTACGCGCTCCCTTCCGGCGCGCAGGTCTTCGGCGCCGGATTCGACGGCCGCTGGCTGGTGTTCGGCGTCAACCCCGACCGCACCGACCCGACGCGCTGGGAACTCCTGGCCTGGGACAGCGAGTCGGCGGCCGCCCCCTTCCCCGTCGCGCACGACAACGGCGCCGAGGGACCGTTCCTGTTCCCGCGCGTCCGCGCCGGCAAAGCCGCGTGGGTGGCTGCCCGGCCCGGCGGGGGCGACGAGGTCCACCTGTACGACCTGGCCGCACGCCGGGACGGCGTCGTCTACGCCGGAGACGTCTCCCCCGCCTTCTTCGCGGGCGAAGTCCTCGCCTGGCGCGAGGCGTTCGGCCCAGGTGCGGCGCGGACGATCCAGGCCGTCGACCCCGCGGGCGCGCACGTCGTCCTGCCCCCGCAGGTGGGCGCCGCGAAGGGCGTTCACGACGCGTCGAGCGACGGCGTGACCTGGGCCTGGGTCGCCGCCGACCGCCGCACCCTGTTCGCCTGGCGCGAGGGCATGACCGAACCGGCCGCGGTCGTCACCGCCGCGCCGGGCAACGTCGTCGACGGCGTCCAGGTCGCGGGCGACCTCGTCACCTGGACCGACCACGAGGCCACCTGGGCAGCCGACCTGCGCACCGGATCCTTCACCAGGCTGACCGCGCGCTACGGCTCGGCCGACACGAACGGCCCTTCCGTGGTGGTGAGTTACCGCGCCGACGAGCCCGTGACCGGCACATCACGCGCGACGGGCTACACGATCGACGCGACGGCCCTGCCCCCGCTGCCGCCGTGCCCGCCGGGCCGACCTGACGCCGTCCCGGCCGCGGGCCCGGACCAGGCCGACGCGACGCGCTGACCGCACCTCGCATCGGCGCGAGACCCGGAAAACCCGTTGGAGCCAACGGTTTTCGCGTCGGCACAATCAGGCGCATGGGAACCGACATCAGGGGCGTCATCGAACGCGCCAAACGCGACTTCCGGACCGGCGCACCGGTCGCCTGGCGCCGCTCGATCGCGCTCGGCGAGCTGTACAGAACCCGCGACTACGACGCGTTCGGCTGTCTGTTCGGGGTACGCAACTTCGCCAACTTCCGCCCGATCGCGGCCGAACGCGGGCTGCCCGCCGACGTCTCCGACGCGGTGCGCGCGGAGTACGACGGGATGCGCGCCCACGACGAGGCGAACGCGTTCTCCGCGACTTGGGTCGGCTGGGACGAACTGGCCACCGTGGACTGGGACGAGCCCGCCGAGGCGCCGGACGACCGCGTCCACGAGTTCGTCCGTACCGAGTCGGGCGAGCTGCGCAACGTCGGCAAGGCCGGGTGGAGCCCCGCGGTCGCCACGAGCCTGGGCCTCTCCGGCGACCCGGCCGAACCGTACGGCCCGTGGACCGAAGAACGCGAATGGTCCCACGGCGACCGGGTGTTCCGCACCGTCGTCCTCCGCCGCCGCGACGCGATCCCCCCGCTGTCGGCCTGGCAGCCGGTATGGGATGTCATGCGCGCCCTCGGCCAGGTCCACGGCGACGACGGGGTGCGCCTGGTGGTGTGGTTCGACCGCTGACCGGGCTCGTACGTGCGCCCGCCGTGCACGTGTGCGGCGGGCCCCGATACCGCCGCAACGGCTGTCGGGAGCGGGCACTACGGTCGGGCCCATGCCAAGCGAATACCTGGAGTGGGACGCCGCGGTGGAGCTCTTCGAGCGGCGGGGACTACCGAGGAGCACGTACGAGAACCTGTACGACGAGGAGTACATCCTCGTCTCCGGGCCCGCGTCGGTGGCCGGTGAGCTCCCGCTCGACGAGCACGAGCGTACGCCGTGGCTGGACGGCACCCCCGAGGCCGCGACCGGGTACATCGTCGACGGCGACCTGACCGTCGACGGCGGCGTCGTCTCGATCGACGACGGCTCGGGCGCACTCGTCGTGCTGGGGAACCTGCGGGCGAAGGACGTCTACCTCGAAGGCGACGCGAAGCTGATCGTGCTCGGCGACGTCGCGGTGGACGCCTTCGTCGGCGACATGACCGACAAGCTGGTGATGCTGCACGGCGACGTGCGCGCCACCGTGTCGATCTTCTGGAACGAGTTCTGCCCGGACCTGATCACCGGCACCCTGCACGGCAGGACCCTCGCCCCCGCCTACCTCGAGCTCGCCACGGTCGACACCATCGGCGGCCTCGCCGACGCGACCCCCGAAGCCCCGCTCGGCGACCTGCTGGTCCCCGAACTCCTCGTCACCGGCACGCCCGAGGACGGCGACTTCGCCGAGATCGGCGTCCGCGGCGGTGTCCTCCGCGACCGCGTCATCGCCGGTCTGCCGCTCACCAGGACCGCCTGAGTTCAGCGGACCGCGGAACCGGACTCCCCCGGAAACGCCGGACCGCGCGGACGGCGGGCTCGCAGCTGAGGTCGAGCCGCCGTCCGCGCGGCGTGCGGGGGTTGTGGGGCGTCAGGCCGGGCGGGTCGCTCCGGCGATCGGCATCGAGTCGACGGAGGCGATCTTCACCACGGTGCGCGAGTTCGGCGCGTGGATGATCTGGCCGTTGCCGATGTAGATGCCCACGTGGCTGATGCCCGAGTAGTAGAACACCAGGTCGCCCGGCTGCAGGTTCGAGATCGAGACCTTGTGGCCCGCCGCGTACTGGTCGTTGGTGACGCGCGGCAGGGAGACGCCGGCGGCCTTCCACGCGGCCTGGACCAGGCCGGAGCAGTCGTACGCGTTCGGGCCCTCGGCGCCGTAGACGTACGGCTTGCCGAGCTGGGCGCGCGCGAAGGCGACCGCGGCGGCGGCCTTGCCGGAGACCGAGACGGCCGGGGCGTCGACGGACGACGCGGCCGGCTTGCTGACGGGCTTCGGCGTCGACGGCTTGGCCGTGACGGTCAGCGTCTCACGGGTCTCGCTGCGCGAGGAACGGTCGTCCCAGGTACGGGACTTGGTCTCGGCCGGCGGGGCGGGCTGCGACTTCGGCGCGGGGGCCGGAGCGGCGGCGGGGGCCTGGGCGACGCCCGCGAGCTTGAGGACCTGGCCGATGTCGATCCAGTCCGGACCGCTGGTCAGCTGGTCGCGGTTGGCCGCGTACAGCGCGGGCCAGCCGCCGTCGACGTCCTTGGCGAGCGCGATCGCGGACAGCGTGTCGCCCTTCACCACGGTGTAGGTGCCGGTCGCGGCCGGGGCGGCGGGCGCGACGGGGGCCGGCGCGACGGGGGTGTCGTCGACGACGGGGGCGTTCATCGGGGCGATCTGCGGGACGCTCTGGGGGGCGGCACCCGCGGTGCCGGCGCCGACGACCGGGATGGCCGCGCCAAGGCCGGCGATGCCGGCGGCCGCGACGAGGCGGCGGACGTTGGTGGCGGACAGCATGAAGTTGGGTCCTCTCCTGCCGCCTGCGAGGTGAGCTGTCGGATTCGGGCGGGAGCTGCCCGGCCGCGCACAGCGCGGCTTCACCCCAAGCCGTTCCGCGTGTCGCGGATACGGCGTACCACCTGGTTCCCCCGCTCCCGTCCGGTTGGCAGTACGTGCCCACGACCGGGGACGGGATTCGGCGTACCGGTCGGGGGATTCCGCCTGGACGGCGAAACCGGGGGGACGCTAGCCAGAAGCCGCACACCCCGACAACTCGCAGCACACGGCCGGGAGCCGCGTAAAGACCGCGTGAAGAGGCGTGGGTCACATTCGGAGTGATTCCGACGCGCCGGGATGACATGCGGATATGTCGCAGAGTGCATGTATCGGACCAGTCACAGAAAATCACCGGTGTTGCCTGGCCCACGCTCCGGCACCAAATCATCACACGTCATGGATTGTCCGTATTTGGCCATTCGGCCACGCCGGGCATCTCCTCGCGGTGTGTATACATGGTGTGTATAGATGCTGTGTATAGTCGCCGCCATGATTGGTCACACCCTCCTCGGCCTCCTCGAGGCCGGACCGAGCCACGGCTACGACCTCAAACGGGCCTTCGACGACCGGTTCGGCCGCAGCCGCCCGCTCGCGTACGGCCAGGTGTACGCCACCCTCTCCCGCCTGCTGAAGAACGGCCTCGTCCAGGTCGACGGCGTCGAACACGGCGAGGGCCCCGAGCGCAAGCGGTACGCCATCACCGCCGAGGGCCTCACCGACGTCGAGCAGTGGCTCGGCCGCCCCGAGAAGCCCGAGCCCTACCTGCAGAGCACCCTCTACACGAAGGTGGTCATCGCGCTGCTCACCGGCCGCGGCGCAGCCGACCTGCTCGACACGCAGCGCGCCGAGCACCTGCGCCTCATGCGCGAGCTGACCGACCGCAAGACCCACGGCGACCTCGCCGACCAGCTCATCTGCGACCACGCGCTCTTCCACCTCGAGGCCGACCTGCGCTGGCTCGAGCTCACCGAGGCCCGTCTCGACCGGCTCGCGGCGGAGGTGGCCGGGTGACGGCGCCGCTGCTCACCGCGTCGGGGCTCCGCAAGGCGTACGGCCCCACCACCGCACTCGACGGCGCCGACTTCCGGATATCCGCGGGCGAGGTGGTCGCCGTCATGGGCCCGTCCGGGTCCGGCAAGTCGACGCTGCTGCACTGCCTGGCCGGCATCGTGCCGCCGGACGCCGGCGAACTGCGCTACCGGGAACGGGACGTCGCCGGCATGTCCGACAGCGAACGCAGCGCCCTGCGCCGCGCCGAGTTCGGGTTCGTCTTCCAGTTCGGCCAGCTGGTACCGGAGTTGAGCTGCCTGGAGAACGTCGCACTGCCGCTGCGCCTGAACGGGCTCCGGCGCCGCGCCGCGAACGAGGTCGCCCGCATGTGGCTGGACCGCCTCGAGGTCGGCGAAATCGCCGACAAGCAGCCGGGCACGGTGTCCGGCGGGCAGGGCCAACGCGTCGCGGTGGCAAGGGCGTTGGCCCCCGAGCCGCGCGTGCTGTTCGCCGACGAGCCCACCGGCGCGCTCGACTCGCTCAACAGCGAACGCGTCATGCAGCTGCTCGTCCACGCCGCCCGCGAGACGGGCAGCGCCGTCGTGCTGGTCACCCACGACGCACGCGTCGCCGCCTACTCGGACCGCGAGGTCGTGGTACGCGACGGGCGCACCCGCGACCGGCTGGGCTGGGCCGCGTGACGGCCGACGAGAGCGGCCGCGGGCCCGGCGAAGGCGGTCGCGGACCCAGTAAGGCAGGACGCGAACCCCGGGGCGGTCGCGAACCCAGCCAGGGCCGTTACGAGCCCGGCCAGGGCGGTCGCGGGCCCGGTGAGGCAGGTCGCGAGCCCAGCCAGGGCGGTCGCGGGCCCGGTGAGCGCGGTCACGGGCCCGGTGAGGCAGGTCGCGCAGCCCGCCAGGGCGAGTGCGCGGCGCGGCAGAACTCCCCCACCGCCGAACGCCCGGCGGCCACGGGAGCCGGTTCCCCCGGCACCCCCGGCCCCTCTGGCACCTCCGCCCCCGCACCTCGCCCACTCGCCGAACACCCCCGCACCACCGGCGTGTTCGCCCTCTGGCTCCGCGACCTCGCATTAGGCGCGCGCTTCGCGGGCGGCAGCGGAACCGTGCTGCTCCGCTCCGCGCTCACCGCCGTCGGTATCGGCCTCGGCGCCGCGCTGCTGCTGCTCGCCGCCTCCGTCCCGCACGCGCTGCAGGCCGTCACCGACCGCGGCGACGCCCGCGACGAGGTCTACGCCGAAACCGCCGGTCCGCCGGGCACGGCGTGGCTCATGAATCCCGACACGCAGTTCCACGGCAAGACGATCCGCGGCCGCGTGCTCCAGGCCGACAGCCCCACACCCCCGCTGCCGCCCGGCGTCAAAGCGTTCCCCGCCCCCGGCGAGATGGCCGTATCGCCCGCGCTCGCCCGACTGTTGCGCTCGTCCGAAGGCGCCCTGCTGCGCGAGCGCCTCCCGTACGCGATCACGCAGACCATCGGCGACTCAGGGCTCGGCGGACCGCACGAACTCGCCTACTACGCCGGGTCCGACAAGGTCGCGGGTCACGGCGTGAGGATCACCGGCTTCGGCCGGGCGCTCGACTCCGAGCCGCTCGGCGGGCAGCTCGTCCTGCTCGTCGCCACCGCGCTCGCCGTGCTGCTCACCCCCGTCGCCGTGCTCGTCGCGGTCGCGACGCGGTTCGGGGCGGCCGCGCGCGACCGGCGAATGGCCGCCCTGCGACTGCTCGGCACCGACCTGCCGGCCACCCGCCGCATCGCCGCCGCCGAGGCACTGGTCACCGCGGTGGCCGGACTCGTCGTCGGCGCCGGGGTGTTCCTGTTCGCCCGCGGGCAGGCCCGCCGCGTCGAGGTCTGGGACACCAGCGTGTTCCCGGCCGACCTCGCGCCCGATCCGCTGCTGGTCGTGCTCGTCGCGGTCGGCCTGCCCGCGACCGCCGCCGCGGGCGCGCTCCTCGCGCTGCGCGGTGTCGCGGTCGAACCCCTCGGCGTCCTCCGCAACGCGACCCCCGCAGCCCGCGGTTCGTGGTGGCGGCTGCTGCCCGGCGCCGTCGGCCTGGTGCTTCTCCTGCCGCTGCTGAGCGGCGACCGACCCGCCGACGACGTCAACGGCTTCCAGGTGGCCGGCGGCGTCGTGCTGCTGCTCGTCGGCCTGACGGCGGTCCTGCCGTGGCTCGTCCGGGCGGCCACCGCCCGCGTCCGGCGCGGGCCCGTGCCATGGCTGCTCGGCGTCCGCCGGATGCGCGCCGACGCCGGCACGTCGACGCGGGCGGTCAACGCGATCGCCGTCGCGGTGGCGGGCGCGATCGCCGTGCAGATGCTGCTCACCAGCCTGGAAGGCGACTTCAGCCAGGCGACCGGCGAGGACCCCGGGCGCGCGGACGTACAGGTGACCCTCTTCGAAGCCCCGGGAGCGGCAGGGCAGTTCCGGGACCTCCCGGGCGTGCTCACCGCGGTCGGCCTCCGACGGACCAGCGGTGCCGTACCCGACGCACCGCGGAGCGGCCCCGGGGTGACGGTCACCATCGGCGACTGCGCGTCGCTCGCGTTCGTGGCCGTCCTCGACCGGTGCGCGCCCGGAGACTCGTTCACGGTGGCCGACCCCGCGCCGGCGCCGTCGGGGTCCGGAGGCCCGTACTTCCCGACCGCCGACGACTACCGGCCGGGCGCGACGCTGCAGTTCCAGGCGCCCGGCGGCGGGGCGTCTCTGACCTGGGCCGTTCCCGCGGCGGCCCGGCCCGCGCGGTCGCTGCCCGACCCGTACGGCGTCTCCGCCTCCGGCATCCTGGCCACGCCCGAGGCGTTCACACCCGCCGCGACACCGCCGCTCACCTCCGTGTACGTGCAGCTCGCGCCGGACGCCGACCGCGACGCCGTGGAGCGGGTCCGCAACGCGGCCGCCCGCCTCGACCCCGCCGCGGGCGTGCACACGTTCGTCGCGACGCGGCGGAACGGCACGTTCGCGAACATCGAGCGCGGCCTGTTCGCCGGCGCGACCGTCACCCTGTTCCTGATCGCCGTGGGCATGTCGGTGACCATGCTCGAACAGTTGCGCGAACGCCGACGCCCGCTCGCCGCGCTGGCCGCGCTCGGCACACCGCGCCGCACGCTGGCCGCGTCCGTGCTCGCGCAGACCGCCGTGCCCATCGCGGTCGGGACTTGCGTCGCGGCGGTCGGCGGGATCGGCATCGGCGCGCTGCTGCTCGGCGTCGCCCACCGGCCCGTCGCCGTGGACTGGGCGTACGTCGGCACGGTCGGCGCCCTCGGCGTCGCGGCCGTGCTGGCCGTGACCCTGGCCGGCCTGCCGCCGCTGTGGCGCCTGGTACGGCCGGAGAACCTGCGGACCGAATAGCGGGCGACGCGGTCCCAGCCCACGCCCGTGTGTGTCGGCGTGGGCAGCACCCCGCCCCCGCGGGCTTCGTCTCCATGGCATGGACACCACAACCGGGACAGCGGCGGCCCAGGCCGAGCTCTGGCTCGCCGAGCGGTTCGAAGGCCTGCGCCCCCACCTGCGCACGGTCGCCTACAGCATGCTCGGCTCGCGTGCCGAGGCGGAGGACGCCGTCCAGGAGGCCTGGCTGCGTGTCTCCCGCACCGGTCCCGACGGCATCGAGGACCTGCGGGCCTGGCTGACCACGGTCGTCGGCCGCATCAGCCTCGACATGCTGCGGTCGCGGCGCAGCAGGCGCGAGGACTATCCGGGCACGTGGCTGCCGGAGCCGATCGTGCAGGGCGCCGAGCCCGACGACGACCCCGAGCGGCTCGCGATCCAGGTCGACGCCGTCGGACTCGCCCTGATGGTGGTGCTGGAGACGCTCGGCCCGGCCGAGCGGCTCGCGTTCGTCCTGCACGACGTGTTCGGACTGCCGTTCGACGAGATCGCGCTCGTCGTCGACCGCACGCCGGCCGCGACCCGGCAGCTGGCCAGCCGGGCGCGCCGCCGGGTCCGGACCGCGCCGCAGCCGGACCGCGACGTCGTACGGCAGCGCGCCGTCGTCGACGCGTTCCTGGCCGCCGCGCGCGAAGGCAACTTCGACGCACTGCTGGCGACGCTGCACCCGGACGTCACGTTCACCCTCGACCTCGGCCGGCTGAGCCCGGCGGGCTTCCCCGCGCTGCACGGCGCCGAGGACGTGGCGCGGCACATGCTGACGACCGCGCCCACGTTCCTGCCGCTGGCGCGGCGCGCCACGATCAACGGCGGCCCCGGGGTCGCGGCCGACTCGGCCGGCGGCGTCGCCGGATTCACCGTCGTCGACGACCTGATCGTGCGCATCGACGTCATCGCCGACCCCGAGAAGCTCCACGGCTCCCTCCACTGACCCGGTCGGCCGGCGCCTCTCCTCCGGCCGACCGTCCGCCCCGCCCCTCCCCCGTTGTTTCCTCCGTACACACCACCGGAGTCACACCGTGTCGACCACAGCCTCAGCCCCGACCGAAACCGGTTCCCCCGGACCGGACTTCCTGGCGACCCGCCGCGGCAAGCTCACGCTTCTGCTGCTGTGCGCGGTCGCCTTCCTCGACTTCATCGACGCGTCGATCGTGAACATCGCGCTGCCGACGATCCAGGACGACCTGCACCTTTCCAACCAGAGCCTGCAGTGGGTGCCGTCCGGCTACCTGCTCACCTACGGCGGCCTGATGCTGCTCGGCGGCCGCGCGGCCGACCTGCTGGGACGGCGGCGCGTGCTGATCGCCGGGACGTCGGTGTTCGCGGCGTCCTCGCTGGTCGGCGGCTTGGCGACCACGTCAGGGGTGCTGATCGGCGCCCGTCTGGCGATGGGCGTCGGCGCGTCGATGATGCTGCCCGCCGCGCTGTCGCTGCTGACCACGTCGTTCGCCGAGGGCGGGGACCGCACCAAGGCGCTCGGCGCCTGGGCCGGAACGGGCGCGCTCGCCTCCGCGGTGGGCGTGTTCCTGGGCGGCGTGCTGACCGCGGGGCCGGGCTGGCGGTGGGTGATGTTCGTGAACCTGCCGGTGTGCGCGCTCATCCTGCCCGCCATCCCGCGCCTGCTCCCGAACGACCGGCGCCGCGCGCCCGAGCGCGAGTTCGACCTGCTCGGCACGCTGCTGGGGACCGGCGGCCTCCTGCTGCTGGTGTTCGGACTGGTCAAGGCGCCCGACCAGGGCTGGGGATCGGCCCGCACGATCGCCGAACTGGGCGTGTCCGCCGCGATGTTGATCGCGTTCGTGGTGAACGAGGCGAAGGTCCGCAACCCGCTCATGCCGCTGTCGGTCTTCAAGGTGCGCGGGCTGGGCGCGGCCAACGTGACGCAGCTGATCGCGATGTCCGGCTTCCTGTCGATGTTCTTCTTCGTGACGCTCTACATGCAGAACGTCCTGCACTACTCGGAGATCAAGGCCGGCGCCGCGTTCCTGCCGGTCTGCGTGGGCGTCGCCGTGACGGCCGGGATCGTGTCCGCGCTCGTGCCCAGGACCGGCACGCGGCCGGTGATCGTGGTCGGCGCGCTCATCGCCTCGGCCGGGGTGTACCTGCTCTCGCGCATCCCCGTCGACGGCTCGTACGCGACCGACCTGCTACCGGGCCTGGTGGTCATGTCGGTCGGCCTCGGCGCGGTGTTCGTCGGCGTGGCGACCGCGGCCAACGCGGGCGTCCCGGCGAACCAGGCGGGCCTCGCGGCGGCCCTGCTGAACACGTCCCAGCAGATCGGCGGCGCGCTCGGCCTGGCGATCCTGTCCGCCGTCGCCACGTCGCACACGACGCACCAGATGGCGACCGGCCGCCCGCCGGCCGAGGCGTACACCGACGGCTTCGCCCGCGCCCTGCTGGTCGGCGCCGTCTTCCTGGCCGCCGCCGCCCTGATCGCCATGCGCGCCGCCAACACCCGCGGCGAGCAGCCGGAGTCCGCCGACGCGACACCGGGACGCGAGACGAGCCTCGTCGCCTGACGACCCGTGCTCCGGCCGCCCGGCGGCGCGGCCGGAGCACGCCGTCGCCCGATGATCCGGTGGCCCGACCGGGCGGTTGTGGCACGATCGGGCGCATGGCACGGACATTCGACGACCTGGTGGCGGAGGCCGCCGCGGCGCCCGTCGCGGGCTGGGACTTCTCGTGGCTCGACGGCCGCGCGACCGAGCAGCGGCCGTCGTGGGGCTACCAGAAGCTCATCGGCGAGCGCATCGGGCGCGCGCACGCGGTGCTGGACATCCAGACCGGTGGCGGCGAGGTCCTGGCCGGCGTGCCGAAGCTCGCGCCGCTGACGGTGGCCACCGAGTCGTGGCCGCCCAACATCGACAAGGCCACCCGGCTGCTGCACCCGCTCGGCGCCGTGGTGGTCGCCGACGAGGACGAGCCGCCGCTGCCGTTCGGCCCGGACGCGTTCGACCTGGTCGTCAGCCGCCACCCGGTCACGGTGTGGTGGGACGAGATCGCCCGCGTCCTGGCGCCCGGCGGCACGTACCTCTCGCAACAGGTCGGCCCGGCAAGCGTGTTCGAGGTCGTCGAGTACTTCCTCGGCCCGCAGCCGCCCGAGGTCCGCCACGCCCGCCATCCCGACGACGCCCACGCGGGCGCCGAGGCCGCCGGCCTGGACGTCGTCGACCTGCGCTTCGAGACCCTTCGCACCGAGTTCCTCGACATCGGCGCGGTCGTGTACTTCCTGCGCAAGGTGATCTGGATGGTGCCGGGCTTCACCGTCGAGCGGTACCGCGACCGGCTGCGCGACCTCCACGAACAGATCGAGGCCGAGGGCCCGTTCGTGGCCCACACGACCCGGTTCCTGATCGAGGCCCGCAAACCGGCCTGAGGTGCTGCGGTTGCGACGGGTCGCCGTCAGGCGAAGAGTGGGACTTGGCGCGCGTGTCCACCGTCGAGCATCCGTCTCCGGTGGCCGTAACACGGCCGAGCCGGCGACGGCGAACGCAGCAACGTCCACACGCACCTGGAACCGCCATGTCCACACCCGCAGCCCGCAGGATCCCCCGGATCGTCGGCGCGTCCTGCCTGGCGGCCGCGGTCGCGTTCCCGACCGCCGCCCTGGCGGCACCCGCCGCCGTCGCGCAGGCCCCGAGCGCTGCGTCCGACGACACTCCCCCGCCGTCGAACCAGCCCACGCCGGGTCCCACGGGAGGGGCGGGCACGCAGCCGACGCCGAACCCGTCGAAGACGGGCACGCAGAAGACGGAGAGTCCGAAGACGGGCGGCACAGGAGGGTCGAACACGCCCTCGTCAGGGGCGCCGGGCACCACCTCGACCGGGACCGCGACGACGCCCGGGGGGCCTGTGCAGGGCCTCGTACAACAGGACGCGACGTCGGCGTCCGAGAAGATCGCGACGCTCAACCTGCCGGACGCCGACAAGCAGCGGTTGCAGGACGGCGTGGCCAAGGCGCTGGCCGCGGTCAAGGACCCGAACACCCCGAAGTTCGAGCAGGAGACCTACGCCGGATATCTGGCGAACGTCAATCTGACGCTGAAGACCATTCAGGCCGCGAACACCCAACCGGAGGACCGCGCGTTCTACACCCGGGTTCTCCAGGGTTCGGCGATCGCCCTGGCGATGGCGAACGACCCGAACACCTCGCCGGACGCCAAGACGGAGTACCTCGTGCTGGCCCGCGACCTCTCGGGGACGCAGCGGCGCCTCGTGAACGCCTACTCACCCACGACCGCGGCCCAGATCAGGTCCGCCGCCGATGCGACCGTCACCGGGCTGCAGGCCCTGCAGGACCAGAAGACGGCGCCGAAGACGCCGGAGGACCAGCAGAAGGTCCAGCAGGCGCTCCGGGAGATCGCCAACATGACCACCGCGGCGGTCGTCGTCCTCCAGGACCCGAACGCGACGCCGCAGGCGAAGGCCGCCGCGCAGCAGACGCTCGACGCGCGGGCCAACGTGCAACAGAACCCCGACTACGTGCGGTTCCTGATCGAGCTCAAGCGCTTCGACCCGCCGGCGGCCTGCCTCGACGTCGTCCAGAACCGCACGACCCAGGCCGGCTGGCCCGACGGTTCGCTCTGGGGCCTGTCGGACGACGCGTGCGCCGGCACGCTGGCCAAGGCGGCCCTCGACACCAGCAGCCCGTGGAACCCGCTGTTCAACTGCGTGAAGAACCAGGCGTTCTCCACGTGCGAGGCCTACATCCCCAACAGCGGCTGACCGGCCGTTCCCGCACCCACCGTCAGCGCGCGAGGAGTTGGGCGAACCGGTCGATGCCGACGTTGCCGCCGCTGATGATGACGCCGACGCGCTTGCCGCGAAGGTCGTCGGGCAGGGCGTTGCGCACGGCGGCCAGGCCCAGTGCGCCGGTCGGTTCGACGACGAGCTTCATGTAGGTCGCGATGAGCCGCATGGCGTCGACCAGTTCGGCGTCGGTGGCGGTCAGGATCCCCGTGACGTCGCGTCGGATGATCGCGAAGGTCTGGTCGGCCAGGTACTGGGTCTGGGCGCCGTCGGCGATCGTCACCGGGGTCTCGATGCGGACGATCTCGCCGCGTTCGAGCGACTGCCTGGCGTCGTCGCCGGCCGCGGGCTCCACGCCGTACACGCGCGTCTCAGGGGACAGCGCGCGGGCGGCCAACAGGGTTCCGGACAGCAGCCCGCCGCCGCCCAACGGGGTGAACAGCGCTTCCAGCGGCCCGACTTCCTCGAACAGCTCCTTGGCGGCGGTGCCCTGACCCGCGATCACGTCGTGGTGGTCGTACGGCGGGATCAGCGTCATGCCGCGTTCCTCCGCCAGCGCCCGCCCGAGGTCCTCACGGCTCTCCGTGTACCGGTTGTACGTGATCACCTCGGCGCCGTAGCCCTTGGTGGCGGCCAGCTTCGACGCCGGGGAGTCGATCGGCATGACGATCGTCGCCGGAATGCCCAGCAGCCGCGCCGACAGCGCCACGGCCTGCGCGTGGTTCCCCGACGAGAACGCCGCCACCCCGGCCCGCCGCTGCTCCGGCGTGAACTTCGACAGCGCGTTGTACGCGCCCCGGAACTTGAACGCCCCGATCCGCTGGAGGTTCTCGCACTTGAACACCAGTTCGGCGCCCACCTGCTCGTCGATCAGCCGCGACCGCAACACCGGCGTCCGATGCGCCACCCCCGCAATCCGCCCGGCAGCGGCCTCGACATCGGCATAGGTGGGCAGGGCAGCCATGAACGACTCCTTCACGGGACGGCACGCATTCCGCCCGACTGTACGCCGACCGACCGTTCCACCCCCGCGAATATCGCCCGGGCTCCGCGGCCCCGGCGCGGTCGGCACGTCTCGGTCGCGGTGCGGGTCGTCAGGGGCTATTGGGCCAGGCCGATGACCAGCCACATGAAGCCGGTGCCGGCGATGGTGGCGGCCAGGGTTCCGCCGCGGGGGTGGGGGGAGTGGGCTTCGGGGAGGATGTCGGAGGTCGCGAGGTAGAGCAGGAAGCCCGCGAAGAAGCCCAGGTACAGGCCGAGCAGGTGGGCGGGGATGGTGAAGGCGAGCGTGATCGCCGCGCCGGCCACGGGGGCGACGGCGTCGGCGAAGAGCAGGGCGGCCGCGCGGCGCCGGTTGTTCCCGTACAGGCGGGTGAGCGTGTACGTGTTGAAGCCGTCCGCGAAGTCGTGGGCCACGACCGCGATCGACACGACCAGCCCCACGGTGCCGCCCGCCTGGAACGCGGCGCCGATGGCGAAGCCGTCCATCGTGCTGTGCAGCACCATCGCGGAGGCGGCGGTCAGGCCGACGCCGCGGGTCGCCGGGTCCAGCACGTTGGTGTAGCCGTCGTGCTCCCATCCGCCCGGTGGACCGCCGGGGTGGCGGTGGGGGGCGTACTCCCCCTCGTGCGCGCGGTGGATCGCCACCAGTTGCTCGACCACGTGCATGGCGAGGAAGCCGGCGGTCGCCATGAGGAAGGCTTCGGGGACGCCGAACAGGTCCTGGCCCGCGTGCTCCAGGGACTCCGGCAGCAGGTCGAACGCGACGACGCCCAGCATGAGCCCCGCCGCCAGGCCGAGGACCAAGTGCCGCCGGTCGCCGGCGTGCCGCGCCACCCAGCCGCCGAGCAGGGTCATCAGGAACGAGCAGGCGGCGACGAGGATGGCGGTCATCCGGCCCCTCCCCTCCGCACGCCGACCGGGACGGGCGCGTCGAGGCGCACCCTGTTCTCCAGGGTCGGGCAGCGGCGGGCCTGCCGCTCGCGGAGAGGGCTGGGCGGGTGACCGGCGCGGGTCGCTCGGGGACGGGCCGTCGGTTCTAGTAGTCCGACTCGGCGCCGGGCCCCCACGTCACGTACCAGGCGAGGATCGCGAACAGGACCGCGCAGACGAGGACGACGATGCCGAGGCAGCCGAGGAACGTCTTGCCGCCCGAGCGGTAGCGGGCGCGCCGTTCGATCTCCTCGGGCGTGCGCGCCGGGCCGAAGGTGCGCCACAGGTAGACCACGAGCAGGAACGGGCTCGCCGCGATGTAGAACAGCGCGATCGCCGCGTACACGATCAGCTCGATGATCTGGCCGACCCACACGACCGCCATCAGGAGCGGGAACAGCAGGATCGCGCTCAGCAGGCCGCGGCCGTCCATGGCCTTGTCGATGTCCGGCTTGCGGATCCGGAACCGGCTGCGGAAGCGGCCTTCCGTCGGCGCGGCCGCGGCTTCGGGAGCGGCCTGCGAGGTCTGTTCCGGGGCGGTGCCCGACGGCGGGCCCGAGGGGACGCCGTCCGGCGAACCGCCCTGCGCGGGAACGCCCGAGTACGTAGGGGGAACGGCTGGATCCATGCGCGGGAGCGTAGCGATCCGATCATGTCCGAAGACGTGGTGATCACTCTTTCGCCACAACCGGAAGATCGACGTCTCGGATCGGACGCCTCAGGCGTCGTACGCGATCAGCTCGTGCCCGATGCGCCAGACCCCGCCGTCCTCGGTGGCGCCGCGCATACCCGCGAGGGTTCCGGGACCGGCGAGTTCGACGGTCTCCAGGGTGCCGACCGGCGCGAAGCCGACGGTGTCGGTCGGCCGCCACGCGGTGCTGTGCCGCAGCCTGCGGGCGAGCTGCGCCCACCCGAGGGGGCCGGCGGCGATCACCCAGGCGTCCGGTTCGGGCTCGGTCAGCCGCCGGGCGGCCTTGAGCCAGGACGCGGCGTCCTCGGGCCAGTCCACGACGGCGAGGACACTGCGGTCGGGCGACGTCCAGGCGTCGACGAACGCTTCCGCGGACGCGCGGGAACGGGGGTCGCGTGCGTGGCCGACGGAGACGGTTCGGACGCGTGTCCGCGGCGTGGGCCCGACGCCTGGTTTCGGGCTCAACAGCCGGAGAACGGTGGCGAGTTCACCCGGCGAAGGACCGCCGATCCCGCGGTCGGGCCCACGCGCCTGCGTCGCGAGCGCGCCGGGGACGAGCGGGGACGCCGCGACCGCCCCGCCCAGGACCGTCGGGTGGGCGCCGCTCACAGGCGCGGCCAGGCCCGCGCGCCCGCCGACCGGCTTCGTCCCTGACGACCGAGGCCCCCGCGTACCGTCCGCGCCCGCCCACTCCATACGCCCTGCCTTCCAGTCCGCGTACTCCCCCGGCATGCAGCGCGCGCACGGCCGGTACCCCGCCGCGCGGGCGGTGGCCTCGTCCGCGAAGAACACGCGCTGCGCGACGTACCCGCCCGCCGCTATCGCGCGCAGCGCCGACGGACAGTCGAGCCGCCCGTACAGGCGCCCGCGCCGGTAGCCGCCGACGGTGCCGGGCGTGCTGCTGCGGTACGCGTGCCCGTCCGGCCCGATCAGCGTGTACCGGCCCGCGCCCGTCACGTGGCGTCGTGGAAGACGAGGCCCAGCGCGTGCCGCCGCCCGCCGCGGACCGTGCTGACGCCGTGCCGTACCGGCGCCGCCGACCAGCCGCGCGCGCCGCGTACCGGCCGGTCGCGCGTCGTGAAGACCAAACCGTGGCCGCGCGGCAGTGTGACGGAGGTGCCGCGCGACTGGGCGCGCGGACGCTGTTCGACGAGCATGAACTCGCCGCCGGTGTAGTCGGCGCCCGGTTCGTCGAGGCCGATGACGACCTGGAGCGGGAAGACCAGGTCGCCGTACAGGTCGCGGTGCAGGGCGTTCCAGTCGCCGGGCCCGTAGCGCAGCACGAGCGGGGTGGGCCTGAGCTGTCCGGCGTCGTGGCACATCGCGAGCCAGTCGTCCAGGTCGTCCGGCCACGGCGCGGGGCGGCCGAGGCGGGCCGCCCACGTGCGGGCGATCGGCAGCAGGCGCGGGTACAGCGCGGCGCGCAGGTCCGCGACGACGTCCGGCAGCGGGTGGTCGAAGTAGCGGTACTGGCCGGAGCCGAAGCGGTGCCGGGCCATGTCGACGGTGCTGCGGAACAGGCCGGGCTCGTCGTACAGCGCGGTCACCGCGCGGCACGCCTCGTCGTCGAGCAGCCGGGCCGTCAACGCACAGCCGTGGGCGTCGAGTTCGTCGCCGAGCGCGGTCCAGTCCGTGCCGAACGCGTCGGTCTGGGGCGCCGCGTCGAACAGGGTGTCGGACACTGGGGCGGACATGGTGCCGTTCATGCGTCCACTGTCGCGCTCAGCCCGCCGGATGGCTGGCGGCAATCGGACGTCGCACCCGGTGCATCCGCCGGTACCCGGACGGCACCACGCCGTAGTTGTCGAGGAACGCCTGCCGCATCGTCTCCGTCGACCCGAACCCGCAGCGCCGGGCCACCGCGCCCAGCGGCAGCCCGGTCGAGGAGAGCAGGTGGGCGGCGGTCTCGGTGCGGACGCTGCGCACGTACCGCGCGGGTGTGGTCCCGAGCTGCGTCTCGAACAGCCTGCTCAGGTGCCGGCTGCTCACCCCGGCGGCACGCGCGAGCGCGGCGGGGCTCAGGTCTGCGGACGGGCGCTCGGCGATGTGCGCGGCCAGCCGCCGTACGAGCGGGTGTTCGGGCGGCGGGCCGGACAGGAACATGCTGACCTGGGCCTGGTTGCCCGGACGCTGCAGGTAGGTGACCAGGCCGCGCGCGACCATGCGCGCCATGTCGGGGCCGTGGTCCTCCTCGACGAACGCGAGCGTCAGGTCGAGGGCGCTGGTGACGCCGGCGGACGTGTAGACGTCGCCGTCCTTGACGTACAGCGGCGCGGGATCCACGGTGACGGCCGGATGGCGCCGCGCCAGCCCCGCCGCGTACGCCCAATGCGTCGTGACCCGTCGGCCGTCGAGCAGTCCGGTCGCGGCCAGCACCGTGGCCCCGGTGCACACGGACGCGACGCGGCGGCAGGCCGGGGCGAGGCGCTGGACGTGCCGGACGACGCGGGCGTCGGCGGCGGCCTCCTCGTGTCCGTGGCCGCCGGTCACGATCAACGTGTCGATCCGGCCTGTGACGGCCTCCAACGGGGTGTGCGCGGCCAGGGTGAAGCCGCTCGTGCACGCGACGGGGCGGGCCCCGACCGCGACGAGTTCGACGGCGTAGCGCGGGCTCGCTCCGAGGACGTTGGCGGCGTCGAACGTCTCGACGACACAGGCGATATCCAGCAGCGCGGCGCCGTCGTAGCCGACGAGCACGACCCGGCGCGCGGGCGGATCGTCGGGCGCCGCGACGGGGACCGGCGGGTCGTCAGTCGCCGCAGCGACCGGGACCGACGACTCGGCGTCCGGCTCGACGTGCGGTTCGACATGGGGAACGAGGCGGGCCATGCGGCGACGGTAGCGCCGTCATGCCGGTGTCCGGGAGACAGGCTTCGCAGGATCCCGGACATCCCCCACCATGCGCCCGACGACGACCGCCACGGTGGCCACATGACAGAAGCCCTGAACCCCACAGCACCCCTCCCTCGCGTGATCGCATTCCTCGCCTACCCCGGCATGACTCTCCTCGACCTGGTCGGGCCGCTCCAGGTGATGTCCGCGCTGCCCAGGTTCGGACTGCCGTTCGAGGTCGTGGTCGTCGGCGCGACCCGCGGTCCCTACACAACAGACACGCCGCTGGCCGTCGTCCCCGAACGCACCTTCGACGAGGTCCCCGGGCCCGACGTGCTGATCGTCCCCGGCGGCGAAGAGCCGACGATCGCCGCAATGGCCGACGAGCAGCTGATCGGCTACCTGCGCACCGCGGGAGCCACCGCCGAGATCGTCGCCTCCGTCTGCACCGGCGCCCTCCTCCTCGGCGAGGCCGGACTCCTGGCCGGACGCAAGGCCAACACCCACTGGCTGCACCGAGGCACCCTCGCCAGGTTCGGTGCGACACCGGTCGCCGAACGCTGGGTCGAGGACGGCCCGGTCATCACCGCGGCGGGCGTCTCGGCCGGCATCGACATGGCCCTGCACCTGGTCGAACGCCTCGCCGGCGCCCAGACCGCGCGCCACGTCCAGCTGTTCCTCGAGTACGACCCGCAGCCCCCGCAGGGCCCGCTGGACTGGACCGAGTTCGACATCCCGTCCTTCGCCCCGATCGCGGAAGCCCAACTCCGCGCAGCCCTGGTCGACGAGCCCGCACTCCTCGCAAAGCTCCTGGACGACTGAGCCCCGGATTCCGACCGAAGCCGCGAGCCCTACCCCTCCCCGAACTCGATCTCCATCGCCCCGATCGCGCCCCCGTCCCCCACCAGATCGATCCCCGCGACAACGCCGTCGACCACAACGAACGTGAAGACCACGCGCGGCACCCCGCCCTGCACCCACACCAGGCCGGCCAGCCCGTCGACCACCGCGGGCCTGGCCGCCCTCGCCCGACCGGAGAACATCTCCGCCACGTCAACGGCGCCACGAACCTCGGCGGGCGAGCCCATCTCCACCACAACCGCATCGGCCCGCAGCACCACATCGGGATCGAGCAGCCGCACCAACACCTCGAACTCCCCCGCACGGAACGCCGCAACGAAATCCGCAACAACCTCCCGCTGACACGCGGCATCAGCAACCGGATCAGGCGGCGTACCCCGAACCCGACGCCGTGCCCGACCAGCCAACTGCCGAGTCACCGCGGTCGACCGCCCGACAACCGGCGCAACCCGCTCAACCGGCACGCCGAACACGTCATGCAGCACGAACGCCAGCCGCTCCGCCGGGCTCAGCGCCTCCAGCACCACCAACATGGCAAGCCCGACAGCGTCGCCCTGAACCCCCGCGTCCTCCGGGCCGGCACCGTCGCGCTCCTGCGTATCCGCCGACACACGCGCGTCGCCCGATTCCCCACCCCGACCCGCCCGATCCCGCAACATGCCGACCGCGACCCGCCCAACCACACCGGTCAGCCACGCCGCAAGCTCGTCGCCCCCACCCGCAGCCGCCCGCCCGACCCGCGGCCAAGCCTCCCGCAACGCGTCATCGGCCTCCCCCGCCGACCCCGACAGCCGAAAGGCCACGGCCCACAACTGCGGCCGGTGCTCCGCGAACCGCCCGGCCAACCACTCGTCCCCGTCCACCCCGCCATCAGACCGGAACCCCCGCCCCCGATCAAGAACCACCCCGGGCGGCGGCGCAGGTGGACGATCCGCGTGCCTTTCATCGCTGACCGCGGCGGAACGCACCAGGGGTGCGGCCCGTCTCGCGGACGAAGAACTTTCCGAAGTTGGTGGCCTCGGTGAAGCCGAGCGCACGGCCGATGACGGATACGGGCAGATCGGTGTGGGCGAGCAGCCGCCGCGCCTCCAAGGCGACGCGGGCGTCGGCCAGTTGCTTGGCGCTTCGACCGGTGGCGGCCAGGCAGGCGCGGGTGACGGTCCGAGGCGAGTAGCCCAGGCGCCGCGCGTAGTCCTCGACGGACCGGGTGACGGCGAACGATCGCTCCAACTCGTGCCGGAAGGCCGCATAGACGTCGGCGCCGGGTGCGGCAGGCGCGACGGCGTGTCCGGTCGGGTCCGGGAGGCGCGACAGGCGGATGAGCAGCGCCCTCAGCAGGTGGCGCAGCAGTGCCTCGGTCAGCTCGACGCCGGTGTCGGCAAGGGCCGCGGGCGCGGCGGCGCGTTCGTCCCGCAGCCGCCGGTACTCCGTCTGCAACTCGGTCACGGCCCGGTCGAGGACGTCGAACTCGCCGGGCGGCAGCCGCCACGCCACCGGGCCGAATCCGTCGAGCACGTCGCGGGTCGCGGGCGGCGGCAGCGGGAAGTCCGCGGTGAACAGCAGCAGGACCGCGTCGAGGTCCGCGGGTCGCCCCTCCGCGCCGACGGGCAGCCGTTGCACCTGCCCGGGCCGCAGGTGGAGCAGCGTGCCCGGGGCGCACGGGTAGGTGTCGAAATCGACCATCGCCGTGCCCGCACCGCGACGCACCAGCATGAGCTGGTGGAAGTCGACGCGGCTCGGCCGCTGGGCGACCGAGCTCCTCAGCCGTGCCTTCAGCGCGTCGAAGGTCAGTACCTCGATGCCGACGCGCACGCGGTCGGGGTTGTCGTACGCGACGTCGACGATGCCGGGCCGCTGTCCACTTTCGACCATGTCGAGGCGAGACTCTACCTCGCCCGACCGACGGCCGCGACGGCATCGTGGAGGCACGCCTGAAGGCGAACGCCGCACCCGGCGGCACGCCGAGAGGCCGTCACCCCAACCCTGTCCGACGGAAGGACCTCACATCATGCTGCCCGCCATCACCGACCCCGCCACGCTGCCGATCCTCTTCCAGAACGCCCTGAACGACGGCGACGTCGCAGGCGTCCTGGCCCTGTTCACCCCAGGGGCGGGGATGCGCACGGTGGCGGGCGAGCTCATCACCGGCGAAGGCGCCCTGCGGGCCGAGATCAGCGGCACCGTCGCGGCCCGCGGCCGACTGACGAACGTCCCGCGGCACACGCTCGTCGGCGCGGACACCGCCCTCCTCGTCACCGACTGGACGATGGAGATCGACGCCCCCGACGGCGAACGGGTCACCGCGACCGGCACCACCGCCAACATCGCCCTCCGCGGCACCGAAGGCGGTTGGCGGTTCGCGCTCCTCAACCCCCTCGGCACCGTCTGAGCCCCCGGCCCACAGGGCTTCCTCGACGCCGTCGCAGACCCGGCGAGGCCGTGACCAGCGGTGCACCCCTGGCCGCGGCCTCGCCTCGCGCGGGCGTTCCCCGACGACGTCAGGCACGCAGAAGGGCACCGCGCCGCCCGCGGTGAGAACTCAACTGCCGAGAGCCCCGAGGGAGCCCGGATCCACCGCTACGCCACCAGGGCCTTCTCGAACGGCAGGGGGGCGAAGGGGGGTTCGTCCACGTCGAAGAGGGGGGTGTAGCCGGTGGAGAGGTACAGGCCGACGGCTTCGGGTTGGCGGGGGCCGGTGGTGAGGTAGAGGCGGTGGTAGCCGCGGGTGGTTGCGCTGTGTTCCAGGGCTTCGAGGACGCGGCGGGCGAGGCCTCGGCGGCGGTGGGCGGTGTGGGTCCAGATGCGTTTGAGTTCGGCGGTGTGGTCGTCGTAGCGGCGGTAGGCGCCGCCGGCTATGGCTTCGCCGTCTTCGAAGAGGAGGACGAACGCCCCGTGCGGTGGGGCGAATTCGTCCGGTTCGAAGAGGGTCATCTCGCCGTCGGCCAGGGAGCCGTAGCGCTCGGCGTAGTCGGCTTCGAGGGCGCGCAGGAGCGGGTCGGCGGCGGGGTGGGTGATGGGCAGGTGGCGCAGTTCGAGGACGGGTTCGGACGCGGGGTCGAGTGCGTCGTACTGCTGTGGTGCCGGGCGCGGCGTCATGTCGGTGTCCCCCCTCAGACGGTGGTTCGCGGCGGGCGGTCCGCCCGGGCGTGCCCAGGTGATCCACTCGTCCAACGTTGCCCAGCGCGCGGTGCGTTCCTGCTATTCCCCCGCGTCGGGCGGGAAGCCGATGAAGTCGGCCATGCGTTCGACGGCTTCGGCGAAGAAGGCGTCCGCGGGGTCCATGCTGCCGACGAGCTGTCCGAACAGTTCGAAGCCGACCGCGCCGAACAGCTGCGTCCACGCGATGACGGTGCGGACGAGCGCGCCCGGCGGGACGTCCAGCCCGGTGGCCTCGGTGACGACGGCGGCCTGGGCCGCGAGTTCGGGTGCGAGCGGACGTTCGGGGACGGTGATCAGGCCCGCCGCCGCGGCGTCCCGCACGGTGGTCAGCAGCGCGATCGGGACGCGGCTGGCCGGGCCGACGGTGTCCTGCGGGGCCTCGTAGCCCGGCACGGGTGTGCCGTACACGAGGGCGAACTCGTGCGGGTGTGTGCGTGCCCAGTCGCGGGCGGCGACGCTGACGGCGCGCCAGCGTGCGCGGGGGTGGTCGCCGGCCTGGGCGGCGGCGGCCTCGACGGCGGCGCCGACGCCGTCGTACGCGTCGATGATCAGGTGGGTGAGCAGGTCGTCGCGGCTGGGGAAGTAGCGGTAGAGGGCCGAGGAGACCATGCCGAGCTCGCGCGCGACGGCGCGGAGCGACAGGCGCTGCGCGCCTTCGACGGCCAGCTGGCGGCGGGCCTCTTCTTTGATCTCCCGGGTCAGCTCGGCCCGGGCGCGGTCACGGGCGGTGCGGCTCGCGTTCATGACGGCAGTCTGACAGAACCGAGAACGTCGCACAAAAAAGAGAGCACTGCTCTTGCGTGATGCGCCGGCCATGGGGCAGAGTTGTTCTCAGACGAGAGCGCCGCTCTCGAAACGAAACACCGGACACGAAAACCAGGAGCCCGTCATGGCCGAGCAGATCCGCTACATCAAGCCGAAGACCGCCACCAACACCTTCAACGTCGTCGTCGCGTGGCTGACCCGCCGCGGCCTGAGCGTGTGGGGCAGCCGGGTGCTCGCGGTCCGCGGCCGCAAGTCGGGCGAGTGGCGCACCACCCCGGTGAACATGCTCACCTACGAGGGCGAGCGCTACCTTGTCGCGCCGCGCGGCCACACGCAGTGGGTGCGCAACCTCCGCGCCACCGACGGCGGCGAGCTGCGGGTCGGCAAGAAGGTCGAGGCGTTCCACTACGTCGAGCTGGCCGACGCCGAGAAGCCCGAGGTGCTGCGCGCCTACCTCAAGCGGCGGAAGTTCGAGGTCGGGGTGTTCTTCGACGGTGTGGACGCGAAGGCGAGCGACGAGACGCTGCTGGGCATCGCACCGGGCTACCCGGTGTTCCGGATCAGCACCGCCGCGTGAGGCACACCGGACGGGTCGCCCACGCCGTAAAGGCAGACGCACTCGCCGCTCCAGCTCACCCGCGCGGCAGCGGGATCCCCCGTAGCGCCCGCGTCGCCGCCTCGACCGCCTCCGCCGGCACCGCCGCGAAGACCGCGGCGTGCGCCGCCGCGTTGGCCAGCACCGCGCGCTCGGCCAGCTCCACGCCCTCCGGCGTCAGCTGGATGAGCATGCTGCGCCCGTCGTGCGGGTCGGGGGCGCGCTCGACGAGGCCGCGCGCGGCGAGCCGGTTGAGCGTGTTGGTGGTGCCGCCGGACGACAGCAGGACGGCGCGGCCGAGCTCGTTGGGCTTCATGCGGTACCCCGCACCGGCCCGGCGGAGCGCCGCGAGGATGTCGAACTCGGCGCCGGTGAGCCCGTGTTCGGGCAGCTCCCGGCGGGTGGCGGCGTCCAGCGCCGCGGCCAGCAGCATGACGCGCTTGGTCAGCTCGGTGGTCGGGCCGAGCGCCTCGGGCAGTTCGCGCTCCCACGCGGCGATGAGCTCGTCGGCGCGGTCGGGGCGCGGGGCGGTGGCACTCATCCGGGAAGGGTAGTTGATTTCCCCGATAGCTTTCTGGAAAGCTTTCCAGCAAGTCAATGGCCGGTGTCGCCGGCCGCTCTGGAGGGGACCCCCATGCCCGAAACGCCCGGAACACCCGGCCCCGCCGCGTACGCCGCCCCGCGCGTCCTGCTGCGCGACGCCCTCGTCATCGACACCGAGCCGCACCCGCACGCCCGCCCGCACACCGACGTCCTCGTCGAGAACGGCACGATCACCGCCGTCGGCCCCGACCTGCCCGCCGACGGCGCGGAGGTCGTCGACGCCCGCGACCGCATCGTGCTCCCCGGCTTCGTCGACACCCACCGCCACGTCTGGCAGACGCCCCTGCGCGCCATCGCCGTCGACAGCGACCTCGGCGGCTACCTGACCACCGTGCTCGGCGGCCTCGGCCCGCGCATGCGCCCCGCCGACCTGCACGCCGCCAACCTCGCCGGGGCGCTCGAATGCCTGGACGCCGGCATCACCACCGTCCAGGACTTCTCCCACGCGCTCTACACCCCCGAACACGCCGACGCCGCCCTCGACGGCCTCCACGAGGCGGGCGTGCGCGCGGTGTTCGGGTACGGCTACCCCGTCTTCGCCGCCGACGCCCGGCACACCAAGGACGTCCGCGCAGCCCACGAGCGCCACACCGCGCGCGGCGGCGACGGCCTCGTCAGCCTCGCGCTCGCGCCGCACGGCCCGTCGTACAGCCCGATGGAGGACGTGCTCGAGGACTGGCGACTCGCCCGCGAGCTCGGCATGCGCATCGCCGTGCACGTCGGCGCCGGCCCGGTAGCGGAGCGCCCCGTCGCCGCACTCGACGACGCCGGACTCCTCGGTCCGGACACCCTGTACGTGCACGGCAACTCGCTGCCCGACGACGAGCTGCGCCGCATCGCCGACTCCGGCGGCGCGATGTCCGTCGCCCCCGCCGTCGAGGCGTCCATGGGCCACGGCGCGCCGATGGCCGGACGGCTCCGAGCCGCGGGCGTCACCACCGGGCTCGGCGTCGACGTCGTCACCACCGTCGCGGGAGACATGTTCTCGCTCATGCGCGCCGCACTCACCACGGCGCACGTCGCGGGCGGCCCGCGCCTGACCGCCGCCGACGTGCTGCGCATGGCCACGCTCGACGGCGCGGCCGCCCTCGGGCTCGCCGACACCGTCGGCTCACTGCGGCCCGGCAAGCGCGCCGACCTGCTGCTCCTGCGCGCCGACGCGGTCAACCTGACCGGCTTCCACGACCCCGTCGGCGCGGTCGTCACCGCCGCGCACCCCGGCAACATCGACACGGTCCTGGTCGCGGGCCGCCCGGTCAAACACGGCGGGACGCTGCTCCACCCCGGCCTGTCGGGTGCCCTCGCGGCGGTACGCGAGACGGCGGCCCGCCTCGCCGCGGCCTGACGCGGCCTGACGCGGCTTGAAGAGCCCGTCAGGCGATCGGCTCCTGCGGCGCCTCAGGCGTCACGCGCGGCGCCAGCTCCAGCTGGTAGAGGACGGTGTCCAGCCAGCGCTCGTGCTTGAAGCCGACCGCCGTCAGCCGGCCCGCCTCGGTGAACCCGAAGGACTGGTGCAGCTTCGCCGACGAGTCGTCGCCGCCGTCGGCGATGACCGCCAGGACGCGCCGCACGCCCGCGTCGGCGCACAGCGGCAGGAGCGTGGACAGCAGCGTGCGGCCCAGTCCCTTGCTGAGGTGGTCGGGCGAGATGTAGATCGTGTCCTCGGCGGTGTGCCGGTACGCCGGCTTCGGCCGCCACGGTCCCGCGTACGCGAACCCGACCACCTGCCAGTCGTCCTCCGCGACCAGGAACGGCAGCCGGCGCCCCCACAGGTCGTGCGCCTTCGCCCGCCAGTCGTCGGCGGTCGGCGCGACCTCGTCAAACGTGGCCACGCTGTTCGCGACGTAGTAGGCGTAGATCGCGGCGACCGCGTCCAGGTCGTCGGGGTGGACCGGCCGGATTCGGACGGACTCGGCGGACATGAAAAAACTCCTTCGGTTCCCGGGCCGCAACGTGCGCGGCCCGACACGATCCTGCCGTGTCCCCCGGGCGTCACTCACCGCGAGGTCATGGCGTCGTAAGCCACACGCAGAAGATCGACCATATTCCTTCCGCGGGCCGAGCGGATCGCCTCGGGCGGCGCGGCCAACCGCTCCGACGCCGGGTCCGGCCGCTGCTCAGCGGGGGGTTCGGGCAGCGCGCCGCCGCCCCAGAAGTCGGCCAGGAGCGCGGAAAGGGGGGCGTCAGGAGCGGGTTCGGCGCGCGGATCACCGTGCGGTTCCCCGGATCCGCCGTGGGAAAGATCACGGCCGCCGACGCGTTCTTCGCTCACGCTTCCGCCTCCTCCGCCAGCGCCACGAGGTCCCGCAGCGCGTCCGCCGACAGGTCGGTCAGCCAGTGCTCGCCCGCCAGGCCTTCCTCGTCGAGCCCGACGACGGCCTCGGCGAGGCCGCGCTTCGCGGACACCAAGGCGTCGATGCGTTCCTCGACCGTACCCACGCACACGAACTTGCGTACCTGCACCGGGCGTTCCTGGCCGATGCGGTGCGCCCGGTCGGTCGCCTGGTCCTCCACCGCGGGGTTCCACCACCGGTCCAGGTGGATCACCTGGGTGGCCTGGGTGAGGTTCAGGCCCGTGCCGCCCGCCTTCAGCGACAGCAGGAACACCCCGGGCCCGTCCGGCCGCTGGAACCGGTCGACCATCGCCGCGCGGGCCGCGCCCGTGACACCGCCGTGCAGGAACAGCACCTCGGTGCCCAGGCGTTCGCTCAAGTGCCCGTGCAACAACGCGCCGAAAGCGGCGTACTGAGTGAAGCACAGCGTCTTCTCGCCCTCGGCGAGCGCCTCTTCGAGCGTCGCCACGAGCCGCTCGACCTTGCCCGACCGCCCCGCGACCGGCGTGCCGGACTCCTTGAGGAACTGCGCGGGATGGTTGCAGATCTGCTTGAGCCGCCCGAGGGTCGCCAGGATCAGCCCCTGCCGCTCGATGCCGGCGGTGTGCGCGATGCGGTGCTCCATGTCGGCGACCACGGCCCGGTACAGTCCGGCCTGTTCGTGGCTCAGCGAGCACAGCACCGTCATCTCCTGCTTCGCGGGCAGGTCGCGGGCGATCGCCGGATCGCTCTTGCGGCGGCGCAGCACGAACGGCGCGGCCACCCTGCGCAGCGCCGCCAACGCCCTTTCGCTGCCGTTGCGTTCGATGGCGATCGCGTACGTCGCCTTGAAGTGCTCGGCGGTGCCGAACAGGCCCGGGTTCGCGAAGTCGAGCACGGAGTGCAGCTCTGCCAGGCGGTTCTCCACCGGCGTGCCGGTCAACGCGATCCGGTGCCGCGCGGGCAGCGAACGGATCGCGCGGGACTGGCGGGTGGCGATGTTCTTGATGTGCTGCGCCTCGTCGGCGACAACGCGCCGCCAGGCGACGGTACGGAGCGCGGCCGCGTCCCGGTGCGCGGTCTCGTACGTGGTCACGACCAGGTCGGCGCCGGAGGCCATGGCGCGCAGCGCGTCGTCGGCGAGCCGGTCGGCGCCGTGGTGCACATGCGTGCGCAGCTTCGGCGTGAACCGCTCCGCCTCGCGCAGCCAGTTGCCGACCAGCGACATCGGGCACACGACGAGCGTCGGCCCCGCGCCCCCCTGCTCGTGCTCGACGGCCAGCAGCGCCAGCGTCTGTACGGTCTTGCCGAGCCCCATGTCGTCGGCCAGCACCGCACCGACGCCGAGCCGGGACAGGAAAGCCAGCCAGTCCAGGCCGTGCCGCTGGTACGGGCGCAGGTCGGCACCGAACCAGTCCGGCGGGGACACCGAATACCCCCGCAACGCCTCGGCTCCGGAGAGGAGTTCGCCCAGCCACGCGTCGGCGTCGACGCCGAACACCGGCAGGCCGCCCACCGCGGCCCCGGGGTCGACGGCGACGCGAAGCACCTCCCCCGCGGTCATCACACCCGTGCCCTGCCGGGCCAGGAACGCCGCGGCGGCCGCGATGGCCGACGGGTCGGCCTCGAGCCACTGGCCGCGGAACCGCACCAACGGCTGCTTCGCGTCGACGAGTTCGCGCAACTCCTCGGCGGTCAAGGGCTGGTCGTCGCCGAGCGCGGCACGCCATTCGAACGCCACGACCGCGTCCTGGTCCAGCACACTGCCGCCGGACACGACGCCGGGCGTGGCGGTACGGGCGGACAACGTCAACCCGACCTTCGGCGGGTTCCGCCACCAGCCCGGCAGCAACACCCCGAACCCGGCCGCCGCGAGCCCGGGTGCGGCGTCCCGGAGGAACGCCAGCGCACCGTCCCGGTCGACCCGCACCACCCCGGGCCGCGCGGTGTGCCGCACAGCGTCAAGCGCAGGCCACACCCTCGCGGCCCGCTCCAGATCCGCGAGCAGTGCCTCCTGCGGACGTACCTGCTTGCGCTCGAACACGTTGAGCACGGGCCCAGCGCCCCACACCCGCGCCGCGTCGACGAGCAGCGACGGCTCGTCGGTCGCCTGGAGGAGGATGTCCACCCGCCAGTTGTCGTCGGTAGGCCGCCCGAAGAGATCAGCGGGATCAGGCCCGAGCGGCTCGACAAGCCGAAAACACACCCGCAGCGGTCGAACGGGCGCCCGCTCGGTCGCATGCCACGCCGACAACGCGGCGGCGAGTCGGTCGACTTCGGACCTGCCATCGCGCCGCGTGTGAGCACCGAGGGCGGCCTGCGGAGCATCGCTGTGGGGGTCGGCCATGGGCAGATCGGTGCTCAGGGCGGCCTCCCCGCCCACAGCCGTCACGGCGGCGGTCCGCGCGCCGGGCGGGCGGTTTCCGCCGCCTCCGCCCTGCGTGCGTATCCGGCCCGTCTCCGTCGTCAGGGCCGCGAGCCATTCCTCGACCACCGTCTCCGGCGCCCTGACCCCCCGCCCGCGCCGGGGCAGCAGCGTGAGGCCCTCGACGGCCGCGCGGGCCTCGCGGTCGACGAGCGCGTCGAGCAGCGCGGCGACCAGGGCGGTCGCGTCAGGGGCCGGGGCTGTCTCGCCTCGGTACTCGGCGCGGCAGACCGGCGGGCATGCGGCCGCCAGTGCGCGAGCCGCCGTCCAGTCGTCCTCGGTCAGGGCGGGCATCCAGCGCGCCCAGGCGGCCACCGCGCGCGGGGTCTCGCGGAGGCCGTCCGAGGCATCGCCCGGTCCTGTGCCGGCGTCCACGTCCGCGCCCGCGTCCGGTCCTGTGCCGGCGTCCACGTCCGCGCCCGCGTCCGGTCCTGTGTCGGCGCCCACGTCCGCGCACCCGTCCGGTCCGGTGCCGGGATCCGCGTCCCCGCCCGGTCCGACATCGGCAGCACCCATGTCCCCGCTAGGTCCGGCGGCCGTGCCCACGTCGACCCCCGGCAGGACGTGTCCCCGTCCCACCAGCGTCCACGCCAGGTCGTGCACCGCCGTCAGCCACCTCAGCGATGCCCCGTACGGCACGTCCACCGGGCCGACGCCCTGCACCTCTGTCCGCAAGGCCGCGTGTCTCGGGTCGTAGAGCGCGCCGAGCAGCTGGGCCGCTTCGTCCGCGTCGAAGAGCAGGGCCGGGACGCGCCATGCGCGCAGGGCGAGGTCGGGGCGGGGGCCGCGGAGGGGTTCGCCGGGGAGTTCGGGGGACGGCTGGGGGGTGTGTCCGCCGAGGGTCGGCAGCCACAGTGCGGCGGTGCCCCGCTCGGCCTGCCCGGCGAGCCATTCGAGGCCGGGGCCCACGCCTCCGACGAGCTCGGCCAGGAGTTCGTGCGGGCAGGCGCCCGGGTGCGTGGCCGGGCCCGCGTCGGGCTCGTCGGCCTCGTCCCGCACGACCGCTGCCCCGGCCCATCGAAGGGCCGGGGCAGCGTCTGTGCCGTCGGTGCCGTCGTGCGGTGGAGTCAGGCCGCCACGCGTCTCAGGATCCCCGGCGTCCTCGCCCCAGACCGCCAGCGTCCGGTCCGCGCGCCAGAGCGCGTGCAGAGCGAACACGTGCGGGCCTTTCGTCGTGCGCCTTACCGGTGGGTCACTTACAGGGTAGGGCGCGCCACTGACACGGGCCCGTGGTTTTCCGGGAGCGGGCGGCCCGCACGCGGACCCGTCACACGGACTTGCGGTACACGCCGAACATCCGCAGGGACAGCCACACCGCGAAGGCCGCCAGCCCCACCAGCGCGGCGCTGTGGCTGAGCACGCTCCCCCAGTCGGGCGACGCGGTCATCGCCGAGCGGGACGCGGCGAGTGCCCAGTTGATCGGGTTGAACCGGGCCACCACCGTCATCCAGTGCGGCATGAGCCCGCTCGGCATGAACGCCGTCGACAGGAACGTCGCCGGCAGCAGCAGGAACGTGTTGATCCCGATGATCGTCTCGCGCTCCCCCGCGACCATGCCCAGCGCGTTGGACAGCGCCCCGAACACGCAGCCCAGCACCGACGACACTAGGACGAGCACCAGCAGCCCGGTGACCCCGCCCGCGTAGTCCGCCCCGGCGAGCGCGCCGAGGCCGATGATCGCGAGCGACTGGATCGCGGTCGACAGCGCCTGCGAGACGATGTTGGCGTTCAGCAGCGCCATGCGCCGCACGGGCGTGACCAACAGCCCGTTCAGCGTCCCGCGTTCGATCTCCTCGAGCATGCCCATGCCGGCCCACATGTTCGCCGACACCGCGTTCATGACGATGACGCCGGGCACCAGGTAGTCGATGTAGGAGTCGGTGCCCCCGCCGAACCCCGGCAGGTCGACGACCTTGTGGAACAGCGCCCCGAACAGGAACAGCCAAATGATCGGCTGTACCAGCGTGATGACGAGGTACGCCGGCTGCCGCAGGAACGCGCGCAACTGGCGCTGCGTCATGAACCAGGTGTGCGCGAACGCTTCGGACAGCGGCGCGGGCGCGGGCCGGGCGATGGTGTGCGGCGTGTCGAGGGTGGTGCTCATCGCACACCTCCAAGGGCTGTCGTGGCGAGGGCGTCCGCGTCGCCGAACCGGCGTCCCGCGTAACGGAGATAGACGTCGTCCAGCGACGGCCTGGCGACGGTGACGGCGGCGGCCGGCTCCCCGGCGCGGTCGAGTGCGGCGAGCACGGCCGGGACGGCCGCGGCCCCGCTGTCGGCGCGGGCGCTGACCCGTACCCCGGCGACCGTGACGTCGCCGATCCCGTCGAGTCCGAGCAGCGCGCCGCGGATGCGCTCCTCCGCGTCGGGGCCTGCGGCGACACGGAGTTCGACGTGCACGGCGTCGCCGCGCAGTTCGGACTTGAGCCCGTCGGGGGTGCCCTCGGCGACGACCTTCCCGTGGTCGACGATCGCCAGCCGTGCGGCGAGCCGGTCGGCCTCGTCGAGGTAGTGCGTCGTGAGCAGGATCGTCATGCCGTCGCCGTCGGCGAGCCGGGCGATCTCGGCCCACAGCTCGGCGCGGCCCTCGGGGTCGAGTCCGGTGGTGGGCTCGTCGAGGAACAGCACCTCGGGCCGGTGCACGAGGCCGAGCGCGAGGTCGAGCCGGCGCAGCATGCCGCCGCTGTACGTCTTCACGGGCCGGCGCGCCGCGTCGGCCAGGCCGAGCCGTTCGAGGAGTTCGTCGGCGCGGCGGGCGAGGTCGCGGCCGCGCAGCCCGTACAGCCTGCCGTGCAGCACCAGGTTCTCGCGCCCGGTGGCGACGGGATCGGCGCCGGAGCCCTGCGCGACGACGCCGATCATGCGGCGTACTGCGGCGGGGTCGCGGGCGACGTCGACGCCGCCGACGAACGCGGTGCCGGAGTCGGCGGAGGCGAGCGTGGTGAGGATCTTGACGGTGGTGGACTTGCCGGCGCCGTTGGGCCCGAGCAGGCCGAAGACCGTGCCGGGGGCGACCGTCAGGTCGAGGCCGTCGAGGGCGCGGACGCCGTCGGGGTTGCCCTTGGCGCGGTAGGTCTTGCGCAGGTCGCGGGTCTCGATCGCGTACCGCGCGTGCCTGGTACGGGGATCGGGGCCGGGGTCGGGGTCGGCCTTCGCGTGCGGACGCGGGTCCGGGACGGTTGCCGCCGTCCGGTCGGTGCGGTCCATGGTGGGTCCTTCTGTCGTCTCGGTGAAGGTGCGGCCGTGTGGACGGCCGTGGAGCCCTGCACCTGCGACGGAGGCCCGGCGATACGATGAGTTGGGTACACCTCGTATGTGCCGGTCCCTGTTGCCGCAGGTCGGTCTGAGGTTCCCGGCCCCCGTCCGCGGTGTTGCCGCACCGCGCGGGGGCCTTCTTCATGCCTCTGTCAGTCGTTCTCCTCTGCGTCCTGCTCCTGCTCGGCCGCTTCCTGCGCGCGTTTGGCGGCCTGTTGGGCCAGGTAGGCGTGGACGGTCGACGGATCGACCACGAAGTCCTGGGGCACGCTGCCGGTTTCGTGGAACGTGCGCCACGCGTCGACGCCGTCGAGGGTGCCGTCGGCGATCTGCTCGGCGAAGCCGCGCACCCACGCCGCCTCGGCCTGCTGCATGGCGAGGGCGTACTCGGCCTCGATGACGAACACCCGTGGCAGCACGTGCCGGAGGTCCTCGAGTTCGCGGCGGCCGGTCTCGATCGCGGTCTCCAGCGCCGCGAGCCGCAGCCCGAGGAGCCGGAGTGCCTCGTCGGGGTGCAGCACCCCCATGATCGACAGGGCGCCGCCGAAGCGCGGGAACTCGTTGACCGGTTCGGCGATGATCGCGCTGAGGCCGCCGACGAGTTCGGCGCGGCCGGCCTCGGTGAGGCCGTACACGGTGCGCTCGGGGCGGCGGCCGTCGCGCTCGGTGCCGACCGCCTCGATGAAGCCGTTCTTCTCCTGGACCTGCACGACGGTGTAGAGCGAGCCGTAGTTGATCTTGATGCTGAGGTCCTTGCCGCGCTCGCGCAGCAGCCTGGCGATCTCGTACGGGTGCATCGGCCGCTCGGCGACGAGCGCCAGCACCGCGAGGGCCAGCATCGTGCTCGGTTTGCGCGCCGCCATGACCGATCCCTCGCTCTCGTATATCCGGTTACGAGTATACGCAGCAGAGTAGTGCATGCAAGCCCCTGTCAAGACCCGGGTGCGGGCGGGTGTCCCGGCGCTAGCCTCGGCCTCGGACCGCGCCTTCCGATTCCGAAAGCCGACATCGCCCGAGGAGCAACTGTGCGCAAGTGGGGACCTCTGCTCGCGATCAGCCCCGCCGCCTTGATGCTGCTGATCGACATCACGATCGCGATGGTCGCGCTACCGGACATGGCCGACGACCTGGGCTCGTCCTACACCGACCTGCAGTGGGTCATGGACGCCTACTCGCTCGCCCTCGCCACGGTGCTCATGGGCGCCGGCTCGCTGGCCGACCGGGTCGGCCGCAAGCGGGTGTTCGTCTGGGGCACCGGGCTGTTCACCGTGGCGTCCGCGCTGTGCGCGTTCTCCCCCGACACCGGAACCCTCATCGCGGCGCGCGCCCTCCAAGGCATTGGCGGGGCCGCGATGTTCGCGACCACGCTGGCACTGCTCGGTCTCGCGTACGAAGGCCGGGACCGGGGTGTGGCGTTCGGCGTGTGGGGCGCCGTCTCCGGCGCGGCCGCGGCGATCGGGCCGGTGCTCGGCGGCGTCCTGACCGAGCACGTCGGCTGGGAGGCCGTCTTCCTGGTCAACCTGCCCGTCGGGGTGCTGGCCATCGCCATGACGCTGCGGCTGATCACCGAGTCGTACGGGGACCGGAACGCGCGCGTGGACGTGCCCGGCACGGCCACCTTCACCGCGGGCGCCGGGCTCCTGACGTACGGCCTCATCCGCGCGGGCGGGCACGGCTGGGACGACGGGCTGACGCTCGGCGTGCTTGCCGGATCGGCGGCCGCGCTCGTCGCCTTCGTCGTCGTGGAGTACCGCACCGCGCAGCCGATGCTCGAACTGCGGCTGTTCCGCCGCGCGTCGTTCGCGGGGATCATGGCGGGCTGCATGTTCATGCAGTTCGCGGCGTTCTCGTGCTTCCCGCAGGTGTCGGTGTGGTTCCAGTCGGTGCTCGGGTACGGGCCGGTGAAGGCCGGCCTGGCGCTGCTGCCGATGGCGGGAACGGCGTTCATCGTCGCCGCGGCCGCAAGCGGGCCGCTGACCGCAGTGCCGCCGCGTTACCCCATCGGCGTCGGCATCGTGCTCGTCGGGACCGGGTCGCTGGTGCTCACCCTCCTCGACACCGGGTCGGACTGGACGACACTGGTTCCGGGGCTGGTGCTGATCGGCGCCGGCATCGGGCTGGGCATGCCGCAGATGGCAGCGGCCGCATATGCAGCGGTTCCGCCCGAGCGGTCCGGCATGGCGGGCGGCGCGCTCAACACCTTCCGGCAACTCGGGTTCGCGCTCGGCGTCGCGGTCGTCGGCGTCGTGTTCCGCGCGGCGGTCGGGGACTCCGTCGACGGCACGGCGGCGGCCGGATCCGACCCGCACGCGACCGCCGAGGCGCTGGGCGGCGGGCAGGCCGGGCGCATCGTCGGCTCGGCGCCGGCGGACAAGCGCGGCGCGGTGGCGGACGCGATCCACCACGCGTTCGCCACCGGGCTCGACCGGGTGTTCGTCGTGTGCGGCGTCATCGGCGTCGCGGCGGGCGTCCTCGTCCTGCTGACCGTGGACACGTCGCCGGAGAGCGCGTCAGCCGGCCGCGGCGCACCGGAGCAGGCCTCGGCGGCGGCCGACCAGGCCGCCGCCGAGACGTGACGACACGTGACGCTCAGGCCCCGAACGACTGCCAGAAGCCGCACTGGTGTTCGTCGGCGAATCCGGCGAACACCGTGTCGCCGCCCGGCTGGAACTTGAGCACGGCCGTGCCGTCCGCCGCCACCCGCGGCCACGCGGCCAGCCCCGGCCCGTTCGGCGAGCCGGTCCAGGCGAACGCCGCCCACGTGCGCTTCATCCGCGTGGCGAGCGCCTGCTGCTCGGGGGTGAACGCGCGGCCCTGCATCGTGAAGTCGAACAGGTAGGCCAGTTCGGCGCTGTGCGCGTTGCCGAGGTTCACGCCGGGGATGTCGAGGCCAAGCAGCGGGGGCGAGTTCGGGTCGTCGAACTCGTACTGGTACGTCGGCACTTGGCGGGCGAACGCGGCCGCGGTGGCGGCGGTGCCGCAGGCCCAGCCGGAGTCGGTGAGCACGGCCGCCCAGGCGTAGAACGGCGCGGGGTACGCGGAGAGCGGGTAGCGCGCGAGCACCTGGTCGGCCGCCGGGCCGAACTGCGTCCGCACCGCCGCCGCGTACTGGTCGGGGGTCATGCCGAGGCTGCCGAGCGCGAACAGCAGGCCCTCCGAGCGCGTGCCGCCGATCACCACCGGGACCTTGTTCCAGCGGCCGGACGCGATCGCGTCCCTCGGCTGCACGGGAAGCGTCGGGGTGCCGGACACGGGCCCGACCGGTTCACTGGGGTCGCTCGCCGAGACGAGGGCGGCGGTGGAGGCGCCGCGCAGGCAGGACACGGCGGCGGCGGGGTCGGGACAGCCGGCCCGTTGCGCGTAAGCCTGCCCCTGCGCTTGCGCACCGGCGAGCGGACGCGCGGCGAGCAACCCACAGGGGCCGGACTGCATGACGGCGTGGGAGAACAGTCCCGTCGCGGCGGGCGACGCGAGGAGCGCGCAGACCGACCCGCTGCCGGCGGACTGGCCGGTGACCGTCACGTTGCCGGGGTCGCCCCCGAAGGCGGCGGCGTTGTCGTGGACCCAGCGCAGCGCCGCGGCCTGGTCGAGCGTGCCCCAGTTCCCCGAGCCCTCACGGGACTCGGCGTCCAGCCCGGGCAGGGCGAGGTAACCCAGCGCGCCCAGGCGGTAGTTGATGCTGACGACGATGGCGCCGGTCAGGTCCGCGGTGGTGCGGCCGCCGAACTGCGTGCCGGTGCCCTGCACCCAGGCGCCGCCGTGGATCCACACGATCACCGGGAGCCGGGTGCCGGGGTGCGCCCAGCGTGGGCGGTAGAGGTCGAGGGACAGGCAGTCCTCGCTGCGCGGCTGCGCCGGATCGATGCCGATGTCGACGAACTGCACGCAGGCCGGTCCCTGCCGGGTCGCGTCGCGGACGCCGCGCCACGGCGCCGCGGGCTGCGGGGCCCGGAAGCGCAGCGCGCCGACCGGCGGCGCGGCGTAGGGGACGCCGAGGAACTCCTCGGCGTTGTCGTGGACCTGGCCGCGCAGCACGCCTGATCGGGTGGGGACGACAGGGCCGCTTCCGTCCGCCCGCGCGGGCGTGGCCGTCAAGGCCAGGACCGACGCGGCGAGGACGGCGAGCGTTGTCGTCAATCGGGCGAGTCGGGGGGATCTCGCGGGCATGACGGTCTCCAGTGGAAGGAGGCATGGTGGAGGCACGGATTATTTTCGCCTCGTGAAACAAACGGGGACGCTACCTCCGCTTACGAACCGCCACCAGGCCTGAACCCCCGCCGGTATCAGCCGTTTCGGCGGCCGATTCCGTCACGCGCGCGTTTGCCCGGCACCACGTCGACCCCTCCCGCACCCGGCCGACACCGGCGCAGCCGACGCACCGTCAAGAACCCGCCGCGCACCGCCCCGTGCCGCTCCAGCGCGGTGACGGCATACGTCGAACACGTCGGCGTGTACGGGCAGCACGGCGGCTTCGTCGGACTGATCTCCCGCCGGTAGTAGTGCACCGCGCGCAGCAGCCGGCCCGCCGCACCGCGGCGCGGCCCGCGCGCGGGCAGCATCAGGCTGAGCAGGGCCACGCCCAGCAGCCGCAGGGTCGTGGTGACGGTGAGCCAGCTTCCGCAGTCGCACCCGTCGCAGCCGTCGCACGAATCGCACGCGCCTGTGGCGTCGGCACCCTCGGCCACCGTCTGCGCGAGGTCGGCCCCGGCGGCGGCGTTCGCCGGCCCTTGGTCGACGTGCTCCGCACCCGGCGGCCGGGCCTGCTCCTCCGGATCGCCCGGCCCCGCCGGGCCGTTCGCGAACGGGTTCCCGCCACCGCCGTACGACATGGGACCACCCCCCCAGTGGTTCACGCTCCCCCGACGCACCGGCCGTCCGGCGCGTCGCAGACCAACACGCTCGGGGGCGGCGGACGGTTCGGCGCCCGAGGGCCCGGCTCCCGACGAACAGCGCGGGCGCGGGTGCGCAGCATGCTCCACCCGACCGGTTCGCGATCTTGTGCGGGATCGTTCCCGCGTCGATACTCGCCGACAGCGGACCGCCCGCGGGCGGGTGGGTCCGAGCGGCGACGACGGCGAGGAGCACCACTGATGAGCACGGCCGAGCCCTGGGACGTGATCGTGGCCGGCGCGGGCCTGGCGGGTCTCGTCGCCGCCCGCGACCTTGCCGAGCGCGGCCTGTCCGTCGCGGTGTTCGAGGCCCGCGAGCGGGTCGGCGGGCGCACCTGGTCCCGCGTCTTTCCGGACACCGGCACCACCGTCGACCTGGGCGCCGAGTGGGTCGAACCCACGCACCACGCCGCGATCATGGCCGAGTACGGCCGGTACGGCGTCGAGCTGCTGCCGGCCCGCGCCGTCGACCGGGACCGGATCTGGCTGCTCGGCGACGAGACCCGCACCGGAGACCTGCCGCTCGACGGCCCCGACCGCGCGGCCTTCGACACGTTCATGGCCGCGCTGGTGGACGAGGCCGCATCGCTCGCCGGCCGCCCGGCGTTCACCACCCCGCCCGACGTCGAGGTCCCGTTCGCGGACCGGCTCGCGGGCCTTCCGCCACGCGCCGCCCAGGTGCTGTCGGTTTTCGCCACGTCGGTCATGGGAGCGCTGCCCACCGAGGTCTCCGTGGCGGGTCTGCTCGACGACATGGCCGGCCTCGGTGACCCCGACCCGTCCGACGACGAGGACGCGGACGGCTTCGCGGGCTCGTCGCAGCGGCGGGTCGAGGGCGGCACGGGGACGCTCGCCGACCGCATCGCCGCGGACTTCGGAGCCCGGCTGTTCCTGGGCGCGCCGGTCGCCGCGGTCGCCCAGGACGCCGACGGCGTCACCGTGACCCTCGCCGACGGCACGGCGCACCGGGCCCGCGGGCTTGTCGCCGCCGTCCCCGTCAACACGCTCGCCGACATCGCCTTCAGCCCGGTACTCCCGCAGGACGTCGAGGCACTCGCGCAGCAGAAGCACACCGGGCGGGCGGTGAAGGCGATCGCCCGAGTGTCCGGCGTGCCCGGCGACCTGGCCCTGAGCATGTGGCCGCCGGTCCTGACCGGGGCCATCGGCATCGGCGCCGCGCAGGCGGACTCCGACGACGCCCTGGTCATCTGCTTCGGCCTGCCGGAGACCCTCGACCCCGCGGCCCCTGACGCACTCACCGCGCAGCTGCGGCGCGCCCACCCGGAGGCCCGCGTCGTCGACGTGCTGTGCCACGACTGGAACGCCGACCCCCATGCCCGCGGCACGTGGTTCGCCCCGAAGCCGGGCCAGTGGCCGTTGCTGGCGGCGTTCCAGGAGCCGCACGGCCGCGTCGTGTTCGCGGGCAGCGACATCAGCCCGACGTCGCTGGGCTACATGGACGGCGCAGTCGTCTCGGGCCGCGCCGCTGCCGAGCGCGTCCGCACGCTGCTCGGTTCCTAATCAGGGACGCCTGACGCCCGCGGACCGCGTGAACCGGTGCCCGCGCACGGGCGCATCCTCGACCGGCACACGAAATGCCGGATGCCCCGGCGGGGTTGGTGGCCGGGGCATCCGAATCAGGGGGGCGGAGGGTCGACGCTACACCCCGGCGCGGGCGCGCGGGGCGGAACGGCCGGTCGCGGTCGGCGTCGGCAGGGTCCCGGGATCGTCCCCGCGCGCCTCGACCGCGGGCGCGGCGGCCGGCTTGCGGCGGCTGAGCGCGATGCCCGCCAGGACGACCGCGATACCCGCCGTCATCCGCAGACCGAACGGTTCGCCCAGGACGACCGCGCCGAGCAGCGCCGAGACGGGCGGCAGCAGATAGGTGACCGACGAGGCGACCGCGGCGCCGTCGTCCACGATCAGCCGGAAGTTGAGGGCGATCGCGATGCCCGTGCCGATCATGCCGAGGACGGCGACGGCGGCGAGCGCGTCCGGCCGCGGATCGACCGACACATCGCCGGTGAACGGCAAGACGAGTGCCAACAGGCCTGTGGCCGCGAGGAGTTGCGTACCGCACATGGCGATCGGGTCGAGTCCGCGCCCGGACAGGTAGCGCTCGATGTAGAGGTAACTGACGGCGTAGCAGAACGCCGCCACCGTGATCACCGCGGCGCCCGCGCCGAACGCCCCCGCCGACCGCCACGGCGCGAGGATCACCAGCACACCTGCGAACCCGAGGAACAGGCCCGCGACCTGACCCACCGACAGGCGCACACCCGAGCCGACCAGGACGGCGAGCAGCAGCGTCCACAGCGGTGTCGTGGCGTTGATGACGCCGGCGATGTTGCTGTCGACGCTCTGCTCGCCGAACGCGAACAGGGCATACGGCAAGGCGTTGTTGAAGAACGCCGCGACCGTCAGGTGTGTCCAGGTGCGCAGCCCGCGCGGCATGCGCGCGCCGCGCATCCCGGCGATGGCCAGCAGCACGGCCGCGCCGAGCGCGACGCGGACCAGCGCGACCTCGACGGGCGAGAACCCGCGCAGCGCGAGCTTGATCCACAGGAAGCTCGACCCCCACACCGCCGCGAGGAGCGCGACCCGCCCCAGGCTCCCCCACCGCGCCGCGCCGCCCATGGCCACCGACCCCTTCGCCAGCCCCGGGAGGCGGCGCCGGGTGCGCCGCCTCGCCCTGTACGCAAGGCTGCCGGTCGGCGACTGTTTACGTCCATCGACATAATCCGCAGCAGAACATTAAGCAAAACCTGAATATTCAGGCGGCCCGCTACCCGCCGACCGGCGTGCGGAAGAGGTCGTACGCGAAGGCGACCGTCTCCGCCAGGCGGCCGCCGGTCGCGAACGGGCCGAGCACAGAAGACAGTTCGGCGTCGAACGCGTCGCCCCGGTCCGCGAGGACCGAGGGCGGCAGGAACGACGTCGACCTGACGTGCCCCGCGAGCTCCTCGACCGTCCACGCGTGCGCGGTCGGGAAGTCGCGCCTCCCGGCGGCCTCGAACCCGGCCCGGGCCAGCACCTCGCCGTCCGGGTCACGCCGCCGCTGCCGGTCCCAGCCGGACGGGACGCGGTCGGCCGCGCCCAGCGCCGCCTTCCACCGGCCGAGCAGGTCGTCGAGCGCGCGCTGCCAGTCGAGGTCGCCCGTCCAAGGCGACGTGGACCAGCACAGCGCGAGATGCCCGCCGGGCCGCAGCCACGTGAACGCGCGCCGGCCGACCGAGGCGCGGTCGAGCCGGTGGAAGGCGTTGCCGATCACGACGAGTTCGAACGCGCCCGCCTCGGCGTCCAGTTCCTCGGCGGCCGCGGTGACCGCGCGGATCCCGGCGTCGGAGGCGGCCTTCGCGCGCACCGCCGCGGTCATGTCGGGTTCGGCGTCCACCGCCCACACCTCGGCGAACGAGCCGCGCAGCGGGAAGGTCAACTGGCCTGTGCCGCACGCGAGATCGAGCAGCCGTCCGGCGCCCGACGGCGCGGTCCTGCGCACGAGGTCGGCGGTCATGGCGTCGGGATAGGGCAACCGGTAGCGGTCGTAGAACCCGGCCGTGCCCTGGTACAGATCGGGGTCGAACCTCACCGCGTCGTCCATGCAACCACCCTGTCAGATGGACCCGGCGTGGGAGCCCGTCCGACTCAGGCGCCACCGGCGACGACCGACAACGGGCGGCCGCCGCGCACCCGTTCGGCCTGCCGGGTCAGCGCGTCGAGGACGGCCGCGATGTGCGGGGCACGCTCGGCGCCGTTCCTGACGAACACGGTGATGTGCCGCATCGGCGGGGCACCGGTCAGCTCGCGGATGACCACGCCGCGCTCCCCGGGCGGCGGGGCGGCGATCCGCGACGTCACCAGCCTGGGCACCAACGAGATCCCGAGCCCGGCCTCGACCAGCCCGAACACCGTCGTCCACTCGTCGGCACGATGCACGACGCGCGGCGCGTAGCCGACCGACGCGCACGCCGTGGCGGTCAGCTTCGAACACGACCCGCTCGAGCCGGTCACCCACACCTCGTCGACCAGGTCGGCGAGGTCGAGGGCGCGTTCCTTGGCACGCGGGTGGTCGGCGTGCAGCATGACGTCGAGCGGATCGGCGAGCAGCGATACTCGGGCGAAGCGGGCGTCGTCGGCCGGCGGGTCGCCGGGCGCGACGACGGCGATCACGAGGTCCGTCTCGCCGTGCACCAGGCCTGTGTAGGCCCCCGGCACTTCGGACTCGCACAGCGTCAGCGCCAGGCCGGGACTCGTCTCGCGCAGCTCGCGCAAGGCCGGCAGCACCAGACCGGTGATCGCCGAACTGAACGCCGTGACCCGCACCTCGCCGCTCGCGCCGTCCTGAAAAGCCGCCAGATCCGCCTGCACCCGCTCGAGCCGCGCGAAGAGCTCGTCGGCGTGCCGGAGCAGCACACGCGCCGCACCGGTCAACCGCACACGCCGCCCCGCCGGCTCGAGCAGCCGCACACCGGTCTCCCGGGCCAGCGCGCTGAGCTGCTGCGACACCGCGGACGGCGTCAGGTGCAGCGCCTCGGCGACGGCTGACACCGTGCCGCGCTCGGCGAGTTCGCGCAGCACCCGCAGCTTGCGGAGGTCGAGGTCGGCGGTCCCGGAGTGCATGCGGCCACTGTACGAGCAGGTCTCGCGGCGGGCCATCGCCTGCCGACCGGCGGTCAGGACACGCCCGCGCCGCCCCCGGCCTGCGTCTCGCGGCGCTGCGTGGCACGCCACGTCCGCAGGTGCGCGCGGTCGTCCGAGCCGTCGACGGCCTGCCACCCCTCCGTCTCACGGCGCAGCTCGGGCCGGCTGCCGACGGCGGCAACGGTGAAGGGCTTGCCGTAGTCGTCGATGACGTACGTGCCGCTCCGGCCCGCGACGGTCCAGTCGAGCTCCAGGTGCCACGCGTAGTCCGCGTCGAGCGCGGTGACCTGGACGTGGAACAGCTCGGGGTCACCGCTGGTCACCGTGTACGGGAAGTCCGGTGTGTCGTCGAGCGGGTGGTGGGACGGCCACAGGTACGGCGGATCGGCGTCCAGGTCGAGGTGGAAGGTCCGCGGCGTCAGCGGCATGCCGGTCGGTTCGACGCCCTGGCAGTACGTCCCGTCCATCGCGTCCCGGCGCTCGGTGACCACGGCCCGCAGCCCGTGCAGCACGACGGCCTGCGCGGCCCGCCCCTCCACGAGGATGTCCAGGCGGTACGGGTGCGCCAGCACCCCGCCGCGCTCCTGGGCCCACTGCGTCAGCGGCTGGTCCGACCGCGGCGCGTCGAGGACGTCCGGGACCACCCAGCGGAACCCGTCACCGGTCGACGGGAACGGCGCCGTGCCGACGTGGACGGGCTGTTCGCCCGCGAACCGTCCGACGGCCGTCCGGACCCCGGCGAGGGCGAAGACCACGACTCCGCCCGCCAGCGCCGTCACCACGGCGACGACCGCGCCGAACAACAACGACGTCCGCACATCGACCGACCAGATGACCAGTACCACCCCGGCCGCCAGTGCCCCGACGCCCCCGCCGAACAGCACAGCACGACGCCACCCCGCCACAGATCCTCCCCCACGCCCGCCCCTGCGTGGATCTTGCCACGGACCGGAGCGGACGTTCGCACAATCGCGGAAGAACTCCGGGGTATCCGGGCCTCCGGCGAGCCCGTCCAGGCAGCCGCCGCACGGCAGTTCGCCGAGTAGGCAGCGGCGCCGATCCGCGGTCGCCCGGGGGCCTCGCCCCAGTGCCCAGGGGTCCGATAGGTTGAAGGTCCATGATCACGGCTCTGCCGACCCGCACCCTTCGGGTCGCCTCCGCACAGACCGCGTCCGTTCCCGGCGACATCGCCGCCAACACCGCCACCGTGGCGCGGCTGGTCCACAAGGCCGCCGACGCCGGTGCCGCGCTGGTCGTCCTGCCCGAGAAGATCCTGACCGGCTACGAGCCCGGCCTGATCGCCTCCGACCCCGACACGTACGCCGTCACCGAGACCGACCCGCGCCTGGACCCGATAGCCGAGGCCTGCCGCGCCACCGGCACCGCGGCCGTCGTCGGCGCCGTCGTCGCCGACACCGGGCGGCTGTACGTCTCCGCGCTGGTCGTCGACGGGGCCGGCAAGGTCGTCGGCCGCGCCGACAAGCAGCACCTGTTCGCGACCGAGGTGAAGTACTACGTGCCGGGCCGGTCGGCCTGCACCTTCACCCTCGACGGATGGCGCCTCGGACTCGGCATCTGCTACGACTCCGGCTTCCCCGAGCACGCCCGCGCCGCCGCCCTCGACGGCTGCCACGCGTACCTGGTCGGCGGCCTGTTCAGCTGCGGCGGCGGCGAGGTCCAGGTGCGCGGCTGGTTCCCTGCCCGGGCGATCGACAACACGATGTACGCGCTGCTGTCCAACCACGTCGGCCCGGCCGGCCCGTGGCTGGCGGCGGGCGGAAGCGCCGTGTGGGGCCCGGACGGCCGACTCGTCGCGCAAGGGCCCGGCGAGGGCGAGGCCGTGGTGTGCGCGGACCTCGATCCGAACGAACTCGCCCGCGTACGCGCCGAATTGACGATGCTCGCCGACCTGCCGAACGGCCCGGGCGACAACAGGCGGCGGTATCTGGGCTGACGGCCCCACGGCCACCTGGTCAGGACGGATCGGTCAGCTCTTGCGCCGCACCGGCCGTTCCGACGGGAGGCGGCTCGTGAAGAGGAAGCTCACGGCGGTGATGCCCGCGCAGGCGAGGACGGCGACCTTGAGGCCGTCGATCTGCGCCTCGCTGTAGTTGTCGACGATCGCGTCGGCCTCGGGGGCGGAGACCGCGCCACTCGCGTGCAGGGCGTTGGCGACGTCGTCCGTCGGGACGAACGCGACGCCGGCCTCGATCCGCACGGTCGCCTGGCTCTGGACCGCGTCGGAGATGCGCGGGTCGTCCTGGATCTTCGCGCTGAACGAGCCGGCGAGGGCGCCGATCAGGATGGCGCCGATCAGCGCGGTGCCGACCGACGAGCCGAGGTTCTGCGCCGTGTACTGGAGGCCGCCCGCCTCGCTGCGGTCGGCCTCCTCGACGCTGGACTGCACGACGTTGCCCAGCTGCGAGGCGAGCAGCCCCATGCCCAGGCCGAGCAGGCCCATCGCGAAGCCGAACTGCACCCCGCCGAGCTCCGGCTCGATGGTGCCGACCAGCCAGAGCGTCGCGGCGAGCAGGACCAGCAGCCCGACCCGGACGATCGCGCGCGGGGACGCGAACCGCACCAGCCGGCTGCCGCCCATCGAGGCGATCAGCATCGTGACCGACACGGGCAGCAGCTTCACGCCCGTCTCGAACGCGTCCAGGCCCTGCACGACCTGCAGGTACAGCGGGATCACGAAGAACACGCCGAGCATGATGGTGTTCTGGTTGAACAGCGTCACCAGGCCCGAACGCAGCGGCAGGTTGGCGAACAGGCCGAACCGCAGCAGCGGTTCGCGGCCCCGCGCCTCCAGCCGGTGCTCGTGCCGCCGGAACACCTCCAGCAGCAGGAAGCCCAGCGCGACGGCGAACAGGGTCGGGGAGAAGCCGAGGACGGTGAACGGCGGGTTGCGCGGCTTGAGCCAGCCCCACGAGCTGCTCTGCAGCACCGCCAGCACGATGACCGCGAGACCGGCCGCGGACAGCACCACCCCGGCCACGTCCAGCCGCGGACGCCGCTCGGGGGGCTCGTCCGAGGGCACCCAGCGCATGAGCGCGAGCATCAGCACGACCAGCACCACCTCGCCGGCGAACACCAGCCGCCACGTCAGATAGGTGGTGGTCCAGCCACCGAGCAGCGGCCCGACCGCGATGCCCGCGCCGGCCAGGCCACCGATCACGCCGTACGCCACCGCCCGGTCGCGGCCCTGGTACGCGCCCGCGACCAGTGCCGCCAGGGCCGGCAGCACCAGCGCCGCGCCCAGCCCCTCGATGACCGACCAGCCGAGCGCCAGCACCCACAGCGTGGGCGCGATCGCGGTGAGCCCCGAGCCGACGCCGTACACGCACAGCCCGACGATGAACGCGCGGCGCCGCCCGAACATGTCGCCGAGCTTGCCGCCGGTCAGCATGAAGGCCGCCATCACCAGCGTGTACAGCGTGATGACGCCCTGGATCGCGGTGACCTCGGTGTCGAAGTCCTCGACCAGCTGGCTGATCGACACGTTCATCACCGACGCGTCGAGCACCATCAGGAACTGGCCGATCCCGAGTACGAACAGTGCCTTCCAGCGGCCCATGCAGACCTCCGGGCGTCGGGGCAGGCGTCCGCGAGGGACGCCGCGTCTCACCGCGACGGTAGGGGCCGGTCCCGGCGCCGCGGATCACCTGTGCGGGGTGAGTTGCGGTCGCGGACCACCGCAGCCACGATCAAATGGAGACCAACAACGCAGTGCGCGCACGCGCGCATGCCCGGCCCTGCGGTGGTGATCGCCATGGCTCCGGAAGCCCGACCCGCGCGGTCGCACCGCGCGCCCCGCGCCTCGCCGGCCTCCCCCGGGGCCCCCGTCCCGGGAGCGGACACGGCACCGCACGGCGCCGCGGACTCCCCTCCCGGCCCGCACCTGCGCGTCCCGCCGACCCCCGAGACCTTCGTCAGCCGCACGCGCCTGTCGCGGCGCCTCACCGAGGCGATACGGCACCCGCTCACCCTGGTCAGCGGCCCCGCCGGGGCGGGCAAGACGCTCGCCGTCGCCGACTGGGCCCGGTCCGGGCAGGCCGGTATGCCGGTGGCGTGGCTGACCGTCGACGCGGACGACACCGACCCGCGCGTCTTCTGGGCCCACCTCGCGGAGGCCGTCCACACGAAGGTGTCCGCGCCCGCGGACCCCGCCGACACGGCCGCCGACCTCGACCGCAGCCCCTCGCGCCGCCTCGCCGCCGAGTTGTCCGCGCCGCGGCCGATCGCCGTCGTCCTCGACGACTTCGACGGCGCCGACGACCCCCAGGTGGCCGCCGGGCTGCACGACCTGCTCCGGTACGCGGGCGACGGCCTGCGCCTCGTCCTGGTCGGACGCACCGACCCGGTGCTGCCGCTGCACCGCTACCGGGCGTCCGGCGACGTGGCCGAGATCCGCGCGGCGGACCTGGCCTTCACCCCGGAGGAGACCGCCGTCCTGATGCGGCGGCACGGGCTCGACCTGTCGGACGACGGGGTGCGCGCGCTGGCCGAACGCACCGAGGGATGGGCCGCGGGCCTGCGGCTGTGCGCGCTGGCCGCGACCCGGTCCACCGACCCGGAGACGTACCTCAAGGAGTTCGAGGCCGGGCACAGCGTCGTCGCCGACTTCCTGCTCGCCGAGGTGCTCGACGCCCAGCCGCCCGAGGTCCAGGACCTGCTGCTGCGCACGAGCATCCTCGAACGCACCCACCCCGACCTGGCCGACGCGCTCACCGGCGGCAGCGACGCCGGCCGTGTCCTGGACGAACTCGCCCGCGCGAACGCGTTCGTCACCCCGGCGGACGGCGCCTGGTACCGGCACAGCCCGATCTTCGCGGAGATCCTGCGCGTGCACCTGCGGGCCCGCGCCCCCGGGCTGACCGAGCGGCTGCACGAGAAGGCCGGCCGCTGGCTGCACCGCGAGGGCCACCTCGACGAGGCGCTGCGGCACGCCGCCGCGGCCGGGCGCTGGGACCTCGCCGCGACCTGGCTGGTCGACGACCTGGGCGTCACGCGGCTGCTCGCCGACCCCGGCAGCGGCCAGCTCGCCGCGCTGTTCGACACGATGCCGCCCTCGGCACCGGGCGAGGACGCCGAACTCATCCGTGCGGCCCGGGCGCTGGCCGCCCACGACGTCGAGGCCGGGCTCGGCCACCTGGAGCGCGCGGCGGCCGCCGCCGGCACGGATCCGCATTCAGCGGAGTCCGGCGGCGCCGCGGAACCGGGCACCGCCGCGGCCGTCCGGCGCCTCGAACACGCGTGCCTGAGCGCGGTCGCGGGCCGGATGGCCGGCACGACGGACCTCGCCGAGGAGGCCGCGCGAGCCACCGACCGGCCGACCGCCCACGTCCCCGACGCCCCCGCCGAACTGCGGGCCCGGCAGCACGAGGTCGCCGCGCTCCTGCTGAACGAGCTCGGCGCGTCCCGGCTCTGGGAAGGCCGCATCACGGCCGCGCGCGACGCGCTGTACGGGGCGGCCGACGAGGCCCGCGGCGCGGAGCGCACGGCGGCGCGGCACGAGTCCGTGAGCCTCCTGGCCCTCGCGGACCTGCTCGGCGGCGCGCCCGGCCGTGCCGAGACGCGGGCCCGGCAGGCTCTCGCGGAGGTCGAGCGGGAGCACGTGCCGCCGACCGACCGCTGCGGCATCGCGTACCTGGTGCTCGCCGACGTGGCCGCCGAGCACGACGAGATCACCGAAGCCGAGCGCTACCTGGCGCGCTTCGAAGCGCTCACCGGCGGCGGAGACGCGGACGGGGGCGCGCACGACCCCCTCGAGGCGCTCGTGCTCGCGACGCTGCGCTCCAAGCTCGCGCTGTGCAAGGGCGACCCGCACGGCGCCCTCGCCGCCGTCGCCGACTCCGAGCTGCCCACGGGCGTGGACCACGCGTCGCGGTGGGCCACGCGGCGGGCGGCGCTCGCCGCATCCGCGGCCCTCCTCGGGCAGGGGGACGCCGCCGCGGCCCTCGACGTGCTGTCGGCCGGCACCGGGAGCGAGGCCGAGCGGGCCGTCGCGCACGCGCGGGCCCACCTGGCGTCGGGCGACGCGCCCGAGGCACTGCGCGCGTTGACGGGCGTGCCCGCCTCGACGGCGGCACCCGCCATCGCCGTACGGGTCCTGCTCGGCCGGGCCGAGGCGACCGAGCTGAGCGGCGACCACGACGCCGCGCAGCACCTGCTGGCCCGCGCGTTCACCGTGGCGCGGCCGGACGTCCTGCGGCGCCCGATCGTCGACGCGGGGCCGTGGCTGCGCCGCCTCGTGCGGCGGCGCCCCGGCCTGGTCGCGGACCACGCGTGGCTGCCGGAGGACGTGCGGGCGTCGGGGGCGACGCCCGGCGGCGGGGCCGACCCGGCGTCGGGCGACCAGGCCCCGGTCGAGCCGTTGAGCGGCCGCGAGCAGGAGGTCCTGGGCCTGGCCGCCGAGATGAGGTCGACCGAGGAGATAGCGGCCGACCTGCACCTGTCGGTCAACACCGTGAAGACCCACCTCAAGAGCATCCACCGCAAGCTGAACGTCACCCGGCGCGCCGAGGCGGTCCGCAGGGCGCGCCGGCTGGGGATGCTCTAGAGCCTTCCGGAGTGCGAAGACCGCAGCCGGGTCCGGGCGACCTTCCGGTCGACCGGACCCGGCTGCGGTTTTCACCGCGGTACCCGCGGTCACTCAGGCAGTTGCCGGAACTCCGCGACGCGCAGCCCCAGGGACTGGAAACGGGCCAGGAGGCCGTACAGCTGCGCGTCGTCGACGATCTGCCCGATCAGCACGGTCTGGCTCGACACCACCACGCTCTCCAGCTCCGGGAAGCCCTCCTCGCGCAGGGCATCCGACATCGTCCCGGTGACGCGGAACTCGTACCGCATGCCCGCCTCCGAACCGTGGGCCGCCTGTCAGGCCATGACCTTCGCCTTCATCCGCTGGTACTCCTCCTCGCTGATGTCACCGCGACTCTTGAGCTCGGCCAGCCGCGACAGCTCGTCGACCGGGCTGGCCTTCCAGGTCGTGGCCTGGCCCTCCTGCCCCTCGGCGGCCGCGTCACGCACGTACGCGCGGAACTCCTCCTCGTTCTTCTGCGCGCGCGCCATCTCGCGCATGCCCATGCCCTTGCCGCGGGCGATCAGGTACACCAGCACGCCGAGGAACGGCAGGCAGATCAGGAAGACCGCCCAGCCGGCCTTGCCCCAACCGCTGACCTCGTCGTCCCGGAACAGGTCGCTCAGGACGCGGAAGAGCAGGAAGAACCACAGGATCCACAGGAAGATCCACATCGTCGTGAAGAACACGTTGAGCAGCGGGTAGTCCATCGCGGGCCTCCTCGATCGGCCTCGGGCGTCCCCCGAGGACCTCGGGCATCCCCCGAGATCAGCGTCGCCGCCCGACGGCGTGCGCGTACCACCCGCCAGGGGTGATCCACGGACCGGCCGCCGGGGAGAGGCTGAAAGCCACCGAACGCGGGCGCGGCGGACAGCCGCGCGCAACCGCCCGAGGAGGACACATGACCGAGACCCCCGGGGCTGAGATGGGCCCCGTCGACTACCTGGTGGTCGAGTTCCCCGGCAGCAAGCTGACGGGCGAAGGACTGCCGATCCTGCTCGACCTCGTCGACGCGGGGATCATCCGGATCCTCGACCTGGTCTTCGTCGCGCGCGGCACGGACGGCTCGATCGCCGCGGTCGAGATCGCCGACCTCGACGCCGACGGGCAGCTGGACCTGGCCGTGTTCGAAGGCGCCTCGTCCGGGCTGATCGGCGACGACGAGCTCAACGAGGCCGGTGCGGTCCTGGAGCCGGGCAGCTCGGCGGCCATCCTGCTGTACGAGAACGCCTGGGCGGCGCCGTTCGTCGCGGCCCTGCGCCGCGCCGACGCCCGGCTGGTCGCGAGCGGCCGCATCCCGCACGACGAGCTGGTCGGCGCCCTCGACGCCATCGAGGCGGCGGAGGCGGGCGGCTGAGCCGCACCTCCGTACCGCAACGCCGAAAAGCCGATCCGACGCTTCGAACCCACCCCCACCGCGCAAGCCCGAGCCCTCAGGAGGCGGACACCATGCCCGGTCTTCTCCGCGGAGTCGCGCGTACCGCCGTCGTCGCCGGTACCGCCACCGCCGTATCCAACCGTGTCTCCCGCCGCCAGGCGGGCCGCTGGTCCCAACAGGAGGCCGACGCCGCCGCCCAGCAGCAGCAGCAGCAGCAGTACGAGGCTCCCCCGCCCCCGGCCCCGTCGGCCGGCCCCAGCATGGACGACAAGCTCGCCCAGCTGAAGCAGCTGGGCGAGCTCAAGGACCAGGGGGTCATCACCGACGCCGAGTTCCAGGTCCAGAAGGAACGCATCCTGGCCGGCTGACCCGGCCCCGCGGGTGTGCGGGCCCGTCCGTGCGGTGCGCGGACGGGCCCGCGGCGTGTTCAGTGCCCGAGGGCCGCCTTGGCGGCCACGAGGATGAGCCCGAGCACCAGGTTGACCGCGCCCTCCACCACGGCCAGTCCGCGCGACGCGCCGGCCCGGAGCGCCCCCAACACCGCCCACGCCACCTGCTGGCCGACCGCCACGGAGATCGCCAGCCACGCCGTCCCGCTCAGCCCGAGGCCGAACAGCGGGCTGACCGCGACCGCGGCGGCCGGCAGCAGCGCGGCCTCCACGATCGACCACTCGCTCCCCGCGACCCGTCGGACTTCGCGCCGGGTCACCTGCTTGTGCGCGGCCCGCTCGCCGGCCAGCCGCGAGTACACGTGCGCGGCCCAGAACACGAGCCCCGAGACCAGCAGGAGCACGATCAGCTCCGACCGCCGGTTGTAGCCCGACGCCCCGACCGCCGCGACCACCGACGCCGCCAACAGCGAGCCGTAGACCGCGCCGGTGTAGTCCGTGTGCGCCCGCCCGCCGGGACGGTCGTCGTCCGCCGCCCCATCTGGCATTTCCGACAATTCACTCACATAACCAACATATGTGTCATACGCCACACACGCCGCGAACCGCGGGCACGCGCGTCGCCGGCAGGGCTGCGGCCGAACGCGCCGCCGTGGACAGGATCCGGCGTGCGCGACGGGCAGGTTCCGCGATTTCGGGACACGCTCTGTGACCGCGCGGGAGCATGGAGTCGGGTGCCGGTGGGGGCCGATTCCCGGGGACGGTGAGGGGCGTCGGAGTTGTCGGCGGCGCCGGGGAGTTCAGGGCCGGGGGGTCGGCGTATGAGCGTGGAGGGGCCTGGCACCGGGTGGACGGACGCGGACCTGGTCCGCTTCCTGGAGCATCCGGCGACGCGGCGTGACGCGTTGGGCATGGTGTTCGAGCGGTACCACCGGCAGGTGCTGGCCTTCTGCGCCGTCCGGATCGACGACCGGGACCGCGCGGTCGACGCCGCGGCGGACGTGTTCGCGGAGCTCGCGGGGCACTTCGCGGCGGGGCACACCGTCAGGCAGCCGCTGAGCGGGTTCCTGCACGTCGTCGCGCGGCACCGGGTCGCCGCGGCGCAGGACGGGCAACGGCCGGGCCTGGACGCCCTCATGTTCGGCGAGAACGGCGAACACGCCGCGCCCGGCCACGGATTGCTCGAGACCGAGGACGAGGCCGGGCTGAACCAGGTGAGGGCGGCGCTCGACAACCACATCGTCCCGACGTTCGACCCGTACCGGCAGCACGTCTTCGAGTACGCGCTGCGCCGCGGGCTGTACGGTACGGCGCTCGCCGCCGTGCTGCGGGTCTCCCCCGAGCGGGCCGACGACGACGCGCGCGAGGTGCTGGATGCGGCCTGGCGGGGCTTCGTGTCGTTCGCCCTTCCGGGGCGGGATCATGACCCGCGGTTGCTCGATCCTTGGCGGCCGGTGCTGGTGCCGGTGCTGTGCGCGGCTCCCCTGCGGGCGCGCGTCGAGGAGGTGTTCGACGCGACGGCTCCGGCTCCCGACGTGCCCGCGTCCTCGGCACCGCTCGGTGGCGTGGCGGGGATCGCCACGGTGCTGTTCGTGGTTCTCGCGGTCGTGGTCGGCGTGGTGACGCCGCCGCCGCATCGGACGCATGCGGTTGCAGCCGCGGCGGCGACCGAGCAGGCTTCGGTCGGGCCGAAGACCGTGCAGGCGGCCGCCGTTCGGGCGGCGATGATTCGGGCACAGCTGGCGACCGCGTCGGTCAGCGCCCGCAATTTCGGCGCGCGGGACTGGATCAAGGGCGAGACCAGGCTGGACGTCCAAACCGACGGCTCGGCGAACGTCCGGACCCTGGTGGGCTACGACATGGGCGAGGGGCACCCGTGGAACCCGCCCGAGGTGGTCCTGGTCGGCGACCGAGGGTGGGTGACGGCGACCGACATCAAGGCGTTCCCGTCGCCTGTGGGCACCCCCTCGGCGGTGGACGGTCTCGCGCGCGCGGCGGATCCGCGGATCGACGACGCCCGTCTGGCCCGCTGGATGGTGTCGCCCGCGAACCTCGTCCTGCTGCTGGACAACGCCGCGCTGACCACCGATGTGTCCAACGCCGACGGCACCCGCACCCTGATCGGACACGCCCCGCTCGCGGCGCTGGCCGCCGATCCGGGCGGCGCGTTCCTGTACGGCCCCTACCTGGGCCGCGGGCCGACCGACGGCGTCGTCGGCTTCGTGCTGGTCACCGACGCCCAACACCTGCCGTCCAGGCTGGAGTTCCACGTCGGAGTGACGGTCACCCCGGAGCGGGCTGCCACCGGCTGGCCGGACCCGTCGGACGACCCGTTCAGCGTCAACTACACGGGGTGGGGCCAGGGCACGGCCGTCGTGCCACCGGGCACCGCGCCGGAGGGCGGTCGCTGAGAGGGCGGCGTCCCGGCCTGCGGCACGTCCGTCCGTGCGACGGGCGTCGGCTTGCCCTTGACGCGCGCGTCAGGGTTTAGCGTCGCCGCGGCGCCACGGCCGAGGCCGGCGTGGCGCGGCACCCGCGTCCCGAGGAGTCCGCTCATGACCCCGTCCCTGCCCCGCACTTCGCGCGAAGTCCGGCTGACCGTACAGCCGCAAGGCCTGCCGACGGCCGCCGACCTGCGGATCGCCGAGGTCCCGGTCGCCGCCCCCGGACCCGGCGAAGTCCTGGTCAGGAACGGGCACTTCCTGGTGTTTCCGGGGCTACGCACGCTGATGGGCGACGAGACCGGCGGGCTGCCGCTGCCGCCGCTGCGCGCGGGTGACACGCTGTTCGGTCCGGCGGTGGGCGAGGTGGTCGCGGCGGGCGACGGGGCCGGGCTGCGGCCCGGTGAGACGGTGGTCCACCTCGACGGCTGGCGGGAGTTCGCCCTGCTCCCCGCCACGCGGTGCAGCCCTGTGGGCGAGGCCCTCCCGGACCCGGTGGCGCACCTGTCCAGCGGCTCGGCGGCGTACGGCGCGCTCACCCGGCTCGCTCCCGTCCGGGACGGCGACACCGTGTTCGTCAGCGGCGCGGCCGGCGCGACCGGGGTGCTCGCGGGGCAGATCGCACGGCTGTTGGGGGCGGGGCGGGTGGTCGGGAGCACCGGATCGGCCGCGAAGGCCGAGCGGCTGCGGGCGGAGTTCGGGTTCGACGCCGTCGCCGTCCGCGGAACCGAGCCGTTCGGGGACCTCCTCGCGAAGGCCGCGCCCGAGGGTGTCGACGTCGTCGTGGACACCGTCGGCGGCGAGCAGTTGACCGCCGCTGTGGCCACCGCGCGGCCGGGCGCGCGCATCGCGCTGGTCGGCGCGTTGGCCGGCCAGTTGTCCGGCGACCGCGCGGGCGGCAGCGCGCCGGTCGAGGTCGACAGCTACCGGCTCATCGTCCAGGGCGTCTCGATGCGCGGCTACCGCGGCACCGACCACCCCGACGTGCCGGCCGAGTGGACGGAGCGCTTCGGCGGCTGGCTGCGGGAGGGGCGGATCCGCTTCCCGTACGTGGCGCTCCCGGGCATCGACCGCGCCCCGGCGGCGTTGCAGGAACTGATCGAGGGACGCCACTTCGGCTCGGTCGTGGTGAAGCTGTAAGTGGCCGGACGGGGGCGGGCATGAGGATCGGGGACGCGGCCGCGGCGGCCGGCACGACGCCGCGGGCGCTGCGCTTCTACGAGGAGCGCGGGCTCCTCCCCCCGCCCCCGCGCAGTGCGTCCGGCCAGCGCGAGTACGGGCCCGACGACGTCGCGCGGATCCGCGTCGTCCGCGAACTGCTGCACCTCGGGCTCACGGTGGAGGACGTGCGCGGCTTCGCGGCGCGGCTGGACATGTTCACGGACGGCGCGACGCCGCGCTGCGCGTCTCCGTCGCCGTCCGACCCGCCGTCACCCGCGTCGGCCGCGGTCACCCGTCGGCTCGCGGCGCTCGACGCCGAGATCGACCGGCTGACCCGCCTGCGCGCCCGGCTGGCCGGCGCGACGGGGCGCAGCGAGGCGGCGGACACCGCATAGGGCTCTGCCCGGGGCCGGACGTCAGCGGCGGGCGGCCGCCTCGATGAGGCGTTCGAGGTCGGCCAGGTCGGCGTCGAACTCGGCGGCCACGTCGAGCGGGAGGTCCAGCCAGGGCGCGAGCCTTTGGTGGGCGGGCAGTTCGCCCTCACCGAACCCCGCGCGGCGGCTGCGGGTGTCGATGCGGCCGGGGCCGAAGCGGCCGGCCGCCTCGGAGACGGCGAAGCCGATGACGAAGGTACTGACCAGCCGTTCCAGGCGCGGGACTTCGTGCTCGGGGACGCCCGCGTCCAGCAGGGCGGTGAAGACCAGTTCGACGACGCGCACCGCGTCGAGGGTCACGGCCGGGCGGGAGAACAGCAGCTGTGCCGACCAGGGGTGACGCAGTGTCGCCTCGCGGCAGGCGTACGCGAGCGCGCGAAGGCGTTCGCCCCACGGCAGTTCCTTGCCGCCGTCGGCGGGCAGGAGCCCGGCCAGCACCCGGCCGACGAGGCCGTCCAGCAGCGCGTCCTTGCCGTCTACGTGCCGGTACAGCGCCATCGGCGTGACGCCGAGCCGGTCGGCGACCGCACGCATCGACACCGCGTCCAGCCCCGCCTCGTCGGCGATCGCCAGTGCCGCGTCCAGAACCTCTTCCCGCCTGCCTCCCATGGGTCTACAGTGTAGACGTATACAGCGTATACATGCGGGATCGAGGAGGGCCGATGCTCATCAGCGAGGGGCTCGTCAAGCGCTACGGGGGCCGACGTGTGCTCGACGGCTTCGACCTCACCGTCGGGTCCGGGGAGATCGTCGGGCTCATCGGCCACAACGGCGCCGGCAAGACCACCTTCGTCGAAATCGTCACCGGCCTCGTGCGCCCCGACGCGGGCCGGCTGCGCATCGGCGGCCTCGACGCGCTGCGCTCGGCGCGCTCCGGGCGCGAGGCGCGGCGCCGACTCGGCGTCGCGCCCCAGGAGTCGGCGCTCTACGGCGCGGCCACCGTGCACGAGAACCTGCGGCTGTTCGCCGGGCTGGCCGGACTGCGCGGTCCCCGCCGGCAGGCCGAGATCGACCGCGTCCTCGACGAACTGCGCCTGACCGAGCTGGCGGACCGTCCCGTCGCCGTCCTGTCCGGCGGCCAGCGCCGACGGGTGCAGGCCGCGACCGCCATGGTCGCGTCACCGCCCCTGCTGCTCCTCGACGAACCGACCGCGGGCGCCGACCCCGCCACCCGGTCCGCCCTCCTCGCCGCCGTCAAGGCGCGCGCCGAGGCGGGGGCGGCCGTCCTTTACACCACCCACTACCTCCCCGAACTCGTCGACCTGGATGCCACGTTGGCGCTCGCCCGGGCCGGCCGCGTGATCGCCCGCGGCACCCGGCACGACCTCACCCGCGACCTGCCCGGCGAACTGCGCGTCACCTTCACCGACGCCGCCGAACCCGAACTGCGCCTGGCGACCACCGATCCGGGCGCCGACCTCGCCGCGCTGCTCGCGGCGGGCCGGACACCCGCCTCCGTCGACGTCCGGCGTCCCAGCCTCGACGACCTGTACCGGTCCCTCGGCGACCACCCGACCCAGGAGATTCACGACCATGCCGCCGCGTGACGCCGCCGCCCGCACGGGCGTCCTCGTCCACCACAACCTGCGGCTGATGCTGCGCGAACCCGGCCCGCTCATCAGCCGGATGGTGCTGCCGCTCGCGTTCCTGACGCTGCTGCGCCCGCTGCACACCGCGGCCTTCGGCACGACGAAGGGCACCGAACAGGCTGTCATCGGAACGCTCGTGACGTTCTCGCTGCTCGCCCTCAGCATCTCCGGCGGCGCGATCCTGAGCGAACGCCTCGCCCACACCTGGGACCGGCTGCGCGCGACCACCCTGCACCCCGCCGAGATCCTGGTCGGCAAAGCGGTCCCGGTGATCGCCGCCCTGCTCGCCCAGCAGGCGCTCGTCCTCGGCCTCGGCGTCGCCGCGTTCGGCCTGCGGATCGCGCACCCGGCGCTGCTGCTCGGCGTGTTGCTGTGCTGGACGTGCACCCTGCTCGGCCTCGGCACACTGCTGGGCGTCCTGGCCCGCAGCAGCAGCGAACTCTCCGCCGCCTTCGACGTCGGCGCCATGCTCCTGAGCAGCCTCGGCGGCGCGATGGCCCCGCTCAGCGTCCTGCCGCACTGGGTGTCGGTCATCGCACCCGTCTCCCCCGGCTTCTGGGCGAACCACGGGCTGCACGCGGCGCTCGACGGAGACACCGGCGCGGTCGCCGCGTCCTGCACCGCCCTCCTCACCGCCGCCCTGGCGCTGGCGACCCTGGCCGCCCGCCGCCTCCGCCGCCACAGCGAGCACCTCGCCGTGCGGTAGCCGGGCCGGAGCGCGGCCTCGGCGCCCGACCAGGCGCAGGCCATGTGCACTCTGCCGCGGCCGGGACTCGTGTGACGCAGGACACAGGGAACGAATTCCGTACCCACCTCCTCTTCCCACCGACAGCTCGCCCGGAGGCCGATCCGGGCGGGCTCGGACCGGAAAGGGGAACCGCTCCATGGAGACTCGCCTGCTTGCGCGGCGCCGACGCGCCGGGACGGCTGTCGCGGCGCTGCTGGCCGCCGACGCGCTGCTGCACGCGGCCTGGGCGACCGGGCTGACCTGGCCCGCCGGTGACGCAACGGCGTTGTCGTACGCCGTGCTGAACGCCGATGTGCCGTTCACGCCGCGCGTGTTGCTGCCGCTGTGCGCCGTGCTGACCACCGCAGCGGCGGGCGTCTACGCCCACGCGCACGAGCTCGGCTCTCCGGCGGCCCGGCGCGGCGCCCGGCTCGTGACGGCCGCGGTGGCGACCGGCCTGACGGTCCGCGCGACGGTCGGCGTCGGCTGGGCGCTCGGCGTGGGGGTGGACACGGACAGCGCGTTCTACCGGCTGAATCTGCTGCTCTACACGCCGATGTGCGTCGGCTTCGGATACGCCGCGGCGCGCCTGGCCGCCGCCGGTCGCGGCGTGCCGCTGCCGGGGCCGTGGCGGCGCGTGCGGGCCGACCGGGGATGATCGTCGCCATGACCGGACCCGTGCCGCACCGACCGCCGGACGCCGTCGCGCGCCCGGCGGCCGGCCCGCGCGCGGAAGGCCGCACCGTAGGCGCGTCCGCCACCGCAGACGCGCGCCGGGAGCGCGGTGTCGCGCTGGCCCGCGCGGCGCGGGGCGGCGACACCATCGCGATGAACGACCTGCTCGACCATCTGATCCCCTACGTGTCGGCCATTTGCGCGCCGATCGCCCTGAGCAGCCGTCAGGACGCGGTGCAGGAAACACTGGTGGTGGTCTTCCGCAAGCTGCGCGGCCTGCAGGAACCGGCCGCACTGTACGGGTGGGTGCGCGCGATCGCCGCACGCGAGGCGGTCCGGGTCGCCCGCCGCGACGCGCGCGACATCCCCGCCGAGCCGGCGGACCTGCCGGCCCCCGGCGACCCGCAACTGGCCGCGGACATCGACGACGTCCTCGCGCGCCTGTCGCCGGAACACCGCGCGGTGCTGGTGCTGCGCGACGTCGAAGGGCTGGACGAGCAGGAGGCGGCGGCGCTGCTGGGCGTGCCGGAGGGCACGGTGAAGTCCCGGCTGCACCGGGCGCGGGCGGGCTTTCGAAGGATGTGGACGGGATGACGTACGACGAGACCGGGCCCCCGGGGCCCCAGCGGCCGGAAGCCGCGTCCGAGGCCTCCGCTACGCCGGACACCGGCCTGGACGCCGTCCGCCGGCTGCACGTCATGGCGGCCGGGATCCCGGGGGCGCGGGTCGTGGAGGGCGTGCTCGACGCCGAGTTCGCCGACGTGTGGGCCGTCATGTCCGATCTGGAGGGCGGCTTCGGCGAGTTCCAGCCGGACATGCGGAACGTGCGGGTGACGGCGCGCGACGGCGACCGCGTTACCGCGCACGCGCGCAGCCGCTACGGCATGCGGGCGCGCCTGGACGGGGTGGTGCGGCCCGGATGGTGCTGGCTGCAAAGCCGGTTCGTCATCATCGGCATGGCCGCGGAGCCGCTGCCGGACGGCGCCGGGACGCGGGTGGCGCTGACCGGAGGCCTCCGAATCCCGGGGCGGGCGCTGATCGTTCCGGGTGCGGGACGCGAACTGCGGCGCTCGTTGGACCGGTTGACGCGGCGTATGGACTGAGGCGGGCTTCCGTAACGCGGGCGGGGCGGCGGGCCGTGACCCGCCACCCCGCCGGGCCTCGAGCCCGCCGTCGCGACCGTCCGTCAGGACGCCGCGGCCGCCTCCGCTCCGGCCTTCGCGTCGGCCTCCGCCGCCGCGTTGAGCACCACGTCCACCAGCCCGGGGAACCGCACGTCCAGGTCCGCGCGCCGGAGCTGCACCAGCCGGTTGCGCCCCTGCACGCGGGTCCGCGTCACCCCGGCCTCGCGCAGCACCTTCAGGTGGTGCGACACGGTCGACTTGTGGATGCCGAGCATGTCGCCGTACTGCGAGCACGGCGTACCGTCCCCGTCCTCGCCGGCGCCGAGCCCGTCGATCAGCCGGACGACCTCCAGGCGCACCGGATCGGCGAACGCCGCCAGGACGTCCGACAACCGGATGTCCGCCGTCGACGGCTGGAACAGGTCGCGCTCCACCATGCCGACCACCCCTTCTCTCCCTTGCCCGACCCCATTGTCTCATTGTTTGACAACCATCAACCTATCTGATTCGGTTTGATGACTGTCAAACAATGCGCATCCGCATCTGGGGGTCTCCATGCGTCTCGTCGTCCTCGCGCTCGGCATGTTCGCGATCGGGACCGACACCTTCGTCATCGCCGGCATCCTCGGCGACGTCGGTGCCGACCTCGACGTGTCGACGGCCGCGGCCGGCCAGCTCGTCACCGCGTTCGCCCTCGCGTACGCGGTCCTCTCGCCCCTCCTCGCCGCCGCGACCGCGTCCTGGCCGCGCAGGCGACTACTGCTGACCGCCCTCGCGGTCTTCACCCTCGGCAACGCCGCGACCGCCCTCGCGCCGACCTACCCCGTCGCCCTCGTCGCCCGTGTCCTCACCGCCGCCGGCGCAGCCCTCTACGCACCCAACGCCGCCGCCGCGGCCGCCTCCCTCGTCGCCCCCGAACGCCGCGCCCGCGCGCTCGCCGTCGTCTCCGGCGGCATGGGCACCGCGATGGCCGCCGGCGCCCCGCTCGGCACCTGGCTCGCCGGACACGCCGACTGGCGCGCGACGCTGTGGCTGGTCACCGCGCTCGGCACCGTCGCGCTCGCCGGCCTCGCCGCGTCCCTGCGCGGCGTGCCCACGCCTCCCGCCGTCCCGCTGCGCGAACGCCTGCGCCCGCTGGGGACGTTCAGCGTGCAGCGCGTGCTCGTGGTGACGTTCTGGATCTACATCGGCGTCTACGCGATCTACCCCTACCTCGGCGACCTGATCGCCGACGCGACCCACGGCAGCCCGGGCCGCCTCGCGTGGGCGCTCACCGCCTTCGGCGTCGGCTCCCTGATCGGCGCGCCGTTCGCCGGCCACATCATCGACCGCTACGGCTCCCGCCGCGTCATCGTCGTCGGCGTCACCGGCATCGCCACCGCGATCATGCTCCTGACCGTCGCCGACGCCACGTTCGCCACCACCGCCGCCGCCCTGATCCTGTGGGGCGCGACCGGCTGGAGCGCCACCCTGGCCCAACAGCACCGGATCATCGCGCTCGCGCCGCAGTCCGCGCCCATCTACGTCTCGCTGAACTCCAGCGTCCAGTACACCGGCATCGCCGTCGGCAGCGCGATCGGAGGCCCCCTCCTCGCCGCGGTGGGCAAGAACGGACTGCTCATCTACACCGGCGCCTTCCTCCTCGCCGCTGCCGCCTTCGCGGCCACGACCAGCCGCACCTCCGCCCGCACGGTGGCGAGCTCCCACCAGGCCGTCGCCGCGGACCGCATCCCGCTCGCCGTCGACTGACCGTCACGCGATCCCGGCGCGGCCGTCCCGATCCGGGGCGGCCGCGCTTCGGGGTTCAGGCGTCGGGGTGGGGGCCGCGCCACGTGATCGTGTACGCCGCAGTGGCGAAGGCGAGGGCGGTCAGCGTCCATGCGAGGGCGTCGAGGGGCGGGTTCGGGAGGACGACGGCGAAGAGGGCGTGCAGGGGTTGGGAGACGATCAGGGCGGCCGCGGCCCAGATCGGGACCAGGTGGGTGCGCCACAGGGCGATGCCGAGGAGGACCATGCCGACGATGTGGCCGAGGACGAAGAGGAGGACGCCCGCGTCGACCGGGGCGAGCTTGTCGGCGTCGTCGAGGAGTCGGCCGGTGTCGGCCGCGGGCAGGTCGACGCGGGCGGCGGAGAGGGCGAGGTAGTCGCCGATTCCGGCGAGGAAGACGGACGAGAAGCCGACCACCGACAGCGTCAGGGCCCAGGTTCCCAACCGGGGGCTGCGGCGGATCGCGGCGAGGCCGATGGCGACGGTGCCCGGGACCAGGGTCAGGACGGCGAGCAGGAGCAGCCACAGGACGGCGGTCTGGGTGCCCTGGTGGGCCGCGACCTTGGCGCCGACCTCGGCGGAGTCGTCGGTGGACGAGTACGGCAGGATGCCCCGCAGGATTCCGACAGCCAGCGGCCCGACCGGGATCAGCAGAGCGAACACGGCACGGTGCAGCGGAACGGCGGTGCGTGCCGGTGGAGTTGCGACGGCGGTCATCGTGCTTCCCTTCGGAGTCGGACCGTGTGTGACAGCAACTCGGATTGTTCGTAGGGCGGTTGCCCGGCGCATGGGCGTACGGGTACGGCGCGGCCGGGAGGATTTCCCGGGTGCGGGTAGGAGCCTGTACCCGGGACAGGGCGCGACGGGCGCCTCATCATGGGGGCATGGCGCGGGTCGGATCGCACGGGGAGCCCCGGCGGGAGGGGGAGCCTGCCGGGGCGTCCGGCCGCACCCGTGTCACGGCGGTGCTGGCCACGGGGCTGTTCGCGGTGGCCGTCGCCGAGGTGGTGGTCGCGGTGGTCGGGGCGGCCACCGGCATGACGTGGCACCGGGCGTTGGACCGGTACATCGTCACGAACTCGGCGATGGGCCTGGCGTTTCCCGTCAGCGGAGTGCTGGTGGCGTGGCACCGACCGCGCAATCCGATCGGCTGGCTGCTGCTGGCGGCGGGCGTCGCGCACGCCACGACCGCCGCGCTGGTCCCGGTCATCGACCTCGCGGTGCGGCACGACGGCCCGGTCTGGCTGATCCGCGCGCTCATCACGGTCGCGACGTGGTCGTGGCCGTGGGCGATCGGGCTGTTCCTGCCGCTGGCGCTGCAGTTGTTCCCGGACGGGCGACCGGTGTTCCCACGGCTGATGTGGGCCACGGTGCTCACGTCCCCGCTGTTCGCCGTGCGGATGGGCACCGAACCCGACCCGTTCGGCAACGGGTTCTCCGGCTACGCGGTCGGCGACCCGCCGGGCCTGGAACCGCTGTGGACCGCGGTCGAGATCCGCAACATCGCGGCGCTGGCGGTCGGGCTCGCCGCGCTGGCCCGGCGCTACCGGCGCGGCGGCGAGCGCGAGCGGCGCCAACTGCTGTGGCTCATGCAGGCCGTCCTGCTGGTGGCGGTCATCATGGTGCCGTGGGGCGTGTTCGGCGTCGGCCCGGTGTACGTGCTGTTCGCGATCCCGCTCATCCCCGCGTCCATGACCGTGGCCATCCTGCGCCACCAACTCCTCGACATCCGCCTGGTGTTCTCCAGGACCGTCCTGTACACGCTGCTCACCGCGGGCGTCGTCGGCGCGTACCTCGGCATGGTGGCGCTGCTGGAGGCGATCGCACGCGACCGGGGCCTGGGCGGCTCGACGGCCGTCACCGTGCTGATCGCCGTGGCGTTCAACCCTGTTCGTGTGTGGCTGCAACGGGTCGTGGAGCGGATCCTGTACGGGGACCGCGGCGACCCCGTCCGCGCGGTGTCCCGGGTCGGGGCCCGGCTGGACACCGGGCTGCCGGGTGTCCTGGAGGCCGTCCGCGACGCGCTGCGGCTGCCGTTCGCGGCGCTCCGGGTGCGCGGCGCCGAAGTCGCCGCGTCGGGCACGGTCCCGGAGCACCTGGAGACGATCCCCCTGACGTACGGCGGCGAACGCGTCGGCGAACTGCTCGTCGGGCCGCGCTCGGGCGAGCAGCGGCTGTCCGGCCGCGACCGGGCCGTCGTCGAACTGCTGGCCGCCCCACTGGCGGTGGCTGTGCACGCGGTCGCGCTGTCCGAGCAACTGCAGCGCTCCCGCGAGGCGTTGGTGTCGGCGCGCGAGGAGGAACGCCGCCGACTGCGGCGCGACATCCACGACGGTCTCGGCCCCGTGCTCACCGGCGTGACCCTCAAGGCCGACGCGGCGGGGAACCTGCTGGACGCCGACCCGGCGTCCGCCCGCGTGCTCATCGCCGAACTGCGCACCGAGACCGCGCAGGCCCTCGACGACGTCCGGCGCCTGGTCTACGAGTTGCGTCCGCCCGCGCTCGACGACCTCGGGCTCGCCGGCGCGATCCGGCACCGCGCCGCCCAGTTCGACCGCACCGGCCCGGCCGTGCGCGTCGAGGCGGCCGAACTCCCGGCGCTGTCCGCGGCCGTCGAGGCGGCGGCGTACCGCATCGCGGTGGAGGCCGTCACCAACGCGGTACGGCACTCCGGCGCGGGCCGGATCCGGGTGCGGCTCCGCGTCGACGAGCGCTCCCCCGGCGCCCCGCCCGGGCCGCGCCACCTGCACGTCGAGGTCGCCGACGACGGCGGGACGCCCGGGGCCGCGTGGCACCCCGGCGTCGGCATCCGCTCGATGCACGAACGCGCCGCCGAGGTCGGCGGCACGTGCACCGTCGGCCCCGCGACCGACGGCGGCGGACGCGTCGCCGCCCGACTGCCCCTGGGGAGCCTGTGATCACCATCGTGCTGGCCGACGACCACCCGATCGTCCGCAGCGGACTGCGGGCGCTGCTCGGCTCGATCGACGGATTCCAGGTCGTCGCCGAAGCCGAGGACGGCCACGCCGCGATCCGAGAAGCCGTCACGCACCGCCCCGACGTCCTCGTCATGGACATTCAGATGCCCGGCCTCGACGGCATCGAGGCCACCCGCCGCGTCGCCGAGGCCGCGCCCGACGTCGCGGTGCTCATGCTGACGATGTACGAGGACGACGCCTCGGTGTTCGCCGCCATGCGCGCGGGCGCCCGCGGCTACCTGCTCAAGGGCGCCCAGCAGCAGGAGATCGCCCGCGCCATCCACGCCGTGGCCGACGGCCAGGCCATATTCGGGCCCGGCGTCGCCCGCCACGTCCTGGCGTTCTTCACCGGTCCGGCTACCGCCACACCGCCCGTCGTTCCTGACCGCTTCCCCGAACTCACCGACCGCGAGACCCAGATCCTCGACCTCATCGCGGCGGGCCGCCCCAACGGCGAGATCGCCCGCCGGCTCGCCATCTCCCCGAAGACCGTGGCGAACCACGTCTCCAGCATCTTCGCCAAACTCCAGGTCGCCGACCGCACGGCCGCCGCCCTCCGCGCCCGCGACGCCGGACTCGGCCGTCCCTGAGGCGAAGTCGGGTCCCTATGATCGGGGTTGTCACGAACCCTGGGGAGGCCACGTGATCACGGACCCGGACGAGGCGGTCGGCGACGCCGAGCGGGCACGCGCGCAGTACCTGGAGGCCGCAGCGAGCGGCGATCCGGACCGGGCCGCGGAGGCGGTGTTCCTGCTCGCCGCCCTCGAACGGAACCTCGGCCGGACGGCCGAGGCCCGGGCGGCGTTCGGGCGGGCGATCGCCACCGGGCACGCGGACGTCACCGCGCGGGCCTGGACGAACCTCGCGGTCCTGGAGGTCGTCGCCGGGCAGACCGAGGCGGCCCGCACGGCGTTCCGCGAGGCGATCGCCACCGGGCACCGCGACCACGCCCCGCAGGCGATGTTCAACCTCGCGCTGTTCGAGAGCAGGCAGGGCGACCTCGACGAGGCGCGCCGGCTCTACCGGGCCGCGATCGAGACCGGGCACCACGAGCACGCCCGCAAGGCCCTGCTCAACCTCGCCAACCTCGAGGCCGCGGAGGGCCGCAGGGAGCAGGCGCGCGAGCTGTACGCGTGGGCGATCGCCACCGGCGACCCGGAGACGGCGGCCCGGGCCCGCAGCGGTCTGGACAAGCTCACGCCGTCGTACGAGCCGAGCCCCGCGCCCTACGCGGGCGCGGACCCGGAGGTCGTGCGGCGCGCGCTCGGGGTCGACCTCGAGTCGATCACCGACGCCTGCTGGGCCAACGGCCGGCCCCGCTACGGCAGCGGGCACGTCGAGTTCGGGACCCGGGACGGCGGGTCGCACATGGTCTACCTGGACCGCCGCTCACAGGCCGACTTCCACGCCTTGATGTTCCTGAAGGAGCGGTTCGGGCTCGACACCTGACGCTGTCGAGGGCGCGGGGCACGGGACCGGGGCCGTCGGCGCCGGTCTCAGTCGACGCTGGGCCGGACGTTCCGGCCGCGCTTGAGCTCGTAGAAGCCCGGCGTGGCGGACACGAGGACCACTCCGTCCCACAGCAGTCCGGCCGCCTCGCCGCGCGGAACCGGCGTCACGACCGGGCCGAAGAACGCGTTCACGTCGCCGGCGGCGGAGGTGACGTGGATGGCCGGCGTCCCGAGGTCCTCGCCCACCGGGTCGAGGCCCGCCCGGTGGCTGGCCAGCAGCGCCTCGTCGTACTCAGCGGAGTCGGCCGCCGCGGCGAGCTCCGGCGCGAGCCCCAGTTCCGCCAGCACGTCGGCGTACAGCTCCGGGCCTATGGGCGTGCGGCTGTGGTGGATGCGGTTGCCGAACGCGGTGTAGAGGTCGCGCAGGACGTCGGCGCCGTACTTCTGCTCCGCGGCGGTCAGCACGCGGACCGGGCCGAGTGTGTCGCTCAGCCACTCCGCGTACCAGTCGTCGAGGCCCTCGCGGCCGTCGTTGAGGAGCCACAGGCTCATCACCTGGAAGCGCACGCGCACGTCGCGCACCTGCTCGACCTCGAGCAGCCAGCGGGAGGTGTTCCAGGCCCAGGGGCACTTGGGGTCGAACCACATGGCGACGTCGGTCACGGTCAACTCCTGGTAGACGAAGGAAGATTCGGGCGGGATTCGGCTCAGCGGTGCGCGTCGGCCGCGGGCTGCGGTTGCGTCTGCGAGGCGCCCGACTCGGCGACCGGGGCCGGCGGCGTCGTGTAGACCGCGTCGGCGGGCAGCCGCGGTTCCAGCCAGACGAGCAGCGCGGAGCCCGCCGTCGACGTCATCGCGAGCGCCAGCCACGGCAGCCGCCCGTCGACCGCGAGCAGTGCGGTGAACAGTGACGGGGCGACGGCCGACGACAGCCCCCACGAGAGCTGATACGTCGCCAGGTACCGGCCCCGGGCGTCCTCCGGCGCGGCACCGACGGACAGCGCGCCCGCGCTCGGGTTGTGCACCAACTCGCCGACGGTGTAGACGACGAGCAGGCCGAACAGGGCCACCACCAGCACGTGGCGCGGCAGTCCGTCGATCAGCGCGAACCCGGCGAACGCGCCCGTGAAGATCAGACCGCCGACCGCGGCCACGCGGGTACGCCGCCGCGCGCGGCGGGCCAGCCGCCCGACGGGGAGTCCGGCGAAGGCGCACAGCGCGGTGTTCACCGCGAACAGCGGGCCGGCGATCGAGTCCGACAGGTCGAGCTGCTCGACCGCGTACGCGGGCAGCAGCATGCTCAGCGCCGCGTACCCCAGCGCGATCAGGAAGTTCGCCGCGGTCAGCCCCGCGAACGGCCGGTCCTTGAGCACGTCGCTGTAGCGCGTCTTGGTACGCACCGCCGCCCGGTCCGTCTTGCCGGGCCGGACCCGCGCCGCCAGCAGCGCGGCGGCGAGGAAGCTGGCCGCGTTGATCCAGGCGGCGATGAGGAAGCCGGAGTCCCCCGCGAGGGTGATGACCAGCGCGGCGAGCAGCCCGCCCGCGCCGAGTCCGGCGTTGGCGACGCTGCGCCCGAGGGCCAACAGGCGGTCGCGCTGGGCGCCTTGGCTGATCTCGCCGATGAGCGCCTGCTGGGTCGCGGGGAACGCCCGTTCGCCCGCCGAGGTGACCAGCGCGATCGCGGCGAAGGCGGCCGGGGTGGTGCCCAGCGGGAAGGCCAGGAAGCCGAGCGCCCGGACCAGGTAGACGACCTGGCGGCACCGGTGGGCGCCGAACCGGTCGATGGCGGCGCCGGTGAGCGGCAGCGCGGCCATGCCGAGGAGGCCCGCGGCGGTGAGCGCGGCCCCGATGACCGTCAGGGAGAGGCCGGTGACGCGTTGGAAGAAGACCAGGCTGAACGGGACGTACATGCCGGTCCCGACGGCGTCGACGAGCATGCCCGTGATCAGGGCCCGCTCCCCCCGCACACGTTCCACGGTGCCTCCTCCCGACACGACGACAATTTAGCTTGGCGATAACTTAGCACTAAGCTACTTAGTGTCAATCTACTTACTGGGGTGCCGAGGGGGCATAGTGAGGGTCATGCACAAGGACCGTGTCGACGCGATCGGCGACCAGTGGCGCAGAGAGCGCCCCGACCTCGGCGACCTGCTCGCGATGGAGGTCTTCGGCCGGATCTACCGCATCGCGGACGCGGTCGGGAACCGCATGGAAGAGGCGTACGGCTGCTTCGGTATCGGCCGCGGCGAGTTCGACGTCCTGGCCACGCTGCGGCGCTCCGGCGAGCCGTACAGGCTGACCCCGAAACAGCTCGCCGGCACGCTCATGCTGACCACCGGGGGCATGACCGGCCGCCTCGACAAGCTGGAGAAGTCGGGCCTGATCGCCCGCGAACCCGACCCCGACGACCGCCGGTCGGTCCGCGCCCGGCTCACCCCGGAAGGCCGCGAGCTGGTCGACAACGCGGTCGCGGCGGGGCTGGAGGTGCAGCGCGCCGTGCTCGGCCGACTGTCGCCGGACGACGCGAAGCTGCTCGGGAACCTGCTGCGGGAGTTGCTCGACGCGGCCCGATGAGGGGGCGCCTGATCGCGCTCATCGCTGCCCGCTGAGGGGGTGGCTTGGCCTGACCGGGCTCAGCGCGGCCCCGGTCGTCTCGGGGCGCCCCCGCCGCGCGGCAGCCACCGGGTGAGGGCGCGGCGCGCCGGCACCGTCCACGAGAACAGCACGCATCCGATGACCGCTGCCTGGACCAGCGGCGTCCACGCCTTGGGATAGACGTTGCCCTCGATGTAGTAGTCGATGAAGCCGGTCGACGGGAGCGGCGACATCCCGGCGCGCTCCCGCGCCCAGGTCTCGAGGTACGTCAGCGGGCAGTCGACCGCGTCGGCCAGGATGAGCACACCCCAGATCGCGGCCGCGACGTGCGGCCAGATCAGCCGCGGCCGCCGCCAGGCCAGGAAGCCTCCCAGCACCACGTACAGCAGGAAGGCGACGTGGGAGACGACTGCCGCGCCCACCAGGATCCGGTAGCCCATACCCGGTTGATGCCCAGTCGGGCCGCTTCGTGTGCGCGGCGGCGTGGATCAGGCGTCGACGAGGGCCTGGGCCGAGGAGACTCCCGCCCCGAGGAGGGCGAGGTTGCCGACGTACGGGGACGACGGAACCGGCTGGAAGGAGACCACCAGCTGGTCGGCGTCGCCCGGCAGCGCGAGGGTCTCGTAGGCGAGCTCGAGCGGACCGGCCACCGGGTGGTTGATGCGCTTGACGCCGAAGGTCTTCTCCTTGACGTCGTATTCGGCCCACAGGCGACGGAACTCCGGGCTTCGATCGCTCAGTTCGTCGATGAAGGACGCGATGCGCGGGTCGCCGGGGTGGCGGGCGGCGTCCAGGCGCAGGTACGCGACGGTCTCGGAGACGACGCTCTCCCACTCGGCGTAGATCGCCGAACCGTCCGGGTCGAGGAACGCGTGGCGGGCCATGTTGCGCTCGCCGGGCGGGAACGACGCGAAGCCGTAGAGGGCGTCGCCGAGGGCGTTCCAGGCGAGGACGTCCATGCAACGGCCGAGCAGGAACGCCGGGGCGGCCATCAGGTCCAGCAGTGCCTGGACCTCGGGACGGACCACCTGACGGCTCCCCGACCGCCCCGCCCGCTCGGCGGCCCGCGCGGGGCGGGCCAGCGTGCGGAGATGCTCGTGCTCCGTCGGGTTCAGGCGCAGCACGCGGGCCACCGCGTCGAGCACCGAGTCGGAGACGCTCTGGCCGCGGCCCTGCTCCAGGCGGATGTAGTAGTCGACGCTGACCCCGGCGAGCTGCGCGACCTCCTCGCGACGCAGGCCCGGCACCCGACGGCGGCGGCCGAAGTCGGGCAGGCCGACGTCCTCGGGCTGCAGGCGGGAGCGACGGGAGCGGAGGAAGTCGCCGAGGTCGTCGAACGCGTCGTTCATGCGGCGAGCCTAGCGGCGGGCGGGCGCTTCGGCGTGGGAGCGCTGTCGAGGTGGTCTGCGCGGGCCCGGGAGGCCTGAGCGGCGCCGCTTTGATCGGCGTGCGGCCGGCGATGCTTTGGGTTCGGGCGGCGCGCTGCTTGGTGGCGCCTTGGGGCCTGGTTGCGGCTGGTGGGTGCGGCTCGGGGCTTGGCCGGCGCTGATGGGTGGTGCTTGCGGGCTTGGGTGCCGCTGTTGGGTGCGGCTTTGGGGGCTTGCCGGCACTGCTTTGGGCTTGGGTGGCGCTGCTTTGCTGCGGTTCTCGGCGGGTGGGTTCGCTTCGCCCCCACCCGCCGGCTCAACTTCAGGACGCCGCGTCCAGCGCCTCCTGCGGTGTCCGTCCCGACGGCGCCGCTTGGCGCCACGCGTCCGCTTCGCGGCGGTACGGGTACCACCTTGCGTCGCGTCCGTAGCGCAGTTGTACGCCGCGGGGCTCGTCGGTCCACCGGTTGCGGAGCGGCTGCAACGTGAGGTCCCGGTCTGCCTCGCGCGCCCACTCCCCCAGTGCGGCCGCCGCACGGGCCGCCTCCGGCTTGGCCGGGGTCCAGGTCTCCTCGAAGGCCGCCAGGCCCGCCGGGCCGTCGTAGGTCCAGGCGCGGACCGCACCGTCGAAGTCCGTCCGGCGCGGGGCCGAGGCGCGCAGCCGGGCGCACGCGTCGACCTCGCCGGGGTGCACCGCAGCGAAGCGGACCGCGTCGTGGTGCTCGCCGAGGCCTACGGACGCCGTGTCGCCGAGCAGCAACTCCCAGGCACGCAACGCCGCGTCGCGGGCCAGGAGGCGGAGTGCGGCGGCGGCCACGCCGGGTGCGTCCTCGGCGGCCGGGACGCCCGGCAGCGCCGGAGGCTCGCCCGGGGCTTCCGGCACCTCGGGCGGGTCCGGCAGCGGCGCCGGGTCGGTGGCGTACGCCTCGTGAGCGGGGGTCAGGTGTCGTGCCGGTGGCGTGTCTTCGGCCGATGCGGCGGTCGCCGCGGTGCCGCGCCGCTGTACCGCCGCAAAGAACGCCGCCTCGCCCAACCCCCGCATGAGCAGCAGGAGGAACGGGTCCTCGTCGAGCAGCCACGCCGCCTGGTACGCGAGCGCGGCCGCGTGGCGGCACGGGTGGCCCCACTCGTCGCAGTCGCACGCCGGGTCCAGGTCGCCGAGGCCCGGGAGCAGGGGTGCGCCCAGGTCCGCGGCGGCCGACGCGAGTTCGTGCGGCATGTCGCGGTGGAGCAGGGCCGCCACGTGCCCGGCCCGCCCGGCCACTTCGGCGACGAAGCGGTCCCACTGCGTGGCCGAGAACGGCTGCAGTGCCAGGGAGGTGTGGTGAGTGTCCTCGTCGCCCTCGACCGTCGCGGTGATCCGGCCCGCGCCGACCGTGATGGTTCCGACCCGTCCCGTGTAGGCGTACTTGCGCCCGTTCTTCAGCGCCTGGAGTTCGAGCGCGGAGTCCTCGATCGCCTGGATCCACGCACGGCCCCACCACGACCGGGCGAACGCGCGCCCGCCGCGGCGTCCGGCCGGGAACGCCGGGAAGCCTCGGGCTGCGTCGTTCTGCCCGGTGCCGAAGTCCCGCTTGTGGTGCCTGTCCTGACTCATGGTCGTCTCCCCCGTTGCTGTGGACTCGGTCATCGCGCGCTCCTCAGCTCGACGAGGTCGGCCAGTTCCGCGTCGGTGAGCTCGGTCAGCGCGGCCTCGCCCGAGGCGAGCACCGTGTCGGCGAGCGCCCGCTTCGACGCCAGGAGCCCCGCGATGCGGTCCTCGATGGTCCCTTCCGCAATGAGCCGGTGGACCTGCACCGGCCGGGTCTGCCCGATGCGGTACGCGCGGTCGGTGGCCTGGTCCTCGACGGCCGGGTTCCACCACCGGTCGAAGTGCACGACGTGGTCGGCGCGGGTCAGGTTGAGGCCGGTCCCGGCGGCCTTCAACGAGAGCAGGAACACGGGTACTTCGCCGGCCTGGAAGCGCGCGACCATCTCCTCGCGGCGCGGCACCGGCGTTCCGCCGTGCAGGAGTTGGGTGGCGACGCCGCGGCCGGCGAGATGGCGTTCGATCAGCCGCGCCATCGCGACGTACTGCGTGAACACCAGCACCGCGCCGTCCTCGGCGAGGATCGTGTCGACGAGTTCGTCGAGGAGTTCGAGTTTGCCCGAGCGCCCGTCGAGCTGCGGCTTGTCCTCCTTGAGGTACTGCGCCGGGTGGTTGCAGATCTGCTTGAGGCCGGTGAGCAGCTTGACGACCCGGCCGCGCCGGACGATGCCGCTGGTGCCCTCGATCTCGGCCATCAGCTCGCGCACCGTCGCCTCGTACAGCGCCGCCTGCTCGCGGGTGAGCGCGACGGGCTGGTCCGTCTCGGTCTTCGGCGGGAGTTCGGGCGCGATGCCCGGGTCGGACTTGCGGCGGCGGAGGAGGAACGGCGCGATCAGGCGGGCGAACCGTTCGGCGGTGCGCGGCTCGCGGCCCGACTCGATGGGCGCCGCCCAGCGCGTGCGGAACGCCCCGAGCGGGCCGAGCAGGCCGGGTGTCGTCCAGTCGAGGACGGCCCACAGCTCGGTGAGGTTGTTCTCCACCGGTGTTCCGGTGAGTGCGACGCGGGCGAGGGCGGGGATGCGGCGCAACTGCCTTGCGGTGCCTGAGCGGTGGTTCTTGACGTGCTGCGCCTCGTCGGCGACGAGCAGGCCCCAGCCGCGGTCGCCGTCGACGTCCGCACTGAGGCGGTCGGCGTCGCGGCGCATCGTGCCGTAGGTCGTCAGCACGAAGCCGTTGGCGAGCCCGTCCAGGTCGCGGCGCGTGCCGTGGAAGCGACGGACCGGCGTGCCGGGGGCGAACCGGGTGATCTCGCGTTCCCAGTTGCCGAGCAGCGACGCGGGGCACACCACCAGGGTCGGGCCGGCGGTGGTGGGGTCGGTCTGGCGGTGGAGGTGGAGGGCGATCAGGGTGACGGTCTTTCCGAGGCCCATGTCGTCGGCGAGGCAGCCGCCGAGGCCGAGTTCCGTCATCCGCGCGAGCCAACGCAGGCCGCGCAGCTGGTAGTCGCGCAGCGTGGCGGCGAGTGCTTCGGGTTGGTGGACGGGTTCGGTTCCGGAGTCGGGATCGGAGATGCGGTCTTTCAGCTGTTGCAGCCACCCACTGGCGGCTACCGGGACGCGGACGCCGTCCACGTCGGCGGTACCGGTGAGGGCGGCGCCGAGGGCGTCGATCGCGGTCAGTGGCTTGAGGTCGCGTTCGCGGGCCTTGCGGAGGAGTTCGGGGTCGACGAGGGTCCACCGGTCGCGGAGGCGGACGACCGGCCTGTGCGACTCGGCCAACGCGTCCATCTCGGCGTCGGTCAGATCGCTGTCGCCGAGCGCCAGGCGCCAGTTGAACGCGAACGCGGCGTCGCCGCCGAAGGTTGCGGGACGGGTCGGCCCCTCGTCTTTCGCGTTGTGGTTCTGGACCGGGCCGATCACCGCCTTCGCGGTCAGACGGCGCACCAGGTGCTTGGGCCAGTGGACGTCGACGCCCGCGGCGGACAGGGCGGCGGCGTACCGGCTGAGGAGCTCGCCGAGTTCGTCGTCCGCGAGTTCGACGCGGTCCGGGACGGGACGGTTGAGGAGACGTTCGAGGACGGGCCATGTGTCGGCGGCGCGGCTGATCGACGAGGTCGCGTCGAGACGGGCTCGGCTGCCGAAGCCCGGGGTGGGTTCGGTGTCCCAGAGGCGGGCGGCGTCGGTGACGAGGGTGGGGTCGGCCAGTGAGTGGGCCTGGACGACGAGCGTGAAGCCGCCGGTGGTGAGGTCGTCTTCGGGGGCTTCGACACGGAGGGACAGACGGAGTCCGCGGTCCCGGCCCGCGGCGACCTCGTCGGCCCAGGGGCGCAGGCGGGGGACGCGGAGAGGGGCGGTCGCCGCGAAGACCGGGGAGCCGGTGGCGCGGGCGGCGGCTGCACTGCGGGGCATGCCGTCGGCGATGGCGTCGAGGAGGGCTCTGACGAGGTCTTCGGTGCGGGCCAGTTCGAGGACGGTCGGGGTCGAGTCGGATGCCGGCACGGGCACGGCACGGGCTTCGGGCGGCATCGCCGCGGCGAGGTCCCGGACGCGTGCGAGATCGGCGGCGTCGAGCGGACCGGCCCGCCACGCGTCGTGGTCCCCAGGGGTGACGCCGGGGAGGATGCGGCCGCGGGCGACGAGTTGCAGAGCGGCGACGCAGACCGCGCCCCAGAAGGCGGCCGCGCGGTGGGCGCCGGGGGCGGTCCGGGCGCGGGTGAGGACGGGTACGGCGGAGGCGACCGGCAGGCGGAGGGCGGGGACGGTACGGAGGGCGACCGGGCCGCCTTCCGGGGGCGGTGCGGCGACCGGCACCTCGACGAGCTCTCCCGCGCCGGCGGGCAGGTCCACGCCGTCGGGGCTCCAGAAGTCGACGTGGCCGGCCCTGGGGGGATCGGCGGGGGTGAACACGGGCGCGCAGCGGGCGAGCGCGGCCGCCGCGGCGGGCGGGACGACCGGTGTGACGGCGGGTGGGACGGCGGGACCGGTGGTGCCGAGGGGCATGCGGGGGTCTCCCAGGGGGTCGAACATCACTCCGTACGATGTACCGTACGCCGTACGGAGTGCACAACGGGCAACGCCTCGGCATTGTTCCCCGCCCCACCGACGTCACCGAACCCCCGGCCGACGACCACCCGCGGCGTCGGCGCCCGGGAACGCGCGACGGCGGCCGAACGCCGAACGGCCGGGGGCCGCCGTGCGAGGATGGGCGCTGCCTGCACGGAGGAGGAGTCGCGGTGGAGCCGGTGGCCGACAGTGGCGCGATGCTCGCCGGGCAGCGGCGGGCGGTGATCCTCGAGGAGGTGCGCCGCCGCGGTGCGGTGCGCGTCGCGGAGCTGACCCGGCAGTTGAACGTCTCCGACATGACGGTCCGCCGCGACCTCGACGCGCTCGCGCGTGCGGGCGAGGTGGTGAAGGTGCACGGCGGCGCGGTCGCCCCCGAGGACACCCGGACCCACGAGCCGGACTTCGCGACGAAGTCGGCGCTGCAGTCGGCCGCCAAGCGCCAGATCGCCTTGGCCGCGGCGCGGCTCGTCGCACCGGGGTCGGCGATCGCGCTGTCCGGCGGAAGCACGGCGGCCGCGCTCGCACGGTCGCTGACCGACGTGGAGCGGCTCACGGTGGTGACCAACTCGGTGCCCGTGGCGGACGTGTTCGAGTCCGCGCGCCGCGAGGGGCGCGGCGCGGACGCACTGGTGGTGCTGACCGGCGGGGTGCGCACCCGCTCCGACGCCCTGGTGGGCCCGGTGGCGGACCAGGCGATCCGGTCGCTGAACTTCGACGTCCTGTTCCTCGGCGTGCACGGCCTGTCCGCGCAGGCCGGACTGTCCAGCCCCAACCTCGCCGAGGCGGAGACGAACCGGCTCCTGGTGGCGTCGGCGCGGCGCGTCGTCGTGGTGGCCGACCACACGAAGTGGGGCGTCGTCGGGCTGTCGTCGTTCGCCGCCTTGGACGAGGTCGACACCTGGGTGACGGACGCAGGGCTGCCGGACGACGTCGGGGAGGCAGCCCGGCAGTCGGTGCGCGAAGTCCTCGTGGCCGCGACGGACGCGTAGCCGCCGCACAACCCCATCGCTTCAGGAATCAACAAATTCCAACAGCCTCAGCTGCTGATGCTCGATCACCACGCAAGATCGAACAGAGAAATCAACAAAATCGACCAGACTCCCGCTAGGGTGCTCCGCGGCGCGGATGCCCCCGTCCGCACCGTCCCCCGACCGTGTGGGAGATCTGCCTGCCGTGAACGCCATCAACCGCCGTCGCTTCCTCCAGCTGACGGGCGGCACCGCCGCCCTGTCCGCGCTGTCCGCGCCCATCGCCCGCGCCGCCGCGATCCCCGCCAACCGGCGCACCGGCACCATCCAGGACATCGAGCACATCGTCGTCCTCGTCCAGGAGAACCGGTCGTTCGACCACTACTTCGGCACGCTGCGCGGCGTGCGCGGCTTCGGCGACCCGCGCCCGGCGACGCAGCCCAACGGCAAGCCGGTGTGGTACCAGTCGGACGGCGCCAAGGACGTCCTGCCGTTCCGCCCCGACCACAACGGCCTGGGCGACGTGTTCCTCCAGGGGACCCCGCACGGCTGGGACGACGGCCACGACGCGTGGAACGGCGGCGCGTACGACCGGTGGATACCGGCGAAGACGACCACGACGATGGCGCACCTGACGCGTGACGACATCCCGTTCCACTTCGCGCTCGCCGACGCGTTCACCATCTGCGACGCGTACCACTGCTCGCTCATGGGCCCGACCGACCCGAACCGCTACTACATGTGGACCGGCTACACCGGCAACGACGGCAAGGGCGGCGGCCCCGTCATCTCCAACGCCGAACTCGGCTACGGCTGGACGACCTACCCCGAGCGCCTGGAGCAGGCGGGCGTCTCCTGGAAGATCTACCAGGACATCGGCGACGGCCTCGACGGACCCGGCTCGTGGGGCTGGACCAACGACGCGTTCATCGGCAACTACGGCGACAACGCGCTGCTCTACTTCAACCAGTACCGCACCGCCGCCCCCGGCAACCCGCTGTACGACAAGGCCCGCACCGGCACCAACAGCAAGGCCGGCGAAGGCTTCTTCGACATCCTCCGTGCCGACGTCAAGGCGAACCGGCTCCCGCAGGTCTCCTGGATCGCCGCGCCCGAGGCGTTCACCGAGCACCCGAACTGGCCGGTCAACTTCGGCGCCTGGTACACCTCCCAGGTCCTCGACGCGCTGACCGCCAACCCCGACGTGTGGAGCAAGACCGCGCTGCTCATCACGTACGACGAGAACGACGGCTTCTTCGACCACGTCGTGCCGCCCTACCCGCCCGCGTCCCCCGCCCAGGGCCGGTCCACCGTGTCGACGGACGGCGAGCTCTTCACCCCGACGGCCGCCACCCCGGGGCGGCCCGGACCGTACGGACTCGGCCAGCGCGTCCCCATGACGGTCGTATCGCCGTGGAGCACCGGCGGGTTCGTGTGCTCCGAGACGTTCGACCACACCTCGATCATCCGCTTCATCGAGACCCGCTTCGGCGTGCGCGAGCCGAACATCTCGCCGTGGCGCCGCGCCGTGTGCGGGGACCTCACGTCGGCGTTCGACTTCCGCCGCACCGAGCCGCACACGCCGCACCTGCCCAGCACGTCCGGGTACGTCCCCGCCGACCACGGCCGGCACCCCGACTACGTCCCGACGCCGCCCACGAACCCGGCGCTGCCCAAGCAGGAGCACGGGGTGCGGCCCGCACGGCCGCTGCCGTACCGCCTGGACGCCGACGCGCGCCTTGCCGCCGACGGCACGCTGCGCGTGGAGTTCGCCAACACCGGTGCCGCGGGGGCGTGTTTCCACGTCACCTCGGCCACGCACCCCGCCGGCCCGTGGACGTACACCGTGGAAGCCGGCAAGCGGCTCACCGCCGAATGGCGGCCCGCGGGCGACGCCTACGCGTTCACCGTGCACGGCCCCAACGGCTTCCACCGCGAGTTCAAGGGCGGCACGGCCGCCGCGGGCCCGGAGGTGGACGCGCGCCAGACCGGCGCCGCCGAGCACCTTCAGCTGACCCTGACCAACGAGGGCCGGGAGCCGGTCGAACTCGTCGTCGCCGACGCCTACAACCCCCGCGGCGGCGCCCAGTACCGCCTGCGGCCGGGCGGACGGGCCGTGCACAACGCCCGTCTCGGCGCCACCGACGGCTGGTACGACGTGACCGTCACCGCGGCGGGCGCGCCGGGCTTCCTGCGCCGGCTCGCGGGCCACGTGGAAACCGGACGCGCCAGCACCAGCGACCCCGGCAACCTGTGAGGTGAACGCCGGGGTGGACGGGCCCGCCGCCGACGGGCCCGTCCACCCGGCACACCGGCTCGGGGATCACCCCGGTACCGCGGTCCGGCCGTCTATCCAGGCCTCGATCCCGTCCAGCACCCGCTGGAGTCCGAACTCGAAGCCTTCCTCCGGCGGTGTCTCGAACGCCCCGGCGGCCCACACTCCGTACAGCGCCGGGTACCGGCTCTGCTGGATGAACCGCTCCAACATCGGCGTCGCCTGCGCCCACCAGTCCTCGTAGCCGACGTCCGTCTCGCGGTTCGTGGCGCCGATGTCGGCGCTGATCTGGGCGACGCCGCGCACATATCCGTCGACCATGTTGACCACGTCCGCCATCTCGCGCGGGGTCAGCCCGATGTCCGAGACGGCGCGCATCGCGAACTCGGCGCGGGCGGTCTCGCCGGGGCCCATCAGCATCAGGCCCGGTGTCGACAGCCCGACCAGCCACGGGTGCCGCAGCGCGACCGCGCGGTCGGCGCGTGCGTGGAGTTCGAGGCCCTCGCGCCACGTGCCGGTGAAGTCCGCGGGGCGGTCCGCCTCCGCCAGGACGGCGTCGACCATCAGGTTCAGGAGTTCGTCCTTGCCCGGGACGTAGGTGTAGAGCGACATCGCGCCGACGCCCAGCCGCTCCGCGACCTTCCGCATCGACACGGCGGCGAGGCCTTCCTCGTCGGCGAGTTCGACGGCCGCCGCGACGATGCGGTCCACGCCGAGTCCCGGCTTGGGCCCCCGCGCCGCCGGCTCCTTGCCGCGCCACAGCAGGGCGAGCGTGCGCGCCGGATCGGACCTGCCGGTTTTCGCCGATGCCATCAGACCGCCCTCGACATGTGCGTACGCCGCACGGAGCCGATCTCCGTACGGCGTACTCAGTTTAGGCGGGGCGCGTCGGGCGTGGCGGCGCCGGGCCCGTGGCGCGGCCCGTCCGGCGTGAGGTGGTTATCAGAACAGGGTCGGCTGCGGCGCCTCTCGTGCGCCTTCGATGGTGAGCATCTGCATCTTCGTCGCCACACCCCCGTGCGCCGAGAACCCGCCCGACGCCCCGCCGGCCGCCAGCACGCGGTGGCACGGGACGACGATCGCGCACGGGTTGTGGCCGAGCGCGTAGCCGACCGCCCGCGCGGCGCCCGGCATGCCGAGCGCTCGGGCGACCTCGCCGTAGGTCATCGTGCGGCCGGGCGGGATGGCTCGCGCCACCTCGTAGACGCGCTGATGGAACGCCGGGACGCCGTCGAGGTCGAGGGTGATCTCGTGCAGGTCGCCGCCTTCGCCGCGCAGGAGCGCCTGGATGCCCTTGACGGCGGCGGCGACCTCGGGCGGCGGTTCGGCCTCCGGGTGGCCGTCCGGCATCCGGGCCCGCAAAGCGGCGTCGTCGCGCTCCGGGAGCTGGACGCGGCAGACCCCACGCGGCCCCCATGCGATGCCGCACCGGCCTATCGCGGTGTCGAAGACCGCCGATCCAGGTGACGCCGTTCCCGTCATGCCTTCAGTCTGCCTTCCCGTGCACCCCCGCGACCGCGCGGTCAGCCCACGCTGACGCAGAACTGGTTGCCCTCGTTGTCGGCGAAGACGATCCAGCCGCCGGAGTCCTCGCCGTGGCGCGCGACCCGGGTGGCGCCGAGGCCCTCGAGGCGCTCGGCCTCGGCGGTGAGGTCGTCGACGTAGAGCTCGAGGTGCAGGCGGTTCTTGCCCACCCGCGGTTCCGGGACGACGTTGAGGCACAGGCCCGGGCCGGACTTGTCCGGGTCGGTCAGGTACGTGTACGAGTCGTCCCCGGAGTCGACCGCGTAACCGGTGGCCGCCGTCCAGAACGCGGTGGCCGCCGCGAGATCGTTGGTGTCGATGCTGACCGCGCCGATACGCACAGACATGAGAGGTCGCTTTCTTTCGCAGGAATATCCGAGCACTTTCCGACGTAACCTTCTAAGCAAGAACACTAGTTACTGTAACCGGCTATCGTCAATAGCAGGTTGGACGGGACCGCATGCCCGAGCACGACCCCACGCCCGAGCCCGCCGCGGACGCCGCCCCCGGTGTGCTCGCCCGCATCGAGGACCTGGTCAACACGTACGGCGTCGAGCACGACACCGAGGCGCTCGCCGACCCCGCCGCGATCGCCGCCTGGTTCGCCGGCCGCGACCTGCTGCCCGCCGGGGCACCGGTCGACGACGCCGACGTCGCCCGCACCCACGCCGTACGCGAGGGCCTGCGCGCCCTCATCGCCCGCAACAACGCCGACGGCCCGCCCTCCCCCGACGACGCCGCCCGGCTCGCCGGCCTGACCGCGCTCGCCCGCGAACTCCCGCTCGTCCTGGATCCCTCGGCCGATCCGGCTGCGCTCGTCCCGGCCGCGACCGGCACCGTGGACGCGGCACTCGCCCGCCTGCTGGGCGACGTGGCCGCCGCGGTCACCGCGGGGACCTGGAGCCGCATGAAGGCCTGCCGCAACGACGACTGCCGCTGGGCGTACTACGACCACTCGCGCAACCGCTCTCGGGCGTGGTGTTCGATGGCGTACTGCGGGAACCGGGCGAAGGCGCGGGCGTTCCGCAGCCGGGCTCAGTGACGGCGGGGGCGGGTATCTCGGCGGGCGGTGGGCGCCCGTCGACCGCCTCCTGGCCGGGCGCCACCGCCGCGTCCGAAATCCGCCAGTCGTTCGTCACCGCGACCCCGCATGATGGAGGGGTGCCCGACACCTTCACCGCCCGCTACCAGGTCATCAGCAGCCGCGACGCCCGCTTCGACGGCAGCTTCTACACGGCTGTATCAAGCACCGGCATCTACTGCCGCCCGAGTTGTCCGGCCCGCACTCCCAAGCCCGAGAACGTCTCGTTCTTCTCCACCGCCGCGGCCGCCCAGGCCGCCGGCTTCCGCGCCTGCAAGCGCTGCCGCCCCGAGGCCAGCCCCGGCTCGCCCGACTGGGACATCCGCGCCGACCTGGTCGGCCGCGCGCTGCGGCTGATCGCCGACGGCGTCGTCGACGAGGGCGGCGTTTCCGCGCTCGCCCGCCGCCTCGCGGTCAGCGAGCGCCACCTGCACCGCCAGATGGTCGGCGAGGTCGGCACCGGCCCGCTCGCGCTCGCCCGCATGCGCCGGGCGCAGACCGCCCGCATGCTCCTCGAGGCCACCGACCTGCCGATCACGCAGATCGCGTTCGCGGCCGGTTACGCGAGTGTGCGGCAGTTCAACGAGAGCATGGCCGAGGCGTTCGGCTGCACGCCGAGCGAGCTGCGCCGCCGACGGCGCCCGACCGGCCCCGGCGCGGACGGCGAGGGCGACATCGTCCTGCGGCTCCAGCACCGTCGGCCCTATGCGCTCGACCCCATCCTCGGATTCCTCGGGACGCGGGCGATCGGCGGTGTCGAGGAGGTCGTCCCCGCGGGGACGGACGGCGCAGGAGGCATGGTCTCCTATCGGCGCAGCCTCCGGTTGCCGCGCCGCACCGGCATCATGACCGTCACGCCGCACCCCGAGGCCGGGTTCGCGACGCTGCGGCTGCGCCTGGAGGACCTGCGCGACCTGACCGCCGCCGTGCAGCGCTGCCGCCGGCTGTTCGACCTGGACGCCGACCCGCAGGGTGTCGACGAAGTGCTCGGCGCCGACCCGCTGTTGGCTCCGCTGGTCGCCGCCCGGCCCGGGCTGCGCGTGCCCGGGCACGTCGACGGCTTCGAGCTCGCGGTCCGCGCCGTGCTCGGGCAGCAGGTCACCGTCAAGGGCGCCCGCACGCTCGCCGAGCGCATCGTCGCCAAGCTCGGCTGCCCGCTTGCCTCGGCGGACGGGACGCTGACGCACATGTTCCCCAGCGCCGAACAGGTCGCCGAGGACGACCTGAGCGGTATCGGGCTGACCAACGCGCGCATCACCGCGCTGCGCGCCGTCGCGCGTGCGGTCGCGGACGGCGACGTCGTCCTCGACCCCGGCGCCGACCGCGACGAGACCGAACGCGGACTCCTCGCCCTGCCCGGCATCGGCCCGTGGACCGCGTCCTACATCGCGATGCGCGCGCTCGGCGACCCCGACGCCATCCCCGTCACCGATCTGGGAGTTCGGCAGGCACTGCGCTCGCTCGGCGCCGACGACGAAGCCCGGGCCGCGACGGCCCGCGCCGAGGCTTGGCGGCCCTGGCGCGCGTACGCCGCGATGCACCTGTGGACGCACCTGTCCGACGTCGTCGCCGACGCTCCGGCCGCGGAGTCCGCGGCCTGACCGCTCGGCCTCGGTCGCTCAGCTGTCGCCCAGTCGTCGCTCGGCTCAGCGCCGGTCCAGGCCCTCCTGGTGAGCCTCCCGCGCCGCCAGCAATGCCGGCAGGTTCTCGGCGGCCCATTCCCGGCAGGCCTGGATCGGCCCGAGCAACGTCCGCCCGAGGTCGGTCAGTTCGTACTCGACGCGCGGCGGCGTCTCCGGGTAGGCGGTCCGCGTCACCATGCCGTCCCGCTCGAGCGCCCGCAGCGTCTCGGTGAGCACCTTGGGCGTGATCCCGCGCAGCGGCACCTTCAACTCCGAGAACCGCCGCGGCCCGTCGGCGAGACACGCCACGACCATGCCCGCCCACTTCTCGCCGATGCGGATCGGCATCGCGCTCTGCGGGCAGGCCGGGTCGAAGAAGTCCGCGGTGAGCGGGGCGGGGGCGGTCGTGTCGCGGGTGTCGGGCATAGCTGTGACGCTAGCGGATCACCAGAGCAGGGGCGGCAGTTGGGCGCATCCAACCGACAGGTAGGATGCGCGCCTCACATCACGCCGTCCCAGGAGCACGAAAGCGTGGACACCCCGAGAGATCCCGAGCCGGACGCCGCCGCGGAACCTGTCGCCGACGCCGTTCCGGACGCCGCCGAGACCGGTCCGGAGACCGGTCCCGAGCCAGGCCCCGACGCCGCCCCTCAGCCCGCCGCGACACCCGGGCCCGGGCCCGGCGTCGGCTTCGCCGGACAGCCCTATCAGCAGCCGTACCAGCAGGCTTACCCGCACCCGTACCCCTACGGCTACCAGGGCTACAACCCGCCGCCGGGCTGGCACCCCGACCGCACCAACCGCTTCGCGATCACCTCGCTGGTCACGTCGCTGACCTGCCTGTGGCCGGTCGGCCTGGGCTTCGGCATCGCGGCGCTGTCCCAGATACGCCGGCGCGGCGAACGCGGCAAGGGCCTGGCGATCGCCGGTGTCGTGATCTCCTCGCTCATGGCGGCTTTCGCCGTCACGCTGGTCACCCTGATCGCCACGGGCGTCATCGACACCGACGACGACCCCGAGCGGGACGACAACGGCGCCGTGACGCAGTCCGGCGACATCGACGTCACCACGCTGCGCAAGGGCGACTGCTTCAGCGACCGGACCACGGAACACCCGATGAACCCCGGTGAAGAGGCCCACCGGCGCTCGATCGTGGTCCGCGTCGTCCCGTGCACCGAGCCGCACACGGCGGAGGTCACGGGCGACTACACGCTGCCCGGCGACACCTACCCCGGCGACGCGCCCGTCAAGTCCGGGGCCATGCAGCGGTGCCAGGAAGTCCTCGGGGACTACGCCATGGACATCCGGGCCTACGACGAGCAGCTCCAGGTCTTCTACTACCGGCCCGACGCCATGTCGTGGGCGCGCGGCAACCACCGGGTCATCTGCACCGCGGGAACCGGGTCCTCGGTCCGCGCCTCCATCCGCCGCGACGAGACGAACCTGAACGCCGACCAACTCGCGTACCTCAAGGCGGTGCGCATCTACAACAACGCTCCGGACGCGCCCGAGGCCGACATCGACGAGACGAACCTGAAGGAGTATCAGGACTGGGCCGCCGCAATGGTGAAGGCACTGCAGGGTGAGGCCGACGCCTTGGAAGCGCACACGTTCCCGGCGGCGGCGGCCCCGCACGTTGCCGCGCTCGTGGCGAAGGACCGGGCTCGCATACCGGCGTTCCAGGCGCTCGCCGCGGCGCCCGACGTGGACTCGTTCATCAGCGCCTTCAAGAAGGTGCCCAGCGCCGGCGGCTCCGAGGCCACCCGGGCCCGCGACGCGCTCGGTCTCGCCAACGGTCCTACGACGACCGGCTGATCCGCGCCGTCGAAGGCGCGCCCGGACCTCGTCCGGGCGCGCCTCGGTTTCGTTGAAGTAACCGGTATCCGATCCATACCGTTGCAGGCAGCGGCGGGGAAAAGCCCCGCCGCTCGGTACGGAGCGGAGCCATGTCATGAGCGAAAACAACACCAGGACCGTCGTCTTCGGCGCCGGCGGCAAGGCCGGACGGCGGACGGTCGCCGAGGCGGTCGCGCGCGGGCATCACGTGACCGCCGTCGTGCGTGACCCTGCTTCGCACGCCGAGCTCGCGGGTGAGCGCGTCACCCTCGTCCAGGGTGATGTGACGGACGCCGAGTCGGTCGCGGCCGTCGCCGCCGGGCACGACGCCGCGGTGAACGCGGCCGCCCGGCTCGACGTCCCGTCTACGGACTTCTACCCCGCCGCAACCCGCGCCCTGATCGACGGGCTGCGGCGTGCGGGCGTGGCGCGCCTCGTGGCCGTTGGCATCGGCACCGTGTTGGAGACCGCGCCCGGTGTGCCGTTGCACGACGCGCCCGACACGCCCGCCGAGGTGCGTGCGTTCTCGCTCGGTCACCTCGCCGAACTCGAGATCCTGCGCGGAGAGTCCGGGCCCGACCTGGACTGGCTGGTGGTCGCCCCGCCGCCGGTGTTCCTGGACGCAGAGGCGGAGCGCACCGGCACGTACCGGATCGGCGGCACGGCGCTGCTGCCCGACGCCGAGACGTTCTCGTACGCCGATTTGGCGGTCGTGCTTGTCGACGAGATCGACAACCCCAAGCACCACCGGGTGCTGGTCGCGGTCGCCTGACCTCAGTCCGCGGAGGTCAACTCGTCCAGTGCCACGGCGATTTCACTGCGCAGCGCCGGGCGCAGGTCACCGAAGGTGCGCTCCCTCGCACCGGTCGGGCCGGTGTCGCGCAGTACCACCCCGTCGATCTTCTGGTCGGGGCGCATGAGCGGCGAACCGGCGTAGATCCCCGGCTCGTACCAGACTTCGACCGACCAGCCGTCGCCGACGTCCAACGCGCTGGCGAACTGCCTCCCGCCCTGCCCGGGCGCCTCCCGCTGCCAGCCCCGGCGTTCCAGACCGAGCAGCTTCGCGGCGTGCAGCTCGACGCCCTCGAAACGCGCCACCCGGTTGGCGGCGTGGTCCTCCGGTGCGAGCCGTCCGACCGGTCGCCCGAGCTGGGCCACCGGCTGGCTGATCTCGTAGTCCTCGAACACCTCACGCCATGAGGCGAGTTCGTCGTCCGTGAGGGCGACCGGGTGCGGGATGCTGACGACGGCGTGGTCGGGGAGGTTGAAAGCCGTGTCGGCGGCGTCGGCGAACGTGCGGTCCTCGGCGATCCGGAACGCTGTGGCGACGCCGTCGACGTCCGCCGACCAGACGAGGCGGCGGCCGAGGCGGCCGAGCAGCGGGTGGTCGACGTACAGCTCGCGGAAGTCCGCTGCGCTCCACGTCCGTTCGTGGATCATCGCGTGCTCCAGGCGGGGCAGCGCGTCCGAGACCGCGGTGCGGACGGCCTTCTTAAGGGCGGTGAACCGCTTGCGCTCGGCCGCCGCGCGGGTCTCGTCGTCGCGGACGCCGGGTGCGGGGAGTGCCTTCTTGTGCTTGCCGTGCTCGTCGACGACGTACAGCGTCAGGTCGTCGGCGAATCCGGCCGTGAAGCGGCGTGCGCCGTAGTCGAAGACGAGCGCTGTCGGGTCCGCCAATCCGAAGTCCTGGACGAGGCGTTCGGCGAACTCGTCGGCGTTGAGTCCGAGTGTGTCGGCAACCTTCGCGAGCGCGCCCTGCGCGTGGGTCCTGAGCGCCCGCGCCTTGGCGCGCAGGGCGATCGCCTGGAGTTCGCGCAGGGCACCGCTGGTTCCGATCGCGGCGATGACGTCGAGGCCGTCGGCGGCCCGCCGGTGGAGTCCTTCGTACGGCCACTCGCGGACGATCGGCGCGAGCCGCGCCGCCGTCCGGTCGTCGCCCAGCCAACCGAGCGCGGAGAACGCCCACACCTCCTTGGCGGGCATGCCGGCCATCCGCCACGCCTCGAACAACGCCCACGCGAACTCGGCGGCGCTGTCGGGGGTCAGCTCGGCCTTCACGCGCGCCACGCCCGCGTAGGGCGCGTCGGGCTTGCACATCGCGAGCATCGTCAGCAGGTGGCGGACCTCGGCGTCCGGGACCGCGCCCGCTCCCGAGCGCAGGACGAGTTGGGGAAGCCCGGCGGGGTCGGCCCATGCGGGCAGTGCGGGGAGGCGGGACGGAAGCGTGTCGTACAGCGGGTCCGCGGTGAGGAGCGCCTCGATGCCCGCCGCCGCGGCCGGGCCGAACTCGGCGGCCGCCCGGCGGACGGCCTCGGCACCGCCCATGCTGTCGGCGGCCGCGACCGCAAGCACGACGGCTTCGGCCGCGCGGCGCAACGGCAGATTCCTGCCGAAGGCGTCAGGTATCAGCAGTCTCAGGGCGTCCTCGGCGTGCCGGCCGAGCCAGCGCAACGCCACGTCGCGGGCGTCACGGCGGCGGTGCAGCCAGCCGGCCACCAGCCGGGCGCTGGTGATGTCGACGACGGGCATGACGAGTTCGGCGTTGTGCATGCCGGTGCGGGCGACGAGGGCCAGCACCGCGTCGATCGCGGGTTCCTCCCAGGTCGCCAGCAGCGCGGCGTAGTCGCGGAGGGCGGGCCAGTGGTCGTCCGAGCGCCACGTGCGCAGGTCGTCCGCCAGGTCCGCGTCGGGGTTCTGGACGAAGAGGGCGACGGCCTCGTAGTGCTTCAACCGGCCGGCCCGCAATGCGGCGAGGTTGCTCTCGTTCGCGGGGACCTTGCTCCAGAACACGACCTTGAGAGCCGGCTCGCGTTCGCCGTCCTGCCAGACCACGCGGCGGATGGGAGCGGGCGTGAGGCCCGGTACGGCGGCCGGGCCGGACCGCTTGCGCTTGACCGCCCACGGCGGCGTCGCCAGCAGTCCGGGCAGCGCGTCGGCGGGGGCGTCGGCGAGATGCGGGACAAGCAGCTCCTGGGCGACCGCCGGGAGTCGGTCGCGCAGTTCGGCGGCGATGCCCGGGTGGGCGGCCGCGTGTGCCACGAGGAACCGGCGGCGGAGCGAGGCGTCTTCTTCGTTGTCTCCGTTGCGTTCGAGCGCGGACGCGGTCCACGTCATCGCGCGCGCGGGGTACCGGTTCGCCGCGGCGAGGATGAGCGGGCGGGCGCGGCTGTAGCCGATGCGGCCGCCCAGCAGGCGGAACGCCTTGTCCGAGGGGATGTGCGACAGCATCTCGAGGAGGAGCAGATACCCGGACGCCTCGAACGGGCGTCCCTCCAGCGCGTCCTCGATCAGCCACTCCCAGCCGGGTCCGACGTTGACCACCAGCGTGGTGAGGACGTCCGTGCGCCACTGGTCGTCGAAGTACTCGCCGAGGTCGCTCCCGCGCAGCCACGCGAGTTGTTCGGGTCGCGTCGCGGCCAGTATGAGCAGGTAGCGGAGCTCGCCGGCGTCGCGGAGCGCCGCGCCGTCGAGCGCCACGCATTCGGTGGCCCACTCGGCCATGTCCGGCATGACGTAGCTCGCGACGACCCGGCGGAGGGTGCCCTCGCGGTGTTCGGCCACCGTGTCGGCGGCGGCCCGGTATGTGGACTCCTCGCAGTCGGCCAGGAGTTCGCGCAGCCGGCGGGTGATGCCGTCGAGCGTGCTGTGCCAGACGCCGTGGTCCCGGAACGCTCCCGCCTCGACCCCCGCGGCCGCCGCGAACGGCAGGCCGTGCTCCTCGACCCACGCGTCAACGATCGTCTCGGGCCTGGTGTGGCTGCTGACGCCGAGCGTGAGCCACGCCGCCGCGCCGACCGGGTCGGGCTCGCCGGCGGCGTAGCGGCGGGCGGCCTCGACCGCGTCCGGTTCCACGCGCGGGTGGACGCTTGCCAGGCCTTCGACCGCCGTCTCGACCTGGCGGCGCAGCGAGCGCAGCGCGTTGGGCGCCGGCGGCTCGGGTGTCACGAACACCCGTCCCCGTCGCGGGTGGACGAGCTTTCGCCACGTTTCCGGGACGACCAGCACGTCCTCGTCCCGCCGCCCGTCACTCCGCTCGGCCGCCTCCGCCGCCGTGACCACCCGCACGATTTCCGCTCCTCCCCTTGTCCGGCCCCGTCGGCCGGGGCGACACGGTAACGGGAAGGCCCGACAAGCGGGTTGCCACGTGGAGGCGAGGGCGCGCCCGGTAGATCTCTCGGAGTCGCGCCGCGTGGCACGCGGCCGGGGCCGGCGGTCCTCCCGAACCCCGCGCCTTGCCGGGGAGGGCTGCCAGGCCCAGCGCGCACGCATGGCACGACGCGGTCTGATCGGCCGACTCGCCGACGTCTCGTCCGGTCACGTCCTCGCGTCCGAGCCTCGTCGGCGGCCCTCGTCCCCGCCGGTCAGGCGTTCAGCACTTCGTTTCGCCCTGGACCAGGGTCCCGTTGAGCAGGTAGGCGTCGGTCGCGGCGTCCACGCAGGCGTTCGCGCGGAAGAACGCGACGTGGCCGTCGCCGTCGTAGCTGATCAGTCCGGCCTTGGGCAGTTCCTTGCGCATGCGCGCGGCGGCCACGTGCGGGGTGGCGGGGTCGCGCAGGGTGCTGATCAGCAGGACGCCGGGGATGTTCGCGCCGTCGATCGGGCGGGCGCGGTCGGTGCCCGTCGCGGGGCAGTCCGCGGCGAAGCTCCACACCGTGGACGGGCCGAGGACCGGCATCGTGGCGGCGACCTCACGGGCGAGCTTGTCGGCTTCCTGGGCGGTCAGCGAGCGGCCGTCCGCGCAGTTGATCTCGAAGTACGCGGGCTGGATGGAGTCCTTGAAGCTGCCGTCGGCCGAGCGGCCGGCGAAGTTGTCGAACGCCTGGACCGTCGGCGCGCCGTTGCCCTGGAACAGCGCCGTGAGCATCTGCCGCAGCAGCGGCCAGGCCGAGGGGCTGTACAGGTACCCGGACACGGCCGTCGACGCCATGCCCTCGTCGAGCGAGCGGCCGCGCGCCGGGAGCGGGTTGGCGCTGAGCTTGTCGAACTGCGCGCGTACCGCGCGGGAGGCCTCGTCGGGGCCGCCGGTGAAGGGGCATTCGCGGCCGCGCGTGACGCAGTCGGCGGCGAAGGCGCGGAAGGCGTCCTCGAAGCCCTTGGCCTGTTCCCTGGCCAGCGCGAAGCGGTCGAGGGCCGGGTCGAGCAGGCCGTCGAGGATCACGCGGCCGACGCGGCCCGGGAAGCGCTCGGCGTAGAGGGCGCCGAGGTAGGTGCCGTAGGACATGCCGGCGTAGTTGAGCTTGTCGTCGCCGAGCGCGGCGCGGAAGACGTCCAGGTCGTTGACGGCTTCCGTGGTGCCTATGTGCTTGAGCAGGTCGGTGCCGGTGTTGGTGGCGCAGGCCTGGCCGAACTCCTTGAGGACGGCGGTGGCCGCGTCGAGGGAGGCGGGGGTGTCGGGCGTCGGGTCGATCGACATCAGGCGGTCGACGACGGGTCCGCCCGCGCAGGTGACCCGGGAGCTGCCGCCGGTGCCGCGCGGGTCGAAGCCGACGATGTCGTAGCGGTCGGCGACGGCCTTCTTCTTGGCGTTGGCGGCGAAGTGGCCGACGAGGCCGCTGACGCCGTCGCCGGGTCCGCCGGGGTTGACCGCGAGGGAGCCGATGCGGTCGGCGGCGGCACCGTTGGCGGGGTGGCGGTAGACGGCGAGCGTGATGCTCTTGGCGGCGGGCGCGGCGTAGTCGAGCGGCACCTTGAGCTTGGCGCACTGGAGGCCTGGCGCGCTGCCGGGGCCCGGCTGGCAGGGCTGCCAGTCGAGCTTCTGCGCGTAGAAGTCCTTGAGGGCCGGGTCGTCGGCGCCGGTCGGCCTCGCCGTGGCCGACCCGGACGGCCCGGACGGCCCGGACGGCGCCGCGGGGGCGCTCGGGGCGGCCGGCGTGCCGGTCGCTGCGGCGTGGTCGGTGGAGTCGGAGGAGCTGCAGCCGGCGAGGAGCGCGACCGCGGCGGCGACCGCGGGGAGGGCCCGGCCGAGGAGGGCGTGTCTCGGATTCACGACTAAGGAGTACCAGGCGTCCGAAAGGTCCCGTACACAGCGTCCAACTGTTCAGCGCTCGACCCGGTTCGCGGCGGGTTGTCGCGGAATACCGCGGCCGTGCGCTAGGTTAAGTTGAACGTTCAACAAGAATTCGACACGAGACGGAGGCGGACGCGATGACCGTCCGGAACCCCACCGCCCGCGGCGTCGCCGCCGTCCTCGACCGGCGCATGCTGGGCGCGGACGCGCAGGTCGACGACAAGGCGCTGGTGCTCGAGCCCGGCAAGTGGGGCCGGCACGACCCGTTCCTGCTGCTCGCCGAGGACTGGTTCAGCGCCGTCGGCTTCGACTGGCACCCGCACCGCGGCCAGGAGACCGTCACGCTCGTCCTCGAAGGCCACGCCGAGCACCGCGACAACCGCGGCGGACACGGCGTGCTCGGCCCCGGCGACGTGCAGTGGATGACGGCGGGCCGCGGCCTGTTCCACGCCGAGAAGGCGTACCGCGGCGAGCCCGTGCACCTGCTGCAGCTGTGGGTCAACCTGCCCGCCGCGCACAAGATGGACGAGCCGCGCTACCAGGACCTGCGCGCCGACGCGATGCCCGTGCACCGCGAGGACGGCGTCGAGGTACGGGTGTTCTCCGGCCGCTCCGGCGACGCGGTCGGCCCGGCCTTCAACGTCGTGCCCGTGACGATGCTGGACGGCACGCTGGCCGCGGGCGCCACGTACGACCAGGACGTCCCCGCCGACCAGAACGGCTTCGTGTACGTGCTGTCGGGCGCGGGCCGCTTCGGCCCGGACGCGACCCCGGCGAAGGCCGGGCAGGTGGTCCACCTGGAGCCGGCGCCGACGCGCGGCGTCGACGAGGACGCCGCCCCGGGCACGCTCCGGATCGCGGCGGACGACCCGGACGGCCTGCGGTTCGTCCTGTGGACCGGCCGCCCGGTGCGCGAACCGGTCGCCGCGTACGGCCCGTTCGTGATGAACACCCGCCGCGAGATCGAGCAGGCCGTCGCCGACGTGCAGTCGGGCGTCTTCGGGGAGATCCCGGAGGGCTGACCCGCCGCCGCAGGCCGGCCCGCACGCTTGAGCGGTCGCTCAAAACTCGCTACGGTGTGTTTTGAGCGACCGCTCAAACCCGTGCCGCGACGCGTCCGGAGCCCGTCCATGCGCCCTCTGTACGTCGAAACGCTGATCCGCGCCGACCCCGCGTCGGTGTGGCACCACACGCAGGACCCGGCGCAGCACGCGCGCTGGGACCTTCGGTTCACGCGCATCACGCCGGAGCCCGGCCACGCCGCGTGCCCGGACTCCCCCGCCGCAGGCACCCGGTTCCGCTACGCCACCCGCGTCCTGCCCGGCCTGACGATCGCCGGACACGGCACGACCGTCGGCGAACGCCGCCGACCGGACGGCACCGGCACCTCGGCGCTGCGCTTCGCCAGCCCGCACCCGCTCTCGCCGATGCGCGCCGGCAGCGGCTACTGGCGCTATGTCCCCACGGCCGCAGGTCTGCGGTTCCTCACCGGCTACGACTACACGCCCGGCCTCGGCCGCGCGGCGGACCGGATCGCCCGGCCGCTGCTCGGCTGGGCCACCGCGTGGTCGTTCGACCGGCTGCGGCTGTGGCTGGAGACCGGCGCGTCCCCACGCCGCCTGCTCGCCCGCGCGCTCGCCGAGGCCGCCGCGCGTACCGCGGTGACCGTGCTCGCGGCGCGGCTCACCGGGTCCTTGTTGGCGACGGTGTGGGTCGCCACCACGTGCCTGCTGGTGCCGCCGCTGCCCGGAACTCCCGCCGCCAGGCGCTGTCTTCGCCGTCCACCCGACCGACACGCCGCCACCGCGCCCGAGACCCTCGAACGACTGGAGACCCCGTGACCTCCACGCAAGCAGCCCCGCCGATCCGCCGCGCGCCGCGCCCCGTCTCGATGTTCGCCCGGGCGATGGGACGCGACTTCGGCCGCCTGCACCCGGAACTGCGCCGCCGCTTCGGCGTCGGGCTCGACGCGGGCGAGGCCTGCGTCGGCACCGGCACCATGCGGCGGATCTGGAACGGGACCCGGCTGTCCCGGCCGCTGCTGCGGCCCTTCCTGGCGGTCGGCGACCGGCGGCACATCCTGCTCGCCGAGACCGGCGAGGACGTGCCGTTCACGATCGAGAACTACCCCTACCTCGACTCGTACGGCCGCGAGACGGTCACGTTCGTCCGTACCTTCGACCTGCCGCGTCGCCGCCGGCGGTTCGACGCGACGATGGTCTACAGCGAACGGCGCGACTGCGTCGTCGACTACCTCGGCACCCACCAGCACCTCGCCGTCGACCTGGCCTTCGCCGCCGACCGCACGGGCGGGCTGGTCATCCGCTCCGGCGGCTACCGGTTCCGCGAACGCGCCCTCGACACCCGGCTGCCGCGCGCCGTCGTCGGAGACGCGGTGGTGCGCGAGCGGTTCGACGACGCGACGGGGCGCTTCCACATCAGCGTGCGCGTGACCAACCCGGTGCTCGGTCCCCTGTTCGGATACGACGGCGCCTTCACCGCCGCCTACGCGGACCTGACCGCGCACAGCGTCCCCGCTAGCGTTAGGCCGGTGCGGGAAGAAGCCCGCTGCTGACCCACGGAGACCGGACCACGATGAGCAACACGCGGGCCAAGCTGATCCAAGGCGCCCTCGACACGCTGCGCACGTACGGCATCAGCGGCACGTCGGCCCGCAGCATCGCCACGACCGCGGGCGTCAACCAGGCGCTGATCTTCTACCACTTCGGCACCCTCGACCAGCTGCTGTCGGAGGCGTGCCGGCACGGCGCCGAGCAGCACGTCGCGCAGTACCGGGCGCGCTTCACGCAGGTCGGCTCGATGCGTGAACTCCTGGATCTCAGCCGCGCGTTGCACGCCGACGAGCAGGCCGACATGGCCGTCCTCGCACACCTGCTCGCCGGCGCCCGGACCGACCCCTCGCTCGCGCCCGCGACCGCCGCAGGGCTCGGGCTGTGGGTCGAGGAGATCGAGGGCGTCCTCGCGCGCGTGCTCGCCGACACGCCGCTGGCCGGCGTCGTCGACACGGGCGGCCTCGCCCGCGCGGTCGCCGCCACGTTCATCGGCCTCGAACTGTACGGCGGCGTCGACGGCGAGGGCACCGCACGCGCCTTCGACGCCCTCGACCAACTCGGCACGCTGGTCGCGCTGCTGGAGGACCTGGGCCCGCTCACGCAGCGGGCGGTGCGCAGCCGGCTGAAGAAGGCGGGCAGGTAGCCTCGGCCGCCTTGCGGGGCCGCGTCTTCAAACGCGCGGCGGGGACATCGGGAAGAGGGCGGTGACCTGCCAGGTGCCCGCAGCGGCGGGGCCCGCGGTCAGCGTGCCGCCGAGGGCCTCAACGCGTTCCGCCAGACCCACCAGGCCGAGGCCGCCGTTCCGGCGCACGCCGACGGCCTGCCGCGCGGGCACGGCGTCCGCACGGCCCGCGGGGGCACGGTCGTTGGTCACCGTCACCACCAGACGCGGGCCGGCGCCCCCGTCGTCGGCCGCGGGCGGGTCACCGCCGACGCCGATCTCGACGCGCGTGGCCGCGGGGGCGTGCCGCCGGATGTTCGTCAGGGCCTCGGTCACCACCCGGTACGCGGTCGTGGCCGTCTCACGCGTCGCCGCGGCCGCCGCCGCGTGGTCGACGCGCAGCACCGGGCGCGCGGGGCCGGCGTCGGCGAAACGGGCGACCAGCACGGGGAGGTCGGCCAACGTCGGCACACGGAACGCGACCGGGTCGTCCGCCCGTTCGCCGCCCGTGTCCCGGAGCATGTGCACCGTGCGGTCCATCGAGGCCAGGGCCCGCTGGCCGGCCTCCTCGATGCGCTTGAGCGCCGCGCCCACCTCGGGCTGTCCGGCCAGCACATGCGCGGCGGCCTGCGCCTGCACCACCATGCCCGTGACGTCGTGGGCGACGAAGTCGTGCAGGTCCCGCGCGAGTTCCAGCCGCTGGATACGGCGCGCCGCCGCGACGGAACGGGCCCGCGCCGCGTCCGTCGACCGAAGGCACAGGCCCACCACGACCGCGATGCCCGCGCCCAGTGACCAGTACGCCGCGATGAAGACCATGTTGAGCAGCGCCTCGGGCCACACGACCCGCACCATCAGCCCGGCCTCGGCCGCGCAGAGCGCCGCGACGGCGGCCGCCGCCTGCCGCAGCGACGCCACATACCTGGCCACCAGCACGGTGAGCGCGAGCAGGGCCCCGGCCTCGCCCACGCCCCACACGGCGATCGGGACGGTCACCCCGCCCTCGGCGAGCAGCACCGGAGTCACCGCGACGGAGACCAGAGCGGCGAGTCCGGCGGCGACGGCGGTCCACCTTCGGGCGGGTCCGGGCCGCGTCGCGAGCACGACGGCCGCGGACAACCCGACGACGGCCGGCAACGGGACCAGGGGGCCGGCGGTGACGACCCCCGCGAGCGCCGACACCGCGATCCCCGCGGCCGCGACCCGGGGCAGCTGGGCCTGCGCCCTCTCCCGTCCTCCAACGGACATACCGGCCAACGTACTCCGGAGGCCCGCGCTCCGGGATCCGCCGAACGGCAGAGACCGCCACCGCGGAGCGCCCGTATCTCCGCCGAACGGCAGATGGCTCCCCCGGACGCGGCGCGGCGACGCTGGAACCGGAGCGGAACCGGCCCGTCCCGGGTCGAACCCGCCTGTCCGCCAAGGAGGACGCACCATGACGACGCACCCGAACGCATCGAATCGGCGGCCTGCGCGCGCTCGGCGGCACGGTCTGCGCCGGTCCCTCGCACTGGCGGCGGCCGCGGTGTTCGCCTTCACCGCGAACGCCGCCGCGGCCCCGGCCGGCGGCCACCACACCCCGTCCGGCGCCGCCACGGACGCCACCGGCTCGGCACTCCCCCAGCTCACCAGGCTCCTGCAGGCGCAGGCCGACGCGTGGAACCGGGGAGACGGCGCGGCCTTCGCCGCGACCTTCGCCGAGGACGCCGAGTTCGTCACGTTCGACGGCACGCACCTGCGCGGCCTGCCGGAGATGGCGCGCAACTTCCAGTACTACTTCGACCATTACACGCACGGGACCCGGCTGGTCTTCACGCGGATACCGGTGACACTGCGGTTCCCGGCGCCGAGGACGGCCGTCATGATCACGACCGGCTGCATCGCCGATCCCGGGCAGGCGGAGTGCCGTCCGGACAGCCGTTCGATCCAGACGTTCGTCGCCGTCCGACGCGGCGGGTGCTGGGTGCTCGTGTCGTTCCAGAACACCCGGGTCCAGGGCCTGCTCCCGCCGCCGGGCGGCTGACGGTCAGACGAGGCTAGGCCGCGAATCCCGGCCGTTCCGTCTCGCGCGTGTCCACCCGCTCCAGCGCGTCGAGCGCCACCTCGACCGACCGGGCTCCGGCGCGCAGCAGCGGCAGGCGGACGGCCGGGCTCGGGATGTGTCCCAGCGCGTGCAGAACGCCCTTGACCACGGTCGGGTTCGGCTCGGCGAACAAGGCCGCCGACAGCCGTGCCAGGTCTGCGCCGAGGCCGCGGGCCCGCGCCACGTCGCCCGCGCCCCACGCGGCGTGCAGGTCGACGAACGAGCTCGTCGCCACGTGCGCGGAGGCGAGGATGCCGCCCGCCGCGCCGAGGGCGAACAGCGCGCCCGCGAAGACGTCGTCACCCGCCAGCACCGCGAAGCCCTCCGGCGGCTCGCCCAGCAGGTCGACCGTGTCGGCGTCCACCGCCCCCACCGCGTGCTTGATCCCGACGACGCCGGGGATCTCGGCCAGCCTGCGCAGCGTCTCGACGCTCAGCGCGCGGCCCGTCCGGTACGGCACGTGGTACACGACGAGCGGCACCGGGCTGTGCTCGGCCGCGTGCGCGAAGTGCGCCACCACGCCGTCCTCCGAGGGGCGTACGAACGGCGGGACCGCCACGAGCGCCGCGTCCGGCAGCGGCCCGGGCCCGCCGCCGAGCGCGGACAGCGCCGCCGCGGTGCCGGCCGTGTCGTTCGTACCCGCGCCCACGATCAGGCGCGCGCCGTGCTCCCGGCACACCCGGGCGCACACCGCGACGACCTCGCGGCGCTCGTCGGGCGACAGCGCCGCGGCCTCGGCGGTGGTGCCGAGCGCGACGAGGCCCGCGGCTCCGTCGCGGAGCACCTGGTGGGCGAGCTGCTCGAGTGCGGCGGCCTCGATGTGCGAACCGTCCTCGGTGAAGGGGGTGACGAGCGGGACGAAGATGCCCCTGAGCGGCGCTGCGGCCGTAGGCGTTTGCGTCATGGCTTCAGCCTGACCCGCTTCCGAGCAGTAGGTCCAGTTCGCTTTTCCGGTTCTGGACATAAGCTGGGCTGATGCTCGACGTCCGTCGCCTGCGCCTGCTGCGCGAACTCGCCCGCCGCGGCACGATCGCGGCCGTCGCCGACGCCCTCGCGTTCACCCCGTCGGCGGTGTCCCAGCAACTGTCCGCACTGGAACGCGAAGCGGGCGTGCCGCTGCTGGAACGCACCGGACGCAGCGTCACGCTGACCCCGGCCGCCGTCGCGCTCGTCGAACACGCCGAAGCGGTGCTCGAACGCCTCGAACAGGCCGCGGCCGAACTGGCCGCGGCCCGCGGCGGACCGGCCGGACCGCTGCGGATCGGCGCGTTCCCGTCCGCCGCACGCTCGCTGCTGCCGGGGGCGCTGGCCCGCCTGGCCCGCGAGTTCCCGGCCCTCCAGCCGCGCGTCGACGAACTCGACCCGGCGGCCGCCGCCGACCGGCTGCGGGCGGGCGACCTCGAGGTCGCGCTGCTGCACCGCTACGACTTCGCGCCGCGCATCCGCGTCCCGGGCGTACAGACACGCGCCCTGTTCACCGAACCGCTCTACCTCGCGGCCCCCGCCGACACCCACGCCGACGGCCTCGCCGCCTGCCGCGACACGGCGTGGATCCTGGCCACCCCCGGCACGCTGTGCCACACGATGACCGTGCGGGCCTGCGAAGCCGCGGGCTACACCCCGGACGCCCGCCACCACATCGACGACTTCGCGGCAGTCCTCGAACTGGTCGCGGTAGGCCAGGGCGTGGCCCTCGTCCCGGAACTGGCCGTCCGCGACGCCGCCGACCGCCATGCAGGCACGGTCACCCTGACCCGCCTGCCCCTCTCCCGCGAGACCGAGGTCGCATATCGCACCGGCGCAGGCGGCCACCCGGCGATCCGCGCCTTCACCGACGCGGTGAAGGCCGCGGCCCCGGAGGCCCTGGCCCCGGCGGACGGACGCCGCTGACCGCAGACGACGAGGGTGGCGACCGCCCTGACCGCACGCCACGCATCAGCCTGGACAGGGGCCGCTGAACGCTCGCGCCGGGCCCGCTGGGGGCCGGCGGCGCCGCGCGCACGCCGCTGCCGCGGCGGTGGCTGCGAGAATGGCTGGGCCGTCCCGCTCGTGCGGGGCGCTGTCCGAACCTCCACCGAAAGCTCCGCCGTGACCTCCGACGTGCGCCGTCCGTCCGCCGCCGATCCGCAGGCGGTGCCCCGGCCTGCGCCTCCGGTGCGGCGGGGTGAGTCGCAGAAGGACATCGAACGCGGGATCCTCCGCTGGATGTTCGTGTTCTTCTTCGGGACGCACCTGATCGGCGGAGCCATCTGGCTGGCGATCTATCTCAGCGGCAAGGGCGGCGGCTGACAGGTCGCGCGGAGCGGCCGCGGGTCGGGCGACTCAGTGACGGCACCGTCGCAGCGACCTTCCCGCGGCCGTTCGCGCGTGCCGGCTCGTCGGGCCCCGGGGAGGCGGCCTGCACGACCAACCGCCTCCCCCATCCGACTCGCGAGCCGTACGCCAAGGGCTCAGGTACGGGCCGGTGCTCCTCGGCGGGACCGTACGGCTTCGGCGACGTCGTCCCAGAGGGCCGCACGGGCGCGGAGGGCGACGGTCACGGTGCCCGCGCACTCGCGCCAGCGGCGGGGCTGGAAGCCGCACAGGTTCTCGAGCAGCCGCAGGGCCATCGGTCCGTGTTCGTCGCCGTCGACCTCGATGTGGCGTTCGAGGTACTCGCGGAAGAGCGCGAAGTCGGTCTCGTCCGTGTCGAGTCCGGCGGTGCGTTCGTCGGCCTCGCGGCCGTCCAGGACGTGTTCGAACATCCGCGGGACGAGCTCCTCCCGCCCGAGCGCGAACGCCGCCGCGACGCAGTGCACCGGGGCGTGCTGCACGATCCGCCACGTGTGCTCGACGAACGCCGCAGCCGCCGGAGGCGCCCCGCACAGGTGGACGGCCTCAGGGACCGCCACGCCGTCGGCCAGCAGGTCGAGGAAGCAGCACGCGGGCCCGGTGTCCGCCCCCGCCGCCGCCATGGCCTCGAGGTAGAGCTCGAAGTGGCTGCGCGGCCCGACGCTGGTCTCGTCGCTTTCCTCGGTGAGCACGATCTCGTTGACGAGCCGCCGTGCCTCGGGCGTGCCCTGCGGGACCCAGGGCACGGTGACGCAGGTGAGCTCCCGTTGCAGCACCTTGAGCAGGGACATGAAGTCCCAGACGGCGAACACGTGGTGCTCCATGAACACCCGCAGGTCGTCGGGGTGCGCGAGGAGCCGGTAGAGCGGGTGCCGGAGCACCCGCTGCCGCGCCGGGGCGGTCTCGCCGAGCAGGCGCGTGGTGCGCGAGGCCGACATCAGCTCGGCGGTCGGCGAGGGCAGCGGATCGGTGGGCGCGGAGCGTTCTCGGACGGCGGGGGGTGACGGGTGGGCGGGTGCGCGGACCCCGGGGAAGGCCTCGTGCTCGGTGAGCATGCCGGGCATGCCCGTCGGTGCGGTGCTGCTGTGTATGACGTCCACGACGGTCCCTCACTGGGTCGGCGGGCACGACCGGCCCTGTGGGATGGCAGGGCCGGGCCGCGGGCCGGACGGGAAAGCCCGACGACGTCCGGGCCCGCGGCGGCTCCACACGGTATGCGTCGCGTCACAAAGCGCGGTCGGAATCGGCGAAAGCCGCCTATTCCGACCGGGGTTTCTGGGACCATCCCGCCGAACGCCGGTGTGCCGGGCGTACGCGCCTGCGCATCGGCGCGCCGAGCCGCATCACCCTGCACCGCACCTGGCGGGAGGAGATGCAGCAGATCGTGTACGCGCCGCAGGCCGACCAGCAGGGCCACCCCGGGCAGCCGCAGGCGTACGCGGGGCAGCCCCTGGGCATCCTGGGGCAGCAGCCGTACCCGCAGCAGCCCTACCAGCAGCAGGCTTCAGCCGCGGGACGCGGCGGCGGCGTCCTTCCCCAAGTGCCGTCCGCCCGGCAGGAGTCGGGCGCCGGCCGCGATCGCGAGGGACAGCGCCACCGTGACGGTGAGCCCGATGCGCAGCGTGGACGCGTCCGCGACGAACCCGATCAGCACCGGGCCGAGCAGCAGCCCGGTGTAACCCATGGCGCCGATGCGGGCGATCGCCGTACCGGCACGGGCGGGGTCGCCCGCACCGCCGAGCGCGCCGCCGACGGAGAACGCGACCGGCACGACGAGGCACACGCCGACGCCGACGACGAAGAACCCGACCAGGCCCAGCGCGGTCCCGCCGGCCAGGAGTGCGATCGTCAGGCCGCACGCCGTCGCGGCGCCGGACATGATCAGCACGGCACGCGCGCCGAGCCGGTTGGTGACGCGGTCGCCGGTGAGCCGGCCGGTCGCCATCGCGGCCTCGTACAGCGGGTAGGCGAGCGCGGCGACGGCCTCCGGCGAGCCGAGGGTGTCGCGCAGGTAGAGCCCGCTCCAGTCGGCGACGGCGCCCTCGACCATGAACGCGCAGAAGATGATCGCGCCGGCGACGTAGACGGCCCACGGCAGCCGCATCCCGCCGGACGCGCGGCCTGCGCCGTCCGCTCCCGCACCGCCGGACGCCGCGGCCTCGCCCCGCCCAGCGGGCGCGTCCGGCAGGTACGTTCCGCGCAGCCAGACCGCGGCCGGGGCGCCGAGCGCGGCGGCGATCACGACCGACGGGGTGAAGCCCAGCCCGCAGCGCGCGGCGAGCGCGCCGAACAGGCCGCCGGTGACGGCACCGATGCTCCAGCCGGCGTGCATGCCGGCCATGAGCGAGCGGCCGTACCGCTGTTCGAGCAGCGAGGCCTGCGTGTTCATGGCGACCTCGGTGACGCCGAACACCAGGCCGAACGCGAGGCCCGCGCCGATGATCGCGGCCAGGTTCGGCGACAGGCCGATGCCCGCGACGGCGAGCACGCACAGCGGCACGGTCGCGCGCAGCAGGCGGCGGCTTCCGTGGCGCGCGACGAGGCGTCCCATGAGCGACATCGAGACGATGCCGCCGATACCGAACGCCAGCACGACCAGGCCGAGTTGGCCGTCGCTGACGCCGAGCTTGTCCTTGAGGGCGGGCACCCGCACGGTCCACACCGCGCACAGGGCGCCGGCGAGTGCGAAGGTCCCGGCGATGCCGAGCCGGGCGCGCCGCAGGCGGGCCTCGGTCAGGCCGTCGGTCGCGGAGGCCCGCGCGGTCGAGGACGCGGTGGCCGACGCGGGTTCGGAGCCGGGGTCGGTCGCAGCGTCGCCTGCGGCGTCGGTCGCGGGATCGGTCGCGGAGCCGCGTGCGACGTCGGTCGGGGGCTCGGTCGCGGGCTCGGTCGCGAGGTCGGTCACGGTCGTCGGTGCCGCGTCGGAAGCCTGTCCGGCTGCCATCGGAGTTGCCCCTTCCAAGGGACGTGTTGAGGGGGAATCGCAGGAGGCGGTGCCCGCCGAACGCACGGCGGGACGGATCGGCGCAACGCGGGACGCGCGCACCGATCCGGGGACGGGCTGGGCCGGCGCACCGGCCGCCGGTCAGCTCTGCGCGTTGAGGGGGATGCCGTCGCGCGGCACGGCCCGCAGTCGGCGCCGCGGCGCCTCGGGCCCGTCCAGGAGCGCGAGCAGGCGTCGGCGCAGTTCGTCGCACTCGTCGGCGTCGAACAGCTCCGGGTCGTACTCCATGGCCTCCCACAGCCCGTCCACCGCGAGGCGGACGATGCGGGCGGTCACGGGGTCGTCGGCGGCCGCGTCGGCGCGGTGCCAGCGCCGGGTGGCGGCGCGCAGCGGTTCGGCGAGGTCGGACGCGGTGGCGGCGGCCGCGACGACCGCCCAGCGGCGGCGGGCCCGGGCCGGGTCGCGGTCGGTCACGATCTCGAACGTGGTCTCGACGTACGCGCGCGTGTACCCGCCGCCCTCGGCGGACAGGCGCGCCTCGACGGCCTGGTCGAACTCCGCGATGAGCCGTTCGACCAGCGCGTTGACCAGCGCTTCCTTGGTGCCGAAGTGGTAGAGCAGACCGCCCTTGCTGACGCCTGCGCGCGCGGCGACGGCGGCCAGCGTCAGGGCCGTCGTGCCGTGCTCGGCGAGCAGTTGCTCGGCGGCGTCGAGGAGGAGGTCGCGCTTCATATGACGGACTGTACCGTCCGGACGGTACAGTGACCAGGGGATTATCCGCCCGGACCGCTCACAGGAGACGATCGGCGTCGATTCCGGCGAACCGCTGTCGGCCAACTCCCCACCCTCCTAGGCTTGTTCGGGGCGGGGCGGGGGTCCCCGCCGTTTGGGGGGTGCGCTATGCAGCGCGACCGATTTCGCGACGACAGCGAGGACGACGACCCGCCGCTGCCGCGCGACTATCCGCTGACCGAGGACCAGATCAGCCGGCTGTCGCTCCACAGGCTCGAGGAGCTGTGGAGCATCCGCGAGCGGGACGACGACCTCAGCATGGGGGGCGACTGGGAGGACCAGGACGAGCTCCAGTTCCGCCGCACCGCACTGGAGATGCTCGCGCCGAGCGCGCCGCACTGGATCACGAGCGTGGGCTGCGCGCAGAGCGTGCTGACCTGGCTGAAGAAGCAGCCGACGCTCGTACCCGACCTGATCCCCAAAGTCAGGCTCTGGCGCGACCAGTTGGAGGGCCCGGCCGCGAAACAGCCGGACGCGGCGGAGCGCCGGGTCCTGTGGGACGCGGTGTGTCTGGCCGTCAAGGTCCCGCAGCGCAACACGGGCGACGGCTGCGAGTACCTCGCGCATGTGATCTGCGAGGAAATCCAACTGCGGAACGCGGACTGCGCGCGCCGCTACCTGGAGAAGGCCTGGGTGGTCGCCCAGGCCAACGTCCTGCATCCGCCGGACAACTGGGGCCACCACGTCGCCCCGGTCATCGACTGCACCGACGGCCTGTTCGTCTTCGACCCGCTGTTGTCGCCGCGCGGCCCGATGCCGCTCCTCGTGTGGCAGGTGGCGGCGAAGGGGGCGGCCAACACGCCGGTGTTCCACCTGACCCAGCCGTGGGAGCTGCTGGGCAGGCCGAACTACGGCAACCAGGCGTTCGATCCTGCGACGTACATGTTCATCGACATGAACCTGCGCCGCGAGATGGACCGCTGCATGCGGTGACCCCGGGGGCCGGGCACCGGTCGGGCAGTCGCCTCGATCCGGTGCCCGGCCGCGCCCGGTGCACGTGGAGCCGCTGCTCAGGCCTCCGCGAGGCCGCCGAGCACGCCCTCGTCGCGCAGCTTGGCGACCTCGCCGGCGTCCAGACCCCAGCCGGCGAGCAGTTCGGGCGTGAGCGTGCCCGGCGCGCCGGCCGCCTTCGACGGGGTGCGGCTCAGCCGCGGCGCGGCCTCGGGCTGCACGGTCCCGTCCGGGGTGACGTACGTTCCGCGCGCCACGTTGTGCGGGTGCGCGGCCGCCTCGTTCCAGTCCAGGACGGGGGTGACGCACGCGTCGGTGTCCTGGAACACCTCGGTCCACGCGTCGCGCGGCCGGCTCGCGATGACCTCGGCGAAGCGGGCGCGCAGCACCGGCCAGCCGGCGCGGTCCATCTGTCCGGGCAGGTCCTCGTCGGCGATGCCGAGGCCGGCCAGGAACTGGGCGTAGAACTGCGGTTCGATGCAGCCGACCGCGACGTGCCCGCCGTCGGCGGCGGTGTAGACGTCGTAGAACGGGGCCCCGGTGTCGAGCAGGTTGGTGCCGACCTCGTCCGACCAGCCGCCGATGCCGCGCATGCCGTGGATGAACGCGGACAGCGCCGCCGAGCCGTCGGTCATCGCGGCGTCGACGACCTGGCCGGTGCCCGACCGCTGCGCCTCGACGAGCGCGGCGAGGATGCCGAACGCGCAGAACATGGCGCCGCCGCCGTAGTCGCCGACGAGGTTGAGCGGCGGGACCGGGCGTTCGCCCGCGCGGGCGAAGGAGTGCAGCGCTCCGGAGACCGAGATGTAGTTGATGTCGTGGCCGGCGCGCTGCGCGAGCGGGCCGTCCTGGCCCCAGCCGGTCATGCGCGCGTACACCAGGCGCGGGTTGCGGGCGAGGCACACGTCGGGGCCCAGGCCGAGGCGCTCGGTGACGCCCGGGCGGAACCCCTCGACGAGCACGTCGGCGGCCTCGACGAGGCGCAGCACCGTCTCGGTGCCGGCGGGGTTCTTCAGGTCGACCTCGAGCCCGCCGAGCCGGCCGCGGCCCACCGCCATGTGCGGCATGCCGCCGGCGCCGAGGCGGTCGACGCGGATGATGTCGGCGCCGGCGTCCGCGAGCATCATGCCCACGAACGGCCCGGGCCCGATGCCCGCGAGCTCGACGACCTTGATGCCCGACAGCGCGCCCATTCGCGTCCCTCTCTCGTTCCGGCGATCTTTGCTGACAAAGTCAAGCACACGGCCGTGACCTGGCACGACGGGATCCGAGCCTTTGCCAAACGGTCGCCCAACGGGAACCGGCACCCGGATAGCGTCGACGACATCCAAACAACGCACAGCGTGCGGTACTTCGCGCCCTCGAAGCGCCGCACGCGGGGAAAGGCATGCCGTGCAGCACATCGCACTCCGCGACGAAACCGCCGAGCTCACCACCACCTGGACGTCGTACGCCGTCGGCCGCATAGGCGCGACCTACCTCAAGATCATGCGCATGGACGAACTGCCGGTCGGCGACGACGTGCACGCCGACCCCGAGGCGCTGCTCGTCGTGGACGGGCGCCTTGAGATGACCGTGGACGGCGAGGACGTGTCCGTCGGGCCCGGCGAGCTCCTGATCGTGCCCGGACACGCGGTACACAGCATCCGACCGGGCAGCCACGGCACGCTGTTCCTGGTCAACCTCAACCCGCCGGACGCCGCCTGACACACGGTCAGACCGGCGGCGCGGTGTCCGCCAGGTGCAGGATCTCCAACGCGATCAGCAGGTCCAGGCGCAGCCGGGAGTCCTGGGTGAACGGGCCCACCAGGCGCTCGAGTTTGCCGATCCGGTAGCGCAGCGTGTTGTAGTGCACGTACAGCCGACGGGACGTCTCCGCGACGTTCAGGTTCGTCTCCAACAGCACCTGGAGAGTGCGCCGCAGGTCCGCGGCCTCGGCGTCCTCCGGCTCGGCGAGCGGGCCCAGCACCTCGGCGGCGAACCGCTCCAGCTCACCGTCCGGCGGCAGCAGCGACAGCAGGCGGAAGACACCCAGCCGGTCGAAGTCGGTCACCGCCCCGGGGCCCTGCAGGCGGCGGCCGGCCTCGACCGCGCGCCGCGCCTGCTCGTAGCCCGTCGGCAACTCGGCGATCCCGCGCACGGCACGGCTGATCCCGGTCGTGAAGCTGCGCGGGATCCGCGCACAGGCCGCCCGCACCCGCTCCGCCGCCTCCCGCCCGACCCCGCCGGCCCCGGGGCCCGACGGGATCGGCACCAACGCGACGATCTCCCCGGGATACCCGGCCACCACCGCCTCGGCATCGGCCTGCCGCACCGCGGCCGTCCACGCCGCCGTCAACGCGTCCTGATGCCGCCGCAGCGTCGCCGCGCTGTCCCCCGGCATGGGATCCGGCTCCGCGACGACAACAGCCACGGTGCGATGCAGCAGCGCCCCGACGCCACCGCCCGGCAACCGCTCCGCGTCGACGAGCCGCCCGGTCAAGAGGTCCCGTAAGAGATCGGCCCGGTATTTGAGCTCCCCGGCGAACGCCCCGGCCTCCGCCGCCGCATGCGCGATCCGCCCGGCCAGCACAAGCGCCTCGGCCGCGAACGGCAAAGCCACCCGCGAATACCCGAGCTCCGACGCCCCATGAGACACCCAGGTCCCCGGCACGCCGCCCCCTTGCGAGCCACCCGGCCCCGCAAACGCCATCTCCCCCGACAACTCCACCTCGACCCCAGCCCCCGCCCCGAACTCCCCCACCGACGACCCCCCGCCGCCGCCGACCCCATCCCGAGGCAAAGGCACCCGCGCACCGCCGCCCCCAGCCCCCTCACCGCCCCGCGAACCACCGGCAGCGAGTTCGCCACCGTCGCGCGGAGCGCCGACGGCGAGGTCGGCATCCCGGGACGGGCCGTCCAGGTCCTCGCCCCAACCCGCGGTTCCCCCGCGCAGTTGTGGCGCCCCCGACCCGACCGAGCCGTCGTGCCGCGCCGAACGACCCGATCGGCCGCGCGGGCCGCGCCCGGGCTCATCTCCCGCGCCTTCCGCATCGCCGACGGTGTCCAGCTCGCTTTGCCCGGCGTCGGCCACGACTTCGCCAGTCGTCGCCTGTCCCGGTCCTCCGGTCGGGACCTGGTCGGTCGCAGCCTCACGCGTCGCCGCCTCGCCCGCCTGGCCGTCAGCCCACCGGGTCGGGTCGGGAGTGGTCCGTTCGTCGGAGGCCGGCACGGTTACCGCGGGCGCGTTCCGCGGTTCGGTCGCGGCTGCCGTGCCGCCTCTGACGCGGCTGGGGACCGGGAGGGGGCGGGCTGTTTCCCGGGTTGTGCCTGTGACGTAGCGTCTGGGGTCGGGGGTGGGGCTCGGACCGTCCGGGGTCGCGGGCGTTCCCGACTTGGCCGCCTTCGCCACCGCGCCCGCCGCCTTTCCTGACGTGCCGATCGTTCCGACCGCACCGCCGGAACCACCCGAACCGACCATTCCGCACACCTCGGACGCCCGCCCGGGGGCCGTGCCGGGCTCCGGGCGGGCACCCCGGCCGGCCGGGACCGCGCCAGCGTCCACCGCGGATACCCCTTCGTCGCCGATGCCCATGTACCGACCGTATCGGCGCGAACACACCCACGTCAGCTCTCCCGGGAGCGCGCAGGCAGCGCGCCACCGGAGTGCGCCCGGCGCGCACGCTCGCCCGATCGCGGTCAACCCGAAGCGCCCGAGCGCCCAGTAGTCCGGTCAAGCCGCCCCGTCGTGGGTACCATGCGAGTGCGGTTCTGTGGCGGCCCGGGCACCTTGGGTGACGGCATGTCCGGTGGCTCGTCCGCGCCCGGCACCGCAGATCGCAGCGAATACGGGCAACCCCGGCGGTCGTTCCGTTCATGGACTGCGACCGGCCCGTATGGGGCAGGAACGTCAAGGGGAACACCTGGTCGGGCGGCCTGGTGGGGACCGCCTGAGGAACGCAACGAACGGCACACGACCAGTACGGGCGCCGGAAAGCAGCAACGGGATCAACCACGGACGACACGGGCACGACACGTCCGGTCACGGTCGACCCGTTTCGTCCACCGGGGGCGGCGGCGCCCGGGGGCGGCGCGGGAGGGTCGGGGGAGGGAGCCAGATGGCGCACAGCGAGCGGGGCGCGGGCGGCGGGAGTATCGCGGAACACGCCTGGCTACGCGGGATGGACGCGTACGTCTCCGGCGAATACGGCCATGCCGAGCTGGAGTTCCGGAGCGCCGTCGAACACGATCCCGGCATGGCCGACGCCTGGCTCGGCCTGCACGCGCTCAAGGTGGACGTCGCGGGCGCCGTCGTGGCGATGCACGCGCACCGGGCCCGGTTCGGCGAGCAGCGCGCCAAGTTCGGCCGTCCGCTCAACTCCTGGTACTGGCTGGGCTGGTGGGTGCAGCTGGTGCTGGAGACGCCGCGTGACCTCGCGCTCGCGCACGCCTCGCACTGGCTCGACGGCCGCCATCTGCCGGAGTTGGACGTCGCGCTCGCACACTGTCCGCCACCGGAGAGCGACCCGGCGACCCGTTTCCTACTGGCATGCCGCGCCTACCTGGGCAAGGACTGGCAGCAACTGCTGCGGCACACCGGCGGGTTGGAGGACGATCCGCTGCTGGGCGTGGAGGCCGGCCTGTTCGCCGGCATGGCGCGCGTGCGGCTGGGGCTGTACGACAAGGCCGAGCACGTGCTGGCGACCGCGCTGGCGCGCTGCCGTTCGGAGCACCCGCAGCGCAAGGAGCTGCGCTACTGGCTGGCGCGGGCGTACGAGGAGACCGGCCGCGCGCCGGCCGCGCTCCCCCTGTACCGCGCCGTGCACCAGGCCGACCCCGCGTTCATGGACACCGCGATCCGGCTGACCACGCTGGCCGCGGACGGCGCCGACACCACGTCGACGATCACGCTGGACGCGTTCGACGCGACCGCCCGCCTGTCGCCGCCCGCGCTGGTGGCCGACTCGTCGACGGGCCTGGCCGCGCCGCAGCCGACCGCCGCGCTGACCACCCCGCCGCCCGGCTCGCTGCCCGCGCCGCGGACCGGACCGGCCGACGTCCCGCCGGGGAACGGCGACGGCAGCTCCGACGAGCCCGAAGCGGCGGACGAGACCGGCGAGTTCGAGCCCGCGCTGCCCGCCGCCGAGGCGGATCCGGGCGCCGCGCAGGACGACCCGTCGGGGTCCGCCCCGCGCCGCGGGACCCGGGCGAGTGCCGCCGCGGCCGCCGAGGACCTGGCCGCCGCACTCGACGAACTCGACCGCATGGTGGGCCTGGAGCCGGTCAAGCAGCAGGTGCGGGCGCTGTCGGCGCAGATGCGGATGGCCCGGCTGCGGGAGGCGCGCGGGCTGCCCGCGGGCTCCCCCAAGCGGCACTTCGTGTTCTCCGGCCCGTCCGGCACCGGCAAGACGACGGTGGCACGGCTGATCGGACGGGTGTTCCACGCGCTGGGCCTGCTGGAGTCGGACCGCCTGGTCGAGGCGCAGCGGCCCGACCTGGTGGGCGAGTACCTGGGGCAGACCGCGGTGAAGACCGGCGAGCTGATCGACTCCGCGCTGGGCGGCGTGCTGTTCGTCGACGAGGCGTACGGCCTGGCGGGCGCGGGCTACGCGAAGGGCGATGCGTACGGCGACGAGGCGTTGCAGGTGCTGCTCAAGCGCGCCGAGGACGACCGCGACCGACTGGTGATCATCCTGGCGGGCTACCCGGAGGGCATGGACCGGCTGCTGTCCTCCAACCCGGGCCTCACCTCGCGGTTCACCACCCGCGTCGAGTTCCCGAGCTACGACGCGGCCGATCTGGCGCGCATCGCCGCGCACTTCGCGGGCGCGGGCGGCGACATCTGGGACGAGGACTGCACGGCCGAACTGCTCGGCATCACCGGGCACGTCTGCGAGCAGGGCTGGATCGACGAGTTGGGCAACGCCCGGTTCGTGCGCACGCTGTACGAGAAGGCCTGCGCGTACCGCGACCTGCGCCTGGTCAACCAGCAGGGCGACCCGGACCGCGAGGAACTGACCACGCTGCGACTGCCGGACCTCCTCCAGGCGTACGGCGAAACAGCGGGCGGGCGTTCGTAGTCCGCGCGCCCCCAGGCTCGCAGACGCGCAGACGCGCAGACGGGCTTGCGGGCTTGCGGGCTTGCGGGCTTGCGGGCTTGCGGGCTTGCGGGCTTGCGGGCTTGCGGGCTTGCGGGCTTGCGGGCTTGCGGGCTTGCGGGCTTGCGGGCTTGCGGGCTTGCGGGCTTGCGGGCGAGCGAACCGTCCACGCTCGCACGTGCGCAAGTGCCCCGTGCGCCTCCCCTGCGTCCGTCACACGCGCCGCCCATACGCCCTCGGGCGGGGTCGTCACCGCCGAACCCCTGGCCGCAGCCGCGACGTCCCGGCCACCACCCGGTGTCGCACCGCTCGTCTGTCGGCACGGCGTGACAGGCTGCACGGAGCCCGTCGGCGCGCCCGCAGTCCGGCGTCGTCCGTCCGTGTCCCGCTAAGGAAGCCGCATGCCTCCCGCCTCGTCCGCCCCCGTCAGGCACATCGGCGTCGCCGAGCGCCGTGCCCGGTTGCTGAGCCGCCACCTCATGTCGGGCGCGGCCGCAGCGACCTCGCCGGAGGCGGTGGCCGGCGCGCTGGTGGCGCTGCATTCGACGGACCCGGCATCGGTGTTCCTGTCCGTCGCCGCCCGTTCGACGGTCCCCGCGGCCGATGTCGAGCGGGCGCTGTACGAGGACCGCACACTGGTGCGCATGTCCGGCATGCGCGCGACGGTCTTCGTCGTCCCGGACGCCCTCGCCGCGACGGTGCAGTACGCGACGACGGCCGCGACCGCGGCGCGGGCCCGCAAGGACATGCTCAAGCTGGGCCAGGGCGACGGCACCCTGGACCCGGTGTGGCTGGCGGAGGTCGAGGAGTCGGTGGTGCGCCACCTGGCCGGCCTGCCCGAGGCGACCGGCGCGGAACTCTCGGCGCTGGAGCCGCGGTTGCGCGAGACGCTCGTGTACGCGGTGGGCACCAAGTGGGAGACCCCGCAGGCGGCGGGCATGCGCGTGCTGCGGAACCTGGCGATGGACGGCCGGATCGCGCGCGGCCGCCCGAAGGGCGGCTGGACCAGCAGTCAGTACCGCTGGTCGTCGGCGACGCCGCACCCGGAGGTCGCCCCCGTGACCGCCCGCACCGACCTCCTGCGCGCGTGGCTGGCCGCGTTCGGCCCCGGCACCGAGGCCGACCTCAAGTGGTGGACGGGCTGGACGCTCACGCAGGTCCGCGCCGCGCTGGCCGCCCTCGGCGCGGTCACGGTCACCGTCGACGGCGGTACGGGCGCCAAGGAGACCGGCTACGTCCTGCCCGAGGACGTCGACCCGGTCCCCGCGCGGGCCGGCGAGTCGGAGCGGGCCGTGCTGCTCCCTGCGCTGGATCCGACGCCGATGGGCTGGCAGCAGCGCGCCTGGTATCTCGACGAGCCGCACCGCGCACCGCTGTTCGACCGGTCGGGCAACATCGGGCCGAGCGTGTGGTGGCAGGGCCGGATCGTCGGCGGGTGGGCGCAGCGCGCGGACGGGGCCGTGGTGTGGCGGCTGTTCGAGGACGTGGGCGGCGCCGCGGAGAAGGCGGCCGCGGCCGAGGCGGCGCGCCTGGAGGAGTGGATCGGCCCGGTGCGGGTCACGCCGCGTTTCCGGACGCCGATCGACAAGGAACTGACCGCCTGAGCGCCCCCCAACGCGCCGCGCGAGCGCCGCAAAGGCGCCGAGGCGCCCGCGGCCGCGCCCCGGAATCCAACCGAAAGAGGGACGCCCACACGGGTGGACGTCCCTCTTTCGATACCTCGCGCGCGGTGCGCGGCCCGGTCAGTCCCGGGTCGGCTCGACCCCGCCGAACCGGGTGACGAGGTCCCGCAGTTCGCCGGCGGCCGCGATCGCCTTGCCGCGCCCGTTGGAGGTCTGGATGCCGAGCGCGGCGAGCGACTCGCCGTCCGACAGGTCCAGGAACACCCACGGGTCGCCCTGCCGAAGGCGCACGTTCACGATCTGCGCCCAGGCGAGTTCGTGCGTGTGCAGCATGTTGACGACGGTCAGCCCGCGCTCGTGCGCGACGACCTTGGGCCGGCCGAGCACCAGCAGGAAGCCGAACGCGAGCACGCCGGTCGCGACGACGCCGGCCCGGGACCCGAGGCCCCAGCCGCCGTCCTCCGGCAGTACGACGGCGAGCACGGTGAGACCGGCCAGGATCCCCGCGCCGACGACCCGCGTTATGAGGCGGCTTCCGGACGGGTACCAGGTGCGCGGCAGCGCGACCAGGTCGCGGTCGGGCGCGGGCTGGGTGCTGCTCACGGCGTGCTGCTCCATCGGTTCCCTCGGTCGTGCGGGTACGTGACGACGGGTCAGAGGCGGCAGGCGTGGATGCCGGTGACGAGGATGGCGCGCGCGCCGATCTCCCACAGGTCGTCCATGATGCGCTGCGCGTCGCGCCGCGGGACCATCGAGCGGACCGCGACCCAGCCCTCGTTGTGCAGCGGGGAGACGGTCGGCGACTCCAGGCCCGGGGTGAGCGCGACGGCCTGCTCGACCCGCTCGACGCGGATGTCGTAGTCCATCATCACGTAGCGGCGGGCGACCAGGACGCCCTGCAGGCGGCGGACCAGCTGCTCGACCTCGCGGGACGGCTCGGAGCCGGTGCGGCGGATGAGCACCGCCTCGGACTCGAGGATCGGCTCGCCGAAGATCTCCAGGCCGGCCTGGCGCAGCGTGGTGCCGGTCTCGACGACGTCCGCGATGACGTCGGCGACACCGAGCTGGATGGCGGTCTCGACGGCGCCGTCGAGCTTGACGACGGACTCCGCCTCGACGCCCTGTTCGGCGAGGTAGCGCTCGACCAGGCCGACGTACGACGACGCGATGCGGGTGCCGGCGAGCTCCTTGACGGTGCTGAACCGGCCGACCGGCGCGGCCCACCGGAAGGTGGCGCGGGCCAGGCCCAGCTCCAGGACCTCCTCGGCGTCGGCGCCGGAGTCGAGGAGCAGGTCGCGGCCGGTGATGCCGGCGTCGAGGCGGCCCGAACCGACGTAGACGGCGATGTCGCGCGGGCGCAGGAAGAAGAACTCGACGTTGTTGTCCGGGTCGACGAGCACCAGTTCCTTGCTGTTGCTCCGCTGCCGGTAGCCGGCCTCATGGAGCATCGCCGACGCAGGCTCCGAGAGCGAACCCTTGTTCGGGACGGCGATGCGCAGCATGAGAGGACCCTTCTCCACGGGCGAGTCCCCGGCTCCGGATCCCCTGCGCGGCCACGCGGGCAGGCGCGGTCGCGGGTGCGGAGCCGGGGGACTCTGACGATGTCACAGGTGAGCGTATACGTCCTCAAGGGTGATGCCGCGAGCGACCATCATCACCTGGAGGTGGTAGAGGAGCTGGGAGATCTCCTCGGCGCAGCGGTCGGCGCCCTCGTACTCGGCGGCCATCCACACTTCGGCGGCCTCCTCGACGACCTTCTTGCCGATCGCGTGCGGGCCCTGCCGCACGAGTTCGACGGTTCGCGACCCGGTCTGGCCGGACGCGGCTTTCTCCTGGAGCTCTGCGAAGAGCTCTTCGAACGTCTTCATCGATTGGATCGACTTCTCACTGTTTCTGGTGGCGGACAGCGGTGGCGGACGCGGTGGCGACTGCTGCGGCGGGCGGCCCCGGGACGGCGCCGCCCACCCGCTAGAAGCCCGTCGCGCGTCGGCGCTTCGGCTCGGCCACTGTACGCAACGCGAGCGCGGTGGCGACCGCCGCGGTGGCGGCCTCGGCGCCCTTGTCCTCCTTGGACCCCTCGACGCCGGCGCGCTCGAGCGCCTGCTGCTCGGTGTCGCAGGTCAGGACGCCGAAGCCGACGGGGACGCCGGTGTCGAGCGCGACCCGGGTCAGGCCGTCGGTGGCCGCCGAGCAGACGTACTCGAAGTGCGGGGTGCCGCCGCGGATGACGACGCCGAGGGCGACGACCGCGTCGTGGCCGGCGTCGGCGAGGGCCTTGGCGACGACCGGCAGTTCGAACGCGCCCGGCACCCGGACCACGGTGGGCTCGGTGATGCCGAGCTCCTCGAGCGCCGTGAGGGTGCCGGCGACGAGGCCGTCCATGACGGGGGTGTGCCACAGCGCGGCGACGACGCCGACGCGAAGTCCCTGCGCGCCTTCGACGGTGAGCTCGGGGGCTCCGTGACCACTCATGATCGTTTGGTGTCCTGTTTCTTCAAGGGCCGGAACGACGAACAACTGGGAACGGCCGGGACCGCACGCGGCGGCGCGGCCGGGGTTCAGCTGACCCCGTGCGGCGTGATGTCGGCGGGCTCCAGCGGCTCGAGCCACGGCAGGTCGTGCCCCATCCGGTCGCGCTTGGTCAGCAGGTAGCGCAGGTTGTCCTCGGTCGCGTGCACCGGCAGCGGCACCCGCTCGAGGATCTCCAGGCCATAGCCTTCCAGACCCGCGCGCTTGGCCGGGTTGTTGGTCAGCAGCCGCATCGACCGCACACCGAGGTCGGCGAGGATCTGCGCGCCGGTGCCGTAGTCGCGGGCGTCGGCGGGCAGGCCGAGCTCGAGGTTGGCGTCGACCGTGTCGTGGCCGTCGTCCTGGAGCTGGTACGCCTGGAGCTTGTGCAGCAGGCCGATGCCTCGGCCCTCGTGGCCGCGCATGTAGAGCACGACGCCGCGGCCGTGCTCGGCGACCGTCTCGAGCGCGGCGGCCAGCTGCGGGCCGCAGTCGCAGCGCAGCGAGCCGAACACGTCGCCGGTCAGGCACTCGGAGTGCACGCGCACCAGGACGTCCTCGCCGGCGCCGATCTCGCCGGTCACCAGCGCGATGTGCTCGACGCCGTCGAGCGTGCTGCGGTAGCCGATGGCGCGGAAGGTGCCGTGCGCGGTGGGCAGCCGGGTCTCGGCGGCGCGCTCCACGGTCTGCTCGGTGCGCCGCCGGTAGGCGATCAGGTCGGCGATCGAGACGATCTTCAGGCCGTGCTCGCGGGCGAACGGCACCAGCGAGGGCAGGCGCATCATCGAGCCGTCGTCGTGGACGACCTCGCAGATCACGCCGGCCGGCGGCAGCCCGGCGAGGCGCGCCAGGTCGACGGCCGCCTCGGTGTGGCCGGGGCGCACCAGCACGCCGCCCTCGACCGCGCGCAGCGGGAAGGTGTGGCCGGGCCGGCTCAGCTGGTCCGCGGTGGTCTCGGCGTCCGAGAGCAGCCGCACGGTGCGGGTGCGGTCGGCGGCCGAGATGCCCGTGTGTATCCCGTCCTTGGCGTCGACAGAGACGGTGTACGCGGTGCCCTTCGCGTCCTCGTTGACCTGCGTCATCGGCGGCAGCTTGAGCCGGTCGAGGTCCTCGCCGGTCATGGGCACGCACACCACGCCGGAGCTGTAGCGGATCATGAAGCCCATGAGCTCGGGGGTGGCGAGCGAGGCGGCGAAGACGAGGTCGCCCTCGTTCTCGCGGTCCTCGTCGTCGACGACCACGATGACCTGGCCGTCGGCGATCGCCTTGACGGCGTCCTCGATCGAGTCGAGCGTCAGGTCGACGTCGGCCGCGGTCGCCTCCGCGGTGGTGTTGATGTCGGTCACGCCCGTGCCCCTTCCAAGTGCCGCACTCCGGCGGTCGTTTCCTGTGCCCCTGCCCCCGGTGCGACGGCCCGCGCGGCGGTGGAACGCTGCCACCAGTCGCGCAGCCCGGCCAGCACCATGACCAGGAAGATCCCGTACACCAGGCCGGAGAAGACCAGCCCGTTGTAGAAGGTCAGCGGGACGCCGACCAGGTCGACGGCGATCCACACCGCCCAGAACTCCACCAGGCCGCGCGCCTGCGCGACCGTGGCGACCGCGGTGCCGACGAAGATGTACGCGTCGGCGGCGATCATCCACCAGCGGTGGTCCCACACCTCGCCCCACTGGGCGAGCATCAGCGCGAACGCCGCGGTGCCGAGCCCGAGCGCGGCCAGCAGCGCCGTGCGCTCCCGCCCGGTGGCGAACCGCACCGCGATGTCGCCGGTCTCGCGCTTGCCTCGCGACCAGCGCGCCCAGCCGTAGGTCGCCATCGCGATGATGAGGATCTGCCGCGAGAAGCTGCCGCCGAGCTGGTACGACCAGTACACCGACATCAGCAGCAGCGACCCGGTGATCTGCACCGGCCACGCCCAGATCGTGCGGCGCAGCGCCAGGCCGACGGTGGCCAGCGCGAAGACGTTGCCCAGCAGGTCGCCGCGCACCACGCTCTGCCCGAAGACGGTGAACGCGGGGTCGCGCAGCCACTGCATCGCGGCGTCCCAGGTACTCACGGCCGGTCCCCTCTGACCGGGTCCGCCGCGCCGTTGTCCCCGTAGGCGTGCAGCCGCTCAACGTACTTGGCGATGACGTCGACCTCGAGGTTGACCTTGTCGCCGACGCGCTTCACGCCGAGCGTGGTCAGCGCGAGGGTGGTCGGGATGAGGCTGACGGTGAACCAGTCGGCGGCGGCCTCGACGACGGTGAGGCTGATGCCGTCGACCGTGATCGAGCCCTTGTCGACGACGTAGCGGGCCAGCGCGGCGGGCAGCGAGACCTTCACGACCTCCCAGTGCTCGCCCGGCGTGCGGTCGAGGATCTCGCCCATGCCGTCGACGTGGCCCTGCACGAGGTGGCCGCCGAGCCGGCCGCCGAGCTCCATGGGGCGCTCGAGGTTGACCCGCGAGCCGGGCTCCAGCGCGCCGAGGCTGGAACGGATCAGCGTCTCGGCCATGACGTCCGCGGTGAACACCGGGTCGGCCGGGTCGATCTTCTCGTCGACGACGGTCAGACACACGCCGTTGACCGCGATGGAGTCGCCGTGCCGCGCGCCGGCGGTGACGACGGGTCCGCGTACGGTCAGTCGGGCGGAGTCCCCGAGCTGCTCGACGGAGACGATCTCGCCGAGCTCCTCCACGATTCCGGTGAACACGCTAGATCTCCTTCGCGGGGTGGTCCGCGGTCTGCGGCCGAGCGGGGGTGTTGGCTGTCGGGTACGCGGTCACGCGGATGTCGCCGCCGAACCGGTCGCCTGCCGCGACCTCGTCGACGTGCAGCCGCAACGCCTGCGCGATGGTGGTGATTCCGGCGGGCCCCAGGGCCGCGGGGCCGGCGCCGAGCAGGGCGGGGGCCAGGTAGCCGACGACCTTGTCGACCAGGCCCTCGGCGGCGTACGCGCCGGCCAGCGTCGGGCCGCCCTCGAGCAGCACCGAGCGGACGCCGCGCGCGTACAGCGCCTTGTTGAGCGCGTGCAGGTCGAGGCCGGCGCCGTCGGCGGCGCGCGGCAGCGGGAGGACCTCGGCGCGGCCGGCGATCCGCGCGGCGAGCGCGGCGGCGGTGGCGTCGTCGAGGTCGTCCGCCACGGCGACCAGGGTCGGCGCGGCGTCGTCGAGCACCCGAGCCGAAGCGGAGATCGTCCCGCGGGTGTCGAGCACGACGCGCAGCGGCTGCCGCGCCGGCCGACCGGCGTCGGTGCCGGGCGCGTCCTGCGTGCCCGCGCCGCCGGCCTCGTCGGCGGCGGGCGCGACCGCGAGGCCGCTCGCGGCCGACGCGGTCCGCGCCTCCGGCAGCCGGACGGCCAGGTGCGGGTCGTCGGCGCGCAGCGTCCCGGAGCCGGCCACCACCGCGTCGACCTCGGCGCGGATCCGGTGCACGTCGGCGCGGGACGCGGCCGAGGTGATCCACCGGCTGGTGCCGTCCTCGGCGGCGCTGCGGCCGTCGAGGGTCGCGGCGTACTTCCAGGTGGTGAAGGGGCGGCCGAGGCGGGTGGCGGTCAGCCAGGCCTCGTTGCCGCGCGCGGCCTCGGCCTCGAGCAGGCCGCCCTCGACCGCGACGCCCGCGGCGCGCAGCGTCTCGGCACCGCCCGCGGCCTGCGGGTTCGGGTCGGAGACGGCGTAGACGACGCGGGCGATCCCGGCGTCGATCAGGGCCTGCGAGCAGGGGCCGGTGCGGCCGGTGTGGTTGCAGGGTTCGAGGGTGACGTAGGCGGTGCCGCCGCGGGCCCGCTCGCCGGCCTGCCGCAGCGCGCCGATCTCGGCGTGCGGTCCGCCCGCGACCTCGTGGAAGCCCTCGCCGACGAGCTCGCCGTGCGCGTCGAGGACGACGCAGCCGACCGTCGGGTTCGGGCTGGTGGTGCCCAGACCGCGCGCGGCGAGCGCGACGGCGCGCCGCATCAGCGGTTCCGCTTCGAGCCCCGCAGGGGCCGCCTCGCCGGACACCCGGTCTCCTCCGTGTCGACGCCGCAATGGCAACGTCGCGTGGACCGGGGCGGGGTGCGGGCAGGCCGCGGGAAGGCAGGACGGCATGGCCTCGCGCGGACCGGAGGGTATGCCGGTACGCCGAAGGACGCCGCCGCGCGCTGCCTCCCATCCGGACTTTCACCGTCGGCACCGGAATTCCACCGGTTCGGCCGGTCGACGTCTCCAGGACGGAGAACATCGGCCGGTTCGCGGACTTTTACCGCCGGTTCGGATTTTCACCGACCCCGGAGCGCGCGTACGTGACATTCGTACACCTCGAAGTGTGCCACGACCGCCCGCGCCCTTGACCTCGCGTGTTCTGTGTGTTCCATCACGCGCACAGTGCGCGACCGGACCGATACCTGACGCATCGTCAGTTAACCGACCGGTCGGTCCCGGGCTGCGCCAGGCCGATTCCGGCCGTCCCGGTGGGGGATGGCACCCTGTCCTTATGGCCGTGCAGATCAACCCCAGCATCCTTTCCGCGGACTTCGCGCGTCTCGCCGACGAGACCGCCAAGGTCGCCAACGCCGACTGGCTCCACGTCGACGTGATGGACAACCACTTCGTCCCCAACCTGACCCTGGGCCTCCCGGTGGTCGAGGCGATCATGAAGGCGTCCGGCACCCCCGTCGACGCGCACCTGATGATCGAGGACCCGGACCGCTGGGCGCCGGCCTACGCGGAGGCGGGCGCGGGCAGCGTCACCTTCCACGTCGAGGCGGCGGCCGCGCCGGTGCGCCTTGCGCGCAGCATCCGCGCCGCGGGCGCCCGCGCGTCGATGGCGCTGAAGCCGGCCACCCCGATCGAGCCGTACGAGGACCTGCTCCCCGAGCTCGACATGCTGCTCGTCATGACGGTCGAACCGGGCTTCGGCGGCCAGAAGTTCCTCGACATCATGCTTCCGAAGATCCGCCGCACGCGGGAGCTCATCGGCAAGCACGGCCTGGACCTGTGGCTCCAGGTCGACGGCGGGGTCTCCGCCGAGACCATCGAGCGCTGCGCCGAGGCCGGCGCGGACGTCTTCGTCGCGGGCTCCGCGGTCTACGACGGCCGCGACCCGGGCGCCGCGGTCGAGAAGCTGCGCGCGCTGGCGGCCGACGCCACGACGAAGGCCCCTTGGGCCTGCGCGCACTGACCGCGCCGACCGCTCCCGGCCACACCCCTTCGCGCACCCTCGTGCAGTACTGCGCGTAACCCCCGTCCCCACCCGCACCCTCCCGCGGCGCCGTCCCTTCCGGGCGGCGCCGCGTCGCGTTCCGGGACCGGTTTCCGGACCGGTTGTCGCGGATCCCGGCCACGACGCCGCCGGCCGCCCATGCGCCCGGCGTCCGGCTTTGACGGTTTGGACGTCGCGCGCCCACCAACCGGTAGCGAAGGTTCCCGTTACGCAGGGAACATCCATGTGTACGGTTGGTGAAGGCGCAGGTGGCCACCCCTGGCGTACCGCCACCTCGAGCGAAATCCGCGCGCCATACCCGCGCGCCACGGCCCGGTTTCGGACAGGCCGGAAAAACCCATGGCAGCCCGGCAGAAATGCATAGGGTGGTTCGCAAGGGGGACGCCGGCTAACCGCCGGATTAACTCACCACCGACACCCGTGCCCACGGCACCGACACGGACTTCCGCATGCCCGGACACGAATGCGGAAAGTGACTAAAGGGGGACGCCTCCGTGACGGAAACGCGGTCGACACCACCCGAACTCGACGACGGAGGCGGCGGATTACTGCCGGCCGCCTTCGACCCGCAGCTGTTCCGGGAAAATTCCGAAACCGCACTCGGCAAACTCGAAAAGCATCTGTCCGACCAGTCGATCCGCGGACTCGAACTGACCGATCCGGCGGTGCTGACCGCGGCCGCGAGATCGCTCATGACGGCCGAACAGGAACGCATCGCGGCGTTCGACGAGGAGCGCTTCTCCGGGATCCTCGACCTCTACCTGCGCACCGGCATCCAGGTGCACTCCCCCGGCTACATGGGCCGGCAGTTCTCCGGCGTCGTCCCGCTGTCGGGCGTCGTGGACTTCGTCAGCTCGGTCGTCAACCAGCCGTCGTCGTTCTACGAGGCCGGGCAGCTGCCCAACGTCGCCGAGCGGATCATGGCCGACGAGCTGAACCGCTTCATCGGCTGGGAGCCCGGCCGGTTCGCGATGGTCACCACCTCCGGCGGGTCGCTGGCCAACCTGACCGCTCTGCTCGCCGCCCGCAACACCGCCTTCCCCGGCGTGTGGGCGCGCGGCACCGCCGCCGCCGGCCGCGACCGCCCGGCCGTCGCCGTGGGCGCTGACGTGCACTACAGCGTCTCGCGGGCGGCCGGCGTGATGGGCATCGGCGAGGACCAGATCGTGCGTTTGCCGCTCGACGACGCGCACTGCATCGACGTCGGCCGCGCCGGGCCCGCGCTCACCGCGGCGGCCGGACGGGGGCTGCGGGTGTTCTGCCTCGTGGCGTCCGCCGGCACCACGTCGGTCGGCGCGTTCGACCCGCTGGACGAGCTCGCCGACCTCGCCCACGCGCGCGGCATATGGCTGCACGTCGACGGCGCGCACGGCGCCAGCCTGCTGGTGTCCGACCGGCAGCGGCACCTGCTGCGCGGCATCGACAAAGCCGACTCGCTGACCTGGGACGCGCACAAGATGATGTTCGTCCCCGCGCCGTGCACGCTGCTCTTCTACCGCGACAAGGCGCACAGCCGCGGCGCGTTCCGCCAGCAGGCCAGCTACGTGTTCGACGAAGAGCCGGACATCTATACCGCGCTGGACAGCGGCGACAAGAACTTCGAATGCACGAAACGCCCCATGATCATGACGCTGTGGACGCTGTGGGCGATGTACGGGCCCGCGCTTTTCGCGGAGAAGATCGACTACCTGTGCGCGTTGACCGCGCGCGCCCACGACATCCTCGAGGCGGAACCCGACTTCGAGACGATCCACCGCCCGGACGCCAACATCCTGTGTTTCCGCTACCGCCCGGCCGGCCTGCCGGAATCCGAAGTGCACCGGTTCCAGGTCGCCGTGCGCAACCGCGTGAAATTCCAGGGGAATTACTTCATCTCGAAAGTCGACGTGCACGGGGTGGCCGCGTTGCGCGTGGTCATGATGAACCACCAGATCACCCCCGCGCATATCCGGATGCTGCTCGCCGAAATCCGCAAGGCCGGTCAGGAACTGCTCGACGGCGCCGAAACCCGCGAACCGCAGAAGGGAACCATCCTGTGACCGCTGTGAACCTCCCCCCGGCCCGCCCGGCCGGACCGCTCGGTACGGCCCCCGCGGGCGCCCGCGAACTGGCCGCGTGGCTGATCCCCGACTGGGAGCTCGCCCCCGCGTCGGTCGACGCGGTGCCGCTGCTGCCGTCGTTCGCGGGCAAGCTGCGCGAGTGCGAGCGGGTCTGCCAGGCCCCGTACAGCGAGATCCCGCACGAGGTGCAGGACGCCGTCGTCCTGCGGCGCCTCCAGCAGATGGTCAACACCGTGCTGCTCAACCCGCTGTGGAAGAGCCGGCTGCACGGCGCGGGCGTGACACGGGCGCCCGAGTCGTACGAGGACTGGCAGCGCATCCCGCTCTCGGACAAGGACGTGCAGCGGGACTTCTTCATGGACGACCGGCCGGGCCTGGTCGTGCCGCTCGACCGCGGCGGCTTCGAGATCGTCGCCAGCGGCGGCACCACCGGCGGCAGCCCGCTGGAGACCGTGTACGCGCTGCGCGAGCTGGCCGACACCTACGAGGTCGCCGGCCGGTTCATGGGCGAGTACCAGCTCGACGGGCAGTGGCGGGCGCCCGGCCCGCGCTGGCTGTACACCACGCTGGCCGACTACCAGATGTGGAGCAGCGGCACGATGGTCGGCGGCGTCCTGGCCAAGGTGCCGGGCGTCAACTACATCGGCGCGGGGCCCGTCACCGCACCGGTGTTCGAGCACATGCTGCGCTACCCCGGGCCGAAGGCCCTGATGGGCATCACCGCCGGCGTCGCGATCCTCGGGGAGCTCGGCGCGGGCCTCGACCAGGCGGCCCGCGACAGCTTCCGGATCGCGCTGTACGGCAGCGGCGTCCTGCCGCAGCGCAAGCGCGCCGAACTCCAGGCGGTGTACCCGAACCTGGTCATCCTCAGCTACTTCGCCGCCACCCAGGCCGAGACCATCGGCCTGCAGCTGGACCCGGCCTCGCCGTGGCTGACCGCGCCGCCCGGACTGCACCTCGTCGAGATCGTCGACGAACAGGGCGACTGGGTCGCGGAGGGCGAGGAGGGCGAGCTCGTCGTCACGCGGCTGCACGCCCACGAGGCGCCGCTGCTGCGGCTCAAGCTCGGCGACCGCATGGTCCGCAGGCCGCGCCTCACCGGGCCGGGCCTGAACGCCGAGCGGTTCGAGTTCGCCGGGCGCACCGGCGACATCCTGCACATCAACGACAGCCAGTACTCCGCGGCGCGCGCCTACGCGGCGGTCCGCGACGAGCTGCGCAACCTCGGCGTCGTCGACCTCGACGAGGCCGCGCACGAGGTGCAGTTCGTCAACCACCGCGAGGCCAAGACCATCACGCTGCTCGCCGCGGTCGACGACGTGCTCGGGCTCGCGTACCGCAGCGACACGGCGCTGGGCCCGTACGGCGTGCAGCGGGTCTTCGTCAACGCCCTGCCGCGCTCGCTGTCGCTGTTCAACCACGGCGAGGCCAACCCGGCCTCGATCGAGAAGACCGGCTACGGCTTCCACGTGAAGTACGTGCCCCGCATGTCCCCGGAGATCGAGCGCACCGCGGTCGGCAAGGTGCCGCTGGTGCGCGACCGCGGCTGAACACCGGCGAATCCCGCTTCCTGGAACAGGAGTTCGCGTGAAACCACAAGTCAACATCCTCGCCCTCGTGGACGTGATCGGAGCACTGTCCGACCGCACGCTGGGCAACGGCAACCTCTCCCTGGTCGACAACGGCGACTTCCACAGCCTCGGGCAGGGCACGCCCGAGCTGTGCACGATCGTCAGCCCCGGCCAGGTCGTCCAGTGGCAGGTCCTCGCGGTGGACCTGCAGACCCCGGTGGAGATCAAGAGCATCACGTTCCTCGGCCCCGAGGGCGCGAACGGCGGTGCCCTGAACGGTGGTTCCCACAACGGCGCGCCGGACGGCGGGGACGGCGAGAAGCTCGACCTCGGCGTGTGGATCGGCATCGTGCCGCCCTACCTGCCGCCGGGCGTCGGGCACCGCTACCGGCTCGAGCTGCAGATGTACGAGGGCGACAACAGCGTCATGCACATCGACAGCCCCACCCTCATGTGTCTGTGACGGGCGACCCGGCGACCGAGGCGACAAGGAAGGCACAGCAATGCCACAACAGTTGGCGATCATCGTCCTGGTGGACGTCGGCAACGCGCTGACGGCCGAGAGCCTCAAGGACAACGTCTACCTGTTCGACAACATGAAGCTGCACGGCTCCGAGGGCGAGGGCACCGGCGACCTGGTGACCGCCATCAACGGCGCGTACTGGCGGGACGGTTCGCAGGCCAGCGAGCAGGTGCTCAACTGGCTGCCGTACAGCCTCGGTTCCATCCCGCCCACCGTCCCGCGCGGCTACCAGGCCGACCGGGCGCGGCAGAGCGACCAGGAGGCGCTGGACGAACTGGACGCGCTCACCAGCAAGCCGCCGGCGGCCGGCAACGACACCGCGTCGCAGCTGGCGAAGATCCGCAAGACGGCCGGCACCCGGGTGAAGACCACGCGCCGCACCAGCGGCCGCATGTCCGGGCAGAAGATCCTCGACGTCACCGGCAACGTGGTCGGCGAGGGCGAGACGCACGCCTACAGCTACCCCGGGCCGGTCATCACCGACATCTACGGGCAGGCCGTCGACGAGAAGATCATCTACCCGGCCGAGTACGGGTCGCCCGACCTGGTGACCGACGGCTGGTACTGGTCGGCCACCGTCGACACCTCGCGGCCCGGCACGTACGCGTACACGATGCGGATCCAGCTGCACAAGCTCGTGCAGCGCAGCGGCGAGATCCTGTGGGAGCCGGTCAACCTGACGTGCGAGTCGCGGCTGCGCGTCACCGCCGAGCCGCGGTTCAACGCCTTCACCGGCGGCGGCATGGGGCTGCTGCCGATCCCGCCGGTCGCGTACTCGTACCCGGCCGCGCCCACCGCCACGGACGAGACCGGGGAGAGCTGATGACCGCCAAACCCAGGGTGCAGCCGACCGCCCCCAAGCGGCCGATCTCCATCACCGCGGTGGTGGACTGCGTGGGCGCGCTGGCGTCCGACAGCATGCAGGGCAACCTGTACTTCTACGACACCAACAAGGCCGGCGGCTCGGCGGGCTTCGGCACCGAGGCGCTGCGCACCAAGGTCTCCCGCGGCGACCAACTCCTGTGGGGCGTCCTCGCGTTGGAGTGCGAGGCGTTCGTCGCGATCGAGGGCATCGAGATCGACCGCGACATCTGCGAGCCGGTGCGCAAGGTCTACCCCGGCACCGACGTCGCGTACTGGATCGGCACCGTCAAGAAGGACACGGCGCAGCCGATCCCGTACCTGATCAGGTTCCAGGTGGGCACGCGCGTCGAGCCCATCACCACCACGACACCGCCGATGCTCGTCGGCTAGCCGCGGCACCCGGACGCAGAAGGAGGCACGGTGACCACCACTACGCGCGGCAGCGTGGAGGAGAAGCAGAACCCCGGCCAGCTCAACTCGGTGCAGCTCAACATCGTCACGCTCGTGAACATGGAGCGGGCCGCCGAGACCGGGCAGCTGGCGGACGCCATGTACATGATGGACAACAGCATCGGCGGCGTCGGCCAGGGCACCCACCACCTGGAGACGGTCTGCAAGCAGGGCCAGGTCCTCAACTGGATCGTGCGGCCCCTCGACATGGAGAAGCGGCTCGACGGCACGTGGCCGCCCATGCCGAAGATCAACAGCATCGTCTTCCTCGACACCGAGATCGGGGACGAGGAGGACGTCGCGGAGCGGAAGATCTTCACCGAGCTGAAGATCTACGGCGCCCCGGACCGCATGCGGTCGCAGTACACCCCGGTCTACTACTACTGGGCGGGAACAGTGCTCAGCACCGCCAAGCCCGGCGTGTACCGGTACCGGCTCATCCTCGAGCTGGAGCAGGAAGGCAAGAAGGAGAGGCTGTACCTCAACACCGAGCAGCACCCGTCCATCCGGGTGCTCGAGGTCTGACGGTACGCCGGCCGGTCCGCACGGCCGGGCGGGTCCTTCGACCGGCCCGGCCACGTGGGTGCGGGCACGCGGGGCTCAGTGGCGCGCGGCGGCGCGCTCGCGCAGGCCCCGCGTGCTCGTCCACTCGACGACCTCGCGCACCTCCCGGCCGCGCCGCCACGCCTCGGCCCCGACGGCGTACGCCAGCACGGCCGCCATCCCGACGAGGTGCTCGCGTCCGGCCAGGTTGGGCTTCCACGCGACCTCGGCGATCATCAGGCCCCAGACCGTCGCCATCAGCACCATGGCGCGGTCCGCCCACGCTATGGCCACGACGAGCCCGACGACGGCCGCGGACGGACCGGTGTCCAGGGCGTGCCCGAGCTTCGAGTCGATCCCCAGGATCCGGTCCGGGCCGAGCGCGATCATCAGACGGGCCGCCATCGTGCCGCTGACCGTGGCGATGTAGGCGATCAGGACGGTCCTGGTCCGGCCCAGCGTGAGCTCCGCCAGCCCGAACACGACCAGCACCTGGGCGAGCGCGCCCCACACCGGCAGGTCCACCGCGGGCACGAACAGCGACACCGGCGTCCGCGCCACCGCCAGCCAGATCGGCAGCTCCGCCCGCACCCCGCCGAGCCACCGCGTGACGTCCCCGCCCCACGAGAACTGCTGGACGATGTGGAAGAACGCCACGAGCGCCGTCGACACGAGCGCCAAGGGAATGGCCTTCGGCCCCCGGTCCCGCAACTGCGCGACTGGCCCGGCCGTCAACCGACGCCACTCGTCGACGAGAGCCGACCCCATCCGCCACGGGGACCCCCCACGCACCAGCAGCACCGGGTGAACCCGGGGCCGAACGGATGCGACGGGCATGACAAGGACTCCAGAAGGATCGGCGTCCGGGGCTCCGGGAACGGAACCTCTTACGGCGATATGCCCCGTTTTCAGCCAATCTCCCGTCATACCAACCAGCTGTCAGCACGATCACTTGATCGGGCGACACCCGGGCCGCCGAGCCTGAAGACCCCCCTACCCACTGACGAACCGCGACAGCCAAACACCACCCAAAGGCGTGACCCGCGGCAGCCGACGTGCCACCGGCTAGAGTGACGCCCGCCCTCGCCAAGGCGTCGGCACGGCACAGGGGGGCGTGGACGTGAGGATGAACCAGGCGGGCAGGACCGAGTGGTGGGAGAGCCTCCCGGCCGGGATCCGCGACCAGGTCGACGGCTATGTGCTGCAGGACGACCTGCTGTCCGCCATAAACGTCATCGTCGACGTCGGCTTCGTTGCGCGCGGCATCGGCGTCGGCACCGCACAACTGATCGTCGGCGACCGCTACGCGCACTACGGCGACCGGATCGCCCGCACGCCGGACTCCCCCTTGGACGCGGAGTCGCTGCGCCTGCGCGCGGACGGTGCCGCGGGCACCATCGTCGCCATCGAGGCCATCTGGGACGGCGACACCGTCCACGACTGGTTCGTGATCCTCCTCGCCGTCACCGCCGACCCGGCCGCGGACCACCACCTGGCCACCATCTACCGGTCCGCGGGCGAGCGCCACCTCGGCGACGACAAGACCACCTGGAACCGCCGCCACCCCTCAGCGGCCGCCGCCGAACGCGCAGGCCGGCAGCTCGCCGCGGGGCTGAACGTGCCGTTCCACTTCGCGAGCCCCGACGACCCGGACGACAGGGCCCCACGCTGGGCGCCCCAGGGCACGACGACGCCGACAGACTGACGCACGCCGCAGTCGGCACCAGCCCAGCCGCGACCGGCCACCACACTCCCCTGCGCGCGCGGCGCCGCGGACCAGCCACGCGTGACGCCGCGTGACACCACCACGATGTCCCCCGCCCTGCACCGTCAGCGCGGGCGCCACCGGCAATCAGGCTGGGCGTACCGCGCCGCTCCCGGCACCGGTGGTCAGGCCCGTCGTCCATCGGACCTGTCCACGCCGCAGGCACCGCAGCGTCGGTCAGGTCCGTCGTCCACTCACGCCCGTCCGCGCCCCGGACGCCGCGGTCGTCGGGGCGGGCCGGACCGTCGGTCGGGCCGCCCGTCTCGGTTCGGGCCGGAGGGCGTTAGCGGCGGCGGAGGAGGGCCAGGTACATCGCGTCGGTGCCGTGGAGGTGGGGCCAGAGTTGGAGGTCGGGGCCGTCGCCGAGGTCGGTTACGCCCGGGAGGTACTCGCGGGCGTCGATCAGGTCGAAGGCTTCGCCTGCCTTCGTGGCCAGGACGTCGTCGACTACGGCGCGGGTTTCGGCTCGGTGGGGGGAGCACGTCACGTAGGCGACGACTCCGCCGGGGCGGACGGCGCCGAGGGCGGAGGTCAGCAACTGGCGCTGCAGGGGGCCCAGTTCGGCGATGTCCTCGGGGCGGCGGCGCCAGCGGGATTCGGGGCGTCGGCGGAGCGCGCCGAGGCCGCTGCAGGGCACGTCGGCGATGACGCGGTCGAAGGTCTCCGGCTCCCAGGCCGGCTTCGTGCCGTCCGCGGTCACGACCTGGTGCCGGGTGTTCCAGCCGATCGCGTTGCGTACGAGCCTCGCGCGGTGGTGGCGGCGCTCGACGGCGAGCAGTGCGACGTCGCGCTGCGTGGCGATCGCCGCCAGGAGGCCCGCCTTGCCGCCGGGGCCCGCGCACAGGTCGAGCCAGCGGGTCTCGTCCGCGGCCACGGGCACGTTGGCCAGTGCCTGGGCGACGAGCTGGCTGCCCTCGTCCTGCACGCCCGCGCGGCCGTCCCGGACCGCCGCGATGGCCCCCGGGTCGCCTTCCGGCAGGACCGCGGCCAGCGGCGACCAGCGGCCCGGCACCGCGCCGGCCTCGTACAGCTCGTCCAGCGTCGACCGTCCGGGCCGGGCGACCAGCGTCACCGCGGGCGGCTCGTTGTCGGCGGCCAGCATCGCCTCGATGCCGTCGCGCTTGCCGCCGAGCGCGTCCCACAGCGCCTCGACGACCCAGCGCGGGTGCGAGTGCACGATGGACAGGTGCCCCTCGGGGTCGTCCTCGAACGGCGGCGCGACCTCGGTGATCCACGCCTCGAGGTCGCGCGCGGCGACCTTCCGCAGCACGGCGTTGACGAACTTGGCCCGTCCGTCGCCGAGCACGCCGCGTGCCAGCTCGACCGTCGCGGACACCGCCGCGTGCGTCGGGATGCGCGTCGACAGCAGCTGGTGCGCGCCGAGGCACAGCACGTCGAGCACCGGCGGGTCGACCTCGCCGATCGGCCGGTCGACGCACCGGTCGAGGATCGCGTCGTACGTGCCCTGGCGCCGCAGCGTCCCGTGCACGAGCTCGGTCGCGAGCGCGGCGTCCCGCCCGGTCATGCGCCGGTCGCGCAGCAGGCCGGGCAGCACGAGGTTCGCGTACGCGTCCCGCTCGTCGACCAGCCGCAGCACGTCGAACGCCGCACGGCGCGCCGCGTCGGGCTTCGGCCGGCGGTACGTGCGGGCGGCCTTGCCGCGTCCGCCGCCGCCGTTCCCGGACGACTGGGGCGTGCGCCCCGGAGTCACCGGACGTGTCACTGTGCCGCGCCTTCCGTCGAACCCTCATTCACGGCCGCGTCCACGGGCGCGTCGAACAGCTCGCCCGCCTCGGGCCGAACGCCGCGCGCCCAGTCGACGGCGGCCATCATGCGCTTGCCCTGCGGCTGCACCTCGGTCAGCTCGACGGCATGGCTGCCGGTGCCGACCCGCACGGCCTTCTTCTCCACGACGATCGCGCCGGGCGTCAGCTCGTTGTCGCCGGCGCGCAGCCGCACCGGGGCGAGCTTGACCCGCTCGCCGCGGAACGTCGTCCACGCGCCGGGCGCGGGCGTGCACCCGCGCACGAGGCGGTCCACGCGCAGCGCGGGGGCCTTCCAGTCGACGCGGGCGTCCGCCACGGTGATCTTCGGCGCGAGCGAGACCCCGTCGGCCGGCTGCGGGACGGCGACCAGCGAGCCGTCCTCGACGCCGTCCATCGTCGCGACCAGCAGCCGCGCACCGGACTTCGCCAGGCGCTCGAGCAGGTCGCCGCTGGTGTCGGTCGGCCGCACGTCGTCCGTCATGACGCCGTACACCGGGCCCGAATCCAGGCCCTCCTCGATCAGGAACGTGCACGCACCGGTCACGTCGTCACCCGAAATGACCGCGTGCTGCACGGGGGCGGCACCGCGCCACGCCGGCAGCAGCGAGAAGTGCAGGTTCACCCAGCCACGCGCCGGGACGTCCAGCGCGGCCTTCGGCAGCAGCGCGCCGTACGCGACGACCGGGCAGCAGTCGGGGCCGATCTCGGCGAGCCGGGCCAGGAACTCCGGCTCCCGGGGCCGCGCCGGGCGCAGCACCTCGATGCCGTGGTCCAACGCGCACTCCGCCACCGGCGACGCGTGCAGCTTGCGCCCGCGGCCCGACGGCGCGTCCGGCCGCGTCACCACCGCGACCACCTCGTGCCGCGACGCGATCAGCGCCTCGAGAGACGGGACCGCGACCTCGGGCGTCCCCGCGAAAACCAAACGCATCGGCTCACAGCGCCTTTCCGAACGTGCCGTGCGGCGACACCTTCACCGTCGGCGGCGCCTGCCCGGACCACTCCGCGTCACGGATCGCCTTGAGCGCCGTCTTGCGCTGCTCGCGGTCGAGCCGGTCGATGAACAGGATGCCGTCCAGGTGGTCGGTCTCGTGCTGGATACAGCGGGACAGCAGCTCGGTTCCCTCGATCGTGACGGGGTCGCCGAACATGTTGAACCCCTTGGCCACGACCCCGAACGCGCGCTTGGTGTCGAACGCGAGGCCGGGCAGCGACAGGCACCCCTCGGGGCCGTCCTGCTCGTCGTCCGACAGGTCCAGGTTCGGGTTGATCAGGTGCCCGACCTCGCCGTCCACGCAGTACGTGAACACCCGCAGCGACACCCCGATCTGCGGCGCCGCGAGCCCGGCGCCGGGGGCCTCCATCATCGTGTCGGTGAGGTCCTTGACCAGGACCCGCAGCTCCTTGTCGAACGTGGTCACCGGATCCGCCGCGGTACGCAACACCGGATCACCGAAAAGGCGGATCGGCTGGACTGCCACAGATGAACTCCCGTTCGACGGCCGACGACGACACTCGCCGCGAGGCCCGTTCACCCCCGCAACCGCCCCAGTCTACCGACGGGACACCCGCCCCCGACCGCTCAGCCGATGTCGAGGGGGTCCATCCGGACCCAGAGCGATTCCGAGGGGCCCCGGGCCATGCGGAGGGCCTGGGCGGCTTTGAGGGCGGCGGCGAGGTCGGCGCCTCGGCCCGGGGGGACGCGGAGGAGGACGCGTTCGCGGCGGTCCTCGGGTGGGGCGGCGGGGGTCGCCGGCCTGCGGGAGCCGGCGGCGGGGGCGGTCGTGGGCGCCGCCCACAGGGCGAGGTCGGGTGGCGGCTGCGGGCTGCGCTCGATCGCCGCACGGGCGGCGGCGGACTTCGAGCGCTTCGGGCCCTCCTTCGGCCTGGGCTGCGCCGGGCGCGGCAGCGGCGGTGCCGGTACCGGGCCGAGCACGTCGGTGCCGTCCGGGAGGCGCAGCAGCGCCATCATGTCGGCCACGGCCGTCGGCGAACCGGTGATCGAGGCCATCCGGGAGACCGGCGGGAAGCCCAGTTCGGCGCGCTCGCCGAGTTCGATGCGGGCGAAGCCCTGCGGGTCCCAGCGCACCAGCGCCTGGACGGGGCGCAGCGTCGGCTCGGCCAGGATCACCACCGAGCCCCCGTCGGCGGCGGACCTCACCAGCGACGCGGCGCTCAGCCAGCGCCGCAACGCCTCCTCGCCGGCGCGCAGGTCGGGCCGGTTGAGCAGCAGCCAGCCGTCGAGCAACAGGGCCGCGGCGTAGCCGCGTTCGGCCACCGGCTCGGCGCCCGGGGTCGACACCACGAGCGCGGGCACGTCGGGGACGGAGACGAGCACGCCGTCGCGTCCGGAGGTACGGACGGGCACGCGGGGAAAGGCCCGGCCCAGCTCCTCCGCCGTACGCCGCGCCCCCACGACGCTTGCGCGCAGCCGGTCCCCGCCGCACCGCTCGCACCGCCACCCCGCCTGCGGACGCCCGCACCACGTGCAGGCCAACCCGCCGTCGGCGCCGGTCACTTCGAGCGGCCCGGAGCAGGCACCGCAGCGCGCGGGCTCGCGGCACCGCCGGCAGGCCGCGTGCGGCACGTAGCCGCGCCGCGGCACCTGGACCAGGACCGGCCCGAGTTCGAGTGCCTTGCGCGCGACGTCCCACGCCATCGACGGGAGCCGGGCGGTGCGGGCGGCCTCGTCGCGGGCGACGTCGAAGTCGCCGACGGTACGGATCAACGGCGCCGCCTCGCGCACGACCGTACGCGCCGCCTCGACCGGCCGCGCCCACCCCGACCTGACCAGCTGGGCGGCGTCCACCGACGTCGTGAGCCCGCCGACGACGAACGCCGCGTGCTCGCGCAGCGCCCGCATGACCAGCACCTCACGGACGTGCGGCTGCGGCGCGTGCGGCTCGGCGTGCGCGGAGTCGCCGTCGTCCCAGATCACCACGAGCCCGAGGTCCGCGACCGGCGCGAACATCGCGGCGCGGGTACCCACGACCGCCCTGACCACGCCCCGGCTCACGGCCAGCCAGCGCCGGTACCGCTCCTCGGGCCCGGTCTCCGCCGTGAGCGCGACGTGCCGACCACGGCCCAGCAACCGCTCCAACGCCTCGTCGACGCGCCCGACCGCCTTCCCGTCGGGCAGGACGGCAATCACCCCGCGCCCGGACGCGAGCGTCGCAGCGACCAGTCGGGCGAGCTCGTCGGGCCAGGTCGGACCGGGCAGCGCGGTCCACACGACACGTGGCGGGACGCGCTGTGGCGGACCGGGCTGCGCTCCGGACCGCATGGCGACGTCACGCGAGGCCGGCCCGGCCGGATCAGTCTCGACAGGCACGCCCTCGCCGTCCCTGACCGCGACGGACTTGGGCTCGGCGTCCGCGCCTGAGTTCCCGCCCGCGGCTAGCGGCTGCTGGACGACGGATCCCGTGGTCGTGTCACCGACGACGTATTGCGCGTCGCCCTCGGCGGTCGCGGCATTTGCACCATCCGCGATGGGACCACCCGTCGGGCTGCTCGCGGCGTCGGAGGCGGCAGCCACCGCATCCGCGGAGGGCTGCTCGGCCGTCCTGCTTTCGACCACCGCGCTCGGCAATCCGGCCAGGGCGTCGAGCAGTTCGGGTCCGCCCTCGTAGCGCGCCCACCCGTTGTCGTCCGGGCGGCCCGATGTGGGCAGCGGCTCGCCCGACGCCTCCGACTCCGCGCGTTGGTGGCGTGGCGGCAGAGCCAGTGACAGGACGTCGGCGAGCGTGCCGGCGTAGCGGTCGGCGACGGCGCGGGCGAGCGAGAGCATGCGGGCGGGCAGGACGGGTTCGGGTGACAGGACGCGTTCCAGCCTTGCGAGCGGTCCTGAGTAGTCGCTTTCGGCGAGGCGTTCGACGACGATCCCGTCGACGAGGCCGCCGCCGCGCCGCCGGTCGCCCGCCGCGTGGCCGCCGAAGCGTACGCGCACCCGCACGCCCGGCTGCGCGGCCTCGGACATCGTCTCGGGGACGGCGTAGTCGAAGAACTGGTCGAGGTGCGACAGCCCCTTGTCGACGACGACGCGCGCGACCGGCAGCTCGGCGGCCAGCGCGGGCGGCTGCTTGGGCTTAGCGGTACGCACGGCTTTGCGCGCGGCCTTGCGGGCCGCGCTGACGGCGATCTCCATCTGCTCGCCGGACTCCGGCCCGGTCTCCGCCGCGGCCTCGGGCCCGGCCTCGCCCGCAGTTTCGCCCGCGGCCTCGCCGTGCGGCGTCTCCCCCGTGTCGTGCTCACCCACTCCGGCATCCTCGCAGATCAGGACGACAGGGACGGCGTACGCGGGGCCGACGTGTGCCGACCGCCGCGTCCACCCGCATGCGTCTCATACGCCTCATCAGCCCCATCGCACTGATCCGATCAGGCGATATCTCCAACCAAAGCTTTGGTTACGTTCCGTGATGCGCTTTGACTGTTCGTGCGCACCGATGTCCCACCCGAGGCCGGGGAACCCACCCCGGCCGAGTCGCGAAGGAGCGTCCCGATGTCCTCGTCTTGGTCCCCGCCCGTGTCCCCGTCGTCCCCGTCGTCCCCGTCCCCGTCCCGCGCACGCCGCGCGGGCGCCGTCGTCCTCGCGTCGGCCGCCCTCGCGTTCGCCGCCGTCGTCCCGACGGCCGGCACCGCGTCCGCCGAACCCTGCGGCGGCATGCACCACGTCGCCGACGACGCCGTCTACTTCAACTGCACCGACCACGACGTGAAGATCTACGTCTCGTCGTACCCGATCGACTACGAGGCCTGCGTCGCACCGCACGGCGAGTTCCACTCGCCGTGGTGGCGCACGGTCAACCAGTACAAGATCCGCGACAACTGCGACTGACGGCGGCGACGGGAGCGACGCGACCACGGGGACGGCCCGGACCGACACCCCGTCCGTCACTCTGCGCTACACCCGGCCCGCCCGGCTCCCCCGCCACGCGGCCGCGCGTCCGCCCGCGCTTGCCCAAGCGGCATGCAAGCATCACCAACGCGCATGTCCCGGCGACGGGACCCGCACACGACGACGGCCCGGCGCCCCCGCAAGGGGGTCGCGCCGGGCCGTCGTTCAGCGTCCGAGGACCAGGTCAGAGACCGAGCGCCGACTTCAGCGCGTCCACCCGGTCGATCCGCTCCCACGTGAAGTCCGGCAGGTCGCGGCCGAAGTGGCCGTACGCCGCGGTCTGCGCGTAAATCGGCCGCAGCAGGTCCAGGTCGCGGATGATCGCGGCCGGCCGCAGGTCGAAGACCTGCGTCACGGCGGCCTGGATCTTCTCGACCGGAACCGCCTCGGTGCCGAACGTCTCGACGAACAGGCCGACCGGCTCGGCCTTGCCGATCGCGTACGCGACCTGCACCTCGCAGCGGCGCGCCGCGCCCGCCGCGACGATGTTCTTCGCGACCCAGCGCATCGCGTACGCCGCCGAGCGGTCCACCTTCGACGGGTCCTTGCCCGAGAACGCGCCGCCGCCGTGCCGGGCCATGCCGCCGTACGTGTCGATGATGATCTTGCGGCCGGTCAGTCCGGCGTCGCCCATCGGGCCGCCGATCTCGAAGCGGCCGGTCGGGTTGACCAGCAGGCGGTAGCCCTCGGTCTCGATGCCGAGGCCCGCGAGCTCCGGCTCCACGACGTACTCGCGGATGTCGGGGGCGAGCAGCGAGTCGAGGTCGATGTCCGCGGCGTGCTGCGTCGAGACGACCACGGTGTCGAGGCGGACCGGGCGGTCGCCGTCGTACTCGATGGTGACCTGCGTCTTGCCGTCGGGGCGCAGGTAGGGGATGGTGCCGTTCTTGCGGACCTCGCTGAGGCGCTTCGACAGGCGGTGCGCCAGCGTGATCGGAAGCGGCATCAGCTCGGGCGTGTCGTCGCACGCGTAGCCGAACATCAGACCCTGGTCGCCGGCGCCCTGGCGGTCCAGCTCGTCGTCGTCGCCCTCGACCCGGGCCTCGTACGCGTCGTCGACGCCCTGCGCGATGTCCGGCGACTGCGAGCCGATCGAGATCGAGACGCCGCACGAGGCGCCGTCGAAGCCCTTCTTCGAGCTGTCGTAGCCGATCTCCAGCACACGGTCGCGCACGATCGTGGGGATGTCCGCGTAACCCTTGGTGGTGACCTCACCGGCGACGTGGACCTGGCCGGTGGTGATCAGCGTCTCGACGGCGACGCGGGACGTCGGGTCCTCCTTGAGGAGGGCGTCGAGGATGGAGTCGCTGATCTGGTCGGCGATCTTGTCCGGGTGACCTTCGGTCACGGACTCCGAGGTGAAGAGACGGCGGGACACTTCGCTCCCTGTGGTTGCAGCGGCTGCTGGCTGACGATCCACGCAGGTGAGCGCGGGGTCGCCGGGTCTGGCCCGAGTGTAGCCCCAAGGCATGGCCGACCGTAGCCGCCGTCCAGCGTTCGGAAGGACGTGGCGTTCCTCACGCGCTGTCAGCGGAAGACGGCCGCCGTCGGCGCTGTTCCGCGGTCGGTCCGGGCCGTCAGGAGCCCGCGGAATCCGGCAGCAGGGCGGCGACCCGGTCCCATACGGCGTCCGCGAGATCCTCCTTCGGGCCGAACGGTACGGGCGTGTCGCTGCCGTCCGCGCCGAGGATGACCGCCTCGTTTCCGTCCGCCCCGAATGTGCGGGTTTCGCCGACCTCGTTCACCACGAGGAGGTCGCAGCCCTTGCGGGCGAGCTTGGCGCGGCCGTACGCGAGCACGTCGTCCGTCTCGGCGGCGAAGCCGACCACCACCTGCCCGGCGCGCACCCGGTCGCGGGAGATCTCGGCGAGCACGTCGGGGTTCTTGACCAGCGCGATGGGGTCCGGCTCGGCGTCGGTCTTCTTGATCTTGCCGCCGGCGTACGCGACGGGCCGGAAGTCGGCGACCGCGGCGGCCATGACCACGCAGTCGGCGTCCGCGGCCGCCTTGACGACGGCCTCCCGCAGCTCGACGGCGGTGCCCACAGGCACGACGTCGGCCCCGGCGGGGTCGGGCAGCGCGACGTTCGCCGCGACCAGCGTGACCCGCGCGCCGCGCGCGAGCGCGGTGCGGGCCAGCGCGTACCCCTGCTTGCCCGACGACCGGTTGCCGAGGAACCGCACCGGGTCGAGCGGCTCGCGCGTGCCGCCCGCCGAGATCACCACGTGCCGCCCGGTGAGGTCCGGGGTCTGGTTCCCGCGCACGAGTGCACGGCGCGCCGTCCGGAAGATCTCCTCCGGGTCGGGCAGCCGGCCCTTGCCGGTGTCCTTGCCCGTGAGCCGGCCGACAGCCGGCTCGAGCACGATCGCCCCGCGGCGGCGCAGCGTTGCGACGTTCTCCTGCGTCGCGGGGTGCTCCCACATTTCGGTGTGCATCGCGGGCGCGAACACGACGGGACAACGCGCGGTCAGCAGCGTGTTCGTCAGCAGGTCGTCCGCGAGCCCGTGCGCGGCCTTGGCCAGGAGGTCCGCCGTGGCCGGAGCGACAACGACCAGATCCGCGGCCTGCCCGATCCGCACATGCGGCACCTCGTGCACCGCGTCCCACACCTCGGTGGCCACCGGCTGCCCCGACAACGCGGCCCACGTCGGCGCCCCGACGAACTGCAGCGCACTGGCCGTCGGCACAACCCGCACCTCGTGCCCCGACTCCGTGAACCGCCGCAACACCTCACACGCCTTGTACGCGGCGATCCCGCCCGCGACACCGAGCACCACACGGGGACGGGGGTTGGTCATCGCTGCCGCTCCTGTAAGCGCTAGGGGCTGACGCCCGAAGTCTCGACCCGGCCAAGCCGGCCCTTCGAGCGTAGCGACGCCCCGACACCCCAAGCGAACGGGCCACCCTGTGACGGCACTCTCACCCCCGGAGCGCGTCGAGGACTTCGGAGACGGTCTGGTCGTCGGCCTGGTAAGGGAGGTAGAAGCCCAGGCGGTCGGCGCCGGAGGCTTTGATGCGGTGGTGGAGGGTGGCGGCGGCCTGTTTGGGGGTGCCTATGGCGACGAGGCGGGCCAGGAGGGTGTCGTCGATGGCGGCGGGGAGGTCGGACCAGCGGCCGGCTTTGGTGAGGGCGTGGAGTTCGGGTTGGAGGTCGCCGTAGCCTTCGGCGTCGAGGACGGGGCGGTAGGCGGGGGTCGAGCCGTAGAAGGCGACCATCGCGCGGGCGCCGGCGAGGGCTTTGGCCTGTTCTTCTTCGGTGCGGCCGGCGGCGACGATGACGTCGAGGACGACGGAGAGGTCGGCGCGGGCGCGGCCCGCCTCGGCCAGGCCGGCGGTGACGGCGGTGTGCAGCGGTCCGGCGAGGTAGGCCTCGGTGTTGAACGGATGGACGAGGAGGCCGTCGGCGGTGCCGGCGACCATCCGCAGCATGCGCGGGCCCACCCCGCCGGCCAGCAGGGGTGGGACGCCGTACGGGTTGGGGCCCGGCGACAAGGTGGGCGGCATCAGGGTCAGGTCGAAGAACTCGCCGTGGAAGGCCAGCCGCTCGCCGGTCTGCCAGCAGTCCAGGACCGTCCGGACCGCGCGCAGCGTCTCGGCCATCCGTTCGACGGGCTGCGACCAGGTCGCGCCGTAGCGGCGTTCGATGTGCGCCTTGATCTGGGTGCCGAGCCCGAGGCGGAAGCGGCCGCCCGACGCGTGGTGCAGGTCGTAGGCGGCGTGCGCGAGGTGGACGGGGCTGCGCGGGAACGCGACGGCGATGTTGGTCATCACGTCGAGCCCGGCGGCCGCGGCCGGGACGAGCGGGAGGAAGACGTCGTGCGGGCCCTCGAAGGTGAAGACGCCGTCGAAGCCGGCGTCCTTGAGCGCGCGGGCGCGGTCCGCGGCCTGGTGCAGCGGCGTGTCGAGGAGGGTGTCGACGGGCACGGCCCGCCCCGAATCTGACATAGCGTCAGGGATAGGGGGTCGTGGGAATCCCCGTCAAGATCCGGACCCGAAGATGCACGGCGGCAAGATCCGGACCGGAGATGCACGGCGTCAAGATCCGGGCCGGGCGCGGGACCGGCCGGGCCCGCCCCGCAAAAGCCCCGCACATGCGTCGGGCCCGGCCGTCAAAACGACGGCCGGGCCCGAAAGAGCAGGTCCCGCGGGAACCGAGGGGAAGGCGCTCAGCCCTCGATCGGCTCGGCGGTCAGCATGCCCGAGTTGATCTCGCGCATCGCGATCGACAGCGGCTTCTCGTGGACGTGGGTGTCCACCAGCGGGCCGACGTACTCCAGCAGGCCTTCGCCCAGCTGCGAGTAGTAGGCGTTGATCTGCCGAGCCCGCTTCGCCGCGTAGATGACCAGGCTGTACTTCGAGTCAGCGATCTCAAGGAGCTGGTCGATGGGCGGGTTGATGATGCCCTCGGGCGCGGAGGAGGAGACAGACAAGGCGGGGCCTTCCCTAACGACCCGGCGCCGCCGATCAGGCCCAGCGGGAACTCGGCGGCGAGGATCTCATTCGATTCAGGAAACGTTCATCAAGGCTAGCAGTTCGCGCGAGACATCCTCGACGGACGTGTTCACGAGCGTCACGTCGAATTCGGATTCGGCCGCCAATTCGACTTTCGCCTGCGCGAGCCGCCGCTCGATGACCTCGGGCGACTCGGTGCCGCGGCCGACCAGGCGGCGGACCAGCTCGTCCCAGGACGGCGGGGCCAGGAAGACCAGGAGCGCGTCGGGCATGGCCTGACGGACCTGGCGGGCGCCCTCGAGTTCGATTTCCAGAAGCGTCGGAACCCCGGCCTCCTGCCGGTCGAGGACCGGCTGGCGCGGCGTGCCGTAGCGGTTTCCCGCGAATTCCGCCCATTCGAGGAGTTCGTCGGACGCGACGAGCTTGTCGAACTGCTCGTTGTCGACGAAGTGGTACTGCACGCCGTCGACCTCGCCCGGGCGGGGGCGCCGCGTGGTCGCGGACACCGACAGCCACACGTCGGGGTGCTGGCCGCGGAGGTGCGCGACCACCGTGCTCTTGCCGACCCCGGAGGGGCCGGAGAGCACGGTGAGTCGGCGCTGCTGCGTGGAGTCGTGCATGGTGCTGATCTCAGAGCCGTTCTGCCGTAGAGGGCGGTCGTCGGCGGACGAGCTTACTTGCCGCCGCCGAACTCGCGCTCCAGCGAGGCGATCTGGTTCGAGCCCAGGCCGCGGACGCGACGGGTCTCCGAGATCGACAGCTTCTCCATGAGCTGCTTGGCGCGGACCTTGCCGACGCCGGGCAGGGACTCGAGCAGGGCGGAGACCTTCATCTTGCCGATGACGTCGTTGGTCTGGCCCTCCTTGATCACCTCGCTCAGCGAGGCGTTGGAGTGCTTGAGTCGGTTCTTCACCGCGGCGCGCTCCCGCCGAGCCTCAGCGGCCTTCGCGAGCGCGGCTGCGCGCTGTTCGGGGGTCAGGGGCGGAAGAGCCACGCCGTGTCACCTCGGACTTCATACACCGGATGGTTTGTGTTCCGGCCGCCCCTCTTTGGGCGACCGCAAGTGTGGAACCTAGCTGGTCACAGCGTTCGCGGCAACGCGAAACGCTCTACCGAGTGAGCTCGTGAGGGAGCCTAGTCCGCGGAACGCGCCACGTCGCCCGAAACCGCCGAAAAGACCACCCCAGGGCACGTTAGGAGGACGAACAGACACTGTGTTCGACCGTGCAGAAGCCTTTCTCTCCTACGAACGTGACATATCGGAGCGCCCGGCGGCCGGCAGCTCGAGGACGGCGAGCGCGCCGCCGTCCTCCGCCGTCCCGAAGGTCAGCGTCGCGCCGATCACCGCGGGGAAGCCGGGCCCGTGGTCCCGCACCGTCACCCGCCGCCCGTCGACGACGACCTCGACCGGCGGCGCTCCCGGACGCGCCGCCTGCGGCGGCTGATTCCGGCCGCGACGAACACCCCCACCAGGGTCGTCACACCCACCGCGAACAGGGCGGACGCGATGATCGCGTTGTCCGGGCCGTCCTCGGCGCCGCACCAGAGCACGGCCGCGACCACGCACAACACGGCGGCCGTCCCGACCGCGATGCGCAGCCGGGTCGACGGCCGGAATCCGCGCGGCGCGCCCGGGTACCCGCCGCGCCGCGCCGGCTTGGAACGGCCGGGGAGCAGGTGCGGGAGGAAGAACGGCGGGACCTGCCAGCGGCCCTCGCCGGGCCCCGGCGTCCGGTCGCGTCCCGTCCCGTTACCGGTCGACTTCCGCCCGTCTCCTGATCGGTCCTCGCCCCGATCCCGGTCGTCCTCGGCCATGATCGACCGTCACCGGCGCAGCTTGCAGCCGAGAGCACCGTCGGGTTGGCCTGATCCGGTGCCCGGCTCCGCTCCGCCGCCGACCGTCGCGGCGGCGGGCGGCGCGGTGTGTGCGGGCCGTCGGCGGCGGGGCCGGAGCCGGCCCGGGGGCGTGGTCACGCCTCACATCATGACCGAATCCTGCGATTCGCCCCATTTGCCAGGCCGGGCGCCGCGCCAATACCTCGGTCGTGTAACAGCCGCCCATCGACTTGCCGCCGACCGTCCGTTTCGGGACCTTTGGCGACCGTTTGCTAACCGCGCCGCGCATACGGTCGAGGAACCGCACCGGAGCAGCCGCTCCACCGCGCCGCGTCCCGCACGCGCAGCCCACCGACCTCGGGAGCCCACTATGCCGTCGCCCCGCATCCGCATCCCCCGTGCGCGCCGCATCGCAGCCGCCACCGGAGTCACGGCCGCGCTGCTGCTGGCGGGCCCCACCGCGGTCGCACACGCCGCCGCGCCCGCGCCGGAGGCGAGCGTGACGGTCTCGCGCGCCTCGGACACGCCGGGCCGCGCCGACGTGTCGATCACGCCGCAGCCCGAGACCGCCGCGTACCAGAGCACCACGTCCACACCCGACGGTGACCAGCAGACGAACCTGGTCCTGTTCCTCGGCGGAGCACTGGTGGCCGCGGCGGCCGCGGCGGGCGTGGGCCTGTCGGTGATGCGCAGGAACGACGACGGGACCGCCTGAGCCCGCTCAGCCGATCGCCGCGCGGCACTCCTCCGCGTAGCGCGCCGCCGCCTCGCGCAGCGCCTCCACCGACGGCCCGTGCCGCAGCACCTCGCGGCTCACGCTCGGGACGACGTTGCGCGCGGCCGCGCCGAAGACCGTCGGGATGTCCGCCGGGGTCGCGCCCTGGGCCCCGATGCCGGGTGCCAGCAGCGGACCGTTGACGGCCAGGTCGACGCCGACGTCGCCCAGCGTCGCGCCGACGACCGCGCCGACCGAGCCGAGTCCGCTCGCCCCGAGGTTCTCCATGGCGATGTGCCGCAGCATCAGCGCCGCGATGCTGCCGCCGTCGGCGGCCGTCGCGCGCTGCACCTCGGCGCCCTCGGGGTTGGACGTCAGCGCGAGCACGAACACGCCCGCGCCGTGCTCCGCGGCCAGGTCGAGCACAGGCCGCAGCGAGCCGAACCCGAGGTACGGGCTGACGGTCACGGCGTCCGACGCCAGCGGGCTGTTCTTGTCGACGTACGCGGCCGCGTAGCCGGCCATCGTCGAGCCGATGTCGCCGCGCTTGGCGTCCATGATCACCAGGGCCCCGGCGGCGCGGGCGTCGGCGACGGCGCGCTCCAGGACGGCGATGCCGCGCGAGCCGAAGCGCTCGAAGAACGCGCTCTGCGGCTTGAGGACGGCGACGCGGTCGGCGAGCGCGTCGACGACCGTGCGGGTGAAGGTCTCCAGGCCCGCGATGTCGTCATCGAGCCCCCAGGCCCGCAGGAGGGCCGCGTGCGGGTCGATGCCGACGCACAGGGGCCCGCGCTCGTCCATCGCGGTGCGCAGACGGGTGCCGAACGGCTGGACCATGGAAGTCCCTCTCTCCGATTCAGGTTCAGACAAGGAATGCGTTGAGCTCTGTGCCCCGGAAGACGCCCGGGGAGACGCCCGGAAAGGCGCCTTGGAGGCCCTGGAAGACGCCGGGGAGGCCGGGAAGCTGGTCCTCCGGGCAGCCACCGGGGCCCGCCCCCGCTAGGCCGGCGTCGACGGCGCCGTCGCCGTCACGTCCGCGATCGACAGGCGCCCGGACGCGCGCAGCCGCGCGGACAGCCCCTTGTGGATCTTCCGGCCCCAGAACGGCCCCTCGTAGATGAACGCGGTGTACCCCTGCACCAGCGTCGCCCCGGCCTCCAGGCGCTCCCAGACGTCGTCGGCGGTCTCCACGCCGCCCACCCCGACCAGCACCAGGCGGTCCCCCACGCGGGCGCGCAGCCGCCTCAGGACCTCCACGGAGCGGGCCTTCAGCGGCGCGCCCGACAGCCCGCCGGCGCCGCACGCCTCGACCTCCTCCGCCGAGGAGTCGAGCCCCTCGCGGCTGATCGTCGTGTTGGTCGCGATGATGCCGTCCAGGCCCAGTTCCAGCGCCAGGTCGGCGACCGCGTCGACGTCCTCGTCGGCCAGGTCCGGAGCGATCTTCACCAGCAGCGGTACGCGCCGCGCGGTCACCGTGCGGTCCGCCGCGTCCCGCACCGCCGCCAGCAGCGGCCGCAGCACCTCGACGGCCTGGAGGTTGCGCAGCCCCGGTGTGTTCGGCGAGGAGACGTTGACCACGAGGTAGTCGGCGTAGCGGGCGAGCTTCTCCGTCGAGGCGACGTAGTCGGCGACCGCGTCGGCCTCCGCGACGACCTTCGTCTTGCCGATGTTCACGCCCAGCACGGTCGGCCGCTTGGGGCGGCGCGGACCGCGCGCGTGCAGCCGCGCCGCGACGGCCGCGGCGCCGTCGTTGTTGAAGCCCATCCGGTTGACCACGGCCCGGTCCGCGACGAGCCGGAACAGCCGCTTCTTCGGGTTGCCGTCCTGCGGCTGCGCGGTGACCGTGCCGATCTCGACGAAGTCGAAGCCGAGCGCGCCCAGTTCGTCGATGCCCACGGCGTTCTTGTCGAAGCCCGCGGCGAGCCCGAACGGGCCGGGGAAGTCGATGCCGAACGCGCGCACCGCCAGCGCCGGGTCGCGCGGCGCGAGCACCTTCGCCATCGCCTGCCGCCCGCCGGGCACGCGGCCGACCGCGCGGATCGCCCCGAACCCGAGGTGGTGGGCCTGCTCGGCGTCGAGGTTGCGGAAGACGTACTTGAAGAACAGCGGGTAGATCATCTGGAGTGTCGTGTCCTCGTCCTCGAAGGTGGCCGGCCGCGGGCCGGCCGGGTCGTGCGCACGGGCATGCCAAGGGGTCCCCCAGGCGACTCCCCGGAGGACCCCTCGGTCATGCCGTCAGCTCTCGCGCGCGGCGATCAGGTGCTCGGCGTGCTCCTGCAGCGAGCGCACCCCGATGTCGCCCGCGCTCAGCGAGGCGATGCCCTGCACCGCCGCCGCGAAGCCCTGCACCGTGGTGATGCTCGGGACGCCGCGGCTGACCGCCGCCGTGCGGATCTCGTAGCCGTCCAGGCGGCCGCCGGTGCCGAACGGCGTGTTGACGATCAGCTCGACGCCGCCGTCGTGGATCAGCTGGACGATGGTCGGCTCGCCGTTCGGGCCCGGGCCCTCGCTGTGCTTGCGCACGACGGTGGCCTCGACGCCGTTGCGGCGCAGCACCTCCGCGGTGCCCGCGGTCGCCAGGATCTCGAAGCCGAGGTCGACGAGCGCCTTGACCGGGAACACCATCGAGCGCTTGTCGCGGTTGGCGACCGAGACGAACGCGCGGCCCTTGGTCGGCAGCGCGCCGTAGGCGCCCGCCTGGGACTTGGCGTACGCGGTGCCGAAGTGCGCGTCGATGCCCATGACCTCGCCGGTCGAGCGCATCTCCGGCGACAGCACGGTGTCGACGCCGCGCCCGTGCTCGTCGCGGAAGCGGTTCCAGGGCAGGACCGCCTCCTTGACCGCGATCGGCGCGTCCATCGGCAGCGTCCCGCCGTCGCCCTCGGCCGGGAGCAGGCCCTCGGCGCGCAGCTCGGCGATCGTCGCGCCGAGCGAGACGCGCGCGGCCGCCTTGGCCAGCGGCACCGCGGTCGCCTTGGAGACGAACGGCACGGTGCGCGAGGCGCGCGGGTTGGCCTCGAGCACGTACAGGATGTCGCCGGCCAGCGCGAACTGGATGTTGATCAGGCCGCGCACCCCGACGCCCGCGGCGATGCCGAGCGTCGCCGCCCGCAGCCGCTTGATGTCGAAGCCGCCCAGCGTGATCGGCGGCAGCGCGCACGCCGAGTCGCCGGAGTGGATGCCGGCCTCCTCGATGTGCTCCATGACGCCGCCGAGGTACAGGTCTTCGCCGTCGTACAGCGCGTCGACGTCGATCTCGATGGCGTCGTCGAGGAACCGGTCCACGAGCACCGGGTGCTCGGAGACCAGGCCCGCGTTCTGCTCGAGGTAGGTCGCCAGCGACTCCTCGTCGTACACGATCTCCATGCCGCGGCCGCCGAGCACGTACGACGGGCGCACCAGCACCGGGTAGCCGATCTCGTCCGCGATGGCCTTGGCCTCCTCGAACGAGAACGCCGTGCCGTGCTTGGGCGCGGTCAGCCCCGCCTCGTGCAGGACGCGGCCGAACGCGCCGCGCTCCTCCGCGAGGTGGATCGCCTCGGGCGAGGTGCCCGCGATCGGCACGCCCGCGTCCTTGAGCGCCTGCGCCAGGCCGAGCGGGGTCTGCCCGCCGAGCTGCACGAGCACGCCCGCGACGGGGCCGGCCTGCTGCTCGGCGTGCACGATCTCCAGCACGTCCTCGAGCGTGAGCGGCTCGAAGTACAGGCGGTCGGAGGTGTCGTAGTCCGTGGACACGGTCTCCGGGTTGCAGTTGACCATGACCGTCTCGTAGCCCGCGTCGGCGAGCGCGAAGGCGGCGTGCACGCACGAGTAGTCGAACTCGATGCCCTGGCCGATGCGGTTCGGGCCGGAGCCCAGGATGATCACGGCGGGCTTCTCGCGCGGCGCGACCTCGGTCTCCTCGTCGTAGGACGAGTAGTGGTACGGGGTCTTCGCGGCGAACTCGGCGGCGCACGTGTCGACCGTCTTGTAGACCGGCCGGATGCCGAGCGCGTGCCGGACCTCGCGGACGACGTCCTCGCGCAGACCGCGGATCGCGGCGACCTGCGCGTCGGAGAAGCCGTGCCGCTTGGCCAGGCGCAGCAGCTCGGGGGTGAGCTCGGAGGCGGCCTCGATCTCCTGCGCGACCTCGTGGATCAGGTAGAGCTGGTCGAGGAACCACGGGTCGATGCGGGTCGCGTCGAACAGCTCCTCCGGCGTGGCGCCGGCCCGGATCGCCTCCATGACGGTGTTGATGCGGCCGTCGGTGGGGGTCTGCGCGATGTCGAGCAGCGTCGCCTTGTCGCCCGGGGTGCCGGCGAAGGAGAACTGCGAGCCCTTCTTCTCCAGCGAGCGCAGCGCCTTCTGCAGCGCCTCGGTGAAGTTGCGGCCGATCGCCATGGCCTCGCCGACCGACTTCATGGTCGTGGTGAGCGTGGCGTCGGCGAGCGGGAACTTCTCGAACGCGAAGCGCGGCACCTTGACGACCACGTAGTCGAGCGTGGGCTCGAACGACGCGGGGGTCTCGCGGGTGATGTCGTTGGGGATCTCGTCGAGCGTGTAGCCGACCGCGAGGCGCGCGGCGATCTTCGCGATCGGGAAGCCGGTCGCCTTGGACGCCAGCGCCGAGGAGCGCGACACGCGCGGGTTCATCTCGATGACGATGATGCGGCCGTCGTCCGGGTTGACCGCGAACTGGATGTTGCAGCCGCCGGTGTCGACGCCGACCTCGCGGATCACCGCGATGCCGATGTCGCGCAGCCGCTGGTACTCGCGGTCGGTCAGCGTCATGGCGGGCGCGACGGTGATCGAGTCGCCGGTGTGCACGCCCATCGGGTCGAAGTTCTCGATGGAGCAGACGACCACGACGTTGTCGTGCTTGTCGCGCATCAGCTCCAGCTCGTACTCCTTCCAGCCGAGGATGGACTCCTCCAGGAGCACCTCGGTGGTCGGCGAGAGCGTGAGGCCCTGTCCGGCGATGCGGCGCAGGTCCTCCTCGTCGTGCGCGAAGCCGGAGCCGGCGCCGCCCATGGTGAAGGACGGGCGCACGACGACGGGGTAGCCGCCGAGCGTCTCGACGCCGGCGAGCACGTCCTCCATCGAGTGGCAGATGACCGAGCGCGCGGACTCGCCGTGCCCGATCTTCTCGCGGACGCGCTCCACGACCCCCTTGAACAGGTCGCGGTCCTCGCCCTTCTGGATCGAGTCGATGTTCGCGCCGATGAGCTCGACGTTGTACTTCGCCAGCACACCGTTCTCGTGCAGCGAGACCGCGGTGTTGAGCGCGGTCTGGCCGCCGAGGGTCGGCAGCAGCGCGTCGGGGCGCTCCTTGGCGATGATCTTCTCGACGTACTCGGGGGTGATCGGCTCGACGTACGTCGCGTCCGCCACCTCCGGGTCGGTCATGATCGTCGCCGGGTTGGAGTTCACCAGGATGACCCGCAGGCCCTCGGACTTGAGGACGCGGCAGGCCTGCGTGCCGGAGTAGTCGAACTCGGCGGCCTGTCCGATGACGATCGGGCCCGAGCCGACGACCAGGACGGACTTCAGGTCGTTGCGCTTAGGCACTCTTGCTCTCCATCTGGGACATCAGCGATACGAAGCGGTCGAACAGGTAGGCGGCGTCGTGCGGGCCGGCCGCCGCCTCGGGGTGGTACTGCACGCTGAACGCGGGCCGGTCGAGCAGGCCGAGGCCCTCGACGACGTTGTCGTTCAGGCACACGTGGGTGACCTCGACACGGCCGAACGGCGTCTCGGAGACCTCGTCCAGCGGCGCGTCGACGGCGAAGCCGTGGTTGTGCGCGGTGACCTCGACCTTGCCGGTCGTGCGGTCCTGCACCGGCTGGTTGATGCCGCGGTGCCCGTACTTGAGCTTGTAGGTGCCGAAGCCCAGCGCGCGGCCGAGGATCTGGTTGCCGAAGCAGATGCCGAAGAACGGCGTGCCGCGGCCGAGCACCTCGCGCAGCACCGCGACCTGGTGGTCGGCGGTCGCCGGGTCGCCGGGGCCGTTCGAGAAGAACACGCCGTCGGGGTTCACGGCGTAGATGTCCTCGGCGGTGGAGTTCGCGGGCAGCACGTGCACCTCGATGCCGCGCTCGGCCATGCGGTGCGGGGTCATGCCCTTGATGCCGAGGTCGACGGCCGCGACCGTGAACTTCGCTGCGCCGATCGGGACGGCTTCGCCGTCGGGCCCGATCGCGGGGACGACGTACGGCTCGGCCGTGGCGACCTCGCCGGCCAGGTCCGCGCCGGCCATCTCGGGCGCGTTGCGGACCTTCGCCAGCAGCGTGGCGTCGTCGGCCAGCGCCGCGCCGGAGAAGATCCCGACGCGCATCGCGCCGCGCTCGCGCAGGTGGCGGGTCAGCGCGCGGGTGTCGATGCCGGAGATCCCGACGACGCCGTACTTCACCAGCTCGTCGTCGAGCGTGCGCTGCGAGCGCCAGTTGGACGGGCGGCGGGCGGGGTCGCGCACGACGTACCCGGACACCCAGATCCGCGAGGACTCCGGGTCGTCGTCGTTGACGCCGGTGTTGCCGACGTGCGGCGCCGTCATGACGACGACCTGGCGGTGGTACGAGGGGTCGGTCAGCGTCTCCTGGTAACCGGACATGCCGGTGGAGAACACCGCCTCGCCGAAGGTCTCCCCCACCGCGCCGTACGCGCTGCCGCGGAAGGTGCGGCCGTCCTCCAACACGAGGACGGCTGGGCCCGCGGCCTTGGCGTTCTGAGCGGTCACTGTGCGGTGCCTTCCTTGTTCGTGCCGGTCGGGGTCGGTACGTCGCCCGCCACCAGGCGGTTGACGGCGTCGACCCACGCGTCGTGTTCGGCGGCGTGGTCGCCGCGGAACCCGGAGTCCAGTTCGGTGTCGCCGAGCTTCCAGGTGACCACCAGCAGGCCGCCCTCGGGCAGGACCTTGCCGGCGACCGCCTTCTCGAAGCGGGCGCCCACCAGGTCGGCTGCCGGGATGTAGAAGCCTGCCGCAGCGGGCCGGTCGACCCGCAACCCCTTTTCGGTCAGGGTCAGGTCGGCGGCGCTGCGGGTGCCCAGGCCGTGCGCGACGATGCGGTCGAGCCACTGGCCGGCGGTGGTGGAGCCGAAGTAGCGCCCGGACAGCTCCGGGAGCAGCGGCGTGCCGGGGTCGGCAGGCGCGCCAGCAGGCACAGTGGCGGGCGCGGGCAGCGCGGCCTGGCGGGCGCCGCGCTTCTTCCACGCGCGCCACATCAGGGCGTACACGCCGAGGATGAGGACCGCGAAGATCCCGACCCAGAGCAGGTAGCCGCCCCAGTCGGACACCCCCGCGGACTTCTTCTCGTCGGCCGCGAGCTGCAGGTGCAGAAGAGTGGTCACGCCAGCTTCCCGTCGATCACCGTCGGTACGCCGCGCAGGAAGGTGGCCACGACCCGGCCGGGCAGTTCCATCCCGGCGTAGGGCGTGTTGCCGCTTCGCGAGGCGAGTTCGGACGGTTCGACCGTACGCCGTGCGCTCGGGTCGACCAGCACCAGGTTCGCCGGTTCGCCGACCGCGACGGCACGGCCGTGGCCGTCGAGGCGGCCGATACGGGCGGGACGCACCGACATGCGGTCGGCGACGCCGGCCCAGTCGAGCAGCCCGGTGTCGACCATGGTCTGCTGCACGATGGACAGCGCGGTCTCCAGGCCGAGCATGCCCATGGCCGCGACCGCCCACTCGCAGTCCTTGTCCTCGGACGGGTGCGGGGCGTGGTCGGTGGCGACCGCGTCGATGGTGCCGTCGGCGAGGCCCTCGCGCAGCGCGGTCACGTCCTCGGCGGTGCGCAGCGGCGGGTTGACCTTGTAAACCGGGTCGTAGGTGCGCACCAGCTCGTCGGTGAGGAGCAGGTGGTGCGGGGTGACCTCGGCGGTGACGTCCCAGCCCTTCGACTTGGCCCAGCGGATGATCTCCACCGAGCCGGCCGTGGACACGTGGCACACGTGCAGGCGGGAGCCGACGTGCGCGGCGAGCAGCACGTCGCGGGCGATGATCGCCTCCTCGGCGACGGCCGGCCAGCCGCGCAGGCCGAGCACGCCGGAGACGGTGCCCTCGTTCATCTGGGCGCCCTCGGTCAGGCGCGGCTCCTGGGCGTGCTGGGCGACGACGCCGTCGAACGCCTTCACGTACTCCAGGGCGCGGCGCATGAGCACGGCGTCGTGGACGCACTTGCCGTCGTCGGAGAAGACCTTCACGTTGGCGGCGGACTCGTGCATCGCGCCGAGCTCGGCGAGGCGCTCGCCGGCCAGGCCGACGGTGACGGCGCCGACGGGGTGCACGTCGCAGCGGCCGGCCTGCTGGCCGAGCCGCCACACCTGCTCGACGACGCCGGCGGTGTCGGCGACCGGGTCGGTGTTGGCCATGGCGTGGACGGCGGTGAAGCCGCCGAGCGCGGCGGCGCGGGTGCCGGTCTCGACGGTCTCGGCGTCCTCGCGGCCCGGCTCGCGCAGGTGGGTGTGCAGGTCGACGAGGCCGGGCAGCAGGACGTGGCCGTCCGCCTCGATGACCTGGGCGCCCTCGGGGGCGGTCAGGCCGGTGCCGAGCCCGGCGACGCGGCCGTCGGAGACCAGCACGTCCTGCGCGTCGCCGCCAAGGACCTTGGCGTTCCTGATCAGGTACGTGCTCACTTCGCGGTCTCCTCAGAGGTGGTGATGGCGGGCTCGGAGCCGCCGAGCAGCAGGTAGAGCACGGCCATGCGGACGCTGACGCCGTTGGTGACCTGCTCGACGATGGTGGAGCGCGGCGAGTCCGCGACGTCGGCGGCGATCTCCATGCCGCGGTTCATCGGGCCCGGGTGCATGACGATGGCGTGCTCGGGCAGCGCGGCCATGCGCTTCTCGTCCAGGCCGTAGCGGCGGGAGTACTCGCGCTCGGTGGGGAAGTACGAGGCGTTCATGCGCTCGCGCTGCACGCGCAGCATCATCACCGCGTCGGACTTGGCCAGCACGGCGTCGAGGTCGTAGGAGACCTCGCACGGCCACGTCTCGATGCCGATCGGCAGCAGGGTCGGCGGGGCGACCAGGGTGACCTCGGCGCCGAGGGTGGCGAGCAGCAGCACGTTGGAGCGCGCGACGCGGCTGTGCAGCACGTCGCCGACGATCGTGATGCGGCGGCCTTCCAGGTCGCCCTTGCCCGCGTTGAGGCGGCGGCGCATGGTGAACGCGTCCAGCAGCGCCTGCGTGGGGTGCTCGTGCGTGCCGTCGCCGGCGTTGACGACCGAGCCGCGCAGCCAGCCGGAGTTGGCCAGCGTGTGCGGGGCGCCGGAGGCGTTGTGCCGGATGACGACGGCGTCCGCGCCCATCGCCTGCAGGGTCAGCGCGGTGTCCTTGAGCGACTCGCCCTTGGAGACCGAGGAGCCCTTGGCGGAGAAGTTGATGACGTCCGCGGACAGCCGCTTGGCGGCCGCCTCGAAGGAGATGCGGGTGCGCGTGGAGTCCTCGAAGAAGAGGTTGACCACGGTGCGGCCGCGCAGGGTCGGGAGCTTCTTGATGGGCCGCTCGGCGATGTGCGCGAGCTCCTCGGCGGTGTCGAGGATCAGCAGCGCGTCGTCGCGGGTGAGGTCGGCGGCCGAGATGAGGTGACGCTTCACGGCTTACTCCGCTTCCGGGGTGGCGGGTACCTGGGCGGCTGCGCCGCCGATCGGTGCGGCGGCTGCGGACGCGGAGCCGCGGGTGCCGAGCAGGACGGCGTCGCGGCCGTCGTACTCCTCCAGCAGGACCTGCACGGTCTCGCGCTGCGAGGTGGGCAGGTTCTTGCCGACGTAGTCGGCGCGGATGGGCAGTTCGCGGTGGCCGCGGTCGACGAGGACGGCCAGCTGCACGGCCCGCGGGCGGCCGATGTCGTTGAGCGCGTCGAGCGCGGCGCGGATGGTGCGGCCGGAGTAGAGCACGTCGTCGACCAGGACCACGAGCTTGCCGTCGAGGCCGTCGGCGGGGATCTCGGTCCGCTCGAGCGCGCGGGCCGGGCGCAGCCGCAGGTCGTCGCGGTACATCGTGATGTCGAGGGCGCCGACGGGGACCTTGGCGTCCTCGATGTCGTCGAGGCGGGCGGCGAGGCGGCGGGCGAGCGCCACACCGCGGGTCGGGATGCCGAGGAGCACCACGTCGTCGGCGCCCTTGGCGCGTTCGACGATCTCGTGGGCCACCCGGGTGAGCACCCGGGCGATGTCGGAGGCCTCCAGGACCGCCCGGGCGGATGCCGGGTCGAGGTCGCCGGGGCGAGGGGTGTGCTTGGTCATGCGGATGCAGACCTCCTTCCCCGTCTCACGGGACGGGCTTTAAAGGACGTCGAGGTACGTCCTCACACTAGCAGGGCCATGATCTCTCCTGGTTTGCTGGACTTCCCACCAAGTTCCCACCAACCGGACGGCCTGCACGGAGCGCACCGGATAGCCCGATTCACGGGGACCTTCGCCCTTATCGCCGTCCGGGACTTGGTCCGTTATTCGTCCGGGTGTACCTATGGGTTAGCCCGTTCGGCTTGACGGACCCAAATTACTCTGCGTAACCTCACAATGAGTGACCACCGGGCGAATCGCGACACACGCGACGTGTCGGCCGAGATTCAGGCCGGCGTCCGGGTTCGCGAAGCGCGGCGGTGGTGCTCCCCCATCGGCTCGACAAGGGAACCGGTGGGCCTTCACGGTCAGTCACCTGTTTTGGGAGCCAGATGTCCAGCGACTACGCCAAGCAGCTCGGGGCGAAACTCCGCGCCATCCGTACCCAGCAGGGGCTGTCCCTGCACGGTGTGGAGGAGAAGTCCCAGGGGCGCTGGAAGGCCGTCGTCGTCGGGTCGTACGAGCGCGGCGACCGCGCCGTCACGGTGCAGCGTCTCGCCGAGCTCGCCGACTTCTACGGTGTTCCGGTCCAGGAGCTGCTGCCCGGCGGCACGCCGAACGGCGCCGCCGAGCCGCCGCCGCGCCTCGTCCTCGACCTCGAGCGCCTCGCGCAGGTCCCGTCCGACAAGGCCGGGCCGCTGCAGCGCTACGCCGCCACGATCCAGAGCCAGCGCGGCGACTACAACGGCAAGGTGCTGTCGATCCGCCAGGACGACCTGCGCACGCTCGCCGTCATCTACGACCAGTCGCCCAGCGTGCTCACCGAGCAGCTGATCAGCTGGGGGGTCCTCAACCCTGAGGCCCGCCGCGCGGTCGACACGACTCCGGGCGCCTGCGGCCCCGGACCTGACACAGCGTCACATCCACGGCGGGGCCGGGAGGTTCACGAACCTCCCGGCCCCGCCGTCGTCATGTCCGCAGGGCGGTACGCGCTGTCCGCGTCAGGCCTCGGCCGCGGCTTTCGCCTCGTCGTAGCGCTGCTGGGCGGCCAGGACGCCGGCCATGTTGGCCTCGACGAACTCCACCAGGCCGGAGAGCCGCTCCACGACACCGCTGCCGAACTCGGTCAGCCGGTACTCGACGTTGGGCGGTATGGCCTGCTTGACCTCGCGGACCACCAGGCCGTCGCGCTCGAGCGCGTGCAGCGCCTGGGCCAGCATCTTCTCGCTGATGCCGTCGACGCGGCGCCGCAGCGCGTTGAAGCGCATGTCGCCGTCGGCGAGCGCGACGAGCACCAGCCCGCCCCAGCGGCCGGTCACGTGCTCCATCGTCGGGCGCGAGGGGCAGCCGCGGGCGAACACGTCGAAGACGACGTCCTCCAGGCCGTCGTCCGGCGCGCCGTCGGGGCCCGCCGCCGGGGACCGGCCGGCGTTCGTCTCGGTCGATTCGGTGTTCATGGCGTCCACGGTACCTCCACTGCACTGCGATCACGAGAGCACTCACCCCAGGATTGCACTTTCCAAAAGTTAGTGCCATGCTCCTCGAAAGCACCGGCCACGTCAGGGGTCGGCGCGGGCGCGGCCACGCGTCACCCCTACGCACCACCGAGGAGAACCCGTGATCGTCGTCACCGGAGCCACCGGACGCCTGGGCCGCCAGACCGTCGAGAGCCTGCTCGCCCGAGGCGTCGCCGCCGCCGACATCGCCGTCGCCGTCCGCGACACCGCCAAGGCCGCCGACCTCGCCGCGCTCGGCGTCCAGGTACGCGAGGGCGACTACGACCGCCCCGAGACGCTCGCCGCCGCGTTCGCCGGCGCCGACCCGCTGGTCCTGGTCTCCGCCAACGCGCCCGACAACGACCTGCGCATCGCGCAGCACGCCGCCGCCGTGGCCGCCGCCGCCGAGGCGGGCGTGGGCCGGATCGTCTACACCTCGATCGTCGAGGCCGACACCAACCCGATCGCGCTGGCGAAGGTGCACAGCACCACCGAGGACGCCATCCGCGCGACCGGCCTGCCGTTCACGTTCCTGCGCAACGGCTGGTACTTCGAGAACTACACCGCCAACCTCCCCGGCGCCCTGGAGCACGGCGGCCAGGTCGGCACCGCGGGCGAGGGCCGCATCGCCGCCGCCGCGATCGCCGACTACGCGGACGCCGCCGCGGTCGTCGCGAGCACCGACGGCCACGCCGGCGCGGTGTACGAGCTGACCGGCGACGCCTCCTGGTCGCTCACCGAGCTGGCCGCCGAGGTCGCCAAGCAGACCGGCACCGAGTTCGGCTACACCGACCTGCCCGCCGAGGCGTTCGCCGACATCCTCACCGGCGCGGGCCTCCCGGCCGGCCTGGTCGACCTCCTCGTCGACGCCGAGACGCACACCCGCGCCGGCGCGCTCGGCCTGATCACCTCCGACCTGCGCACCCTCATCGGCCGCCCCACCACCGTGCTGTCCCAGGCCGTCGCCGAGGCCCTCAAGGGCTGACACGCCGCGCCGCAACCGCCGAGGGCGGGCCGCCCCGAATCCCGGGACGGCCCGCCCTCCGCGTTCCCTCCCCCGGCCCAACGAGCTGGCGGCCCCGCCCGGGGTGGCGCAAGGTGGGTTCAGGAGGCACTGCCATGGACAAGATGCGAGCCCGCCACACCCCGAGCGCCGACCCGCACAAGCCCGCGGGCGTCGAATGGCACGTCGTGCACGACGACAAGGCGGTCGCCCTGTGCGGGGTGAACGTCGAGGGCGGCTCCGAACGCCCCATCGCCGACTGGGCCACCGTCACCGACCCCCGCTGCCGCCACTGCGGCGACGCCTACTCCAACGAGGCCTAGGGCTCCAACGAGGCCTGGTGCCTGTCCGAGGGGCTTGCCGGGGCCGCGCCGCCCGGCACAGCACGCCGGGCCCTGCGGCCCTCCTTCGGCCTGACAGCCCTCCTCGCTCGCCGCGCTCGCTCCGCGGCGTTGCGTAGGAGGGCTGTCGAGCACGCCCAGCGCCGACAAGATCCCCCGGACAGGCCCGCGCCGCCCGACGCGCGTCCCGGTCAGGCCTGGTGGGCGATCTCGCCGCCGACCACGACGACGTCGCACACCGTGCCGGGGATGTCCTCCGGGGCGGCCGCCATCACGTCCCGCGACAGCACCACGAAGTCCGCGAGCTTTCCCACCGTCAGCGAACCGCGCTCGTGCTCGAGGAAGTTCGCGTACGCCGAACCCATCGTGTAGCCGTGCACCGCGGTCTCCACGTCGACCGTCTCCGCGGGCATCCACGCCTCACCGCCGGCCAGCGGCTTGCGGGTGAGCGCGGTGTAGATGCCGACCATCGGGTCCATCTCGGCGACGTTCCAGTCGCTCGAGAACGCGAGCACCGCGCCCGCGTCGCGCAGCGACCGCATCGGCCACGCCTTGTGCCAGCGCTCCTCGCCGACGTTCTCCGCCCAGTCCTGGCCCGGTCCGGCGATCTCCGGCGCGCAGTGCCGCGGCTGCATGCACGCGACCACGCCCAGCTCGCGGAACCGCGAAACGTCGTCGGGGTCGAGGCACTCGACGTGCACGACCTGGTGCCGGGCGTCGCGCGGCCCGTTCTCGGCGCGGGCGTGCTCGACGGCGTCCAGCACCGTGCGGATGCCGCGGTCGCCGGTGGCGTGCACGAAGCACTGGAAGCCGCGCGCGTCCAGCTTCGCCAGCAGCCCCGCGAACTCCTCGGCCGGGTAGAACGTGTCGCCGCGGTGGTGCGCGCAGCCGCGGTACGGCTCCAGCAGCGCCGCGGTGCGCGGCTCGACGACGTCGTCGATGTACAGCTTGAGCGGGCCCACGCGGAACCGGTCGTCGTCGAACTCCTTCGCCGCCGCGGCGAACTCGTCCAGGTCGGCGTCGGTGGTACCGCGGGGGTGGAACAGCGCCGCGACGATCCGTGAGCGCAGCCGGCCCTCGGCGCGGGCGCGGGTGAACAGCGCCAGGTCGTCGAGGGAGTTCTGCGGCTCGACGACGGTGGTGATGCCGAAGCGGATCGCGTCGTCGAGGCTGCGCGCCAGCCGGCCGTACTGCCGGTCGTCGCTCGCCCACGGCACGCCGAGCGCCTTGAGCGCGCGGTGCCCGTCGCGGGACAGCCCGCGCACCGCGAAGTCCTTGACGAAGCCGGTCGGTTCGCCGGTGGCCTCGTCCTTGTGCACGCGGCCGAACGGGAGGACGTCGCTGTCGCGGGTGATGCCGAGCAGGCGCAGCGCGGCGGTGTTGAGCCACGCGGTGTGCACGTCGTAGGAGAACACGATCGCGGGGACGTCGCCGGTGACCGGGTCCAGGTCGGCGGCGGTGGGCATGCGGCCGCCGGGGATCGCCGAGTAGTCGAACGCCTCGGCCTCGATCCAGGCGGCGTCGGGGTTCGCGGTGTGCCACGCGCGGATGCGGGCGTGGATCTCGTCGAGCGTGCGCGCGCCCGCGAGCTGGACGCACGCGGCGTCGGAGCCGAGCCGCACGTGGTTGTGCGCGTCGACGAAGCCGGGCAGCACGCGCCGGCCCTCGCCGTCGAGGACGACGGTGTCCGGGCCGGTCCACGCCGCCGCGTCGGCGTCCGCGCCGAGCCACGCGATCCGGCCGCCGACCACCGCCAGGGCCTCGGCGGCGGGCAGGTCGGGGTCGACGGTGTGGATCAGCGCGTTGCGCAGGACGAGGTCGGCGGGAGCGGGGCGGGACACGGGTCCTCCAAAGGGGTGGTACGGGTGAAGCGGGTGGAGCGGATACGGCTGCGCGTTACGGGCCCGGGGCCGGCGAACCGACGGGGGCGGTCCTCCGGCCCCGGGCGTCTCGGGTCAGGCGCCGTGCCGGAACTGCGGTTCGCGGCGGGCGAGCGCCCAGTACGCGAGCCCGGCGACGACCGCGCCGAGCAGCGTGAAGTCGCCGCCGAGCGGGGCGACGAGCGGCCCGGTCCACAGCGCGGACTCGGCGCACAGCGCGGCCACCGCGATGCCGGAGGCGAGCGCCGCCATGCCCGGCAGGTGGAAGCCTCGGTGGTACCAGTAGGCGCCGCCGGACATGTTGTGCAGCGCGTCCGCGTCGTAGCGGCACCGGCGCATGAGGGTGTCGGCGATGAACACGCCGCCCCACGGCGCGAACACGACCAGCAGCACGGACAGGAAGCTGGTCAGCGACTCGGTGAAGTCGAACCAGAACAGCGTCGCGAGCGAGCCCGCGGCGATGAACGCGGTGCTGACCCAGATGCCGCGCGCCCGCGACCACGGGATGCCCAGCACCTGGAGGTTCAGGCTCGAGGAGTACAGCGTGATGATCGAGTTGGTGACCGACCCGCCGACCACCAGGAACAGGAACAGCGTCTGGAACCAGCCCGGCAGCAGCGAGGCGAAGCCCTCCACGGGGTCGGTCATGTCGGCCTGGGTGGCGGCCGCGACGCCGACGACGCCGAGCAGGACCGAGGAGAGCATGCCGCCGAGCGCGCCGCTCCAGGTGATGGAGCGCAGCGTGGTGGTGCGCGGCAGGTAGCGGGTGTAGTCGGACGGCATCGGCAGGTAGGAGACGGGGCCGGCGATCATGACGACGAGGGCGAGCGTCCAGGCGTGGAACGTGCCGCCCTCGACGGGCCCCGGGTCGTAGCCGGTCACGACGTCGGGCAGGACGAGGACGAGGACGACCGCGAAGCCGGCGGCCAGCACGTACGCCGCCCACTTCTCGGCGGCCTGCACGGTGGCGTGTCCCCACATGGCGACGACGAAGGTCAGCGCCAGGGTGACGGCGAGCGCGAGGGCGAGCGCGGGGTCGCCGCCGTCCCAGCCCAGATCGGCGAACAGCGCTTCGAGGGCGAAGGTGCCGACCACGGTGTTGAGGATGATGTACCCGATGCCGACCACCCAGTTGAGCAGTCCGGCGGGGAAGTTGCCGAGCACCCCGAAGGTGGCGCGGGAGATGACCAGCGTCGCCGTGCCGGTGCGGATGCCGGCCAGGCCGAGCGCGCTGACCACGAAGAACGCCAGGCCGCCGAGCACGACGACCGCGGTCGCGGCCCAGAAGGACAGGCCGAAGGCGACCGCGAGGGTGCCGTTGATGACGTAGGTGAAGGTCAGGTTCGAGCCGAACCACAGCCAGAACAGGTCCTTGGCGCCGCCGTGCCGTTCGGCGTCGGGGATGGGGTCGATGCCGTGCGTCTCGACCTGGAACAGCTCGTCCGAGCCGGGCGCGGCCGCGACGGGGGTGGCGGGCGTGGCCGCGGCGTGCACGGGGGTCTGGGTCACCGTGCCTCCCCTCATGGGTGGTGGAATGGGCGCTGAAGTTTGAATGACGCTCAAGAAACTTGAACGACAATCAAGGTCCAGGGCGAGGCCACGCGGTGTCAAGGGTTCGCCGGGAACGAGAGAGAAACTTGACCAGTGTTCAAAGTCACCGCGGCACCGGATAGGGTCGGGCCCGGACACGGCGGGAGAGACGGGAGACCGGTGGCAACACGGCGGCGCGACGGGCAGCTCGCCCGGGACCGCATGCTCGAGGAGGCCGTCACGGCGATCGCCGAGAACGGCCTGGCCGGCCTCACCATGGCGGGCCTCGCCGAACGCCTCGGCACCAGCGGCGGCCACATCCTGTACTACTTCGGCAGCAAGGACCAGCTGCTGCTCGCCGCGCTGCGGTGGAGCGAGGACAAGCTCGCCGAGGAACGCACCGCCGTGCTCGCGCGCCGCGTCCAACCCCCGCGCAAACTCGACCTGTTCCTCGACCTCTACCTGCCCGTGGGCGCGCGGGACCCCCGCTGGATGCTGTGGATCGAACTGTGGGCCCGCACCGCCGGGAACGACGAACTGCGCAGCGCCCAGGAGGAGATCGACGCCGGCTGGCAGCGCGACCTGGCCGCGATCCTCGCCGACGGCACCGCGCGCGGCGCCTTCACCGTCGACGAACTCGACGCCGACACCTCGGAGTTGCTCGCCCTGCTGGAAGGGCTCAGCACGCGGGTCGTGCTCGGCCTCGCCGGCGCCACGCGCGCCGACGCGCTGACCGCGGCCAGGCGGGCCGCGGCGCGGCTGACCGGTACCCGCTGACCGACGCACGCCGACCCGACGCGGGCCGCGCGTGCGGGCCGCCCCGCGCCCGGCGTCAGGCGTCAGGCGTCAGGCGTCAGGCGTCAGGCGTCAGGCGTCAGGCGTCAGGCGTCAGGCGTCAGCCCGACTCGCGCACCACCACGCGCGGGTGCACCACCATGCGGTCGCGGTGCTTGTACGGCTTGCCCGCCATCAGCGACGTCAGGGCGTCCGCCGCACCGCCGCCCATCGTGCGCGTGTGCATCGCGACACTCGTCAGCCGCGGCCACACCAGGTCGCAGAACGGCAGGTCGTCCGCACCGACGACGGCCATGTCCCCCGGCACCGTCCAGCCGCACTCACGCAGCGCCGAGATGATCATCAGGGCGAAGTCGTCGTTCCCCGCGAACACCGCGGTCGGCGGCTCGGTCTCCTGCTGCCAGCCGCGCACCACCCGCAGGATGTCCTCGCGCACGTACCCGACGTCCACCCGGCGCATCACGCAGCCGGCCGCCTCGGCCGCCGCCTTCGCGCCCTCCCACCGCTCCTGGCCCAGACCCGCCAGCGGGCCCGACGGCACCAGGCACGCCAGCCGGCGGTGGCCGCGGGATATCAGGTGCCGCACCGCCTGGGCGCCGGTGTCGCGGTTGTCGAAGATCGCCGTCGGCACGCCCGGGTGCTCCTCACGGCCCCACGCGAAGATCGCCCGCACGCCTGCGCGGCGCAGCACCTCCACGCCGCCGTCGGTCAGCCGCGCGGACTCCGCCATCACGGCCAGCGGGCGCAGCGCCGCCCACGAACGCGCCGCGTCCACGCCGCGCGCGTACCGGTCGCCGTGGATCAGCAGGTTCAGGTCCTGGCGGCGCAGCGCCTCGGTGAACTCGTCGATGAACTGCTCGAGCAGCTGGCCCATCGGCTGCAGCGGCAGCGGGAAGAGCACCACGTCGCTGTTGCCGGAGCGCAGCGAACGGGCCGGCGCGCTGGGGGCGTAGCCCAGCTCCCGCACCGCCTTCAGCACGCGCTCGCGGGTCTCGGCGCTCACCCGGGCACCGGGCGGCGAGTTGAGGACGTACGACACGGTCGACCGCGAGACCCCCGCGGCCCGGGCGACGTCGGCACTGGTCGGCGGCTTGGCCCCGGACTCGGACATGCTCATGGCCGACACCCCTCCCCACGCGGCCGCGCGCGGCCGCCTCCCGGTGCGTCGATCGGGGTCGGACGGAACCCCACGGCGAGCACCCCCGTAGCTGTCGTGCCCGCACGTGCGGGCACACCAACCGACCACGACCTGGCGACGTGATCTTGGGCACGCATCGCATGCCGAGCAAACCTTACTGGTCAGTCCGTTAAATCTGGGCCTCGTCGGACGACGAATTCGACGGATCGTCAGATTGCCTTACCGCCGGCCGGGATCAGTCCTCGTCCGACGCCCAGCCGCTGCCCAGCCAGCCCGACTCGATCAGGCCGGCCATCGCGCGCCACGCCTCGTCGATGGCGGCGGCCAGCTCGCTGGTGTGCATCGCGCCGCGCTCGGTCCACTCGTCCATCGCCACCCGCACGACGGCGTTGAAGCAGCTGACGGTGAGCGCGGGCCGCAGGTCGGTGTGCGGGTCGACGCCCTGGCGGCGGGCGATCTCCGCGGCCATCAGGCGCTCGGTCTCCATCGCGTGCCGCAGGGTCGCGGCCATCAGCGTCGGATTGGCCTCGATGAGGCGCCGGGTGCGCACGTACGCCTCGGACGAGCCCCGCTTGGGGTCGCCCTCCAGCGCGGCCATGATCGCGCGCGTGGCCTGGCGCAGCGCGACGACGGGCGGCTCGGCGGACGGGCGCTCCGCGAGGGCGCCCACCAGCGAGCGCTCGACCTCGTTGGAGCGCGCGAGGGCGACCTCCTCCTTGCCCGCGAAGTAACGGAAGAAGGTACGGCGGGACACGTCGACCGCGGCGACGATCTCGTCGATCGTCGTCGCGTCGTAGCCCTTGCGCCAGAACAGCTCCAGGGCGGCGTCGATGAGCGCCTCGCGGGTGCGCTCCTTCTTGCGCTCGCGCAGCCCCGCGGGAGCGGTCGCGAGGCCGCCGGTGCCCGCGGTGGTGCCGCTGGTTCTGGATGCGCCGTGGTCCACGATCAGGCTCCCTTTCCATCTTTGGGCGCGAGTATGCCACCTGCCATCGAGTGCAACTTGGCTCACATTGCCATCTGTCACTCAGTGCCATTAGCCTACGAGAGGCAGAACCCGCCGGACAACACCCACGCACCACCACCCCACGGGGGAACACCCATGCCGAACACCGACACGCTCGAACGCGGCCGGCGACAGCCGCACTCCCCCTCTCCCGACTCCGCCGCGTCCCACAAGGGCCTGCGCGGCCACCCCTGGCTCACCCTCATCGCCGTCGCGCTCGGCGTCATGATGGTGTCCCTCGACGGCACCGTCGTCGCGATAGCCAACCCGTCGATCGCCGAGGACCTCGGCGCCTCGATGTCCGACCTCCAGTGGGTCACCAACGGCTACCTGCTCGCCCTCGCCGTCTTCCTCATCCCCGCCGGAAAGCTCGGCGACCGCTACGGCCACCGCACGATCTTCCTCACCGGCGCCGTCGGGTTCGCCCTCACCTCGGTCGCCATCGGCGTCGCCGGCAACATCACCGCGCTCATCGCCCTGCGCGTCTTCCAGGGCGTCTTCGGCGCCATGCTCCAGCCCACCGCGCTCGGCCTGCTGCGCTCCAGCTTCCCCGGCGACAAGCTCAACATGGCGATCGGCATCTGGGCCGCGGCCATCTCCTCCGCGTCCGCCGCCGGACCCATCGTCGGCGGCCTGCTCGTCGAGAACGTCGGCTGGGAGTCGGTCTTCTTCATCAACGCCCCCGTCGGCCTCATCGCCGTCGCCGTCGGCCTCGCCGTCCTCGCCGACACCCGCGAACCCGGCCTGACCGGACGCATCGACCTGCCCGGCGTCGCCCTGCTCTCCGGCGCGATGTTCAGCCTCGTCTGGGGCGTCATCAAGTCCGGCGACCACGGCTGGACCAGCGCCTACACGATCGGCTTCCTCGCCGCCGCCGTCGTCCTGCTCGTGCTGTTCGCCCTGTGGCAGGGCCGCGCCTCCGAACCGCTCATGCCGCTCGCGCTGTTCCGCAACCGCAGCTTCTCGGCCGGCATCGGGCTCATGCTCGTGATGGCGTTCGCCATGTTCGGCGCGCTGTTCTTCCTCACCTTCTACCTGATCGGCGTCGGCGGGCTCTCGCCCGTCGAGGCGGGCGTCCGCATGCTCCCGCTGACGCTGATGATGATGCTCAGCTCCGGGCTCGCCGGCGCGCTGGTGAGCAAGCTCGGCCCGCGCGTCCCGATCATCGGCGGGCTCGCCGTCTCCGCCGCCGCGATGTTCTGGATGGGCCAGCTCGGCAGCGACGCCTCGCTCGGCGCCACCGCGCCCGTGTTCGCGCTGCTCGGCCTCGGACTCAGCCCGATCATGGTGGCCGCCACCGACGTCATCGTCGGCAACGCCCCCGTCGCCCTCGCGGGCGTCGCGTCCGGCATCCAGCAGGCCGCGATGCAGGTCGGCGGCGCGCTCGGCACCGCGATCCTCGGCGCCGTCATGTCCGCCAAGGTCGCCTCCTCACTGCCCGGCCACTGGGCCGCCGAAGGCCTCGGCCCGTTGTCGTCCGGCGACGCCGACAAGATGAAGAGCGCCGTCGCACAGGGCTTCCCGCCCGTGGACGCCAAGACCCCCGTCGAGGCCGTCCCCCACATCACCGACGCCGCGCACGCCTCCTTCCTGGACGGCATGCACCTGGCGTTCACCCTCAGCGGCATCGCGCTGGTGTGCGCGATCGTGCTGGCACTGCTCGTCCGGGCAGGCGAACACCGCGATGGCTCGGTGTCCGTACACGTCTGACCCGGCGTACGGGGGAAACCCGGGGCGACCCGGAACAGGAGGGGCCGACTGGTGAAGCAGTCGGCCCCTCCGGCCGTGCGGGGACAGATAGACAGGTACTCTGACCGCGTGCAAAAGGACGCGGTTGCCGGGGCCCACCCCGGGTCGGAACTCGTGACACTGCTCGTCGGCGCCGTGCGCGGCATCAGCCAGGTCTTCTCCGACCGCATGACCGCCGCCGGATTCGACGACGTGCGCCCCACCCACGGCTTCGCGCTCACCCTCGTCGGCGAGCACGGCACCACCGCCACCGAACTGGGCCGCCGCCTCGGCATGACCAAGCAGTCCGCCGGCGAGGTCGTCACCCACCTCGCCCGCCAGGGCTACGTCGAACGCCGCCCCGACCCCGAGGACCGCCGCGCCCGCCGCATCACCCTCACCCAGCGCGGCGCCGACTGCGTCGAGATCATCTGGGCCGAACTCGCCGACATCCAGGGCGCGTGGTCCGAGGCCGTCGGCGCCGACGGCCTCGACGAACTCACCACCGGCCTGCGCAAAGGCCTGCGCACCCTCCGCGACGGCGGACAGATCCCGGAGGGGCTGCGCCAGGCGTGGTGGTGGTACGCCTGACCCGGACCTCCGGGTCGGGGCCTGTTACGCGCGCGTCGCCAGCATGACGACGCCGAACACCGACACCAGCGTCGCCGCGGCCCCGACCGCCACGATCAACCGGCCGCCGTGCACCGGAGCGCCCGCCCGCAGCGCCCGCTCGACCCGCTCCGCGCGCACCAGACCCGCCAGGTAGACCAGCAGCGACAACGCGATCACCAGCGCCCCGGGCAGCAGCCACGGCCAGGCGTCGCGCTCGTGGCCCGCGTGCAGCAGCAGGCCGCCGTTCGCCGCGAACGCCAGCGCCGTACGCGACCACGCCAGCCGCGTCCGCTCCTGCTGCAGCCCGGGATCGCGCGGCGCGGTCGTCAACGCCGGCTCACAGCGCCAGGAACACGACGCTCAGCGTGATGGCCACGGCGACCCCCGCCGAGATCACCAGCGGCATCGGCGTCGACGGCAACGGGTCCCCCAACCGCATCGCCCGCTCGACCCGGAACCACCGCCGGTACGACGACACCGCCAGCACCAGCGACAGCCCCACCAGGATGAACCCGAGCGCCAGCCTGTGCGGCCGCGACCCCAGGTCCGACGCGAACTGCACCACCGCCACCCCACCCGCCACCAGCGACAACGCGGTACGGATCCACGCCAGGAACGTCCGCTCGTTGGCGAGCGTGAACCGGTAGTCGGGCTCGTCACCGATCTCACGCAGACGGGGGCGGCGGCGATCGGCGGTCATGGTCACGATTGTGCCGCGTGCCTCACCAACCCGCCGTCCCGGGGCCCAGCACAGCCCACGACCAGGGGCCTCAAGAACAGTCGTGGACGACGTCCTGATGAGTAGCGGCCGAAAATCCACCGAAGCAGCACGGGCCGGAATGGGCCTTGGAGACCGACCAGTGCGTGCGGCAATCGGCTCACCTCGCCCGTGAGCCGCCAATACCGATCCAGGGTCGATCGACCAGCGGATGACAAGGATGAGGGCGGCAAGCCTGCCGCGTCGGCCCTTTGCCGCAAACCCCCAGTAACAACCCGCGGGGTACATAGGCTGACCGCCGCGCGCGACAGCGCGCG